>CAZSXU010000006.1:28665-137410 GCA_964610505.1 uncultured bacterium | reverse complement strand
GAGACGATTCACCCGGAGGCTCCATCTTCGCGCCGATGATGCCGCCGTAGAAGTCACACGTATCTTCCGCTGTAGTCGAGTAGTCGCCGTAGTCGGTCATGTCCACGCCGATGTTGTTACCGGCTATGAACAAGTGTCCACCCTTACGGACGAAGTCGAACAGTCGGCAGCACATCGTATCGCCGACCGTGTACTGATCGAACCTTGAGGAGAACCAGATTACGGCGTCATAGTTGGAAACCACGGAATCCGGGTTCAGCGTATCCGGGTACGAAACCAGCGCCCACGGCTCGTTGGTCAGGCCCGTGGAGGCCCCCTGGACATCGTACTTATCGTAACCGAACCCGAGGTCCGTCAGAAGACCTTCGTAGAAGTTCTCTCCCGCAAAGGCCGTAGTCTCAGACCTACAGGGATGGTAATCGAAGTCATTCCGTCCGAAGTCGTCGACCAGGAGAATCCGGTTCGGAGACTCGCAGTAGTTGACGCCAGGCAGAATGCTGAACTCCCAGTAGTTGTTGAAGTACGGGCGGGCGGGCGGATCCGACGAAGGATCGGCATCATCGGGCCAGTACGCGATGTTGTTCAGGTTGTCCTTGACCGCAATGTAGTACCAGATCTCCGTGCCCGGCGTCCACAGTCCGCCGATGCTGCTCGGAACCTCACTGGCCGCGATGGATCCGCAGTAAGTGCCGCCGAGCTCCGGGTTGTTCTGATCCGGAAGGACGCAAACCATGTCGTTATAGTTCCAGTTGTCCCCTGCGTCATCAGAGTAGTACAACCGGACCCAGGCATCCACACCGTCCAGCCTGTTCATGTCATGGATATCGACCGTCAACGACTCGGATCGCGCGATATAGTCCTTCGGCATTTCGCCGTTCGCGAGAAGAGCGTTGTGAGCATCGGTTTCCAGATCGAACGAGTCCTGGAGCATGTCGATCACACGAGCGTGGAAGAACGTGCCCGAGGCATCGAACAGACCGAAGCTGATGTTGTCGACGATCATCTGGGACTTCCTATGGGGCGCCGGAGTCACGGTCGTCCAGCAGAAGTCATCCGTGGCACCCACGTCCAGCATGTCCCAGGCATACCACACGGTGTCAACCGACGAGCCCATGAACTGACTCACGTCTTCCTGGTCGTCGATGTTCATGAAGTCACAGCCACCGTAATAGATGTAGCCGTCGACGTTCTTCCAACCACACCAACCTTTGTTCAACGGCTCACCGAGCGGTGCTGCGTTGTACACGTTCACCTGCGTGTCGTAATAGTCGCAGAAGTTCTCCTTGAAACAGATGAATATGTCATACTGGACTGCAAGGCCGGCGTACTCCTTCGGCACCGTGGGTTCTCCCCAACCGGTGTAGATCTTCGGAGACATCAGCCGATAATGGAAGCCGTTGTCATCCGGAGGAACCCTCCACCGGTCATCGACGTAAGGACAACCCGCCCAGCACCACGAAGAGCCGATCTCACAAATGTCGGCGCCTTCCTCGGGCTCCTTCGGGGGATCGGGATCGTAGGCCATCCACCAGTGGTTGGCAACCGGCGGAGGCGAAGCGATCTCCCAAGCGGCATCGAAATCGTCGTCCATATTCTCGAATTCGAGCTCAACGTCCAGTGAGTCCGAGATCAGGACGTCGTCCACGAAGAACGCACCCTGGGTATTCCCACGGCCGTCCTTGTCACTCCAGGCACCGTCGGACTCGAACTTGAATCCAATCCGGAAGTCGGCCGCATTGGTAACCTCGACCACTTCCTCGAAGTCGACCCATTCCGGACTGCCCTGATCCGCAATGCCGTTACCGAAATAGTCGCCACCACAGGCGGCGCCACTCGGCACAATGCGGCTGGTCCCGTTGAGCGTGGCCACGTTGTCCCAGCTTGCTCCGGCGTCGTTTGAGTACTGAATGTAGGCGTAGTCGTAGTCGCACTCCGTATCGTACTGGACGGCGCACGACAACGTGACGTCACCGACATAGGTTCCTATGCCCGGATTCAGAACAAGCAACTGGACCCAATTATCACCGTAACCAGGCGCATTCTCCCAGAGTTCGCAGCGGTCACCTTCCAGGCCCCCACACCACCAACCATAGGCATCATATCCCTGGTAATTGTCAACATGCCACCAGTCTTCTCCACTCGGAGAACCCAGAGTCCTTGCGTCCACCGTCGAGAAACCGTTTCCAACGCCTTTCGACGGCGGTTCAAACAAGGTACCCGGACTTCCGTAGTATGCCCACTGCTCGGCCGTGCCGGGAACGTAGTTCTCGAAACAGAAAGTACAACTATCGGGCGGACCTCCGCTACACTCGCCACCGTGCCTTACATCACAAGGACACGCATCATCACCGATGTACACTTGCAGCCACACTGTGTCGCCGCCCTGCTTGAACACCAGAGGCTCCGACAAGTTCAGCATAGCGCCGTCCCTCGAGGCCGGTATAAATTCCCTGGCAGGAGGCTTCTCAGCCAAAGCAAGCGTGGAGAGGCCGAGTGTTGCGATCGCGCAAACGCAAAGCGCAGACAGCACGGTTCTCTTCATAACTAGACCCTCCAAATCAACCAAAATGCAACATTCGAAGCTATGCTCGAGGACTGGAGACCGAACCTCGAATCACCCGCCAGCTGGGATTGGCGCAACGAGCGATGCTCGAGTCTCTTCCATCAGCCCCGGCAGCCCCACAAACAAGCAGAACTCCTAGATTGAACTGTCCCCCTTTCCTGGAAAAGGCTTCTGTTAAGGATGTCGTGCCAACACGAGTTACTCTAGAGAACGCTACATTAGGAGTGGTTCGAAGCACGAACTGCCCTTAACCAGACGTACGTACCTGCCCTATCACCTCCCTTGCCGGACTCCTCTGTCCGTTGTGCAATGGAACAGGCCCAAGAATCGCACAAACCCATGCGACCACAATCTGTCGCACACAGTCACCAAGACACCGCCATTATACCAAACTACCCTTGCGGGTGTCAAGATCCATTCTGCACTCGGGATTGGCCTCGCATAACGTGCGGCAGGGCACACAACAGCCTGTTATTTCCCAAGAAACGGCCTGGGATCCACAATCCAGATCTGGAGATCCTGGGGTCCTGAGGCTCCCTGACAGTCCCCCATCGCAACGGCCAGACGGTCCCCGGACGAATTCCACGAGAGATGGTAGGCGGATCGCATGCAGGATGCCGATCCCGAGCTTCCGGGAAGAGGAACGGACCAGATGGAGGAGGATTCCCCATCGACATCCGCGATTCGCACCCCCCAGACGTTCCGAACCAGGTCCGACGCCACGAAGGCGACGTACTGCCCGGTCGGCGACCAGGTCGCCTGCTCAAACTGCGAGCTCATGGACCAGAAGCCCACCATCTTGTGGTTCTCGAGGTCGGCGATCCAGATGGCCTCGTACATCGATTGCTGAGGGGCCAGGCCGACGGGCGGATCGCCGACACCGGCATAGGGCCGCATGGGGGCGTTGGAACCGTCCTTGGCCTGGAAGACGTACAACATTTCTGTTTCCCCCGCCGTAATGCTCACCGTGGTATCCCGGCTGAACGAGTTCCACTCGATCAGGATCACGTGGTTGCCGGGTTCGAGGCACTTGAGCGTACTGTCGGCAGGCTCCGGGAATCCCGTGCCCATGCGGAAATGGAACGTGGTATCTCCCTCGAAGATGTCGTAGATGTTGCAGTTCGCCTCATACACCCAAAGGTAGACGTCCCCGGCCGTGGGGAAAAAATTGAAGCGAAGCGACGTAGTCTGATTGGGGCGGACAACCGGAGAGATGTCGCGCCGATTGCAGTGAGCCGGCGATTCGACTCCGACCGTGTAGCTTCCCTGGTCGGGCCTCACCGGCAGAAAGACGAAGCTGTGGGGCGCCGTGAAACCGGTGTTGCAGTCATCCAGGTAGATTTCCGCGTCCGTGACCTCCACTTCGGTTGTCTCGCCTCCTATGACCTGCTCGAAGTACCCGCTCACGTCGACGTTTCCGACCTCTCCGCGACCGACCGACGTGAACGCCACCCGGCCACCGGGGCCGACCGCAGGCTGAAGATCCGGAAACTCAGGATACCCGCACCGTCCCGCCACATCCAGAGGGTCAGGAATCAGCTTCGTCGGAGTTCCACCGGAATTGTGGATGCGGTAGATATCCCCTCCAGAGGCAAACACAACCCAGACATGCCCCTCGGACTCCTGCCAGGAGCTCTCGGAGGCTCCCGCATCCACATTCGCCTCTGACGTCAGGCGCACCGGAAGCCCCGGGGACGCGAGGCTCGCCACGTCCACCACCCAGAGGTCGAAGCGCCCGTCGAGCTGCCGCGTGAACGCAATCCGCGTGCCGTCGGGAGACCAGGACGGCTGGAAATCGTCGTAGTCGGCGGACGTGATCTTGTACAGATTGTCCCCGTCCTTCACCCAGATGTGCTCGTACCGATCCTCCTCCACGACACTATTCGCATCGGACCGCTTGGAACTGAACGCAATGCGGTCGGGGTGGTTCGGATCCGGACTGAAAGCCGGGTGTCGGGCGAGGCCGTCGAGAAGGAGATTCCAGTGTTCGCAATACTCGCAGGTCAGCGTTTCCTCGTCGTCTCCGCAACCCGAAAGAAAGAGCGCACCCACCGCCGCGCAGAATAAAACGGCCCCCATTGCGCACTTCAAGACGACCCTCCTTAGGTTCAACAGATCCAGGCTGAAGCCAGGCTTCCGCCTGGCCGCACTCGCATATCTAGGGAGATGGCCGATCGCTCTCAACCCATCCGGCCAATCTCAGGGACTATACTCACGCTCTTCGGCCACTGTCAAGCCTTTTGTCCCCGCCGCGACGCGCGGGCGCCTCCGGCACGCAGGGGATGCTCGCCGCCCGGCCCCACAATTCTGTTGAGTGCAATACAGGGCTCTGCTACCGTCTTGTCCGACCAACGCATGGGACCCCAAATCGGAAGCGCCGCATGATATCTCGAGAGCACAGGTTGGCCCACACTCTCCTGGTTCTGATCCTCGTCTGGTGCGTCGTGGTTCTGGCCTTCTTCGCGATTCGCCATCCCGTCCGGTCCGGGGGCCTCTGGCTGGAGCACCTAGGCGGGATCTGCTGCAATTTCCTGCTCGTGCTGGGGGCTTCAGCTCTGGGCCGCAGGATGCTCATCTGGCTCAAGGCCGTTCCCGAACGAACGGGAGAGAGGCTGTTTCTGTCCCTGGGTCTAGGGTTTTTCTTCCTGACCTACGGGGTCCTTGCCATCGGTCTCATCGGCGGGTTGTACCCGTGGGTCGGTTGGGTTCTCGTTATGGTCCCCATGGTCGTGTGGTATCGGGACCTCCGAACCGTTCTCTTTGAAATTCGCGACACGATGTGCCGCACGAACACGGTGGGCGCGGCCTCGGCCGCATTCGTTCTGATCCTGACCCCCGTGTTGGTCGCCACACTTTGGCTCTCCCTCGCGCCGCCCACGGCGCACGATTCCCTCGTCTACCACCTCAACCTGCCCAAGCGCTATGCCGCCGATCATCGAATCCTTCCTGTGCCCCTGAATTTCTTCAGCAACATGCCTCACAATCTCGAGATCCTGACGACCCTCACGTACCTGTTGGGGGGCGAGCCGGCCGCCCGGGTTCTGGACTTCGTGATGCGATTGGCCGTCTCGGCCGGGACTTTCATTCTGGCGCGACGATTCATCCCGGCGCCGGGGTCCCTCCTGGCCGTGCTTCTGTTCTTCCTGAGCCCCACCATCACGAGTGCCCGCACGGCGGGCAACACCGACCTAGGAATGGCGCTGTTCTTTCTGCTGGCGGTGATCGCCATTCTGGAGGCGGAGCACCACCGTCGGGACGGGTTTCTTTGGCTGGCGGCTCTGTTCGCCGGTTACCTCATGGGGTGCAAGTACACGGGACTGTTCTTCGCCCTGTCGGTTCTCGCTCTCATGATCGTCGGCCTTCGACCTCTGCCTGTGAGAAGGTGGGGCATCGTCCTGCTCTTGTTCGGAATCCCGGTCGCCCCCTGGCTGGTGAAGAATCTCGCAACGACCGGGAACCCCGTGTACCCCCTGTTCCCGTCGGTGTTCGAATCGCCCGGGTGGAGCAAGGTGCTGGGGGACCAGCTGGTCCGCTGGCAACGGTCCATCGGGATGGGCCGCGGCCTGGGCGACTATCTTCTGCTCCCCTGGAACGCCGCCGTCGAGGGCCAGATGGGCAGAAACTACCGGCACTTCGACGGGGTGATTTCTCCGCTTCCGCTGGCGTTTATTCCGCTGGCGGCCCTGATGAGAAACCGGGCGCCCTGGCTGAAAATGCTCGGGCTCTGCGTGATTCCCTTCGTGTGCTGGGCGGCCACCTCACAGCAGATTCGTTTCCTGATTCCTCTCCTGCCGCTCACGAGCACCGCGACGGCGGGGATCCTGTGGTCGTTCGATCGCGACGCCCTGGGTTCGAAGAAGAATTACGTGCGAGGCTTGGGCGTGGCGTGCGTGCTCGCCTTCCTGGCCGTCTTCCAAGTTCCGATGCTGGCCCGAAACGCGGGGGCCAAGCTTCCCGTCGTGACGGGGGACGTCTCCAGAGAGGAATACCTGTCGAATTCCGTCCACTCCTACCCGATCATTCGCCACGCGAATGAGACCCTTTCTCCCGAAGCCCGCATTCTGATGATCTGGGAGAACGAGGGGTACTATCTCGAGCGGCCGTACCTCGCGGACAGTTCTTTCGAGGCGTCTCAGATCGCTCAGTGGACGGCGACGGCGGGAACCCCCGCAGCATTTGCCGCCGACCTCCGAGCGAAGGGCGTGACCCACGTGATCTACAACCACGTCCTCGGCCGGGTCTTCGCCCCGATGTACGGTCCGGGATACGACGGCTTCCTCGATCAGTTCATTACCGGGCATCTGGAGGCCCTGCATACGGAAGAGGGCCTCACGCTGTATCGCTTCAAGTAGCCGGTCGGCCCCCGATTTGGGATCAGCAGGACGAACCCTTGTGTACCCCCATTGACATTCTCCCATTTCGGCGGTATGTTCATTTATAGAAGTACCCCGTCGTCCTGAGATGTGGGAGGTGACCCCTGATGCGCGCTTTCGGTGCCTCTTTGGCGTTTGCCCTTCTGCTCGCTCTCCCGAGCTGTTCGGAGAAAGGCCCCGGCACGGAAAAACCCAACCAGCCTCCGGATACTCAGGTCTCCAACGCTCCGCCGCAGGGAGGCGCGGGCCCGGCGATTGTGGAGATCGAGTGGTTCGGGACGGACCCCGACGGAGAGGTCGTCGGATTCTACTTCTCGTGGGAGGATACCACGACGTGGCATTACATCGTCTCCAGCGGATCGACATTCGTCCTGAGCGCAACCCTTTGCGACAGCAGCGAGTCGTCGGACACGCCATGTTCCGATACCCACACCTTCTGGGTGAAAGCCGTGGATGACGGCGGTACCCACGACCCGACTCCGGCCTACCGATCCTTTGTCGGCGTCTCGGTGACCCCCATCACGACGATTACGAGAGGTCCGTGCGAGCGGGGCTATTGCGGCTCCGTCCGCTCGAACATGATGTTCGAATGGACGGCATACGATCCCGACGGCGGAGACGTCGATTCGTTCTTCTATAAGGCCAACGTGACCGAGGGAACCCATTCGTCTGTGGATACGACGTGGGCGCGTGTCGGCGCGGATTGCACGTATGTCCGCTTCGCCGACGTGCAGGCCACGTATCTGGTGACCGGAATATTCAACAACTTCGCGGTGGTCGCCCAGGACAACTCCGGGGCGAGGGAGCGCGTACTGGTGCACGGGCAGAACTTCTGCTGTTTCGATGTCGTTAGGGGACAGCCGGCGCAAGTCACCATCTACGGAGGGATTCTGGGAACGCGTGACAACCAAGTAAGCTGGTGGCCGTGGTGGACCTCGTGCGTCGGCGAGATTTTCCAGGGCGTCCCCTTGTCTTTCCGATGGAAGGCGGACGCATCGTCCTACGGCGGCGAGATCATCGGATTTCGCTACTCTCTGGACGATTCGTTGCATTGGGTCGAAGGACCCGCCGACTTCACGCGGTACCCGGAAGACGGCGGGACCTTCCTGCCGACGGCCGGAAACCATGCTTTCTGTGTCGAGGCCCTGGACGACTTGGGCACGGCGTCGTCCTGCTGCTTCAAGTATTACGTGGAACCCGGGCCGGGTGACGTTCAGTCGCTGCTCGTGGTCGACGACTCGGAGTTCTCGGGGATACCCGCGGTGTACGGCGACTGGCGCCCGGGACAGGCGGACCAGGTCGAAGGAGAATTCTTCGAGCGCATTCTCCAGGGGTATGACTATGCGGAATGGGACTGCCTCGAGCAGGGGCGGGAACCGCCCCCGATTTCGCTTGTCGGCCGACATCGGACGGTGCTCTGGTACGTGGATGACTATGACGAGTCCCGGAGCGCGCTCCGGGAGCTGATGCAGTGGGGAACCCGGTATCTCGATTCCTACGTGAGGGCCGGCGGCAACCTGATTCTCGCCGGATACCTGCCCGCTCTCTCCCTGGACGGCGACTGCCGGTTCAATTTCGGCTACACGTTCCGGTACGACCCGGTCTATTGCGGACCGGATCAGATTGATCCGATCAGCTACAGCGCCTTCGGTTTGAAGGAGCTCGGCATCATCGGGGACGACAGGTTCATGGGTGCGATCTCGGTGGACCCTGGCATGTATCCATCGCTCCCCCTGGGTGGGGCGTGGCCGTTCCCGGGCCGGGACTACCTCTACGGTGTCGAAGTCTTCGGGGAGGACGACTACCGCACGGACATAAACGCGATTCCCATCTATGAGTACGACTACCGCATCGAACCCAACGAGAATCCCGAGGAAATCGCGAGCCCGATGTACTGCGCCCTCGTTGTGGACAACTCCGCCGATCCCGGACGAGGTAGTACCGCGTACTTCGGCTGGTCCCTCATCTGGTGCGATTGGGATTCGGTGGCGGTGTTGATGGGGAAGATACTCAGAGATGTGTGTGATGAGCCGTCGGCGGGACGATGAACATCATGTGTGTCTAATGAGCCGTCGGCGGGACGATGAACATTATGTGTGTCTAATGAGCCGTCGGCGGGACGATGAACATTATGTGTGTCTAATGAGCCGTCGGCGGGACGATGAACATCATGCCCCGGTGACAAGTGACACGGCTATAGTTTGCCGACCGCAAAGTCGGCCTTTCTCTTTGAAATCTGTGCAATCCGTAGCTGGGATCTGCAGTTAACCCGAACGCTCGCCGTCCCGTTGCCCCCGCAGTCGCCATGCCGCCTTGCCCCACTCATCCGCATACTGCCCATTGACACCTCCGCACCTGTTGGTACAATTGAGACAGGATCTTGCCGGCAGGTGCTGCTCGTTGTTCCCCTGGAAGGGTGTTGCGGTCGACAGTGAAAGAATGCGGCCAGACAAAAAGGACATCGTTGTCAATCGGCAAACGGCGTCGCACGGACAGATGGAGATCCGGTCTCTTTCGCAGGGTTCTCTCCCGCTCCACCGAGGAACGATTCTCTCCGCCGGGTGAGGTTCTCCTCGCGATGATCCTCGTTCTTTTCGCTCTTTCGGGCTGTTCTGAAGAGAAACTCGGATCTGAGATCGCCAACCAGCCGCCGGAGACCATCGTCTCCAACGCTCCGCCGGCGGGCACGTTGGCGTCCTACCGGGTCGAGATCAACTGGTACGGAATCGACGATGATGGGGAGATCCTTTGCTATTTCTACGCCTGGGACGACACCTCCACCTGGACACACACCACATCCGGAGGATCCACCTTCGTCCTCAGTGCGGACGGCTGTGTCGCCTGTGACCACACCGATACGCAGTACCTCGAACCGCACACCTTCTGGATCAAGGCCATGGACGATCGGGGAACGCACGATCCCACACCCGCACATCGCACGTTCACGGCTGAAACCACCGCGCCCATCACCACCATCATCCGAGGACCGTGTGACCGCAATTATTGCAGCCCGACCGGCCGGGACGTCTTCATCGAATGGGTCGGCAACGATCCCGACGGGGGCGTCGTCGATTCTTTCTACTACAGAATGAACCCGGGGCCTCTCACGAGTATGGTCGACTCCAGCTGGGCCCGGGTGCCGGCCGATTGCACCTACGTTCTGTACGACGATATCGAGCGCCTGTACCTGAGTACGGGACGCTACAACACGTTCGCCGTTGTCGCCAAAGACCACGCGGGCGCCATGGAACGCGTCCTGGAGCACGGGCGGAACTGGTGTTGCTTCGACCCCATCCGGGATGAAACGCCCAAAATCACCATCTGGGGGGGAATCCTGGGCGATCGCAACAACCGCGCGGACGGCGGCCCGCTCAGCGAGGCCAAGGTCGGAGAGGTGTTCTTGGGGGTGGAGGTCTCCTTCCGTTGGGAAGCGGACGCATCCAGATACGGCAGCCGGATTGCGGGGTACCGGTACGCCTTCGACGACACCACCCAGTGGCCCCAGTGGTACGCGGAGAGCACAAGGTATCCCACCGAGGGCGAGGTCTTCCTGCCGACGGTGGGAAACCACTCGCTATACGTTCAGGCCATAGATACGATCGGTGGCGTTTCCGTCTGCTGCTTCCGGTTTCACGTGGAGCCCGGCCCCGCGGTCGGCGAGACCTACCCGATTCTTCTCGTCGATGATTCCAAGTTTTCGGGCCACCCCAATTCTGTAGGTGATTGGGCGGCGCACGACGCGGACGCCGTGGAGGCCGAGTTTTTCCGCCGAATCCTGAAAGGGTACAGCGTCGCGGAGTGGGATTGCTTGGACCAGATCCGAAAACCGCCGCCCGTTTCCCTGGTCGGGCGCCACCGGACCGTGATCTGGTACACGGACGACTATGACGATGAGCAAAGCGAACTGTACGAGATGTTTCACGGAGGCACCAGGTACCTCGATCCCTATGTCAAAGTAGGGGGAAATCTGATCGTCTTCGGCGTGAACCCCGCCAAGGCTCTGGACAAAGACTGTCGGGGAGCGGCGAACTACCCGTTCCAATACGACGAGAGATTCTGCACATGGGGACCTCCCGTTCCCATCAGCTATTGGGCTCTGGGGCTGAGTACCCTGTTCGTGGTTCATCAAGACTCATTCCGCGGCGCGGCCTCGCGGTTTCCGGATACCTATCCCAACCTTCCCATCAGCCGACCCTGGCCGCACATCTCCGGAACGGATACTCTCTTCCTGTGGGCCGTGGAAGCGTTCAACCCGGACGGCATCAATCCCAACGTGAACGCGATCCCGATCTACGATTTCGACTACTTCATTCCGGAAGGCCTGGACCCCGATGCCGTCCAGAAGGGCCAGAACTGCGCGCTGATCGTCGATAACTCGGGGAATTCGGGCGTGGGGAGTACGGCCTATTTCGGCTGGCCCCTCATCTGGTGCGACTGGGATTCGGTGGCCGTGATGATGGAGAAGATACTCACGGATGTGTTTGATGAGCCGGCGGTGGGACGATAAACATCATGTCTGTTTGATGAGCCGGCGGTGGGAAGATGAACATCATACCCCGGTGACGAGTGATACGGTTGTCGCCTGCCGACCGCAAGGCCGGCCTTCTCTTTGGAATCTGTGCAACCTGTGGCCGGGTCCGGGATTCACGCGCACGCCCGCCGCCCGTTATCCCGCAGCCTCCTCGTCCCGCGCGCTCGTATCTACTGGATATACCCCAGAGCCTTCAGGCGGCGCACCAATTCTTCATCGACGGGGGATCCCACGGGCTCCGGCCGCGCGGCGGGCCGTGAAGTCTCATAGCTGTCGATGGTCAACACCGGGTGTCTCTCGAGAAACGGGCGCGAGAAGAAATCCTTCACCACCACGCCCCGCATGTCACCCGCCACGGGCAGTCCGAAGAAATAGAGAATCGTCGGGGTCACGTCGAGCACGGTGACGTTGCCGGCCGTCGCTCCGCGCCGAATCCCGGGGCCCGCCATCACGACCGTGCCGTACTCCCGGTGCATGCGAATGCCCAGCGCGGGCGTGCCGTCCCACCTCGTTCGCGCGCCCCGGAATCCGTGATCCGAACACACCAGCACGGTCGTTTCCTCCTCGGCGACCGCCAGGAAGAGACCGAGAAGAGAATCCGCGAACTCGTAGTAATGCGGGACGGTGACACGAAAGGGGGATCCCGTCGGCTCGGGGGCCTTGAACTCGTGCCAGAACTTGTGACACGCCGAGTCCAGCCCGCGCAGATACACCGTGAAGAACGGAGGGCGACGGGTCCTGTAGAGATGGAGACCCACCCGGGCGAAGGTCAGGTCCGCGGCGACGATCCAGCGCAGCGCCTCGATCCCGGTGGCATACTCGCCCGCGGCCAGATCCGCCACGTTCCCCTCGACGAAGGGCGCCAGGACATCGTCGCCGATTCGGTCCGGTGTCAGAACCAGCCCCGCGATTTCCTCGTAGAGACTCTCCGGATACGTCTGCCCCTCGTAGAGCTCGGTGTCGGAGAAATTGTACTGGAGGTAGTCGCTGACCATCACCCCTCTCACCGCCTCCGCCGGCCAGGTGACCCACCATCCGACGACCCCCACGTCCATGCCGGCGGCGCCCAGGATATTCCAGACGGCTTTCGCCTGCCGAACGTTCCGGGTGACCGGTACATCGGTTCCCCCGGCGTCCTCAACGAATCCGCCGATCCCATGCTGGTTGGGCTCCTTGCCGGTGCCGATCGTGGTCCAGATGATGGGCGAACGTGCCAATGGAATGAGCGTCAGGATATCCCCCGAAGTGCCGCGGCTCACCAGATCGGACAGGTGCGGGAGCTTTTCTTCTTCCATCATGGGGCGCGCGACGTTCCAGTCCAGGGCATCGATCCCGACGAAGAGAAGTTTCTGTTCCGTCCGCACCGGTTCTGAAGAGCGACCGCAGCCGCCGAGCGCGGCGAGAACGAGCAGGAAGACGGCCGCTCGGATGATGCTTCCATGGACCCCGACATCGCGCATGTTTCTCTACCCCTACTCCGAGGCCTCGAGAACCGCCATTCTCTCCCGAACGATGGCCTCTCGTGGTCCTCCCAGTTCCAGATACCGGCGGTACGCCCGGAGAGCGGCGTCGGGATTCTTCGAATGATTTTCGTACAGAAGCCCCAACTTGAAGAACACCTCCGCCTCCGTCGGGCTGATCTCCGCCTCCCGCTCGTTGACCCGAAGCGCCGAGTCGAAATCCTCCCGCTTGACGTAGATCGATCCCATGAGCAGATGAACACCCGGCAGTCGGGGGTTTAACGACACACATCGTGCCAGTGCATCTTCCGCATCGTCCAGCCGGTCCTGTTTGTAGGCCGCAACGCCTACCTCATAATACGCTTCGGCGGACGGGCGAGCCTCGGCGACCTGATGATAGAGATCGTAGGCGCCGGCCCAGTCTCCGGTCATCGCGAGGATGTCACCGGCCCGCATGACTCCGGCCTCGGGATCCGGCCCGCGGCGGCCGTCCCAGGGAGCCCGCATCTTCTCCAGCAGGAATTGGCTCCAGGCAACCCAGGGCTCGCTGTACGGCGATCCCTCGCGGGCGGCAACTCGCTCGAGCGCCCGGTCGGCCTCTTCCTCCTCCCCCGCCCGGTAACTCTCCACTCCGTAACCGTGCCACGCCTGAAGGTACGTGGGATCGATCCGAAGGGCCCGCGCGTAGGCGTCCCTGGCTCTGGAGTACTCGCCAAGATTCGCGAGGACGACCCCCAGGTTAAACTCGGCCTTGGCGTTGTCCGGTCCGCGGCCGGCCAGCCATTCCAGCATCTCGCGCGCTTCCTGCGGACGGCCGGTCCTGGACAGAATCACACCGAGGTTCAGCCGTGCCCCGGGATGATCTGGATCGAGCTCCAACGCCCTCCGGTAGCGCATGGATGCGTTCTCCAGATCCCCGTTCTTCTCCAGGTTGAGCCCCAGCCTGTACTCCAGCTCCCCGAATCCCGATTTCCGGTCCACGTGATAGGGGTTCCAGTGTGCAAGAGCGGCGGCAAGAATGAGCACCGCCGGACCCACGTAGCGCCTGCGTCCGGACCGCAGCTCAAGGGCCAGGTACAAGATACCCCCGGCCGCCAGAATGATCAAGTAAGGCACCACGGCCATCCGGTACCGCCCGGTCACGAAGAAGACGGCAATCGCGATCGAATAGAGAATGGTGAGCCCCATCGGAAGGAGCGCCCATCGACGCCGCTCGGCGCCGAGAATCAGGCCGACCAGCGCCAGCGGGACAATCCAACCGAAAGTCGGGAAGGGCAGCCGGCAGAGCGGCGAATACCGCCGCTGAAAACCGAAGTTCTCAATTTGCGGAATCTCAAAGGCTCCCCAGAAGAACACCGTCTTTTTCAACAAGTGCGAGGCGAACCGTCCCGGGTGTTCTCTGACGAAAGCGCCCGCTTCCGAGAACCAAAATCTCGAGACCTCGGAGGGTTTGAGCGGCCCTCCCCACTTCGCCTCGGCAATCCGCCGGCCCTCGGGATCCTTCATCACATCAAGTCCCGCCGGTTTGAGATAGCCGCCGGACGACATGGGGTTGTTTCCGATGTAGAAGTTCAATCCAGCGTTGGAGGTGACGAGCACCCAATCGTTTCCCACAATCCGGTTCCTCGCCGTGATCGGAAGGACGACAACGGCGATTCCTGCAAGAAGAAGCAGGGCGGGCCGGAGAAGACGTCCGAACGTCGGGCGCGGCCTCCTCAGAAACCACCAGGCGACCACTCCCGGATAGAAGACCAGCGCCGTCGCCTTGCCGAACGCGGCAATCCCCAGGACCACGCCGGCGAGGAACAGGACGGCGGCCCGGCCGTTTTCTTCCCGGCGGAGAACAAGGCACAGAAACAGGACGTGGAGAAGCCCGGCCAGCGTCGGGTACAGCAGCTCGCCCGTATACAGCATCATGGGGCCGTAGAAGCAGGCAAGGACACCCGCCACGCACGCCGTCGCCTCCCGTGCCCAGATTCGCCGCGCCGCGACGTACACGAGTGCGCACGTCACTGAATCGATCACCGCCTGAACCACGGCAACCTGAAAAACCGGACTCACGCCGAGCCGGTAGAGGACGGCGAGGACGTAGGGGTACAGAGGCCCCATGAAGAACGGTTCGGATCCAATCCAGTCGCCCGCGGCAATCCGCTTCGCCCACAGGTCGTAGAACCGTGCGTCCAGACCCAGATTTTCGAACAGCGGGTTGTCCCGAGCACCCGCAAGATAGATCCACCGGAGAAGGAAGGCGAGGGCCCCCACCGCCGCCGGCCCCCAGCGGTGTAGCAGACCCGACGTCGGCGCGGATGCGGAAGACTCCACCCTTTTGGCTGCGCGTGCGGAACGTTTCACGTTTCGCCTCGCCTCGGTTGAACCACCTGTGAGAGAAGGACGAGGACCACCGTCGAGAACAGCGTAAGGCCAAGACCCAATCGCGTCGAAACCGGATCCATCGTCATCTCAATCTCGTGCCGTCCCCCGGGAACCGGTATGGCTCGAAGCGCAAGGTCGGACCGCCAGGAGAGCACCTCCGCACCATCCACCTTGACGCGCCAACCGGGGTAATCCGCCTCCGCCCATCGAACCCACCCCGGGTGCTCGGACGAAGTTTCCACTACCACGGATAGATCTTCATGGGAAACCAGGCGCGCACGGCCGCCCCCCCCGCCCGCGGCCGACCACCAGGGAACGTTCCCGGGGTCGCCTTCGAGAAGAACCGATCGCGAAGGGTCGAACCCGGAACTTGCGATCCCTGCCGTGACCAGCTCCTCCGACTCATGGAACCGCGGCCCGGGCAACCACAGCGCGCGAGGCAGAAAATCTTCGTTCCGGTAGATGACAAGATCTCGGGCAAACACCCGCTCGAGCCCCCCATCGGAGAAGCGTGGATGGGCTTCCAGGTCTTTCATCCATTCAGGATTTCCCTCCATAACGACGTATTCCACATTCAGGAGATCAAAGACCGGTGAGGCGAAGGCACCGGGATCGCTGGGCGCGTCGATTTTCTTGTTTTGCACGTATGTTCCCCGCGCCGCAAGATCGAACAGCCTGCCGTAGTGATCGACCATGAGCGCGTTGTAGCCCTGCGCATCGTCGATCCCCAGCACGGCGTTGAGGTTGGCGGCCAGAACCGCGTCCGAGAACGCTCGAACGATGCGGGACGGCTCCCGCCGCTCTTCCTGGAGAAACCGGATGCCGGGTGTTTCCTCCAGAAATCCCGCGATCGGCTGCGGCGTGTAGTACGCCCCTGCGAACAGGAGCAAATCAAGACCGGTGACTCCGACGGCCACCCAACGAAGCCACCGCCCACCGCGGCCGGACCTCCAGAGAACCACAAGGAGCAGGGCGGCGAGGAGGAGAAGGACCGGCCAGCGAAGCTGGCCGAGCTCGTAGCGAAACCAGCCGTCGAGATCGCGCGCGAGAAATTCCCGAACCTTGGGGGAGAGCGCCCTGTCCCAGAGACCCGAGGACAGAGGCGGCGAGAGTGCTCCCGCGACGTGCGCGAGCGTCCGGCGACCGAGGAGCGCCAATGCCCCGACGAATCCCAGAAGCACTCCAATAACGGCCAGGGAGCCGGCAAAGAATGATCGGCTCTGCCTCAGCGTACCCGCGGAGACGGCGGCAAAACCCTTGGCGCCCAAAACCGCCAGGCAGAAACTCAGAAGGAAAGCCAGCCGGTCCGCCTGGGCCGCACCGGCGCCGGGCAGAAACAGGTAGAGGGCCGAGAACACCGAGGATGACATGGAACCCACGACCGCGAGAACGGCCAGGCCCGAAAGGAACCTGACCTCTCCATCCTGCCGGAAACGGGCAAACGCCAGAAGACCGAACACCAGGGGAAGCACCCCAACGTAGGCCACCAACCCGATGTCGTTGGGGTGGGTCGCCGTCCCTTTGAATGCGGCGAGCCACAGGGTCCCCTCCACCGGATTGCCCGTGATCCCGGGGACGAGCAGTCCCAGGAACGACACGGCCGGCGTTCTCCAGACCTCTGCCGAAATCGCTTCGGCCATGCGACCCGACTGCCGCGCGAATTCCAGCGTGGGGATGATCTGGACGGCGGCCAGCCCGACGCCGACGGAGGCGAACGCCGCGGCCCAGAGGTACGGGCGCGAGCCGATCCTCGCCGAACACCCCCGATAGATGAAGTAGAGCAACGAGGCGGCGAAGGCATGCGCCGTCACCTGAGGGAATCCCGACAGGATGGAGCACGCGGCGGCCGCGGCCAGCGCCGCGAACCAACGCGCCTCGCCGCGCACGACGATGCGATCTACAATCAGAAACAGCCACGGCAACCACGCCGCCGCCTGCACCATGGTCGGGTGGCCGATTCGCGTCATCAGGAAGCCGCTCATCATGTAGGCCAGCCCGCCGAACCCCGCGGCCACGGCAGGGAGGGTTCGAAAGCGAAGGAAGCCATACGTGCCCAGGCCGGCCAGAACCACATGGAGAAACACCGCCCACCCCATAGCGCGAAGGGGATCCCCAAGGTTGAGAACCAGGTTGACGGGATAGTAGACGGCGGATTGGAAATCCGCCAACAGGGGCATCCCTCCGGCCGAATGGGGATTCCAGAGTGGAAGCTCGCCCCTCATCAGGCTCTCGTGCGTGAGATCGCGCCGGGGGAAGTAGTTGAGTGTGGGGTCCCAACGGAAGGAACGTTCGGCCAGAACGGTTTCCGGCGACTCACCGAAGGTCCATGGGTACATCAGCTTCTGTGACGACGTCACGAGCGCCTTGTCCAGAAACAGAACATCGAAGAACAACACGAGGGGAACGACCACCAGAGCGGCGATGATCGCAACCCGGATCCATGTTGCTTCCGTGGACGACCCGGCGTGGTTCTGTCTCACCCCACAGGACCTCACCTCACCCTAGGACGTCACGAACGCTTCACCAGCGTCCGCACCAGATACACGCAGCCTCCCGTAAGACCATTCACCAGAGAGAGGAGATAGAACAGGACTGAAAGGATGATGGCGGGGGTGGCCGCAACGTCGTATTGACTCATGAGTCCCGCGAACGTGCCCTCGCGCACGCCCAGACCGCCGAGGGATATGGGCGCCATGCGCGCCAGCTCCACAAGAGGGATCACCGTGCAAAGCCGGGCCATCGTCACCGTCGCCATCCCCAGTCCCACCGCCACCAGGTAGCAGCCGAAGATCCACACGGTGCGGGATACAAGTGAAATCAGGAAACCGACGAGAAGCGTCCGGCGCTTCTTCCCGTAGAGCCGGACCGCGTCATAGACACTCTCCAGCTTCGTTTCCAGATCCACCCTGGGAATTCGCGTGAACACGGGTCTCAGGAACCGGAGAATACCCCGCGCCACCCGCTCATTGAGAAGAACTCCCACCAGAACAAAGGTCGCCAGGGCAATGAGTTCGAGAAACAGAAGCAGCTGAGGGCGCTGGAATTCCCGAAAGGTCAGAGCGATCCCCACCAGGCTCACGGGCACGAGCGTGAAAAACCCGAGCAACCGTTCCACAGCCACCGAGGCAAGGGTCACGGACTTGCGACCCGTGTGTTCGCTGGCGGCCACCACGCGAACGAGATCGCCCCCGACGGAGGTCGGCATGAAGGAGTTGAAAAAGGCCCCGAACAGGTAGTAGTAGTTCGCCAGTGCCAGGCTGATGCGCGTTCCCTGTGCTCTCAGCATCACCCACCAGCGAAGGGCGTTGAGCCCCAGCATCACGAAGTTCGCCACCTGGGCGAGAAGCAGCAACCGCAGATCGATGCTCGAGAGGATCGGGCCCAGCTGCCTCCGGTCAATGCGGGAGATGACGAAGGTCAGAAGAGCGGCGGAGACCATGAGCCGGAACCACTTGGAGCCCAGCCACGCCCATCGTCCCTTCCCCCCGACCTCGGGACCCGCCGGTCCGGCCTGAGTTGTGGTCTCCTCTGTCATGTCTGTCGGGACCCGTCCTTGGGAGATGACCGCCCCTGAATGTAGATGCGAGACCACATCCTCGCGATCTCCACCAGGGTATTCCAGATATGGGAGGGCCGGACGGTGGATTGCCCGACCTTCCGGGGATAGTGCCGCACCCCGATCTCGGTCATCCGCATCCCATACGCTCTCGCCTTGGCCAGGATCTCGGTATCGACGAAGAAGTTCTTGGACTCGATGTGAATTCGGTCGAAGATCTCACGGCGGAAGAGCTTGAAGGCGCAGTCGATGTCGCGAATTCGGATTTGGAAGAGTACTCTCACCAGAAGATTGTATCCCCACGACAGGAAAAGCCGGGTGAACGGGTCGAAGCGATAGATGCGGAACCCGCAGACCAGATGATAGTCGTCGATGGCCGGCAGGAAGTTCTTGATCTCCCGCACATCGAACTGCAGGTCCGAATCGGTGTAAAACACCAATTCGTAGCGAGCGGCGCCGAACCCGTTCTTGAGCGCGTCCGCGTACCCCAGATTGTGGGGATGGTGAACGGCGCGAACCTCATCGATCTCCCGCGCCAGGCGATCGATGATCTCGCCCGTGCGGTCGGCGGAACCGTCGTTGACGATGATGATCTCTCGGGCTTCGAAACCCATCGGCTCCGTCGCGTCGAGCACGACTCGAACCTGTTCTTCGATGCCCTCTTCCTCGTTGTAGGCGGGCAACACGATCGAGATTCGACGACGGATCAAGATCTCTCCTCCATCATCCGGCCCGGGTTCTCTACGAAGCTCTTCTCCGAGATCTATTGTCTATTCTCCACTTTCCATTCTCTACGTTGGTTAGTCTTGAGGGTGAGCCCGTCCTCCCGACTACCCAACGTATCCCACACCGCGCAGGTGCCTGCGGATCTCTTCGTTATCCTCTTCGGAAAACGTCCGCCCCCCGGGACCTCGAACCAATGTTCGGTCCGAGAACCGGATGGGACGGCGAGTCAGGGCGTCGGGTTCGAACAGGGACGTGAGCACGCGCCCGTCCATCGCTCTGGGGACCTCGCAATCCATCAGGTGGAGAATCGTGGGGGCCAGGTCTACGATGGTGGCGCCCTCGACCCGGCTGCCCTTCCGGAGCGAATCGCCGGCGGCCAACAGGATTCCTTCCATTCGATGATCCCCAGAGTTCCCGTAGGTATTCTCGATGAATCGATGGGAGGAAAAATCCATGGTCCCGAGAGCCTTTGCGCTCATGTCCGCCGGCAGGTACACGATGTCCGGCGCCAAATCGACGTACGGCCCGTCGTAGATGTCCTCCCGGCGATACACCTCTCCGAAGAGAGGTCCCCCCGTCTCAGGATCGGGCGTTTCCTTGAGCCGCTTGATCACTTCGTCGCGAACCGACTCATACTCGGATCCGGGCTCCACCGTTCCGAAGGGCTCCCGGCCCTTGAGATTGACGTACATCTGCCCGTAGTTTCCCTTGGAAAAGACCCGGGATCGGGACCAATCCACGTCCGAGAGGGAGAGGAATACCTTCTGGACCCGATCGACCAGGCCTTTGCGCGAGGAGAACCCTCCGGACAACCGCATTCGCGCCAGGCCGAGTCGCATCAGCATCCGGTAGGCCGCGGCCGGGGTGAGTCCGGCCCGAAACGCGAGCCTCTTGAGCCCCGTGATGGGATCCCGCTTCAACACCAGCAGACCCTGTTCGAGGAGCCAGACGTTGGGCATGAAGAACCGGGTGATGGGCCCGAACCCGTGATCGGACATCAGGATGAACGCGGCGTTTTTCCGGCGCGCCTCCTCCCAGAGCCGACCGATGCCGTCGTCGACGCGCGTGTAGTAGTCGAGGAGGCGCTTGCCGAAACGGCGCCCTTCCTCCTCATCGTACGCCGGGTGCGCCGGGTCTCCCAGATGCCAGAGCTCGTGTTGCGCGCGGTCGACGCCCCAGAAGTGCACCATCAGGAAATCCCACTCCTTCTTCGTCGCCAGAAACCGCGCGACCCCGAGACGGTAGTCAAACACGCGGTAGAGCTCGTCGAGCACGGGGCCCGCGGCCCCCGGCTGATAGACTTCCCGGTGGTACAGCTCGTACGGTCCCAACGCCTCCTCCAGCTCATCGAGGATCTCGGGGGGATGCGTGAAATCCCGGCGCCCCCGGGGCGTCAGGAACCCGCTGACCTGGATGCCGTTGACCTTTTCGGGAGGATAGGTGACCGGCACGTTGACCACGATCACCTTTCGATTCTCTTCGGAGAGAAGCGTCCAGACGGGGACACCGTCCCTCAGCGTCGCGTTGACCGGGACTTCGCGAAAATCCGGGCGCATTCGAACGATGAATTCGAACACCCCGTGCCGACCGGGGTTGAGACCCGTCATGAAGCTGCTCCAGGCCGGAGCCGTGACGGGAGGAATCACGGTCCGCAACCGCCCCCGTACGCCCGAATCAAGGAGACGCCCGAGATTCGGAAGGCGGCCGTCCGCGATCCAGGGATCCAGCCTGTCCCACGTCGCCCCGTCCAGGCCGATCACCATCACGCGTCCCCCGGAGGAGATTCCGTGCGGACGGTCCTCGCTCATTTCTCGCCCGTTTCCCCCTCGATGACGATCTTGGAGAAGTCGGCGACCTTCAGGAACAGGCGCTCCACTTCCCTCAGCAGGGCCAGCCGGTTATTCCGAAGGCTGGTGTCTTCCACCATAACCATAACTCGATCGAACAGATCATCAATTCGCACCCTCAGCATGACCAGGAGTTTGAGGGCCTTCGTATACTCGCGCTCCTCAAGCAGAGGCAGAATGCTCTTCTCCGTGGTCAGAACCGAGGCATGAAGTTTCTTTTCCGATTCCTCGGCCAGCAGGCCCTTCTGCAGATGGGGAAGATCCCCCACGCTCTTGATGATGTTCCGAACCCGCTTGAAGCCCAGAATCAGGCCCTGGAACTCCTGGTCCTCGCGGAAATTCCTCAGGGCTTCCACACGGGCCAGCGAATCGATGGGGTCCTCACAGTACAGCGAGAGGACCGCCACGATTTCATCGTGCCGGAACCCTCGGTCACCGATGTAGGTCTCCAGGCGGGTCCGGAAGAATCCCAGCACCTTCCCGGCGACCGGTGCCGCGTCCTCACCCAGCTTGCCACCGTAAAGCGCCGTGGCCCGGGCAATGAGATCGGCAAGACTCAGGTGGAATTCCCTCTCGATCACGGTCCGCACGACTCCCAATCCCTGCCGTCTGAGACCGTAGGGATCCTGGGACCCCGACGGGATGAGACCCGCCCCGAAACATCCGACGACGGTGTCGATCTTGTCGGCGATGCCCACAAGAGCGCCCGGGACCGTCTCGGGGATGCGGTCCTCGGCGAAGCGGGGAAGGTAATGTTCGGCGATGGCCGTTGCCACCTCGTCGGGCTCTCCGGAGACCTTTGCATACTCGCGCCCCATGATGCCCTGGAGCTTGGTGAACTCCTTCCCGTCTCGAATCATCTCGGTCACCAGATCGGCCTTGCACAACCGGGCCGCACGCACGGCCACGTCCCGACTCTCGGGGGCCAGCGCGGAGGCCAAGTCGCCCGTGAGATTCACCACCCTTTCGGTTTTCTCGAGAAGCGTTCCCAATTTCTCCTGCCAGACCACTTTGGAGAGGCTCTCCACCTTGTCGTCGAGGTTCGTTTTCAGGTCCTCTCGCCAGTAGAACCTTGCGTCATCCAGCCTCGCCTCGAGGACTCTCTCGTTGCCGAGCTTCACCTCGTCCCCGGCGTCGGCCCCGGAGTTACCCACGGCGATGAAGAAGGGGAGAAGCCGACCGTCGGCGCTTTCCACGGCGAAGTACTTCTGGTGTTCTTTCATCGCCGTGACGACCACCTCCGCCGGCAGCTCCAGAAACTCCTCGCTGAATTCTCCACACACCGACGTCGGGAATTCGATGAGATAGAGAACTTCGTCGAGCAGATCTTCGTCCCGGTGAACCCGCCCCCCCTTCTCGCGGGCCAGCCGTTCGATATCCTCGCCAATGCACGCGCGCCGGACGTCCGGATCCAGCATGACGTGGGCCTCTTCCAGCACGGCTGGAAACGCGTCCGCGCTCGCGACCTCGAGCGGTCCCTCGGACAGAAAGCGGTGCCCGTACGTCAGCCGGTCGGCCGCGAGACCCGCCACGTCCAACGGAAGAACGTCCTCGCCCAACAACGCCAGGATCCAGCGGATGGGCCGAGCGAAACGAACCGGTTCGGTCCTCCAACGCATCGACCTCGGAAACTCAAGCCTGAGCACGAGATCCGGAAAGATCTGGGCCAGAATGTCCCCGGCGGGCCGGCCACGGTGCTCCACCTCCGCCACGATGTATTCACCCTTCGGGAGGGTCTTCACCTCGAGGGCGGCGACGTCGATTCCCTGGCTCTTCGCAAACCCGATGGCCGCCGGGGTGGGCCGCCCATCCCCATCGAAAGCCTTGGCCTTCGGCGGACCCACCACCTCGACCGATATATCCTCCTGGCTCTCGGCGAGCGCCTCGATTCTGAGGACCAGCCTTCTCGGCGTCCCACCGGTCCAGATCTTCCCGTGGGGCAGCCTTTCCTTCTCCAGCGCCCCCGCCGTCTCTCTCGCCAGCTGCTTGAGCGCCGGCGGAATGTAGCTGGCGGGAATTTCTTCGGTTCCGATCTCCAGCACTAGGTCTTTCCCCACTCGCGCCTCCCTCGGCCGACTTCTCCCGGGCGATCGTCCTCCGTCGTCCTATTCCGCTTCGGCCGCCTGCTCCCTCAGGAGCGGATATCCCATCTCTTCTCTCTGCTCCAGATATGCCAGAGCCGCTCGGCGCGCCAGGCCCCGCACACGGGCGATGTAGCCGGTGCGTTCGGTTACCGAGATTGCGCCGCGCGCCTCCAACACGTTGAACAGGTGCGAGCATTTCAGCACTGCGTCGTAGCCCGGCGCCACCAGACCCCGGTCGAGCAGGCGAATCGTCTCCCGCTCCCACATTTCGAAGAGCCGGAAATGCATATCGACGTCCGCTTCTTCGAAGTTGAACTTCGAAAATTCAACCTCGTTCTGGCGGTAGACGTCTCCCCACGTCACGCCCCCACCCCAGGCAATCGCAAAAATGTTATCGACCCCCTGGATCGGCATGGCCATGCGCTCGAGACCATAGGTAATCTCCACCGAGATCGGATCCAGGTCGATGCCTCCCACCTGCTGGAAGTACGTGAACTGAGTGATCTCCATCCCATCCAACCAGACCTGCCATCCCAATCCCCAGGCTCCGAGGGTCGGGGACTCCCAGTCGTCCTCGACCAGACGGAGATCATGTTCCCGTGGTTCGATCCCGATGCGCCGGAGACTCTCGAAGTAGAGGTCGACGATGTCCTCGGGAGACGGCTTGAGAATCACCTGGTACTGGAAGAACTGTTGGACGCGGTTGGGATTCTCGCCGTAGCGTCCGTCTTTCGGTCGCTTCGAGGGCTCCACGTACGCAACCCGCCAGGGCTCCGGGCCCAGAGATCTGAGGAAGGTCGCCGGGTTGAAAGTTCCCGCTCCAACCTCGGAATTGTACGGTTGCTGGATGACGCAACCCTGCTCCGCCCAGAAAGCCTCAAGCCGCATGATAAGCGTCTGAAAATCCACTGGCGTTCTCCCTTTTCCGCACCGATCCTAGGATCCCGAGCGACTTGATTCGGAACGATTCTCCGAACCGGCCGATCAAGAACCGAAACAGGAAACTCTCGATCTCGCCCGCCTGCCGGCGGCTCACCTTGAGGGATCGAATCTCTTCCCACGGTGCCCGAGATAAAAACTGGAGCGCCCGCAGGCTTCCCCCCGAGATGCTCATCTCGTTTCCCGAGACGGGCGTCTCGTTTCCCGAGACGGGCGTCTCGTTTCCTGAGACGCACAACTCACAACGCACACCGCCCGCCCCCATGGCAAAACGAATGTTCCGCCCCGTCACCGGCCGTCCGCAACCTCCGCAGCATTCCAACTCCGGACGATATCCCAAGGCCTCCAGTAACTTCAGCTGATACGCCCACCAGAGAAGCGGAAGATCCGCTGGAGCCGAATCCGACAACCACCGAACCGCGCCCACGACCCACCCATAAATATCCGCCGTCGCCTCGTTCTCCAGCACGAGCTTGTCGGCCAGCTCCAGCACCGCTGAACCGTAGGCCAACCTCCGGAGATCTTCGCCGAACCGCATGTGGCTCTCGAGAGTATCACACTGGGAGAGCATCTGCAGGTCCCGGTCCTCGCGCCGATAGAAGACGATGGAACACACACTGAACGGTTCCATTCCCGACCCGTACCGGTGCTTCGGCTTGCGCGCTCCTTTGGCGACCAGCTTGATTTTTCCATATGCCGGTGTGAGGACGGTGACGATCTTGCTCGTCTCCCCCAGACGAATCCGTTTCAAGATGATGCCCTCGGTCGCCGCCAGGGGCATGGCACCCCCCTACTCCAACCAGCGCAGGAACACGGTGGCAAGGGCCAGGTAAATCACCACGCTGACGATGTCGTTCCACGTGGTGACAATGGGCCCCATCGCAATGGCCGGATCGATCCTCATCCGTTTGAGCGCGAGAGGAACGAGTGCTCCCACGGTGGTCGCCAGCAGAATCACGCCCAGCATGGACAGGCCCAGAAGAACACCCAGTTTGACATCATGCCTCCAGAACACCGTCGTGGCGCCCAGGATCGTCCCGCAGGCCAGTCCGTTGATGAGGGAGACCCGAATCTCCTTCATGAACCGGCGGCGGAGCCCAAAGAGTCCCACCTCGCCGGTGGCCAGCCCGCGAATCACGATCGCCGACGACTGGATCGCCGCGTTGCCCGCCATCGCCGTCATCACGGGCAGGAAGAAGGCGATCGAAATCATCGCGGCCAGAGACATTTCGAACACGCTCATGATCCTCGCCGTGACAAGTCCCCCCGCGAGGCCCACGATCAGCCACGGAAGACGGATGCCCGAGACCCGAAGGGCCGAGGGTTCGTGAACCTCCTCGCCGCCGGCCCCGGCTATCTTTGAGAAATCCTCCGTGGCCTCCTCCTCAATCACGTCCACCACGTCGTCCACGGTCACCTGTCCGACCAGCCGCCTCTCCGGGTCGACCACGGCCACGACCGTCACATCGTACTTGCTGACGACGCGGGCGACTTCCTCCTGATCCAGATCCGTCTGAACACTCACCGCCGGCTGCATCACCTCGTGCACGGGCACAACCGGTTTGGCCAGAAGAAGCCTGGAGAGCGCCAGCTCGCCGAGGAGACTCCCCTTGGCATCTACGACAAAAACGGAATAGACCCGACGTTCTTCCTCCACGGCCCGGCGGATCATGTCGATCGCTTCGGCCACCAGGGCGTTTTCCGGGACCGAGACCACCTCGGTCTCCATGATCCCCCCGGCGGTTTCCTCATCGTAGCGGAGAAGATCGCGAACCTCTTCCGAGTCTTCCTTCTTAAGCAGAGCGAGCACCGAGGCAGCGCGGTCCTCGGGCAACGCGCCCACGAGGTCGGCGGCCTCGTCCGAGGGCAGAATCTCGACGACCCTGGAGATCTTCCGATCGTCCAGCGTCTCGAGAATGTCGCGCATGAGCGCCTCATCCGCCTCATCGAGGACTTCGGACAACGGCTCCAAGGACAGCCGCCCGTAAATGACGCGGCGTTCCTCGACGTCAAGATTGTGGAGCACGTCGACAAGATCGGCCGGATGCAGCACGTTGACCAGATCTTCCACGACCTCGAGCCGACCGTTTTGGAGAGCCAGCGCCACCTGATCAAACGTCCTCTGGAGATCGAATTCCATGGCTCGACGACCCTTTATGAGTGTTTCTTCCGCTCGGCCAACCAACGCTTGAGATGGAACTCCTGACGTCCTTCCATTTCCTTCGCCTCTTTCGACCCCCGCGTGTGATCGAACCCCAGGAGGTGGAGAAGGCCGTGAATGACGAGTCGCAGGATTGCCTCGCGGACGGGTTCACCCGACACACGCGCCTGCGATCGCGCCTGATCCACACATACGTAGACGTCCCCGAGCACGCGCCCGCAGAACTCCTCACCCGCCATCTGGAAGGAGAGCACGTCCGTAGCCCCCCGGCGCCCGGTGTACCGCTCGTTGAGGGTTTTCATGGCGCGCCGACCCACAAGCAACACCGAGAGCTCCACGTTCTTCCTGCCTTCGGCCGAGAGAACTTGCTCGGCCAACCGTCGCACCTCGGGGACACGAACCCCGGGTCTCTTCACCGATGAGCCGACCAGGACTTCCACTCGAACCTCCTCGTGCCCCGCCGCCGCACCCGGCGGACTCAGGAGCCCGACGCCGGGGACGTGTCGTTGCGCGAGTCGCCGTCCGAGTGTTTCTCAAATGCCTTGATGATCTTCTGAACCAAGGGGTGCCGGACGACGTCCTTCTCGGTCATTCGGACGAACGCGATGTCGGCGATTTCCATCAGGATCGGTTGGACCAGGACGAGCCCCGAGCTCCCCTTGGGCACCAAGTCGATCTGGGTGACATCCCCCGTGATCACGGCCTTGGAATTGAATCCCAGACGCGTCAGAAACATTTTCAACTGGCCGAGAGTCGTGTTCTGGGCCTCATCAAGGACGACGAAGGCGTTGTTGAGCGTGCGCCCGCGCATGTAGGCCAAGGGCGCGACCTCGATGACTCCCATGTCCAGCGATCTGCGGATCTGGTTGGCGGCCATCATTCCGTAAAGCGCGTCGTAGAGGGGCCGGAGATACGGATCGATCTTCTCCTGGAAATCGCCGGGCAGAAACCCCAGCGACTCCCCCGCCTCCACCGCGGGCCGAACGAGCAGAATGCGATCCACCAGGCGGCGTTTGAGGGCCGCCACCGCCGCCGCCATGGCCAAATATGTCTTTCCCGTACCGGCGGGACCGATGGAGAAAACCACATCGTGCTCCATCATGCACCGCAGGTAGTGGATCTGCCCCGGCGTCTTGGGCCGCACCGTCTTTCTGGGACACTCCAGAGCCAGGGACTCGTCGTTCGCCTCCCGCACCCCGGTTCCATCTTCGACGTCCAGAGCGCACCGAACATCGCCCGGCGTGAGCGTTTTCCCCTGCCGGACATCCTGGGCAAGATCCGCCAAGAAGCGCTTCGCCTTCCGGACGTCGCGGGACGGACCCTCAAGAAGAATCCGGTCACCCCGCGCGATGATCTTGATCCCAAACTTCTCCCTCAAGACCTTGAGGTTCCCGTCCCCCGCGCCGAACAGAGCCAGCGGTTCCAGCTGCCCCAGTTCGATCCATTCACGAACCTGTTCTTCCGTCATCGTTTCCTCTCGAGCGCGCCTACGTCGAATAAAGCAAAGCTCCTGGTTCTGGGGAATTCCAGAAGCCAAGAGCTTCGGGTTCACGACTGGAAGAGACTCTCAGGCCACCGCCCGATCCAAACAGCCGACCGGGGAGACCGGTGCCCGGCCCCCCGGATTCGGTCGTCTCACGTTCACTATGCCTGATCCGGCTACCTGGGAATGTTCAGAACCTGATCCGGGTGAATCATGTCCGGGTCGCGAATCTGGTCCTGGTTCGCTTCGTAGATACGGGGCCATTCCCTTCCGTCGTCGTAGATCTCCCAGTAGTTGGCGATCTTGCTCAGGAACTCACCGTCGACAACGAGATGCCATTTCGGGTAGCCGTGAGGAACCTTGAGAACCTGATCCGGGTAAATCAGATTCGGATCTTCGATCTGGTCACGGTTGGCCCGGTAGAGTCGAGGCCATTTCATCGCATCGCCGTAGATCTGATCATAGCCGGCGATCAGAGAAAGAAACTCTCTCTTGACCACCGTATGACTGAAGGCCTTCCCCCGGTAGGGACCGTACTCATTCTCCATCGAGGCCACCGCTTTTTTCAGCGTCGCGAGTCGATTATCCAGATTCTTAACCTGACTCCGCAACCGATCGGCCTCCGCCTTCTCGCGATCGACCTCGGACTTGAGGTCTCCCAGCTCCCGCTTGTGGCTCTCCAGAATATCGGCCATCGTCTCGCAGTAGACCATCGCCTCTTCTTGCTTCAGCTTGCAGTATTCCTCTTCAGAGAGATACTCGCCCCTCTCAAGAGCCGCGGGGTCCCACTTGGTCCCGTACTTCTGAGCCGTCGCGGCACCCGCCGCAACAAGCACGCACAGAATTAGAAGGACAGCCCCCTTCCCAATTGCTCTCATCGTTGGATCATCTCCTTTCCAACCTCCAGGGCTCCCATGGCGCTCGACCTCACGTTCCACGGCCAGGGGTAGAGGAACCTAGCGCCTGGGAGGGCCGCCCCCCTCCACCTTGGACTTCAGATCTTCCAGCTCAGCCTTCTGAGCTTCGAGTTGCTTGATCTTCCTTGACTTGGCCTGGTATTCAGCCTCCAGATCTTTGATCTCGGCTGTCACGGCGTCGAGTTCCTTCTCCACCCGGTTGGCATCCTTGTCGACGGTCTCGATCATTGAAGGACTCACCGTGCACGGCTCAGGCGGCTTCCCACACCCCGCCAGAAGCCCCACGACCAGACACGCGCCGATCAGAATCATTGCGTTCTTCGGAGTGAACATCCGCTACCACCCCCTTTGTTCATCCACTGCCCGACAATCCTATCTGCATTATTTTCCAGAAGCTAACAGATCCAGGCTAGCAGCCCGCCCGAAGGATTGTCAAGACGAAAATCACCGTTTTCTCAACCTCCCAGAATCGAATCCCGATTCAGGGTCAAGGTGTCTTCGCAATGTTTCGGAGACCCAGCTCCTCGAGGTCCGACGCCGACACCGGCGACGGACAACCGTCCACCAGCGACCCTCCTGTTGTAGTTTTCGGAAACGCGATCACGTCCCGGATGGACTCGCGGCCGGCCATGACCATGACCAGGCGGTCCAGCCCCAGCGCAACGCCTCCATGAGGGGGTGCACCATACTCAAAAGATTCCAAGAGAAAGCCAAACCTCTCTTCCGCTAGTTCGGCAGGAAAACCCACGATCTTCATGATTTTTTCCTGGAGCGGGCGCACATGCACCCGCACACTCCCCGAGCCCAGTTCGACGCCGTTGTAGACCAGGTCGTAGACCTGCCCCCGGACGCGTCCTGGGTCGGAATCCAGATACGCAAGGTCCTCGAATCTCGGCATCGAAAACATGTGGTGCGTGGGCTCCCACTTCTCGGCTTCCTCGGACCATTCAAATAGCGGGAACTCCGTCACCCACGCAAACGCATCCACGCCCTCGGGGACGATCTCCAGCTTATCTGCGACCGGCCGCCTGAGGACTCCGAGAAGAACGGGCGCCCGGTGGGGTTTGTCGGCGGCGAAGAGGACCAGATCCGACTCTCCGAGTCCAAGCGCTTCGTTCAGTTTCAGGCTGCACGTGTCATCCAGATGCTTGGCCACCCCCCCCTCGAATCCCCCGGATCCGGTCTTGGACCAGAGGACACCCTTGCCCCCGGCCTTCTCCACCAGAGCCCCGAACGATTCAATGTCCTTCCGGGACCAGCTGGCTCCACCGGGAACACGAAGTGCACATACCGAGTTACCCGAGGCGCGCGCGTCCTGGAAGATCTTGAGAGTCGACGTCTTCAGGCTATCCGTGACATCGGCGATCTCCAGACCGAACCGCAGATCCGGTTTGTCCGATCCGTAACGCGCGATCGCGTCCCGGTACGCGAGCTTGGGAAACGGGGTCTTCAACTCCCGGCCCAGCACCGACTCGAAGAGATGGCCCATCAGTCTCTCACCCAACGCGAATACGTCTTCCTCGCTGACAAAGCTCATCTCGATGTCAATCTGCGTATGCTCGGGCTGCCGGTCGGCTCGAAGGTCTTCGTCCCTCAGGCACCGGGCCAGCTGATAGTAGCGGTCGAAGCCGGAAACCATGAGCAGCTGTTTGTAGAGCTGCGGAGATTGCGGAAGTGCGTAGAACTTGCCCGGCTGGAGACGAGCAGGCACGAGGAAGTCCCGGGCCCCCTCCGGCGTCGCCTTGACCAGAGTCGGAGTCTCGATCTCAAGAAAATCCTCCCTGTTAAGAACCTCGCGGACCGCCGCGGTCACTCGGTGGCGGAGCACGATATTGTCCTTCATGGGCACTCGGCGGAGATCGAGATAGCGGTACTTGAGTCTCAGATCCTCGTTGGCGTTCGTCTCGTTTTCGATCACAAACGGGGGAACGGCCGATTCGTTAAGAACAGCTACCTCTTCGGCCACGACTTCGACCTCGCCGGTGGCCATGTTCGGATTGACCATCCCTTCCGGGCGCGCCGAGACGTTGCCCCGGACGGCCAGAACGAACTCGGCCCTGAGGCCCGCCGGCGGTCGGCCGTGAGTCTCGACGTCCTCCCGAATCACCACCTGCGTGACCCCGTACCGATCCCTCACGTCAATGAAGTTGACCCCCCCGTGGGTCCGGAGTCGGTGAAGCCATCCCACAAGGATGACCTCCTGGCCCACGTCGTCTCGGCGAAGCCCTCCGCACGTGTGGGTCCGCGCAAACCGTCGAATGTCCTCCACACCGCCTTCCTCTCTAGGACTCGGACAGCAATGCCTTCTCCAGCCATTCGTCCAGCGTCGCCAGGCTCACTTTCGCCTGTTCGCCGGATTTCATGTCCTTGACCGTGGCCGCCCCTTCGCCGATTTCCTGCTCACCGAGGATGATGACGAAGCGCGCACCGTGATCCGAGGCGCTCTTGAGCTGGCTCTTGAGGCTCCGCCGCCGATAGTTTCTCTCCACAGCGAATCGGCTCCTCAGTCGATGGGCCAGGCGAAGAGCCTCCACCCCACCGGCCTCGTCGGCGGCAGCCAGGAACACGTCGGGGCCCCGGACAACGTCGGGACTCGCCCCTTCTTGCTCAAGAGAAAGAAGAACGCGCTCCAGACCCGCGGAGAATCCGACCGCCGGCGTCGGCGGTCCTCCCATCTGCTCCACCAGACTGTCGTAGCGTCCGCCCCCTCCAAGCGCGGACTGTGAGCCAAGTCCCCCGTGGTGCACCTCGTAGGTGGTCCGCGTGTAGTAGTCCAGACCTCGGACAAGCAGTGGATCGACGACGTAGGGAAGCCGGATCCGCTTCAGGTTCTCTTCCACCTGGCGCATGTGATCCTCACATTCCGCACACAGGTGATCGACCATGACGGGCAGATCACCGAACAGCGCCCGGCAGCTCTCCCGCTTGCAGTCCAGAACCCGGAGAGGATTGCGCTCGACGCGCGTCTCGCAGTCCCCGCAGAGGGAGGGCCTGATTGCTCGAAGCGCATCCTGGAGCCGTCGTTGATACCCGGGCCGGCACGCGGGACAGCCGAGACTGTTGATCTTGGTCTCGAGTTCTTTGAGTCCCACGCCGGTCAGGAAACCGATCAGGATTTCAAGCGTCTCAACATCCGCCTGCGGGTCCGGCGAACCGATGAACTCGACGCCGACCTGGTGAAACTGACGGTACCGCCCCTGACCGGGCCGATCGTACCGGAACATGGGGCCCAGGTAGTAGAGCTTCACGAATCCCGCCCGGCGACCGAGGCTGTGTTCCAGATACGCGCGCACCACGGACGCCGTTCCTTCGGGGCGAAGGGTCAGACTCCGGTTCTTGCGGTCGGGGAAAGTGTACATCTCTTTCTGTACAATGTCGGTGGACTCCCCGATGCCCCGTTCAAACAGCTCGGTAGCCTCGAAGATGGGCACGCGAATCTCCCTGCAGCCGTACCGGCCGGCCGTCTCGCAGAACACCCGCTCGGCCAACGTCCATTTCTCGGTCTCGCCCGGCAGGATATCCCGGGTTCCCCGCATGGCTTTGTACTTCACGCTCGTCCCTTTCGAATGCGCCCCACGATGAACACCGACTGGCCGGCCAACGCACCGGCGATATCCGACACGAAGTCCAGATAGTCCGCCGCCCGACCGGACATGGAGTGCTGATAGACCTCATCCAGGGCCCCGAACACGAGGCAGGCTCCGAAGGCCAGCGCCGCCCGGTACCCGGCCGGCCAGGACACGAACTCCGACAGACCGGTGACCACGAGCGCGGCCAGAACCGCGTACTCGGCAAAATGGATCAGCTTGTCCGGGGCGAAGAGCCCCTTGGGTGTTGTGATGTCCGGAAGGGAGGATGCGATGAAGATAAGCCCGCACCAGAGCACGGGGAACAACCATCCCCACTTCACGGACCGGTCGGGGTGAGCGGCGTCCAAGGGCATCCTCCTTGCCGAAACCGGGGAATCCCCGCCAAACGGGAACGCGCCCCGGTCGGCCGAAACCTACCAGTGCGCTGGACAACTGTCAAGCGCGGGCTCGGACATCCGGAGGCGACTCCCCCTTACGTTCTGTGCTGTGAACAGTTGGACGCAGTCCCGGATCCGTTTCTTTCGAATCAGGTTCCCAGGCGGTGGAATTGACACCCGAGTTCGGATCCGCCCCCGGACTTCTAGGTCCCCCGCATTTTCGCAAGAATCGTCAAGCATGCCAAAGGCTTCTTCTGTAGGATGGTCCCCAAAGGAGATGGCAATGCACCCGAGGACGGAAGAGGCCTGGCACGAGGGAATCCTGCGAGTGCTGGTATACATCCAGCATCACCTCAACGCGAGGCTCACGCTGAAGTCTTTGGCCCGGGTGGCGTGTTTTTCACCGTATCACTTCCACCGGATCTTCCGGGCGCTCGTGGGAGAAACGGTGATGGCGCACGTCCGGAGGCTCCGCATCGAGCGAGCCGCCGGCCGCCTCCTCGGCACGGACGAATCCATCATCCAGGTAGCCCTGGAAGCCGGATACGAGACCCACGAGGCCTTCACCCGCTCCTTCCGCACCATGTTCGGCGTCTCCCCCAGCGAGTTCCGGCGGCGGGGCGGGCCCTGCCACCTCGAAAGCCCTGCGGGCGTACACTATGTACCGGGCGGAGAGCCGATCTCCTACCATCCACCCGGAAGAGGAGACCGAGGAATGGAAGTGACCGTTGAGACCAGAGAACCGACGAAGGTGGCGTTCGTGCGCCATATCGGCCCGTACGCGGAGTGCGGCGGGGCGTGGCAGAAACTCTGCGCCTGGGCAGGACCCAAGGGACTGCTTGGGCCCGGAGCGACGTTCGTCGGGGTCGACCACGACGACCCCAAGATCACCCCGGGCGACAAGATCCGCTACGATGCATCCGTCGTCGTGGGGGACGACGTCCGGCCCGAGGGAGAGATCGGCGTCCAGGAACTGGCCGGCGGCGACTACGCCGTCTCCATCCACAAGGGCCCGTACATGGATCTTCAGAAGACCTACGATGTCATCTTCGGGGGCTGGCTCCCGAAGAGCGGGTACCGTCTGCGCGACCTGCCGTCGCTGGAGTTTTATCTCAACGACCCGGACTCAACGCCGCCCGAGGATCTCCGGACGCGAGTTTGTGTTCCGGTTGAACGAGCGTAGATTCTCTTCTGTTCAGGGTCCGCTCGCAATCGCGTGGACAGAGATTCCGGATTCTCACCCAGTCCCGAGTCCCGAGTCCCGATTTTTTTGGTCCCGAGTCCCTTGGTCATCGCGTCGATCGAGCTGCAACCGGATCGACGCGTCACCAGGGGACTTGGAAATCGTGACAAAGGGACTCGTAAACAGAACGGGGCCCGATTCCAGTTCGGAATCGGGCCCCGATGGTATCCATGGTCTCCGGCTTATGACTCTTTCAACCCGTATCTCTGAATCTTGTTCGCCAGTCCCTTTCGCGTGATCCCCAGAACGCGCGACGCTTCGCTCTTGTTCCAGCCGCAGTCGTTGAGGGCTTTCAGGATCTGCTCCCGCTCTACCGATTCCACCATGTTTTTCAACGTGTCGCCTTCCGATGCGAAGGCCCGTGCTTCGTCCCCGCCCTCGGTCACCTCCGCGGGAAACAGATCCGCCGTGATCATCTCCCCGTCGTCAGCGAGAACAACGGCCAACTTGATCACCTTCTCCAGCTCCCGCACGTTCCCCGGCCAGTCGTACGCCTCCAGGACGGCCATCGCCTTCGGATCCATGCCCGCGATCGGCCGACTCATCTGCCCGGAGTACTTCTCCATGAAGTGCTCCGCGAGGACGGGAATGTCTCCCTTTCTCTCCCGAAGGGGAGGAAGCGTCAGGAGAACGTCATTCAGACGGTAAAAGAGATCACTCAGGAAACGCCCTTCTCGCATTTCCGTCTCGAGGTCCATCTTGCTCGTGGCACAGATGACCCGGATGTCGACGGAACGGGACTGTGTCGATCCTACGGGCCTCAGCTCACCGGTATCCAGAACCCGAAGCAGCTTGCCCTGGACCACGACGCTCGCTTTCTCAATCTCGTCCAGAAACAGAGTCCCGCCGTCGGCTTCCTCGATAAGACCGCGCTTGTTCCGGTGTGCGCCGGTGAAGGCACCCTTCAGATGCCCGAACAGCTCCGTTTCCAACAACCCCTCTGGCAACGCGGCGCAACTCACGGTCACGAAAGGACGTTCGCACCGATCGCTGGCCGAATGGATGGCTTCCGCAAGCACCTGCTTGCCCGTACCGGTCTCCCCTCGAAGAAGAACCGAGATGTTGCTCCGGCTGATCTTCGGCACCAGCTTCAGAATTCCCCGGAGGGATTGATTTTCGGTCACGACGTCTTCCAGGGTGCAGCAGCGCGAGGCCACCGCACCGGATGAAAGATCAGATTCGATCACCGGCCGCGTGTCAATGTCCCTCGCCGCCATTTCCAGGAACGCGACCAGCAGGTCCACTTCCCGCTTCCGGAAACAGCCCTCAGACCCTCCCGGCACCTTATCAACGTAGGTCCACCGGCCCACCATGCCATCGGCTCCAACGGGAAGCAGGATGTAACTCTTGATCGGATGGCGAAGGCCGCCCGAGCGATCGCTCCAGTTCCGGTCCATATCCAGGATCAACCTCGCGCCCGAGTGACCTTCCCGGGCAAGCAACTCCTCGAGAAGATGCGCGGCCTGGCGCTTCTCAAATCCGACGGCGGCCTCGACGTCTACGTCTCCGCCCTCGTCGACGCGGGCCACGAATCCTCGGTCCGCTCTGGCAATCTCAACCGCCGCCTTGAGCATCGCCGCCGTCGACCGATCCCTGTCCTCGCCCCAACGCGCAAAGAGGGCCAGGCGATTTCGGTCCGAGCGCGCCTCGGTGAGCAACCGCTCTTCGATATTCTCCGTCAGGGCGGCCACTCGAGCCAGGCGTGCATGGTCGTCCGTTCTTCCCAACAGTTCTTCGGCTTTTTCCAGGACCTCCAGGCAGTCATCCAGATCATCCATCTTGAACAGGATCTCGGCCAGCTGGAGACTCGCCGCGCCTACACCATGGCTGTCCTGCAACTGCAGGAAGGTCTCCCGCGCCTCGCGCACGAGATTGACGGCCTTGGGGTCCGTTCCCTGTGCCGGATGTGCCGCGAAGAAGGCGCTCGCGGCCACAAGCGTCCTTGCCAGCTCCAGCGGCTCCTCGCACGATCTCAGGTCGTCCACGGCTTTCTCGAAATGCTCCCGGGCTCGTTCTCGGTCCCCCATCTGCCCGTAGGCCGATCCCAGAGCTCGATGGGACAGCCCCTCTTCCATGCGATCCTGAATGCGAATGGCGGTGGCCAGGGCCCTCTCCCCCAGACTCAGGGCCTTCTCCGGATCGCGGTTGGAGACCGCCAGCTCGGCCCACCGTCTGCAGATCTCGGAAATGTGGTCACTTTGCGGGGCAATTGCCTCGGCGATTTCCAATCCCCTGCTGAAGTGGCTCTCCGCCTCATCCGGGCAGTCCACCTCGCAGCACAGCTCTCCCAGGAACTCATGTCCCACCGAGATCTCACGCTTGTACCCGTTCTCCTCAGCGAGGCGAAGGCCCTCCTCAATCAGAGATCGGGCCTGATTCCAGTGCCTTTGAACCCTCTCGAGTCTGGCCAGCTCAAAGGAAACCTTTGCAATTCCCCGGCTGTAGCCGATCTCGCGGTACACCCGCAGAGCCTTGCGAAAGCACTGCTCGGCCTCGGCCCAACGTCCCTGATGGAACCGAATGATCCCCAGATTCGCGGTACGAACGGCGATTTTCGAGTAGTTGCCCAGAACCTCGGCGATCTCCCGGGCTTCGATCAGATACTCGGCGGCGCGATCCCACCGGCAGAGGTTCATGTAAACCAGCCCGAGGTTGTTAAACGCCATAGCGGCGCCTGTCTGATCGTCAATCTGGCGGTAGGCGGAGAGAGCATCCTCGTAGAGCCTTCGGGCTCGATCCAGGTGGCCCAATCGGTGCAGAATCGCACCGAAGCACAGCTGGACGCCGGCGATTTCCCGATCTTCGCCCGTGCCCCGCAAGGCCTCGATGGCACCTTCGCAGCTTTCCTTCGCTTGAGTGTATTGTCCGAGCGCCCGGTAGGTATGGCCGTACATCGCCAGGAGTTTACCTCGGGCGGGCAGGTCCATGTTCGGGCCCAACGCCTGTTCGATTTCAGCGAGGATCTCCAGCGCGTCTTGATAGTCGCCCTTGGCATGATGACACCGAGCGACTTGGAGTGAAACATCGAAAGCTTTTTCGGAGGGGAGGTCTGTCAGAGCACGCTTGTACTGCTCCAGCGCCTGGGGATAGGCATCCGCTGAGAAATAGAAATCCCCGAGGTCCTCAAGCAACCTCATACCGTCCGTTGCTCGGACGTCCTTGGGACTTCTCTTAGATCCACGATCGCGCCGTTGATCCTTCACAGGGCCTCCACTGTGTGCATCAACAGGCAACCCGCCTCGGTCGCGAGTTGGCTCTCAGCTCCAGACTAACCGGCCTCTACCACCGCCACAGAACGGAGTACACCCACCAGACGATCGCTTTCGTCTTCGTGGGAAGCAGTGTCACCGTCTCAGATCCGGAACGGACCTCGAGTTCAGGCTCTGCCAAGATATCGGCGTGCGCTGGCGCCATACCGCAATCGACTCCGTCACTCTCCGTTCCATTGGGATCGAATCGCGCTACGGACTCCAGCTCGTCGCCTCCCCCTCGCTTGAATTCACCGGGAATCCAACCGGGTCTATCGGCAAGAGCCAACGATGAGAGGCCGCCGACCACCAGCCAAACCAGCAGCAAAAGAATGACGGCCCGTCGCATCACACATCCCTCCCTCAAACAGTCGAAGTACCCACCACTCGGTTACAGTAATCGGTTGCGGCCGTCCGTCCAAACGCATACACAACGGCCCTCAGACGGCGACCGACCCTCAGGCAAACCAACGACCAGCGGTGGCAACTCCACACCACCCAACTCCCCTACAATCAAGATTATACGAAACTCCGGGACAAATGTCAAGGGCGCCGAATCCGGAGGTCGAGCACCCGGAGGCCCCTGGGTTCCCGAGTTCAGGACAGTCATACCTGCCTAGCCCCGACCCCGTAAACGCCTACCCTTCTCCCTGGTGCTCAAATTCGACGCCCTTAACGTCCTTCCCGGGTCTCACCCGGTTTTTCTGCTCCCCAAAGGCCCTGCCTTTGATGGAGCGCTGGTCGCTGCTGCCCTATGCATAGTGCAACTGTCATGCCAATCGTGCCCGTTTTCGGTTGAAATATCGGCAGGAACTGTCTATCGCGTTGATTTATAAAGACATCATCGGGTTCCGATCAGGATACCCGTCCCGTATCTTACCGTGCGGACCCAATCAACAAGGGGCGCGATTGGGTACTTAGTACGCGCAAGAGTGGGTAAGACATGGGCGGCAGGCTGTCCAAATTCCCAGCCTCTGGAAGGCGAAGGCGGTCGGGGGATGGCCGGGATGATTGCTTCCGGAAAAAACAGCCTGGTGGCTCTCAAGATCTGCCTCTGCCTCGCTGACTTCATGATGCGCGGTCATCGACCCCGCGAACCAGCGGCCGCGGCGGGGGGCTGCGTACTCACCCGAGACCTGGAACGTTGTCTGTCCGTCCACATCTCGTCAACGGCTGATGCTCGAGTGGCTGGTGGCTGGTTGGTTGGAGGATGGATCAGACTGCCGCGTGGTCACAATCCGGGGGATAGTACACGCACATCGAAGCAGCTGCCCGAGGGTCGGCCGAATCCCGTACGAGGGATGAACCCCGGATCCTGCTCGCCAGGGTCGGGGAAGCCGGCCGTCGGGCGAAGTGGATGGTTCCAGGACCAAAGCGGGAGCGCGGCGCGCGGCGGGCCGCTGCATCGTCACGCCCTGGAGGGGTAACGAGCGGCACTCTGCCGGACCCAGAGCGCCTCAGTTCCAAGGTCCACCGTGTCTCGGACGCTAATTCGGCTTCTCTTCCTTCGGTGAACCGGACTCCATGAACAGCCGATCCAAGACTTCCTTCTTGAACCGCCACTGCCCGCCGATCTTCACTCCGGGAACCTTGCCCTTCTTGGCGAGCCGGTACAGAGTCCACTTCTTGATCCGCAGATAGTCCGCAGCGTCACCGATGTCAAGAATGGTGTCTTCGAGCACGCTCTTCACTAGTTCCCCTCCCTCAGGTGTCAGGAAGACCATTGAACGGTCCGTCTATTCTGGCATCATCCGGCATCTGGAGAGATAATCGGCGCTGGGCGGTCGATCTTTAGCTGTTTCCGGAGCTCGGAAGCTCTTTCTCCGCGTCCCTTGTCGGGGAGGGGATTTCGATGCAGATTCCGGCTCCAACCAAGTCCTGATCGCCGACATTTCGTCTCAGGGACCATCCCGAGACGAATCCACCGTTGAGCGGACCGAGTCCATTCCCCTTGCCTTATCGACGCCCCCGTTGACTGCTGATTCAGCGTTCTGTTTGTTCAGAACAAGCATGCCGGAGACTGCCGAGAGAAACGGTAGATACCGTTGAACGCCAGACCCGGAAAAAGTACTTGTCAAGATACCGTCTGCGCGCTATATTGGTCACGCATTCGTTTCGCCCACAAAAACACTGAGCAGAGAGTACCATTCCAGTCCATTGCGTTTTGCGCGGACGCAACGGTAGAACAAAGGAGGAAACCATGAGCAAGAAGATTCTCGTGATCGATGATGAGCGCGGCGTTCGCGAAGTATTAACCGAATACCTCGAAAAGGAAGGCTACAAAGTCACCGCCGTGGAAAACGGCGGCGAAGCGTTGAGTCACGTGAAGCGAGAGGCATACGACCTGGCGATTCTGGATCTGAAGCTGCCGGACATGGAGGGGACCGAAGTTCTCAGAGGCATCCGCAGATTCGACAGTGAAGTCAAGGTCGTGGTCCTCACGGGATACCCGTCCATCAAGACCGCAGCCGAGACGGCAAAGAGCCAGGCGCTGGACTATCTGACCAAGCCGGTCGACATCGAGGAGCTGGGTAAGATCGTCGATAGCACCATCGGCCCGGGCGCGGACAAAGAAACCCGGAAGCTGGTCGAGATCATTGACCTCGGAACCAAAATCAAGAATCTCCGTCTGGGCGCCGGCATGACCCTCGACGAGGTCGCTCGCAAGACTCACCTCTCGAAGGGATTCCTCTCCCAGGTCGAGAACAACAAGGTCTCGCCTCATATCGACACGTTGAACCGAATCGCCAACAAGCTTGGCGTCGAGATCGGCTACTTCTTCAGAGACCCGCGAGCGGACGATCAGAAGGTCACGCGCGAGCGGGACCGTAAGCGTTTCACGGCCAGGTATTCGAAGATCCACTGCGATCTTCTCTCAAGCGCCGTGGCTCACAGAAAGATGCAGCCGCTTCTCTACACGATCCCCCCGGGCGAATCCAATGCCGACCGTGTGGTCTTCGACGGTGGCGAAGTGTTCGGCTACGTCCTCAGCGGCCAGATCGAAGTCAGTTTCGGCGATGAGACACATCTGCTGGAATCCGGAGATGCGACCCACTTCGATTCTTCCGTTCCGTACCGCTGGAAAAACACGGGGGACCAGGCGGCTACCCTCCTGTGGGTTACGACCCCGCCCACGATCTAGATGTCCCCAGGAACGCACATGCGGCCCGAACTCTTTCGAGTTCGGGCCGCATTCTTGTGTTCGTCTATCCACGGGCGAAGTACTGTCGCTTCACCTCACCCCAGGATACGTTCCCCGCGCTCGTATCGCCGCGGTTGGGCTCCTGCGGACTGAAGAGCCAGTCCCAGTCCTCCACGGACGGCCTCGTCCAATCGCCGGACCCGTCGGGAACCCGGATCAGCGATTCGTTGCGTCCGGCTTCCGCTCCGTAGGTGTGCACGTCCATCGTGTCACCGGAAGTGGAGATCAATGCGACCACGTCATCGCTGTTGTTGAGCGAAAGTCGACCCGATGAAGCCACCCACACGGCACCGTCGAACCCGGTTGGATCACCGCCGCCGAAGACCGTGAGAAACTGCCCCGGCGCAAGAAGAACTTCGATCGAATCAGGAAACACATGGCGGATGTCTACGGCATCCGCGATGTACCAACCGCTGAGGTCCGTCGTGTCGGGGCCGGAATTGTAGAGTTCCACGAACTCGTCGCCATAGGTATTCCGCTGCCCATCCCGATTCGCATCACCGTTCTCCCCTTCGGGCGGATCCGCGAGGACCTCATTAATGGCAATCCCCGACGTCAATCGAGCCGTGTCCCGTTCCTCGGCGCGGCCGGCCATGTCCGTTCCGACCACGGCAATCAGGCACAAAAAGAGCCAAGCGACTTTCATCACCACACCTCCTCATCACATCCAACCCTTCGCTCGGCATTCATGGACTCAATATGCAGATTCGCTCGGTCTCTCCCCTCACCTCCTCTCTATGTCGGATTCCCCAGTTCCAGGGTAGTCCCCGATCGGGTTCCCGTCAAGAGTTTTGTCGCGCCCGCGGATTTCCGCCTCCCGCGGCACGGGGTTGGCCCGGATACGCGTCAAGTGGGTTTCTTGACACCCGGTTTCGACTTGTGCTAGCCTTGGGCAGCCATCGCACAAGATCCAGCGTACTCTCCCCCGATTGCAGGGATAGGCGCCGTACACTGCCGTCCAACACGGAGGATATCGTGATTCGAAAGGGACCCGCGATTGCACTCGTCCTGATTTTCGCGCTTGTCTTGCCGTCCGGGTGCGGCCGAGATGTTGAGGATTTGCCCAGGGTACTCGTGGTCGTCGTGTCCGGGGCCGATCTCGAATTCATCGAGCCGATGATCCAGGCGGGCAAGCTGCCGGCCATGGCCCGACTTTTTCGGGAGGGCGTCCACGGGGCCCTCTTCTCGACGATTCCGCCCGTCATGCCCCCCATCTGGGGAGCCATCAGCACGGGCAAGGATCCCGGGCAAACCGGCCTCTACCAGTGGACGATTCTGGCTCCCGAGACGTATCGGGGCGCTCCGGTCACCGGGGCGAGTTTCGCTCTCGAGAAGCGGGTCTGGGACCTCGTGGGTGAGGCCGGCGGACGTGTGATCCTGCTGAACCTCCCCCTGACGTTTCCCCCCTCGAAGACCCCGGGCGTTCTCGTCTGCGGGGTGCCCGCCGATGAAGACGGAATCTATACGTACCCCCCCGGCCTTTCCGAGCAACTGAGACAGACGGGATATGTCCCCTTCTTCAAGTCCCGCCGCACCGTCGATGAGTACGTATCCGCAATGAACCAGCGTGCCGAGATGGCCGCCAAGTACATGCGGAGGCTCGAGTGGAACCTGTGCATGGTCTGCTTCAAGAATCTGGATGAACTCTGCCGGTCCTACATCGATGATCCGGAGGCCGTGGAGGCCGCCTATGTTGAGGCGGATCGCTGCCTCGGGCGGCTGATCGAGACGGCCGGCCCCGAAACGTCCGTCATGCTGATCTCCGGCCAGGGGTTCCTCCCTAGGGCCTATGATCGGTACTTCTCCATCAATCGATGGCTGCTGGAAGAGGGATTCCTGGGCCTGCGAGGTTGGATCGACGACAGCCTGCGGGTGGTTCCCTTCACCGAGGAGCAAGACCTTGAAGATCTGGGACTGGGGAAGTACCAGATCCTCTGGCCCGGAACAAGGGCTTTCTCTATTGCCGACTGCCATTCGAATTTCGGGCACATTCAGATCAACGTTCGGGGACGCGAGCCCAGCGGTGTTGTCGAAACGGGGACCGACTATCAGGGTCTCGTCCAAGACATCAAACGACGTTTGCTCAACTATCGCGATCCACAGACGGGTGAGAACATCGTGACGCGCGTCTACACTCGAGAGGAAATCTCGAGAGGTGAACGCGTGGATATGCTGCCGGATATCTTCTTCCAGACCGCTCGAGGCGTGCTTCCGTTGGGGGTTTCCTTCGCCGGGTACTTCGAGCTCAGCCAGGTGGTCGGCCCGCTCGAAATCGGCCGGAATCATCCATACCCCGGCAATAACGAGAGAGAGGGCGTGTTTGCCCTTGCCGGGCCCCAAGTGCGTGTCGGCGAACGGGTGGATTCGGAACTGATCAACGCGGCGCCGACGATTCTGTACATGCTGGGATTACCCGTTCCGGCGGATTTCTCGGGTCGGGTCATCGAGGAGGCTTTCGTTCCGGAACAGCTCTCCGCCACGCCGGTCAAGATTGACAAGGACGACGCGCGGCGCAAGGACGAGCCGGAGTTCATTGTCTCCCCACATCCCCCGGACGCAGAGGAAAAGAACATCCTCGATTCTCTCGGGTACCTTCAGCAGTGAACTTCGGTCCCTGCGGTCCCCGCAACGGAGGGTGAGCTTCCTCTGTGGGCCAGCCCGCATGTCTCACCGGCCATCTGCTGCGGCGTCGTATCTGCCTGCACTGGCTTCGTCATACTCGTTCGGCGATCCTCGGCGGACCTTTCGGTACGCCTCCGGTCTCCTTACTCTCATTCCTCGTCATTACAGGTGTCTACAACGCCTCGCGACGAGGCTGGTGAGAAATGCGGGCTAGGACGCTTTCGTCTTTTGCGTCGCCTTCTTAGGCTTCAACAACCGGCGAATCTCCTGCACCAGGGCTTCGCGTTCGAAGGGTTTCGTCAGGTAGGCGTCCGCGCACGTCTGTTCCGCCTTCTTCCGGTCCGCCTCCTTGCGGCGGGCCGTAAGAAGAATGACCGGAATGTGCTCGTACTCTTCGTCGAATTTCAGCCGACAGCAAACCTCGTACCCGTTCATTTCCGGCAGCATCACGTCCAGGATGATCAGATCCGGACGCTCACGCCTTGCCAGATCCAGACCATCCTTTCCGTCGATGGCCGTGACGACCTCATAGCCCTCGTCGACCAGCATCGCCGCCACAATTTGTCGCACCGACTTCGTGTCCTCAATCACGAGAATGGACTTCTTCGGCATGGATCACCTCAGCTGCGGGTTCGGATTCCTCGTTGTGCTCTTCGTGCTCTTCGAACGACTGCTCGCCGCACTGCGTCGCTGCGTCAAGATGCGCGGAGATTCTCTCGCTCAAGTTGTCGAGATCGAATGGTTTGTAGATGAATTCATCGGCCCGAGACCAAGTCTGGAGGAACTCCTCGCGTTCCTCGGAATCGGTTCTACGTGCCGTCACGATGAGAATGGGGAGATCTCTGGCACTCCCGTTCTTCTGCACCTCTTCCTTGATCATGCGAGAGACCTCGTATCCGTTGACACTGGGCAGCATCACATCCAGTACGATAAGGTCCGGCTCCTCGGACATCGCCACCCTGAACCCTTCGTCGCCGGCCCCGGCCTCGATACACTCATGGCCCATGCATTCGACCAAGTGCCGCACAGCCCTTCGTATGAACCGATCGTCATCCACAACAAGAATCCGCTTGCGTTCCATGGTCGACCCTTTCACCCGGATCTCTGCGTTCTGGCCGGGAACGGCACACAGGCGGCGTGGCACTCTGCTGTTCAACCGTCTCCGGAACCGGCCTCCCCGGAAATCTGCAGGTCCGTGGTTTGCCGAGCACTCCACAAGTGCAGAGACCGAGGTTCCACTGCTCCCCGGGAGATGTCCCCCATGTCTGCAGCGGCCATCCCCTCTATTCCCAGAGAGATATGACGCCGAGGAGCGCTTTCGGAAAGACCCCGATCACCGGCGCCCACAACGACCGGTCTCGCGGCTCCATCCGTTTGAACAGGCAAAGCCGTTGCTCACGCGTTCTGTTGGAGTCGAGGGTGGACTCTCCGGATTGCAGGCGATACCCCGAATCCGCCTCAAGGCAAATCCGCGAGCCGCCTCCGCAAAGACTTGCAGGCCAGCCCCCTCTCTTTGTTCAACTATCGACTCACCGGACGAAGCTCTTTAGCGGGCATTTCACGCCCGGACGCCCGCGTACCGAGTTCGATCGCCGAGCGGAACTCGGGTTCGCCGTTTTCGTAGCCCCAAACACGATTTTCCACCCAACTCCATTCGCAGCAACGGATTGACACCTCTAACTTGACGCACTTCACGGCCGTTGGTATAGTGGGAGTGAAGGGACCCTGACCAATGCGTGGACTGTGACCCCTCGAATCTATCTTTTGAGAGGGCCCTATGCCCCTGGGTTCCCGAGGCCTCATGGCACGGTTGGAGACGGGGTCCCTTCTCTTCTCTCTCCCGCCCGCCCTCTCCGACCATTCGACGTTTCGTTCCGAACCGCGCGCTCTGCCCAACCGCGGCACTACATCCGAACCGCGCGCTCTGCCCAACCGCGGCACAACATCCCGACCGCGCGCTCTGCCCAACCGCGGCACAACATCCCGACCGCGCGCTCTGCCCAACCGCGGCACAACATCCGAACCGCGCACCGAAGACAAGATGGGGGAGCATTGTGCGCCGATCCCGCTACGTCTTGCGCTCTTTCTTCTTCGCCGCCGGGAAGAGAATGTTGTTCAGGATGAGCCGGTACCCCGGTGAGTTCCGGTGCAGGGAGAGGTCGGTGGGTGGATCCCCCACCATGTGCTGGTAGTCTTCCGGATCGTGGCCGCCATAGAAGGTAAACGTGCCCTTGCCGTAGTTGCCGTGCAGGTACTTGACTTCGTCCACGCCTTCCACCTCTCCCAGGATCGTCACCGTATCCTTGATCAGGGACCGGCGAAACGAGGTGGTTTGGCCGAGAAAACCATTGATGATGGATACGTGGTTCTGCGTCAACATCGAGGGGACCGGGTCGTACTTCGCGGAGAAATCGAAGAGCGTGAAGTAGTCCGCTTCGTATCCGCGTCGGAGTGCAACCTCGGTCATGTCGATATCGGAGAATTCGTAGACGAGGGGATCGGGAATCAGACGAAATCTCTCGAACACGAAGCATTTGGAGGTGTCGATCTTCCTCTGGAATCCGGACTCCGGCGGATCGCCGTCGAACACGCTTTCGACGATGTCTACACCCTCGGCCGCCAGGGCAATGTCGAAGGAGTCGGTCCCCGAGCACATCGAGAAGAGGAACCCTCCCCGCGAAACGTATTCTCGGATTCCCTGGGCCACGGCGCTCTTGTGCGCGGCAACCGTGGCGAACCCGGCTTCGGCGGCTCGCGCTTCCATCTGCTGCACCTGGTTCCGGTACCACTCCGCGTTTCGAAAGCTCGCGTAGAATTTCCCATACTGCCCCGTGAAATCCTCGTGATGAAGATGGAGCCAGTCGTACTCCTCGAGTCCTCCAGAGAGCACTTCAGCATCGTACACCCGCTGGTAGGGGATCTCTGCATACTCCACGGCCAGCATCACCGCATCGTCCCAGGGCTCCTTCTCGGGCGGGGCGTAAATGGCAACGGCGGGGGCCTTCTCCAGAAGGACCACCTCCATGTTCTCTTGCTCAATTCGGGCGTGAATGTCCGCAACTTCACCCGCCGAGACAACCGACAAGGCCACGCCTTTCAACCTCGCCGCGCGGGCGGCGAAATCCCGAGCCTCCGTAAGGAAAGACCCGCCGCGGTAGTTCAGAAGCCACTCGACCGTGAGCCCCTGCTCCAGGCACCAGTACGCCAACCCGTAGGCCTTGAGGTGGTCGGTTTGCTCCAGATCCATGTAGATGAGAATTCGGTCATCCTGGGCCTGGGCGATGTGGGATCCGAGGAGAAGCAACAGGAGGAGTCCCAGTCCTGCGACGCGCACCCGTTCGATGTTCACGTTCAAACGCCCCTTTCCGGGATCTCCGCTTCTCTGTTCCGCCTAGGGCAGGGCTTCCTCAATGGCCCGAAGCTTGCGGCGAACACCGTCCGCAAGCGGACAATCCGGGTACTGCATCAGAGCCGTTTCATAGGCCAGTCGGGCGCCCGCCGTATCGTCCAATTGCTCGACATACACGTCGCCCTTCATCACCAGCGCCCGGGGGGCGAGGCGCGAATCGGGATCACCACTCAGCAGGCGGTCCAGAGTCCGGATGGCCTGGTTCGGGTCGCCCGCATCCCGCTCCACTTCCGCCCTTGCCAACAGCGCCTCTTCTATGAGCGATCCCTCGGAGAAATGATGGACGAGGGAATCGAGCCGGGCGGCAGCCCGCGACCACTGGTGAAGACGCTTGAAGTAGAGGGCGCTGGAGTAGAGAACCAGTGCTTCGTCTCCAGCAACGCGATTCTCCGTGATCAGGAGAACTCGGGACAGTGCATCGTTGACGTACCGGCCTCTGGGGAATCGGTGGATGACCCCCTGGTAATCCTGGAGCGCTTCATCAAACCGGCCGGCTAGAAACAGGATCTCACCCCGCCGGAAAAGCAGCGGCTCCCCCGCGGGACCGAGATCCTCGACGGGGGCGTTGCCCAGCTCGCCGGCCGCGTCATCGAGACGCCCGAGTCCGATTAGACACTCAGCCGCCAGAAAACGCGCTTCCTCCAGCTTGGGGCTCAGGGGGAAATCCCGAATCAAGACCCGGAGATGCCCGAGCCCCTCTTCACAGCGCCCCATCCGAAGAAGCGCCTGTCCCAGGTCGTAAAGGACATCCGGCGTGTTCGCACCGGAGGGAACCTCCTCGAGGAACTTCTCGAACTCGGCCGCCGCTTCGTGTTCCCGGCCCAGATCCATCAGCAACCGACCCAATCGCACGCGCGCCGTTTGTCGGTCGCCCGAAGGCCCTTCCGAGGCCCGCCGGTATGCCTGAATCGCTTCCTGCGTACATCCCTTCTCGCGGCACCGGTCGCCCAGCCTCACCAGCGACAGGGCCGTCCCGCCTCGAGGGCTTTCTGCACCCACTGCCAGCTCGAGCGCCTCCCCACACCACCCCGTCTCCACCCAGAGCTCGACCACGATTCGGTTCAGATCCGTCCACTCGCGCCGATCACGAACCGCCGCCGAGAGGAGCTTCTTGGCTTCCTCCCGAACATCCGGATTCCAGAGCAACTTTCTCAGCTCTCCCTCCACCACAAGATGCTGCTTGGGATGGGCCTCGAGCCAGAGGAGAAACTCATCGATGGCAGGCTCGACCCGGTCCTGTCTCAAATGCAGGTTTGCGACGTCCACCGCGTAGAGCGCCGGCACACCGCTCCTCTTTCGCACATCCAAAAACGACGCGACCGCGTCGTCCAGCATCCCGGCTTCCAGCGCATACCGAGCCACGCGCTCAACTACGTCGGGCTGCCCGTCGGACGCTTTCACCGCCGCCTTCCAGGCCCTACGCGCCTCGGCAACTCGATCCTGATGCGCAAGGCTTCGTCCCAGGTGAAGCCGGGACTCCACGTCCCCCGGATCCTCCCGAAGCCTCTCCGAAACCAACGTCTCCAGAGTCGCCCAGCGCCCGAGCGAAGTCGTGACGCGCACGGCGTTCTCGTATGCGCGGGATCGGATCTCGGGCGTTCCCATGAGATCCAGATAGATCTCCAGAGCCTCGGTGAGATTCCCGTGCCGCTCGTATCGCAACGCCTTCTGAAACGACGCCTCGATCTGGGCCGGCGGCGCTCCGCCCGCCGGCTCGGCCGACGCATCGGTCAGAGCCCCCGCCGCCCATGCGATCATCAGGAAAGCAACTATGGCTCGCGCGGTGCCGATGACTCCTCAACTCCTTCTCGGGCCAGGGAACGAAAGTAGCTACGGATCAAGGATTCGTAGCGCAGCGGGTAGGTCTCCCCCACCGCTTTCAGGAGGTCCTCCCGAATTTCCGACGGAACCCATCGGGTCTCCGGCGGAAGCTCGTCCGGGGAGGCGGCTTCGGGACGGCTTCCCACTCGCGAGAGGCGAACCCGCGTGTAGTCTCTGCGACGGACGGATTTCTGAGCATCGAGGAGGCGGGAGAGAATGCGCTTCTGTCGATCCACGGTTTCCGCTTTCAGCCCAGCGGATTCCAGATCGGCAATCACCCTCTCCATCTCCGAGAGGAGCCCCTCCATGCGTCCGAGGATCTGAGGCTGGTCTCCGATCTCATTCGCCAGCGCCTCGGCCGATTTCCGGACGGCGGCCTGTTCCGCAGCAAGCCGTGCGGCCTGCGCCCGAGCCTCCACGGAGAGTCCCTCCCGCCCCATCTGGGAAAACAGACTCTGCGTGGCCTGGTTGATCCCCGCCTGTTGGCAGGACATGGACTGCATCTTCTGAAGCATCTCATTCAGCCCCATGGGTGAGCTGCAGGAGGACATGCACTGTCTGGACTCCATGAGGGCCAGGACGGATCGATTGATCAGGGCCATCGCCTCGAGGCCCTCCTGGTCCGCCGGCGCAACGTTTCCGGACTCCAGGATACGCGCCGCCGCCCGCATGTGGTCCATCGCCTCATCCAGAGACCGGGCGGCTTCCGGGGAAACCATGAAGGTCTGCCGGGCCAGCTGCCTCAGCCGTTGACGCAGTTTCGACGTACAGGTTCGCAAACTCAATTGCCGGTCCGCAAGGTCTCGTCTTGTCTCGAGATCCCGCGTTTTCAGGCTCCCCACCTCGTCTGCGATGTTTTCTTCCTCGAAGGAGAACCACACCAGATCCTGAGTGAGGCGCTCCATCATCTCGGCCAGCTCCCTTCGCTTTTCCATCGACAGGAAATTCTGGGCAAGCCGCAGGTCCTCGGCCAGCCGCTGGAGATCCTGGGAGCCCTCGCGGGTCTTCGATCGCGCCTCCGCGCGTCGGCCGGCGGACAGGGCGTCCCTTGCAGCCTGCAGTCCGGCGATGGTTTCGTCCTGCTGCATCGCCTGAGCAACGCTCTCCAACGCATCGGCGGCTTGCGGCTCCAGTTCCCGGGCCGTCTGGGCCGCCTTTGAGATGTCCTTCTGGAGAGCCCCGGCCTCGTCGGCAATGCGGCGTTCTTGTCCGGCAAGGGCCGGGAGGGAATCCGGCGGCGCCCCCTCCGTATCGGTCGCGAGTTCGGACTGACGCTCGGCCAGATTCTCGGCCCTCATGGCCAGCTCCTCCATCTTCCTCTCAATCCGGAGGCGTTCCAGCAGCTCGATGCTTCGCTCCAGGCGCTCGAGGAGCTCTTCCTGACTGATTTCGAAATCCTCAAGGGCTTTCTCGATCTCCCGGCGGTCCAGCTGATCAACGGCTTCCTGGAGTCTCCGCATGGCTTCCAGCATTTCCGGTGTGGCAACCTCTTCCACCAGATCCCGGAGCTGAGCCATTTTTTCGAGAATCTCCATGCTCACGAGCTCATTCTTCTCGAACATCTCCATGGTTTCATCGAGCCCGGACGCGATGTCCCCCAGCCTCTCGCTGATCTCTTCCTGCCGTTCGGCCACCCTCTCGATTTCCTTCTTGGCCTCCCAGCTCAGCGACTCTTCGCGCTTGAGATCGCGCGAAATCTCTTGGAGCCGGTCGCGAAGGAGAGATTCGTCTTCGTAGACCGCCTCCAGATCCTCGACTTCCTCCTGCTCCAGCTTGTCGGCCGTCGCAAAAATTTCCACGATGGACGGAAAGCGTAGGGTACGGATCTCGGTGGCGGCCCGCTTGGGACCGGACACCGCGTCGTTGTCCCAGACCTCGACATAGTAGTTCAGGGCGTCTCCGGGAAGGAGATTCAGATCGGACACGTTCCACGGATATTTCAACGCGTATTCCTTGATCCGAATGGGACCCGAGATCTCCAGGGTTTCCTCTTGCTCCGAACCGGACTTGAAGAAGCGGAGAAGCACCTTCGAGAATCCGTAGTCATCGTACGCGCGGCCCAGAAGCGTGACCGCCATGTCCGGGGGCAGAGTCGCCTCGGCTTCGGGCTCCTCCAGTCGAACCATGGGGGTTTCGTCCGCAAGGCAAACGACGGGATAGGCGTCCGGATGATCCGAACCATACCCCTCCTCATCGATCACTCGGACGAGATACCGGCCGTCCTCGAGAACGGGAATGTTTCCCCTCGCCCGTATGGGCTCCTCCAGAACGTGCCCCGAGAGAGTATCGCGATCGTTGAGAACGAATTCAACGGCACGGAGGGCACGACTTGCCTCCAGATGAACCGTGGCTCCGGTTCCCTTGAGTGCCGTGATGCGCCCCACCCCCTCCATGCCCTTTCTGTCGGGGAGACCCGTGTAGGCTGGATAGTCGTAGTCCACGCGAATGCGAACAACCTTGGGCCGGGCACGAATGCCCACGTGGAACGTGTCGCTTCGGGCCTTGCCCGAGACAACCGCGTAGCGAAAGGGACGCTCGACAGAGGAGAACAGCCCTTGGAAGATGGAAAACTCGGACGGGTCGGACTCGTCGGGCAAGGGTTCCATCGAAACGGCCCGCCATCCTCGGCCGTCCCGATCGTAGAGAAGAGTCGCGGCGGAAACATGTGGGGCGCCCACGGTGGCTCGAACCTGCAACGATTCCCCGAGGGGAATCTCGGAATCGCCGGGCTCCACCAGGATCGCGGGGACCGCCTCACCGGTCAGGAGGAGGGGAAATCGCTTCAGGGAAGAGACCGTACCGTCGGTGGACACCAGGCCGAGCATCAGCCAACCGGCGAGGGACACCGCCAGAAAGCGGGAAGATCTGCGCAGGGGCCGGGACGGAAGCAGGGCGTCGAAATCGGCGTCTGCGGCCAGCCGCCAGGTTTGTTCGGCGGCCGCCTCGATGAGCACCCGGGAATACCCTTCCCTGCGACTGTCCCGGTTTCGCCAGAGCTCGAGGCCGCCGAGAAGGCGAGTGCCCACTCCGGCGTCCCGCTCCCCGGCGCCGAGGGCCAGCCGGAGTGCGCTGGGCCATTCCTGCAGCGCCCGCAAAACGACTCGAGCGGAACCCACGACGGCGGCGGCGGCGATTCCCCACATCGCGGCCGAATGCCCGAGGGCCGGAAGATCCCACAGGACCCCCGCCAGGGTCAGGAGGAGGAGAGCGGCCGCCGCCAGTGACCCGGCGCCCATGAGCCCGCCTCCCAACCGCGCCCGGAGCCAGCGACGTCGGGTCCGCGACAGGCGCTTCTCGATCTCTTCCATTCTTCCGGCAAGGGAATAGCGGCGCTCAGACATGGACACCGGCCTCGCGGGGAAATCAGTGCGTCAGCACGTAGGTCACCACGTTGACCCCCATCCGGATCGCCTGCTCGCGCTTCTCGGGGGGGTCGTTGTGGACGTCGGGATCCTCCATCCCATCGCCGATATCGGTGTTGTAGGAATAGAAGACCAGCATTCGCCCCTCGTGAAAAATCCCATACCCGCGGGGCGCGCCCCCATGGTGTTCATGAATCTTCGGCAGGCCCGAGGGAAACGAATAGGTCGAGTGGTAGATCTCGTGCGAAAACGGCAGCTCCACCAGCTCGGCCTCTGGAAGGACCTCTCGAATTCCCCTACGGAAGTACTCATCCATCCCGTAGTTGTCGTCCGCCCAGAGAAAACCACCCGCCTTGAGATACCGCTCCAGCCTGGCCGCCTCGGCCGTGGAAAAGCTGACCCGCCCGTGTCCCGTCATGTACAGAAAGGGATAGCGGAAGAGACCCTCGTCGAGAACCTCGATGGCCACATCTTTCCCCGCCGTGGGTATACCCGTGCGGTCGCGAACCGCCTCCAGCAAGTTCGGCAACGAGGACGGGTTCGAATACCAGTCTCCCCCACCACGGTACTTAAGCCGCCCGATCACGAAGAGATCTTCGCTCGCGGCCTGGAGGGTAGACACACCCGTCGCGAAGAGCACACCGATCAGCACTCCGCTCAGGACCGTTATGTGCGGTGGCCGTACCGTCGCATCCTTCATCATGAACGCCCCACACAGGCTGGGAACCGGAAGGGGCTCGTGCCCGGTCCACTCGCCGGACGCCCTGCGAAAACGACCGACGGCCTTCCGGGCTCGGATGCCACTACCCAAACTACAACCGACGGCCCGAAAGGTTCCCAGATTTCCCCAAAACTCACGCCGCGTCACTTCCACGAAGGACGCGGCGACCCCTACTCGTCTCACAGTCTAAGGCCGCGGACCCGTAATGTCAAGATGCCGGAGGGGCTCTCGGGAACTACCACTTCTTCGCTTCGATGCTGGAGATGGCCCATGTACCGGCGTGAGGGGTGAGCTGGATGGTCACCCGAGCCTCGCGTTCAACCGCCGCCTCGCCCTTGAAAAACCAGCGGCCGACGGCCCGAGGCAGGGCGTCCTCCGTGGGATCGTACTCATATTCTACGAAGAAAAAGGAGTCCGTTCGCGTGAAGGAGAAGAGATCCGCGAGCAAGTACTCGGCCTGCGTCCGCTCGAAGGTGCCGTCCCTCGGCCCGATTCTCCGGAAGCGCAGGCGGATCCTGTCCGTGCAAACGCGAGCGATCAGAGAGTCCGCCGCGTCTTCCGACCAGAAGCGTTCCAGCGCCGCGAACACCGCAATGGGACTCTCCAAGGGATCCGGTGTCCCTTCGGCAGGCTCTCTCGACGGCAATTCCTGACCCACCGCAGGACATAGGACGCCGGAGAGAAACACCCCCAGGATTAGCGTGAACACCCCGGCCGGGTCTCGAGGTCTCAGACGCATCGGATCTCCGGGCGATCAAGCCTTACTTTTTGCGACCCGATTTCCCCTTCTTGTCGGAGAACCGGATCTGCCACGCGTAGAGGATCGGGGTCGCGACGAAAATCGAGGAATACGTACCGATCACCACGCCTATGATGAGCGCGAATGCAAAATCGTGGATCACCTCGCCGCCGAACAAGAACAGGAAAATCACGGCCAGCAGCGTGGTCAACGAGGTGATCACGGTTCTTCCGAGTGTTCGGTTAATGCTCTTGTTAACCACCGTCGAGAAGGTCTCCCGGTGAAACACCCGCATGTTCTCGCGAATCCGGTCGAACACGACGATCGTGTCGTTGAGAGAGTAACCGACGATGGTCAAGAAAGCGGCCAGAACCGGCAGCGTGATTTCCCTCCCCAGAACGGAGAAGATTCCGAGCGTGATCAACACATCGTGGAAGAGTGCAGCGATCGCCGCCGTGCCCGAACTGAACTGGAACCGCCAGGACATGTAGATCAGAATGCCCAGCATCGAGAAGAGAATCGCCCAGATTCCCTGCTGGCGGAGTTCGCGACCGACTTTCGGTCCCACCTCTTCCTGGCGGCGGGTTTCCATGGGGTTGCCGGGGAAAGTGCTTCGGAGGGCCTCCTTCACGATCTCGGGCGTGCTGACCTCGGTGTCTTCCGCTTCCCCCACCCGGATCAGGATCTCATCGCCTCCGCCGAAAGACGTGATTTCCGCCCTCCCGTACCCCACGGCGCTCAATGCGCTCCGGACGTCTTCAACGCCGACGGGATTCTCAAAGCGCACCTGCAGGAGGGTGCCGCCGGCGAAATCGATTCCATACCGCGGCCCCCCGTGGGCCACGAGGGAGATGATTGCCATGGCGATGAGTGCCCCGGAGATCCAAAAGCCGATCTTCCTCGCTGCGACAAAGTCGATGTTCGTGCCCTTGATCAGTTCCATCTGGAGTGCCTCTTCCCTCTCATTCCTCTTCGCGCTAGATACTCAAAGACTTGAGCTCGTATCGATTCGTGATGGCATCGAACACCATCCGGGTCACCAGAATGGCCGTGAACATGCTGGCGAGGATCCCGATACTCAGTGTAACGGCAAACCCTTTCACCGTCGCCGTTCCGAAGTACAGGAGCACCATGGCCGTGATCAGAGTGGTCACGTTGGCATCGATGATGGTCACAAATGCACGGGAATAGCCGCGGTCAATCGCCGCGCGAACCGGTTTGTTGAGTTTCAGTTCTTCACGGATTCGCTCGAAAATGAGCACGTTCGCATCCACTGCGAGTCCCACCGTGAGGACAATGCCCGCGATCCCGGGCAGGGTGAGGGTGGCCCCGAGCATCGCCATCGCGCCCAGAATGAGAATCAGGTTGAGGATGAGCGCCATGTCGGCGATGAGCCCGCTGGCCTTGTAGTAGAAGACCATGAACAACACGACGGTGATTCCGCCGATGGCGATGGCCCGGATCCCCTTTCGAATGGAATCGTGGCCGAGGGTGGGACCCACCGTCCGTTCCTCGAGGAAATTCATCGGTGCCGGCAGCTTCCCGGCTCTCAGAACAATGGCCAGATCGCGAGCCTCTTCGTCGGTGAAGTTACCCTGGATGGATGCATCCCCTGGAATTCGAGTCCGGATCACGGGAGCGGAGAACACCTTTCCATCCAGAACGATGGCCAACTGCCGACCGATATTCGCGCCGGTGACTCTCGTGAACTTAGCCGACCCTTTTCGAGTAAGCTCCAGCGTCACGTGAAGATGGCTGGGATCCCGAGGATTGGCCGTGGGCAACGCATTGGAAACGGCACTCCCGGTCAGCTCCGGATCTTCACCGACCAGAAAGATTTCCTTGAAACGGCCCTCGGGTCCCTCTTCGAATTCGTTCGCCCACAGGAATTCGAGGTCCTCCGGAATCACGGTCTGGACCTTGGAACTTGCCAGAATCGCGCGGAGCTCGTTCACGTTGCCTTCCATCACCAGGGCCCGTTCACTGCCCCCGCCCATCGGGACGAAGTGGACCTTCGCGCTGGCCACCGGCGGCGCCAGTTCTTCACTGGAAAGGCTATCGGCCTCGGTCACCACGGTGGTGTCCGAAGCGGTCGTGTCCCCCTCGGTCGGGACTCCCCGCGTCAGGTCCTCCAGATCCAACCCTTTGGCCACTTTGTCGACCTTGAATAGAATGTCGCGAAAGAGGTCGATGGATTGCACCAACTGGAACTCCAGAAGCGCCGTCTGGCCGATCAGATTCTTGGCTCGTTCTTCGTCCATCAGACCGGGCAGCTCGATGATAATTCGATCGGCGCCGCCCCGTTGAATCGTGGGCTCCCGTACCCCGAACTGATCGATCCGGTTTGTGATAATTTCCATCGCCCGGTCGACCGCATCGCGAGCCTCATCATCCCCGAGCTCCGACTTGTCCACCTCAAGGACCAGATGCATCCCGCCCTTGAGGTCCAAGCCCAAGTGAATGGCCTGGTCCTCCAGCTTCGCCCGTTCCTCGGGATCCATGGCGGCCCGGCCCTCTTCCGACATCGCAACCAGCCGAACAGAGGGGTACAGCGACCAACCGGCCAGGGCCAAAATGACCACCAGCAGAACGATTTTCCAACGTGCAACCTTTCTCATTCCCTTGACTCCTGTGGGTACCTACAGATACTCGATCAGCGGAACCCCCAATGGTCGACTCCGTCCCGAGGACGGGGCGAGCATCGGGGGCACTGAATGGATCATTATAGCGCCGCGGAACCGACTGTCAATCAAAATCCTTGAGGAACTTGGACGGCGTGTTTCATTTCCGAAACGGCCTGGTGTATCCCGACCAGCACCGCACGGGCGATGATGGAATGCCCGATGTTCAGTTCCCGGACCTCGGGAATGCGAGCGATCCAGCCGACGTTGCGATAGGTCAAGCCGTGCCCGGCCGCGATCCCCAGACCCACTTTTCGGCCCAGGGAGGCCGCGCTGGCCACCTTGTCGAGCTCCTGGCGCTGTTCCTTGACGTTGGTGGCGTTGGCGTAGAGCCCCGTGTGCAGCTCCGCCATGTGAGCGTTCAGCTTCGACGCCGTCTTGACGAGAGAGGTCTCGGGAGCGATGAAGAGACTGACAATGATCCCGGCCCGTCGCAGAACGTCGATCACCTCGGCCAGGCGCTCCCGCTGGCCCTCGATGTCCAGCCCCCCTTCGGTCGTGACCTCCTCCCGTTTCTCCGGCACCAGGGTCACAAGGTCCGGCCGGACCCGCTGGGCAAGGTCGACCATCTCATCCGTCGCCGCCATTTCCAGATTCAGCTGCGTTTCCACAATCTGGCGCAGGATTTTCAGATCTCGATCCTGCGCGTGACGACGGTCCTCCCGGACATGAATCACGATCCCGTCCACCCCGGCCATCTCGGCCAGGATCGCCGCTCGGACCGGATCCGGTTCAGCGGCACGTCTCGCCTGACGTACCGTCGCGACATGATCCACGTTCACACATAGCCTCGGCATTCTCGCACCCTCCCGGTCCCGCTCATCCGTAGACGGGGTCACGCGATGGAACCGTGTACCCACAAGGCCGCACGTATCGCCTCACAAGCGGTCAACCCTCGATTCTACGCTCTCTTCATTCGCGGGCGGAGTGGCCACGCGAATTGCCCGAGCCTGCACCATGGAGACTTGCGATCTCGATCCTGGCCAGATCCGAAACCGCCACAATCTGCATTCCCCCGGCTTCCAGCTCCGGGAGTATATGGCGCAAAGCCTCCAGCGTGGTCCGGTGGGGATGACCGATTCCCACGGCCCAACCCCGAGCTTCGGCTCTTCGACCCAGCCGCCGGATCATCGCTTCTATGGATTCCCGATCCTCCGGTTCATTGTCAATGAAAAGATCGTTGGTCACGCAGGGAACTCCGCACTCCGCCGCCACCCGGGCCCCGACGGATTGTGGACTGGTGAGGCTGTCGAGGAAGAAGAGTCCCCGTCTCGAGATTTCCCGAAGCAGGACCCGCATGATGACGGGATCTTCGGTTGCCGCGGAACCCATGTGGTTGCTGACCCCCTCGGCGCCCGGAACCCAAGATAGACTCTCGTCAAACGTGTGCAGGATATCCTCCCTCTCCATATCAATGAGGACGGCTCCGGGTCCCGGATCCTCGCGCGGATATCCGTGGGGCTCCATCGGAAGATGAAGAATCGTACGCCGGCCCGCGGCCACACACCTTCCCGCAATCGCCTCCGAATACGGTACTCCGGGGAGAATGGCCAGGGTGATCTCGTAGGGAAAATCAATGAACGCCTGAGCCACGGAATCGAGCGAGTAGCCGAAATCGTCGATCACAATGGCAAGCCGAGGTTCCGCCCGCGTGGGCGTCGCCGCATCCACCGAGCCTTCCAGCAGCAGCCATCCGAATACGCTGGCCGCCCCGCCCAGCGCGATTCGAAGACTCGTACCCCCCGTCCTCATGCTGGTGTATTCCTGGGCCTCCCAGACCTTTCCCCCGCATCTCTCGACCGCGTCCGCAACGGCCAGGTTGGCGCGAACGAGGCTCGATCCCGCGGGAAGACCGGCCGCCCACTGCCACCGGCCGGACTGTCCGTCCACGGTTCCTTTCCGGATGCGATCCGTGTCGACACCGAGACGGCCGAGCGAAACCTCCAGGCTCTCCTGAAGCACGGTGCTGGTGAGAGCCGGCGTCCGGGGAACAGGCTCCTCCGGGGGAGGCGCCGTGAGGAGTTCCGGCCTCAGACCCAACCACCAACCGACGCCCAGAGCACCAAGCGCCAGCACCGCGCCCACGGCCCACGCCGGGATGTTCACGCGTCCACTTTTTTTCTTGGGTTTCGGTTTCCGTTTCCGGGCGGATGTGCGGGCCACGAGATTTCTCCGCAAGGGGGGCCGTTGAAAAACCCCATCGCTCCTGTACGGACTCTTCGACCGCGAAGAGGACTTCGGCCCCAAGGGGTACGGATGCTCTTGACGCGCCGGAGTATAGGTCGGGTTCTATCGAGTGTCAAGTGGCGCCCACAGCCCGGGACGGCCATAGAACGAAAAATTGTGAATCGGAAATCGTCCAGCGTGTCGCGAAAAGCGGGACGCGTGGTGCGTCCCGCTTCGGCGTGTCTTGGATGGAATCGGTCTATCTCATCTCGCGCTTCAGACTTCCCCAGCTCGTTCCTTGTCCCGCCTTCTTGTGCTCGTTCCCCTTGTCCTCGATCTTCCAGATCTGCCACTGTCCTTCGTAAATCGGGTCGGAGATGAGGTACATGAACGCCTTGCCGTCGACCCAGTGATCGATGCGTTCTTCGCCGTTGTCTTCGATGACGTGCATGTCGACGAGGAAGTCGCCCCGGTAGACCGTGAAAGGCGGGTCGCCCACAATCATCTCAAAGAAGTTGTCCTCGGCGTTCTGGGAGTGCTGGGTCTGGTTCGTCAAGTCAACGTGGATATCCGTGACCTCGTCGTCCTGGAACATCCGGTTCGTGATACTCACGTCCAGCTCTTTCCCAATCCAATCGGTCCAGTCCCATAGGGGGTCGTTTCGGTCATCCTCCGAGAACCAGAACTGGTAGTCCTCGTGGAGACTCTCCGTGTAATCATCCGTGCTCTGATCCTCGTGGGCCTTGGCGAAAAATTTCACCAGGTTCACCTTCGACGTTCGATCGACGATCTCGACCGGATCGGGGTCCCCTTCTTCCTCCTGGTCGGGATTGAAAGGATTCCAGCAACCGCACACACCCACCGCCAGGGCGAGGGTGGGTGCCAGGACCCAGATCCACCGGGAACATCTGAAGAGCATAGGACACCATCCTCCTTACCGCTATCACTCCAATGCTATTATACCCGTTCAGCCTTCCGAATTCAAGCCCAAACCGAGGGCCGGTTTCACCTTCGCATTCCTTCCTATTCCGTCCATCGGCAATCCCGAGCCATAACTTTCGGAGAACATTATGGTTATGTTTTTTCTACCGTGCCGGCTAGATCTGGCGCTCCTGGCCCCGAAGCCAGCCCCAGGTCTGCACACTGTCGGGCTGCCCGGGCCTCAGGAAATCCTGCCATCGGGTGATGAACCACTGGTCGGCCTGCGAGGGATCGATCCGGATTTCGAGGCGGGCGACACCCTCATAGGTCCCTTGCCCGCCGTTCCGGAACTGGACGTCGAGGGTATACTGCTCCTCCCAGATCTTGTACTCCGTATTGTCCGCAATCACGTCGTGGCCCTCGAACTGAACGTCCACACTCAGGGCCGAGTTCAGAATCAGATCGACCACTTCCGCCTCGACGCTCAGCGTCCAGTCGTCGTAGGCGCCGGGCTTGCCCTGCTGCGCCAACACGTCGGCGTCGTTCGCATACGGGTAGAAGTGGAAGGTGTCGCCGAAGCACTTGACGTAGTTGGTGACCCCGCGCCCCAGGTAGGCCATCGCACTGTCCATGTTCGCCAGAACGGTTTCGGGCTCGATGGGAGACTCCCAGGGAACCGGCGCGACCGGCTCTCCCGGGAGGGGGTCCCGCGTCTCGAACCACCCACAGCCGGCCGCCAACCCCAGTGCCAGGATCCACAGAGCGATCCCCGCCTTCATCGAGAATTTCTCCCGGCGGCGGGCTACCCGATCGTGATGCCGGCCTTCAGTATCCACGAGTTCTCCTGTCTAGAGACGATAGGTCAGATCCGCGTGGATGTTCCAGAACTTCTTCTCGTTCTCGCTCAGTCTTTTCCCCGAGCGGTGCGTTTGTTTCAACGTGACGCTTCCCGACGCCTTCTTCCCGATGTTGAAGGAGGCTCTAATGTCTCCGGAGATATCGATGGACGAGGAATCGTATTTCAATATCCGCTCGTGGGCCTCGAATGTCCACTGCTTCTTATACTCGTAGGATTGGATCACGTTCACCGAGACGGAGCCCAGCTCGTAACCGGTCGTCAGGATGAAACGCTGCCGCTCCGTCTCCCTCGCCTTGGCGTATCGGTTGACGCCCTCGCTGTCCTTCCGGTAGCCGCCCTGATCCTGGAGGTTGTAGTCGTGTTTCACATCCAGCTTGATCCCGGGCATAAGAGCGTAATGGACACCGGTGATCAGAGAGGCCGTGCGGACCAGGAGATTCCGCTCCTCGTCGGTGTGGTACAGGGTGTAATCCGCACTCAGGTTGTAGTTTTGAGTGACCTTGACGGTGCGCCACAATTTCACAGAAAACTTCGGCCGCACCGAATACGTGTGACGGGTGTTATTGTCGGCGGCGGCAGAAGGTATGATGCTGATCTGCTCGGCCCGCTTGTATTCGGCGCCCAGATTCGCCGTCACGACTTTGGGCTTGTAGCTCAGATTCATCTGGACGGCCTGGTTCAACAGATCCCGATCCCGTGTGTTGTTGACCTTGTCGTCGAACTCGTAGCGGATGAGTTCCATTCTGCCCTTGAGGCTCATGTTGCTCTTCGGACCCAGGTTCCGATCCAACCCCCCGAGCACGGCGTGCTTGGTGGTGGTTCCGGTCTGGGAATTCTCGAACTCGTTTCGCTTCTGGTCGTCCTGGATGGTAGCGTTCCCGGTGAATCCGAGGAGGAGATCGCGCTTCGGGATCACAATCTGAAGACCGTGGCCCGCCTTCCGGTTGTCCCGGTCCGGATCCAGCGCGTAGGTGGTCTTGGCGTCGTTCGCGCTGAACTTGATCCCCAGTTTGACTCCATCCAGGAACTCCAGATCCGTATTGATCCCAACGCGTCGGTCGTTCGTCGTACGGGTCTCCTGGGCGCCGCCGCTCGGGTACTGCGCTTCGGTCCGGTGCCCCGAAACCGTGAAGTTGATCCGCTGGTTCTCTCCGAAGTTGTAGTTCGCCGTGGCGTCCACGTTCTCGTCGATATTTCGATCCCGGCTTCGGAACCCCCCCTGCTCCGAGTCGGAGATTCGAAGGTTCCCGGCGTAGGAGAAGGTGGTCGCGAGATCCTCGATGGGTTGGAAGTCGAAGGAGGCCGAGATGCGCTCGGTGTTTCCCTTGCTCACGACGTCGGAGTACTCTCGGTCCTCCTTCCCCGCGCCGGCCGTGATCTTCGTGTCCAGCACGTCGAGGAACACCGTGTTGTAGCTGGCCCGAATCTCAAGCCCTTCCTGGAGCCTCTCCTTGCTCTCGGCGCCTCCCGCCGTCTTGTCCTCGCTCCAGTTGCGGCTGATGTCCAACCCCATGGTGAGGCCCTCGGCCACGCGGAAGTCGATTCCGTTCGAATTGTTTCGGACCCTGGAAACTCGATCCGCCGTGAGACTGCTCTTCTTCCGCATGGATGAAGACGTCCCGACAGAGATTCGCGGCGTGTACCCGTAGTCGAACCTGAAAGCATGATTCCAGGTTGCCTGATCCCGATTCCGATCGTAGGTGAGTGTGTAGGACGGGTGAATCCCGATACCGCCTTCGTCCTCCCTCTCGAACGGGCTTTCGTCTCCCTCCGCCTCCGTGTCGCCTTCCTGCACCGCCGCCTCGTCCCCCGACGCCTCTTCTTCGTTTTCGGCGGGCGGGTCATCCTGCGCCTGGGCCAACGCTGCCGACGCCGTGAAGGCGTAGAGGGCAAACACGACCCAGAATACGATCCATCCCCGCCGGTTCATCTACGTGCTCCCAGCTCGCGGGCAAGTTGTGCGAACATGTCCAGGCTCAATTCCTGCGGGCGAGCGCGCAGGCTCACGCCCGTTCTTGCCTCGACGGTCTTCAACAGGTGTTCGTTCACACCTTCGAGTTGAAGGAGCGAATTCTTGAGCATCTTTCGCCGCTGAGAGAAAACTTTGCGAACGAGGTCGAAATAGAACGCTTCATCTTCGACGGTGATTCTCGGTTCTCCGGTCATCCGGAGTCGGACGAACGCTGATTCGACGCCTGGCGCGGGGCTGAAACAACCCGAAGAGACCCGGAAGAGGATGACCGGTTCGCTCCAGAATTGGACGGCGATGGTCAGGGGTCCATAGTCGGTCCCCCCGGGAGGCGCGGCAATCCGCTCGGCCACCTCCATCTGCATCATCAAGAAAGCATCCGACACGGCCCTCGCCCGGCGAACGATCCAGAGCAGGATCGGCGCCGTGATGCAGTACGGGAGGTTGCCGACGATCTTGACCCTGTCCACCCCTTCGCGGCGCGTCACCCCGGCAAGGTCGAAACCCAGAATATCCTCTACCGCAACCACGACGTTGTCCAGCGACCTCAGATCTTCGGCAAGAATAGCCGCCACACCGCGGTCCACTTCGACGGCATACACCCTGCGGGCTCGCTCGGCCAGTCCCCGGCTGAGCGCACCCAGACCGGCACCGATCTCGACGATGATATCGTCCTCGGCGGCGCCAACGGCCCGCTGGATCTTACCCGCGATGTTCCGGTCCGTCAGGAAATGCTGACCCCGCTTCTTCGAGGGTCGCAGTCCCCGAGACCTGAGCACGGCAATCGGTGCCGAGGGTCTCGTCACGGCAGGCTCCCCAAGAGAAACGCCGGGCGTCCTTTGCGAGCCCGGCCCATCACGGTCGCACTGGTTTTCACGGTCACAACCCCAGGGGGACGCTCCCCCGGCGGAGGGTATGGACGGCTTTCCCGACAGGCGGTCTCTCCCGGGTTTCCACGTGAGTGGGTCTCCCTTTTCCCGAGGACCCTAGCACGCCGTTCACGCGTGGTCAACCCGGCAGCTGCCGCGGCCGGTATCGCCAGAATCCTCTGGCCCGGGAATTCGTCGTGTGCTAGCCTGGATGGCGCACGAATTCGGGAGTTGGATTCGTGTATCGTCCAGGTCAGCCTACACCGTGAAACCATTGGACGCCGAGCGAGGTTCCCGGAACTCTTCGGGGTCATCCATGGTATCGTTTGTGCTTCTATCCCGTCCCTCGGATGGGCGCAGGCGCGCGTCGTTCGGAGTTCTTGCGTACCCGGCCCGGGACCCTGGATCGCGGGTCCAACCGGAAGGGCCTCGACACCCACCCTGGAAGACGATGCCGGCTCGGCCACATATCACGGCACGACTGACCGCTCTCCTGGCGGCCGCCCTGATCGGATCTTTCCCGGCAGCCGTTCCCTCTTACGTCGTGGAGGGAGCTGCGGATCCCCCTTCCACCGACCGTCCTCTGAATGACGTCATCCGTGATCTGAACCGGCAGTTGGAGGAACATGGCGATGAGCCTGACGTTCTAAACATGCTGGGGGAAATCTACCTCGGGATGAACCTTGCAGCCGAGGCGCGCCGATTTTACGAGAGGGTCCTCGAACTGGATCCGTCGAATCCCGTGGCCGGCAGGGGACGCGGCCGGGCGCTTGCCCTCCTCCAAGAGCCCCGGATGGCCATTGACCAGTTCGTCCGGGTTTTGGAAGCCCACCCCGGAGACACCGAGGCTCTCTGGTACCTGGCCGATCTCTACCATGAAACCGGGCAGCTTCGACGGGCGGCCGAATTCTACCAGCGACTCGTGGAGCTCGATCCAGAGAACACAGATGTGCTCATCGATCTTGGGATTGTGTTCTTGGAGGAAGGACGGCTCGAGGAGGCCGCCGCCACTCTCGAACGCGCGGTCGAGAGAGAACCCGGCTCGCTCCTGGGCCGCCTGAACCTGGGGATGACCTACTCCCAGATGGGCCGGTTTCACGACGCCGTCGTTGAGGTCAACCGCGGGATCACGGCGAACCCGGAGAATCCCGACGGCTACCGGATGTTGGGAATTCTCTACTTCGAAATGGACGTGTTCGACGAGGCACTCCGGTTCTTCGAGCGGGCCCTGGACCTGAATCCTCTCGATTCCGAAGTCCGGGTGGGTCTGGCGATCGCCTATCAGGCCGTGGGCCGCACCGCCGAGGCCCTCGCCGAGCTGGAAAGAGCCCTGAAAACCGAAGGCGAGACGTACGATCTTCTCATCCTCATGGCGAATCTTCTGGTGGAACAGGACAAGTATGCCGAGGCGGCGGACGCCGCGACGCGCGCTATCGAGATCGACGCCGATCGCCTGGACGCACATTACCTCCTTGGGATTTCCTACCAGGCAATGGGAGACCAGGTCGGGGCGGAAAGGGAATTCAGGGAAGTCGAGCGAAGGGCAGCGGCCGGCTCCGGTTCGTCTCCTCAGGATTCAATCCCGCAATGAGGAACGCGAAAAGGCACCCCCACAAAGCGGGAGCCCTCACCCCCATGTGCTGATCGGATTTTGCCGAGAGCAACCGATATGCGGCTACCCTTGCCCCTGGGCTCCAGAGTCAGCACGTCTAGACGGAGGCGGGGACTCCCCATTGTGATCAACTTGGGGCCACAATATCAGTTAGCCGCTTTTCGTGTCAACAGAAATTAACTTCGGTCACTTCTCTTCTGCATCTGCAAGCATTGCCAAAATTGAGTCGCCCAAGACCGCACCTTCCCTCAAAATACGGTAAGGTCGACGCGAAAGATCCAAGACGGTATTCAGCTGTCCAGTTTGCATTCCACCGTCAATGAGGGCATCAACGATTTCGACGAACTGCACCTCGGCTTCGTCAGGTGTAAGGATCTCTCGTCTGCCTGACAAATTGGCCGAAGTGGCCACGACCGGGATTTCGGCTGCGTCGGCCAGGGCACTCGCCACCCGGTTGGGGCACACCAGCAGGACAGTGTCTCCCGGACCGGCCACAAGTCTCAGATTCGGAGACTTCCTGGGTACGACGAAACCGATGTATCCGGGCCACGTTTTGCGGATGACCACCTGCAGCTCGGGCCGAAGCACGCCTAGACTCTCGGCCGACGCCGGTGAAGCCAGGACCTGCAGGGGTTTCTCCCGGGATCTCTGCTTGGCGGCGTAGATGCGAGCGACCCCTTCTCGGGAGAGCGCCGAGGTCGCCAACCCGTAGACACCGCCCGAAGGCCAGAGGATCACCTTACCGTCCCGGAGAAGGGCGGCGGCGTGCCGGATTCCCTTCTCATCCACCGAGAGCCGGATCATGGACTTTCCGCTCCTTACTACTGGAGACGCTGGGGCCGTTGAAGAAGCCATCTTCGCGGTCCAGGGGTCCGTCCCGACGGACCGTCTTGACGGACCGCGTCCAGGGGGGCGTTTTTCGGCGGCCCCACGCATCCCGCATCATACGGGAGCGTCCCCGGCTCGTCAACGCCCGCAACATCCGCTCGACGCGGCGGCCGGACTCCTTTCCTCAACACTGAGCGCGCCGGAAACCCACGACTCTCCGAACCGCCTTCGGGAACTTCCCTCACACGGTTGGGGTAATACGTGTCCGTAAGAGCCTACGGACCCCCTCGTGTTCAACCCTTCACATCCCCTGTGAGGAGAGAGACCAATGAAGATCTGGACGGGAAGTCTGCTGGCGATCGGTCTTGTCTCGCTGGTGCTCGCGGCGGCGGTCCCCGACGCCTCGGCCCGGACTTGCTGCGACAAGGCACGCCGTGTGGCAATACGCTGCGACGGGAACAGACTTCATGGTATCGGCGGGGACCTCGAGGGGTGGCTCGAGGACACCTCCGGCGGTTGGTTGGGGATTCGACTCCAAGAACTCACGCCCGGTCTTCGGGAGGCTCTGGATGTGAAGGACCGGGAGGGGATCCTCGTGAGCGACGTGGTCGAGGACAGTCCCGCAGAGAAGGCCGGTATCAAGCCGGGCGACATCATCTTCAAGATTGACGACCTCAACATCGACGATTCCGGAAGCCTGGTTGACTACGTCCGCAAACTGGATCCCGGCGACAAAGTCCGAATTCACTTCCTGAGGGACGGAAAGAAGAAATCGGAAACCGTGAAACTCGAGCAGCGCGACGTCGATGTGCACAAGATACTCTCGGCCGGAAAAGGCGAGCCGTGGGTCACCGCATTCAACGTCTCCGGCCGTCCCCGCATCGGGGTTGTGGTCCAGCCCATGGACGAGGATCTGGCCTCCTATTTCGATGTCAAAGAGGATGAAGGTGTTCTGGTCGTCCGAGTCGTGGAGGACAGTCCCGCAGAGGAGGCCGGCCTCAAGGGCGGAGACGTGATCGTGGAAGTCGCCGACGAGAAGGTCGAGAGCGCGGAGGACATCCGTGAGGCCGTCGGAGACTTCGAGGCCGGCGACGAAGTCGCCGTCCGAGTGGTTCGCAAAGGTGACACGAAGACGTTCAAGGTGACGCTGGACGAGAATCCCAAGAGCTGGTTCTCGAATAATCTCCGTGAGATGCCAAACCTCAAATCGCTACCGCACATTCCGGACATCGAAGAGCATATGTTCATGCTTCAGGACCTCGAGGGCGAGAACCTGGAAGAGGAGTTGGATCAGATCAGGAAGGAGATTCGGTCCCTGCGTCGGGAGTTGAAGGAGCTCAAGGAACGCAGATCCTAGTGTCTTGATAGCCCAAGTGCCGGGGACTCGTTTCAATCGCGGGTCCCCGGCTCTTTTCTGCACGGGAACGCCCAGAAGACGGAAAGCTGAGAGGCGGGAACCGAGAGCCGAAGCGCTGGCCCTCTTCCCTGTTCCTCGCCCATGTCACTTACCCGTCAGGTGCTTCCACTTTCGACTCTCGACTTTCTGAACTTCTCCGGGCCGGCGACGGGGAGGGCCTGAACTGCAGAGAGTCGAAAGTCGAAAGTTGAGAGTTGACACCCCACACGTCGGGGCGGCTGCGGACTCCGTTTGCCTCCTCTTGCCGATTCCGTCTTCACGGAACCGAGCCTTCCGAAATCCGGCGGATTCTGGATTGCGTTGGAAAATCATAGGATACCTTCATACCGGGCCCGCCGGACCAGCTAAACAGGATCCCTCTCCACGCCGATAGGAAATGGACATCCATGGGGCTGTCGAGACACCCGTCGCTCTGGACACGAGTCGTCAAGATGACGTCTTCAACAGTCCCCCATAACCATTCACTCGTCGCGACACGATTTTGAAATCCTCGGCCCACGGTTGACGCGGCCGCAGGAATGGGGAGATTCCTTCCATGAAACAACCACCCGGAATCCTGGGACCGCCTTCGAAAGAACGAACCCCGGGCGGAAGAAGAAGATCGCCTTGGACGGGAAGGATTCTGCGTGGATCCGCCCGTGCCGGGCTCTCCTTGATCTGTCTCGCCGGCGGGTGCAGCGTCAATACCAATCCGGAGCTGCCGACGTGGGAAGCCGAATTCAACGTCCCCCTCGGCATGGAGACGACATTCCTCTCCGAATGGGTGGATGAGTCGGACGATCTCGTCGAGGATCCTTCGGGCGTGGTCGCGTTTTGCTTCGAGGGCGCGGTGGAGCGTACCGAAATCGGGGATCGGCTCACCGTCGATCCCATCCAGGCTTCCTTCCATCCGACCATCGGCGCGTTTGAGCTGGACGCTCCCGCCCCGCAGGAAACGGAGTTGTTGTTCGGCGACCTCTGGCCGCCCTCTCAGGCACTCGATGGGCAGGCCGTCCCGGTACCGGGTTTCGAGTTCCAGGAGATCGAGGCGACGGTTCCGGAACCGGGAGGGTTCTCCTCGATGACCCTCGAAGAGGGGGGGCTCAAGACGGTGATCTCCAATGATCTTCCCGTCGCCATCGAAAATATCCGTCTGGACCTGATCGACGGGATTTCGTCCGCCCTCATTGCTTCCGTCGATTTCCCGAGCATTCCGGCGGGACAGACCGATTCCTCCACCACCGACCTCTCGGGTAAGACTCTCACCCACGACCTCCGCATTCGGGCCAGCGGAGATTCCGAGGGATCGCACGGCGGGGCGGTGATGATCGACGACGGCGACGGGGTGACCCTCGGGGTGACCCTCGACAACCTGAGGGCCATCGGAGCTTCGGCGGAATTGCCTTCCACTGAAATCGAACATGAGGAGACGGCCGGTATCCCCGAAGGGATGATTCTGACCGAAGCCGAGATCGCGCGCGGCGGCCTCCACCTTGAGATAGACAACGACCTGCCCGTTCCGCTGATGGGCTCCCTGGAAATTGGAGAACTTCGCGACCCGACCGGTGTCCCGCTTCGGGCCTCCGTGAACCTTCCGGCCGAAGGGCAGCGAACCTCCGTGGTGGACCTCGGCGGGTATACTCTGGTCGCCGCTCTACCCCCTCCGGGAGAAAGTCAGGTCCTCCATATTCGTGCGACTGTGACGACGGAGGAGACCGGAGAGATCGTGACTCTCGAAGCCGGTGACGGCCTGACCGTCGACGCCTTGTTCGACACGCTGTCCTTCGCCCGGGTCTCGGGAATTCTGGACAGCACGGCTTTCGAGTTGTCGCCCACCACTCAGGAGGTGGACGTCCCCGGCGACCTCGACGGCATTTCGCTCGAGCAGGCCCGCCTTACGCTCAAGTTGATGTCCAGCATCTCGATTCCGCTCCATCTGTCCATGGAGGCGATCGGCCGATCCGACAAGGGCACGGTCGTGATCCTGCCCATCGAGGTCGACATCGGACAGGCGGCCAAGTCCGAATCGGATACGACAATGGTCATCCTCGATCAGAACAACAGCACGATCGTGAATTTCCTGAACAACCTCCCCAGCACCGTGAGCGTCAGTGGCGAGGCCCGCGCCGGCGACGGGCATACCCCGGGCACGGTTTCCCAGACCGACTACGTCGAGGGAACCTTCGAGTTTGAGGTGCCCCTGCATCTGTCCTTCGAAGAGCAGGAGATCGAATCGGATCTGACGGAAATCGAGATTCTGCCCGAGAACGGGGACGCTGACGGCGGCGACAACGCCGTCGACGGGGAGCTTTCCGCCCGCATGAGAGCGGCCGAGATCTGGGTGACTTTCGTCAATCATACGGCAGTGGGAGTGGTCGCGACCGCCAATTTCGCGATGGATTCCACTCGGGTGTTCAGCGACCCGGATTTCGCTCTCGACCCCGTCGAGCTCAATCCCGGCATCTGTGACGAAACCGGCGTCGTGGTCGAGGCCGTCCGGTCGCAAAACTCGCTGGCTCTGACCTACGAGGATCTGGATCTGTTCAGGAATCCCGGAGGTCAGATCAAGATCGTGTATATGGGGACCACCCTCCGCCTGTTGTCGACCGAGGGGCGGTCGGTCAAGGTATGCAGCTCCGACTACATCCAGACTCAGGCCCGAATCCGCTTCACGGCCGCCGTAGAAATGCCGGAGGACAAGTGAAATCGGGGGAGAAAACGATGAGAGACGTTGCCAACGCCGTGACCGGATACCGGCACCGCCGCGCCCTGCCAGCGCTGTGCATCTGTGCCGCCGTGCTCGGTGGACCGACTGAGGCGATCCCGGCCGCTCCCGTAACCGCCCGGGATCTGTCGTTGGGAGGCGCTGGGGCCGCTACCGTGACGGGCGTCAACGCCATCTGGAGCAACCCGGCGAATCTGGCCGCCCGCGACCGCCCCGCCTTCTCCCTGATGTTTCTCAGCGCCGCCCTCGGCGCGTCCAACAACAGTTTCAGCCTCGACCAGTACAACCGGTTCACGAGACCGGGTACGGAGCTGACCCTGAGGGAGAAGAGCGAGATCCTGTCGAGCATTCCCGAGGACCACTTCCAGATTCGAGCGGAGGCCGCCGGCAACATCCTGGGATTCACAATGGGCCCGGTCGGGATCGCGGCCACCCCGCGCGTGTTCGGCTCCCTGACGTTGGCGAAGGACTACTTCGACCTTCTCTTCACGGGGAATGAGCTGCACCATACGTACTCCTTCGACGGAACGTCGGGGGAGAGCATCGCCTTTCTCGAAACGGCGTTGTCCTACGGGCGGAGGACTTCCTGGCTACCCTTTGCAAACGGACGCTGGGGCGTGTCCTTCAAGATCCTCACCGGCGCCGCATATTTCGAAGTGCTGGAATCACAGGGGCACCTCGTGACCTACCCGTCGAAAGCCAGCGGCCGAGCCGGCGTCAAGGTTCAGTTTTCCGGCGAGACGGAGAAGGTGGAGAAAGACGGCGAGTCCGACTGGGAGTACACACCCACCGTCGGACACGGATTCGGCTTCGACCTTGGAATCGCCGGCGATCTCTCTCGCAAGTGGAAAACCGCCGTGGTCCTTCGGGACATCGGCAGCACCATCTCGTGGGACCGGGGAACGGAGAAATCGTACAGCTACTCCGTGGACTCTCTCACCGTGGCGAACGCGGATGAAGAGGACCTGATTGTTGATGAAGAATCGGACACTCCCGTGGACGGGTTCGACGTCCCCCTGCCCACCATGCTTCATGTCGAGTTCACGCGGGAGACACGACGATGTCTCTTCACGACGGCCTACGACCAGGGATTCCGGAGTTTCGCCGGCGTCTCGACGAGTCCGAAACTCACCCTCGGTACGGAGGTCCGGTGGCCCGCGTGGATTCCGCTTCGGACAAGCGTTTCCTTCGGCGGCGGGATGGGGACGTGCCTTGCAGGAGGCTTTGGCCTGCATCTTGGCGCGTTACGATTCGACGCGGCGGCCCTCACCCGGAGCTTCTCCCCCGGCAATGCCAAGGGCGGACTTCTGGCGTTGACGACGTACATGCGGTTCTAGCCCGCATTTCTCGCCTGCCATCTGCTGCGGCGTCGCATCTACCTGCACTGGCTTCGTCATACTCGTTCGGCGATCCTCGACGTACCTTTCGGTACGACTGCGGTCTCCTCGCTCGCATTCCTCGTCATTACAGGTATCTACAACGCCTCGCGACGAGGCTGGTGAGAAATACGGGCTAGAGCCGTAAAGGCCGGGAACAGCCGTTCCCGGATGCAGGATAGTTTACGAAAAGGGGTGACTGTCCCCTGAGGGGGACACGATCATTGCTCTCTCCTCACGACTTCAATCCATGACGAAAGCTCGTAAGCCGCCTGGCGCTCTTCCATCCATCCGACCGCCGTCGCCTGGCCACTGAGCCGTTCCCCGCTGCGCACAAGGGCCAATCGAACGCTGCTGGGATAGCGCCCGCCGTCGGGTGTGGGAATGGTCCCCGGGAAATTCCCGAGGAGGAAGTTGGAGGTGGCGACTGCCAGATCGACTTCATCCTCCGGCTGTTCCGAAAGACGGATCCTCACTCCCTCAGGTTCACTCATTTCCAGTAGTACTGCGATGTTCCTATCGTGGGCCACGATCTTCCCCTCCCACGTTCCCAGAAGATCTTCCGGCAATATCATCTCCTGGCCGCCACCGTCGGGAGCGTCCTTCTTGATCTCCGCGAGCTCCGGGATGAGAACTGTGCACATGGCCTCCTGGATCTGGCTGAGATGCTCCCCCCACTCGCTGTTACAGAGAACAACGAAGGCAATGTTTTCGGAAGGGACCATCCTCATGAAATTGTCGGCTCCCGGCCCCTCCCCTCCATGATGGACCGACCGGTATCCCAACTCGTTGACATCGAAGACCCACCCCACTCCATATACAGTATTGGAGGGCGGGTGGGCCGCCTGCATGTGATCGATGGCTTCGTCCGTGAGAATCGGCTCTTGGTCTGCAAGGCGGTTCTTCAGATGAAACATCGCAAACCGGATCAGCTCATGGGCACTGCAGAAAACATCCCCCGCCCCCGGATAAGCATAGGAGTAGGTAGGAATGGGCGTGAATTCTGGGCTGTAGCAAACGGCCGCGTGCCGAACCGGGCTCGTTCCGTCATAGACGACCGCCTCGGGCATTCCGAGGGGCGTGAATACATTCTCCTTCACGTACTGGGGGAAGCTCATTCCGGACACTTGGGCAATGAGGTAGGCGATCAACTCATAGCCGAGATTGCAGTATATGTAGGATCCTCCGGGCGAGAACGTGACGATGCCGTACCTGCGCACGGTCTCTTCGAAGGGCTGACGGTCGTGGGGGCCGTCTTGGAAGAAAGCCAGGTTGTGGGGCGGCATTCCAGCGCGGTGATTCAGAACGTGTCTTACGGTCACATCCCGCTCGGACCCAACATGGGAGCGAAGGGATAGCCCTCCCAGATACTCGATGATGGGCTGATCCAGGTCCACCCGGCCTTCTTCCACGAGCACCATGAGAGCCGTGGCCGTGATGGGTTTTGATATCGAACCGAGCCGGTACATCGTGTGAGGCGTGGCGCGGATCCGATTCTCCTTGTCGGCCCAGCCGAAGGCCTCCTCCCAAATGATCTTCCCGTCTTCTGCAACCGCAACCGATACCGACCGCACATCCCCGTCGGCAACCGCCTGCAAGATTGTGCCCCGAACCTCCCGAAAACGCTCGTCAAAGCAGACATGGGATTCGTCCGCCACCGATGCGGATCCGTTGTTCTGGGTGCAACCGACGACGAGCACGAGAACCAGCGCAGCCAGGATGAAAATGACTTCCCTCATGAGCCTGATCTCCTGGGGATGGATCTTCCCGAAACACGGGAATCTGCACGAGCCGTGGCCCTCACCCGCGTCCGACGCCACGACGTTGGAGAATGTTTCGATTGGAAATATCGAGGGGTGAGGCGGGGGCTTTTTCAACAGCCTCACTGTCCTCTGAGAGTCCTCGCCTGCGGATTCCCTCACTCCCGTCAAGAGAAACACAGACTGATCAATCTGGCAACGCCTCCTAGGTCCCTCCGTCGTCAGACTTCCCAGGAACACACTGAGTATGCATGTCGGGGCCAAGAGCTGAGTCCGAGGATCGTCGGTTGAAAGACCGGAAGTGCCTTTCCCCTACTTCGGGGTTTCGTCCTGCGTGTGCGGCTTACCCGGCGATCCTTTCCCACGGAACCCGGAGCGCACCTTCCGCCCTTCTTCCTGCAAGACGGGTCCGATGACCTCGGTCCGCGGTGCGATCGTCTCCAAGATTTCCCGGCATGGGATCTCTTGAAACCACCCTCTCAAGTTCTGCGGCGTCCCATAGACGACCCTTGGAATTCCCGCCCATCTGATGGCGCCGGCACACATGACGCACGGTTCCGTACTGGTGTAGAGCCGGCACTCCGAGAGGTACTCGCGGCCAAATCGGCGGCTCGCGTCGCTGATGAGACTGATCTCCGCGTGCCCTGTAACATCACCCGTGCTCCTGCCCGTGTTGATTGCCTCCGCCACGATTGAATCCCCTCGCACCAGGATGGCCCCGAATGGCGGATTACCGCTACCCGTGGCCTTCTTCGCAAGCTCATACGTATGGGCAATCATCCGACAGTCGAAGGCACTTGCTCGCGGATCGTCCTGTACCTCTTCCGAAGCGGAGCTATCGCCCCCCCCGGCACAACCGAGGCCCAGCATTGCCAACGTGCCGCAGATCAAGAGGCAACACCCCAGACGCTCAACTTTCCTGGACGTGCTCGCGAGTTTCATGCGGCGTCCCTCCCTGTTGTGTCTCGCAACTGGGACACAGAAGTACCGAGTCCACGGAACAGTAGGAAGTACAGAGTACTAAGTGCGGAGTGCCTGGACAACTGCATTCTAGGAGAGCAGGACCGGGGGAAATCGGGGGCGGGGAATCGGCGGCCGCTCACCCTTCGACAGGCTCAGGGCGAACGGCGGTGCGGGCGGCTACTGCCGGCCTGGCGCCCGGAGGGGGCTTGCCCCTCCCATCCGTGAAATCTGTGCAATCTGTGGCCGCCCCGGCGTCCCACAATAAGAAACCCCGGCGGTCGGGGGACCACCGGGGCGTTGTCTTTCGTTATCGACGGGCGGCCTACTGGGGCGGATTCTCCACGATCGGAATTCGAATGCTGAACAGCACGCCGCTACTCTGGCCGGGCTTGCAGACAATGTCCCCGCTGTGGTTGATGGCCACCACCCGGCACTCGGTGAGCCCGACCCCCTCTGTGTTCTCCTTCGTCGTGAATCCCGGCTCGAACACGTTCGGAACGGCATCATCGGGAATGCCGGGGCCGTCATCGGAGTAGATGATCACGATCACCGACTCCTCGGGATTCCACATCACGGAGATATCGATGCCGCCGGACTCCGTGCCGCTTTCCGTCATCGCTTCGACCGAGTTGTCATGGAGATTGACGATCATCTGTTGGATCTGGTCGGGATCGGCATGGGTTTTGGGCAAGTCGGGCGCCACGCGCGCGGTCAACTTGACTTGGGGAGAGAGCGGTTGGAGAAACGCGGCCGCCTCCCGCACCAGCTGTCCGAGGTCACAGAGGACCGGTGTAAACACTTCCGCGGAGGGGTTGGCGACGCCCTTCATGATATCTTGGAGTTTCCGCACCTGTTTAACCACCTTTTTGGCGTTTCTGACGCTCATGCTGCGCTCTCCTTCACGGTTCTTGCTCATCACCCCCTTTTATCGGTTGATTTCCCTTGCGGCTTGAGACCATCCTGACATTGCCCCGGTCGGTTCAGATGCTGCGAAATCGCTTTCCCCGGCCGGTGATTCCCACCCCCGGAAGCTTCACCTCTCGGCCGCCGTCGGCCACTACCGTACCCAGGCGCCACGCTTTCACTCCGGTTCTTCTCAGCGCATCCACACAGGCTTCGCTCTCTCCCTCCGAGCAGATCACACAGAACCCGATCCCCATGTTGAAGGCGGCGTACATTTCAGAGCTCCGTATCTTCCCAAGATCCTGGATCAAACGGAAGATGGGCGGGGGCTCAGGCAGCGCATCGAGCGCGAAACTCGCTGGACTCTCGACACGAGCCAGATTCAGGAGGCCATCGCCGGTCACATGGATCAAGGCCTTGGGACGAATCCCGGCAGCCGCCAGCGCCTCGACTTGGGGGACGTAAATTGTGGTCGGTTCGAGGAGTGCCTCGCCGATCGAGCGGTCCAGCTCATCGACGTGACGATCGAGACTCCAACCGGCCCGATCGATCACTCTGCGGGCCAGCGTGAATCCGTTGGAGTGGAGGCCGCTGGACGCCAGGCCGATGACGGCGTCCCCGCCCACCAGATCGCCTCCGACCAGAATGTGATCCAGGGACACGGTTCCCACACACGTGCCGACAAGATCGAAGGCCCGCCCCTCGGCTGCGCCGCAGAGCATTTCCCGGACCTGCGCCAGCTCGCCGCCGGGAATCACGATGCGGGCCTGCTCGGCGCCCCGGTATAGACTCTCCCCGATCCGGGAGAGCATCTCCGCGTCGGGTTCTTCGACGGCCAGGTAGTCGACCATGGCCAGGGGCTCCGCTCCGATGCAGAGGACGTCGTTCACGTTCATGGCCACGCAATCGATCCCGACGCCATCATAGCGATTCATCTGTTGGGCGACGAGAAGTTTGGTTCCCACGCCGTCGGTCGAGATGGCGAGACCCATCGTGTCCGTCAAACGGATCACGGTGGCGAAGTAACCGATGCTCACCATCGGCCGCCCGACGCCGTCGCGGATCGAGCCGGTTTTCCCTACCCAATGGATCAGACTCCCGAGGGCCCGGTCCGCCTTCACCGTATCGACACCCGCATCCGCATAGGCTGACGCTCGGGCCCGATCTTCCTTCTCACCCCTATGTCCGTCATCCATGGTTTCCTCCCGCGCGGCATGCGCGTGGAAGACCGGTGAGCACACGGCTCACGTTCCTCCTTGCACAACCTGACAGGCTAGCAATCCGTGCCGTCGCTGACAAGCCCAACATGCATGTCGCCCGACATGTCGAGATCCGCAAAGGATTTCCAAGGAAACGTACGCATCCACCGACCGGACAGGCCGCGGCGCAGCAGCCGGGGTGACGGAGATCGATACTCGGGCGCCGCACCCCCCATCCCAACTGGATACGTAGTTCACAATCCGGTCAAGAAGTCTGAAAAATCGCCGAACACCAGAACAAGAACCGCCTGCTCGAACGGTCCGGACCGCCGGGCGAGAACGAGCGGCGGGTACGGCCACAAGCGGTCAACTCAACCAACAGACGGAGCAAGCCTCGCGTCCTCGGAGTGGCGGATGAGTGCTGGTCCCGGGGGAACGGTATTTGCCGATTCCTCCTCCATTTCACCCGGCCTCGACGGAACCCTGGATTTCTCCTCGCACACGCGAGCGCAGGAAACGCGCTATCTCTTCCTGCTTCTGGTTCTCATCGCCTGTGCCTGCGCGGCATTCCCACTGCTGGACACCGTGTCCTACAGGGGCACGGTCGACAGGCACGCGATGATCGAGACGGTGGGATCGCTCATTGGTCTCCTTGGCGGGCTGGCGTTCATCATTCGCTTCTACGTCCTCGGCAATCGCTCTCACCTGTTCATCGGCCTGGCCTTCTTCGTCAACGGAGCGGCGGATCTGACTCACGGCTTTCTGTCCTTCTTCGCTCTGGAGGGATGGTTGGGATTGTCCGCGTCGTTCTTCCAGCAATCCCTCCCCGGAACGTACACGGCGGGCCGACTGCTGATGGCGCTATTGTTGATCGCGGCCCCTTACGCCGGCCGGTGGTTCGGAGAAAGCTCGAATCCCAGAAGGGAAACGATCTGGACCTCCGCGATCGTATTGGCCTCGGCCGTGGCGGCAACCGCAATTGCGTTTCAGATTCCGTTGTACCAGTCTCTGTACACCGGCGGGCTCGTTTCCCGCCCCGTCGACCTGGCATCCACTATTCTCTTCTTCGGCGCCTTTCGGGTACTTCTTCGGGAGTACCATCTGGACCGCGACATCCTCATGTGGTGGGTTCTGCTTTCCACGGGGCTCCATGCGATCGGCCAGGCAATGATGTCTTCATCGGAGATGCCGTTCGACTTCCGATTCGACATGGCCCATGTTTACAAGGTCCTCGGATATCTGGTTGCCCTTGCCGGATTCACAGTCTATCAAATGGCCATCATCAGGGAGAGACGGCAGGCGGAAGCCGCCCTGCGGGCCAGTGAGGGGAATCTTGCCATCACGTTGGACAGCATCGGCGACGGGGTAATCGCCACCGACATTCGGAGCCGAATCGTTCGCATGAATCCCGTGGCGCAGAGGCTCACGGGGTGGACGCTGGACGAGGCCCGTTTGCGTCCCATGACCGAGATCTTCAACGTCGTCGCAGAGGGCAATGACCCTGGAGCGTCCCACCCGGTGGAGGAAGTGCTTCGGACGGGGAGGGTGGCCAACCTGGCCGACGACACGATCCTGATCTCCCGAGACGGAACGAAACACCGGGTGGCCGACAGCGCCGCCCCCATCAGGGAACCCGACGGTACGATCGTGGGGGGGGTTCTCGTATTCCGGGACATAACGGAAGCGCACGCCGCCGAGATCGCTCTTCGCGAGAGCGAACAGCGCTTTCGGGACATCTCGCACAGCATGGCCGATTGGGTCTGGGAAGTCGACGCACAGGGCCGATACACGTTTGCCTCCGGGCAAGTCAAACGGGCCCTGGGATATGATCCCGACGAGCTGCTCGGAAGAACACCCTTCGATCTCATGACCCCGGACGAGGCCGAGCGCGTGCGTGCCATTGTCCATCGGATCTTTGACGCGGGGACCCCCATCGTTGACCTGGAGAATTGGAATCTCACCAAAGAGGGCGAGCAAGTTTGCCTTCTGACAAACGGTGTGCCCATTCGAGGCGACACAGGAGAAATCCTCGGCTACAGAGGCATCGACAAAGACATCACCCAGAGAAAGCGGGTTGAAGAGGCCCTGCGAATCAAAGATCACGCGATTGCCTCCTCCATCAACGCCATTTGCATTGCGGATCTCGAGGGCCGTGTAACCTACGTCAACGATGCATTTCTCAAGATGTGGGGATACGAAGACGCCGCCCGGGTCCTGGGGCGGGCGATCGGAGAGTTCTTTTGCCACAAGCCAAAGACGCCGGGAATCGTCGGCGTCCTGGAGGGTGCCGGCAGCTGGGTGGGCGAAGCCGTCATTCAGAGGGAGAGCGGCTCCCTTCTCGAAGTCCAGGTCACGTCCAACATCGTGAACAACGACGACGGCAGCCCCATCTGCCTGATGGCTTCGTTCATGGATCTCAGCGATCGACGAAGAGCCGAGGAGGCGCTGGGCCATGTCAAGAAGCTGCAGGGGCTCATCCCCATCTGCGCTCACTGCCATAGAATTCGGGACGACGAAGATGCCTGGCAGATGATGGAGGTCTATATACAAGAACACTCGGACGCCCTGTTCAGTCATGGATTGTGTCCGGAGTGCGCCGAGGCATACTACCCCGAGCTGAAGGACAAAGAGGGACATCATTCAACGGAAGCACCCTCCCCCAGGCTCTCCGCCAAGACAGGCCGCAGGTCGTAATTCGATCACCGTCACTCGTTCCCTGAGAAGAACATCGTGGTACCCCCCCGGCCGGTCCGATACCCGGGGTTCCGGCTTTCGGCCTCCGGCAGTGGTGTCGCCTTGTCGCCCACCTTGACAGAACTCCTCCCTCCCTTTAGATTGGTGCATCCCCCTTCTGCCGGAGCGAGTTACAGAATGCGAGTTATTTCCTTCTTCAAGTCCGTCAAGCTGGCGGTGGCGCTGATCCTGATCCTGGCTGCATCCAGCGTGGTCGGAACTCTGTTTCCCCAGAACATGTCCCCCCATCGGGGCGTGGAAGCGTACGGGCAGGGCATGTACCGGGCGCTCGAATTCCTGGGGATCTTCGACCTCTACCATTCCGGCTGGTTCGTGTTTCTCGTCTTGCTCCTCGCTCTCAACATCTTGATCTGCTCTCTCTCCCGTGTTCGCAGGACGTATCGGCTGACCACCTGGAAGGACTCCGTGGACTCGGGCGGCGTACCTTCCGGACTGCCCCTCCGGCGAACATTGAAGATCAAGACCCCCGCGGACGCGATGTGGCTGAAGCTGGGCGTAGGTCTCGCTCGTCTCGGATTCCGAGCCAATCCTGTCGCCGACGGCGACCTTCGCCTCGACCGCGGCCGCCCGGGACGATGGGGACCCGAGATCTCGCATCTCGGGTTTCTGGTCATCATCGCCGGGATGGTGGTCGGGTCGCTCACCGGATTCAAGGGGGTCGTGGATCTTGCGGAGGGCGAGACGGAAGGTCAGGTCTACGAGCGATCGGGCCGCGCGGTGTCCCTCCCGTTTGAGATTCGATGCGACGATTTCGAGGCGGTCTTCTTCGATGGTTCCATGCGGCCCAAGGAGTACACGAGCTGGCTGACCGTGATCGAGGATGGACAGGATCTCTTCCAGCGGAAGGTCGAGGTCAACAGTCCTCTGAAACACCGGGGATACTGGTTCTACCAGTCCACGTACGGGCGGATCGGTCCGGCGCCGGGCGAGGAGTGGATCAGGCTCATGGTCCGGCCCGAGAACATTCTGATGGATCTGGAGATCGGAAAGAAAAAGGCGCTTGTGGACACTGTGGACGAGATCGAACTGCTGCGCTTTGAGCCGGATTTCGTGATCGGCGAGAATCGCCAGGCGACATCCCGCTCCGAGCAGCTCCATAATCCGGCTGCTCAGATCCGCTTGTACCGGGACGGAGAGCCACTCTCTGAACAGTGGGTGTTTTCTGAGTTTCCCGGATTTCACCCGCCGGCCGATGAAACCCACACCTTTGATCTGGTGGACTTCGGTTTTCGCGAATTCACGGGTCTCCAGGTGGCCCGCGATCCGGGCGTGCCGGTTGTGTGGACCGGGTGTGGTCTACTGATTCTGGGGCTCATCCTCTCCTTCACGGTCCAGCACCGGAGGATCTGGATCCATGTGGAATCCCGAGGGAGTGAAACGGACCTGAGCATTGCGGCCGGCGCCCGGGGTGGGCTCCGGCGTTTTGAAGAATCCTTGGACGAGATCCTCGAGACTCTGGGTCGGCGCCGGGATCGGGAGGAGGGCGCACGGTCGTGAGCGCGACGCTGGTTTGGGTTTCAGTCATGGTGTACATGGTGGCCACCGCCGTCTATCTCGTTCGCGTGGTCTCCCGGGGGGAGCGCTGGGGAAAGATCGGACGCGGGATCCTGATCGGCGGATTGGGGTTCCATACCCTCAGCATTATCCTCCGGTGGATCGATTCTTGCCGCCTGGTCGCGGCCGATCGACCCGAAGGTTGGCTCGGCCGGATCGGGTTCATCATGGAGAATGCCCCGCTGGCCAACTTGTACGAATCAATGGTCTTCTTCTCGTGGTCCATCGTTCTCGTCTACCTCCTGTTTGACCGGAAGTATGGAATCCCCGCGCTGGGTGCGGCCGTCTCACCGCTGGCCGCAATGGTGGTCGGACTGGTGTCGGTTCTGCCCGGTGTCTCGGGTGACCTCGTGCCGCATATCCCGGCTCTCCAGAGCTACTGGTTGACCATCCACGTCGTGACGTGTTTCCTCGCGTACGCCGCGTTTGCCATCTCTTTCGTGGCCAGCATCATCTACCTGAGCCGGAAGTGGGACCGGGTCAAACCGGGTGAGGGGATGTCCCGGAGAACGCTCGAGGACATCAACTACAACGTGGCGACGGTGGGTTTTCTGATGCTGACGATCGGGATCGTGACCGGCGCCGTGTGGGCCAACTACGCGTGGGGAACCTACTGGAGCTGGGACAACAAGGAGACCTGGTCTCTCATCACGTGGTTTATCTACGCCTCCCTCCTCCACGCGCGAATGATTGCCTCCCTCAAGGGCAAGTGGATGGCCGTCCTCTCCATTATCGGCTTCGGGGCGGTTCTGTTCACGTTCTTCGGAGTCAACTACCTGTTGTCCGGACTGCACAGTTACCTGTAGATAGGGACACAACGCGGCGATCCGTGAAATCTGTGGCTACGGGTTTGCCTTCTCAGGCCATCGGGTTTCAGCGCTCCCGGATCTCGTACTTGAGCGTTCCGATTCCCCGGCCTGCCGCCTCACGGATGTGCACGTAGGCATTCCGGCCGAGCTCCCGGGAAAAGACGTCCTCGCCCGCGGCGCGAACGGCCAGATCCACGGAAGCCTGATCGACCACGACAGGATCGGTCCCCACGAGAACCCCCACATCGGGAGCGATTTCGGGGCCCGCATCCCGGCAGCAATCGCAGAGGCGGGTAATCTTGCGGACATCGTTGACGTAGAGGGTGTGGTGGAGTTGAGAGACCACGGCGGCAGCGCCGTCGATGAGAAGCGCGTCGAAAGACGCTCTCTGAGATTCCAGGGCATCCCGGGGACAGTCATCGATGCACCGCCCACACCCCCAGCAGGACCCCTGGTCGATCCGTATCTTGTCGTTCGCGATCTCGAGAGCCGAGCCCGGACAACCCTCCACGCAGGAACCGCATCCGTCGCATTCTCCCGTCAGGACCGGCTTTGCGCCCCCATGCAGCAGGCCCTTGGTCTTTCGATCGACCCCGCCCATCCCGAGATTCTTAAGCGCTCCGCCGATCCCTGAGCATGGATGGCCCTTGACATGGGACAGGACCAGGACTCCGTCGGATTCAATGAGGTGCGTGCTCACGCCGATAGGGAAGAACTTCCCCTCGACCGGGCGGGCTTCGTCGGACACGACCACCGGGCAACCCATCGCTTCCTCTGAGAATCCATTTTGCGCTGCCCTTTTCAGGTAGTCCTCGGGAGTATGGCGTTCGCCCGGATACATCACGGGCGAGTCATAGAGAAACGGCTTCATCCCTGCGCCGTTCAGAAGAGCGACGCAGCGCCTCGTAAGCCGGCAATCGAAATGATGTTTCTCGCCTTCCCCCATGTGCAGTTTCAGAGCCACACGCGCTTCTTTCGGGAAGGTACGAGCAATCTCATCGCCCAGAAAGCCGTCGAGCTCGGCCGAATCAGGAGATCTGAAAAGTGTGACGTCCGCCATGCAAACTCCTGTGGTTGAAGATACCGGACGATCCGCTTGTCTTGGGTGGAGTCTAGGTGCGTGCGCGTACTGTGTCAAGGCGGACGGGGAGGCTGTTGGAAAAGGACGAACGATGCGCAAGGCCCCGGTTCGCGGCGGCAGGCCCGAAACCCCGCAACGCTCCAACTAGGCTTCGCGATGGAATGGCGTTTCATTGAGTCTCAAACGGTCTCGCGCCGCGGATGCCGCCCCCGAACAACAACAGCGGTCCTCCGGGGTTCCCCTTAGAAACCCAGAGGGCGCAGTGTGATCTCTCCGGTTCACATCTAAGTGGAAAACCTGGAAAACCTCAATGATGAACACTGCCCCGCCGCCGCGGGAATCCACGATCTTGCCTCGCGGCTGAAAAAGCTGCGGTCTCTGGAGAGGTTTGTCAACCACGTCTCTACTCGCAGAATATACGCACCTTGTCCCCGTCGGCCGAGTCTACGTCCACGGTCAGATCTCGCAGCGCATCCACAAGCTCCTGTCCCTCGAGGCCTCCGAGCTGAGACAGATCGATCCCCTTCTCCGTCAACTGCTCGTTGGCGTGAGACGGCAGCATCGTGGACAGCTTGATCCCGGTACGGACCAGCGCCAGGGGGACTCGAATGTTGACCTCATCTCCATTGTGACTGTCGACCACGACCCGGAGGAACTTCGGTTCTCCCCTGCGAACCGCGTCCCGGCCCGCGGTGGGAGTGGACACCGGCTCCGCGTCCCCCACCTGGAGTTTCTCCAGAAGACGCTCGGCCTCCTCAGCCGTGATCTTTCCCTCGCCCAGCATATCCAGAATCTGCTTTCGCTCGATGGACATCATTTCCTCCATTCCGTCGAACTAGATCAGTCGAAGATAGAAACTCGTGCCGTCTCTCGATCGAACATCGATGTTGAGTCCTGACAGGTGGCAGAAAACCGCAAGACATGTTCTAAACCGGGCAAAGAAGCCCGGGCGGCCGGTCCGGACTCTCGACCCGCCGACGGCCGCCATCACCAGAGCGCCGACGAGAAGCAGCGGCCAGAGCAGAAACAATGGCAGGGGAACCCGGAACCTCCGACCCGATCCGATCCCGATAATCGCCAGTGCGGGCAACATCGCTCTCACTCCATTCGATCTAGGGCTTCGTCCACAGTAATCTGGCCCCAGGACAGCTGCTCGAGAATGCGGCTGTTCGGGGAAGGCGCCTCGAAGTTCTCGTCGATCCGGCGGACGATGGCGTTCAACCGGTTCTTGACGGTCGGGTAACTGATTCCGAAGAGCCCCTCCATTTTCTTAATGGACCCGTGATGCCGGACAAACGCTGCGACGAAGAGCTGGTCTTCCAACGGCAACCGGGCGAAGGGGGAGATCTCGAACTCTCCCTCCATCGAGACATCACACTGGGGGCAACGCACCTGAGTGATTCGCATGTCGCGACCACACCCGCAGCAGCTAGCCCGAGATATATCCATTACCACCTCCTGTTTCACTATCATTATATGATGCGATATTGATTATGTCAATAGCTAAATTGATAAACTTAAGACAGCGAAGGGGTCACCGTGGTTTCCTCAGGAGTCCAAGCGCCTTCTGCGTACCGCGAGGAACAGGGTAGCGGCCGATCCACCCAGGGGAAATCCATCGAGCCTCTGCCGGTCCATCCAGATGACCGGGATCCTGGCGGGTCCGGGCTTCGAAGAGATGCAAACTCACGGAGAAATGGCTGTAGACATGGTTGACCGTACCGGCATAGTTCACCCGGGCGATTCGCCGGATTCCGAGCTCTTCCCGGATCTCCCTCCGAAGCGCCGTTTCCCGATCCTCCCCCCTACGAACCTTCCCTCCGGGCAGTTCCCAGAGCCCGCCCAGAAAACCCTTGTCCGCCCGGCGTTGAAGGAGAACCCTGCCCTCGGGATTCCGGAGATATGCGATGACGACGTCGTAGTGGGGGGTTCGCGCCTTCTGCTTCCTGGGCGGGCGCGCGTCCACGGTCCCCGAGCGCAATGCTCTGCAGAACCGCCGAAGCGGACAAACCGCGCAATCCGGAGTCCGGGGCGTGCAGACCAGGGCCCCCAATTCCATCAGCGCCTGGACCATTCGGCCGACCTGAGCCCTCCGTAGACCTTTGAGGAATCCCCGCCCGACATTCCGGTACGGTTCCTCCTTAAGAGTGTCCAGGTCGGCTACGCGCGACAACACTCGTCGAATGTTCCCGTCAAGCGGGAGGCGCCGCTCTCCGAAAACGATGGCCCAGACGGCCGCAGCCGTGTAGGGCCCCACGCCCGGCAGACCGAGGAAGGCTTCGTGCGTGGGGGCGAAACCTCCGTAGACGTTGAGAGATTCCCGCGCCGCACGGTGAAGGTTTCGCGCGCGGGCATAGTAGCCCAGGCCCTCCCACATCTTGAGGACACGCTGAAGCCTCGCCCGGGCCAGGGACTCGATCGTGGGGAATCGCGCAAGGAACCGCTCGTAGTAATCGATCGCCGTCTCGACGCGGGTTTGCTGAAGCATCACCTCTGAGGCCCAGACGGCATAAGGATCCGACGTTCGCCTCCACGGAAGATCCCGCGCGTTCTTCCGGTACCACGAGAGGAGGGCTTTCTGCTCGGCGCTCAACATAATGAGTACAGAATACAGATGAATGGGCGTCCTCGCAAGTTACGACAAGCCGACGGCCCCAAGCTGCTGAAGGCCGAAGGCGGAGAGGCGAAACACACGATCCTCGGGCCGGCTGCGGGGAGCGCTCGCCGGAATGACGACACGGCAAGGGGGTCTTTTAAAGCCGTGAGTTGCCACCCTCCTTGCCGATTCGAATCCCCCATTCGTGCCGTGGAGGAGTGACGCCGAGTGCTCCCCGCAGCGTAGGGCCCGTACGCAAGAAACGCGACGTTGCCGGGCGCCGGTTTTGTTTTCATCTTGTGTCGTCCCGGTTCCCGCCTTTAGACTCGCCCTCGCACCCATCCGGAGATGTCCCCAGAAGGAGGATGCACTGATGAAACCGGTTCTGATGGGTTCTCTCACGCTGTCTCTTGCTCTCGTCCTGACCGGCGTTTCAAAAGCGGATCAGGATCGCCCGGTCCATACCTACTCCATCGTAGCCCGGGATACGGATACGGGCGAGATGGGCGTGGCCGTTCAATCACACTGGTTCAGCGTGGGCGCGGTGGTCACGTGGGCGGAGGCGGGCATCGGCGCCGTCGCCACCCAATCTTTCGCCGAACCGGCGTACGGCCCGCGCGGGCTCGAGCTGATGAAATCGGGACTCGGTGCAAAGGAGGCACTGGACGCTCTCCTTTCCGTGGATCCCGGCGAGGCCGTCCGTCAGGTCGCGTTCGTGGACGCAAGCGGGGCCATCGCCGTTCACACGGGATCCAAATGCATCGAGTTTGCGTCGCACCAGACGGGCGAAGAGTACAGCGTGCAGGCGAACATGATGCTGACCGATCGAGTCGTTCCGGCAATGGCCCAGGCGTATGAGTCCACGAAGGGCAATCTGGCCGACAGGCTTCTGGCCGCGCTCAAAGCCGCGCAGGCTGAGGGCGGGGATATTCGGGGACGCCAGTCGGCGGCGATGCTGATCGTCAAGGACCGGGCAACGGGGAACCCGTACACCGATCGCGTTCTCGAGATTCGAATCGAAGATCACGAGACCCCGGTCCTCGAGCTGGAACGACTCCTCCAACTCCACCGGGCCTACGAACACATGAACCAGGGCGACATCGCCGTGGAAAAGGGACGGATGCAGCGCGCAGAGGAACACTACCGGGCTGCGGAACGGATGGCTCCCGGCAATCCGGAAATGACGTACTGGCACGCCGTCACGCTTGCGACCAACGGCAACGTCGATGCCTCAATCCCGCTCTTTCGAGAGGTTTTTCAGGCGGATGCCCACTGGATCGAGCTGACGCGCCGGCTTCACAAACCCGGCGTCATTCCCGACACGCCCGAAGGAAACGCACTCGTCGAAGAGATCATTCGCAAGGCGAAGTAAGAGAGCCCCTGGCCACGGGGATCACGCAACCGCCGACGTGGATATCCCGCGCCCCATCCTGCTCGCTTGCTTTCAGGTAGAGCAGTGACGGTCGCCCCATATCATATCCCTGTTCTACGCGGACGGCCACCGGACCGCCGGAACCGTACCCATGTTCGAGGAGATATGCGGCAAAGCAGGCGTTGGCGCTGCCGGTGGCTGGATCTTCCCGAAGGCCGCCCGAATCGAAGAACATCCTCGCAGAAAACTGGTTCGCCGGGTCTCGGGCCTGGGAGCAGAAGATGAACGCCAACGTGTCGAACCGGGGGTCGTAAAGGCTAGCCGGGCGCCGGCTCAGGTCAAGGCGGCACCGGGACAGGGCGCCAAGGTTCTTCACCGGGATGAAGATGAAGGGAAGTCCCACCGAAACCTCTTGGACGGGATAGTCCGGGTCGATATCGTGTGGATCGATTCCCAGCATGGGAGCTACGTTCTCCGCCGTGTGGACGGATCCGAGCTCGGGTGTCGGCGCATGCATCCAGAGAATCTCGCCGCCGGAGCCGTGGTCTTCGAAGGTAACGGGTACGCGGCCGATCTTGAGATTGAGCGGGATTTCTGCCTCACCCGAAGGGTCAATCTCGTTGCGGATGACCCACGCCGAACCCAGGGTCGGATGCCCGGCGAAATCCGTCTCGACCGTAGGCAGGAAGATCCGAACGTCGTATCCTCTCTCGATCGACCCGCCCGACATCACAAACGTGGTCTCGGAGAAGTTCATCTCTCGAGCAATGGCCTGCATCTCCTCATCGGACAGAGACTCTGCGTTCGCCACAACGGCGAGCTGGTTTCCCGTATACCTGGATTCTGCGAACACATCCACGATGTAAAGAGAATGAGGCGCCATGAGGTCCAACCTCCAATCAGGGGATATCCCAGGAGAGTCTCTTCTCGCCAGAATACACCGGGACCATGATAGATGTACACAGCCAACGGAACAGAAAGGCAGGGGACCAATTGGACTAGGCGAGTGAGCGCGAGGGCGTGACAGGCTGTGTCCCCCCGCTCACACTACGGCCAAGAGACGCCAGACCTTTGCCGCGGCCGGGGGGCCGAGCCGGAAACGCGGGAACGCGACCCTCGGGCCGGCCGCGGGGAGCGCTCGCCGGAACGACGACACGGCAAGGGATCTTTCAACGCCGCGAGTTGCTCCCCTGCTCGCCGATTCGAATCCCCCCTTCTTGCCGTGGAGGAGTGACGCCGAGTGCTCCCCCGAGCGCAAGGCCCATACGGCAGAGAACCGAAAGCCGAGAGCCGAAAGCCGGCATACCCTCAACCCAGGGCCGGCCGCGGAATTGCAGAAAGTTGAGAGTGGACAACCCAGGCCCAGGGCCGGCGACGGGGAGCGCTCGCCGGAACGACGACACGGCAAGGGATCTTTCAACGCCGCGAGTTGCTCCCCTGCTCGCCGATTCGAATCCCCCCTTCTTGCCGTGGAGGAGTGACGCCGAGTGCTCCCCCGAGCGCAAGGCCCATACGGCAGAGAACCGAAAGCCGAGAGCCGAAAGCCGCGATTTCTTGCCCATTTGCGGCGTCGTTGCATTTCGGATTTCGGACGTCCTTGTGTTTTCCCCCCTGCCGCGTGTATAGTGTTCGCCACCACCCTGCGAATCTTGGAATGAACCCGGCGGCTGATGATGAAGCGAATTCTTCCCTTTTGCCTTGTGCTTGTCCTGTGCCTTGCCTCTAGCTGCGGGGACCAGGACGTCGTCGGACCCGAGACGGCGAACGTTCGGATTCAATTGAGCCCCGATTCGACCGTCCTCCATCACAACGAGAGCATTCAATTTCGCGCCCGCGTCACCGGAGCGGCGGACACTACGGTCACATGGACGCTGGAAGGCAAAGCGAACGGGGATTCTCTCGTCGGCACCCTCACACGCGCCGGTCTCTACACGGCTCCTGCACGGATTCCCCAAACCCTGATTCCCTTCAGGGTGATGGTGACGGCCACCTCCCTCGCTGTTCCCTCGCACGCGGATTCGGCGGAGGTGACCCTGGTATCCGGCGAGGAGGGCCCATGCATCGAGTTATCTCCATTTGAATGCACCGTCGGTCTGGGCGAGCGCGTCGTCTTTGACGCCAATATCGAAAACGCTTCGGACCTCACGCTGGTCTGGTCCGTCGACGAGATTCCCGGGATCTCGGACGCGGGGACAATGGAGTCCCCGGGCGTCTACCGCGCCCCCGAGATTCTGGTCGACACCTTGACGGTAACGCTGCGAGCCACCTCCACGGAGGACCCGTCCAAGTCCGCCGTGGCTCTCATGCACGTAATTCCCAAACCCCTCGTAACCATCGGCATCCAACCGCAGAGTGCAACGCTTGAAACCAACCGCAGTCTCCTGTTGGAAGCCCGAGTGCTGGACTCTCCGGACACGAGCATCATCTGGTCCGTGAACGGCAAGGCAGGCGGCGATTCTCTCCGCGGAGTCGTTTCGCCGGTGGGGCTCTACACAGCCCCGGCATCCGTCCCCCCCTCGTCGCCGGTCACCGTCCGCGCCACGTCTCGGGCCCAGCCGACCCGGTACGCCGACGCGCTTGTGGAAATCGAGCCGGCGGCTGCCGGACCTTCGATCCTTCTTTCGCCCGCGGAAGTACGCGTGGCGTTCGATGACTCACAGGCCTTCCGCGCCGAGACAGGCAAAACCATGGACATGCCGGTAACCTGGTCCGTCGATGAGATTCCGGGCGTTGTCGGCGTTGGCTTGTTTGACATGGAGGGGTTGTACCGCGCACCCTCTCCGGCAATGGAAGAGTCGCTCACGGTCGTCGTTCGCGCTACGTCGACCGAGAACGTCGACGTCTCCGCCGCCGCCTTGGTTCATCTCTACCACCCGCCCGTGGTCCACGTCGCGCCCCCCGACGTTTCTGTGAACGCCGGGCTCGGCCAACAGTTCTCGGCCACCGTGACCCGCGCCGATGATCCAACCGTCACCTGGCGAGTGAACGGGATCGAGGGTGGGAACGCAGTCTTCGGAACGATCACCTCCACCGGGTATTACGTGGCGCCGGCGGCCGTCCCGTCTCCCGAGCAGGTAGAGGTCGAGGCCGTTCTGGCTGAGGATTCGAGACGGGCGGACACGGCATGGGTCATGGTGCTGCCCCCCATCGAGGTTCACCTCTCTCCGGCCGACGCGGCCGTGGTTCTGGATCAGGAGCTGTTCTTTGAATTCCGGGTCGAGAACACGCCGGATACCGGCCTCGACTGGTACGTGAACGACGACCCGGGCGGCAGCGGTTCATTCGGGTACATCCACGAGAGCGGCAAGTACGAAGCACCTTCCACGCTCCCGGATCCACCCCATGTGGAAGTCAAAGCTGTGAGCCGGAAGGACCCCGCCCGCTTCGCGACGGCTACCGTAGAAATCGTCCTGCCCGCGGTATTCGTCTTCGAAGCCGAGACCTACACGCAGGCCGGAGACGAGGGAGGTGACCCGGTCTTCATCATTGACCAATCCGCCCACAATGCTTCCGGTGATTATGCCGTCGAGGGACTGGACAGGGTTTTCGAGTGGATCGAGGTGCCGATCCACATCGAGTATTCGGGCATGTACAAGATCGTTTTCCGGCATGCCGCCCATAGCAGCATCACCGCCCAGATCTCGATGCCGGGCTGTGGGTCCGAGGGACAGGACGGTTCCTGGACGCTTTCCCTCAGCGGCAACAGCTGCACCTGAAGTGACGGCCGGAGGTACTCGGATGCCACCGTGAGTGGCACAGAGAATCTAGCCGCCGGAACATATGTGCTGCGCCTCCACATCGACCAGAACCCCTTCAACCGGCTCGTCAGCGCCGACTGTTTCCGTTTCGAACTCCTCACCGGCGCCACGCCGTAAGACCCAAACTGCAGAGAGTCGAGAGTCGAAAGTTGAGAGTCGAAAATCCTCCAACCACAGATTTCACGGATTCCAGAGAGTACCCGGCAAGGTGAAGCCGAGAGCCGAAAACCGGAACACACCAACCCCGGGCCGGCCGCGGTGAAGGTCCGCCGGATCGAAGGCCCGAGCGTGGCGTTTCGGCCCGAGCAAATCGCCGCCCTCCTTGCCGATTCAAAACCTCACTCACGCTCGTGGCCAAGAGACGCCGGACCTTTGCCGCGGCAAAAGGCCCGCGCCGCAGAGAGTCGAGAGTTGAAAGTCAAGAGTCGAAAATCCTCCAACCACAGATTTCACGGATTCCAGAGAGTACCCGGCAAGGTGAGGCCGAGAGCCGAAAGCCGGAACACACCAACCCGGGCCGGCCGCGGTGAAGGTCCGCCGGATCGAAGGCCCGAGCGTGGCGTTTCGGCCCGAGCAAATCGCCGCCCTCCTTGCCGATTCAAAACCTCACTCACGCTCGTGGCCAAGAGACGCCGGACCTTTGCCGCGGAAAAAGGCCCGCGCCGCAGAGAGTCGAGAGTTGAAAGTTGAGAGTCGAAAATCCTCCAACCACAGATTTCACGGATTCCAGAGAGTACCCGGCAAGGTGACGAAGATGGAGCCTTGGGCTCGAGCGAATGCCCTGTGACACAGGATAGACGGCCATATCCTACTCGGCGAGAAAACCCACGCTCGAGCCTTACGACCCCATTCTTCGCCCCCTTGCCAGATCAGGCAGAGATGCGAAAGCGGAAAACCGGTTACCCCCCCACCATGCCGCACCGTCATCGTCGCCCTTGGGCGGATCCACAGAAGCGGGGGTCCGGTTGCCGGTTGCGCTCCCGTCGGGTTCGCGCTATGCTCGGCACATTGGCGGCAATCGTTCGGGGCTCAACGGTCGAGGGCGGCGCATGCGACTGCGCTTTCTCAGCGGGATTCTGTGTGTTCTCATCACCGGCGCTGGATGCGACGGCGACAAAGTGACTCGGCCCAGCCCCGCCTCCGACGTGGGCGTCGAGGCCGAAACGATGTCCCATTCCCACGATCGAGGCGCCACCCCGGTCCAGATCGTCTCCAGAAACACGGCTTCCGGAGGCCAGGCCGTGGAGGGACTCGACCGTCTTCAGGAGTGGATCGAGATCCCCGTCCCTTTCGACCAGACCGGATTCTACAACGTGGTCTTTCGCCACGCGTCGACCGAGGGCGTTCAAGTCACCGTAACGGTGGCCGGAGGCGGATCCAAGAACCAGGATCCCGAGTGGCTATTGTCGCTCAATTCCGGGGGCTGTGGGTGAGGCAGCTCGCGGACCTACTCCGACGCTACCGGGGGTAGCGCTCAGCGGATCACCGCCGGAACGCACGCAGTCCGGATTTCCATTCACCAGATCGTGGAAGAGCATTCCCAGATCGTGAGCGCCGATCGGATCCGGTTCATCGCCACAGAGTAGAACGTGCAGAACCCAACGGCCGGCCTCAGACGTCACGGATTCAAGGCGCCGAGCCCTCCGCAGATTTCGCAGATTCACCCTGTGGCCGAAAGCCTGAGGCGAAAGTCTGACCCGGAGCTTCCGTCCCGAGAAATCGCTCACGCGCAAAACCGGGCTTGCAAACATCAGGGGTTCGTCCTATGGTGTCTGGGTCGGCCGTGAGTACCGATGCAATCACCGCGAGCCCCTTGAAAGGACATTGAAGGATGCCCGGCTACTACCAGAGTTCCGGCGGGCTGGCCGGCCGGTTCACGCCCGTCGTCAAGAAGCTGATCATCGCCAACGTGGTCGTCTTCCTCTTTTCCTACATTGCCGGCCCGACGGGAAGACATATCCTCCTGTACTACTTCTCTCTCGTCCCGGCCTTCATTCTCGACAAGGGCTTTGTCTGGCAGTTCTTCACCTACATGTACCTTCACGGCAGCTTCACACACCTGCTGTTCAACATGTTCGCACTCTGGATGTTTGGAAGCATGGTCGAGTCCGTGTGGGGCGGCCGGAAGTTCTTCCAATATTACACGCTGTGCGGGATCGGCGGAGGACTCTGCACCTGGGCTCTGTCCCACGGTTGGACGAATCCCACCGTCGGCGCGTCCGGGGGCATTTTCGGCGTGCTCCTGGCCTACGGGATGTTGTTCCCCGAGAACTACATCTACCTCTGGCTCCTGATTCCCATCAAGGCGAAGCATTTCGTGATTCTCTTCGCCGCAATCGAGCTGCTCGCGGGGTTCAGCTACACGCCGGACGGGATCGCGCACTTCGCCCACCTGGGGGGGATGCTCTTCGGCTACCTGTATATCCGTAAGGGCTTGCCGAGACTGCCGACGGGGTTCAAAATCCGAATACCCAAGAAACCCGCCATCCGCGTGGTTCGCAACGACCCGTCGCCCGCGCCCTCGCGCCAGGACCGCGTCGATGAAATTCTCGACAAGATCACACAGCACGGGATCGATTCACTGACCCCCGAGGAAAAGCGGATCCTCGAAGAAACGGACAACGAAGAAGACTACTAGACCCACGAGCGAATACTCGCCGACACGGGACCCCGAGCATGGCGCGATCTATCCGGACGCAGGCAATAGAACACGGGCGGCCCGAAGGTCGCCCGTGGTTTTTGCACAGTCTTTGGAATCTATAGCTGCCGAATCTGTGTCTCCGATGCTTCGTTCCGCACTTTCGCCGCCGCCCTCTTGGGTTTCGGCCGCGCGTTATTCCTCCAGCTTCTCCCACGTGGTCGTGTCCGCCAGCGCGTTGTAGGTCAGACGGAACTTGAGAGGCTCTCCGTCGTTGTCCTTGTCCTCCACCCCCGTGGCGATCAACTGGAAACTCTTTTCCGTGACGTTCTCGAATTCATAGGCGCCGTTGTCGTTCGAAGATGCCAGTCCCAGGGACTCGATCGTCATGCCCACGAAGGTCTGATTCTCGGCCTGCTGTTTGTACCATTTCTCGGCCTGCACGACGATCAGCGATGCGTCCCAGGAAACCGCGGCCTCATTCGCCAGCGATGGATCTCCCCTGAATTGGGCGACGCCCACGAACACGGCGATGGCCACAAGCACGATTCCAACGATGACGAGCACAATATGCAATCCACTCATTTCCGATTCTCCTCACTCACTCGCAGGTGTTGCGGTACCGCCGAGTATGCGATCCTGGTGCCAGAGAGCTGCGCGATTCCTCTTTGTTCCCCGACCGTGTGTCTTATCAAGAGCCCATCGGACTCGTTCCCCGACCGTGCGCCCGTACCCGGGGAATATCACCGACCTCACGCCGTCGACTCACCCTTCGCGGGCCTGATTGTACTCCTGCTCCGCCCACGACAGGGCGGCAATCATGGACGGGAATCCGATGGTCGCAAGACACAGGATCAGCGCGTGCCGGATTTCTTCCATCGTAATCCCCTCAGACAAACCCAGCCGAACGTGCGCCTTGACCCCGCCGTCCAGACCCGCTCCGGCGGCGATGCCGACCTTGATGAGACGAGCGGTCTTCGCGTCGAGAGGACCGGTCGACCAGCACGCTTTCCCGAGATTCTCATACGCCTCGAAGACCTCCCCATGGTGTTCCTTGAACGACTTGAAAGGCTTCGGCTCTCTCACGACACCACACTCCTCTCCGGTCAGCGCACCACGACCATCTTCCGCACCCTGACCACCTCGCCCCTCTCCAGGCGGCAGAGGTAGACGCCCGGCGCCACAGGTTGTCCCACTCCATTCCGCCCGTCCCAGAAAACATCGTGAACACCCGACGCGAGATCTTCTTTGACCAGAACCCGCACCAATCGCCCCGTGACATCGTAGACATCGAGGGTCACCCGCGCGGCTCGAGCAGTCGAGAACCGCACATGTGTACCTGCCCGAGAAGGGCTGGGCGCACAGGCCACCACAAGATCCTTCCACTCGCCGCCGTTTCCTGCGGCACGCGCCACCAGGTCCTGAAGATATGCCCTGAGAACGCCAAGACCCGAGCCCGCAGGCGCGTGTTCGACCGACCGGAGCAGAGCCGCGTAACGATCAAGGTAAGGGCCGTGGTCCTCGATCGCGGGGTGGAAAGAATACATCGCGGCGGGCGAGAGTGCGTGCGTCTTGCTCCAATTCACACCGACGGGGAGGAGATCGGCTGCCTCCACACGCCCATTGCCGTCGGCGTCCGCGTAGTCCGCCCCGACGGCGTGCCATGTTCCGAGCGTCTGCGCTTCCCAGGCAAAGGGATCGGCCGCCGCGCGCGGGGTGACTTCGGTATGCCAGTGCACCACCAGCGGGAGTATGTCCTCGGGATCCACGTCGCCGTCGTTGTCCGTATCCCCTGCCCACAGCACGGGGATGGTGCTCCCTTCCGCTATCGCCGTTCGGGTATTGGCGCTCAATCCATACGTGCGATCGACGGTTCCCGACGGCCATCGGACGATCAGGGAATCCGCCGTCTCCGCCTCCTCGAGACCGAAATGGAGCGTCCCGCCGCTCTGAGAAAGCCCCAGCCCGCCGCATTCTTCCTGGATCTGGACTCGCCCACCGGCGTAGAGAGTCACCCTTGCTCCGACCCCGTCCCCGTTCGACGCCCGGCCCGAAAGATCCACCGCAAGCCAATTGTGAACCGGTTCACCGTAATCCCCGTTTAGGAACAGCAAGTCGGCACCGCTGCTGGCTCCGCTGCTCAGAAACAGATCCGGATCGCCGTCGTTGTCGTAGTCCGCCCAGCCGGCCCCGTAGAACAGGCCGGACCTCGCAACACCCGCGGCTGCCGCAACCTCGGCGAATCCGCCTCCGCCGTTGTTGCGGAAGAGAGCGGTGGTCGCGCCGCTCGTGAAGAGATCCGGGTCGCCGTCGTTGTCCACATCCGCCCAGATCGCCACGCTGCCCTGGCCCTGACCCGCCGCAATCGCGGAGTCCGATACATTCACGAAAGTGCCGCCGTCATTCCGATACAGCCCGTTGTCGCTCAAATTGCCGAGAACGAAGAGATCCAGATCCCCGTCGATGTCGTAGTCCGCCCACGAACAGGCCTCACTGTCGGTCGGCACGTCCACTCCCGCCGACGCCGCCGTCTCGGTAAAGGTCCCGTCGCCGTTATTGTGGAACAGGAGGTTCGACCCATAGACCGCCACATAGAGATCGGGCCACCCGTCCGCGTCGTAGTCGGCCCAACAAACGCCGTGACAATTCGCGGCACCCGCATCCACGCCCGCCGAAACGGCCGAGTCGGAGAACGAGATCCCCGCCTCGTTGTGATAGAGCGCGTTGGGTCCACTCAGGCCGCCCGTCACGTAGAGATCCAGCCAGCCGTCCCGATCGTAGTCCGCCCAGGCCAGAGCATACCCCCCGGAGGCTCCGCCCATACCCAGCCCGGACGCCGTCTCGGAAAGAGAGTCCCCCGCCGCGTTTCGGTAGAGCCAGAGGGTTCCATCCAGCTCCACCACCGCCAGATCCCGAAATCCATCGTTGTCGAAGTCCCCCCACGCCGCGCCGTTCGGAGTTCCCGAAACCCGGAGATCCTGGATGGCCCCGAAAGTCGCCCCGAGATTCCGGTGGAGCCAGCTTCGGGCGCCGAAGGCCGGCCATTTGAGAACCACCAGGTCTTCCAGCCGGTCGCCGTCCACGTCCGCCCATGCCGCGCCTCTGGACCAACCCGTCGAGTCCAGATGAGCGTCGCCGGCCACCTCGGTGAACAGAACTTCGGAGAAGCCGCCGTTGCAATGCAGCTCGAACGGAGACGCGTCCCCCTCGACCCAGCACACCAGCGCCCCGTATCCGGAGAGATACTCCACCTGGGTGGATCCCAGAGATGAGGCATCCGAGCGGCTCAGGTTCTCGGCGGGTTGCCATGGCGAACCACCGTCGCACGAGCGGTGATAAACGTCGTAGTCGCCGTCCTCCTCATCGCTCCAAACCAGATGGAGCGTGCCGAGATTATCCATGGAGAGCGTCGGGTAAAGGGATCCGGCGCCTGGAGTCTCACTCAGGTTCACCGGGGTCGTCCAGCTCTTGCCTTCGTTGGACGCGTAGTGAATCTCGGCGTCCGTACTGTCTCCTTCTTGCCACGCGACGTGCACAGTTTCCAGATATGGGTCGACCACGACATGGGGAAACTTCGACGAGAGGGCGGTTTCGCAGAGGCGCGTCGTGTCGGACCAACTCAGGCCATGGTCGATGGAGGTGAGGAAGAAAACGTCAATGGGAACCACGTTGAGTTCGGGAGTGTAGCTGAACACGATGTAGAGATTGCCGTCGGCGTCGATCGAAAGGGAGGGCCACTGGGCGTAGCCGGTCTCGGGGCCAATGGAGACAGGAGATGCTCCCTCCCCCTCATAGCGGAGGTACGCGAGGCGCGAATGCGAATCTCCTTCATCGTACCACACGATGTGGAACATCCCGTCCGCGTCGACCTCCAGCTTCGGTCCGGAGGCCAGGTTTCCCGTCTCGGCAATCTCCCGGGGATCACCGCCCCAGCTCTCGGAATACAGATATACGTCCGCCGTGCCTCCCGTGCCCTCCGACCAGACCATCACAACCTCTCCGGCCGTGTCCACGGCGACATCCGGGGGTTCCGAGGAACCCAGGTCCGGCGAGCCCGTCAGGTTGCTCGGAACAGACCATGTGGACCCCTCATCTTCCGAGGTCGTGAGGAAGACATCCGTTTGGACTCCGTCCCAACCCAGATATGCGAGATGAAGTCGACCGCGCGCGTCAAACACCAGATGATTGTCGGCGACGAAAGCCTGGTGGATTCCCGGGTCCACCTGGGCGGCCGCCGAGATCGCTCCACATACGATGCCCACCACCACGGAGAAGATGAGAGATGTTCGCACCGGAGATCCCCTCCTCTGGCCCGGATGACGCGCGAAGCCCGGGTAGAGACCCGGCCAGATCCGTCGTCCGCTGTTTCACGGCCCGGCCGGAAAGACACACATCCGGCCGACGGCCCAATCCATGCGCAGGCCGGGCTAGTCCGCGATCGAGGTTCCGACGCGGATCGTCGATTCCACCGTTACCAGTTGCTCAACATCGGGAATCGGCTGCCCCGAAGGATCCTTGAGCAAGACCGATCCGTCCGGGAAACCCACGACTCGGTCCCCGGCCTCCGTCGCAGTCAAACAAATCCAGGCCAGTGTTCCGTTTCCGTCCACGCCGCCGGTGGGATGGAGCCGAGTCATCGCAACCTCAAGGAGATTCTCATCGGAATCGAAGAGAAACAGCGTTTGAACCTCCTGGCCCAGGAATAGCCCCGCCGTGAGCGTGTCCGCGCTGAAATACACTCCATCACCCAAAGGCCCGATCTCCAGTGCCGCGCCGAAGAGATCCGTGACGTTGAGTACGCGAATCGCCAGCCGAAGGGAGTCTCCCACGGAGACCGTCGTCTCCCAGGGGTCGACGACGATCGTCGGCAGCATGCTGAAGGTGTGGAAGGAATCCACCTCGCTTCGCGGCGACACATTGCCCGAGACGTCCGTCGATCGAACGGCGAAGAAGTATCGGGTCTCCGGGAGAAGCCCGTTCACCGCCACCGAGTGATCGGTCACCAGGGTGGAGTCAGGGGTCTCCCGCCATGCGGCCGTTGTATCGGAGCCCCAGAGAACCGTCGAGAGGCTGCGCTCATCCGTCGTCCAGCGGATCTCGGCGGAATTCGCCGTGACCTCACGGACGGTCGGGCCGGCCGTTATCGTCGGGGAAGTCACGTCTTCCCCTGGAACCGGACCCACCGCGTCGTCGTCCCCGCAGCCGCATAACACAAGAAGACCGGCGTACAGAATCGCGAGAACGCCGTTCCCTTCGAGAAAACGGCCCATGCCCCCCTCCGCGACCAGACATCCTGATGGTATGAGTAACCGTCAAGGATGCTACCCAGCCCGCAAGGGGAGTGTCAAGGGAGTTTCGGGTGCGCGCTCTGAAAATCCCTGCCGTTCCGAAACATCCGTGCAGGCGGGAGTGGAAGGCGGGAGGTAGAATCAGGGAGAGATCTATGGGAGAACGGCCGGCCGTTGGTCTGCCGCTGCCGAATCCCCGGAAGCGTTTCTTTAGGGACGCATCCGGAGCGAGTTCAGGAAGGACGAGGGTGGACCGTCAGATCACCGGTGCCTGCTGGGGGGCTGCGTGTGAATGCTCAACTCACCGGTGCGTGCTCGGAAGAAGGAAGATCCTGCTCGGACTCCATCTCAAATTCTGCAGTGGCCGGCGCGGTCACGGGAATCGAGAGGACAAACGTCGTTCCATTACCCGATTCGGACTGGACACTCAGGCGGGCATTGTGTTGTTCCACAATTCGCTTGCACACGGGAAGTCCATAGCCGTGTCCGTCCGCGCGAGTCGTGAACCCCGGTTCGAACACCCGATCCAGGATTCGGGGAGGGATGCCTGACCCATTGTCGGAGATCACGACTTCGACCAGATCTTCTTCCGACCAGTGGCAGGACGAGACCCGGATCCGACCTGATCGGCCTCGGAGAGCATCGGCAGCGTTGTTGAAGAGGTTCAAAAACACCTGCTGAATCTGCTGGGAATCAATCAGCAGGAGGGGAAGATCGGCCGCCAGGTCCATCGAGAATCGTACCTCATCGAAGCGATCCAGAGGAGTGACGAACTCCACGGTCTCCCGCACGATTCTATTCAGATCGGCGTACTCCCGCGCCTGTCGCTCTCCCCAGAATCCCATGAGCCCTCGAGACATCCGGTGCATTCTGACCAGCTGCTGCGAGAGGGAATGGACGTACCGCTGCGCGCGCTCGTTCACCGAATCTTCGACCGTGTGGGCGAAGAGCTCGAGCTGGGCCCGCGCGATGGCGAGGTAGTTGTTGATCTCGTGTCCGATTTCGGCGGCCATCTCGCCCATCGTCGCAAACCGCTCTGAACTGAGGAGGGTTTCCAGCAGGTCTTCCCGCGTCCGACGAAGCGCGTCCATCTCGGCCCGGATTCTCGCGTCACGCCCGGCCACTGCAACGCCGATCACGCCTCCAAAGAGAGAGAACCCGAGCAGAGTCAGACCGGGCTCCGAACCCACAAGCGCCCCGGCGGCTTTGATGAGTCCTCCCGCACTGCCGTCCCACCCGCCGGCGAGAAACGAACGCCAGAACTCCGCACCCACCGCAATGGCAAACAGAAAGAGAACTCCACCGAAAACGACGGTGCCTCCAAGCGCGCCCAGAAGCAGTCTGAGCAGGCCGGATCGCGGTCTCCGCTTTCCCCCTGAACGGTTCAACGGTACCTCTCCTGATATGGCGGGGCGTGCCCCGTGTCGGTGATTGTGTGGATGGACGCGTGTATAGGAATTTCGGCACCGACAGACTCCGGCTTGAGCTGCTTCCCCGGACGGGCGGCATTCACCGGGACGGCCGTCCTGTGACGAAAACACCGCACTTCGGAAGGGTTCCCACCCGGGGCAATGGGCTTCGGCTTCGAGACACATGCAAGCGGGGTGAGGGGCTCTCGAGTCGTTCCGGCCGGAACGCCCCGATCCTCCGGATCCGGACAGCAGAAACCACTATGCTCCCTTCACCCCCATAGTGAATTCTCTGTACGGCGGGGGAGATGAAAAGGAGGCGTCAAGAAACGCATACCCCTGGAGGCGACTGAGAAAATGGCTTCCGGGCTGGACAAGACAGCCCCGTTGTGATAAACTGGCCGCTGTAGTGGTATGATGGTTACGCTCACAATGTATGTGATCTCATCACGTCCGGAACACTCGGGAGATGGGGCCGGAGAGGAACAACCCGGCCCGGAGAAAAGGGAGGAGACCATGAGGAGCTCCGCGATCTTTTTCTTTGTACTGGCCGCGACGGCCGTCTTGACAGCGGAGGCACCTGCGGCCACCTGGAATCTTAAGGCAGACGGGACCGGCGATGCGCCCACCATTCAGGTCGCCGTGACTACCGCCGCGCCGGGGGACACCATTCTACTGGAACCGGGCACCTACACGGGCCCCGGAAACAAGAACATCGTGTGTGCAGGAAAGGACCTCGTGATTCGGGGTGAGGATCTCCGCGCCGATGCCATCATCGATTGCGAGGGAGACGGACGGGGGTTCGACTTCTCAGGCGGCGAAACTCGCGCAATGCTATTGCAGGACTTGTCGATCATCAACGGATACGTCACCATCTCCGGAGGCGGCGCCATTCGCGTGAACCTTCACAGCGATCCGACCTTGCGGCGAGTCCACATGGAGAACAACCATGCCCCCATCGGTGGTGCCATCGTGTGCTGGCTGTCCTCACCGATGGTCGTGAATTGCAGCATCATCGGCAACTCGACCGATCTGTACGGGGGCGGCGGCGGGGTCAGTATTCATCAGGATTCGGACCCGCTCTTCAGTCGGTGCTGGATCGAGGATAACTGGGCATCCTACTCCGGCGGGATGGAAATCTACAACAGCTCCGCCACCATCAGCTACTGCACGATCGTGAACAACAGTTGTACATCCATGGGTGGCGGAATCGGTTGCCAGTGGGCCACACCCTTCATCAATCAATCTACGATCGTCGGCAACGCGTCCGCCGACTCCGCGGGAGGCATCTTCCTCTATCAGTCGGCACCCGAGATCCAGTGTTCCATCATCGCTTTCAGTCAGAGTGGAGCCGGCATCTGGTGTTACTGGGACTGTTCGACCCCGACCTTGGTCATGACCGACATCTATGGGAATGCCGACGGCGACTGGATCGGTTGTGTCGCGGGGATGGAGTTGATCAACGGAAATATGTCGGTGGATCCGATGTTCTGTGGGTGGGAGCTCGGCGATTACTATCTCTCCGAGTCGTCTCCTCTCTGCTATTGCATCGATCCGTGCGCGTGTTTCGTGGGTGCATGGAGTGTGGGCTGCGCCGGCCTCACCTCGGTGCATGAGAGCGCCGTTCAGCAGCCGAAGTCCTGGAGCACGTTGAAGAAGCACTACCGGGAGTAAAGCGCTTCCATTCTATGACGTCCCCAAGCCGGGTACCCGCCTCCGGGAGGGTACCCGGTTTCTTGCGGCCCCACCGCCCGCACTGTTCCTCAACCTGCTCCCGGTTCACCCGTTCCGGCGTACAGCACACGACATCGAACCAGACTCCGCCCCCCTGCGTTTTTTGGTTCACTCTTCTCGCCGGCTCCGGTAGCGTGGGAGCGAAGTCGGTTCCCGATTCGGGCCACGCTCGAGGAATCCACGAAGCGGTTCGATGGCATCACCGCTTTAACTCAAACCCGGGAGGTCAGACGTGGGCGACCCAACCTACATTCGCTGGTTCTCCGATCTCACAATCGACGACATCGGACGGGTCGGAGGGAAGAACGCGTCTCTCGGAGAGATGATCTCCACACTGAGAGTGCAGGGAATCCGTGTCCCCAACGGATTCGCGGTCACAACCGATGCCTACAATCTGATCCTCGAGGAAAACCGCCTCGAGCACCTCATCGAGGAGGAATTGAAAGCCTTCCGCAAGGGAGACAAGAGCCTCGATGAAGTCGGCCGCACGATCCGCGTGGACATTCGCTCCAAGCCTCTACCGCAGCGATTGGAAAAGGCCATTGTCGCCGCTTACGGGGACCTGTCGAGGGAGTCCGGCGAAGAGCACACGCTGGTCGCCGTCCGCAGCAGTGCCACGGCCGAAGACCTCCCGGACGCCAGCTTTGCCGGTCAGCAGGACAGTTTCCTCAATATCCACGGCGTCGAGCAATTGCTGGAAGCGGTCCGGCTGTGCTTTGCTTCCCTTTACACCGATCGGGCCATCAGCTACCGGGAGGAATTGGGCTACGACCATGAGCGCGTCGCCCTCTCGGTCGGGGTGCAGAAGATGGTTCTGGCCGACCGAGCCGGGGCCGGGGTCCTATTCACCCTGGATACCGAAACGGGTTTCGACCGCGTTGTCTTCATCACCGCGGCATTCGGCCTGGGCGAGACAGTCGTCCAGGGCATCACGAATCCCGACGAATACTACGTGTTCAAACCCCTCGTCGGCGCGCCCGGCAAGCTCCCCATCGTCCGGAAGATCCTCGGAGCGAAGGAAAAACGCATGATCTTCGCCACGGGTCGAAGCGTCCGGACCCGCCTCGTGGATACCCCGCGCGCCGACCGGGAACGTTTCGTACTCTCGGATGACGAGATCATCCAGCTGGCTCAATGGGCGCAAACGATTGAGGAACACTACAGCGCCAAGCGGGGGCGACCCACACCGATGGACATCGAGTGGGCCAAGGACGGTGAGACCGGAGGGTTGTTCGTCGTTCAGGCACGGCCCGAGACCGTTCACTCGACCCGGAAGCGGAGCACGATCCAGTCCTACCGTTTGAAAGAGCACGGAACCGTTCTCGTGGAAGGTCGGGCCGTGGGTGAAGCGATCGTCACAGGGAGAGTCTGCCGAGTCGATGATCAGGAGGAGACCGGTTCCTTCGAAGACGGGTGCCTTCTGGTTACCGAGATGACCGATCCCAACTGGGGCCCGCTCATGAAGCGATCCAGCGGGATCATCACGGACCTCGGCGGACGGACATGCCACGCGGCCATCGTGGCGCGGGAACTGGGAATCCCGGCCGTGGTCGGCACGGGGTCCGCGACGGAGATTCTGGAGAACGGGCGGTCCGTCACCCTCTCGGCGGCCGAGGGCGAGATCGGCAGAGTGTACGACGGCACGTTGGCCTTCGACGTGGAGGAAGTCGGAATCGAGGAGATTCCCCCGACGCGGACGGCCATCATGATGAACGTGGCGAATCCGGGCGTGGCTTTCCGCGTCGGGCAGATTCCCAACGACGGCGTCGGACTTGCCCGAGTGGAATTCGTGATCGCCAACACGATCCAGGCCCACCCTCTGGCCCTCATCAAGTACGACGAATTGGAGAGTCCGGAGGATCGCGACGCCATTCAGCGCCTCGTGACGGGGTACTCGAGCCGCCGGGATTTCTTCGTCGAGAACCTCGCCGAGGGCGTGGCCACGATCGCCGCCGCCTTCCACCCGAGGGACGTCATCGTGCGGTTGAGTGACTTCAAGTCCAACGAGTACGCCGGCCTCATCGGCGGTCGGCAGTTCGAGCCGAGGGAGGAAAATCCGATGATCGGATTGCGGGGCGCGTCGAGATACTACAGCGACCGTTTCCGCCCGGCTTTCGAGCTGGAGTGCGAGGCTCTCGTCCGGGTCCGCCAGCGCTTCGGCCTCACCAACGTGAAAATCATGGTGCCCTTCTGCCGCACACCCGAGGAGGGAGCCCGGGTCATCGAGATCCTGGAGCACAGTGGGCTGAAGCGGGGGCGAGAGGGGCTCGAGATCTACGTGATGTGCGAGCTGCCGTCAAACGTCATCCTGGCCAAGGAGTTTGCCGACCTGTTCGACGGATTCTCCATCGGGTCCAACGACCTCACCCAGCTGATCCTCGGGGTGGACCGAGACTCGGGCCTGGTAGCCCACGTGTTTGATGAAAGAAACGAAGCCGTCAAGCGTGCCATCTCGGAGTTGATCAGGAGCGCAAAGGAATCGAATCGGAAGGTCGGCATTTGCGGACAGGCGCCCAGTGATTTCCCGGATTTCGTGGAGTTCCTGATCCGAGAAGGCATCGATTCGATATCCGTCAATCCGGACACCGCTCTCCAGGTAAGAAGCCAGGCGCACAGGATCGAGTCGGCCCAACCGGAATCGGCCTAGGAACCGACTGAGGAGAACCGGCCGCAGATTCCACAGGCTTTCATAGATTCAAATCCGGGCAAGATACCCGAGCGTTCGGATCGCTGATCCGAACGCTCAATCGTCGGGCACTCGGCTTTGCCCTTCGTGGGCTTCGTGATCTTCGTAGTTCAAGCTGGAGGTGGATTCAGCACTCGCTCGATCTCGGTCTGGAGTCCCTCCTCGTCGCCCTCCTCGTATCCGACGCGGCGGTAGGTGATCCGACCCGCTGCATCGATGAGAAACAGCGTTGGGATGGGGCCCACCTGGTAGAGCGGCCCGGTAACTCCGGTTACCCGATCGTCCATGAGCACGATGAAATCGTACCCGTTCTCCTTCAGAAACGCCCCGGCATCCTCCGCCGTATCATCGTAGCTGACGGTCACAAGAACGACGCCCCGGTCGGCGAACTCGGCCGCCACTTTCACGAGTTGCGGAAACTCCGCAACACACCCGCCTCACCAGCTGGCCCAGAAAGGCAGAAGAACCGTCTTTCCGGAGAAATCCCCGAGACTGACGACTGTGCCCGTCACGTCCTTCAACGTGAAATCCGGCGCCGCCTCGCCGATCTCCAGCCGGTCGTGAGGAGCGAAGGGTCGCCTGAAGGGCACGATCGAGAAACGAGTGCCCCGACTGTTGAGCCCGATGACCTCAAAGGCCCGATCTCCCAGAAGGAAAGGTTCGCTCATCGCGTACCGCTCGACGCTGTTCCGGTTGCCGTCAATGGCCCCGTCCCGGTTGGTGTCGATGACGAGAATGTCCCGATGATCGTAGTAGCCGTTGTTGTCGGCATCGAAGAGGATGTACCCGTAGGGTTCACCCTCCAGGTGATCCAGATCTCCCGTGCGGTGCCCCACGAAATCCAAGCGAAGCCACTCCCCCTCTCCTCGCTTGTGGGTGAACTGCACCTTCCTCTCCATCCGATGCCTTACTCCGCCCGTATCCACCGGATACGCCACCACAAGCGTATCGCTCAGGAAATAGGGAGAGCCTTCCTCGTAGGGGCGAAAGGAATAGGCCCTGTCGTTCGAGAGATCCAGGTCGAGGTTCCCGTCCGGAACGATCACGACTCCGTCCGGCCCTTCGGCCAGTGCGAGATACTGATGCTCTTCGCCGAGATTCCCGAGATGGAGATCCGCGTAGCGCGCTCCCTGCCCCGCGAAGCGATCCACACCTTTCAGCGCTTCCGGGGGTGTAGCCACGAGTTCGAGGACGGCCCGGCGGGTGGGGTGAACATACACATCCAGCGTCTCGTCCAGCGTGGTGTCGAAGGTATAGCTGCCCGCCCGTTCCCCGCAGCCGGGGACGAGGGAAACTCCAACCAGTAACACTTGGACTCCGAGAATCGTGCACAGACCCCTTCTCATGAATGTCCTCCGATGGGGCAACGACCGGCCCGCCACGACTGGATGTTTCGAGAATCCCGGGTGGCTCCGAGCTCGAGTATCCGTCAGTCTCTCACGGCATACTCTTCCTGTCAATCTGGCAGATTGCCCGCCCTGAGCGACCGAGATCTTGGCCGGCGGCGTGTCAAAGGGCGCGGATGGCCCGGGGATTGGGCCTCACCGTGTCCCTCCATGGCGCGCAAAAGGGCTTGCAATGTCCCTCCGCCAGCTCTATAGTGATTTGTTTGGCCGAGTGTTCCTCCGGTCCCTGAACCCGCCCCCGCATCATGGGAGGCGGCAGCATGGGTTTGTATCCTTATCTCTAAGGTACCCGTCTGAGAGCCGGAGCGTCCCGAACAAAAGAGGGAGTTGCCGGCCGGCCACCGGTCAGGTTTGGCGGCCCGTCGGTCTTTTGCCTTGTCGGCAGTTGGACGGAATCATACGCCGATTGATCCGAGATTCGCGCGACTTCCGTTCACCAGCAGTGTAGGGGGATGAGTTCAATGGCAGTGCGATGTAAAGAGGAGGGCTCCGCGGGAGCCGCGGACGACCCCAAGCGGGTTCAGTGCATGGAGAGCATGGACGGCAACACGGCGGCATCTTATGCTGCGTATGCGTTCAGCGAAGTCGCGGCGATCTACCCCATCACTCCCTCGTCCGTGATGGGAGAGGTTGCCGACGAGTGGGCGGCCCACGGCCGGAAGAACATGTTCGGTCAGGTGTTGAGAGTGGTCGAGATGCAGTCCGAGGCCGGAGCCGCCGGCGCGGCTCACGGCTCCCTCGCCGCGGGCGCTCTGACCACCACCTATACCGCCTCCCAGGGACTCCTCCTCATGATCCCGAATATGTACAAGATTTCCGGCGAGCTCCTTCCGGGGGTGTTCCATGTGTCCGCGCGTGCGGTGGCCGGGCAGGCGCTCTCTATCTTCGGAGACCATTCGGACGTGATGGCCGTGAGGGAAACCGGCTTCGGGCTTATCGCCTCCGGATCCATCCAGGAGGTCATGGATCTTGGGACGATCACACATCTGGCCAGCATCAAGGCCTCCATTCCCTTCGTTCACTTTTTTGACGGGTTCCGTACGTCACACGAGGTTCAGAAGATCCACGTGATCCCGTACGAGGAGATGAGGAGTCTGTTGGATGAAGAGGCCCTCGCCGGTTTCCGGGCTCGAGCCATGAATCCCGAGAATCCCCAGATGCGAGGCACGGCCCAGAATCCGGATATCTTCTTCCAGGTCTCCGAAAGGGCCAACGGTTACTACAACGTTGCACCCAGGCTCATCGAAGACGTAATGCGCCAGTTCGGCGAGGCTTTCGGACGGCACTACGGGCTGTTCGACTACTTCGGAGCGCCGGACGCGGAACGTGTGATCGTGATGATGGGTTCCGGAGCCGAGACGGCCCACGAGGTCGTGGGTTACCTGAACGGACGGGGCGAGAAGGTTGGCCTCATCAAGGTGCGCGTGTATCGGCCCTGGTCGCCCGAGCACTTCATGCGGGCGCTGCCGAAAACGGCGAAGCGAATTGCCGTCCTGGACCGGACTCGGGAAGCGGGCGCTTTCGGCGACCCCCTGTTTCTGGATATCGTGGCGACGCTTCGCGAGAACGCGTGTGACCAGACGGTCGTCAATGGACGCTACGGACTCGGCCAGAAGGAGTTCACCCCCACGATGGCCAAGGCCGTCTTCGACGAGCTCGAGAAGGGCGAACCTCGCCGGCGATTCACGGTGGGCATCGAGGATGACCTGACCCACATGTCTCTCCCGCTGGGAGAGAAGATCAACAGCTCGCCGCCCGATCTCGTCCGCTCCAAGCTCTGGGGATTCGGCTCCGACGGGACCGTGGGCGCCAGCAAGAACGCCATCAAGATCATCGGAGACAACACGGATCTCTACGCTCAAGGGTACTTCGCCTACGACTCGAAGAAATCCGGTGGATTGACGATATCCTATCTGCGGTTCGGGAAATCCTGCATCCTGTCCACCTACAGCGTCCAAACGGCGGACTACATTGCCTGCCACAAGTCATCCTACGTCGACCAGTACAATATCCTCGAGGGCGCGCGCGAGGGCGGCACCTTCGTGCTCAACTCGAGCTGGAAAGACCTGGAAGCGCTGGAAACCCATCTGCCCGGGTCGATGAAGCGCGAGATTGCACGGAACCACCTGAAGTTCTACAACATCGATGCCGTTCAGATCGCGGCCGATCTGGGCCTGGGCGAACGGATCAATATGATCATGCTCACCGCCTTCTTCAAGCTGGCGAATGTCTTGCCCGTCGATGAAGCCGTTCAGCTCCTCAAGGAGGCCATTGAAAAGACCTATGTTTCCAAGGGTCGGAAGATCGTCGAGATGAACTGGAAGGCCGTGGACGCCGCACTCGGAGCCATCCAGGAAATCCACTACCCGGAAACCTGGGCTCAGGCAGAGGACCGCCCAAAGGCCGAGCGGGAGGAACCCGAGTTCGTCTCCTCGGTGGTGCGTCCGATCCTGGCCCAGCAGGGCGACAAGCTGCCGGTCGCCAAGATGCCTCTCTGTGGGATCTTTCCGACGGGGACGTCGAAGTTCGAGAAGCGGGGCGTGGCCATCGACATTCCCGAATGGATCAAGGACAACTGCATTCAGTGCAACCAGTGCGCGTTCGTGTGTCCGCACGCGGCCATTCGGCCGTACCTGGTCACCGAGGAAGAGATCAAGAGCGCCCCGAAAACATTTGAAGCCCTTGCCGCCCGCGGCAAAGAACTTGCGGGCTACCAGTATCGCATCCAGGTGAGCCCCCTCGACTGCGTGGGGTGCGGCAACTGCGCGGACATCTGCCCGGCCAAGGAGAAAGCACTGGTGATGCACCGCCTCGAAACCCAGAGAGACGAGCAGGTACCGAATTTCGAGTTTGCCGCCGGTCTTCCGGTTCGGAAAGACCTCGTGTCTAAATGGTCCGTCAAGGGCTCGCAGTTCCAGCAGCCGCTCTTGGAGTACTCGGGGGCCTGTCAGGGTTGCGGTGAGACGCCCTACGTGAAGCTGGCCACCCAGCTCTTCGGCGATCGAATGGTCGTGGGCAACGCGACCGGATGTTCGTCCATCTGGGGCGGAAGCGCTCCCACGTGCCCCTTTACGGTCACGGAGGAAGGGCGCGGGCCGGCGTGGGCCAATTCGCTCTTCGAAGACAACGCCGAATTCGGGTACGGGATGTTCCTCGGGACCACCGAGCGGCGCAAGGAGCTCGCATCGTGCGTCCGGGAGGCGCTCAAGGGCGACGTTGCAGCCGATCTTCGCGAGGCCCTCGAAGGCTGGCTGAACGATTGGCTCGACGGGGAAAAATCAAAGGAGTGGAGCGAGAGAATCAAGAAAGCCCTTGGAGAGCCGACCGAGGGGATATTGAGGCGGATCTACGACCGCCGGAACCTGCTCACCAAGACGTCCCAGTGGGTCATCGGCGGGGACGGCTGGGCGTACGACATCGGCTACGGCGGCCTCGACCACGTACTGGCCATGGGTGAGGACGTCAACTTGCTGGTCCTGGACACGGAAGTCTATTCCAACACCGGGGGGCAGTCTTCCAAGGCGACCCCCATCGGCTCCGTTGCCAAGTTCGCGTCCTCGGGCAAGAAGACCAAAAAGAAGGACCTCGGCCTGATGGCCATGACCTACGGTTATGTGTATGTTGCTTCGATCGCCATGGGGGCCAACAAGAACCAGACGGTGAAAGCCTTCGTGGAGGCCGAGCAGTATCCGGGTCCCTCACTGATCATCGCCTACTGCCCGTGCATCAACCATGGGATCAAGGCCGGCATGGTGAAAAGCCAGGAAGAGGAGAAACTCGCCGTCGAATCCGGCTACTGGCCCCTGTACCGGTTCAACCCGCTCCTGGCGGACGAGGGGAAGAACCCGTTCCAGCTGGACTCCAAAGAACCCAATGGTCGTCTGCGCGAATACCTGATGGGCGAGGTTCGCTACGCGTCCCTCGTGAAATCCTTCCCGCAGGAGGCGGAGAGGCTCCACGCTTCGCTGGAAGAGGAGTTCACCCAGAGGTACACGCGCCTGGCCGCTATGGCTAGGGAGTAAGATACAACGGCTTCGTTCGGCCGCTATGGCTAGGGAGTAAGATACAACGGCTTCGTTCGGCCGC
>CAZSXU010000006.1:0-28565 GCA_964610505.1 uncultured bacterium | reverse complement strand
ATGGCTAGGGAGTAAGATACAACGGCTTCGTTCGGCCGAAGAGGGGAGACGCCCCATGGGGTCCTCCCCTCTTCTTATTTCGCGTGGCATGCGGCCGTGAACGGCAGGCTATTTCAGGAGAATCAGCTTTCTCGTGAATGTCGATGATCCCAACTGCGCGCGGCAGAAATACACACCGGGACCACATACCCACCCTCGATCGTCCCTGCCCGTCCACATGAAGCGATGTGCCCCGGCCGATTGCGGGCCTTCGAACAGAGTCTTTCGAAGCCGGCCTTCCACGTCAAAGATCTTGATCGAGACCGGAACCCGGGCGAAGAGATCGTAGACGATGGTCGTGCCGGGGTTGAATGGGTTGGGATAGATCCGAAATCCCGGATCGATGGCGAGGCCCGTTTCGCGCTCTACGGCCAAGACAACACACTCGGGATCGTAGATCGTGGCAAACCGCCACCCGCAGGACGCGGTCGGGCAGGCGGGGCACTCCGGATCGCCGCTCCAGACGCGGTTCCCAACGCTGTCCCACGCGCAGACTTTCCAGAAGTAAAGCGTGGAATCCTGGAGAGGTACGGCCGGGTCGTAGTGGCAAATGGTCAGGCTATCGACCACCGTCTTCGATGAGAACGTGCTGTCCGGACCATACCAGAGCGTATAGAACACCGTGTTGTCCGGATCCGTCGAGGGCATCCACCAGAAGGTGGGCGTCAGCGTGCACACCTCGTCCCCGTCCGGCGGAGCCGCGAGTTCGGGACGCGTGGGCGCAACGTTGGTCACCGACTCGTAGTAGTCCCTGGCCACGCCCAGTTGCTGATAAACGTGCGCCGTGTGGGAAGGGTTCTCCCACTCTCCGTACAGACCGAGGTACAGCTGCACATCCGCCAACCACTGATTCCAGAAATCCGATTGGGCGTACAGTTCATCGACACCGTATCGAATGAAGATAGGATTCGTGTGTGCGATGAGAGTGTCACCCGTCACGATCTGTGGCGACGCGTTGGGATGCCGAATCCGTGCCGCGATCCAACCCGTCTCCTCCACCAGGAAGCTGAAGGTGGTATCCAACATCTGGGGCGTGCCGGCCGGCACCGAGAGGGTTCTCACGACGTTCCCGTTGAACATAATCTCGACGTTCTCGATCGGGTACTGGCTGGCCAGAGAGACCTGACCGTCGAACCACGTTGGAACCCCGGGATCGACGATCAGGCTGTCCCCGATTCCCGCCCCCCCGAGTTCGAACTGCCGGAAGAGGGGACCGTTGGTGAAGAAGATCTTTCCCTCCCGATACGCCGCGACCCACCGGTCGTAGGTCAGGGCGGAATCCTCGAGGTCGACGTAGACTCGGAAGCCGCCCGGCGGGGGGGAATTGGGTCGATTCAGACACGCGTCGGTCCCGGCGGATCCCCAGATCTTGATCCTCGATCCCAGGAGGTGGTACCAGGGATTGAGGACGTCCTGTCCGTTGGTGTAGGCGAGTACGTCCATGGCCTCGACCAGGCCCAAGAGCGCATCGATGGGCAGCTCCCGCCCCATCCCTCCCCCGGGCCACAGCCGGTGATCGAGGACGGAGAAGGAACTGATCGGATGCGCGTAGCTCGCGGCTACGTTCGTCTGCGTTCTGAGGCTCTCCAGAATCGCTTCGTTCATCGGCCAGGACGGCGTCGGGCCCGTACTCCAGGGCTCGATTAGATGATCCAATCCCATCAACACGAGGTGTCCGAAGATGAAGCTCCGGTATTCTTCGGAAAAATAGAGAATGCACTCGGGCGTACTCAGCGAATCCGGGGCGCCCGTGAAGAAAAGATCGTTGTCCAGAAAATGTGTCACGTTGAGTCCCTCTCCCGAGACCGCCAGAAGTCCGGCTCCCCGGTCAAGGGTATACGTCTCTTCTCCCTCGTCGGGCGGATGGGCCAGATGGACATGGATGTCTCCACAGTACCAGCCTTCGTCGGGCAGATCGATCCACCGGTCCAGTACAAACGTGAGCGTCGTATCGGAGCCGAGGTTCCAGTCGTCCGAAATGAAAGTGTATTCGAACCCCTTGGATACTCGGAACCGGGTCGAACCCGCCGGGACCGTGACGTCGAAGGCGCTGTCCGCGTAGAAATGGCCGTTCATGGATGTATGGAAGATGCAGGCGGAATCGGGCTGCGGTCGGTAGGCCTCGCCGTCGCTTCCCTTGATGGAGATGCGCGCGCCAAGGGCTCGCCCCAAGACATCTTCCAACACGGCGTGGACCCGGCAGGAATCCTGAGGACATGCGGGGGCCGCCGTACCCAGGATCGCGGCTACTGACAGCCACGGAAGGGTCCTGAGAATAGGATGAAGCACTCGGCGCCGGGCAGAGAACATGCTTTCTCACCAGAAAAAGAGGCCGAACGCGAGAATCGCGTCAAGATCGCTAACTAATTTCTCAGTAATAGCTTACCATATTCTATGGGCGGTGTCAAGGGGCAGCCTAAGGGCAGAGAGTCGAAAGTTGAAAGTTGAGAGTCGAAAACCCTGCAGCCGCAAATTCCACGGATTCCGGAGAGCGACTCGGCAAGGTGACGAAGATGGGACACGAAACCGAAAGCCGAGAGCCGAAAGCCGGAACACACACAGGCCGGGTCGGGCGCGGGGCCCTACGCCTCCGTCTTCTGCAGATTCTCTCGAAAGCATCTCGCCGTCACCGGCATGGTCGTGGACAGCATTTCCAGAAGGGCCTCGGCATAGGCACGGATTTCGCGCTGGGCGCCCGGAGCCAGGCGGAGGTCGAGGAAGTTCATAAGGGAACGCACGTTCACGGTCCAATAGAACTCGGTGAAGAGCGCAAGGGGAAGAACCGCCCGGGCGATTTCCTTTCTCACTCCCGAGGCGATCATCTCATCGTAGACCCGGAATGCCTCTCCGACCGTCCGGTCATAGGTCCTGCGGGCCTCCTCGTCCAGGTCGTCGGGGATATAGTACGCCTTTTCCGCCACACAGTAGCGCAGCGACACCTCGTTGTAGGATGCGATCCGGTGACGAAACCACTGCCTTGCTACGAACAGCGGGCATTTCACATCGAACGTGAAAACCGCGTGCTCGAAGGGCGTCCCATGGTTGTGTCGAAGCAGATGGAGAAGCAGCCGTTCGTCGGAAGCCTCTCCCTTGCTCACTGAGCGCCAGCACCGCCGAGCCGCGCGGACCACGGCCGGATCGCCTCCCATTCGATCCACAATCCTCACGCGACCCTGATTGAGAACCCGGATCTCATTCACCTCGTTGTTCTCCCGAATCACGCCGTCCACGATACCGGCCTCCATGGCGTGCTTCCGTCTACTTTGGTTCGCCGGCCTCGATCCGGCGCACGTCTCCAAACTCGTCCAGCGGGCGATCAAAGCGGTCGCCGTCGCCCACCACCAGCACCGTCAGACCGTCCGGGTGCAGGTACTCTCGCGACACCCGGAGAACATCCTCCGGCGTCACGGCGCGAACTCGATCCACCCAGGTCTGGAGGTAGTTCTCGGGGTACCCCCGAAACTCCAGCCAGCCGGCCTGACGGACGATTCGAGCTCTCGAATCGAAGGCAAAGACGAACTCGTTGATGCGGGCCTCTTTCGCCCGTTCGAGTTCGGTCGTCGCCGGAGGGGTCTCCAACATCTCACGAATCATGTCTTGAATCAAGGACAGCACTTCGGCCGTCTTTCCGGCCCCCGTCACGCACGCGACCTCGAAAATTCCTCGATCCACTCCGGGTCGGAAGGCGCTGCGAATGGAATAGGCCAACCCGCGCCTCGACCGGACCTCCCTGACCAGTCGGGAGAGGAACCCGCCGCCCCCCAGAATGTAGTTCATCATCTCGACAGAGGATTCGTTCGGATCGTGGTATCGATATCCCAGATGTCCGATCCGTAAGTACGACTGTGAAATCTTCCTGTCAACGTGGTTGATCGACGGCTCACCGTGAGGCTCCCATTCGGGGATATCCGGAGTCTGGACCGAATCGGGAGATCCCTCCCCCAGAAACGCCTCTATCTTCCCGACCATCTCGTCCCGGGTCAGGTCGCCGCTCATGGTCAGAATCATGTTGTTCGGGCGGAAGGCGCGACGGTGGAATTCGATGAGGTCCTCTCTCGAGATGCGGTTCACCGTCTCGGCCGTCGCCAACTTCATCCAGGGTGCATCCGCTCCGTATACGAGTCTTCGAAACGTGATGCTCGCAACCCTGGCCGGCCGGTCGTATCGGCGCCGGATGTCCTCCAATCGCTCCCGTCGAAATGCCTCCACTCGGTCCGAGGAGAAGGCCGGGTTCCTGAGCACGTCGGCCAGAATTCCCAACCCCTCGTCAACGTCCTTTCGAAGAACAGACAGGCCCACCGCCGCGTATGCCGATCGCATGTAGATCTCGAGGTCGGCGGCCATGAGTTCGAGGGCCTCGTCAATCTCGTCGGCGCTCCGTCCGGCAGTCCCGCCGTAGCGCATCGCCTTGGCCGCAAGGTGCGCCAGGCCCAGTTTCTCGGGCGGGTCGTAGACGCTTCCGGTTCGGACGTAGAGGGTGATCTCCACGAGTGGAATCTCGTCGTCCTCGAGCAGGTAGGCGACCAGGCCGTTGGAGAAAGTGACGCGCTCGGGGGATGGGGGATTCCAGCGGAGAGGGGCGAACTTCAGATCCCGAGGATGAACCGCCGGCGCGGTTTCCGCACCGACCACCAACCCTCCAGCCAGGACGATCGGAACGCAAAGAACAAGAATCCGGCGTCTACTCACCCTTCTCCCTCCGTGTGCTCACGAGTCTGGCGATCGTACAGTTTTCCCTGATGAAGTAGCGGGCCGCGCATCGCTGGATGTCTTCCGGCCCGACGGACTCAATCCGCGACACTCGCCGTTCGAGATTCCGCCAATCCCCTGTAGAGATCGCGTAGTACGAGAGCTCGTCCGCCATGCCCCGGTTGTCCTGCAGCTTTCGCAAGAACTCCGCGGACACCCGGTTCTTCGCCCTCCGGAGTTCCTCGCCGTCCACCGGTTCCCGGGCCAGGGTCTCCAGCTCCGACCACACGGCGCTCTCCACTTCTTCGCACGTGTGCGGCCAGATGGGACGAGCGGCGATGATGAGAAGATTCGGATACCGATCGCCCGGACCCAGCCAGGACGACGCGTCCATGGCGATCTGTTCCTGAACAAAGAGTGATTGATAGAGGCGCGACCGAGTCCCGGTCGTCAGGATCCGGCTCATGACCTCGAACACCCGATCGTCCGGGTGCGTGATCTCAGGCTTGTGAAAACCCATGAAGAGGGCGGGCTCAGTATCCCGCTCGAGGACAACGGCCCGCGCCTCCCTCTGCTTGGGCTCGGCGGGCACCGCCCGTTCGCAGGAAACCGTCCGGCACGGAATCCGCCCGAAGGTGCTTTCGGCCAGAGCAATCACGTGTTCGCTATCGATGTCACCCACGACGGCGGCAACCGCGTTGGTCGGAGAATAGTAGCCGTGGTAGAAAGCGTAGACGTCCTCGAGATCGATCGATTCCAATTCCCCCTCCCATCCCGGCACCGGTCTTCGGTAGGGATGGACGGTGAAAGCCGTCTTCAAGAACTGCTGATAGAGGGCGGCTTCGGGATCGTCTTGGATTCGCGCGCGCCTCTCCTTGGCCACAATGCTGCGCTCGGCCTCCAGGTCCCGCGGCACGCTGTGGGCCATTCGATCCGACTCCAGGATGGCCCAGAGCGGGAGCCGGTTTGCCGGAAGGTCCACCATGAAGGTTGTGAAGTCGGCCGTCGTTGTGGCATTGAGGCCGACGGATCCGTTCAGATTGTAGATCTGGTCCAATTCTTCCACAACCAGGATGTCCTCCAGCTCGGCCTTCATCTTCTCAAGTTGCTCCTCTATCCCCCGGACCGGCTCCACATGCGCGCCCTCCCCCGATTCCACGAGACGGACACGGCATGATTCCAGGGAATCGATACTCGACCGGAGAACCGTCTCCCGAGCATAGTCAAGGGTTCCCACGACCTCCGTCCCTCGAAACGCCAGATGTTCATAGAGGTGCGCCAGGCCGGTCTTCCCCTCCTCCTCGTCTACCGACCCCACGTTGTAGCGGATCACGGCACTGACCACGGGGGCTGCGTTCCGCTCCATAAGGATGAGCCTCATCCCGTTGTCAAGCGTATGCTCAACCACGCGCCCTTCCAGTCTCTGGGCACGAGCCTCGGACACGCACGCGCTCAACAGGAGCATCGCCGCCAGGGGTAGAATCCAACGCTTTGTCGACATATCCATTCCGGGATGGTTTTTCCGACCGTTGCACTCAGATTCGCGTTCACTCTACCGAATGACTATGCCATCGCCGACGCGCCACCGCAAGACGAAACACGATCACGGAATGCACGAGGTACGGGAATGCCGAGGTTCCTAGACGGAAGCGTCGAGGAGATCAGAACGATGCGCATTGGGGAATGTGGACCTCGGGCACTCGAAAGACACGGAGGCGTCTCCCCCGCCCGGGGCTCAATGCTCTTGTTCTCGGAAGGCCTCGTTTCCGGGCTATTCCAACAGCAACATTTTCCTCGTCCGACAATCCTCCCTCGAGCGCAACCGGCAGAAATAGAACCCGCTGGCAACGCGCTCTCCACAGTCGTCGGTCCCGTCCCAGTGCACCTCCCACTCGCCGGACCGGAGGTATCGATCGACGAGAACCCGTACCCGCCGTCCCTCGACGTCGTAGATCTTGAGCGAGGTCTCTCCGTTTCCCTCTACATAAAATCGAATGGTCGTGAGCGGGTTGAAGGGGTTCGGATAGTTCTGCTCCAGCGTAACCCGCCATGAGGGCGCGGCCTGCTCCACGAAGGGCGGGACCTCAATATCCAGGGCCATCGCAACCGCCGCCAGCGCGTTGATCTTTCCGTGACCCCAGTTCGGGTTGGGGACGCTCTGGGTGAACTCGTCCACGGTCGCCGATTCCGTCAACACGTACCGCGTGCCCGAATGACGGAGGTCCGGGTTCGCCTGAAGGATCAGGGCCGCGGCGCCGGCCGCGTGGGCGGCCGCGGCGGAGGTTCCCCCAAAGGCGGTGTACGTGCCGATCCCCGCGTTCGGCAGGCCGCCGGACCGGCAGGCGCGAATGTCATAGTTGCCCGGAGCCGCCAGATCGATCACCGGTACTCCATCGATCCGGTATCCCCGACTGCTGAACCGGCTCAGGCTCCCGGCCGTGACGTCGAGACCCCGGGTGGCATAGGACGCCACGGTGAGGGCACTGTCCGCATTTCCGGGCCAGGTCACCGTACCCTGATCGCTGACCCAGTCCAGAAACACGGTCCCGCCTGTCCACGAGCTCCGATCATCGCTTACGTAGCCCTCAACCGTTTTCGCGCTCTCGGGATTCTCGATCTCCACCACCCACTCTCCGTCCAGAATCCGGTCAGCTTCGATTGAGAAAAACATGCCGGCGGTCCCGCGCGGCGACGTACCCCGGCTGGACCATAAACGCGCCCCCTCCACCGACTGCGTGCCGCTTCCCGAAAGCGTGAGCCGCCCGCCCCACGGGCTCTTCACCCGGAACCTCAGATCCTCCGCCGCAGACCGCCAAAGGAACGACACCCAGATGACGCGGGTATCCTCGGCGGCGGGGCAGTGGATTCGAATCGAGGTCATGGCATTCCCGGGAATCGGAACCCGGCAGTGTTTGCCTGTGCCGGCGAGGTTTCCGCCGGCAACGACCTGCACGGCGCCCTTCGCCGCCGCCAGGTCAATCATGCGCTCCGCATTGGATGAACCGTCCATGTAGTCCCAGACCCAGCTGCCGAGCTCGTGGAGCATCACATCGGCGCCCTCGTCCAGGGCCCAGAGAATGAGATCACTCAGATCCACGCCGCCGAACGCGTCGGCGACGAGAAGCTCGGCGCCCGGAGCGATTCCCGAGAGAAGACGGCCCGGACTCTCTCCAACCAGAATCCCGCCCACCGACGTTCCATGGCCCCGCTCATCCCGTTTGGCCCAGATGAGATCGCGACCTCTTCGACGTTCCTTGGCGCCGGGTTCGAGAACGGCCCGGACCTTGCACGTTCGAAGGGCCACGAGCCTTTCACCCAGATCGAGTGTATTGTCGCCGTTCCCGTCCAGCACGGTGAAGACGGGCTCGCCGAAGGCCGGATCCGATTCTGAGAAACCGCTCTCGAGACCCACGTCCCGCACCCGGTTCCCGTTGAGATCCCGGTACAGCCAGTCGCGGTCGACTTCATATTCCCCGAGGCGGTTGGGGATCAGCCCGTGGGGATCTTCGACCTTCCCGTCCCAGAAGCGAAGGATTTCATCGGGCCCGATAATCCCATCTTCGTTGAAGTCGGCGCCGTCGGCTCCCGGCTCAAATTCACGTGACCCATTGACGTCCACCCAAACGACCGTGTCGCCATCGGCAAACCAGAAACCCGGATGGTAGACGTCGATTCCGGTATCGAAATCCGCTATCACAATGCCGTCCCCGGTAAGGGAACCACCCCCCGCTCGCTCGATATTCCAGACGGCGCCCACACCCATTTCCTGACGGCTCACATTCAGGCAAGGGACGAGACCCGGCCGCCAATCGCCCTCGACCCATACGACACCGGCCAATTCACCGACCCTCCCGAGCGCTTCGGGCGAAACGTGCGCCCGGTAGATTGACTCCAGGTGCCGCACGCCGCCGTTGCTCCGTTGAAACCTGACTCCTTTCGCTTCGATCCTTGAGATGTCGTCATCGGTCAGGGGAGCGCTGAATCGAACCGTGAGCGGAATCGACGGAACGTGACGCGAGAGATCTTGGAACATACTCTTGGATGGATCCTCGATGAGGTATTGCAGCGACGGTGCGATGCGGGTGTCTTCGCCGCGTGAGGGCCGCGAGAGGCCAAACAAAGAAACAGCCCCCGCGAGGACCACTGCGGCAGTTCTCATGGCGTGTCCAGGGAAACCCATTCGAAGCGCTCTCCCGACCACCCCCTTCAGAAAGTACGAAAGGGACCGGCCTCGAAGTCGGCCCGCCCCGCTGAATCCCTGTGCGCGAAACGCGCGCACCTCGGATCCACTTCGACACTATTGATGATACCACACAGGAGACGCCGAGTCAAGGTATTGCGGCCACGATGCGGCCGCGGCGAGCACACCGCACCACCGTTCCCGGCGTCATCCCACCTCAGTATGGCCCGGTGCCCGCAAGGAATATCCAGCATTCGTGAATTCCGACAACCGCTTCATCCCGGCTCGCCTCCCGTTCCCCTCGCGTCCTACTGGATATACCCAAGCGCCTTCAGCCTCTCACGCCTTCGGGAATCGAGATCTTCGTTCGGAGCACCGTCGGTAACCGTCCCGAGCGCGACGGCGCGGTCTTCCAGCACGCCCGCCAGTCGGTCTCGAAGGTCCGGACGACGGTCGGCCAGATCCCGGAGTTCCCCGCGATCGGCATCCAGATTGAACAGCTTCACGTCCGGCGCTCTCCACCCCGTCGCCATGATGAGTTTCCACGCCCCCTCGATCGCCGAGTAGAGAAACGGCGGGCGCTCGGGGAAGAGAAACCGGTCCTCCTCCTTGAAATGGCTACCAAAGACGTCCATGCCTTCAACCTGCCGAGGCACCGGAAGACCGGCGGCGGAGATAATCGTCGGAAAGATGTCAATGCCGGACGCGTTTTCGCGCCGCCTTGTTCTCGCCCCGGCCCGGCCGGACCGCTTGACGATGAGTGGAACGCGAATCAATTCGTCGTACAGAGACCCGCCGTACAACCAGCCCCCGTGATCGTAGAACTCCTGCCCATGGTCCGCGGTCACGACAATCATCGCATTCTCATACAGCCCCAGCGCCTCGATTCGCTTCAGGAAACGCTCGATGAGTTGATCCGTGTAGGCAATCTCTCCATCGTAGAGAGCGATCATGTTGAGACGCCGGCGCTCGGGGATCGCCGCGGCGGCCGTCTCAAGCGCGTCCCGGTTCCGAAATCCGGCATCGGCCGTTGCGCGATCCACGGGCGGCTCCCGCACCTGCCGACCGTCGTAGTCGGGATCAAACAGCGTATCGTACGGCGGCGGGGGTTCGTAGGGCGAACCGGGCTCCATGAGGTGGATATACGCGAAGAGAGGGCGGCTTCGATTCTTCTCGATCCAGTCCCCCGCCTTGCCGAGGACGACCTCCCCTCCAGAATCGGAACCTCTCGTAGAGCAAACGGCAATCCGTTCGACGGCCGTCTGCAGCCGAAAGCACCAGAAAGGCTTGCGTCCGGGATGGTGGAAGTGAAACCCGCGCTCGCTTCCCCCGCTCACGTCGGTGATCCGGCTTCCAACGAACGCGCCGCACATGTAGCCGACTTCCGCCAGGACCTCCGCCAGAGTGCGCACGTTCTCGGGCAACCGATCGCGGCTCGTGAGCACTCCGTGGGAACCGGGCGTCATCCCGGTAAGGATGGAAGCCACGGAGGGAACGGCCCCGTTCGACGCGGCGAAAACGTTGTCGAAGGTCACCGATTCATCCATCAGATGATCCAGGGCCAGCGTTGTCCGTTTCTCGTACCCGTAGCCCGAGACGTGGTCCCCTCGAAGACCGTGGATCAAGAGGAGAACGACATGGGGGAGCCTCTCCCCGGTCTCTTCGGGGGCGGCGGGCGGCGGGCGGCGAGCCGTGATTCTCCGGACGGCGGCGAACCCCAGACAGGACAGGACCAAGAGGATCGGGACAGCGATCAAGAGTGGAGACAGGGGTCTCACCGCTCGAATGACCTTCTCCCGGGTCCGGGTCGGGATCCGCCCCAGAAGAAAAGCCAGCACGTAGACCACAACGGCCACAGCAATGAGCAGCAGACCGTTGATCACGATTCCCCCGCTCGATCCCGCCGGTGGCGCGTTCGGGCGAGCGTTCACGCGGTACCCAACCAGGAGGAGAAGACACAGGGCCACGTGGAAGGAGACGGCAAAGGGCACGGCTTTTCGCCGATCTCGAAGAAACGCGGCGATCGGCACTGCGCCCGACAGCACGGCGAGGGCCAGACCCCCGGCGGACCCCAGAGCTCCGTACAGCCCGAGGGCGTACCCCAAACCTCGGGCGCCCTCAAGAGAAACCTGCGGATGCAAGATCAGGTGTTCGACGGCGCCCGCGAGTCCAGCGACTCCCAGCCCCGCCCCCACCGCAATCCCGGCACGATCCTGGAACGAAAGTCCCGGCTCCATTCGGGCCTCCCGCCGCAGACGGCGGCCACCTTTCCACACTCTCCGGAAAACTCGACGCCGCTGCCGCTCGTTTCCACCACATGGTAGACGGCCGCGCGAGGGGTGTCAAGGTGAGCGAGGGAAACCACATCGCGAAACGAGGATCGCCCTGCAAGCATCCTCGCTTCCTGTCCAACGTGCTCCGCTCGCCCTCTCAATTCCCCTCAAACGGCTCCTCCCGATCGAAATCCGGAAGGAAGCCGCCGTCGACCCGGTCCACGTCCTGAAACCATCCCCGATGAAAGCCGAAGTGCTCGGCGACCTCGACCGCCGCGTCGTATTCCTCCCGGAAGATTCGCCGGTTGAGTTCAGGGAAATCACCGGCGCCCGCGGAAGGTTGGTACTGCGCCATCAGGCTGAGGGAGATGTCGGGAGAGATCTCCTCAGCTAGACACTTCAAGACCCGATCGGTTCTCGCCGCGTTCCCCGGCAACACCAGGTGCCGGACGATAAGACCGCGAATTGCCGCGCCTCTCCGCATTCGAAGTCGTCCCACCTGGGCGTGCATCTCTCGAATCGCCTTCAGACATTGCTCCACGTAACCCGGGTGTTCGGGGACGGCCGAGTAACGCCGGGCCGCCTCTTCGGTTCCATACTTGAAATCGGGAAGGTAAACGTCCACGACGCCGTCCAGGATGCGGAGGACCTCGACCGATTCATACCCTCCCGTATTGTAGACCAGGGGAACCCGAAGACCTCCTTCCCGCGCCACGGCCAGAGCATCCAGCACCGCCGGGAGCTGAGCCGTTGGCGTCACCAGATTGATGTTCTCGCACCCGGAGGACTGGAGTCCCAGCATCTCCCGACCGAGGGCCTCGGGCGTCAGCGGCCGACCCCGGCGTCGGTGCGAGATCTGGTAATTCTGGCAGAACACGCAGCGGAGAGTGCACCCCGAGAAGAACACGGCGCCCGATCCCCCCTCGGCCGTCAGGGGTGGTTCTTCCCCGCGATGGAGTAGCGTTCGTGCCACGAGCAGATTGGACCCCAGATCGCAGAAACCGCGATCGCTCCCCGATCGGTCCACACCGCAGGACCTGGGACAAAGACGGCAAGATTTCGCTAAAGATCGCAAGAGCCGGGCCCGATATTTCAGTTCGTCCGTTGTCATGGGCGGATTGACCGTGGAATCCGGACTTTCGGATTCTCGATTAGCATTGACAGTGACCGGGCACTCCGGTAGGATGCTACCACTTGCTTGGAGCGGATACAAAGGCTTCCACGACAGGGAGCCTGATCCCTCGGGCGGTGCGAACCTGGCGTCCCGCGCGCCGGGTTCTTCTGGTTTCGGACCTGGGCGTTTACGCAAAGGCAGGTTCTCTTGACGTTGTGGACAGGCCCTCATCCGGGAGGTTGGAAATGAGCGGATCGCGGTGGTTATGTCTCTTGTTGACGACGGTTATTCTGATTCCCAGCGTCGCGGCGGCCGACCAACGGGGACCCTTCAGGGGAGACGTGGGCGCCCTGGGAATGGGCAACACGGGCGTGGCCGTCCCCGGCCGGGGGTGTCTGTGGATCTACAACCCGGCGGTCCTGACCACGGTGGATTTCGAGCTTGCGATTCCGAGTATCGATCTGGGAGCCAACGGCAAAACCCTGGAGCTCTTCGACTATCTCGACGATCAGAGGGGCAATTTTGCCGACTGGGACAACCTGAGCGCGCCGGAGAAGACGGACGTCCTCGACGACGGTTCGGATCTGTTCCGGAAGACCCTGGGTTTCCGCACGGCGCCGCTGGTGGGATTCGCCCAACGCAATCTCGGCCTTGCACTCTACGCCGACACTCGGGCCGACGTGGTCATGGTCCGCAACTATCCCGACCCCCTCGACGCGGCCCCAGCGGTAAACGGATTCTTCCATACCGATGTGGTTGCACAAATCGGGACGGCCGGCATCGCGCTGGATCCCCTCTCCATCGGGATCACGGTTCGTTATGTCAACCGCCGGGCGAACCGTGTCACCATCGATCCCAACGATCTCGATGAGGTCTTGAGCACTATCTCGGAGGATCCGGAATCGTATCACGGGTGGGGTGTGGACCTCGGCGCCTATTACCCCACGGGCTTCTGGAACCTCTCCGTGGGCGCCAGTTTCCGGAATCTTCTGGGCGGTATCCAGGTTCCGGCGGCCCCGGCGACGAAAAGCTCCGACGACGAAGAGAAGGAGACGGACAGTTTCTACCGCAATCTGGCCGTGGGCGCTTCGTGGCAGCCGGTGCCCAAGGTCCTTCTCACCGCCGACATCGAGGACCTGCTCAACCAGGTGGACGACCTCGAGTTCGGGGATCAGATCCACGTGGGCGCCGAGCTGGACATGATGCTCCTGAGGCTGCGCACCGGAATGTTTCGCGGGAGCCTCACCTACGGGGTGGGCCTCAGTCTGCTGTTCTTCAATATCGATTTCGCCACCTACGTACCCGGCAGCGATCGGCCGGAGCTGACCGAGGATGAAGAGCGGGTCTACGTGGGACAATTCAAGTTCGGATGGCAATAGCCATGCCGGTGTGCTGCAAAAAGTGGGGGGCCACGGCCCCCCTTTTTTTACACGCCGGGGAATCACAAATCGGGCATTAGATCTCGGAGAAGAACCCGGCGGAAGTGCGGCGCCCAGACCTCATCTACGCTCGTGGGCCGAACGCAATCTGGCCGATGATCTTGTAGACGAGTCTGGCGGCCAGGAAGTCGGGCGCGATGAGTCCGGGGATCGGAGCCAGCTCCACGGCGTCGAAGGCCACGATGTCGGCGTGCCGGGCGATCTCGCGAGTGAGCGATGTGATTTCCGACCAGCTCATCCCTCCCGGCTCGGGTGTTCCCACCGCCGGCATGATTCCCGGATCGAGAACATCGAGGTCGACGGAGAGATAGACCGGCCGGCCCTTGAGCTTGGCGACCACTTCGGATATCCAGTGGGTATCCGCCCGAACGCTCCTCGCCGGAACCAGAGGCCAGTGCTGCTCGCGAATGAACTCCGCCTCTTCCCTCGAGAAACTTCTCACCCCTACCTCTATCGCGGTGCAGTGCTCGGAGATCCGCCGCGCCGTGCACGCATGGCTGTAGGGAGATCCCTGGTACTCATCCCGAAGATCGGCGTGAGCGTCGAGAACCACGGCGATCAGCTCCGCATGCCTCTCGGCAAGCGCCTGTACGGCCCCAACCGACACGGTGTGCTCCCCGCCGAGGATAACGGGGATCTTCCCCTCCATACCTCCCACGGCCCGGCGAATCCGGTCCACCATCTCGCGGGGACCGGCGGCGGAAGGCTCCAGAGCCGCGAGCGTGTGTATGCCCGCATTCGCCGGCTCCACTCCCAGATCGTCGTCCCAGAGCTCCAGTTCACGGGACGCGCGAAGGATGGATTCGGGACCCGCTTTCGTTCCTCGACCGAAAGTAGTCGTTTGCTCGTATGGAACCGGCAGGACCACGAATTGGGACGTCTCGAATGCGGAGCGGTCGGCGTCCAGACCGCCGAAGCCGTAAGGTGAGGCGTAGCCGGAATCGTTCAACGGAACCCCCCATTCAAGGCAGGAGGATCACGGCCGCAATGACGGTGGTCCAGAGCCCTTTCTTGTCGGACACGGCCGATTGAACCACGTTGCGTGTTTTCACGATCTCTCCCGAGAGCCGCCAGACGTCTTTCTCCTCGTTGTAGCTCTTGTCGGGATCGAACTTGCTGATCCCCAGAATGGTGGCTAGCATGTGAGCGGCAAGATCCTCGGCGTATTCTCCCGCCACCTCGTCCGATTCGCCAAAACTGTGGTGTTCGGAAAGGTATCCGTAGTTGGAACGATCGCGAGGGATCGCGACCCCAATGGCCGCGGCCATCAGACGGTGGGGTTCGTTGGCGGCGTTCTCGCTCATCACGACGTGAGCGATCTGCCCCGGTTGGAGTTGTTCAAGCCCCTTTTCCTTCGGAATGAGCTTGCAGTGAGGCGGAAAAATGCTGGAAACACGGACGAGGTTCAAGCTGGCAATGCCCGCGTTGCGCAGAGCCACCTCGAAGCTCGCCAGCTTCTGGCTATGCTTTCCGGCGCCGCGGGTCAGAAACGCCCGCGTCGGGACATACGTCATCAGATGCCTTTCCCCACGACTCCTGGAAGCTGCGGACACGTCTTCCTCCTTGGCCCAGTATGCCGGGGCCGGCCTCTGAGTGGCCGGCCGCGTATCCCGCCTCCAGTACAGACGGTACGGAATCTTAGGATCGAGAATCTGGTCCTGTCAAGCGGCAATAGCGGGAGGGATTGGCCGTACCCGGCCTTCGGTTGTCGGCGTTCGTGGCTCGAGGCTCTCGCCCCCGGGATTAGAATTCCCCCTTCGCCGCCAGGGTGTAGCTTCGAATGGGTGCCAGGTTGCGTTCGATAGGGGTGAAATGGTACTGAAGAAGATTGTCGACCTTGAACGAGAGCATGATCGAACCGACGCGGAGGGAAGATCTCACGTTGACCCGATAGAGCGGGACGCGTTCATCCTGCGGGTAGGCGGAGACCGAATCCACCTCTGACTGATACTGGAAGTCCCCTCCGACAGCAACCCGCCCCTTTCGAATATCCAGCGACGTTGAGAAGCTGTGGGTCGGCCGGTACAGCAGCAGGGCTCCGGTCTCGCGGTTGACGTGATCCTGGTAGCAATAGGCCACTCGTCCGGAACACCCTTCCCGGAGTCGCACACCCAGATCGACATCGAGTCCCCGGACTCGGGCTTCCTCCGTATTGGTGAAGCGGATTTCGTCGAGATTTCCACCGGCCTGGATCAGATCATTGTAGCGGTTCTCGAACAGAGCCGCACTGAGGGTTCCCCGCCGTCCCAGCGCAACCAACAGTCCCACCTCCCCGGACCACACGCTCTCGGCTCGAAGATCCGGACTCGGCGCAATCGTAATTCCCCCCACGGTCGCACGAGTGAATCTTTCAGCCAGGGAAGGAGCCCGAAATCCCCTGGAGAGCGAGAGGCGGAGGGACCCACCCGGGACCGGCTGCCAAACGGCGGCCATCTTCGGGCTGAACTGATCCTCATGAATCCCCCCCCGGATCCAATAGCCGTCCCAGCGGAAACCGAAGGTGGTCCGCCACCCGGACGTCACCCGAATCTCGTCCTGGAGAAAGACCCCGAGCGTTGTCGATCTTCGGTTCCCGAACAGGCTCGACTCCAGTACGGCGGCACCGGGCTCCATTCCCAGGATCAGCATATGACGCTTGCCTGCGGACACGTGAAAGCGCGTTTCGAGCCCCAGATGATCGGCGTTCGAAAACGGATTCCCATCGTGAAAAAAATCCTTCCAACGAGTCCGGTACCAGGCTGGCTTGACGACGAGAACCGTTCTCCCGGACGGCGCCCAGGACAGCTTGCCCGCCAGGTTCATCTTGTCCGATCTCACCCAGTCTCCCCGGGCTTCCGGCCTCACCTGCAGGGCGTACGCCTGGCTCCACCACTCCTGGAAATACCCGTAGGTCATCCGCCCGGCCGAGACGAAGGCCTCGGCCTTGAGTTTCGAGGTCAGATCGATGTCGATCCGTCCCATGCACCGAAGGCGCTTCTCGTGATTGTTCTGTCGGTACCCTTGGGTCTGCCGCTCGCCCAAACTCAACAGGACACGCGCCGAACCCACCCGCCTCGAGTGCACGGCGTCCACTCCACTGAAATCCTGCCGGTCGGCGGTCCACCGCCACTCCGGATACAGGGGTTTCGAGAACCAGCCGGCGTGGAGAGAGACGTGAGTCCACGGACGCCGGGACGGAGCCCGGGTAATCACGTTCACAACACCTCCGACGGCGTTGGAGCCGTAGAGGGCCGAGCTTGCGCCCTTCAGCACCTCCACGCGATCGATCTCCCAAAGGGGAACCAAATCCCAGTTGATGCCGCCCGTATCCCCCGTGACGGCTGGGAATCCGTCGATAAGAAACAGGACTCGGCTGCCGGCTCCCCGGTTGAACCCCGTGCTCCCGCGGATGCCGATTTGTCCGAAGCGCAGATCGACGCCAGAGACCAGGGGCAGAACCTGTTCCAGCGAGGTGGCGACCTGTTCCTCCAGCATCTCCCCCTCGATCACGGAAACGCTTCCCGGGGTCTCCGCCAGTACCTGCTCGGCCTTCCCGGCGGAGACCACGACTTCGGACATGGGAATCGAGGTTTCCCTGAGCATCGCGGCCACGACCGTCGTCTCTCCGGTTCGAATCACCATCTCGAGGAAGTCGGGGGTATAGCCGATTCGGGTGATCTTCAGGCGGTAGTCGCCCTCGGGGATCCCGGCAAGAAAGAAGAAACCGTCTCGGTCCGCCGCAGCGCCGAGAACGGTATCGAGGAGCTCGACGTTGGCCCCGGCCAGGGGAGCCCCCGTCTCGAAAGACCGGACGGTTCCCTCAAGACGCCCCCCGTCCGGCTCGGCCCATCCGAGGGTGGACAGCAGGAGCATCCAGAGGATCCCCCCGGTAGACACCGATTCCTTCTGGAGGGTAAATCTCGACACGCGGCTCACCTCCGGAGAGGGACAGGCGGAACCTTGGGAATCGGAAGCTCCGGAAGACGCGAAAAATCGACCTCGATGTCGACATTGCGGGTTGAGAGGTTCCGGTACACCCTGACCGCCCCCGGGGTCGCCTCCCCGGGAGAGGAAGCGAACTGACCCAGGAACACATATCCGTCCACCCAACTCAACCCGGCCCTTCTGCCCGCGGCAACCACCCATTCGTAGTCACCCTCGACCAGAGGAACCCCGTAATCCGATTGGGATGTGCCGATCTGAATCGCTTCGCTGAACCCTGCGATCCGGAAGAAATCCGACGAATCCGCGGGAGGATAGTCTCGATAGACGGCGACTCGTACTTCCTCGAGATCTTCCAGCCATTCTCCCTGGAAGGTCACGGTCCCCTCGATCCCCGACCAGGTGGCCGGCCGCGGCTCCAGACCGTGATCGATCCGGCATCCCGGGAGCACAACGGCAAGAAGAGCGAGAAAGACGGGCCTAGACCACGATCTGCCCATCTTCCATCACTGCCTTCCCATCGACGAGAAGCGTAGGCCTGAGGAGAATACCGTCGAGATGAGATTCCACCGACACCGTTCCGCCCATCGAGTAGTTGTCTCCGATGGCGACGTGGACGGTTCCGATGGCCTTCTCGTCTTCCAGAACATTGCCGGTGAGGATGGCCTTTTCGTTGGTACCGATTCCCAGCTCCGCCACGTTCCACGCGGGCCTGCCGAGCGGGTCAATCAGGGCTTCCAGCCGCCCCGCCGCCGCGCCGCCGGAGCACTCGACGCCGTACCCGTCCCGCACGGTGATGCGGATGGTCTCTCCCTCGATGATTCCGACCCCGGCCATGGCTCCGTCGACGACCAGGGTTCCCTGGGTCTTGCCCTCCAGCGGCGCCATGTACGCCTCGCCCGCCGGCAGATTCGTGGATTGCCCCGGTTCATGGACGATGCCCGTATCGGCGTGAGCCTCCCGTCCCTCAAGAACGAAATGCAGATCGGTGCCCGCCGGAGTCGTCAGTCGCGCTTCTGAGCCGGCGGTGAGCAAATCCGCCAGTCTGAGACTGCGTTCGGCAATGCCTTCATAATCCGCGTTGAGAGTCCGCTTCATCATATCTTCCGTCACGCCGGGCAGAGTCGCGATCCGGGCACCCGCCTCACACGCATCTCGCCGAGCCTCGGTATGCGTGAGGGACTTGGAGGTCGGGCAGAAGACAACGTGGAAGCGTTTCATAAACTCCGCCAACCCCGGCGGGGGTTCCTGCCCATTGCGCTGCCGGGGGATGATTTCGAGAAACACTGCCTCCGAGCCGATACGCCTCGCGCCCTCCCATAGAGCGATTCCTACGCTGCGGCAGGGTTCGTCGGTGATCACCAGGCACAGCTCATCCGGCTTGAGCCCCAGACAATTCTCGACTGCGATCTTGGCAGCATCGTTCAGCGACGCCATGTTCAGACCCCCCCCTTGGAAAGACGAATGCATCGGCCCCGGTCCAATCGCTGGATGAAGCCGGCTACCCGCTCCTCGGCCGGCTCCATCTCCTCACCGAACCGACCGCGAAGTGCGGAAGCGATTTCTCGAACCGTCCTGTGGCCGTCGCACAAATTCCAGATCTCGGTCCCAAAGCGATCCAGGCGGACTTTGTAGCATGGTTTGCTGAGCCGGCGGGTAATCCATCTCCCCAACACACCATCGAACCTCGGGACCAGAACGACGATCTTCTCGTCCTCGACCAAGAAGTCGCGGTCCCGCATCGGAATGCGATCCAGAATCCCTACCTTGGCCATCTTTCCCCTCCCGCATCACCGCCGGGAACCGACTCCCCGGCGGGCCGAACTCCCTCCGAGAATCTACCAGAGCTCATCCGTGGCTGCAACGGCGGAGACAATGCCGATCACAATCCCCCCTTCCGGTGTGGCCCGGATGACGCCGAACCCTTACCGGAGCGCAAGGCCCATGCGAGAAATCCGAAAGCCGAGAGCCGAGAGCCGGCATACCGTCAACCCAGGGCCGGGAGCGGAATTGCAGAAAGTTGAAGGTCGAAAGTTGAGAGTGGACAACCCGGGCCCAGGGCCGGCGACGGGGAGCGCTCGCCGGAACGACGACACGGCAAGGGATCTTTCAACGCCGCGAGTTGCTCCCCTGCTCGCCGATTCGAATCCCCCCTTCTTGCCGTGGAGGAGTGACGCCGAGTGCTCCCCCGAGCGCAAGGCCCATGCGAGAAATCCGAAAGCCGAGAGCCGAGAGCCGGTATACCCTCAACCCAGGGCCGGGAACGGGGAAGAGACAAGAGAGGTGACAAGAGAGAAGTCGACGGCTCCACCGGCGGCAGACTCGCGAACAAGGGCATCCCTGGGGGGATGCCCTTTCGCAAATCCGGATTTCGTAGAACCTAGAGATCCTGGGCCTTGACCGTCTTGCGGCCGTTCGCCATGGCCCTCTTCTCGGCCTGGGCAATAATGTCCTTGACCCTCTTGTCCAGGGCTCCGTAGAACTCACCGGCCACGTTGCACTTCTTCACCGCATCTTTGGTCTTCGATTTCGAGATGATCAGCTCGGCCATTCTTCCCTCCTTGCGCTAGATTCCCCATCCCCATCAAGGATTTCCGCAACATACCGTACCCAGACAACTACAGAAACGCCCAACATTTGTCAACATCTTTCACGCCGGTTCCACCGCCGGGCGCCGGGCAGATGCGGCGCCCGCCGCCCGTTCCGGAATTCTACCCCGAATGTCCGATCACCGCCCACGCCTCTTGGAACACGCTTTCGGTGTCCAGTGTTGAGACCTTTTCTGTTTTATCGGCAACAAGATACGAAGATCCCGGGCGGGACAGAAACCATTCGTGCGGGCGGCCGGTCCCGTCGAAAAGTACGAGCTGCGGAAGCCCCAGCAGGTGCCCGATATGAGCCGGCCCACAATCCGTTGAGATGAGAGCCGCACATTTCGCAATCGCGCACGCGAGCCGCCTCACGCTCTCGAAGCAGAATTTCAGGCGGGTCTCGACCGCCGCAAGAGCCCTCCCTACCTCGCCCGCGGCTTCCTCGGGCGAGAGGAAATAGATCACCGTGACCTCGGGAAATGCAACCCGAATACGCTCGGCCAAGTCCATGAACTTGGAACCCGGAAAGCGTTTCCTCTCTCCCCCCGCTCCGGCAATGATTCCTACAAAAGGCGGACGAATCCCTCGCTCCACGAACCGCCGCGTGACCTCCAGCGCCTGTTCGTCCGTCCAGAGCGATACTCGGGGAAGCTCTTCCGCCGGGGCCCCACCACCCAGAAGATCCAGATACTTGAGAGCCAGGTACACGGTGTCTCTCGGTTGGACGCTCTCATTGAAAAACGGGCGGTTTCCCGGCACGGCAAATCCCGATCGGCAACGGGCCCCGGAGAGAAGCGCGGCCAACCCGGCGCGTGTCGAGCGTGCGCGCAGAGAGTAGACGTGATCAAACCGGCCGGTCAGACATCGCCCGAGAAAACGAGCGCTTCGAGCCGGAGATTCCGCCCAACCGGTCACCAGGTCATCATGGAACCGGAATTCCTCGAACACGCAGGGGCCCGAGAAGGGAACGGCCAGCGTCACCCGGCATTCGGGATGTCGAGATCGAAGCTCGGCGAGAAAGGGCAGCTGAACGATCTGGGCGCCGAGGAAGGGCTTGTTGGGAGCAAGAACCAGTATTCGCTGTTTCATGGGACACCCGGATGCGGTTCGTGTCGCCACGGCAGGTCCGGCGGATCGGCGATGTCGAGATCCATGCGCGAACCGGGCCTCCGGGCCTTCATCGAGAGTCCCATTAGACCACAAGCGCACCTTCCGAGGCAAGAGGACGAGTGCGATTGACAACGCGCGTCCGGATGCTCCGATCCCCGGCCGGCCAAATTGGCCTTGCTTTCGGGCCGGACGCCGTTATATTGGAACCTTCGAATGGGAACCCGTCGGGTTCCTCGGTGCGAATTCTACATCCACGTTCATGGAGAGCAAGATGAGAATCGGTGTCCTTACCGGTGGGGGTGATTGTCCCGGGCTGAACGCGGCGATTCGCGGCGTGGTCCGCAGATCCATCGACAAGTACAAGTCGGAAACGCTGGGCATCAAGAACGGCTGGAGAGGATTGATCGAGGGTCGGGTTGAACCTCTCGGGCTCTACGCGGTGAGCGGCGTGCTGCATCGCGGGGGAACCATTCTGGGAACCTCCCGAACGAATCCCTTCAAGGACCCCGACTCCCCGCTCAAGATCCGGGATAACATGAAGAAGTGGGAATTGGATGTTATCGTCGCCATCGGCGGCGAGGATACGCTGAGCGTGGCAGACAAGATGCACGAGATGGGCATCAAGACCATCGGCATCCCGAAAACCATCGACAACGACATCTACGGCACCGAATTCACCTTCGGCTTCGACACGGCCATCACGATCGCCACCGATGCCATCGACCGGCTCCACACTACGGCAGAGTCTCACCACCGGATCATGGTGGTCGAGGTGATGGGCCGCCACACCGGGTGGATCGCCGTCTACTCAGGAATCGCCGGCGGCGCAGACGCCATCCTCATTCCGGAGGTCGACTGCGACATCGAGATTCTCGCCCAAGCACTGAAGACGCGCCACCAGCGGGGCAAGACTTTCAGTATCGTGGTGGCGGCCGAGGGCGCGCAGTGCAAGCAGTTCGAGGATCTTGTGACCCAGGACGACAGCGTCGATGAATTCGGCCACATGCGCCTGGGCGGGATCGGGGTCCGGCTCAAGGACGAACTCCAGAAGCGAACCGGTATCGACGCCCGGGTGACCGTTCTGGGCCATGTCCAGAGGGGGGGCACCCCTACGGCCCTCGATCGGGTACTCGCCACACGCTTCGGTGTCGCGGCGGCCGATGCCGTTCACGAAGGCCAGTCGGGCCAGATGGTTGCTCTCCAGAGGCAGGAGATCGTCACCATTCCCCTCAAGGAGGCATTGTCTCAGCCCAAGACGGTGGATCCCAATCTCTACGAGATCGCACAAGTGTTTTTTGGATAGACCTGGGAACAGAGGGCAAGTCTTTCGGGGTGATGCCGGCAATACGGCATCACCCCGCTTCAATCTGCCTAGTCCGTGAGATCCGTGGCTAATGTGACGTGCCATTGTCCTGCCGTCGCGGCTCGCTAGCGCGCGACGAGGAGCTTCCGCGTCACACTTCGGCTTCCCTCCGTCAGGCGACAGAGATAGACCCCGGACGAAACGCGGTTTCCATGTCGATCCCGCCCGTCCCAGACACGGTGGTGGATCCCCGGCGACAAATCGTCTTTCACAAGCTCACAGACCAGCCGCCCGAGGACATCGTAGATCGCCACCCGGACATCCGCTCCCCGCACGAGGGTGAACTCAATCTTGCACGTCGGGTTGGCGGGATTCGGCATGACGGACAAATCCAATTTCACAGGGGCCGGCATCCGGTCTCCCTCCACATCCAGGAAGCTGCCTCCATACATCATGGCCGAGTCCACGCACACGATGTGGCCGGGAGCGGGGAAGATCTCCAGAGAAACGAGGTTCACCCCGTCACCGGGATACCAGGGATTGTCGAAGACGTAGCCACAGTGTATCCAATCTCGGTCTACGTCACGGGTCATTGCAAAGAGCGAGTCCCCGGTGTCGAGCCGCCGCACCAGGAAACGGACGCTTGTTTCAAGGTTGGCCTTCGCGTGGAGTCGGAGCCGGTACATTTCCGCATCTTCGTTGAGATGGACAACCTGTTTTGCCCCCTGCCCGGTCATGTCCTGATCCGAGATCACCATGCAACACTTGCCACTGTAGGCGCAATCATCCCGAAGACCGACCGCGTCGGTGTAATCCCCGTCAAGGTCGGTCCAGAAATCCGGTTTGCCGTCTTCGTCGGAATCCTCTTCAAAATCGGGATTCAGAAGTTCTCCTCGCCACGAGTTCGTGGGATGGATTTGGACGTCGTCAACGTATACGAGCAGGCTGCCTGTTTCCCCCCCGCTGAAATCAGAATGGTAGTGGAGCGTCAGGGCCTCGATGAAGTCGTAAGGTTGCCAGGGGTCGGATGCAACCGCACTGAGGTCCGCATAGAAGAGATTCCAGCCAGGCGCCACCGGGGGACGGCAGTACGTGGCAAGAGCATTGCCATGCTGGTCAAGAACCTCACCGGGATCGCTGTAGTTCGAAAGCCAGTCGTGAGAAGTGAGTTCTCCATCCAGACAGATCCGCCCCGCGTCGCCGGGCGAGTCTACGATATTGATCCAGAAGGAGAGCACGCTGTTGCGCTCGACGAGGACGTCCGTATCCGCGGCGAGCTTCCATTCAACATCACCGAATCCATATGGGTCCCTGGCCATGGCCCGAATCATCCGCTCCCCGCATGGGGATTCCACGCTCCCGTCGGCATGGACGATCCTGAGATTGGGATGATCAATGAAAAAGGGATCGTCATAGTAGATTTCCTGCAGCACGCGGGGCTCTTCTATCTCGGCTCCCGACCTCCATTCGAGCCAGTAGTCCTCATCCCGACACTCCCAGCACTGCGGCACTTTGATCTGGATCGTCGGATCGCCCAAGAGGCAGTACTCATGAGCCACGAACTCCTCTCCAAAACCATCCTGCAAGTATTCGACTTTGCTGGCCGTACAAAGCCGCCCAAGATCCCGAATGCCCTTCGAAGCAAACAGATCCAGGAAGATCTTGTTCATCAGGTAGTTTTCAAGCGCGGGAGTGAAATGACATGATGCGAAACTCGCCACAGCACCTCGGTCACTCTTGCTCAGAAGGACATCGTCAGCGAAACAGTCAGGCTGAATCCACTGCCTCGAGGGGTCACCCATGTAGAAGTAGTTCGCTAAACATGACCCCGCAAACACGACCGGGAATCTCAGCGTTCCGGCCAGCTGCTCCGTGAACGTAGGTGTGAGAGAATCGGACCGACAGAAACCCCATGCCATGAACACGAGCTCGCATTCTCTCTGGGTGTTGCCAGAAGCGTTGATGAGACCTGCGCCTGAGTTCCATGCATCTCTGGTATCGTCACTGGCGTTGTCGGGGTAGCCTAATGAATCGTAATCTGCGGAGTAGCAAACCGAGAGATCAGGCCAGGCTGCAAGTCTCTGATCAATGAGTGCATCCGCGTACGTTCGCATCACGTCATTGTCGACAGTACCCCAATCTCGATCTCCAACAAGAACATCGAGACTGGCCAGCCAGTCTGCGCCGCCAGGCCAGTCACCATACTTGTAGTAGACGAGCTTGTCCACATAGTGCTCCAGCTCTTCCGGACTGCTTGCCGGTATGCGACCAAGGTGCACGACCGGTTTCTCGCCGAGATCGGGCAATCTCGCCATCCAGCCGTCATCAACGTATAGGATCGTACGATGGCACCACCCCGGGAGGCTCAAGTACCAGTCATTGGTATCCAGTCGAGATGGTATGAACCCATGTCTAAGTGGAGGCCCCACCAACCTCCCGATGTACTCATCCCCCACAAGGAGAAGGTAGCTCGGGGCAATTGCCCAGTTACTGTATGAGTATCCGACGAATTCGCGTATGTCGGCGACCGTCAGAGAATCGCCACCAAAGGCCGCAAGCACCTCTGAGCTCTTAACCAGACAGGTTCTCAAGCTCGGATCATCTTGGAGCCGACCGGCCACGGAGAAGAGGCTGTCGTGTGCGAGAACGATGAAATCATAACAGTTACTCGTATCGAGCGGATCGAAGGCGCCAGCGTCGGCTGGAAGGAAAGGTGTCAGCAGCAGCATGGCCGGGACAAGCCGCGATCGGACCCATCGACTCACAAGTGAACTCCTATCGCACGAGTGTGACCTTGGCCACCAAGTTGCGATTCTGACCGCTTACGACGACGAAATACACGCCCGGAGACACCTCGTTCCCCTGATGATCCCGGCCATTCCATTCGCACGCGGTCCAGCCTCTTGGTAGATTTGCATTCTCGATTTCGTTCACAAGTCGCCCTCTGGCATCGTAGACTCGAATCCACCTGTCGGCCTCCCGAGGGTTCATAAACTCGATACTGATATAGCCCTCGAAAGGATTCGGAGACACCATGATTCTGTCCGTAGCCCACAGAGGGTTTCGGATAGTAGCCCGGGCCAGGTCCATGATCCTGCCGTCCTCGGTGACAGCCTGGAGTGTGTAGAAGATCGCTTCCCATCGGGGGTCTGTGGGCATGAGATCCCAGAACTCGTGATCGAGAATCGGGAAGCCCTGACTGTCGCGGGCGGGAATCCGCGTGGCGTTTGCACGGGTGCCAACCTCTTCCTCTAGGAAGCTCCGCGCTACGTCAAAACCAGCAAACCAATTGTCGTCAAGAACGCTCCACCTCAGACACACATTTCTGCCGTTCATTGCGAGAGAGAAAGGACGCGTAAGCGGGGGATCAATGGCTGCCTTGTACTTGACGAGCTTGGGAGTCATGTTCCCTGCAACATCATACACTTTGACTCTGAAATCATGATCCGCGCAGTCGAAGTGCTCCCAAACCAGGTAGTAGTTCAGCGAATCCTCCTCGTTGCACCCCGAAGGCGGCAGGTCCCCGTTGACGTAGAAGTCTCCCGCCGAGGCAACGCATGGGACTGTGGCCGCCGGCCATTCCTCGAAGATCACGGGCGTCTGCACCGTTCCGTCGACGCTCCACTCGATCTTGTAGATCCCCGGTTTGCAATTGGAGTCGCTGGAGCCCACCAGGTTGTCGTTCATGTCATGAGCACGTATGATCACGACGTATGCACCGTTGGTTCCCCAGCCCGACACGCGCTCGACGCGGCATTCGGAGATTGTCGGGGGGACGGTATCGTTGAGCCACATCGAGTTCTGTGTCTCCGCCTCCTCGAAAGCATTCGTGGCCGGATGTACGAGATTGCACTTGAGCTCCGTCAGATCGATGTTGGGTTTCACCAGCCAGATGTCGTAGTACGGCGGTTGATACGGCGTGAGGTCCCACACCTTGTCCCACGCGAAGCTCTTATACAGTTGAATGTGAGTGTGCTCACCGGTTGGCAGAGTCGCGATTGCCGTGTTTGTGTTGAGCATCTCGCCACCCGTGTATCCCGACTTCGGCGTGACGTGCGCGTACTGAACGATCTCCGTGGAACTGATGTCACATCTTACTAGAAGGATGTACTCACTTCCCAGCCCGATGATCTGGGCCCGGCCCTGATTGGCCGAATAGAGCTGGTTCTCCGGCAGCTGATAGCCCCAGACGTCTATGCCACTGTGGAGTGTATCGTACGAAGCTCCGGAATGTTCCGCGTGCTGCATGAATGTGGCGGCGAGCACGGCTGATGAGGCATCCTGAAGCGGATCGCCTCCGAAGAACTGAGATTGCGCCAAAGGTGGAGAGCCTGCTGGAATCAGAACAACCATGAAGGCAACCGCGAGTCCCATCAGCCAGGTTACTGTCCTGCTCTTCAAGTCTCATCCCCCCTCATCGGAGTTCCACGGAACCCGCATGTCATGGATGTATATGCAGCGCGTGTTCAGACCCCGGCCATGATATCCAACAATGAGGTAAGGTCCGAGGAAGGTCATAGCTCGCCCGTACGGCGCGTCGTCCAACCTATGTGTTTGGCTGCCCAGCTCCCTCTCGGTCTTGTCCCTGATCCTGAGTACGGTCGTCTCGAAATCACTGACAACCGGACCGTCTTCCCCTTCAGGTAAATGCTCTCCCCAGAGTATCTCCGCGATGTACTCACCTCCTGCAGACACAACCGTGTACTGGAGCGCGCGATCTTCGCACTTCTCCCAGAGCAGTGCAGGCGCACCTGGATCGGAGATGTCGTAGTAGGCGATCGAATGCCACGTGCTCCCGGATCGCGCGGTGTAGCGGCCGTCTGCTGAGTAGCTCTGGCTCGGTCCCGGAAACGGCACCCCGGGAGGTGGCGGAGGATTGGAGAGCTGGGGGAGCTTGGCAACCCGTCCGGTCCGGAGCGACACTCGATAGGCTCCGATCTTGTGACTGTGATACGGCTCCATTGGACTACGCTGTCGACCGCTGCGAAGCGGATGAACATGCGGCCGGGCGTCGGCAGCGGCGTCATCTTCCCAAACCGCATACATGAGTGAGCTGCTGTCCGCGAAGGCCTCGAGGTGAGAATCGGGTGCGATATCCCAGGGATCCTCGAAGACGATGTCCCCTCGCTCATCGACCACGGTGAGATGCCACTCGGCGGATGTCTCATCGAAGCCCACGACGGCAAGTCTGTGAGAAGCGCGATCGAATGAGGCCACGTAGCCTTTGGGGAAAGGCATGTCCAGGTTTGATTCGGACTCACGCGGGCTCGAGTATTCCAACCGGCCGTCCGAGAAGGTGACCGCGACATCCGACGCGGCGTCACGCCACTGAAAAGCCGAGCGAATCCACTTGTCGGGCTCCACCGGCCGGCCGCTTTCCCACGACCACCAGTCGATACCCTCCGCCGGGAACGTACCATCGGAAGCAACCGGCAAGAAGCCCACGTACCACTCGTTATCCGTGATTCTCACGTCGGACCCGGCTCCGGAGTTCCACGTAGGCTCTCCCTTGACGACCAGACGGAGGTAGAGCAGAGGAAACTCCGGTTGCCGAACGCCGTCCCGTGCCTCATCCGCAAACGTGTTCGCGAGAACCTCGGCCTGAGGCAAAGGGAATCGCCGGCCTGGAAGCAGATGCCAGTCTTCGTCCAAGTACTCCGATTCCAGTGTCTTCAAATCCACCCGGTCCAGGCACATCGACCACACGAGTCCCCCGCCGTCCTCCCTACCGCCCATGTCCTCCCCGCCGCCGCAGAGCGGCAGGTCGAGCGTCTCGCCCTTGATCACGCCCCCGGTCTCGTAGGACACGTAGTCCTCTTCGTAGTCGGGTGTGCAGTCCAGGAAGAAGTTCGCGGGATACAGCGGGTGGCTGAAGGTGCTCTGCCCGTATTCGATGTAGAGAGGAT
>CAZSXU010000005.1:134081-156951 GCA_964610505.1 uncultured bacterium | reverse complement strand
TGACGGCGTGTGTCGACTCCTGCGAGGTCACCTGCGATCGCACCTACAAGGGACGTTACGAGATCATGGAAGACGTCCTCATCAACGTGTTCGGGCTCGTACCGTGCTTGGCAGGCGTGGAGAGCGATTTTGTCCCGCCGGCTCACTACGCGTACTCGCTCGGGCAGAACTACCCGAACCCGTTCAATCCGGATACCGACATCAACTTCTCGATCCGGGAGAACGGTCGGGTAAGCCTTAAGGTCTACAACGTCAGGGGCCAGGTGGTGAAGACGTTGGTTGACAAGTCCATGCAGGCCGGTAGCCACGCCGTGCATTGGGATGGAACCAACGACAACGGCCAGCTGGTTTCCAGCGGAATCTACTTCTGCAAGATGGCGGCGAGTGAATTCACCGCCACGAAGAAGATGATTCTGCTTAAGTAGCCTGGGCTGACAGGCCTTGGCCAATCGGGCCTTGGCCGACTCTTCTCGAAGAGTCACGAGGGCCGTCCGGGGAAACCCGGACGGCCCTTTCTCTTTGCCCTGGAGAGAGGCGGAAAGACAACAACCCTGCCGCCACAGATTGCACAGATTACCCAGAGCCGTCTTTCCCGCAAGGTGACGAAGATGGAGTACAACACCGAAAGCCGAAAGCCGAAAGCCGGAACACACCATCCTCGGGCCGGGCGCGGGGAACGTCCGCCGGATCGCAGGCCCGAGCGTAGCCTTTCGGTCCGAGCAGATTGCCGCCCTCCGTGCGGATCCAAGACCTCACTCACGCTCGCGGCCAAGAGACGCCGGATGTTTCCCGCGGCAAAAGGCCCGTACGGGAGAAAAGGTGACAAAGAAGAAGGCGACATGCCAAGTCGCTCGGCACAAGGGTGAGCCTTACAGGGGCAGGAAAAGGGAGAGGCGGGTTACAGTGCCTCGATGAAGCGGGAAACGAAACGTCCGAACCCCGAAACCATGGGTCCCGCGTGTTTCGCGTTTTTGGCAACCGGCCGGCGGTTTCCTGCCGGCGCGCGAGCGATGTCCATGGAAGTTCCTCGCGGGGAACTTGCGCTTTGCAGAACAACAAGTTAGCAGGTCGCGCGAGCGCCAATGGGCGTGACTGTTTTTGTGTTGACACCCCCGAGGCGCTTGGGTATAGTGTGATGGATTATCAGCGGTACGGGGAAGGGAATGGGGGAGTCTCGTTCCCGCGGGTGTTATTGAACGGACGTGTTCACGGGGTGATGTACACATGCGAAGGGGAGTGATCTCGGTCGCCACTGCGGCCGTCTTGGTGTTGGCGCTGTTGGGGGTCTTTTCCTGCGAGGAGGAGGATGTTCTCCTTCCGGACCGCAATCTCCCGCCCGAGACGATCGTTACGGATGCCCCGGCCGAGAGTACGGATACGAATTTCAGGGTCCACATGTTCTGGTATGGGCGGGATGCGGACGGCATCGTCACGCAGTTCCGCTATGCGATCGACGATACGGTTGAACCCGGATCGTGGAGTCGCACGTCGAAAACGGATACCGTGTTTGTTTTCACGGCGAATGACCCCTTGCTGAGGTACCACGAGTTCTTCGTGGCCGCCATCGACAACGAGGGGAAGGGGGATCCGACCCCGGCGGCCCTTCGGTTCTTCGCAAGGGACGATTACATGCCCGAGGTGTGGATGTTGCCGGCTCCGATCTGCAGCCTGTCCGCCACGGGGGACACTCTGGCTTGCCTCCCTGCGTTGTCCACCGTGGACACGCTCCGGATGGACGACGACCGACCCATTCTCTTCGCCTGGGACGGGCGGGACCGTGACGGTGTCATTACGGCGTTTGCGTACAAGCTGGACAACGAGGGGTACCAGTGGGTGGACGTAGGGGTGAAGTCGGTGGTGTACCCCGCTCCCATGTTTCTGACCTCAGGTTCTCACAGCTTTTACATCAAGGCCCGCGATGATGCCTGGGCGGAGATGTCCCCTTCGTTCCGCTATCGTTTTGTGGTGAACAAAGACCCGGAGAGTGTGATCGATAGTCTGTACTATACCCCCTACGGCTCATCTGAGCGGTTGTCTCTGGACTTCTCAACCGGCACCGTTGCCGACACGCTGCCTGACGGATCGTCCATTGAGGTGGTCTGGCACGCGACGGATATCGACGGTGAGCCTCGAAAATCGCTCGTTCTCTTGCGCGGTCCCGATCTTCTTCAACAGCAGGAGTGGTCGACGGGTTGGATGGATTACCCGGATTCCACGCGGTTTGGATCCGTGACCCTGCGAGGGACCCTTCAGGGACCGTTCGAGCTGAGTGTGTTCGCCCTGGACGACCGGAAGCGCTCCGAGGGGACTCCGGCATATCTGGAGTTCCTGGTCAATTTCCCGCCGGTCGTCTCGGTTCCGGCCGTCTCGGTCTCCGATTCAGTGGTGATGAGCGGCGGAGTGCCGGTGGATACGCTCTGTGTGGCCTATTTCACCTGGTCGGCCACGGATGAGGACAACGACATCGGGGCACCGGTGCGTTTCTTCTATACGATCGACGAAGGACTTGTACTCCCGTCCTCGGCGACGGCCGCCCGAACCTACTGGAGCACGGTCGTTACGCCCGGAACGCACGTATTCGAGGTGTTCGCCTATAACTACAGATATGATCCGAGAGTCCGGACGCGGTCCAGTTCCGTGAGTTTCGAAGTGGATGAGTCCTGCAGCCTGGTCACGAAGAGGTGACCGGCTGTGAATGAATGGCCCTCCCTGCGGGGGGGGCGAGAAGGGTGTTGGAGATGAGATCGACGAGAGTTTCCTTTGGGTGGGTTCTGATTGCATCGTTCCTGCTTCTCTGCGGATGTTCCGAGGAGGATCTGGGGACGGAATATACCAACCAGGTGCCGGAGACGGTGCTGTCCAATGCTCCGCCGCAGGGGAGCGTGGGATCATTTCTGGTCAACATGAACTGGTACGGGAGTGACCCCGACGGCGAAGTCTCGGGTTACTACTTCGCCTGGGATGACACGGGCTCGTGGTTCTACACACCGTCCACGGGGTCGACGTTTGTGGTCAGCGCGAATGAGTGTGTTCAATGTGATCACACCGACACCCTCTATTTCGCCGTGCACACCTTCTGGGTGAAGGCGGTGGACGAGCGAGGTGCGCATGATCCGACGCCCGCGCACCGGACCTTTACGGCCGAGTCGACGGCTCCCATTACGACCATCACTCGGGGACCCTGTGAGCGCAATTACTGTGGACCTACCGGTAAGAACGTCCTCTACGAATGGACCTCTTTTGACCCCGACGGGGGAGAGATCGATTCTTTCTACTACAAAATGAATCTGTCCGAAGGTCTCGCGGAGGTGGTCGATGAGACCTGGACAAGAGTGGGGTCGGATTGCAGCTACGTCCGCTTTGCCGACGTGGAGGCGATCTATCGAGATACGGGGAGGTTCAACAGTTTTGCGGTGCTGGCGAAGGATAACGCGGGTTCCCTGGAGCGCGTGCTGGTGCATGGGCAGAACTGGTGCTGCTTCGATCCAATGACGGGCACGGAGACGGGAATCATCATCAACGGCGGCATCCTGGGAACGCGGAACAACAGGGCTGACGCCGGACCCAGCAACATCAAGGCCGTCAGTGAAATTTTCAGGGGGGTGGAAATCTCCTTCCGCTGGGAGGGGAATGCCTCTCATTACGGCGGGAACGTGGTGGGCTATCGGTACGCCGTGGAAGACACGACGGTATGGAGCACCTGGTATATCGACAACACGGAGTACCCGGCGGATGGAGGAACGTTCCTTCCGACGGTGGGGAATCATGTGTTGTATGTTCAGACGTTGGATGATCTGGGCACGGTTTCCCTCTGCTATTTCAAGTACTACGTCGAAGCGGGTCCTGTGGTCGGGACTTCCCAGGCGATGTTGGTGGTGGATGATTCCGAGTTTTCCGGCTTGCCCGTGAGGTTGGGTTCCTGGCTGCCGCACGAGGCCGACGAGAGAGAGGCGGAATTCTTCGAACGGATCTTCAGCGGCTATACGATCACCGAGTTCGATTGTCTGGACCAGGGGAGGATACCCCCGCCGGTGTCGCTGGTGGGCCGCTTCCGAAACGTATTCTGGTACGTTGACGACTATGACGAAACGTCCAATGAGCTTCAGGAGATATTCCGTGCGGGGACGCGCTACCTCGATTCCTACGTGAAGGTCGGTGGAAACCTGATTCTCAGCGGGTACCTGCCCGCCCACTACCTGGATGGCGACTGCCGATTCAATTTTAACTATCCATTCCGCTACGATGAGATGTTCTGCGATGAGGGGCAGCAGATCCCGTTCAGCTATTCAGGGTTGGGACTGCTGGAACTGAACCTCGTGGGATCCGACCGGTTCTTGGGCGCCAGTTCGGTCTACCCGGCCCAGTACCCCTCGCTCCCTCAGGGCGGCGCGTGGCCGTTCCCCCCGGGGGAGGACCCCATATCTACCGTTGAAGCATTTGCCCCAAACGGAATCAACGCCACAGTCAACGCGATTCCGATCTATGACTTCGACTACTTCGTAGCCGCCGGCGAAGATTCGGAATCGGTCGTGTCGTGGCGACATTGCTCGCTGCTTGTAGATAACTCGGACGACGTGTCTACCGGAAGCACTGCGTATTTCGGATGGTCCCTCATCTGGTGTGATTGGGACTCCGTCGGCGGCTTCATGGAGAGGTTCCTGACGGATGTCTGTAATGAGCCTCCGACGAGTCCGTAGGGTATCGGGAATGGCGGGGGCCGTGTGATCGACAAGCGACGCCACCGTGCCGGTGGCGTTTCTTGGACAAGCCCGGGTTGGGAGAAATTGGGAGACGTAGAGATGCCGAATTGCAATCGAATCGGTGGGGGCAGAGCAGGAATCGTCGTGCGAAGTTTCCTGGTGGCTGTCCTCGGAGCTGCCGGTGTTGCATTCGCCGGCCCGCCGTGCCCCTGCCCCGAGGAGATTCACCTGACGAAGGGAGATCAGTACGTGATCATCGAGTGGGAGGATCCTCCGGACAGCCTGCTCTACAGCACCGCTGTGGATGCGAGCGGGTGGTCGGGGTATTCCGTTCCCACGGCCGAGGGTTTCAAGGCCGACTGCGACAATACGTTCGAGCTCTTTGTACAGGTGTCCGGCAACGTGGTCCAGATTGTCTGGTCCGAGCTCTATGATGCCGAGCAGAGGTTTTTCAATCTCGAGAGTCCGGACTCCGTATACGCGTTGTCCAGAGGTATGACCGTTCAGTTCCCATCCACTGCGGATCTGGATGTGGGCCTCTGGGGAGACAACGCCGTCCCTCGGCTTGACGGCTACTTCGTTGGGGCCGACTCCGCCATCTACACGGTTCAGGCCGACAACGGCGGTACGGTGGATGCGACTACGGCCGGGACCACACCGGGACTCGATCTGGTGTGGGTGGATTCGGTGAGCGGCATCTCGGGAACGCTCACGATCGCGCGCGGGGATTCCCTGCTCGATTTTGACCGTGGCCTGAAAATCGCTTTCGCCGCGGGAGAGATCGAGGCCGACAGCGTTTTCGTGATCCGTGCGCGGCAGGCGGTGGTAGGCGAAGAGGTCGTGAAGATCCTCGGGTGTGCTTTCGGAGGATACAAGATCTGGCGGTCGGATGTTCTGGAACTTGGCGAGCCGAGGTTGATCAGGAAACTGTCTTTGTGTGATCCCGCCGATTCGGTTTTCTTCCGTTGCGACAATCGTTTCTATGCCGATGGGGTTGAGCCGTGGTATCAGGACGACAACTGCCTGGGTGAGATCGTTCGGGACTCGCGCGACGAGATAGCGATAACGGGGGACGTCACAAACGCCTTTCCCTTTTTCTACGGCGTCACGACCTTTGATATCGAGAGCGACACGGTCACGGTCGACCATGATCCCATCGAGGGTGCCGGGATGTACTGGAAGAAGATTTATCCCTCGGAGTCGCCCAGGGCCCAGGTCTCTGATGTTCGCGTAGTGCCGAATCCCTACAACGTTCGGGAAGCATGGGAAGAGGGTGAGGCGAAGGTCACCTTCGACAATCTCCCGGGGCAGGCCACGATCTACGTCTACAACGTCATCGGGGCGCTGGTGATCAAACTCGAGCACAACAGCACCACGGACGATTTCGAATCCTGGAATCTCAAGTCTGCGACGGGGCGGGACGTGGTCAGCGGTGTGTATCTCTACAAAGTGGAATCGAGTGCGGGCGAAGCAATCGGGAAGTTCATCGTCATTCGATAATGCCCAAGAGGGGCACAGGTTGGCAGGAAGGGGGCTTCTCGGGGAAGCTCCCTTTTCTTCACATCATCGGGATCCGATGACCGCAGGGTGAGGGCCGTTGAGGGCCAGTCGCGGCCGTATTGTGCTGCTGGAGGAACCGAATGGCGGTTTCGCTGAAGACCAATGAGGACCGTCTGGTGGAAATCGGGGTTCTGGCGGAGGTTGCCCCGGCGCGCATGGCCGGGGCGCTGTACCGAATCAGTCCCGATGGCGAGCCCATCATCCTCCCGGGCACCGGGGGAATCACCTACAATGTTCGAGTCGGTGACCCGGCGATAGGGTGGGCCGCCGACCACGTGGAGCCCGGAGTCACCGTTCAAAGTCGAGAGCGGGACGGGTCAAGAAACGCCAATTCCGGCCTCAACGTCCTGGCCTCGGTCGGAAACCCGGTGCGGGTGGTAAGCGGAGACGCCAAGGGGGGGCGTGGGGTGGTAACGGGCAAGCACGGGGGCGTGGATCATGTGCTGGTGGATTTTCCCCCCCGAGTTCTGGACAATCTCGTCATCGGCGATCGCCTCTTGATTCGAACAAAGGGTCTGGGATTGGCCCTGACCGACTTTCCGAATGTGAAGGTCTTCAACCTGGATCCGGATCTCCTGGGGAAGATGAGGCTGAAGGGGCGGCGAAAGAAGCTGTGGGTTCCCGTTGCGGCAGTGATTCCGGCGGCGGCGATGGGTTCTGGTTTGGGCGCCGCTCACTGCTACAGTGGAGACTACGACGTTCAGATGGCGGACCCCGATACGGTCTCGGCCCACGGTCTCGACAAGCTGTGCTTGGGAGATATCGTGGCCATCACGGACGCGGACCATCGATTCGGCCGTACGATGAGGAGCGGCGCGCTGGCCATCGGAGTCATCGTGCACACGGACTGTGTAGTCTCGGGACACGGCCCCGGGGTCACCACGCTCATGGCCTCTGCTAGAGCGCATCTCGAGTTTGAGATTTCCAGGGGCGCGAATATCGCCGACTATCTCCGGGCCGGTCGGGCCCGGCGGGAGAGCCAGGCTCGACAACCCTCCGGCCGGGGCGAGTGACGAACGAGGTGGAGAGAAAGGAAAGAGCGTGAAACTCCTTCGACGGATGTTATTCGGGCCGCCCTTTCGTTTCGGCGCGAGGGTCGCCCTCACACCCGCGGTCTACTTCTTGGTGATGATCTCGGCAGGTGTGTGTGGGGCGCAGACGCTGTCTCCGGTTCTTGAGAAAGCTGCCGGAAGCGATCCCGAAAGTTCGTTTACGGTCTGGGTGTTCTTTCATGATCGGGGATTGACCGAAGGCAAGGAGAGGGATGAAGTCGGCGCCCTCCGCAACGCTTGGTGCGAGCGCTCGCTTCGCAGACGAGCCAAAGTGCGGGAGGGCGCTCTGATGGATTCGAGAGATCTGCCGGTTCGAGCGGACTGGATCCGTCGGCTGACCGAGAGAGGGGCGAAGATTCGGGCCCGCAGCCGGTGGTTGAATGCCGTCAGCGTTGACATCCGAGGGGCCGACCTGGCCGTCATTGCCGGACTTCCCATGGTCCGGAGGATCACCCCGGTGGGGCAGTACCACAAGCCGAGGTTCACGACGACCAAGGCCCCCGGCGCCGGCGCGTCCGATCCAATGTACGGGCTCAGCTTCAACCAGGTGAACCTCATCCAGATCCCGGATCTGCACGGCCAATACTCGTTGAGCGGACAGGGGATTCGCATTGCGCTTCTCGACAGCCAATTTGACCGGGAGCACGAGAGCCTTCAGCACCTGAAGGTATTCGCCGAATGGGACTTCGTGGATGATGATCCGGTCACCTCCTATGAACCCGAGGATCCTACGGATTCCCGGTCGGGCCACGGGACGATGACGCTCTCAGTGATTGCCGGCTACCGGTGGGGCCAGCTGATTGGACCGGCCTACGGCGCCGACTACGTTCTGGGCAGGACGGAACTCTCCTCGAGCGAGACCCCCGTCGAGGAGGACTACTGGGTTGAAGGTCTCGAGTGGGCGGAATCCCTGGGAGTGGACATCGTATCCAGCTCTCTGGGCTATCTGGACTGGTACGGTCCCGAAGATCTGGATGGGAATACTCCGGTGACGACGCGGGCCGCTGATCTGGCCGTCGCCAACGGGGTGCTGGTGGTCAACTCCGCGGGGAACGAGGGTGAGGGCGATGGCGTCCACGGGACCTTGATTGCGCCCGCCGACGGGGACAGTGTCCTGGCGGTGGGAGCGGTTCACAGCAACGGAGTTCGAGTGGATTTCAGTTCAGTGGGACCGACGGGAGACGGCCGAATCAAGCCGGACGTTATGGCACAGGGCGTGTCCGACCGCGTTGCCTCACCGTCCAGCCCCACGGCGTACGAGAGCGCCAACGGAACGTCGTTTTCCGGTCCGCTGGTGGCGGGTCTGGCCGCCCTCCTTCTGGAGGCCCATCCGGAATGGACGGCCTGGGACGTGATCACGGCTCTCAAGAGCACGGCCACCCGGGCCCACGCGCCGGACCGGTACTACGGTTGGGGTGTGTGCCGGGGTCTCGATGCCCTGGCGTTCACGGGTGGAGTGACGTCGCCCGCGGCCCCGCCGCACGTTCGCCTGGTGTCGGTGAATCCATTCCGGCCGGGGGATCGAATCACCATTACCGGAATACCGTCGGGGGCGTCTTCGGACCTGCGAATCTATGACTGTATGGGGCGCTTCGTGTATGCCGCCGAGGTTCGTCCGGGATCGGACGGCGTCCGGTGGGCCGCGATCGATCACGCCGGACGACCGGCGGCGCCGGGAATGTATTTCGCTCAATGCACGTTCGGGGATCTCCGGTTCGCGCATAAGCTCATTCTGGTACGTTAGTGCAAGATTGGATATGGCAGGTCAGAAGGATGCGGAGACCGGAGACCGCACGGTTTGACGTGTGTGACGCTCGCCGGGCCGAATCCGAATGGGACTGCAGGCTACTGTGCTTCTGGGAGGAAACGCGATGTCACGTAGGACCGTGTACTTCTTTGGTGACGGCAGGGCGGATGGAAACGCCGGGATGCGGGATATTCTAGGCGGCAAGGGCGCCAACCTGGCCGAGATGACGAATCTCGGCATCCCCGTGCCCGCGGGTTTCACGATTTCTTCCGAGGTGTGCATCGCGTACTCGCGCGGCAACCAGCAGTACCCGGAGGGGCTCGAAGACGAGGTTCGGCGGGCTTTATCACAAGTGGAAGAGGCCATGGAGACGACATTCGGGGATCCGGCGAAACCCCTGTTGTTGTCGGTTCGGTCCGGTGCGCGCGTGTCCATGCCGGGAATGATGGACACGGTGCTGAACCTGGGGCTAAACGACGAGACGGTAAAGGGCTTGGTCTCGATGACGTCCGATGAAAGGTTTGCCTACGACTGCTATCGCCGGCTGGTGCAGATGTATGCGGACGTGGTGATGGGAGTCTCGCATGACCGATTCGAGCTGATTCTCCGGCACGCGAGGCAGCGGGCCGGCGTGACCCGGGACATCGATCTCCCGGCAGACGTGTTGAAGGAACTCGTCGAACAATTCAAGGCGCTGACGAAAGAGGAGACCGGTCGGGCGTTTCCGGAGGAACCGCACGAGCAGCTGTGGGGCGCGATCGGAGCCGTGTTCTCTTCGTGGGATGTGCCGCGCGCGGTGGAGTATCGAAGGATTCACGAGATCCCCGACGGTTGGGGTACGGCCGTCAATGTAATGGCGATGGTGTTCGGCAATCTGGGCGAGGACTCCGCCACGGGGGTCGCCTTCACGCGCAGCCCGAGCGACGGCGCCAAGGCGTACTATGGAGAATACCTTCCAGATGCACAGGGAGAGGATCTGGTTGCGGGTATCCGCACACCGTTGCCGATGTCCAAGGCCGAGAGAAAGCAGGGAGACCCGATTTCCCTGGAAGAGACCATGCCCGTGCAGTACTCCGAGCTCACGGCCATCTTCGACCGCCTCGAGAGACACTACCGGGACGTGCAGGACGTGGAGTTCACGATTCAAGAGGGAAAACTGTGGATCCTTCAAACCCGGTCGGCGAAGCGAACGACGCAGGCGGCCGTGAGGATCGCTTTCGAAATGGTGGAGGAAGGGCTGATCGAGAAGAAGGATGCCGTTCGAATGATCGAACCGAGTTCGATCGACCAGCTGCTGCACAAGCGCGTCGATCCCGATGCGGACTATCGGGAGCTGGCCAAAGGACTTAACGCTTCACCGGGGGGAGCGGTCGGGGAGGTGATCTTCACCGCCGAGGACGCCGTCCGCCGGGCCCGGGACCAGGTCCCGGTCATCCTGGTTCGGATGGAGACTTCGGCGGACGACGTGGCCGGCATGCGCGTATCGCAGGGAATCCTGACGTCGACCGGAGGGATCACGTCTCATGCCGCCGTGGTTGCCAGGGGATGGGGAAAGCCGTGTGTCGTGGGGTGTGGCGCAATCCAGGTGGATTATGAGAAGGAGCAGTTTTCGGCTGGAGACGAGGTCGTGCGCAGGGGAGACGTGATCACGATCGACGGCCACACCGGGAAGATCGCCAAGGGCGCTCTGCCTCTGATCGATCCGCCGATCTCCGGAGATTTCCGGGAGCTGATGAGCTGGGCCGACATGTTCCGCAGGCTGAAGGTCCGCACGAATGCCGATACACCGGAAGACGCGGAGGCGGCGATCGGTTTCGGAGCGGAGGGTATCGGGCTCTGCCGGACGGAACACATGTTTTTCGCTTCGGACCGACTCCCGATCATGCGCGAGATGATTCTGGCTGAACCGGAGGACCATGACGCCAAGGAGGCGGCGCTCGAGAGACTGCTTCCCTTCCAGCGAGCGGATTTCACCGGGATTTTTCGTGCGATGGGCGGTAGACCGGTGACGATCCGGCTGCTGGATGCTCCGCTTCACGAGTTCCTTCCGCGGGAGCCGGGACGAATCCAGAATCTGGCCGAGAGGATGGGGGTTCCTGCCGAGACGGTGGAGAAACGAGTGGCCCGTCTGAGGGAGATGAACCCGATGCTCGGACACCGGGGCTGCCGTGTGGGAATCACCGATCCGGGGATCTACCGCATGCAGGCCCGAGCGATTGTGGAGGCGGCCTGCGACCTTGTCAAAGAAGGTGCCGACGTGTCTCCCGAAATCATGGTTCCCCTTGTCGGGACGGCGGCCGAACTTCATATCCTGCGCACGCTGTGCATGGACGTGTGCGAGGCGGTGACGAAGGAGAGGGGCGTGGATGTCGGGATCCACATCGGAACCATGATCGAGGTTCCGAGGGCGGCCCTGACGGCCGATGAAATCGCCGAGATCGCCGATTTCTTCTCCTTCGGTACCAACGATCTCACGCAGCTGACGTATGGGTACAGCCGGGACGACATGTGGAGTTTTGTCAAGATCTATCAGACCGCGGGGATCCTTCCCCAGGATCCGTTTGCCACCATCGACGAATCCGGTGTGGGTCGTCTTCTCAGGATGGCGACGGAGAAAGGACGGGCTGCCCGGGCCGATCTGAAAGTCGGAATCTGCGGCGAGCACGGTGGAGATCCGGCGTCCGTCGACCTGTGTCACCGGTTGGGGTTCGACTACGTGAGCTGTTCTCCATACCGTGTACCCGTGGCCCGGCTGGCGGCCGCCCATGCGGCTCTGGCCGACGAAAGGGTCGGCGAAGCCGTATCTTTGTAGGCGGGTGACCGCGGGCGGGCACGGTCTCACCCGCCCTCATGAATCGCCCGCCGCGGTCCGTGCACCCGTACCCTCGTGCTGGGCGGTGGAATGAAATCTGTGATTCGGGGTCTCGGCTGGCCGCTGCTGATTGCCGGAGTCGCTCTTCTGGTCCGGCTGGCCTATCTGGTGGATGTCCGGGGTCTTCCCGATTTCACGGTCCTGGTCCTGGATCCGCATATCCACGACACCATCGGGCGGGCCATTGCGGAAGGGAACTTCTGGGGCGATGAGGTTTTCTTCCGGGCGCCGCTATACCTGTATCTCCTTGGGTTTCTCTACTTCGTCTTCGGGCCTTCTCCGTGGAGTGTCCGGGTCTTTCAGGTGGTGCTGGGCGCAGCGACGTCCTTCCTGGCGTATCGCATTGGGCGCCGTTGCTTCTCGGAGTGGACCGGGAGAATCGCCGGCCTTGTCACGGCCCTCACCTGGACGCTCGTCTATTTCGATGGGGAAGTGCTCATCACTTCCCTCGTCACGTTTCTTGATCTCTTGCTGATCGATCGACTCCTTGCCGCGGCAGATCAACCGACGGGCCGGAGGTGGCTCACGGGTGGCCTGGTTCTCGGTCTGTCCGCCGTGGCGCGCCCGACGATTCTGGTATTCGGGTGGCTGGTCGTTCTCTGGATCTGGTGGTCCCAGAGGGACGCCGGGCCCGCTTCACGACGTCTCCGCATGGCGGTGTTCTATGTTCTCGGTTCTCTGCTCGTGATCATGCCGGTGACCATTCGCAACGCCGTGATCGGAAACGACTTCGTCCCGATTGCATCCCAGGGGGGAATCAATTTCTATCTGGGCAACAACCCGAACGCCAGCGGGTGGAGCGCAACCTCGCCGGACATCGGCCGGGATTGGTGGGGGGGGTTCGACGACGCGTACAGGATCGCCGAGGAGGAAGCGGGCCGCGAGCTCAGACCCTCTCAGGTCTCGCGCTACTGGACTCGGCGCGGGCTTGAGTTCTGGGTGCAGCGGCCCGGGGATGCTCTGCGCCTCGGGCTGAAGAAGCTGTTCTTCCTCTGGGGCGCCGCCGAGCTCGGCAATAACCGGGACATCGAATTCTACCGGCAGGACGCATGGACCCTGAGAATCTTGCCGTTTTCATTCGGCTGGCTCGCTCCCCTGGCCATTCTCGGGATGATTGTGATGGGGAGGCGGAAGGACCGGGTTCTTCTCGAGTTCTTCCTACTGCTCTACATGGCCACGGTTGGTCTTTTCTTTGTCTGCGCGCGCTTTCGAATGCCTGTTGCCCCCGTGCTCGCGATTCTCGCTTCCGCCGGGGCGCTGTGGCTTGTGGGAGAGGTCCGTCGGCGTAGAGTCGGCAGATTCGCCCCGGCGCTCGTTGCGGTGGTGTTGCTGACGATGTTTCTCCGGCTGGACCTGGGCCGTGTTCGGGATCCTATGCACACCCAATCGTTCTTCAACCGAGGTCTCGTGCAAAGCCTGATCGGAAACGATGCCGGGGCGGAAAGGTTCTACTTGGACACTCTCCGGCGAGATCCCGACTATGTGGACGCGCTCATCAACTTGGGTGCTCTCTACACTCGGCAGGAGAGATGGGAGGAGGCGCGAGTCCAGTTCGAGCGCGTCCGGTCACTGGAGCCGGAACACGCCACGGCCATCTACAACCTGGGGGTCCTGGCCGAGAATCTGGGCGATCCGGCCGGGGGGGAAATCCTCTACAGGTCTGCTCTTGAAGCCGATGGCCATCATCTGCCCGCCAAGGTGGCTCTGGCCGGCATTCTCGAAGATCAGGGCGGCCTGGTCTCCGCCCGCACGCTGTATGAAGAAGCCCTCGACGAGGTCCGGCGCAAGAGCGGCCTCGGGCCGGGAGATATTCGCGTTCGATTCGAAGAGAAAGCGGTTTCGGAGAGGGTTAAAATCCTGACGGCGCTCGGGCGGATTGCCGACAAGCGGGGATTTCTCGGCACCGCTCTGAGGTACTACCGGGAGAGCCTGGATCTGGCCCCGGACGAGCCCCGGGGGTACTACCGGGTGGGCTACATCCTGCTCAGAATGGGCCGCCATGAGGAAGCCCTCAGGCCGCTTCAGGTCGAGCTGGAGCGCTCTCCGGAGGATCTCTCCGCCCGATACGGATTGGGATTGGCCTACGCGGGTGCGGGGTCGGTTCTGCCGGCGATTCGCGAGTTTCGGGCCGTGGTGGAAAAGGATCCGAATCACGATCGTGCATGGCAAAACATGGGGGTTCTCTATGCCAAGAGCGAATCCTATGATGAAGCCGTGCAAGCCTTTGAAGAAGCTCTCAGAATCAACCCCAACAACCGGCAGGCGAAGATGAACCTCGAATCCGCCCTCGAATGCCTCTCCCGGTAGGGTCCGGGTTTTCCCGTGGGCGCCCTAGGGTCCATTCTCCGGTTTCTCGTCCATCATGCGCTGCTGCCTCAGCCTTCGGTACAGGGTGCGTTCCGAGATTCCCAGCATCTCGGCGGCCTCTTTGCGATTGCCCTGAGTTTGGCGGAGAGCCTCGGTGATCATGCGGGTCTCGGTCTCGCTGAGGGTGGGCCCGGATGCCGGCTCCGAATCGACTTCCCCGGGTTCGACGGGAATTCCGCGAAGGGCGTCGAGAAGAATCGATTTCAAATCTGCCAGTTCCGACCGGACCGACATGAGCGTCCGGTAGATCAGCTCGCGCTCGACGTCCTCCTTGGCCCCCCGCACGGAAACCGGCAGATTCTGGAGTACCTCGGCGTGATGCGTGAGATGAGGTGCCACGTCTTCCGCCGTGATTCTGGGATCCCGCACCAGCACCGAGAGCGATTCGATCACGTTCTTCAGTTCCCGGACGTTTCCGGGCCAACTGCCCTCCTTCAGCAGCTCGATCGCCTCCGGCGTGATGCTCTTGTGTGACGACCCGTGCCGCGCCGCTGCCTCGGCCAGAAAATGGTCGACCAGCAGCGGAATATCCTCGGTTCTCTCACGAAGAGTCGGAAGAACCAGCGTCACGACCCTCAACCGGAAGTAGAGGTCCCGGCGAAATGATCCCTGGGCGACCGCGTCTTCCAGATTCCGGTTGGTTGCCGCGATCAGCCGGACGTCCGAACGGATCGGCTCTTGCCCGCCCACACGATAGTAGATCTGCTCCTCCAGGGCACGCAGCAGTTTCACCTGGATGTTGAGCGGAGTCTCGCCGATCTCGTCGAGGAACAGCGTGCCGCCGTCGGCCTGTTCGAAGCGCCCGCGGTGTCGCTGCTGGGCGCCGGTGAAGGCTCCCCTCTCGTGGCCGAACAGCTCGGATTCCAGGAGTCCTTCCGGAATGGCTCCGCAGTTGACGGCAATGAAGGGGCCGGTTTTCCGCTGGCTCAGGTTGTGAATCGCATGGGCCGCGACTTCCTTTCCCGTACCGGAGGCGCCGACAATGAGCACGGTGATTTTCGTCGGAGCCACTTGCCGGATGGTCTCGAACACCTGCAGCATCTTAGGGGAACGCCCCAGCATGTCGGTCTCGGCGGCCATCCGGCGAGCCGAGAGTGTCTGAACGACATAGTTGAGGACGTCGTCCGCCGTCATGGGGAGCACGAGATAGTCGTCCGCTCCGGCGGCGAGGATGTCGGACTTGCGATTCGATGAGACGGGAGGGCCGACGAGCAGCAGGTGGAGAGTCGGGTGGAGAGAACGCGCCCTGCGGATCAGCGTGAGGCCGGATGTCTCGTCGAGGCGGGCTTGGGCGACGACGACATCGAAAGCCTCGGCGCCGAGGGTTTTCAGCCCCTCGACGTAGGATTCCGAAAAATGCGCGTCGATCTCCTTCCCGACGGCGAGATTCATGACTTCGGGTAGAACGCTGGACGGGGACCCGACCAGCAGGATGCGTGGGCGCTCCGACACTGCTCCACTCCATTGTGCGGCGGGACGCGAATGGAACTCCCGCGCGGCGAGCCTCGGCCTGCCAGAGAACGTCCGGGCGAAGCCACGGATTCGGCGAGCGGCGTTTCCCGGAAGTCTTACCCCGGATCCCGATCGACTTGAGATCCTTCGATCCCAGCGTGCGCGACGGCTGCCCGCCATGCGTTCATACCTGTTGGAGCTCACGACCCCGGTTCCGCTCAGCGGCCGCGAGTCAGAACTGCATCGCGCTTCGGCCGACGCGTCGCATCGGGACGCGCCGAGGCTAGCATACCCGCGGAAGACGGGTCAACCGTGTTTTACGCAACGCGTTGCCGGGCAAAAGGGCTTGACAGGCGGCAAGCGGTCTGCTACGTTAGCCGTCGTGTGGGTCATCGGTTGCTGACTCGAGAGGCAAGCGGTGGTTCGGAGAGATGGGCCCCGGCGCTCCGGGGTCGGCGTCTTTCGGTGCTTGCCGATCCGACACACGGGGGGAGGAGCGCATCATGAACAGGGAAGAGAATGTACTGATCAAGAAGGACCGGACCAGCAGCACTTATGACATTCTTCTTAAGAAAGCGATCAAGGAAGGCCGGGTGGGTGGAAAGCACCGTTGCCCGGTGTGTGGGATGCGGTTCAAGCTGGAGAAGGAAGCGTCCGCCTGTTGCGCCAAGGTCTATCTGAAAGCCTGACATCCTCGCGTCGGTGGCGGGAGGCGGATACGGTTCTGGGAAACCCTGTCGTTGGAGACAAGATGCCGAAGATCAAGACGAATCGGAGCGCTGCAAAACGGTTCAAGAAGGCCGGCGGCGGTCTGAAGCGCGAGCGGGCGTATGCCAGCCACCTGCTAAGCAGCAAATCGAGAGGCCGGAAACGGCGTCTTCGCAAGGGATCTTCCGTTTCACCCTCGGATGAGAAGCGCGCCAAACGGTTGCTGGGAGAACGCTAGTTGCCCGAGTAGCGGGCGAACGCCGGCGCTTCCAGACGGCCGAACCTGAAGAGTCGCCCTTACCGGATGAGGTTCGTTGCCGATCCGTGGGCGATTTCTTGTTCGGTAGCGGAGGCGGTTCACCATGGATTCAAGGCTTGAGAGCCGCAAGCTGATTCGAGGGTTTCGAACCTTCGCCGTGATCACCATCGCTACTTTCGTGCTCCTGGGCGCTCTCACGACAGACGAAAAGACCTGGCGGAGTCTGGTACACCTTCGCCCCGAGGCCTTGCTGCTGGTTCTCGGTCTTGTGTTCGTTAGCTGGTATACCACGGCGCTGAAAATTCGGATTCTGGCTTCGCGAATTGGCTCGGAGATTGGGGTCTGGAATTGCTTTCGGGCGCATCTGGCCAACATGTTTCTGTCCGCGGTGACCCCGTTTCAGACCGGCGGGGGGCCCGCTCAGATCTACGTGCTCTGGCGGTACGGGCTCTCGATCTCGCGAGCGACGGCGGCAAGCCTCATCGGAGCGCTCATCACGATTGTCACCCTTTTCCTCGCCGGGGTCGTCGTTCTGTTCTTGAGGCCGGATCTCGTGGAGAACCTCGCCGTTCGGATGATCACGGTTTTCGTGATCGGCGTCTTCGGCCTCGTGTTCTTCCTCTTCTGGATCGCTCTGTTCAAACCTTCCTGGGCATCGAAGGTCGTGCGAGCCGCCGCCTCGGTCCTTGCCAGAGTGCCGCTTATTCCTGCTGAGCGCGTGTGGCGGCTTCACGATCGGTTTTCCCGGGAATTGACCGATCTCATCGGCTATCTCAGAAGCTACATGGTGGAGGGACGCGGGGCGCTGGCGCGGGCGCTCCCGCTGGGGATCGTGTCCATCATCGCGAACTGTCTCATTGCCTACACCGTCCTGTACGGCATGGGCATCCGGCGGGATCCCGTTGAGGTCCTGCTGGCACAAGTTCTGATCTACTTCATCATCTACTTCTCGCCTTCTCCGGGAGGAAGCGGTGTGGCGGAAGCCGGAGGAGCGTCGCTCATGGCCGCGCTGGTTCCCACCCATCAGCTGGCCGTCTACGTTGTTCTGTGGCGCTTCTTCAGCTACTTGCTGGGCGTGGGCTTGGGAGCCCTGTTCATCGTCGCCCTGCTGAGACGACCGTTCCGTGAACCGGATTTCAGCGCACCGGCGGTACCGGTGTCCGCCGTTGCGCCGTCGGGTTTCGACCTGGAGCCGGTCATCCCGCCCGCCGGCGACCTGGCGCCGGGAGGCAAGCCGTAGCGCGTCCGGTGGAGGAATCGCGCCCGTCTCCGGTGGTCCATTCGCTGGAGGAAGACCCGTGACAAGCCGGAACGGTCCGGAATCACCATCCTCCCGAGAGCGATTTCTGCTGATTCGACCCGACCGGGTCGGCGACGTAGTGCTGGCGACCCCGCTGATTCGCGCGATTCGGGAGTCTCATCCGGGCGCGTATATTGCAGCCCTCGTTCGTCCTTACGCCGAAGCCGTCCTTTGGAACAACCCCCGCCTGAACCGCGTGTTCGTAGACGATCTTGACGGCAGAGACAGCGGGTGTCGAGGATTCTGGTCTCTCGCGTTGGCGTTGCGTCGTGAGCGGTTCGGGATTTCTCTGATGCTGCTCCCGACCCGGCGTCACGCATGGCTGACGCTCCTGGCGGGAATCCCGTTACGAATCAGTGTGGGCAGGAAGCCCTACGAGGTGCTTACGGGGTGCAAACCGGCAGGGCGGAACCGGGACCGTCCCGTACGGCACGAGGCCGACTACTGCATGGATCTGGGGCGAACTCTGGGCGTGGAGTCCGAGAATCTCGCGCCCGAGGTTTTCCTCTCCGAAGAGGAGAGGAAAGTCGGGCGAGTCCTGCTGGGGGACGAGGCGCGGATGTCTCCTCTCGTCGTTGGTCTCCATCCGGGAAACGGGGGATCGGCGCCTAACTGGGAAGCGTCCAGATACGTGTCCCTTGCAGGGAGACTGGTTCGTGACTTGAATGCACGGGTCGTGGTAACGGGGTGGGGCTCGGAAATCGAGATCGGCCGGATGATGGAGAAGAGCGTGGGCATGGGGGTCATCAATCTTGCCGGCCGTCTCAACCTGCGAGAGCTGATGCAGGTCATTGCGTCGTACGATGCGATGGTTTCTTCCAGCACCGGGCCCATGCATCTGGCCGCGGCGCTGGGAATTCCGTGCGTAGCGCTCTTCTGCCCGAGGCCGGCCTGCTGTCCCACGCGATGGGGTCCCCTGGGCCGCGGGCACCGAGTTCTGCTCGCCGCGTCGAGTCGGTGCGACCGCTGTGGGCCGGTTCGGGATCCCGAATGCTCGCTGGAGGAGATCTCCGTTGAAAGTGTCCTTGAGGCTGTTGCGGAGGCCGCGAAACAGGGCGGCCCATGACCCGGGGCACCGCAGGAGAGAAAGGGCTTGCGCGCTTGAAGGAGGCATGGTATAATACCATTCGGATGAGTGTCGGCAAGGATTCCCTTCAGTCTGTTGGTGAAAGGGGGTAACTGCCTATAGAACAGTTGGTTACGAATTAGGACGTTTGGCTTCTGCTAGTGTTGATCAGGAAAGGTGGGAGTTCGTATGGGCAACCGCTACAGGTGTATGTTTTTCTTGGTGCTTCTCGCAGGAAGCCTGGTTGCCTCTGCCGGTCCGATTCGGGGTCTCACGCTTGAAGATTATGAGTCCTACGTCGACGACCCGGCTTTGAATGCGGCATGGGTCCCTTCGGCCAACGGTCTGGAAAGCCTGGAGACGTCGCTGATGTTCGAGGGCGACCAGGCGATGAAGATCGAGTATGATTGCGCCGTCGGCGATTTCTCAACATGCTATACGTATGGTGTCGTCCAGAATTGGGCCTCCTACACGACATTGTCTGTCATGTATCGGGGGGATCAGAGCAACTCTGGCGAGAGACTGGTCGTCGAGCTCCGGGACCAGTGGAGCAATTCCTTCAGCGGAGACGCCGTTGTGAATGCGACTCAAGCATCGGCGTGGACCGAGTATTCGATGGATATCTCCGGTTGGGCCAACAGAGAGTGGCTGTCGGAGGTTAGGATCTGGCTGGAGGACGATAGCGGGGGACAGGGTGTCCTCTACATCGACTACATGCTCCTTCCCAGTGCAATCCCCGTGGACCAGGCGACGTGGAGCCATATCAAGTCCCTCTACGGAGCGAGACGCTAGACGACCGAACCCTGCAACGAAGACCTGGAAAAGAAATACTCCGGAGGTGTCCCTTGGGACACCTCCGTTTTCTATTGTCGAAGGTCGGGAAGACGCTTGGGCGCGCGGAGAGATTCGGGGGAAAGAAACAGAATCCCGGAGGGTCGGGGAGATTCTCCGTCCCCTTCCGGGATCTCGTAGGCCGTCCTCGGTTTCTGCACCTCTGGGGCAAACCCATGTGGAGCACGACCGGGAGTCAAGACGCACGGCGCGCACGGAAAGAGACTACTGCTCTTTACCGAGGACCCGATCCTTAAGCTCCCTGGAAACCTTGAACACCGGGACCTTACGGGGAGGCAGGGGAACCGCCTCACCCGTCCGAGGATTACGCGCGGTTCTTGCCTTTCGATCTTTCACGCTGAAGGTTCCGAAGCCCCGGATCTCGATGTGTTGCCCTTCCGCCAAAGCACCCTTGATTGCCTCGATAAACCCGTCGACGGCATGACCGATGTCCTTCTTGGTCAAGCCCGTACGTTTGGCGATCTCCTCGACCAGATCTGCCTTGGTCACGGCGCTATCTCCTTCACCTGAGGCGTTCGACAGCCCAATTGCCGATTCCCGTCCGGCGACAATCCTCTCTCGCTCGTCCACAAACCTCACCGCCGGGCGGCGCTCTTTCCACGCTCGGGAACGCAACCCCAAGCGCCGAACCACCTTACCTTCCTCCCGCTGAGACTGTCAAGAGAATTGTTGATTTGGGAGATGCATCACCTTTCGCCCAGCCGGTGTTGGGAGGGGTACCCTGATCCCCGGCGCGGCGATCCTGCGGCAAGAGGGCCGGACGGGTGCGTTGTGGAGAAACAGGCTGTGCACATTCCCGGGTGGTTTCTCGGCGGACTTGCCAAACCGCTGTCGCCCGCCGATGGAGGGACTCCCGGGCCGTTGAAGAAGCGCTCTTGACGAACCTCATTCCGGGGCGAAGGCGTCCTTCAACAGCCCCACTCCTCCCGCAGTTCCTAAAGTGCCCCCAGGGGAGGCCGATAAGATCGACAGGAGTAGAACGGCTCCCGGACGGAGCCGTGATGCCATCGAAGAGACTGAAGCCGATCTCGGCCGGTTGGCGGTCAACATCGAATCCAAGCGGGAGGTAATCGAATGGCCGAATGTCCGTTCTGTAACCAGCGCACGGAGGCTGAGGATCGGTTCTGTGGCGCCTGTGGAGCCGATCTGTTGCCCCCCCCTCAGGTGGAGCACCACCGAGAGACGGTCCCGGTGATGAGCGTTGCCGAAGTTTGTCGTCGTCTCGGCTCGGTGTACTATCGCCGCGGAAACCGTCGAGAGGCCCTGGAGGCTTGGGGGAAATCGCTGGAACTGGAGCCCGAACACCGTGAGACCCGTGTGTGGGTGGAGAGAGTCAGGGCCGAATTCTCCGAGACGTAGCCTGGAGGCTGGGCATGGAGAAGGCGTGCAGTCGTTGTGGAGCGTCGACACGTCCGCGACATCCCTATTGCACCCGCTGCGGCGCGGCGGTGGAGAAGGGAGAAGCCCCGCGGGCTGCGCTGGTTCTGCTTTGCGGCCGGCGCCGGCGGGCGCGCTGCTTCATCACGAACCGAGTCGTGCAAATGGGACGGAGCGAATTCTGCGACATTCTGCTCAATGATCCACTGATTTCAGACAAACATGCAAGAGTCGTCTATTCCGGTGATTCATTCTGGATCGAGGATGCGGGAAGTCGCAACGGCACCTTTGTCAACGGAATCCGGATCAGGAAACGCAGCATCCTCCAGGATGGTTACCTTGTCCGAGTGGGATCTTCGATGTTTCGCTTTGAGCGGGATTCGAGCGAAAGGAAGTCTGGAACTTAATGTTTTGGAACTTGACACAAGAAGGCTCTCTCTTTACACTAAAGATGAGGCTTTGAATGTTATGCACTATACTTTAATGTGGCTGGGATGCGAAAGGGGGGTGCGATGCCTTCTAAGACGGAGCTGGGAAGAAGGCTGAAACGTACGCGGGCGGACAAGGACATGACGCTCAAGGATGTGGAATCCCGGTCAGGTGTTTCGGCAACTCACATCTCGCAGATTGAACGGGGCATGACCTCTCCCACCGTGGGTGCTCTCCAGAAGTTGGCCAAAGCACTTGATAGGGAAGTTGTCTTTTTCCTTGAGGAAGTCGAGCTGGAGGACGTCTCCATCGTTCATGAACCCGTGGGAACCGTCACGTACTCCGAGAGTCCCAGAGTGGTCTTTCGGAATCTGTCCGGAGGGATTCCGGGGGGCAGGTTGCGGTTGGGGCGTCTGGAGGCCGAACCTGGCGGCGTTCACGCGATGGCGCAGCACATGCACGAGGGGGAAGAGTGCGGTATCGTTACCCGAGGAACCCTGCGAATCGAGATTGAGGACAAGTCGTACGTTCTCAGCATCGGGGATGCCATACACTTTCATGCCACTCGCCCCCATTCCTACGGGAATCCGGGGCAGGAACCGGCGGAGGCCATTTGGATCACAAGTTCTCCCGGCTTCGTTTGACCGCCGGTTCTGCTGAGGGCGGCCAACGTAATGGACTTGCGGGAGGGGTGTCGCCACTGACGGCATAAAAAAAGGGTTGACAGCGCGGCGCCGTGTTCGTAGTCTCGCTCCAGGGTAGATCAGCCTAAGAAAGTGAGGTGAGACTATGAACAAGGCTGAACTGGTTGCAGCAGTGGCGAAGACGACGAAAATGTCGAATCGCCAGGCGAGACTCGCCGTGGATGCGACTCTCAACACGATCAAGAAGAACACGAAGAAGGGCGTGAACATCGCCGGCTTCGGAAGCTTCACGGTGACACATCGCAAAGCAAGGCGGGGGCGGAATCCTCGCACGGGCGAGGAGATCAAGATTGGCGCTCGGAGGAATGTGAAGTTCAAAGCGGGGAAGGCTTACAAGACTCTGGTGTAAGTCTTGCGCGCGAGTGTATGGAGCGGGATGAGGCCCTGGCCTCATCCCGCCTATTATTTGTAAGCGTTGGTCTGGG
>CAZSXU010000005.1:15065-133981 GCA_964610505.1 uncultured bacterium | reverse complement strand
TTTTCATGGGCCGTTGTGCGTAGAGATGAGGCCCGGCCTCATCGCGCTTGCTTTTTGGGTCTGGGTTTTCATGGGCCGTTGTGCGTAGAGATGAGGCCCGGCCTCATCGCGCTTGCTTTTCCTACGGGTTTTCAGAGGACACTCACTCCGTACGGTGGTAAGGTAGACGGGAGTCGGAGCATCAATCAGGAAGAGACGGCGTCGTCTGGAGGGGGTGGAGAATGTTGGACGATCTGAGGCGGGAGGTCGAGGTGTGCGGGCGGTGCGGCCTGGCCGATTCCAGAACCCGGGTCGTGTTCGGTTCCGGAAACCCGAAGGCCGATCTCATGCTTGTCGGAGAAGCCCCGGGTTACCATGAGGATCGTGAAGGGGAACCGTTTGTCGGCGCTGCCGGACAGCTCCTGAGTCGGCTGCTGGAAGATATTGGGCTTTCTCGGGGGGACATCTACATCGGGAATGTTCTCAAGTGCCGCCCTCCCGAGAACCGGAATCCATCCCGACTGGAAATCGAGACCTGCAAACCGTATCTGCTGCGGCAGATCGAGATGATCTCTCCGAAGATCGTCGGATCTCTCGGGAATTTCGCGACGAGGGTGTTGACGGGAAAGGGAACAGGCATTACGGCGCTACGGGGGAAACCGATGCAGGTCGGATCCTTCTTCGTGCTTCCGATGTTTCATCCGGCTGCGGCCCTTCATCGAGGAGATCTGAGGTCGGCGGTGGAAGAGGACTTCCGGACCCTGAAGGAAATCCTCGAGGCGGACCTTGCACTGGAACCCAGACACGAGCAGATGAACCTCTTCTGATCGTGGGGCGATGGAGTCTGCAATGCGAGGACGATCTCCTGAATCCTTGCGGTTGGTGGTCTCCGCGGTCTGCGCCCTGATGGCCCTCACCTGGGCCGCAGGAGAAGCGGCGGCCCAGATCAGCCACTTTGGCAAGAACAAGATCCAGTATGTGAGTCTCCAGTGGAAGGTCATGCGGAGTCCGCATTTTCACCTCCATTTCTACCCGGCGGAGGAGGCTCTCGCCCGCGTGGCGCTTGCCATGGCGGAGTCCAGCTACACGGTCCTATCCCGGAAATATCGACATGAAGTCTCTGAGCCGATTCCCCTGATCATTTACAGCGCGCACGCCTACTTTGAACAAACGAACATCATCCCCCAGTTTCTTCCCGAAGGCGTGGGAGGATTTACTGATTTCATGCGGTCGCGCGTCGCCCTGCCTTTCAGCGGCTCGCATGGAGATTTTCAGCGGATCCTCCAACACGAGCTGGTTCACGCGTTCGAGTTCTCCACTCTCGACCGGGCGTACAGATTGCATCCGAAGGCCGGCTATCTGATTCCTCCTCTCTGGTTCTCTGAAGGATTGGCGGAGTACTGGTCACGCTCCTGGGATTCGGACGCGGACATGGTTCTGGCGGATCTCGTGCTCAACCGTGGCGTGCCCGATATCCCGGACCTGTGGCAGCTGGGGTTGTCCTATTCGACCTACAAAGTCGGGCAATCACTGGTGGGTTTCATTGCGGAGCGCTACGGCGAGGACAAACTGTTTCTGGTGCATGAGCTGATCTGGACGGCGCGAACCTTCGAAGATCTCTTGGAGATCGTGTGCGGCGTCCCGATCGAGAGAATCAATCGCGAGTGGAAGGATCAACTCCGGCGTACCTACTACCCCACGGTCGGCACAAGAGAAGCGATCAAGACATCCACGACTCCGATCACGGCCGGCCGGCTGGACATGAAGCCGGTGACGGTTCCGGATGGGCGGGGGAGGTTTCTCTACTTTTCATCGGACATGGGGTATTCGGGAATCTACTCGTCTGGAATGGACGGCACACACGTCGACATGATTCTCAAGGACGGGCGCTCCGCGGATCTCGAATCCCTCCATCCTTTCAGCAGTCGAATGGACGTCTCTTGCGATGAGCACCTGGCGTTCGTGTCGCGTTCCGGCGGGCGGGACGCGCTCAACCTGTACGATCTCCTGAAACGGAAGCGACTCGCGCATCGGAAGTTCCCCGGCCTCATCGCCATGAGCTCGCCCAGCTGGTCGCCGGAAGGGCGCCGGATTGTCTTCGCCGGACTCACCGAGGACGGGTATTCGGATCTGTTTGTGTGGGATACTGAGTCGGACGAGCTCCGCCGGTTAACGCACGACCGCTTTCTCGATCAGGACCCCGACTGGTGCCCGGACGGGAGATGGGTGGTGTTTGCTTCCGACCGGACCGCCTACGGCCGAAAGGGCAAGAGCAATCTGTTTCTCCTCGATCTCGAGACGCACCGCGTCCTGTACCTTACGGCCGGGGACTGGACGGACGCTGCGCCCCGGTGGAACCCTGCGGGCGATCGCGTCGCGTTTGTGTCCGATCGAGCCGGCCGGCAGGATCTCTACGTGGTCGATGATGAGGGAGACGGCCACCGGTTGACGAAGGTCCAAACCCAGGTGGGGGATCCGGAATGGGCTCCGGGGGGACATGGTTGGCTTTTCACCGGATATGAGGGGGGCACGTTCCGGATTTACCATCACCCCGAGGATGCCGATACGATCGAGACCATCGCGCTCTCCCCCCCCAAACCGGAGTTGCATTGGGAGTGGAATCCCGTCGCGCCCAAAGAGCGCGTGGAGATCCACTCGTATCACCCCGATTTCTCGCTGGAGGTGGCGCAGGGTGGGGTGGCCATCGGTCCCTACCAGAGCCTGGGCCAGGGGTTGCAGGCCGCGCTTGCGGATCTGATGGGTGACCGGCTGCTCTTCTTCCAATTGACGAATACGGCGCGGACCTCTTCGGAGTTCCTGTCACGCTTCAACGTGGGCCTCGCGTACGTGAACCTCTCGGGTCGGACAAACTGGGGAATCAGCGCCTTTCACGCGTCGGGAGATTTTCTGGACGAGCTGGGGATCCCGTACTTCAGGAAAGAGAGCGGGGCCGGTGTGCTCTTGAGCTTCCCGTTTTCGAAGTTCGATCGGCTGGAGTCGAGCATCACGGCGATGTATGCGGAGAGGGACCACCCGGGGGCGCGGCGGTCCCGTGGATTCATGGTGGCCAACTACCTCGCCTGGGTGCACGACACCTCGGTGTGGTTTCCGTCGGGGCCCATGGACGGCACGCGCTACCGGGTTGCAGGGGGGTTGACCATGAACGCCCGAGTGATGGAGACCGAGAACGCCTTCCTTGCGGCGGATTTCCGGCGCTACGTGCGCCTCTCACAGCGGACGGCCATTGCGTTTCGATCGGAGGCCCGTATCGCCGCGGGGCAGAACCCCGAGCGATCGGTGCTGGGCGGGCCGTTGTCATTGCGCGGGTACGATTGGCGATCGGTCTACGGAACCCGGTCGATGCTGTTCAGCAGTGAAATCCGGTTTCCCTTCGTGAAGCGATTCGTCATGGGGTTCCCCCTGGGCAATGTGGAGTTCCCCGGGGTTCAGGGTGTCGCGTTTGTCGATGCGGGAAACGCGTGGGAAAAGGGTGAGCGGGTGCCCGATCTCATCGGTTCGGTGGGCGTGGGCCTGCGAATGGCGCTGGGAACGTTTACGGTTCTCCGTCTGGATTTTGCCCGGCGGACGGACTTTCGAAGCCTCGAGAAAGGAATTCAAACCCAGTTCTTCATTGGGTGGAACTACTAGCCTGGACGATGCACGAGCCGCCGGGTCCGGCTTCGCGCGCGGTCCGGGCGGTGCCATGGATTCATCGAACAAACAGGGCAAGGACCTCCAGACAGGACCGCAGCCGAGAAACAACGCCTCGCTCCATCAGGATTCCTTGCTCAAGGACTCGGCCGTGCGGAGTGTTGGTCCGCCGGTATCCGCAATCCATGCATGGGGCAGGCGGGAGGCCGGGACGTGAGATTGGAAAGGGGACGTCGCACGGCGATGAACGGTTGGAACATGCTCCGATTGTGCGGGACGATTCTTCTGCCGGGCCTGGTCTCTCCGGGATGGGCCGAGGGGACATTGGGGCGGGCGCCCGTCGTTTGTTGGCATGAAGACCTGGGGCGGGGAGTCCTGGGTGGTCCCGTCACCGACGCCGATTTCTGTGTCGTTCCCCTGGTGGACGGCAAACTGGCCTGCCTCCGGTTGCCGGACGGGGAGATCCTGTGGCGTCGAAAGCCCTGCCGCTCGATTGTGGCCCCGGCCGTGATCCATGAGGACCGAGTCTATGGCGCCGGCGTCGACGCGAAAGACCCCGTGTTCTGCATACATCTTCACTCTGGCCGCCTCGAGTGGCGAAAGCAGGCCGGCGGTGTTCTTGCCGGACTCTGTGTTGCCGCGGATGCCGTGATCGCCGTTGCGCGGGACGGAACCGTTACCTGTCTGGAGGCCAAGGACGGGCAAGCCCGTTGGCGCACCCCCGTGAGCCGGCTCGCCCTGTTCCCTCCGGTGGCGGCCGGATCGGGCGTGCTGATTCCCAGCCTGGGAGATTCGCTCTTCCGGTTGGCACTGCGGACGGGAGAGTGCATCTGGGCTGTCGAAATCCCCGGCGGTGTGGCGGGGGCCCCCCTGGTTCTCGGCGATACGGTGTTTGTGGCAAGCCAGACGGGCCGGGTGGCTGCTCTGGCCGTGGACGATGCGTCTCCCTTCTGGCGAGTGGAGACCGGTGATTCTTTCCATCGAGGGCCGGTATCCGGGATGGGGGGCCTGTTCATCGCCGGGGTGACGGGGCGGGTATGGAGGCTGGATCGTGCGAGCGGGCGCGCCGAATGGTCCGCGCGTCTCGATGGAATCCTGCGGTCGCCTCCGGCTATCCAATGGGGATGCGTTATCCTGGGAACTCTGACGGGGGACCTATTGGGATTGGACGCCGGAACCGGTCACCTGAGGTGGACGCTGGAGATGAATGGGGGAATCGAGGCAGCCGTTGCGGGAGTCCCCGGAGGGATCGTCGCCGCAACCGACCGAGGTGACGTATACATTCTCAGGGAGGCGGAGAAGCGATGAGGATCCGGACGACGCGGAGGATGATGTCGGCGGGACTGGTCGTGATCACCCTGCTTCCGGTTGCGGGAAACGCGAACGAACTCGGTGCACCGGAGGGCCGGTCCGCGCCGCCTCGAGATTCGGCCCCAGAGGAACGCCTCTGGCTGCCCCGGTTCTTTGACCCTTCGTGCGACTCGGCGGGGTTCGAAGAGTGGGCGGTGTGGTTGAATTCCGAGCCTTTCGGCGCCCAGGTCCGCCTCGGCGACCGCGTCTTGGGCGTCACGCCCCTCTGGGTGACTCGAAAGTCCGTCTCGGAGCGGTCTCTTGAGGTTTCCCTTCCCGGGTACAAGACCGTGACCATCGGTCTGGAATTCATGACGGGCGACCTGATCGACGTCCCCCTTGAACCCTTGAATTCGCGACCCGGCGGGGACGGGCGTTCCCACAGAGGGGAATTCGCGCGGTTCCGACAACGGCCCCTTCAGTACGGCCTGGCGCTGCTGGGATCGGGATCGGCGGTTCTCGGTCTTCACTGCAAGCGGCGGGCGAACGAGGCCTACGACGAGTATCTCCGCACGGGCAACAAGCGCAAGATTCGAGAGCATTTCGATCGGGCGGAGACGTACGATCGCTGCGCGCTCGGTTGCTGGCTGGTGGCAGAGGTTTCCCTGGTCGCGTTTCTGTATCTTCTGATGGAGACTCCGGAGACCGGGGCGTGGAACGTCCACACGGCCGTGGACGAGGCGGGTGACGGGTGTGGAGTGAAGATCGAATGGGCATTCTAGTGCTTTCCCCGAGGCGCCGCATCTCCATGTGGGTCCTTGCGGTGTTATTCCCGTTGGCCGCTATCCCCTGCGGATGCGATACGCGGGCGTATGACAACCCACTCGATTCGAGAAACCCGACCACGGCCGGAGAAGCGCCCGGCTTCAACGCGGCCGCGGGAAACGAGGAAGTGACCCTCACCTGGTCGGACCTGGGAATTCGGGATCTGGCTCACGTGCAGATTCTGAGATGGTCGGCGACAGCGGAGGCGGAGACCCTCGGGGCGTTTTCTCCCGGAGTTACCGAGTGGGTCGATCGTTCCGTGATCAACAGCGAGACGTACCAGTACCGGGCGAAATACGTCGTTAAACACGACCCGACGGTTCATCTGTCCAACACCGACACGGCGAGCCCCGGCCCGGAACGGATTTGGGTGGTCGATGAACGCCGTGCCGGGCTGCATCGAATCGCCCCCGACGGGCGGGATGTTGTGTGGACGCTGGAGGGTTCGGGATATCTTAGATCGTTGGCCGTTGACGAGGAGCGCGGGCGGGTCTGGATTGCGAGCGGGTACAGGGACGAAGTCATCGGGATCGATGCCTCGGGAACGGTGGTCGCCGTGATTCCCGTGGAGGCGCCTCGAAAGATTGCCGTGTACCGGCAGGACGGTAGTCTCTGGGTGGCGGCGGAGTGGGGCGTCGGACGGTATTCGCTTTCCGGGGACCTGCTGTTTGAGGATCGCACGCCGTCGAATCCCAAGGACGTGGCCGTCGATCAAACCCGAGGCACGTGCTGGGTTGCCGAGGGAACGGGCAGCGTGTGGATTCGACATTTGGATGGCTCGACGGCCCAGGTGTTCGGCTTCAACTACCCCTTCTCCCTCTCTCTGGACGGCTCGGGCAGAGCCTGGCTGGTTGACGCCCATGCGCTGCGGGTATACCGGCTCGACGTCGGCGGCGCCGTGGCCGGTTGGCTGGGAGGCTTTGCCCAGCCCGTCGACGTGGCGGCGGGTCCTTCCGGAGCCGCCTGGGTTGTGGATTGGGACGCCGATGCCGTCGTGCGTGTGAGCGAGGACCTGGAGCGGGAACTCACGATTTCAGGCTTCAACCGGCCGCTTGCGGTTGCGGTGGACGGTTCGAACGACAGGGTCTGGGTCGTGGAGGCCTATGGTGGACGAGTGGTGAAGCTCACGGGTGAGGGGGAGCGTCTGGGCTGGTCGGGCGGGCTGGATTTTCCGAAGGATATCGCACTGGACTCGGGGACCCTCCACTGAGCCCGGGGTTGGAATGGAGACCGCCGGGTCCAGATCCTCGCTTGACAAGCGAACGGTCGTGTGAGAAACTGGCGACTCTGAGAGTCTGTGTGCGGATTTGCGAACCTTTGGGGCGCACACGTAGGAGTGTGTCCATCTCCTTCCCCTGCAAGCAAATCACGCGAATGGTCAGGTTCATTACCCGCAGAGCTGAAGCATATGGCGCCAAGGAAGTCGGCAGGATCCAAGAAACCGGAATCCCGGAATCCGTCCGTACCTCAAACATTCACCAGCGAGAGTGCTCCCTTGAGAAAGATCCCTACCCTCTTTGAGAACCTGTACGAGCTCGTTGTGGCTGCCGCGACTCGCGCCCGACAGATCAACGCGGGTTCCCCAACCCCTCTAGACGCGGAGGAGAATCGGCCGCTTAACGTTGCCCTGAGAGAGATTGCCGCCGGGAAGACCAAATACGAACTCGCCGAGCGGGATTCGGAAGAGTAGTCCATTTCGTGTCTCTTCGGACGGGTTGCCTGAAGACGGTTGCTCCGTTCCGGGCCCGAAATCCTCGCGATGGCAATCTCTGCCGGCCTTCGATCGACGATCGTCGGAGTTGCCGAACATAACGGGACCGGAGGGCGGTTCACTCAAGCGGCGGGCGCGGCGTTGAACGGAAGCATCGGATATAAGGTCCTGGATCATGTGGCGGATTTGGGAGTGGAGATTCACGCCCCGTCCCTCGAGGATCTATTCGTCGGAGCGGCGCGGGCGCTGTTTGACCTTCTGGGAACCCTCGAATCGACGCGTGGTTCGGTTGTCGAAACGATCGACATTGAAGGCCTGGACCTCGTGGATCTTCTCCACGACTGGTTGTCGGAGCTGCTGTTCCGCTCGGCGGCTCGGCGGCGCGTGTTCTCCGAATTTCGGGTATGCCGTCTGGATTCCGGTCACTTGCGAGCGGAAGCCGTCGGGGAAGCGTTCGATCCGGACCGGCATTCCATCGAACGTGAAATCAAGGCGGTCACTTTCCATAATCTGGAGATCGTCGAGCAGGAGCGGGAGTGGCGAGCGACCGTGATCTTTGATGTGTAGAAACGGGGATTGGAGCGCAGGGGCGGAACGGCGCCACTCGGGACAAGCCATGAAAACGGACGAGATCACCCTGGAGAGAATTGACGACTGGCGGTGGCGTGTTCCCATGACCGGGAAGATGCGGGTGCCGGGGCTTGTCTTCTCGTCGGAGGCGATCCTTCCCAAGGTCCAACAGGACCGGTCGCCCCTCCAGGTTGCCAACGTCGCACACCTTCCCGGGATCCTCCGAGCGTCCATGGCGATGCCGGACATGCATTGGGGTTACGGTTTTCCCATCGGCGGTGTAGCGGCAACGTCGGTCGAGGACGGTGTGATTTCTCCCGGAGGCGTGGGTTACGATATCAATTGCGGCTGTCGATTGATGAGGACGAACCTCGATCGCTCGGACGTCCAATCCAGAATGAAGGAGCTGGTGGAAAGCCTGTTTCGCAACATTCCCTGTGGCGTGGGGAGCGCCGGAGCGATTCGCCTTTCGGAAAAGAGGGAAAGGGAAGTCCTCATACGGGGCGCCGGGTGGGCGGTGGAGAACGGATTCGGTGAATCCAGCGATCTGGAGCGGACGGAAGACGGGGGATGCATGGACGTCGCCGATCCCGATACCATCAGTTCCAGAGCTCTCGAGCGGGGGCGCAACCAGTTGGGTACGCTGGGTTCGGGGAACCACTTCGTGGAAGTGCAGTTCGTCGAGGACATCTACGACCCGGTTGCGGCTCGGGCATTCGAGCTCGAGAAGGACCAGGTCACGGTCATGATCCACTCCGGCTCCCGCGGCCTGGGTTACCAGGTTTGCGACGACTACCTCAAGGTTATGAACCGGGCCGTGCGCACCTACGGGATCGACCTCCCCGATCGGCAGCTGGTCTGCGCTCCCTTTGACTCGGAGGAGGGACAGCGGTACTATCGGGCGATGGCCTGCGCGGCCAACTACGCCTGGGCCAATCGACAGGCGTTGATGCATTGGACCCGCAAGACTTTCGGCAAAACTCTGGGAATCGGGCCCCGTGACCTGGGAATGCGGCTCGTGTATGACGTGTGCCACAACATCGCGAAGGTTGAAGAACACTCCGTGGACGGGCGGCAGAGGAAGGTGTGCGTTCATCGGAAGGGGGCGACTCGGGCATTCCCGGCCGGGCATCCCGACATCCCATGGTCATACAGGAGCGTGGGACAGCCGGTGTTAATCCCGGGGGACATGGGGACCCATTCCTACGTACTGGTGGGAACCCAGGGGGCCCTGTCCGAGACCTTCGGAAGCACGTGTCATGGCGCCGGGCGGGTGAAATCCCGCGGCGAGGCCTCCCGGGTCTTCGACATCGGAGATCTTCTGAGATCCCTGAGTGAGCGGGGTGTCCGGGTCATGGCGAAGGGGAAGAAAACTCTTCTGGAAGAGGCCCCCGGGGCGTACAAGGATGTCAGTGAAGTGGTGGACGTGGTCGATCATGCCGGCATTTGTCGAAAAGTGGCAAAGCTCAGACCTCTGGGCGTGATCAAGGGATAGCGCGCGCGGGCCGATGGGGTAGGTGGGTAGGACGTCCCGGCGCGCGAAGGATCAGGAATGGAGAGTGACTCACCCGGTCAAGGCTTCGAGGAAGTCTTGGCCCAGCCCGAAGAAGTAACCGTCCCCGGAGAACTCGGGATCATCCCGCTCCGGGATGCGGTGATCTTTCCGCACTTGGTTGCGCCTCTGGTGATCGGCAGACCGAAGTCCCTGGTCCTGGTGGATGAGGCGGTGGCGGGGGAACGGATCGTCGGTCTCGTTGTTCAGCGCAACGAGAAGGAAGACCCGGCCGCTGAAGATCTTTACGGTGTGGGAACGGCGGCCGTCATTCTCAAGATGCTGAAGTTCCCAGACGGCACCACGCGGCTACTCGTCCAGGGAATCTCTCGGTTCAAACTCTCCAAAATGCTCCAGAACGAGCCCTACTTCAAGGCGCGGGTGCTCGCGATCTCTCCGGATAGCCGACCGTCTCTCAAAATCAAGGCGTTGATGAGGAGCGCCGCCGACCTGTTCAACACGATTGTCTCGCTGACCCCGCACCTTCCCGAAGAGCTTGCCGTGGCGGTGATGAATCTGGGGGACCCCTCCCGCACAGCGGATCTGATTGCCTCCTCCATCAATCTCAGTCTTGCCGAGAAGCAGGAGATTCTCGAGGACGACAGCGTCGAACACCGGCTGGAGAAAATCCACCGCTACCTCAACCGGGAGCAGCAGGTTCTTGAGATCGGAAACCAGATCCAATCCCAGGTCAAGAGTGAGATTGATAAGACACAACGCGAGTACTACCTTCGCCAGCAGTTGAAAGCCATCCGCAAAGAGTTGGGGGAGGACGAGGAATCCGGCACCGAGATCCCAGATCTGCGGCGCAAGATCGAAGCCGCCGGTATGCCGGAGGAGGCCAGGAAGCAGGCCGAGGCGGAGTTGGAGAGGCTGTCCAAGATGGCGCCGATGGCGGCGGAGTACTCGGTGGTTCGGACCTACCTGGATTGGCTCATCGACGTGCCATGGTCCGTATCGACCGAAGACCGGCTGGACGTCGTGCGCGCGAGTGGGATCCTGGACCACGACCATTACGATCTGGATCAGGTGAAACAGCGAATCCTGGAGTATCTTGCGGTGCGGCAACTCAAGCAGGATCAGCGCGGGTCGGTGCTCTGTTTCGTGGGGCCCCCGGGTGTCGGCAAAACGTCTCTGGGACGTTCGATCGCCAGGGCGCTGGGACGCCGTTTTGTGGGCGTGTCGCTGGGGGGAATTCGTGATGAGGCCGAGATTCGGGGCCACCGCCGGACCTACGTGGGAGCGCTCCCCGGGCGAATCGTCCAGGGGATTCGAAGGGCCGGATCGAACAATCCGCTGTTCATGCTGGATGAAATCGACAAGATGGGATTCGACGTTCGCGGAGATCCCACGGCCGCTCTTCTTGAAGTTCTGGACATGGAACAGAACCATCACTTCAGCGACCACTATCTCGAGGTTTCCTTCGATCTCTCGAAGGTCATTTTCATCGCGACGGCGAACGCCCTGGACACGGTGCCCCCGGCTCTTCGTGATCGCATGGAGATCCTGGAACTGCCCGGCTACGCGGAGGAGGAAAAATTGCGCATCGCGCGCCGGTTCCTGGTGAAGCGAGAGCTGCGGGCCCACGGGCTGACGGGCAAACACGTCCGGTTCACCGACGGGGCACTCCGTTCCATCATCAGCGATTACACGCGAGAGGCGGGTGTTCGGAACCTGGAACGCGAGATTGCCAATGTGTGCCGAAAGGTGGCCAAGCGGGTTGCCGAGGGCAAGAGGAAGCCCGTGAGCGTCGGAGCGAAGAACCTGTCCGACTACCTGGGACGCCCAAAGTACTTCCGTGAAGTGGCGAGCCGGAAGAACGTCTCCGGGGTGGCGGTGGCTCTGGCCTGGACGGAGGCGGGCGGGGAGATCATGTTCATCGAGTCGAATCTGGTCCGGGGCGACGGCCACGTTCAGCTCACCGGGCAGCTGGGCGACGTGATGCGGGAATCGGCCCAGGCGGCGTTGACTTTCATCCGGTCGCGGGCGGACCAGCTTCAGATCGACGATGCGGTTCTTCAACACTGCGATCTGCACATTCACGTGCCGGCGGGAGCCATCCCCAAGGACGGTCCGTCCGCCGGCGTGACCATCGTGGCCAGTCTGGCTTCTCTCTTGACCAACACGCCCATCGATCCCCAGATCGCGATGACGGGGGAAATTACCCTAAAGGGGAGAATCCTGCAGGTGGGCGGGGTCCGGGAAAAGATCCTGGGTGCTCGTCGGGCGGGGATTCGGAAGATCGTTCTCCCGGAGCGGAATCGGGAAGATGTCGAAGAGATTCCGAAGGAATACCGCTCGAGGCTGGCGTTCGTGTACGTCGACACCGTCGAGGAAGCTCTATGGGAAGTCCTGGGTCGCAAGAAGGACAGCGGCAAGCGCAAGAGGAAAAAAACCCGTACATGAGGGGGTGGTTCGTCCAAGATGGACATCGTCGCCTTGGTGGCGCTTCTTCTGTTGAGCGGTTTCTTCTCGGGTTCCGAGGCTGCTTTTCTCTCGCTGGGTAAGCTCCGTCTCCGCCATCGGATCGAACAAGGGGAGAGCAGAGCGATTCATATCGCCAAGATGCTCGAGAACCTGGAGCGGTTCCTCGGAACGATTCTGGTGGGTAATACCCTGGCCAACGTGGCGCTCTCGGCCGTCGCGACGGGCATCGCGATTCGCCACTTCGGACCCACGACCGGGGTCACGATCGCAACCGTCGCCGTCACAATCGCCCTCCTCATCGTCGGCGAGCTCGCGCCGAAAACCGTTGCGGCGAACCGACCCCGTCGTTTTGCCTATGCGGTGATCTACCCCCTGAGAGGGGTGACGGCGATTCTCCGGCCCGTGGTTGCCGTCGTCCGGACGCTGGCCTGGCCGTTGATCCGCCTCGCCGGTGTTCGGGGTACGACGGTCGGCCCCCTGGTTACGGAAGAGGACCTCAAGATGATGTTCCACGTGGGACAGGAGGAGGGGGTCCTGGAAGAACATGAGAAGCGGATGCTTCGCTCCGTGATCGAGTTCGAGGACACGATGGTCAAGGAAGTCATGGTTCCCCGCCTGGACATCGTGGCAATTCCCGAGGACGCGACTTTCGAGCAGGTCGTGGAGATTGCCATCGCGAAAGGGTATTCGCGAATGCCGGTGTACAGCGAAGACCTGGATCACATTGTCGGAATCGCCCACGTGAAAGAACTGCTGGCCGTGGTGAACGACAAGGATCTGATCCGTTTGCCGGACATGGTGCGGAAACCCTACTTCGTGCCGGAGACGATGAAAATCGGGCGGCTTCTCAGGGAATTCCAGCTTCGGAAGATCCACATCGCCGTCGTCGTGGACGAATTCGGCGCCGTGGCGGGACTCGTCACCCTGGAGGACCTGGTGGAGGAAATCGTTGGGGAAATCCAGGACGAGTACGACGAGGAGGAAAAACCCTTCGTGTCGCTTCCGGACGGGTCCAAGAAGATCCAGGCGAGAATGGACTTGGACGATTTCAACGAGCTCTTCGGCGTGGAGATCCCCGAAGGGGACTATGACACGATCGGCGGATTCGTCATCAGTTTGCTCGGGCGGCTTCCCAGTGTGGGGGAGCAGCTGACTTATGAAAATCTGAGCTTCCGGGCGACGGATGTGGAGGGGCAACGGCTGAAGAAGCTCGTCGTTCGCCCGCACGAGGCGGAGCCGGAACGAGAAATCGAGAGCGGCTAGGCGATGGGCGGTCTCGGCACTCTCCGGGTGGTTCTTGCTGCGGTTCGTTCCCCCTAGCTTGGATGATGCACGAATTCCGAGGTTGGGTGGGCTCCGGTAGCCGGGGCCGCTCGGGTAGCCGGGGCCATGCATCATCCAGGCAGGGCAATGGAGCAATCGATCAACAGAGCAATAGTCCCTCGAGAAAGGCATCGTAGAAGAACACGCTCTGCTCCATTGCGGTCCATGGTTCCATTGCTCTATGGCTCCGCCCTGCGACCGGTTGCGATCCCAGGGCTGGAAGTGTATGCATGAAGCAGGCTCGACTTCATGCAATTCGGAATCCTGAGATTCGGGAGGTCAGAGGTGTCCGGCGGTGTGATCGGCGTGGATTTGGGGGGGACGAACCTCAGGGGAGCGCTGTTCTCGGAGGATCTGGACATCGGGCGTCGCCTGAAGCAACCGACCCGCCGGCACGAGGGCGGGGAGGCCGTCATCGGGCGCCTCGTAGGGTTGGTGAATACGCTCTGCATGGAGCAGGGCGTCGCCATCGAAGATCTCGCCGGCGTGGGAATCGCCGCACCCGGGCCTCTGGACGTCTCCCGAACGATGATTACCTCCGCCCCCAATTTCCCGGATTGGAAGAATCTGCCGCTCAAAGCGCGAGTGGAAGAGGCGCTCGGGATCCCTGTCGTACTGGAGAATGATGCCAACGCGGCGGCCGTGGGGGAGTTCGCGAGAGGAGCCGGGCGAGGAGCGCGGAGCCTCATCTTCCTCGGCCTCGGGACCGGCGTGGGCGGCGGCATCGTGCTGGACGGCGGTCTCGTTCGCGGCGCGCACGGCGTGGGCGGCGAACTCGGACATATGATCCTCCTTGCCGACGGCCCGCTCTGCGGCTGCGGCAACCGCGGTTGCCTGGAGCAGCTGGCCTCGGCCACCGCCGTGCTCCGGATGGCGCGCGAGCGACTGGGCGCCGGCGAATCGAGCGCGCTCATCGACCGGGACGATCTGGAAGCCCGTCACGTGTTCGAAGCAGCCGGGGAGGGTGATTCGCTGGCTCTCTCCGTGGTCGATCGAATGGCCTACTTCCTGGGGCTCGGTATTGTAAGCCTCGTCCACACGGTCGACCCTGAAGTCGTCGCCGTCGGCGGCGGGGTCTCGGAGTCTGCGGACCTATTCTTGCCCCGGGTGGTCGAGGTCGTGCAGGAAAGGGTGTTCCCCGCAGCGCGCGGCCGGGTCCGCATCGTCCCGGCCGAGCTGGGCGACGCCGCCGGGATGGTGGGGGTCGCTTGGGAAGTGCTCAAGAGTGTGCAATAGAGCCCGGATCCGGGCCGGAATCCGAAGACCGCGGCACGGGACACATACTCGGCCCGGCCCGGAAATCCCTTGTCAATGCCCTGCGGTCGTGCTATCATACTTATGGATGGTGTGAGTCGGAAGTCGGGTGATCCCGGCGAACCTCGCCGGGACTTTCTTTTTTTCAAACGGAGCCTGGAGGAATGGGTTTTCTCAAGAGACTGTTCGGACGTGAAGAGGGCCCCCCCGTTGACATCCGAAGAAACGATCCCTGCTGGTGCGGGAGCGGGAAGAAGTACAAGCGATGCTGCCTGGATGCCGATGCCAAGCGCTCTCAGGCCGCGGGCGCGTCGTGCGGGCGCTCGACCTGAAGTGCTACGCGCGGGTAGGGCTACCCGAGGGACCATTCTGAGTGCTGGATTCCGCCTCCAGGTCGGATGCGTAGAAAGGCGGACCAACGCTTCACCCACCCCACAGCAACTCCGAACTCAGAGCTCACGACCTAGAACTTAGAACTCAGAACCTGGAGCTGAGAACTTCTTTGCCTTCAGTCTCCTTCGCGCCAGAAACGCAAGCACGAGGGCCGCGGCGGGAAGGATGATGTTCAGCGCGAAAAGGGCGGACAACGCCGCGCCGCCGATCACGTGCTGATGGACGCGAACGACGAGGACGGCGGCACTCGCGCCGCCGGCCCCGAGAAACGCACCCGATCGGCGTTGGCCGGTCGAGTAGGTGACCAACACGAACAGCGCCGCCGCAACGATATCGATGGATTCCCGGGTCGGGAAGAAATGAAGACTGCAGACCAGGGCCGAAGCGGCAAGGGCAACTCGCAGAAGCAATTGCTCGCGCATGGAGGGCCTCCTGGTATCGAGTCAAAGGTGAAAGTAGCAGACTCCCCCGGAGTCCGCCACGACGATTTGAGTGTCCCCGTTGACCTGCCCCCTGATTTCGATACTTGTCACTCGGCGTTGTGTTCTCGGAATCCGAGGGCTTGTCACACGTGACGGGTGACGATCGACCAGGGCCGTACGAAGGTCAATGGCCTTTGGCGCTCTCGTATCCCCGGCCCCGGCAAACACTTGCCGCGATTTCCCCACTCACATAAGCAATTGACAGCGGGCTTGAAAGCCGCTAAGATCCAACGTTCCGGCTTGACCGCAGGGTCGCTTCCGAATATGGCGAGATCCACGGAGGACGGATGAAGAGTCCTGGTCTGCAGCTCGGACTCGTTCAGGTCTATACGGGCAACGGCAAGGGCAAGACCACGGCCGCCCTGGGCGCCGCGCTTCGGGCCTGCGGGCACGGTCTCCGTGTCTACATGATCCAGTTCATGAAAGGCTCCGAAACGTACGGAGAGATCAAGATCGCCTCGAGAGTTCCCGGTTTCACCCTGCACGCATCCGGCCTTCCCACGTTTGTGGACAGGAACGCGCCCGGTGAGGATGACAAGCGGCTTGCCCGGGAGGGCTGGGCCCGTGCAAAGGAGATCGTCAAGGCCGGAGCGCACGAGATCGTCATCCTCGATGAAATCAACGTCGCCGTCGACTATGGGCTTGTCCCGTTGGGCGAGTTGATCCAGTTGATCGAGGACAAGCCGCGCGGGGTGGAACTCATACTCACGGGACGGGACGCACGACCGGACATCATCGATCGCGCCGATCTGGTGAGCGAGATTCGCGAAATCAAGCATCCGTATCAGCGGGGCATCGCCGGCCGCCGAGGAATCGAATTCTAGGTGACGTGCCGAATGACCGAGGATCTCATTGAACGCTTTCGTAGGGGTGAGCGGCTTGCGCTTGCCAGAGCGATTACCCTGATCGAGAACGGATCGCAGGAGGGCCGGGACCTGCTCGATGCCGTCTTCCCGCAGACGGGATCCTGCCGACGAATCGGCATCACCGGTCCCCCGGGAGCGGGGAAGAGCACGCTGATCGACGGGATCATTCGGGAGTACAGGGAACGGGGCCAGACGGTCGGGGTCGTGGCTGTGGACCCCACCTCGCCGTTCACAGGCGGCGCACTCCTGGGAGACCGGATCCGAATGCAGAGCCAGTGGTCGGATCCGGGCGTTTTCATTCGAAGCATGGCGTCCCGCGGAAGCTGGGGCGGGCTGGCGGCGGCCACGGCGGATGTGGTCGAGCTCCTGGATGCCTTCGGGAAAGGGATCGTGATCGCCGAGACGGTCGGCGTGGGACAGTCCGAATTCGACGTGGTCGATGCCACCCACAGCACCGTGGTGGTTCTTGTGCCGGAGTCGGGAGACGCCATTCAGGTGATGAAGGCGGGGCTGATGGAGATTGCGGACATATTCGTCATCAACAAGTCCGATCGGGATGGCGCGGACGATATGGAGGTCGGCCTGAAGGCAATGCTGGACATGCGTCAGAGCGATCGCGATTGGCGCCCGCCGATTGTGCGGTCCGTTGCAACGCGGGGGGAGGGAATCTCTCCGCTTCTGGCGTCCCTGGACCGGCATCACGCGTATCTCCGGGAAGCACACCTGATCGAGAAATGGAGCCGCAAAGCCGTCCGGGCACGAATCGTGTCGATGGTCAATCGGGAGCTCCGGGAGGGCTTCTGGACCCGAGATTCCTGCCGTGAACTCGACGGGCTGGTCGGCGAAGTTCTGGCCCGCCGGCAGACTCCGGGAGGCGCGGCCGGGGCACTCCTGGCACGCGCTGCCGGTCGGTGAGAGGGAGGAGACAACGTGTCTGATCGGGACAAGATCCGGCGCATCGCCGAGGCGAAGAAGCGCTGGGAGGAGAGTCTGCCGGACTGCTCCGGCTCGGGACCCTTTGAGACGGTGTCGGGCGACCCGGTGGATATTCTCTACACGCCGGCCGACGTCGAGGGCTCCGACTACGAGACCGATCTGGGATTTCCCGGGCAATACCCGTACACCCGGGGCGTTTACGGAACCATGTACCGGGGACGGCCGTGGACGATGCGGATGTTCTCGGGTTTCGGCTCCGCCGCGGATACCAATGGGCGTTTTCACTTCCTTCTGGAGAAGGGCCAAACCGGCCTCAGCACTGCGTTCGACATGCCCACCATCATGGGCTACGACTCCGACCATGAGCGGTCTCTAGGGGAGGTCGGCCGCTGCGGCGTCGCCATCGATTCACTCGATGACATGGAAACGCTCTTTCATGAAATCCCGCTGGACAAGGTTAGCACCTCGATGACCATCAACGCTCCCGCCGCGATTCTTCTGGCCCTCTACATCGGCGTCGGGGAGAAGCAGGGAGTTCCGTCGGCTCGGCTCCGGGGCACGATCCAGAACGATATCCTGAAGGAGTACATGGCACAGAAGTCCTGGATCTTCCCGCCGGAGCCCTCGATGCGGATCATCACCGACATCCTGGCTTTCTGCAAGGATCACGTTCCCAAGTGGAACACGATCTCCGTCAGCGGATACCATATCCGGGAGGCCGGATCGACGGCTCTTCAGGAGCTGGCTTTCACCCTGGCCGATGGATTCGCGTATGTCGAAGCCGGGATTCGCGCGGGACTGGACGTGGACGACTTTGCGCCGCGGCTGTCCTTCTTTTTCAACGCCCACCTCGATTTTTTCGAGGAAATCGCCAAGTATCGTGCGGCTCGCCGGATCTGGGCCCGAAGGATGAAGCGGAAGTATGGAGCGAAGAAGCCCGAGTCTCTGCTCGTCAGATTCCACACGCAGACGGCGGGATGTTCGCTCACGGCGCAGCAGCCGGAGAACAACATTGTCCGAACGGCTTTCGAGGCCCTCGGAGCCGTCCTGGGGGGGACCCAATCTCTTCACACGAATTCCATGGACGAGACATTGGCGTTGCCCTCGGAAAAGGCCGCCGGGATCGCTCTCAGAACCCAGCAGCTGATCGCCTTTGAAAGCGGGGTCACCCATACGATCGATCCTCTGGCGGGTTCATACCTGGTGGAATCTCTGACCCGCCGTATGGAAGACGGAGCGGAGGAGTATTTTCGCAAGATCGAGAGTCTGGGGGGTGTCATCCCCGCCCTCGAGAAAGGGTTCTTCCAGACGGAGATTTCGAAGGCCGCCTATCGGTACCAGCGGGCGATCGAGAAGAAGGAGAGAATCGTTATCGGAGTGAATGAGTACGTCGATCCCGACGAGAAGCTGGAGATCGACCTTCTGCAAATCGACCCGGAGGTCGAAGACGGCCAGATCAAGCGCCTGAAGGCGCTCAAGGAAAGGCGCGACAACGGTTGTGTTCAGCGCTCTCTGGAAGCCCTTCGGGCCGCGGCCCGTTCCACGGACAATCTGATGCCTCGATTCCTGGATTGTGTCCGGTGCTACGCCACCGAGGGGGAGATGATCGGAGTTCTTCGGGAGGAATTCGGAGAGTACCACGATCCCAAGTTCTTCTAACCTGTTGTTCAAGATTGTTTCTGGGAAGGACCTTGAACAGTCGGGCGGAGCCATGGAGCCCGGAAGAAGGCGGGATCGGAAGACAACAACCTGCTCCGTCGGCGTCGATGGATGGAACAGTCTGAGAGGCGTGGGGTTCTAAGTCTTCGAGATTTCAAATCTGTGGTTTGTCTTCAGGAGGCGCCATGGGTCGAAAGATCAGAGTTCTGGTGGCCAAGCCCGGCCTCGATGGCCACGATCGGGGAGCCAAAGTCGTGGCGAGTGCTCTGAGAGACGCGGGGATGGAGGTGATCTACACCGGACTCCACCAGACGCCCGAGAGGATCGTCGAAGCGGCGGTCCAGGAAGACGTGGACGTCGTGGGGCTCAGTATTCTGTCCGGCGCGCACATGACGCTCTTTCCGAGAGTCGTGGATCTTCTCACCGAGGCGGGCCTGGGAGACGTGCTGGTGATCGGTGGAGGGATCATCCCGGACGGCGACCACGAGGAGCTCATGAGGAAGGGCATTCGGAGGATTTTCTGCCCGGGTGCTGCGACCTCGGACATCGTCGCGTACATCCGGGAGTGGTTCGAGGAAAAAGGAACGTCGGGTAGTCCCTCCTGAACCGGGAAGGAGTACTCCCTTGCACGAGAGGAGCGCGGATTGATCGAGTTGAAAGAAGAGCACCGAATGATTCGAGAGATGGTGCGGGATTTCGCCGAGAAGGAGATCGAGCCTCGAGCGGCGGAGATCGACAGGACGGGCGAATTCCCCTGGGACACCATCGGGAAAATGGGTGAGCTGGGGCTCATGGGCATCCCGTTTCCGGAGGAGTGGGGCGGTGCGGGCGCGGACACCCTGGCTTATTCCATCGGCGTCGAGGAGGTCTCTCGGGTCTGCGGTTCCACGGGAATCACACTGGCCGCCCACACGTCCCTTGGAACCTACCCCATCTTCGATTTCGGTACGGAGGAACAGCGGCAGAAGTACTTGCCCCGATTGGCTTCCGGCAAGGCGCTCGGTGCCTTCGGGCTGACGGAACCGGGCGCGGGCAGCGACGCCGGAGGAACGGAAACCACGGCGGTCAGGGATGGGAACGAGTGGGTCCTCAACGGGCGCAAATGTTTTATCACGAGCGCATCGCTGGCCGAAGTGACCGTCTGTACGGCGGTCACCGAGAAGGGCAAGGGCACGCACGGCATCTCCGCTTTTCTGGTCGAGAAAGGAACCCCCGGATTCTCACCGGGAAAGAAAGAGGACAAACTCGGCCTGCGCGGCTCGGATACCTCCGAGCTGATGCTTGAAGACTGCCGCATTCCGGCCGCTGCGCTTCTTGGGAAGGAGGGAGAGGGGTTCAAGATCTTTATGGCGACGCTCGACGGCGGGCGGATCAGCATCGGCGCGATGGCCCTGGGGATTGCGCAGGGGGCGTTCGACGCCAGCGTGAAGTACGCGCAGGAGCGGAAACAGTTCGGGCGCGAAATCGGCAGATTCCAGGGAATTCAGAACATGCTGGCGGACATGGCGACGGAGATCGAGGCGGCGCGCCACCTGGTCTACCACGCCTCCGCGCTGAAGGATCGGAAGAAACCGTTTTCCCGAGAGTCCGCGATGGCCAAGCTGTTTGCCTCGGAAGTCGCCATGCGGGCCACGACGAAAGCGATCCAGATTCACGGCGGATACGGATACATGAAAGACTACCCGGTGGAACGCTATTTTCGGGATGCCAAGCTGTGTGAGATCGGAGAGGGGACCTCGGAAATACAGCGGTTGGTGATCGCCCGGTCGTTCTTCAAGTTGTAGGTGGGAGCGGTCACCGGCGGGTCGTTCGACACAGGGTCGTGCGGCCGAGCCGCTTATTGAGGTCGATGTTGAACCGGCGGGAAGCCGCGTGGTTCGAAACACCAAGACGAAGGAGTACCTGCATGGCCGCACAATCAGCAGTGATCGTCAGCGCCGTTCGGACACCCATCGGGCGGCTTCTGGGCTCGCTCTCCACGGTTCCGGCCACGCGACTGGGGGCCGTGGCGGTGAAGGAGGCCGTCCAGCGGGCCGGCGTGGATCCCAAGGACGTCACCGAAGTGATCATGGGCAACGTCGTGGGCGCGGGAATGGGCCAGAACCCCGCACGACAGGCGGCCCTCTTTGCCGGACTTCCCCCGGAAGTCTGGGCGATGACCGTCAACAAGGTCTGCGGTTCGGCCCTGAAGGCGGTTGCACTGGCCGCCCAGGCGGTGATCCTCGGAGATTCCGACATCGTCGTCGCCGGCGGGTTGGAATCGATGAGCCTCACGCCCTACATGTTGCCCAAGGCGAGGACGGGATATCGGCTGGGAAACGGTGTGCTCGTGGATGCCATGGTGCACGACGGTCTGTGGGACATCTACAACGACTTCCACATGGGCAACACGGGCGAGCGGGTTGCAGAGAAATACGGGATCGCCCGTGAAGAGCAGGACGAGTACGCTTTCCACTCGCACCGCAAGGCGGTCGCTGCGATCGAAGGCGGTCTCTTCAAGGAACAGATCGTCCCCGTGACCATCAAGGGGAGGAGGGGACAGGAGACGGTGGTGGAGGTGGACGAAGGGCCCCGGAAGGACACCACGATCGAGGCGCTGGCGAGACTGAAACCCGTGTTCAAGAAGGACGGAACCGTGACCGCCGGCAACGCGCCCGGGGTCAACGACGGCGGGTCGGCGGTCGTCGTGATGACCGAAGAGACGGCCAACAAACGCGGCCTCAAGCCCCTGGCCCGGATCACCGGATACGCCATGTCGGGCGTGGAGCCCGAGTGGGTGATGATGGCACCGGTCAAGGCGGTCCAGAATCTGATGGCCAAGACGGGTTTCACGCTTGGAGATTTCGATCTGATCGAGCTCAATGAGGCATTTTCGGTCCAGGCCATTGCGTGTGTCCGGGAGCTGGGGCTGGATCCCGAGAAGGTCAATGTGCACGGCGGCGCGGTCGCTCTCGGGCACCCGATCGGGGCGACCGGCGCCCGGATTCTCACGACGCTCCTGTACGCGCTTCGAGACCGGGGGAAATCCAAAGGAATTGCCGCTCTGTGCCTGGGAGGTGGAAACGCCGTGGCGCTCTCGGTGGAATTGATGTAAACGTTCAACCGGATAAGGATGGGGAGGTCGACAATGGCGGTAGTGAGCGGCAAAGTCGCGGTGATCGGTGCGGGGACGATGGGCAACGGCATCGCGCAGACCTTCGCGGTCAACGGGTACGAGGTTGTTCTGGTCGACGTGGACCAGAAGGTCGTGGATCAGGGCATCGGAAAAATCAAGAAATCGCTGGCCAAGTTCGTCGAGAAGGGTAAACTGAGCGAAGACGATAAGAACGGCGCGCTGGGGCGAATCCGAGGAACCGTCAATCTGGCCGACGTCAAGGGTGTGGCGCTGGTAGTGGAAGCCATCATCGAGGACGCCGCGACGAAGACGAAGATCTTCAGGGAACTTGACGGGATCGTGAGCAAGGACGCGATTCTCGCCACGAACACGTCCTCCATCTCCATCACGGAGGTCGCTGCCGCCACGGGGCGCGAGGACAAGGTGATCGGGATGCATTTTATGAATCCGGTCCCGCTCATGAAACTGGTGGAGATCGTTCGGGGGGTCGGCACCAGCGACGAGACATATGGGATCATCAAGGAAACGGCCGAGAAGCTGGGGAAGACCCCTGTGGAGGTCAACGACTACCCCGGCTTCATCTCCAACCGGGTCCTGATGCCCATGATCAACGAAGCCGTGTACGCACTCATGGAAGGTGTGGCGACCGAGGAAGCCATCGATACCGTAATGAAACTCGGGATGAACCACCCGATGGGCCCCCTGGCTCTTGCGGATCTCATCGGGTTGGACGTGTGTCTCAGCATCATGGAGGTTCTCTACGAGGGTTTCGCGGACTCGAAGTACCGGCCGTGTCCTCTGCTCCGCCGGATGGTGAAGGCCGGGCGTCTGGGCAGGAAAACGGGCCGAGGGTTCTACGATTACTCCTAGAGGTCGAGGGGGAAACGACATGAAACTAAAGAAGCGTGTTGTGGACGACGTGGCGGTCCTCGACTTGTCCGGCAATGTAATGGGCGGGCCGGATCAGCAGACCTTCCACACGGCGATCAAGGAAATCGTGGAAGAGGGGCACAAGAAAGTCCTGGTAAACCTGGCGGACGTGCCCTGGATCAACAGTACGGGACTCGGGATCCTGATGGCCGGGTTCATCACGGTCAAGAACGCCGGGGGAGTGCTCCGACTTGTCAACGTGAGCAAGCGGATCGACAGTCTCCTGATGATCACGAAGCTGACGTTGGTTTTCGAGACGTTCGAGAGCGAGGACCAGGCCCTCGCGAGTTTCAAGAGTTAGGGAATCCTCTCTCGACCCCGCAGCGGGATTCGCCTGTGTGCGGGGACCGGTTTGCGGCACGGAATTCGACCACGATCGGGACGGAGGTCGGGGTTCGTGCCGCGCCGTGGTATACGGAACGCCGATGCCCGGGCCCTTCTCGTGAGGGGTGTGGTGGGGGATTCGGGCCGTGAGGCGAGCGCCGGCGCGCGAAGAGGTTCGGAAGGTCGGGCCGTATGAGTGCTGACACTGTCTGCGTTTTCGAAGATGAGCGATGGTCCCGATTGATGCCTATGGCGGCCACGCGCCCCGTGTACGATCTCCGGTTGGGACTGTGGACCCTTTGCGAGCGCGTGGTTGTCGCTCTTCGCCCCGAGTCTCTGGCGCTGCAGTGCCGATCCGAGCTGGCCAAGTCGGTTCGGGAAGATCATCGGGGCGCAACGGTCAACGCGGCACCGTCTGACCGGTGTCTATTCGTGAACGGCCGGGTGATCGCGGATGATTCGTTGAGACCGATACTGGAAGACTCGGACGACTGCGTTTACCGTTGCGGCGAAGACGTGGTGGCCGCCCGAGTGTCGGGACGGCGACTGGAGAAACTCGGGGAACGCCTTGACGTGCCTCTGGACGAATCCGTTTGGGAAGGTCTTCCCGCCCTAGAGCTGGAGGCCGGGTTCATCCGGTATCCCTGGGATCTGGTGGCCGACAACCCCGACCGAATCGTCCGTGATTTCGATCGATGGGCCCCGGGGCGGGATGCCGGAGAGCCCATCCCCGACGCCGTGGAATGCGTCAACACCGGGGCCGTGCATCTCGGTTCGGGATGCCGGTTGGCGCCGGGAGTCGTTCTCGACGCGAGCGAGGGCCCCATTGTCCTGGGCGCCAAGGTCGAGGTTCGGGCGAACGCCGTGATTCGGGGCCCGGCCGCGATCGGGACGGGGAGTCTGGTGCAGCCGCTCGCCATGATTGAGGCGACGGCGATCGGGCCGGTCTGCAAGCTGGGGGGGGAGATCCGCCAGTGTATTCTCCAGGGCTATGCCAACAAGCAACACAGCGGATTCCTGGGCCACGCCTATCTCGGGGAATGGGTCAATCTCGGAGCGGAAACGACCAACAGCGATCTCAAGAACAACTACGGCGCCGTCCGGGTGCACGTGGACGGCAAACAGATGGATTCGGGAGAGTTGTTCGTCGGTTGCTTCGTGGGTGACCACACCAAGTCGGCTATTGGATCCCGGATCAACACCGGGTCCGTATTCGGCGTCAGCTGTCTCCTCTTCGGTACGGGATTTCTGCCGAAGTTCGTTCCCTCTTTCACCTGGCTCGGCCACGAAGGGCCGGTGAAATATTCCCTGGGGAAAGCCCTGGAAACGGCCCGAACCGTGATGGGGCGCCGAGGTGTGCCTCTCACATCAGCCAAAGAAGCGATCCTCCGGGGAATCTACGAAGCGACCAAGAGCCATAAGTAACTCGGCGACGTCGCGCCCCCGTCCCTTGTTCCTTGCCCATGTCGCTAGCCCTTCGGGCATTTCGACTTCCGACGGTCATCTGGGGCTGCCCAGAAGCGCTCTCTTGGGGGCCTGACTGTCCGTGGAGGAGCGGCGGGCGGATCCGGCGACGATCAGCGAAGAGGGGTCTGCAATCAAGACCGTCGGGAGTGTGCTCGGGTTTTGCACTCAGAACGTAGAGCCTAGAGCTGTTTCTCTCCGGTTTCTTCCGCGAGTTCGATCAGCACCCCCTTCATGGCCTTGGGATGCAGGAAGGCGATCCGGCGGCGGTTGGCGCCCATGCGGGGCTTCTTGTCGATCAAATCCACGCCGCGCTCGGCCAGCTTCTTGAGCGCGTCTTCAATGTTATCCACCATGAAGCAGATGTGGTGAATGCCTTCGCCGCGTGTTTCAAGGAAATTCTTGAGCGGGGTCTCCTCGGAGATGGGCTCGATGAATTCCAGGGCTGTCTCGCCCACGGGGTAGAGGGCGGCCTTGACGCCGAGCTCTTCCCGAATCTCCTCGTGTGCGGGTTCCATTTCCAGAACGTCGCGGTAGAGAGCCTTCAGCTCCTCCAGATCCCGCGCGACGATGCCGATGTGGTCGATCTTTCTGAACACCTGAACCTCCGAGAAAGCTAGAACCTTAGCCACAGATTTCACAGATTCGAAACCCGAAGAGCCTTGTCCGCCTCGACGGTTGCAGACTTCACTCACGCTCGGGCCAAGAGACGCCTGACCTTCCCCGCAGCGCAAGGCCCGTACAATTCCGGCCTATCGGCCCTCGGCTCTCGATTCCCTATACTGTCCAAACACTTCTTTCAACACACCGCAGATCTCGCCGAGGGTCGCGTATGCCTTGACCGCCTCCAAGAACGCCGGCATGAGATTCTCGGTGCCCTCGGCACACGCCCGAACGCGCTCGAGGGCCGCCCGAACTCGCGCCGCGTCCCTCTTGGACTTGAGCCGCGCCAGCCGGACCTTCTGATCCCTCTCCAGGGCCGGGTCCAGCGTGAACTCCACGGGCGTCTCTTCCGAAATCACGTGCCGGTTGACGCCGATCACGGTCGCTTCGCCGCTCTCCACCTGCTTCTGGAATCGGTAGGCGGACTCCTCGATCTGTCGCTGCACCCATCCCTTTTCGATTGCCGAGCGCATCCCGCCCACCGATTCGATCCGGTCCAGCAGGTCCCGGACGCTCGCTTCAATCCTGTCGGTCAGGCCTTCGACGTAGTAGGAGCCGCCGAGCGGGTCCACGGTGTGCGTGACACCGGACTCTTCGGCAATGACCTGCTGTGTCCGGAGCGCCAGGCGGGCGGCCGCTTCCGAAGGCAGGGAGACGGCTTCGTCAAACGAATTGGTGTGCAGGGACTGGGTACCGCCCAGGACCGCGGCCAGCGCCTGCAGCGTGACCCGCGGGACGTTCACCCAGGGTTGCTGGGCGGTCAGGGTGCATCCCGCGGTCTGGCAGTGGAACCGGAGCATAAGAGATCTCGGATGGCGCGCGCCGAAGTCGTCGTGCATCAACCGAGCCCACACCCTTCGAGCCGCGCGAAGTTTGGCGACCTCCTCGAACAAATGGTTGTGCACGTCAAAGAAAAAGGACAGGCGCGGAGCGAAATCGTCCACGGAAAGACCGGTGTCCATCGCACCCCGGACGTATTCGATTCCGTCGGCCAGGGTGAAGGCCACCTCTTGAACGGCCGTCGCTCCCGCCTCACGAATGTGGTATCCGCTGATGCTGATCGTGTTCCACTTCGGAAGATGATCACTGGCGTAGCGAATGATGTCGGTGGTGATCCGCATCGATTCCCGCGGGGGAAAGATGTAGGTGCCGCGGGCGATGTACTCCTTGAGAATGTCGTTCTGGATTGTGCCGGAGAGGCCGCCGGAATCCGCGCCCCCCGCTTCGGCCACCGCCATGTAGGCGGCAAGAAGGATCCCTGCCGTGGCGTTGATCGTCATGGAGGTGCTGACCCGGTCCAGGGGGATGCCGTCGAACAGGTCTTCCATGTCGGCCAGGGAATCGATCGCGACGCCGACGCGGCCGACCTCGCCCTCGGCCAGAGGATCGTCCGAGTCCAGGCCCATCTGCGTGGGGAGATCAAACGCGACGCTCAACCCCGTCTGGCCGTGATCCAGCAAGTACTTGAACCGAGCGTTGGTTTCGACGCAAGACCCGAACCCCGCGTACTGGCGCATGGTCCAGGTCCGGCCTCGGTACATGCTGGGGTAGATCCCGCGCGTGAAGGGAGGGCTTCCGGGATCGGCGAGGTCGCGCTCGTAGTCGTGACCCTCGAGATCGGCAGGGCCGTAGACGGATTTGACGTCATCGCCGGACGATGTGCGGAAGTGTTTCTCCTCACTCACTTGGCCAGCTCTCCGAGCGGATGTTGATCGTAAGGTTCACCGGACGCGTTCCAGGCAAATGCCGACCGTAAGATTCACCGGACGCGCTCCAGGACGACCAACGCGTCATGGGTGTCCACCTTCTGGCCGGCTTCCACGTTGACCTGGCGGACGAGCCCGCCGTGGACGGCGGCGAGCTCGTTCTGCATTTTCATCGCTTCGACGACGACCAGAGGCATTCCGGCATCGACGCGGTCGCCCACCCCGACTTCCACAGAGACCACGAGGCCGGGCATCGGAGCGACGACGGTCTCGATCTCGGGACCCGTACTTTCTCGAACCGCCTTTCTGGCCAGCGCCGTCAGAGGGTCGAGAATCTCCACGGTGTGGGCCACTCCCGAGACGTTCACCCGAAAGCCTTCGGCCTGCTCCTCCACGTCGATCTCGTGGGGATGGTCGTTGATGAGAAGAAACATCGGTCCTCCGTGCCCGCGCTCTCGACGGTGCACGGCGAAAGATTCCTCGCCGATCTGGACGCGAAAGACGCCGTTTTCTTCCTCGATCGAGAAATCGACGGTCTGCTCACCCACACGTGCTCGAAGCTGCTGCCGGTTGCGCGTGTACGGAGGGCTCATAGTCGACCTACTCTCCGGGTCTGGAGTTGACAGCGTCCGGCGACCTTCCAGCCGGATGTGAGGCGCCCGGACCTCTCCCTGGACTCAGGAAACTGGTTGTCGTGATACTTCAGGGCCGCGGCGATGACGGCCGCCGTCCGGTCGTCATCGGACAGCGCCAGCGCCTCCGCCGCCCGGAAGCTCTCATCGATGAACCCCGTGTGAAACTTCCCGGATTGGAATCGGGGGTGTCCCATCACCCAGCGGTGGAAGGGAATCGTGGTCTGCACTCCCGAAATCACATACTCCTCCAGGGCGCGGCGCATGCGCGCGATGGCCTCGTCCCGGTGTCCTCCCCAGGTGACCAGCTTCGAGATCATCGGATCGTAGTAGAGTGACACTTCGGAGCCCTGGGCAATGCCGCTGTCGATCCGAACCCCCGGGCCCTCCGGGGTCCGCAGCCAACGAACGGCCCCGACCGAGGGCATGAATTGGCGGGCCGGATCTTCCGCGTAGACCCGGCATTCGATGGCCCACCCGTTCGGGGCGACGTCCGCCTGTTGAATACGCAACGGTTCGCCGGCCGCGATGCGGATCTGCTCCTTGACCAGGTCGACGCCGGTGACCATCTCCGTGACCGGATGTTCAACCTGGAGCCTCGTGTTCATTTCCAGAAAATAGAACTTCCCGTCCGCACCCAGGATGAACTCCACCGTACCGGCGTTTCGATACCCGACCGCGCCGGCCGCGCGCACGGCCGTTTCGCCCATCCGCATCCGGAGATCCGGATCCACGGCGACCGAGGGGCTCTCCTCAACCAGCTTCTGGTACCGCCGCTGAATGGAGCACTCCCGCTCTCCGAGGTGAATCGCGTGACCCTGCCGGTCCGCAAGAATCTGGATCTCCACGTGCCGCGGTTCGGTGATGTACTTCTCCATATAGATCTCGGCCGAACCGAAGGCCGAGAGCGACTCGCCACGGGTCGCCCGAAGAGCGGCCGGGACTTCACTGTCTTCATGGACCACCCGCATTCCCTTGCCTCCCCCGCCGGCCACGGCTTTGAAGAGGACCGGATAGCCCAACTCGCGGGCGATCGCAAGGGCCTCCTCCTCGGAGACCAGCGGTTCGTCGTGCCCGGGGATCACGGGCACGCCCGCGGAGAGCATCTTCTTGCGGGCGCCGGTCTTGCTCCCCATGGTCTCGATGGCGTCGGGGGTGGGGCCGATGAATGCAAGCCCCATCTGCTCACAGGCTTCGGCGAACCCGGGGTTCTCGGCGAGGAACCCGTAACCCGGGTGAACGGCCTGACTGCCGGACCGGCGGGCCGCCTCGAGGATAGGATCCATGTTGAGGTAGCTCTTGGAGGACTCTGCGGGGCCGATGGCGTAGGCCTGTTCGGCAAACTGGACGTGGTACGCGTCTCGATCGGCCTCGGAGTATACTGCGACGGAGCGGATTCCCATTTCTGCCAGGGCCCGCATGACCCGGACGGCGATTTCACCTCGATTGGCGACGAGGACCTTGTTGAACATGGCGGGTCGATTCCGTCGAATGGCCCGCACGGAGTGGGGCGGGCCGCCGAGGTCAGAGCGGCAGATTCCCGTGTTTGCGCGGCGGGCAGGTCTGCCTCTTGTTCTCCAGCATTCTCAGTGCACGGATGACTTCCGGTCGCGTATCCCGGGGCTCGATCACGTCGTCGATGTACCCCATTTCCGCCGCAATGTAGGGATTGGCGAAGCGGCGGTTGTACTCGTCCACCCGATCCTTGCGGGCCTGCTGGGGGTCATCGGCTTTCGCCAGCTCCCGCCGGTAGACGATATTGACGGCGCCCTCGGCGCCCATCACGGCCAGCTCGGCCGAGGGCCACGCCACATTGTAGTCGGCGCGAATGTGCTTGCTGGACATGACGTCGTACGCGCCCCCGTAGGCCTTTCGAACGATCACCGTGATTTTCGGTACCGTTGCTTCGCAGTAGGCATACAGGAGCTTGGCGCCGTGTTTGATGATGCCGCCGTACTCCTGGGTCGTACCCGGCAGGAACCCGGGTACGTCCTCGAAAGTGATGATGGGAATGTTGAAAGCATCACAGAATCGCACGAACCGGGCGCCTTTGATCGACGAGTTGATGTCGAGGGTCCCGGCCAGAACCTTGGGCTGGTTGGCGACGATTCCCACGGGACGCCCGTCGAGTCGTGCGAATCCCACGACGATGTTCTTCGCGTAGAACTGCTGCACCTCGAGAAACCTCCCGTCATCCACCACCGCCCGGATGATCTCGATCACGTCGTAGGGTTTGTTCGGGCTGTCGGGGATCATGTCATCCAGTCTTGGATCCCGGCGATTCGGGTCGTCCGTGGACTCCATGCGGGGCGGATCTTCCATGTTGTTCTGGGGGATGTAGGAAATGATCTCCCGAATCATCCGGATGCAGTCGGGTTCATCGGAGGCCAGAAAATGGGCAACGCCGCTCACCTCGTTGTGCGTCTTCGCGCCGCCCAACTGCTCGAACGTGACCTGCTCGTTCGTCACCGATTTGATCACATCCGGTCCGGTTACGAACATGTGACTGGTCCCGTCCACCATGATAATGAAATCGGTGATGGCGGGAGAGTAGACGGCGCCCCCGGCGCACGGCCCCAGGATCGCGGAGATCTGCGGGATCACTCCCGAGGCCAGCGTGTTTCTCAGGAAGATGTCGGCGTAGCCGCCGAGGGAGGCCACACCCTCCTGGATCCGGGCGCCTCCGGAATCGTTGAGGCCGATGACGGGAGCGCCGTTTTCCATGGCCAGGTCCATGATGCGGCAGATCTTCGCAGCGTTCGCCTCGCTGAGCGTTCCCCCGAACACGGTGAAATCCTGAGCAAAAACGAACACGAGCCGTCCGTCGACGGTCCCCTGGCCCGCAACGACCCCGTCGCCGACCACTTTGCGGGAATCCATCCCGAAATCCGAGCAGCGGTGGGTCACGAACACGCCGAACTCCTGGAAACTGCCCCGATCGAGAAGCAGCAGGACTCTCTCGCGGGCGGTCAGCTTGCCCGCGGCGTGCTGAGCTTCGATTCGTTCCTTGCCCCCGCCCATGAGGGCCTGTGCCTTGCGTTCCCTGAGCTGCACGAGCTTCGGGTCCTCGGTCAAGGCTCACTCCTCTCCGCCGTGGGTCCGAATCAAAGAGTCCTGGTTCATCCCTCGGGCCTTCCTGGAGGCGTTATCGTACTGGATCGGTCCTCCTCCGTCAACGGGTTTTGGGCTGGGCGGACGACGCCGAGCGACTCCCTTGGAGTGTTTGTTGATTGTGAACACAGAAACCCCGGATTTCGCCTTGCGATTGCCGCATTCTGCTGTAAGTACTGGGAGTAATGTTGATTCACGGGGTTTTGTTTGAACAAATGACTCCTTGATTGTCGGCCCGCTCCTGTGCTATCCTTGGAAGAGAGCGCGTGCAGGGAGTTGCGGAGGTTCGAGGTGAGTCGTCTGGCGAAACATCGGCTTTTCCTGGCCGCCCTGATGGCTGCGGCTCTGGGCGCAGCGGCCCCTCCGGCCACGGCGGATTTCCTCTGGGCCGGAGCCAACGAGCCTTTCCTCTATCTGGAATCGAACGACGTCATTCGGGAAACTCTCGACGCGATGGCCGACAGCGACTTGCGCGTCCTGAGGATCATGATCGCCTACCACTTTGAACCCGAGACCGTGGGGGTCTACGACTACGGCGTCCTGGACAGGGTCGATTATCTGATTCAAGAAGCCCGCAAGCGCGGCGTCGTGCTCATGATCGTATTTGACACCACCTACTTCCTCTGGCCCGGAAACGAGTCCTCCTATCTCGACTATTGGACGGCGACGGAGTTCTTCACCGAACCCATGGCCCGAGTGTTCTACAAGAGCCGCATCGAGACCATTCTCAATCATGTGCACCCCCTGTACGGGAAGCCCTACAAGGACATCGACGACGTCATCTGGGCCTGGGAGCTCATGAACGAACCCTGGATCCGGGACGAGTTTCCCGAAGCGGATATCTCGGATTCCCTCAAATATGAGCACATGCGGTCCTGGCACAACGAGATCGCCGGCCACGTGAAGTCCATTGACCCCGGCACGCTGGTGTCCCTGGGTATCGCCGGATACAGCCGGTACTACGGGAGCGAGTGCGGAGACGACATCCAGACCCTGGGCGTGATTCCCGACGCGGACGTGTACACGCTGCATTTCTACGGTGGGGACCTGAGCGCGTGGATCGACGACGCCCGGGTGCTCACGGAGCCCGCGGGAAAACTGCTCTTCATTGAGGAATTCGGCACTACGCGCGACGCGGGAATGCCGGCGATTCAGAGCCACTACACGTCGGTGACGGGCGGCTGCCTCTCGAAGGAATGCCCCTGGGCCTTCTGGCGGATTGGAAGGAGCAAGGCGGGAACGTGTTGGCAGATCTGGACGGATGACGACGTGTGGTGGGATCCGGTCGATCCGATGGCCCGAACGATGTGGGATACGCCGACGGACCAGGCGTGGACCGTCGACGCCCACGTCACGGCGTGCGAAGCGTACTGGGACCGCTGCGAGGATTTGTCGCTCCACGGATGGTCGCCGTCCGGGGATTCCGGCGATGCGATTTCCGTAGAGTTGAGCTCCGAGGTCGTGTACGAGGGGGACCACGCGCTGAAGTGCAATTTCGATCCCGCACACAGCGGGTCGTCCTGGGCCGCCTTCACGGCAAATGCGCGGACGCCGTACCACTGGGGGCTCGTGGATACACTTCATCTTCGGGTCTTCAACGAGACATACTGGACGATGGATCTGACGATCTGGTGTACGAGCGGCTCCGGCGGGGACCGCGATACTCTGGTGTCGTCCTGCAATCTGGTTCCACACACATGGGTCACGCTGGGGAGTCTCCCGCTTGACGGAATCACCGACCGGGCGGACATCACCGATCTCAACGTGAGCATCCGGGGATACACCGAACCGGGCGCGTTATACCTCGATGCCTTTCAAGTGTCCGCCCCGCTTGAGGGCGAAGAAATCGTCGAGGCGGATTCGCTCGTCATCGAGAGCTTCGAGAGCTACTCGAGTTCGGCCGCCCTCCAGCAGATGTGGTACGAGAAACCAACCGATGGCGGGGTGATTCAATCCTGGGACCTCAGCTGGAACACGCCGGCAGGCGGCGAGAAGTGCATGCAGGTCAACTTCGATCTCAATCAGTCTCCCTGGTGGGGTGGAGTGGAATCGTCCTTCGATTCACCGATGGATGTGTCCAACTACGACGGCATCCAGGTGGCCGTCCGGGGAACCGAGGGTGTCCATCTTACATTCCAGATTGCGGACGACGCCGGGAGCTATGCCAACTACGACTACCTGGTCTGTCATCCCGAATGGACGTTCTACCACGTACCCCTCGACTCCTTCGTTGGGCAGTACGTGAACACGGGCATGCTCAAACGCGTGGCCTTCTTTGCGGACTGGTCGGGAGCTGCCGGGGGGACCTTCTGGGTGGATGAAATCGGCGCGTCCGACATTCGAGTTCTCTCGGTTGGGCGTGAAGAGAATCTGCAGTCCGGAACGGGACTGGGAAGGAACTTCCCCAATCCCTTCAATCCGTCCACCACGATCCCGTTCGTCCTGGAACGCCCGCAGATGGTCTCGATCGCCGTCTACGACATTCACGGTCGGCGCGTGCGGGTTCTCCTGGAGAAAGCCCTGAGCGCCGGGGTGCATCAGGCTGTCTGGGATGGGAGGAGTGACAGAGGGGTCGGGGTGGCCTGCGGTGTCTATTTCTGCGTAATGTCCACTCCCGGAGAAAGTTACAGTTCCAAGATGGTTCTGGTGCGATAGGAGGCAAGAATCGTCCCGGGACTTTAAGAGATTGGTAAAGAAGGAATTGGGGCATTGATATCCGGCTTGACATCTCTTTTGGGAAATGTTATAATACAGAATGATTTCAAACTGGTATCGGTAGCGTGTTTGTTCTAGGGGGACTCGCCGCGCGTTTGTGGAGAGCGGTTTCGAGTGCAGTTGAGATGCGCGAGCGTTTTGGTACGGGTTTTTCGTCGATGTAGGGGAGCGAATCGGTAGGCGAAAAGGAGGGTTGCATGTCTCTAGATACTGTTGTCAAGTGTGCACCGGTAGTCGGCGTTGCTCTATGTGTGCTGATTGGAGTGGCGCCGCCGGCCAGCGGGCAGATTTCTCTATGGGAAGAGGATTTCTCGGATGTGAGCGACTGGACCACCTCGCAAACGACGATTGAAACCGACGGCGACATCGGCACGATCACGGCCGTCGTCGACTACGGCAAGGCGGAAGTTGCGTCGTGGACCGTTGCGCAGTTCGGATGCGGTCCTCACTCCGACTCGCTGTACGCCGTTTGCACGGCGGTGAGCGGCCGTTTCATCATCAACATCATGGAAGAGGTCCCGCCGTACGAAGAGCAGACACTCGTGATCGGAGACGGCCCCGGCACCTACACGGCGGATGTGAGCGAGATCACCGGTTGGGCAGGCCAGAAGTCCTTCAAGGTCGTAGTCTGGGTGGAGTGGGCGACGCCCGGAATGGTCAGCTTCGATGAGATGCGAATCGTCAACACCTCCGGTTGGGTGGATGATTTCGAGCCCATGAATCCGAATTGGCGAGACGATAGCACGAATCCCGGTTTCAATGCGAACATCACGGATCTCGGCGGGCCCTATGCCATCGTCGAGGAGGTTCCGGGTGTGGCTTGGGGCAAGGTTCTCTCCCCGGTGCTGACGCTCAGCATCGATGATTCTCCGACGCTGACGGCGGTTGTCCAGTCTGATGCGGAGTTGTCCAATTTCGTCTTCGCAATTCAGGAGGAGGTTGCACCCTATAGCTACCACGAGCTCGGCCGCGGGTACGAGGCCGGCATTTTCGTCTATGACGTCCAAGGAATCACGGGATGGTCGGGCGTCCATACATTCTCGATTCAAGTGGCCGTTGAGTCTCAGGACGTGGACGGCTGGGTAGTGCTCGACTCCATCAAGCTGGACTGCTCGGAAGCACCACCGGTGGCGGCGGAATCCTCATCCTGGGGAGAGCTGAAGGATCGCTTCAGAAAATAATCGAGGGAACGGTTGATCGGTGGTGTGTGGAAGTGTGGGTCAAGAGATGGAGAGGGCCTCGCGAGAGGCTCTCTCCGCGTTGGCCGGCATCTGTTCCAAAGAAAGAAATCTTGGGGGGGAGGGAGCGCGCCAAGTGTATCGTAGGGCTATACTCGATTTTTTCCTAATGAGATGTCTGTGGGTCTCGCTGCTGTCGCTGGTGTTTGGAGTGTCTCCTGCAGCGGCGGTGATCGTCTTTGACGATTCGTCCGATCCGATGGTGCTGGGAAACGATGCCTACTACGAGATCGGGATCTCGAGAGTCAACGGCGCCATCACGTACATTCATGACAGGATCTCCGGTGAGGACATCTCCCCGGGCAATAGCCATGATGACCTGTGGTGGGTGAAACACAGGGCTTCCGGTTTGGTGCGAAGCTCGACCTTCAGTCCGACGTCCGGCACCCATGTGTTCTCCTATGCCTGGGACGCCGGCCAGTCGATTCTGACCCTCCTGTATGACTACAGCGGCTCCGGCGAAACGCTCCGTGTGACCGTGGAATTGAGCGCGTCCGAGGCGAACCTCCTGGATATTCGCGCTGCCGTGGAAAACGGTTCGGATGATCCGATCACGATCGTCTATGTCCCTTCGCAGCTCTCCTTCGACATGAACGAGGTGGAGCTGTTCTACTTCCCGTACTACGAGGGGGTGGCGTTCAAGAGGAGCTTTTTCCAGGAACTTCGAAGCACCTTCCAGAAGTATCAACATCTCTTCGCCGATTTTGCGGCCCTGGAATCCACACAGGGGAACATGGCGCTCTACGCTCTTCCCGAAGAGGGGACCTTCCACCCCGCGGAACTCGGACTGGGGTACAGCAGCTGGTCCGGCGGCGTCAGCGTCTATCATCACATGTTCCACACCTGGATCGAGCCGTCCCAACCGTGGATGTCTCCGATTCTCCGGCTGCGGGTGGGCTCTCCGATCCTCCAGACGCTGGCCGATTATCGGGCCGACCGGGGGTGGGATGTCCTGCGCGATCTTGAGGAGAAAGCCGGGGATCTTTACCCGCGACTGTCGGACGCTGTTCTCGTCAAGATCGACTGCCAGCACGTGTACGATTGGGGATGGGCGGGATCGGGATCGGTGTTCGGGTGGGTGGACAGCGTAGCGGCCGAACTCTCGAACACGGCGCTTCTTCACCCGGTATCCTTCTGGTCCGGGGGATTCGACAACAACTATCCGGACTATCTGCCTCCCAATGCGGACTACGGAAGCGAGGCGGAGTTCCTCTCCATTCTCGACAACGCCGGCGCTCGCGGCCAGCTGGTCATGCCCTACACCAATCCCACCTGGTGGGATGAGGACTCCCCTACGGTGGATTCGCTCGGATTGGACATCGCCGCGCGTGACCTCAATGGGAATCCGGTCCAGGAATGCTACGGCGCCAACTGCGGATACGTCGTGAGCCCCGCGGACCCGCGTGTGAGTCAACGGCAAGCGGCGACCGTGCAGGATTTCACCCAAACCTACCCGTGCGATTTGTTGTTTGAGGACCAGGTGGCCGATCGCCCGTGGACCTACGACACCCATCCGGAAGAGGCGAGCTACACCTCCTACACGGATGCGCTGATCGAGAACGCCGCGACGAGTTCCGGCCAGATTCCCCTTGCAACCGAGGGGATGCTGGACGCACTTCTTGATATCGAGATGATGTTCTTCGATTCCGTCATGCTGGACAAGAAAGCGGGCTGGATTTCCTCGTGGGGCAATTACAACTGGGTGGTGTTTCCGCTGACGATGCTCACGGCTCACGACAAGATCGCGTTCTACCAGCACAATCTGGCCGTGGAAGTCATGACCGACAACAAGGAGATGCTCACCTACAACCTGGCGCACGGGTTCGGCCTCGGTTTCGATCTGACCGGTGAGCCGGGTATGGTGAACAGTGAGTGGCTGCGGATCGACGAATCGTTCCAGCGATCCGTCGCGGCCCTTTGCTGCGGCAAGAGAATGACCGAGTTCGAGTTCCTCGACATCGACAGGACCGTGACCCGGAGTGTGTTTGAGGACGTGGAGGTGGTCGGGAATCACGACACGGATACCTATGATTACGGAGACCACCGGATTGCATCCCGGGGGCTCTGCGCGACGTCGATCAACGGGAGTCTGCTGGCCGGTGTGTTCACGCGGTTCAATGGACTGGACCTCGGCGGGGAACATTTCCTCGTTCAGCGCAAGACGGGCAGAAATCGGTATGCGGTCGAACAGCCGTCGGGAGCCGATGTTCAGCTGCGGATCCTGAAGCCCTCCTCCTGGGTGTTCTCGAATCGCGTCAAAGTCGTTGGAATGTGCGAGGACGGTACTCAGGTGGATCTCACGGGTTACCCGTCCACCGATGTCCAGGACGGCTACGTCGAGTTCTTCTGGGCGCGGGATCTCGGCGGGCATACGGTGGATTTCTATTCGGTCTCCTACGGGAACTCGGGCGGTGATTTCAACGTGGGCGACGTGGAAGAGGAGACCGAGGATGCTGTGTGGCTCGACCGTCTGAAGATCTCGTCCTATCCCAACCCAACCGCCGGATCGACCATCGTGAATCTTTCCCTCCCGGCCCACGCGGGGGGCAATCCTCTGCACGCCGCGGTCTACTCTACGGACGGCCGGAGGGTCAGACTGCTCAACGCCGGTTGGGTATACTCTCGAGAGGTTCGCCTGATCTGGGATGGGACCGACGAGAACGGCGCGCCGGTGGCCAGTGGAATCTACTTCCTACGTGTTCGAAGTCGCGATCACGCCCTATCCAGCAAGCTCGTGCTGATGCGCTAGCCTGCACGCCTGAGCGGGTTCGAGTTTGCAGCCGGCCTCGGGACGGCGACGTCGGCGTTCATCTTCCCCAAGAACTCTACCCGGAACTCTCATACCGAATATCTCGATTGAACCGTGTTTCCCGATCCCGGGGCCGCCTGTCGGGATTCGCTCGGAACTCCGATGTGGGGTTCGGATGGGGAATCGGCAACCCGGACTGCAGAGCATTCACGCCATGACGCAGGCCATCCGGGATTTCGGGTTTCCCACGCAGGTCTTTTCGGGGGAATAGTGCATTGTCTTGCAATGAGTTGCGTCGACCAGGAAGGTCTTGACTTCCGGATAAGAAAATGCTAAGATTGTCGATTGGAAGTTGCGTGTTGTCGTTCGAGTTTGGAATCTCGCAACAGGGAATCGGTGAGTCTGTGTGGTATGGGTGATTTTTGCCTCATGCCGCAGAGCGGGAGATGGTTTTATCTCTCCGTGTGTCGGCAGGGGGAGGGTTTTCCTGAGCGATGATCCATCGTCATCGGTTTCGGCCCCGAGGGTCGCTGAACCGCAAGGGAGGAGCATCGGACATGCGTCTTGCTATCGGTCTGGTCGTGGTTATCGGTGTGTGCGGCTGGGTTCTTGCCGCGCCCGCGGGGGCGGCGGAAAGTTGGATCGACAATTTTGAGAGTTACGCCTCGGATGCCGAGGTGCAAGCGGTATGGGTTCCCGCAACGGCCAACGCTTCGACCCATCTGCACTTGATCGGCTATGACAGCGCCCAGTCTATGAGAATCGCGTACCACAACGGGCTGGATCCGTGGTGGACGAACGTAGTCATCACGTTCGATCCGCAGGACTGGTCGGATTTCAGCCGTCTCACGCTCCGCTACATGGGTGAGGACGGCAACTCGGGCGAGGATCTCGTGGTTCAGATCAAGAACGTGGACGGAGAGTACCTCGATGGGCCCTACGTGGCGACGGCGACCAAGACGTACGAGTGGTACGAGTATTCGATCGATCTCTCCGGATGGGGTTTCTTGGATACCGTCAACCGGATCGAGATCCACCTGCCCGCTTCTGACTACGGTGCCGGCAACCTGTACATCGACCGGGTCGTATTGGACACTTTCCCGCCCTTGGTGGATGATTTCGAGACGTACGCGGACAACACGGAATTGAGAAACGCCTGGCTGACGACTCCCAACAACTTCATCTGGTTGATGAGCACGGGTTCGGCCGACGGGGAGCCCTTTGCCGGCGAGCAGTACATGCGTTCCGACTACCTGGACAGCTTCACCCCGTTCGATGGGATCATCAGTCGGTACTTCGACAAGGAGCAGGATTGGAGCGCCTACAAGACCTTGACAATCCGCTATCGCGGGCGCGATGCTCTCTACAATGCCCGGCAGGACTTCCAAATCCAGCTGAAGGATTCGTACGGCGGCACCTTCGACGGGCCGATCGTGGCGAATGCCACTCAGTGTACGGCGGATCCTCTGTATTGTGAGTGGGAGGAGTACGTGATGGGCATCGAGGGCTGGGCGGAGAGAGGATTTGCCAAGGAAATCCATATGATGATCCTGGGTGTTCCGGACTACGGCAACGGAAGGTTCTATATCGACACGATCGAGCTCAGCGAGAATCCGCCGGTTTCGGTCGAGTCGGAGTCCTGGAGCGGTATCAAGGCGATGTTCAGATAGAAGGAGTGGACGGTGGGCGTCCGGGCCGGCCCTGCCCGGTCCCGAACGCGCGACCGGAGTAGCCCCTCAACCTCGGAAGGGGAGGGTGAGATGGACAAGAATTGCGTGAGATTTGTGGGGGCGGCGTGTGTGCTGTCCATGCTCATTCTGGGTGCGATGTGTGACATCGCAGACGCCGATTCGATGATGATTGAGAGCTACGAGTACTACATCGACACCATTGATTTGAGGCTGAGCTGGATCGCGATCGACCGGGTGCCGCCGCTGACGATCGATCTTGAATCGTCGGACGGGATCAAGGGCCCTGCGCAGCACGGGACCAAGTATATGCGGGTCAACTACTTGTACTCGCCGAGCATCATCTATTCGGATATGGGAGGCGTGGACTGGAGCACCTACGAGTTTCTGCGGCTCTGGTACCGGGGAATTCCCAACCCCTTCAACGATGTGATCGAACTCCAGGTCGAGCTGGTGGGATCGAGCGATAGCTGGTTTGGACCCATCGAGCCCGACGTCAGCACGTGCGTTTCCCTGGAAACGTATTGCGAATGGCAGGAGCACATCGTGGACTTCTCCGAGTGGCCGGGGATCGGCGACGTGCAGGAAGTTCGGTTGCACGTGTTGACCCAGATGGGAAACGCCGAATTCTACATCGACGCGCTTGAAGTGTTCACGTCTCCTGTGGGTTCGGAGCAGTCGACGTGGAGTTCCGTCAAGGCGCTGTATCACTAGAGAGACCACGGATACCGGGCGGTTTGGCATGCATGCCGGATCGGCGACATTTCACTTGCTTCATACCGGGGCAGCCCAGCGGGCTGCCCCGAGCGCATAGAGTTTTCGGTATGCCCGAAGTTGTTCGGCGGGAACGACTGTTGATGTTGGAGGGTTGAAGGATGAACAGACCGAGTTTATGCATCTTCGCCGTTTGTGCGATTCTCCTGTTGGTGCTTTCGGCGCCCCCGAAGGTTCTCTCATCGGTGACCGTCGAGAAACTTGTCTGGACGGAAGACCCCAACGGGGTCATGTTCGGAACATACCCCAGGGAGGGGGGCGCAACGCCCTCGAAGGTTCTCGAGGATCTGGGGATGCTCCCGATTCAGAGGGTCTGTTGGGATCGCTGGTCGTGGATTGAGACGGCTCCGGGTGTGTACGACTGGAGCGTTGCGAGTTTCGGCATCCTGGAGGAAGCCCACAAGTTCGGAGCCGAGGCCGTGGGAAGTATCTATATGGCCAACGAGATTCCGGATTTCTACGCTCAGGACATTCTCGATCCCGTCACCCGCCAGGCGGCGTGGGACTTCATCTACGCTTTCACCCAGGAGATGCAGCAACGCCTGGGAAAGATCTTCGTGGTGATCGACTACGAAATGCAGTGGTACGTGTTTCAGCTCGAAGGCATCGATCCGGACGACTGGGCCGACTGGTACGTGTATCTGGTCGGCGCGGCGAGGGCGGCGGTTCCCGGCGCGTACGTCGTGTGCGACGTGATTGCGGACGATCACGACTACTTCCTCCCGGGGAATTGGCTTACGACGGCGATGTCCGTTAGCGATGCTCTCGGGATCGACGACTACGGCCTGACGCCCCAGATCATCCACGATGACATTCAGTGGTTCGTCGACAATTACGCGGAGGGGAAGCCGATCCACATCCTCGAAAACGGCTTCGCCACGTGGTTGGGATCCAGTAACAAAGCCCATGGGACGCAGGAGGAACAGGCGGCCTTCTTCGACGCCGTGATTGACGACATCACTGCGAGCTACGCGGGCACTGTGAGGAGCTACGTCCAGTTTATGGCGACGGATCGCGGCACGGGCCCGGGCATTGAGGATCACTGGGGGATGGTCACGTACAACTACGAGAGCGAGAAACCGTCACTCTCGGCTTTCCGGGCGAAAGTCCAGGAATATCCCGCCGTTGTTCTCCAGTCCACCGAGGATGTGACCGACCTGCTCTCCGGGGGACAAGGCATAGAGCTTACCTTCACGGACGGAGTCAACTACGAGGGGCTCCGCGTGTGCGAGACGATCAACCTGTCGTCCGTCACTCGAGTATCTCTGGATTTGGAGTTCACGGATGAGGACGGCACGGGCGGCTACGTGATCAAGGTCAATGACAACTGGAAGTACTGCAATTCGCCGGTTTCCAATATCACCTCATTCGTTCAGCACGGCTTCAATGAAATCGAAGTCTACTTCCCGCAGCAATGGTTCCCCGGGACGGTCACCGTTTCGGCCTTGGGGCTCGATCTCATGACGGTCGAGAGCTGCAGCCACGATGACTTCGAACTCTACGTGGGCGAGGCGGATCTCCTTGCGGAATGGACGGCTACGGAGCTGGCCGCCAATGGTCTAGAGGCCGCAGGAGGTGAAACCGTCTACGAGGGCCAGCAATCCATGCGGATTGAGTACGACCTCACCCCCGGAGATCCTTACTACGGTATGGTCTCCCACGATTTGAACGCGTCTGAAGACTGGACAGGATTCGACCACCTTCGAATCGCATACAGGGGCGAGGAGGGAAATTCCACAGAGAAGCTCCGTCTTCGCCTGGTCGACGGTTCCGGGGGAGTGTTCCTGTCGAAGCAGAAGATCTCCGCCACGGCCCAGATGACCTGGAACCTGTGGGAGATCTCGCTGGCCGACGCTCCCTGGGATCAGCTGTCCGACGTGAGGACGGTCCAGATTCAGGTCGCGGCGCAGGAATGTGGCTCGGGCGTCGTCTACCTGGACGACTTCTCGCTCATCGTTCCCCCCGACGAGTTCCCGCCCACGCTGTCGGCGGCCGGGATCATCGGCCCCAGGAAAATGAAGGTGACGTTCGGGGAAAGAGTGAATCCGGCCACGGCGGAGAACACGGATCATTACCTCATCGATGACGGCGGGACCCCGGTGCAGAGTGTGACCGTCGATGAGGACTCGATGACGGTGACGCTCAAGATCGCAGGGGTCTTCAACCGTGGGACCTGCTATGCGTTGAGGGTGATGGGAATCGAGGATCTCTCGGGAAACCTCGTTGAAGCGGGGGTCGGGGACTCTCTTGAATTCTGCTACGAAGAGGACGTCGAGGGACACGGCGATTTATGGTCCAGCGTGGAGGAGGAGACGGTCATTGCGCTGAAGACCGGGCTGGTCTCGGTCTATCCGAACCCGTTCAACCCGGCGGCCGGGATTAACTACGAGCTGGCGGGGGACGGGCAACGCGTGACGCTGGAGGTCTTCAACGTTCTCGGGCAGCGGGTGAGGACCCTTGTCGAAGGAGCCCGCCCGCCCGGGCGGTACACGGCCATGTGGGACGGTCGGGATGATTATGGGATTCGCGTTGGGGCCGGTGTATACTTCTGCCGATTCCGGGCCGGGGGCGTAGAAGAGAGTCGCCGCCTCGTGCTGATCAAGTAACTCGTGGGCTGGGCCGAAGAGCGCCGTTCGGTGTCGGCCGGGCAACCGGTGGGCTGGACCGAAAATCGCCGTCCCGTGCCGGCCGGGCAACCGGTGGGCTGGACCGAAAATCGCTGTCCCGTGTCGGCCGGGCAACCGGCGGGCTGGACCGAAGATCGCTGTCCCGTGCCGGCCAACCCAGGCAGCCGGACATCGCGTATGTGGTAATGGGGCGAGGGAATTCCTCGCCCCGTTTTTTGCGGAAGGGCCCCTTCTGGGAGGGCATGCCGGCCGGGGGCACGGGACTCGGCGGCTTTTTGAGGAAAGCGCAGAGGGTGGCACGTGCTGCACGACGTTGCCCTTTGCGGTTGACAGTGTTTCGAGCCGTGGCTTAGAGTCTTGGCGCGCGGATCTTGATAACACGGGCGCAACGTCTTGGCGCGCGGATGTTGATGACGGGTGCCGATCGGTCGAAAAGGCCGATCGGTATCGGCGGTTGGATGTTCGTACGGAATTCGGAAATCGTCCGGGATCACTCGACAAGGGGGGCCGGCGGCCGTGAAGATTCAGAAGGTCGGTATTATCGGGTGTGGACTCGTCGGTTCGGGCGTGGCTCAGGTTTCCGCTCAGGCGAACTACGAGGTGGTGTTTCTTGATATCTCGCAGCGCCGCATTGACGAAGGATTCGGCGCGATCAAGTCGTCGCTTCAATCCCGGATCGAGAAGAGTCGGATTACGAATGTCGAGATGAAAGAGGTGCTTGCTCGGATCACGGGGACCACCGAATGGGAGGACCTGGCGGACTGCGACGTGTTCATCGAATCCGTCGTTGAGAACCTGCCGGAGAAGAAAGCCGTCTTCGAGAGCATCGATCGTTGTGCTCCGGTTCATGCACTCATCGCCACGGCGACCTCTTCTCTGTGCGTGTCGGAGTTGGCGGCCATGGTCTCCCGTCCCGAGCGGGTGATCGGCCTGCATTTCGCCTGTCCGGTGCCGGCCATGAAGCTGGTCGAGCTCGTCAGGGGAGTGTGCGCCGATGAGGAAAGCGTGAATGCCGGAAGGGAATTCGCCCGGTCTATCGGCAAGACCGTGATCCTGTCGAAGGATTCGCCGGGGTTTGTCGTCAACCGCCTGCTGGTTCCCTACTTGATGGAGGCGGTCCGGGCTCTGGAAACGGGCGTCGCGTCGAAGGAGGACATCGACGAAGGCGTTCGAAAGGGACTGAGGTATCCGCTGGGGCCGTTTGAGGTGCTGGATCTCGTCGGTCTGGACATCGCCTACCTGATGTCGCAACGCCTCTTCGACGAGACGAAAGAGACTCGCTACGCCCCGCCGCGATTGCTCAAAGAGATGGTCGTATCGGGTTTCCTGGGTCGCAAGACGGGCAAGGGATTTTATGAATATTGAGGATTGCGTGAACGTACACATCGAGAGGAGTGGGAGGCGGACATGGAGTTCGAGAATCTGATCGTGGAGAAGAAGGAATCCGTCGCCGTCGTGACGATCAACCGGCCCAGAGTTCTCAACGCGCTGAACCGAAGGACGCTGGAGGAGCTGGCCTCGGCTCTGGAGGGAATTCGGGAAGATGCGGAGATTCGGGCCGTCATCCTCACCGGGGCCGGCGAGAAAGCGTTCGTCGCGGGAGCCGATATCTCCGAGCTGGAACGGCTGGATTCCCTCTCCGCTCAGGCCACGGCGCGGTTTGGACAACGGGTGACTCGGTTGATCGAATCGTTGGGCAAGCCCGTGATCGCCGCCGTGAACGGTTTTGCCCTGGGGGGAGGGTGCGAACTGGCCATGGCCTGTACCCTTCGGATTGCCTCGGACAAGGCCAAGTTCGGGCAGCCGGAGGTCAAGCTGGGGCTCATTCCGGGTTACGGCGGAACGCAGAGGCTGGCCCGGTTGGTCGGATGTGGAAGGGCGCTGGAGCTCGTCCTCACGGGGAATCCCATTTCCGCCGAAGAGGCCCTTCGGATCGGTCTTGTGAACCGGGTCGTCCCGGCGGACGTGCTGGTGGAAGAAGCGCGCAAGATCGCCCTCAGCATCGCCTCGGTGGGGCCCCTTGCCGCCCAGTTGGCCATGGAAGCCGTCTATGACGGTTACGGTCTGACGCTGGACGACGGGCTTGTCCGGGAGGCGAACCTGTTCGGTCTGGTGTTTAGCACAAAGGACGCCAAGGAAGGGCTGAAGGCGTTTCTCGAGAAACGCCCGGCCGAGTTCAGGGGGGAATAGCCATGCTCTAGTCTCCGGCGTCCGGGGTCGACTCTCTGCCGCATCCATTTCCCTTGACCCCGTCTCCTCCGATTGGTATATTACCTGCGTGGCAGCGAATATCGGTTCCGCGCCTGGCCTCCGGCTGGGCGCTCCGTTTGCGCGGGTCCATCTCCGGAGCGGAAAGATCTGCGAGAGTGGCGGAACTGGCAGACGCGCTGGATTTAGGATCCAGTGAGGAGACTCATGGGGGTTCGAATCCCCCCTCTCGCATTCCGAATAGGTCGCGTGGAGGATAGAGGCCGTGAAAGTGGAAGTCCAAGAGGCGAGTTCGACGAAGCGGGAGCTGAAGATCGAGATCCCGGCCTCCGAAGTCGACGCCAAGCTGAAGTCCGAGCTGGCCGAACTCCAACGGGACTTGAAGATGCCCGGGTTCCGGAAGGGCAGGGTTCCCGAGGACCTGGTTCGGAAGAGGTTCGAGGGTTCGGTCCGCCGTGAGGTGATGGAGCGCCTGGTTCGGGAGAGTTGTCTGGACGCCTTCCGGCAGCACGATCTCAAACCCATTGCTCCACCCGAGATTCGGGATCTCAAGTTTGATGACGGGCAGTCCCTCACCTTCGCGGCGACGGTGGAAATCTGGCCTGAGATCTCGCTGAAACGATGGCGGGGTCTGAAGGCGAAAAGGGAGGTTCTCCCGGTTCGTGACGAAGACATCCAGGGACGCCTTGAAATGCTGAGGGAAATGCAGGCGGAGCTGGTTCCCGTGGACCGAGTGGCGGCTCTCGGGGATTTTCTGCTCTTGGATTACGATGTGTTCGACGACCGGGACCAGCCACTCGAGGGCCGCGGCGTTAGAAACCACCTGATCGAGCTGGGATCCGAGAACCTGATGAAGGAATTCAGTGAGGGATTGGTGGGAACGAAGGCCGGCGAAAGCCGCACCCTTCGAGTGGCTTTTCCCACCGAGGGTGTCCACGAAGAGGTCGCCGGCAAGACCCTCAAATTCTGGGTGAAGTTGAATGCTGTCAAGGAGAAACGGCTCCCCGAGTTGAACGATGATTTCGCTAAGGACCTCGGCAACTTCGACCGACTCGAAGACGTGAAAGGGGAAATCAGGTCCGGCCTTCAACAGGAAGCCGAGATCGATGCCGACCGACGGGCCCGCGAGGCACTGGTGGACCAGCTGATTCGGGAGAATCCGTTTGAGGCCCCCGAGTCGATGGTCGCCAATCTGCTTGAGGCCATCGTCGAGGACGCGGAGAAACGACACCGTGATGCGGCGCCCTTCGATCGGGAAAAGGCGCGGGCGGCTCTCCGGCCGGCGGCGGTTCGGCATTCCAAGCGCTTCGCCGTATTGCGGGAGGTCGGGAGACTCGAGTCTCTGACGGTGACGCCGGAGGACATCGATGCCAGGATCCGGCACTTGGCGGGTCAGACCCGGCAGTCGCCCGAAGATGTCCGGCGCAAGATCGAGGAAGATGACTCGATGAACCAGCTGGTGGGAGATCTTCTGGAGGAGAAAGCCCTGAAATCCCTTATGGACTCGGCGGACATCGAGGGTGTCGGAGGTGACGCCAAGGAGTCCACGCAATCGGACTCGTCGGTTTAGCGGGTCGGTTCGCCCGGCCGACGGCGTGTTTTTCTCAGAGAGAGCTTGATCGGGGGGAATGTGATGACGCTCGTTCCAATCGTCGTAGAACAGTCGGCTCGGGGAGAGCGAGCCTACGACATCTACTCCAGGTTGCTGAAGGATCGGATTGTGTTCTTGGGGTCGGCCATCGACGACACGGTCGCGAATGTGGCCATCGCTCAGATGCTGTTTCTGGAGGCGGAAGACCCCGAGCGTGACATCTACATCTACATCAATTCTCCCGGAGGGTCCATCTCGGCGGGGTTGGGGATTTATGACACCATGCAGTACATCAAACCCGACGTCGTGACCATCTGCATGGGTCAGGCGGCCAGCATGGGCGCCGTGCTCCTCGCCGCGGGCGCTAAGGGGAAGCGATCCGCGCTGCCCCACGCGCGAATCATGATCCACCAGCCGTGGGGGGGAAGCCAGGGGCAGGCGTCGGACATCGAGATCTATGCGAAAGAAATCCTCGCGATGAAGGACAAGCTGATCGCTATCCTGGCAAACCATACGGGCAAGGACACCAAGAGGATCCTTGCGGATTCCGATCGGAACTACTTCATGTCGGCGGAAGAGTCCGTGAAATACGGGATCGTCGACGAGGTGATCCACAAGAAGAAGTAGCGGCGGGGCGCCCGGGACACCCTCTCGGCCCGGCACACGGTCGGCCAAGACGGTTTCTTGAACATCCCGCGCCACGCACGTTGGGAGGAACACGCCGTGAAGAGGAGACCGTCCTCTCCCCACCCGATCCGCTGTTCGTTTTGCGGCAGGGGTCAGGATGAAGTTACCAAGTTGGTCTCCGGACCTTCGGTGTACATCTGCAGCGAGTGCATTCGCCAGTGCAATGAGATCCTAAGGGAGGACCTGGGTCGGGAGCTGGCGACGTCCACCGCCCGCCTGCCGAAGCCCGCGGAGATCGTCAAGGCCCTGGACGAGTACGTCATTGCCCAGCAACAGGCGAAGAAGACGCTGTCCGTGGCCGTCTACAATCACTACAAGCGAATCGGCTGCGAGGGCTCCGCCGGGGGCGTGGATCTCGAGAAGAGCAATGTCATGTTCGTCGGCCCCACGGGAACGGGCAAAACCCTTCTCGCCAATACGCTGGCCCGCATCCTCAACGTGCCCTTTGCCATCTGTGACGCGACGACGCTCACCGAAGCGGGGTACGTCGGGGAGGACGTAGAGAATATCCTGGTGCGGCTCCTCCAAGCAGCGGACTACAACTTGTCGCGCGCGGAGCGGGGCATCGTATACATCGACGAGATCGACAAATTGGCGCGCAAGGGCGATTCGCCGTCCATCACGCGAGATGTCTCCGGAGAAGGGGTGCAACAGGCGCTTCTCAAGATTCTGGAAGGCACGATCTCGAATGTTCCGCCACAGGGCGGGCGAAAACATCCCCAGCAGCGTTACATCGAGGTCAATACGAAGAACATCCTCTTCGTCTGTGGCGGGACGTTCGACGGTCTGGAAGAGATTGTCGCGCGTCGCCTGGGGCGCAATACGATGGGATTCCACGCCAAGACGGCAAGTGTCGACAAGCGCCGGAAGAGTGATCTCGTGGCTCTTGCCCGCCCCGAGGATTTCGTGAAATACGGCCTCATTCCCGAGCTGACCGGTCGACTTCCGGTGTACTGCGCGCTGGAGGACCTGGACGAAGATGCGTTGGTCCGGATTCTGGTGGAGCCGAAGAACGCGCTGACCAAACAGTACCAGAAGTATTTCGAGATGGAGGGGACGAATCTCCAGTTCTCGGAGGATTCCCTGAGAGCAGCCGCCAGGAGCGCAATCGAGCGGAAAACCGGCGCAAGGGGATTGCGCGCCGTCCTGGAGGAAGCCATGCTCGACATCATGTTCGAGCTGCCCTCACGGCAAGGCCTGAAGGAATGTGTGATGACTCCGGAGGCCATGCTCAAGGAGGGGGAGCCCATCCTCGTCCTCGAAACCAGCAAAAGACGAAAAAAAGGGTAGCCCTTCGGTCGGGACGATCAAACCGGACTCGACCCGAAAGGATTTGGAGGTCTCATGTTCCGTCTGGAACGAGAGGGTGAATCCTTTGAGATTCAGGACGTTTTGCCTCTGCTGCCGCTGAGGGACATCGTCGTCTTCCCCTACATGATCATCCCGCTTCTGGTGGGACGGACGCGCTCCATCGCCGCTCTGGAATCGGCCATGTCTCAGGATCGGATCATCCTCGTGGCCGCGCAGAAACGAGCGGATGTCGGCGATCCGCGAGCGAAGGACATTTTCAGAGTCGGGACCGTGGCGAGGATCCTTCAATTTCTTCGCCTGCCCGACGGGACGGTGCGCGTATTGGTGGAGGGACTGGCAAGGGTTCGAATCGTCCGATACGGTCGCGATAAGAATCCGATGCGGGTGCGGATCGGAGAGACGAAGATGATGGAGACCGTCTCGCCTCAGATCGAAGCCCTGCTCCGCTCCGTCCGGGCTCAGTTCGAGGAATACGTCCGCCTGAGCCGGAGAATCCCGGACGAGGTCCTGATCTCGGTCAACAACATCGAGGAGCCGGTTCGGCTTGGGCACGCAATCTCGGCCCACCTGGCGTCCCGTGTGGAGATCAAGCAGAAAGCGCTGGAGGCCCCCACGCTCAGCGACCAGTTCCGGATTCTCGCCGGAGCCCTGGAGCAGGAACTCGAGATCGCTCGTATCGAACGACAAATCGATGACGAAGTCCGATCCCAGGTGCAGAAGAACCAGAAGGAATTCTATCTTCAGGAACAGCTCAAGGCTATCCGGAAGGAATTGGGAGAGCAGGGAAGCGATCTGGCGGAAACCGACGAGCTCACCGAGGGGGTGGAGAAATCCGGAATGCCTCCGGAGGTCAGGGTCAAGGCGGAAAAGGAGATCGAGCGGCTTCAGAAGATGACGCCCCTGTCGCCCGAGGCGGCCGTGGTCCGCAACTACGTGGAGTGGCTTACGGCATTGCCCTGGAAGAAGAAAACGAGAGACAACCTGGATATCCGGAGAGTGGAGAAGATTCTGGACGAGGATCACTACGGTCTGACCACGGTCAAGGAGCGGATCGTCGAGTATCTTGCGGTGCTGCGGCTTGTCGGTCGGATGAAGAGCCCGATCTTCTGTTTCGTGGGACCGCCCGGTGTCGGCAAGACGTCCCTGGGCCGGTCGATTGCGAGAGCGATGGGGCGGAAGTTCGTCCGCATGTCACTGGGCGGTGTTCGGGATGAGGCGGAAATCCGGGGACACCGGCGCACGTACATCGGCTCTATGCCGGGCAAGATCATGCAGAGTCTCAAGCGGGCCGGTACCAAGAACCCGGTATTTCTCCTGGATGAGATCGACAAGATGAGCAGCGATTTCCGTGGAGACCCGGCCGCCGCGCTTCTGGAGGTCCTCGATCCCGAGCAGAACGGAGCCTTCAACGATCATTACCTTGACGTTGATTTCGACTTGTCGGACGTCCTGTTCGTGACGACGGGGAACGTTCTGCACACGGTTCCTCCCGCCCTGCAGGATCGGATGGAGGTCATTCGGCTCCCGGGGTATCTCCGACACGAGAAGGTCCGGATCGCTCAGGATTTCCTGATCCCGAAGCAGCTCAAGGCCCATGGTCTCTCGTCAGGGAACGTGAACTTCACCCGGCCGGGCATCGAAACGGTCATCGATCGCTACACTCGAGAAGCGGGCGTGCGAAATCTCGAGAGGCGAATCTGCGCGATTCTGAGGAAGGTGGCGAAAAAGATCTCGACCCGCGGAAAAGGCTACCGAGTCCGAATCGGTTCCAGCAACGTTCACCGGTTCCTCGGCGTTCCGCAGTACACGAAGCGGGAAGTCTGGTCTCACGATCGGATTGGCGCGGCTTCAGGGTTGGCCTGGACCGAGTTCGGCGGCGATGTCATGACGGTGGAAGCCACTGCGGTGCCCGGATCCGGGGAGCTGATTCTAACCGGGCAGCTGGGCGAAGTCATGCAGGAGTCTGCGCAAGCCGCTCTCAGCTACACCCGCACGCGGGCGACCAGCCTGGGATTGGAAGCCGGGTTCTTCGACAAGGTGGACGTTCATATTCACGTTTCGGAAGGGGCCATTCCCAAGGACGGGCCTTCGGCGGGCGTGGCCATCGGCGCCGCCGTGATCTCGGCGCTGACGCGAATTCCCGTGTCGCGGGAAGTGGCTCTGACCGGAGAAATCACTCTGGCCGGAGACGTACTGCCCATCGGAGGGCTGAACGAGAAGATCGTTGCGGCTCAGCGCGCGGGGTTTAAGATCGTTCTGATTCCGAAGGAGAACGAGAAAGACCTCAGCGAGCTGCCCAAGGGGGCCAGAGACGGTCTGGAGATCCGACTGGTTTCTACGATGGACGACGTGGTCAGTTCCGCTCTCCAGCCGGTCCGGAAACCCTTCCGGACACGAGACCGGTCCGTCTCGAACGATATGGATCCGGGGCCGGCCGTTGCACACTAACGGCCCTTCGTGACCTCGGGGGCTTCCCTCTTGGCCAGAGTCCCCCTCGCATAGAGAAGCGTTCCAACCCTTGCGGATGGGTGAGATGAGTGTTCGCGTGGTTGTGGGGCTCCAGTGGGGGGACGAGGGAAAGGGCAAGGTCGTCGACTACCTGGCCGAGAGGGCGGATGTCGTCGCTCGATACCAGGGAGGAGCCAACGCGGGTCACACGGTTCAGGTTGACGACGATTCCTATGTGTTTCATCTGATCCCCTCCGGTATTCTCCATCCCGGCAAGACGTGCGTCATCGGTAACGGTGTCGTGCTGGATCCCGAGTGCCTCATTCGAGAAATCCTGTATCTTGAGGATCGGGGGGTCGACGTACGCAACCGCCTCCACGTTTCTCACGCCGCGCATCTGGTTCTTCCGATTCATTGTGTTCTTGATCGCCTGTATGAATCCTCGCCGGAATCTCCGAGCATCGGCACAACGGGCCGCGGCATCGGGCCGGCCTATTCCGACAAGGCGGGCCGCGTTGGCGTCCGCATGGTCGATTTGCTGGATGCCGGGACGCTTGAGGCGAAGCTGGCCGCCCTGCTGGCCCGGCACGCGCCAACGCTGGCTCGCTCGGCGGAGGAGGTTCCAGGCGTATCCGATCTTCTGGGCATGTGCAACGGCTACCGCGAGCACCTGGCTTCCCTGGTCACGGACGTTTCGGCGATTGTGAACGAGGCCATCGACGCGCAACGGGCCGTTTTGCTTGAGGGTGCTCAGGGGACGCTGCTGGACGTGGACCACGGTACCTACCCGTACGTGACGTCCTCGAGCACGGCGGCGGGGGCTGCGGCTGCCGGATGCGGCATTGGCCCGACCCGGATCGACACCGTCATCGGTGTGGCCAAGGCGTACACGACGCGGGTCGGCGAAGGGCCTTTCCCCACGGAGATCGGGGGCGCACAAGCCGATGAGCTTCGGCGTGCCGGGAACGAGGTTGGGGCGACCACGGGGCGCCCCAGGAGATGCGGGTGGTTCGATCTTCCGGCCGTTCGCAGGGCCGTGCGAGTCAACGATGTCGCCGAACTCATCATCACCAAGGTCGATGTTCTCGACGGGCTGGAGGCAGTCCGGGTGTGCGTGGGCTACCGGACCTCCGGTGGAGTTCGAAACGAGTTCCCGATGGAGCCGTGGTTGCTGGGCGATTGCCGCCCCATCTACCGGGAGTTCAAGGGCTGGGTCTCTGATAAGCGCAAACCGTCCGGAGAACGCCTTCCAATGGAGGCGCGGAGTTTCCTCCGCTTTATCTCCGAGGAGCTGGGCGTCCCCATTCGCTGGGTGTCCGCCGGGGTTGGCCGCCGCGACATGATCCGCTTCACCTAACCGCGCCTCTCACCTTTCCACTTTCGACTCTCCGCGGTTCGGGCCTTGCGCTCCGGGAAGCACTCGGCGTCACTTGGCCGCAGCGTGAATGGGGGATTCTATTGGGTAGGGGGGCTGGGTGCCCGCGGTGTTGAAACACCCCACGCTGCGGCCGGCGTTCCGGCGAGCGCTCCCCGTCGCCGGCCCGGGATTTGGGTTGTCGCCTCTCACCTTTCCACTTTCGACTCTCCGCGGTTCGGGCCTTGCACTCCGGGAAGCACTCGGCGTCACTTGGCCGCAGCGTGAATGGGGGATTCTATTGGGTAGGGGGGCTGGGTGCCCGCGGTGTTGAAACACCCCACGCTGCGGCCGGCGTTCCGGCGAGCGCTCCCCGTCGCCGGCCCGGAATTTGGGTTGTCGACTCTCACCTTTCCACTTTCGACTCTCTGTAGATTGCGGTTTGGCTGTTCGAGTTTGCGTTTTCCTCTCGCGATTGTGTCATTCTCGCTTCTTCTTTCAACGACGGGCCCAACGGGTGCCGCGCGGGCCGCCTCCCCAAGCATTTCGATCAACTTCGGCCTCCGTTTTTCCGACAATTTGAGCGGAATGTTTGACGCGGAGATACCCTGCCGGACGGCGCGCGTCCAGGACGGCGCGCGTCTCTCGGTGTGCGGTGCGTATGACCACTCGAGCTCTGGAGAGGCTATATGAGCGTTTCGGAATTCGGTCGAAAACACCTTGGGGAATTGCTGTCGACCACCGAGGGTCATCGACGCTTCAGGAACCGGCTTCTGCACAATCTGCGAGTCTCCGGGTGGAGAGAAAACGGCCGGCCCGAGGGCGATGGAAGTCCAAGCGAACTGCAGAATCCGTCGACCGATGAGGTCATGGCCCATTTCCTGAGTCTGGTTCGGGAGGATCTGGAATCCACGCATGTGCTGGCGGCGGTGGTGGCGCAGGACGGAAACAACTTCGAGTCTCTCTGGAGTGATGGCTTCGGCTCGGACGAGGACGCGCGAACCTGGGCGAGTGATCGGTGGGCCTGGATTTCGGGCGTCGTGTCCGACAAGCACCTCGTGTCGGATGCGATGGACCTTCCGGTGCGTGAGTCCTCGGGAGATGGTTCGCTCACGTTTCGATCCGGACGGTTGATGGCCGCGCCCGTGGTTGCCGGAGAGCGGCCCGTGGGAGTGCTGATTGTGGGGAACGTCCCGGAGAAGGACTACGCGCCGCCCTGGCGCAGGATGCTGTGGAATGCCGCTTTCATCCTGGGACAGACGATTCACGGAGTTTCGGGGGAGAACGAGAGCCGCGAGATTCTCTACGCGATGATTCAGTCTTTGGCCGCCGCCTTGGATGCTCGGGATGCATACACGCGTGGACACTCGGATCGGGTGGCGATGTTTGCCATGGCGATCGCCAACGAGTTGGGCGAGCCGTCCGACCTTGACGCGCCGGGAGGGTTTCGGGACCAACTGCGGCTGGCCGCTCTTCTGCACGACATCGGGAAGATCGGCATTCGGGATGGTATTCTCCTGAAGCCGGCGGCGCTTACCGACCAGGAGTACGACACCATCAAGAAACATCCGTTATTGGGGGCGGACATCATCAAGTCCTCGGGCGCGCTGGACTACATCGTTCCGGGCGTCCTCTACCATCATGAGCGGTGCGATGGATCGGGGTACCCGGTCGGGCTGAAGGGAGAGGAAATCCCTCCGGTGGCGAGGATCATCGGTCTGGCCGACGCCTTCGATGCCATGACCAGCGATCGCACCTTTCGGCCCGGAATGTCTCAGTCGGAGGCAATCGAGATCCTCAAGGGTTTCGCCGGAAGCCACTTCGATCCTGATCTGGTGAACGCGCTGGTGCGCGCGTACGAGAAAGGCGTTTCGACAACGATTCGCGTGGCGTCGGGAACAAGCCGAGATCATGCTCAGGAGGAAGCCTCGCATATCGAAAAGGCGTTTCCGGGGCTTGGCGACAGGATTCCTTCACTGCCGGTCGTTGTGTCGAGATTGAACGAGGTCGTTCGAGAGGTGGATTGTTCGGTCAGCGACATCGCCAAGGTTCTGTCTACGGACGAGGGATTGGTGGCGCGGGTCCTCAAGATCGCCAACTCCGCTTTCTATGCTCTCCCGGGGCGAATCGGATCTATCCCTCTCGCCATCACGATTCTGGGCATCTCGACACTGCGGAGCCTGGTGATCAGCACGGCGCTGGCGGACATCACACGGGCAATCTCCGGCTCTTCTGAAGTGGCGGAGCGCCTGTGGGATCACGGGGTCGACGTGGGCGTCTGGAGCCGCTGTATCGCAAGGAAGGTCGGCGGACTCGACCCGGAGGAGGCCTTTACCGCCGGTCTTCTTCACGACATCGGCAAGGGTCTGGTTCTGCGGTCCCTCCCCAGCGATCGCGAACGGGTGAAGATGAGACTTCTGGATACGGAGAACTCGAGTCCCATCGAGAAGGAAACCCTCGGCTTCGACCACACCGAGCTGGGAGGTTGGGCGGCGGACCGCTGGCGGCTGCCGAGCGCTCTGGTTCGGGCCGTACGTTGGCACCATCGGCCCGAGGGAGCGGCGGGCGAAGAGCCGGAAGTTGAGAAGCTGGTATGGGTGGTCCACATCTCCAACCTTCTGGCCTGGGGAGAAGACAGTGGACCGGCGGAGCTTGCGGATGTTCTAGCCGGAAAGGCGGACCCCGTGGTCCGCCGGTCTCTTCCCTTCGGAGATCCGGCTTCAATCGAAGAGGTTCTGCCCTTCGTGAAAGAAGGAATCAGCCTGGGCCGCCAGCTGTTTTCCGAACCCGTGGGGGCGCGTAACGGAAGTACCTGAGAACCCCACGGCCTGCGGTACAGGGATGAGACCCACCAGTTGGCTGATCGAATGTCGGCTTGTGGATGACCCGTGGCAATTGCTTATAGACCGTCACCATTCGTGGGCCGAGCCGCAGCCCCGCATAGATTCCCGGAGCCGGCGTGTGAAGTGTCCGAGGGCGAGCGCGCGAGGTCGTTAGGTTTCCTCTCGGGCTGGTTCGAAGTGTTGGATTCTGCGGGGCGGGCACAGCGGAAGGCCGCGTTGCTGAGGCGGATGGAGAGGCGACGTCGGTCTCTGTTCAGACCCAGGTAAGCCGGTACGAATACCTCTTGACTCTGGATCCGGATGTGAACGTCCGATGCGCTTCCCTCGAGGGGGATGGAGATATCCTTCCGCTGGTCGCTGGCCTCGAACAGGACTTTCTCGTGGAGACGACGACCCACGACGATCTGAACCAGAAATGGAAAATGCTCGTAGTATCGTGAGTTGTCGCAGGTAAGAGAGAAGCGAAGATCGCCGGGCAGCGCCGAGGACGGGATGCGGAGTTTCCCCTCCCCGCTCATCCAGCACCACCCTCCCTCGTCGTCGTAGAAACCCTTACAGAGGGTCACGATTCCGTCGGGTGAGGATTCGCTCGGGCTCTCCCTACCGGAAGAAATGAGTTGAGATTCGTCGCTCTCAAGGTCCCCGAAAGGGAGGAACAGTTCCGACGGCTCGGTCGGCAGGATCGCCCCGGGGTATGCCCGCCGTTCCCAGAGCTTGGCCCATGAGAGGAAGCGGTAGAAGGCCATCGACATCGCCAGAACGAGGCTGTGGATTCCATCGGCTTCCGGGTCGTATCGACGGAGAAACTCATCTCTGGCCTCGAACAGCATGCGACCCGGAGACCAGGCGGCCTGATCCTCATCGAGGATGCGGGCCTCATGGTCCGTGTAGCGGTTGACTCGATCCATAAACTGGCGGAGGTCACGGTAGGCAAGGTGGTCGATTCTCGCCTCGTCGGGCAGGGGCAGGGGGGCTTCGGTGCCGAGAATGACCGGGTATGCATGAATTCGTTCCGGCCAGCGAAGCGAGTCCCGGCGGAAGAGCCTCGGTTGGCGCTCCGCCTCGATTCCGAAACCCGTTCCCCGCATCCAGCGACCCGCGATGTAGTTGCGTCTCGGGATGCAAAACACGTCGACCCCTCGAGGATTCGCAATCACCTTTCCAATCCCGGCTGCGAGTTCTGGGGATACGCGCTCATCGGCATCCAGAATCAGAATCCAGTTCCCCTTCGCCTGTTGGATCGCGGCCTCCCTCGCCGGCTCGACAACACCGGTCCTCTCGTGAAAGAAGATTCGATCGGTGTATCGCCTGGCGATCTCAACGGTCCGATCATCGCTGTACATGTCCACGAGAACAATCTCGTCTGAGATCTGGAGAACGCTCTTGAGGCAATCCTCGATGTTCGCCTCTTCGTTCAGTGTGTTGATCACAACGGACAAACGAGGGCTCCCTTTGGAAGAGGGTGGCCGGTTCCGCTGGTTCGACGGCATTCGAGTGAATTCCTTTCCCGAGGGCTTCGAGTCCGGTATGAGCGTTTCCGGCAGGGTGTGCCGGCCGGGATGGAGCCGTGGAGAAACACACACGGGCTCGGCGTTGAGTTTCGCAAGAGCCGTGCCACCTGCGATGCTTCGCGTCCAAGTGCTCTAACGGGTAATGGGGCGTACAATTAGTGTCGAAGGAGATCTGCCGGAGGTCCGGCGTCACGCCAAGAAACCGGAAAGACTTTCCAGTCCTCCTCCATCGGATTTCCCAAAGGGACGATGTCATCGACGTTGCCCGGTGGGCTTCGGCGATGGCAAAAAAGACGTGTGAGTGGCGGCCAACGTCCTGTCGTCGGCCTCCAGAATGAAACCGCCGTTCACCGATGTTCCGGTGGACTCGCGAGTCGGTGCCCTGGGCGGAAAAGAGCGGCCTTCTCCATCCCGGGCAGGCCGGAAACCCCTCGTTCGATTCAGGATTCCAGAAACCAAACAGAGCCCGCTTGTTTTCCATATTTTGCAATAATATCCAATCCAGGCAGTCTGGGAGCTTCGTGGAGGCCGAGTCCGACATCATATCTATAACTCATAAACCAACAATTAGTTAACGCTATGCCCAGGGACGCCCAAGGGACGAAATTTTCGCTCAAGTTTTCCTCGGTCCGTTACGAAATAAGTAGCGAAGGCTTCTAACTACTGTATTGGTGATGAGATTCCCCAAGGGTCGCAAAAAATGGCGTAATCCCGCGGGAGGATCCAGTAGAAGGAACAAGTTTCTTGGAAAACAACAGAGAAGAGCACTCGCGTCCCATGGAACCCCGGGGGTCCTGCCGGCTCGACGTCCCGATTCAAACCCGTATTGCCGAGAATCCGTCTCGCCCCGGGGGTGGCCCGAAACCGGCGATTCCAGCTGCGGAGGATTCGCGCGCGGATGTGCTGAAAGCGTCTCTGGGGACTTTCAGCGAGAGTCTGGACGCGCTGCGAGCGACGTGCACGATTCTCGAAAGAAAATGCACGAATCTGAATTGGGCTCTGGAGAAGGCGAATCGAAACCTGCGAGAAAGCCTCGATGAACGGGAACGGCTGGCGTCGCGGCTCGACAGCATTCTCCGCTGTCTTTCGGTCGGAGTGGTGGCTGTAGATCTGGAGGGTCGCCTGATCGAGTTCAACGACGCGGCCGAGACCATCACGGGCTACCGTAAGAAGAACGTGCTGGGAACGTCGTACCATGACATCATCGGTAGAGATCTCGATGAAGAGGCGGGTCCCCTCCAGACCATGGAAACCGGTAACTGCGTGGAACACCTGGAGAAACTGATCACGACCTCGGCCGGAGAACGCATCCCGGTGGGATTCTCGACCTCGCTGGTGAAGGGTGAGGGTGGAGAGATCCTCGGGGCGGTGGAGGTGTTCAGCGATCTCAGGACGGCGAAGCTGGTCGAAGAAGAGCTTCTCCGGACTCGCACCACGGCGGCCGTAGGAGAAATGGCGGCCGAAGTTGCCCGGCAGGTTCGAAATCCCCTTGCCGGATTGGCGGGATTCACAGAGCTCCTAGGGCGAGACCTGGCCAGCGATCCTCGCTGGGATCCGTTGGTCCGGAAGATCCAGGAAGGCGTGGCCGGTGTGGAGTCGGCTGTCGCGAGGCTGGTGGAAAGCGCACGTCCGGTGACCTCGGATTTTCGAAGCGTGAACATTGCGTCGGTCCTGGAGGGCGTGCTGGATCTGTTCGATGGGGGCCTCGAGGAGAGAGAACAGATTACCCTGGTGCGACGAGTCGGCTGCCGGGATATCCGGGCGAGGCTCGATAAGGAGCAGATTCGACACGTCCTGTGGAATCTCCTTGCCAATGCGAGAGAGGCCGTACCGGGGGGCGGGATCATCACCGTCTGCCTGGAGGAGGCCGAGCCGGAGGTGCGAAAATCCGAGGATACCGCCGGCCGGGCCCCCGGAATCGCGCGGGGTGGACCGACGGGCTCTTTCGTTGCCGTGTCCGTCTCCGACACCGGCGTGGGGATGCCACCGGACGTGGCGGCGAATGCCTTCGCGCCGTTCTTCACGACTAAGGACCGAAGTGCGGGATTGGGGCTTACCGCCGTGCGGCGCATTGTGACCGGACACGGTGGAGACGTGCGCCTCGAGAGCACCGAAGGCAGGGGGACTCGAGCCATCTTCACTCTCCCATCGGAGCCCGCGTCACGGAGACAGAGTCAGTGGGAGGAGGATTCGTGCGAAGTCCGTGTGACACGAAGCGCATCCTGATTGTGGATGATGAACCTCTCCTGAGGGACTTCCTCCAAGAGATCCTGGCCCGCAGGCACTACGGCGTCGCGGTCGCTGGCGACGGGGAAGAAGCTCTTTCTCTTCTCGAGAATGAAGAGTACGCGCTCGTGTTCACCGACTGGCGCATGGGGAAGATGGACGGCGTTTCGTTGCTGCGGGCCGCGAAACGGGTTTCGCCGTCGACCCGGTTCGTCATCATGACCGCGTACGCGACCGTGGAAAACGCCGTTGCGGCGATGAAACTGGGTGCCTGCGACTACTTGACCAAGCCCTTCTCGGGTGAACAGGTGGAACGGCTGGTCGACCGTATTCTGTGTGGCGATGGAGACGAACAAACGACGGCCGGAAGCGGGGGCGCTCAGGGAACAGAATCCCGGTTTCTCGTGGGAGAAAGTTCCCAGATGAGGGAAATCCGTTCGCTGATCCGGTTGGCCGCATCGACGGAGGCCACGGTACTCGTCACCGGGGAAACGGGTACGGGCAAGGAACTGGTGGCCCGGGCCGTTCATGAACACAGCAAACGACGGGACGGATCGCTGGTTCGGTTCAACTGTGCCGCGCTGCCGGAATCGCTGTTCGAAACGGAGCTCTTCGGTCACGAGCGGGGAGCTTTCACGGGCGCCATCCGCCGGAAGAAGGGACGTTTCGAGCTAGCGCAGGGTGGGACCCTATTGATGGACGAGGTCTCCGAGATGGCTTGGGGCATGCAGGCCAAGCTCCTTCGAGTTCTCCAGGAGAGAGAGTTCGAGAGGGTGGGTGGATGCTCGACGATTCGCGCGGACGTGCGGATCATCGCCACATCCAACCAAGACCTCTCCAGAGAGATTCGGGAAAACCGATTCCGGTCGGACCTGTACTACCGGCTGAGCGTCTTCCCTATATCCGTGCCTGCTCTCAAAGACCGAATGGATGACGTTCCGCCTCTCGTCGATCACTTCCTTCGCCGCCATTGTATCGCGAACGGTCTGGAGGCCAGAGAATTGAGTCAAGAGGCCATGCGTGTTCTCGGTCGCTATTCGTGGCCGGGCAACGTCCGGCAGCTTGAAAACTGTCTCGAACGAGCCGCCATTCTGTCCCGCGGGCCCGTCATCGGCCCGGAATGTTTTCCGGACCTGCTTCGGGACTTGAAAGAAGAGACGGACGACGCGGTGCTCAGGGATGAATTCCCTGCGGGAAAATCCCTCAGAGAGGTCGAGACCGCCCATCTCATCAAGACGCTTGAGGAGGTGGGGGGAAATCGAAGCCTGGCCGCAGACCGGCTTGGAATCAGTGCCCGGACCTTGAGGAACAAGCTGCACCAGCTGGGCCGCATGGACTTCCTGAAGCCGACGTCTCAAGACGCCGTACCTTCGGAAGCAGGGAAGGGGAAGAAACTTCCCCTCGGACCGGAAAGGGTATCTGTCCCGTCGACCATCCGCTAATAAGCCTCCTACTTCCCGATACCCTAACCCTCTGAAACACAAGTGAGTTGTTCGTCTGTCGAGTACTGGCCCGGAACTTGCGTGGACAGGGTGCGGACCATTGCCGCCGTCCGAACGATATCGACGGAGGGAGGGAGTTGGCGTGAGCGCAAGCGATCTTTTCAGTAAGACGGCCCTGCCTGCACTCCGGAAGGTGATGGACCTGAGTGCGTGGAGACAGCGGACCTACGCGGCGAACCTGGCAAATGCCGAGACTGCGGGCTACAAGCGTCAGGAAGTGGATTTTGCCAACGAGCTGCGAAGTGCGCGTGGACGGTCGGTGCAGCTTCGCGCGACCCATCCGGGCCACCTGGGTTCCGGGAGAGGGCTTGCGCAGGACGTGGAAGTCTACGAGGCATCTTCGGAAGAAGGCTCGAGCTCGGTTGAAATCGAACATGAAATGGTCGCCCTGGCCGAGAACCAGCTGCGGTTCGACCTTGCCGCCCGTCTTGCGTCCCTGCGGATTCAGGGCCTGCGATCCAGTATTCGCGGGTAGACGCGGTGTGTCGGGACGTGTGATGTGGCGGGCGGTGAAGGGAAGGGGCGAGATCCGTAAGGAGGAGTGCAAATGGGGGACGATCTCTTCGCGCCCATGGCCATCAGCGCTTCGGGCTTGAGTGCGCAGCGGAAGCGCATGGAGGCGATTGCGAAGAACATCGCCAATGCAGAGGCCTCGCGCTCGGACAATGGAGATGTGTATCGGCGCCGAACGGTGGTCATGAGTTCAGAAAACTCGGATGCGACGAGGCCTGCGACGGTCCCCTCCCGCAGGGTCACCCTGGCCCGGACGTCTCCGGCACACATCGGGGGCGGTGGGGCGGACCGGCTTTCGGGATCGACCGTGCCGACGGTAGAGGCCCGAGAAGTTGTGGAGCAGGACGCCGGATACAGACTTGTTCACGAGCCGCACCACCCGGATGCGGATGAAAACGGGTATGTCCGATTGCCGGACATCAACACCGTCGGCGAAATGGTGGACATGATGGCGGCGACGCGCGCTTACGAGGCGAACCTGGCGGCCATGAAGGCCTACCAGAGCATGGTCGCCAGGTCGCTGGAGATCTAGGCGACGACCATTGAGAGAGAGGAACTCGTGATACCTCTGGAAACGGTAACGGCGCTGCACGGGACTTCGAAGGTGGGACCTTCCATTCCCTCCGCGGAAGCGACGCAGAAGAGTCTGCCGACTCAAGGAGGCGTCTCGTTCGCGGAGACGCTCAAGGGCTATCTCAGCGAGATTCGGAATCTCGAGGAAGAGGCCGGCCGGCAGGTCAACGCGCTGGCGGAGGGCAAAACGACTGAAGTCCATCAGGTGATGTTGGCGGTTGAGGAAGCGAACTTGGCCCTGGACCTCCTGATCGAAATCCGGAACCGGTTGTTGGAGACGTACCACCAGTTGTCCCGCACGTCGATCTAGCGTAAGTGCCGGGGCGGCGCGGCAATCGAAACAAGAGGAGGGAACGCTCCGTGATGGATACCTGGAAGAGTCTGGTGGCCAACCTCAGCGCCCGCTGGGGAGCGATGGGGCAGGGGCAGAGAGTCGTCCTGGGCGGTCTGATTCTTGCCGCCGTTGCGACTCTTGGGATCTCCGCACTCCTCGCCAGGAACATCAGCTATTCCGTTCTCTATGCCGGACTCGACCCCGAGCGGGCCAGCCGCGTCGTCGAGGAGCTTCGGGATCGCAAGATCCCGTTTCGCATTGCCGACTCGGGACGCACGCTCAAAGTCCCACAGAAGGACGTCTACTCAATTCGGCTCGATCTGGCCGCGGAGGGACTGCCCGGTGGGGCAAACGAGGGATACGAAATCTTCGACCACCGCGGCTTCGGGATGACCAATTTCATGCAACAGATCAACTACCGGCGCGCCCTGGAGGGCGAACTCACGCGCAGCATTCGGGAAATGGATGAAGTTCTGGGTGCGCGAGTCCATCTGGTCGTACCCGAACGAACGTTGTTCATGGATGAGAATCGACAACCCTCGGCGTCGGTGATGCTGAGGTTGAAACCCGGAGTCCGGCTCGGCCGCAAACAAGTTGAAGGGATCGCATATCTTGTCGCCGGTGGGGTGGAGGGGCTCGCCCCCGAGAGGGTCAGCATCCTCGACTACTTCGGGAATCTCCTCTCGACGCATCACGGGGATGGGGGCCTGGACGCGGAGGGGGCCGAGCGTCTGGAAGTCAAGACGGCGGCGGAAAGATGGTTGGAAGAGAAGGCGCAAACTCTGCTGGATCGCGTGATCGGACCTGGGGGCGCCGTCGTTCGCGTCACGGCGGATGTCGACTTTGAGCGGCTTGAGCGGGACGCTGAATTCTACGACGGCGAGAACCCCGTCGTTCGAAGCGAAGAACTGAGTGAGGAGTCCGGCGGTGATACGGGCGGAGAGTTCCGCAATACGGTCACGAACTACGAGATCAACAAAACCGTCGAACGGCTCGTGAAAGTTCCAGGCAGTATCGAGAGACTCACTGTGGCCGTGACGGTCGACGGTCACTACGAGTCGGCGGAAGGCCAAAGTGAAGAGGAGACTCGATTCGTTCCCCGCACCGTGGCGGAACTGAACGAGCTGGCGTCGGTGGTCAAAAACGCGGTGGGGGTGGATGAAGCCCGCGGCGACAAGTTTCACATTGCGTGCGTTCAGTTCGACCACAGCCACCTTGAGCAGGAACAGCAACAGATGAAACACGTTGAGCGCCAAATGCTGTGGCAGACCCTGCTCCGATATGGGCTCTGGCTGTTCGGTGCGGCGGCGGCATTCTTGATTCTGAGGAAGATCTTCCGTTCGATCGGACAGGCCCTCTCGGGTCTGTCTCCGGCCCCGGCGGCGACGCCGGGCGGCCGGGGCGTCGACCTTCATGTGGCCGATCTGGCCAACGTCGAGTCGGCCTCCGATCGAGCCTCGGAGGTTGCCCGACGTCAGCCGCAGGAATCGGCGGCTGTGATTCGAAACATGCTGGAAGAGGGTGACTAAGCGCCCATGGCCGTAGCTTCGGTAGTTGATCTTACGCAGAGACAGCGTGCCGCCATCGTCGTCATGACGCTGGGGTCCGGCGCTCAGGAATTGCTGAAGGAACTGGGAGAGGGTGAAGTGGAGCTCCTTGCCGGGGAGATCCTTCAACTGGGGACGGTTCCCCAGGGGATTCGGGATGAAGTCCTGACGGAGTTCTGCAACCGCCTCTCTGCAAGCCAGACGAAAGACGTCGACGGGCTGGAGAAGGCGGCCGAGGTTCTGGAGGTCAGTCTTGGGAAGGCCGAAGCCGGGCAGGTCGTAAAGCGGATTGAATGGCGTGCGAATCGACATCTGAGGAACTTCGCGCGCCGCGACCCCGGCTCTTTCGCCGCGAAGGTGGCGGGCGAGCACCCCCAGACCGTGGCTTTTTTGCTTACCCAGCTCGATCCGGACGTGTCCGGCCGCGTGATGTCCTCCCTCGCGGAGGATCTGCAGCCGGAGGTGGCCTGGCGGATCGCCACGATGGGAGAGATCTCGCCGGAGACGGCGGCCCGGGTTCATGCCGCGCTGGCTCCGATGGTGACACCCCAGCGGAAACAGAGCGAACGGACCGAACGGCTGGGCGGCGAAAACAAAGTGGCGGATCTCTTGAACATGGTTTCCCTGGAAGCGCAGAAGTCGGTGTTGGAGACCCTGGCGTCCAGGAACGAGGACGTGGCCGAGCGCGTGCGGAAGCTTATGTTTGTCTTTCGGGACATCCTTCTGCTGGACGACCGGGCCATGCAGCGCGTGCTGAAGGAAGTGGATCTCAAAGATCTGAGTCTCGCGCTCAAGACGGCGGAGGACGATCTCAAGGAGAAGATTTTCAAGAACGTATCCGAGAGAGCGGCCCTCACGATCCAGGAAGAGATGGACTACATGGGTCCGGTCAAGGCCGCCGAGGTGATCGGGGCGCAGGATCGGATTATCGATCATGTTCGCGCGCTCGAGGAGCAAGGAGAGATCGTGGTCAATCGAGGGGGGTCCGAGGAAGATGCACTTGTCTAGAGTGATCCGGCCGACGAGAGTCCTCCCGGACGCGTTTCAGGTGATCGTGCCGGAGAATATCCCCGCGTCCTCAACGGGCAGCGCCGTCCTTGAAGTCGATCCGCAGGAGTCACAGGAGGAACGCGAGCAGGATCTGCGGAGGGCCCTTCAGGATCTCGAGCAGCGTCTGGCGGAACAGGGAGCGATGCACAAGCAGAAGATGCGGGACCTGGAGGCGGGAGCGGCGGAATCGGTAAGAGCGCAGGTCGATGAGGTGGTGGCCAGGTTCTCGTCGATGGTGGACGATTTCGCTGCGCAACGGATGGATCTTCTGAAGATGTCGGAAGAAGTGGTGGTTCGTCTGGCAGTGACCGTTGCACGACGGATTGTGGGCGACGCGATTGAGATCAATGAGGAAGTCGTGTTGGAAACAGTCCGGAGAGCGCTCAAGCATGTCCAGGAGAAAGAGAGCCTGGTGATTCGCGTGAATCCCGAGGATCTGAAGATCGTGCGGGAGCACAGGTCGGAATGGCTGAGCATCGTGGAGGGGAGCGGTTCGCTCGATGTCGAGGAGGACGAGCGGATTCGGAAGGGCGGTTGCCTCGTGGAGACCGAGGCCGGAAACGTGGAGGCTCAAATCGACCGGCAGATCCAGACGCTGGAAAAGGCCCTTGTCGAAAGGGTGAGATGAGTCCGACAACACTGGACGTCGACACGTACCTGGACACCGTAGGGCAAACCGATCCCGTGCGCTTGACGGGCCGGGTGATGGAGATCATCGGGCTGGTCATCGAGTCCAGGGGGCCGGCCGTTTCGGTCGGTGATGTCTGCCTGATCGAGGGCCTTCGGGAAGGCCGCCGGGTACAGGCGGAGGTCGTCGGATTCCGCGGCGAGAGAGTCCTGCTGATGCCGCTCGGAACGGTTGGTGGAGTGGCGGCCGGAGCGTCCGTGGCGGCCAGCGGCCGGCCCCTGCGGGTGCCCGTGGGTCACGAGCTTCTCGGCCGCGTCCTGGACGGCCTGGGACGTCCCATCGACGACCGGGGACCCGCGAACGCCAAGAAGACCCGCCCCCTCGCAGCCGAACCGCCCAATCCCCTCACACGACGGCGGATCGCGGAGCCGATGGTCACCGGAATTCGCTCCATCGACGCGCTCCTGACCTGCGGGAAGGGGCAGCGGATTGGGATCTTCTCGGGAAGCGGTGTGGGCAAGAGCATCCTGCTCGGGATGATTGCCCGTAGTTCCGAGGCGGACCTCAATGTCATCGCCCTTGTGGGGGAACGGGGCCGCGAGGTCCGGGATTTCATCGAGAAAGATCTGGGTGAGGAGGGACTCCGCAAGTCCGTGGTGGTGGCCGTCACTTCGGACCAGGCGGCGCTCATCAGGCTCAAAGGCGCGCTCCTGGCAACCACCATTGCGGAGTACTTCCGCGATCTCGGTCTGAATGTCATGCTGATCATGGATTCGCTTACTCGAGTGGCCATGGCTCAGCGGGAAATCGGCCTGGCCGTCGGTGAACCCCCTGCGACGAAGGGCTATCCTCCCTCGGTGTTCGCACTCCTGCCCCGGCTGCTGGAGCGCTCCGGAACGTCTGCCGTCGGGAGCATTACGGGGCTCTATTCCGTACTTGTGGAAGGGGACGACATGAGCGAGCCGGTCGCCGACGCGGCGCGTTCCATTCTCGACGGTCACATCAGTCTCTCGCGAAAACTTTCAACGGAGAATCACTACCCGGCCATCGATGTCCTCGACAGCGTGAGCCGGGTGATGATCGACGTCGTGAACTCGGATCATCACAGGGACGCGGCGCGCGTCCGCGAGGTGCTGGCCACCTATCGTGAGGCGGAAGACCTGATCAACATCGGCGCCTACGTCAAGGGAAGCAACGCGCGAATCGACTTCGCGCTTGAGAACATCGATGCGATTCGGAGTTTTCTGAAACAAGGAATTGACGAGCGAACGCGCTACGGCGACACGCTCCAGCAGCTCGGCGCGCTATTGAACTAGGATCATCCATGGCGAAATACCGGTTTCGATTGCAGAAGGTAATGGAGACGCGGCAGTGCGAAGAGGAGCGCAAGAAGCAGGACGTGGCGGCCGCCCAGCGAATCCTGGACAGGGAGAAACGCAGGCTGCTCCAGCTTCGCTCTCAGGGTCAGGAGTGCCGGCGGGAAATGCTGGAGGGCTGTTCCGGCCGCCTGAACGTGCACCGGGAAGCGATGTATCGAGCGCGTTACACGAGTCTCATGAGAAACATCCACAGACAGATCGAAGCCGTGGAGCACTCGAACAGAAAGGTGTCCCGAGAGCGAGAGGCACTGCTGGAATGCTCGAAGGAATGCAAGATGCTGGAGAATCTGAAGGAAAAGGGGCTCTTGGAGTGCATGCGAAACCTACTGCGGCGAGAACAGAAAGAGGTGGATGACGTTGGGAGGGACATGTTTCTACGAAGAGCGGACGGTGCGATCGATGAGTGCTCGCGCTGACATCGACCGGGAGTGAAGCGATGGCGGAGAATCCATTGAAAGGACTGGGCCTGAAGAGAATTGTGTTTCTTGCCGGAGGAGCCTTGGTCGTATTCGTGATCTCGGCCCTTCTGCATCTCTACGTTTGCGGAGTGCTGAATCTCGCCTCTCCGCACTTGAGGCCCGTCGAAGGGTACGCGGCGGTGGACAGCATCCTCGCCTCATGGGCCGAAAGTGAAGAGGCCCGAGAACCGGTCGGTACGGAGGCGAGCGCCGCACGTCCACCCGGCACCGAGGCCGGGAGTCCGGAGTCTGAAGAGCGCACGGGCGAAACCGACAGACCCGTCGGCACAAACGGGTCGGCGGAGAATCGCGAGGGCACCTCGAACACTGAAGCACCGGAAGAAGGGGGGACAGAAGAAGCCGGTGCCGTTCCACCGGAGGTCGACACGACCTCCCCACAGGCGAAGAACACGGAGTCATCGGCGGATCCGACCGGCCTGTCGGAGCCGGGCTCGGGGCAGTCGGCAGCAGAGGAAATCGAATCGCTGCTGCCCTTTGACGAAAGCAAGCTGTCACGATTGGTCCGGGTGTACGAGAAGATGCGGCCGAAACAGGTTGCCGTCATTCTCACGACGATGCAGGACCGTCAGGTGGTGACGATTCTCTCGCACATGAAGGAGAACAAGGCCGCCCAGATTCTGGGAGAGATGGAACCCGGTAAGGCGGCCCGAATCAGTCAGACTCTCATGAATTGGGGTACGTATGAACGTTAACGGACTTGCCGTGCTTATGGATTGTCTCCCGGGGACGGAGGCCACGCAGGGCAAACCGCCGTGCGAGTTGGTGGATGGCACCTCCGCCGAGGTGGCGGCGTCCTTCCTTCTGATGATGGGTTCGCCGGTTTCGGAGGCGGGCCTCGAAGGAGCTGCGGGAGAAGGTGCCGGCGTGAACGCCGAGGGGATCGCGAGCAACGACGAACAAAGCGTTCTCGAGGCGCTCACCCTGAGCGAAGAGGCATCGCCCGTTCCAGGCAGGAATGCGGGCGTCGAGCGCCTGAGTGGAGTCGAACATGCATCTCCGCCAACGGATGTTCCGAGGGAGCCGGGGGTCGGCAAACCTGGAGCGATCCCCTTGGAGGTCCGAGTGGCGGGTTCTCACGGGGAGAACCAAGAGGTGGTCCTGCGGGCGGCGGGCCGGGAAACCGGACCGTCCGTGCCGAACGGGGACGTTTCGGCTGCCGAGAGCTCCACGGTCCGAGACATTCGCAATTCTTCTGCGCAATCTCAGATGTCCGAAGTGGATATCCTCGGCAAGGAGGAGCCGACGCAGGGCGGTATCGGGATCGGCACGGCCGCAACGCGCCGCGCGGTCCGGGCGGCAGGTGAAAACGACCCGCTGCCGGGTGGGAACTCAGGTCCCGTGACGGTTGAAGCATCCGAGTCGATCGAAGCTGAGGCGGGCGCGCGTGGTCCGGGCGGCGATAAGGAGCCGGGCGCGCGGCACCCGGGGACAATGGGTCGGGAGACCGTCCAGTCCGGGACGGACGGAAGCGGCGCGTCGGTGTTCGACAGGCACATTCTGCTTCACGACAACCCGGGTTCGAGCGGGGGCAACGGGTCGGATGAGTCGACGGGCGTTCGTTCGCAAGAAGCGACTCTGTCCCATGGCGTGAACTCCGCATCCACAAAAGCAGTCCCGGAATCCCGACCGGGGATGACGATCTCCCACGTCGGGGCGGCCCACGAGAGCATCCTGGATCAGTTGACCGACCAGGTGCGGTGGCTCCTGAGGGCAGACCGGAGCGAAGCACAGATTCAACTGGAGCCTCCCGAGTTGGGGAAGTTGCGAGTGCGGCTCTCGGTCTCCGACGCCAGTGTGCGGGGAGTCATCGAGGTGGAGAATCCCACGGTTCACTCGGTTCTCCAGGCGGACCTGTCGAAACTGACGTCTGCTCTGGCGGAGAAGGGATTGGAACTTGCCCAGTTTGACGTTCTGCTCCTGGGTGAAAGACAGACCGGCGGCCGTGAACAGCTGGCCGGAACACCGGAACGCGAGGGTTCGGGCGGATCGTCTCATCACTCGGAAGAGAGTGAAGAGACCCCCGATCACGAAACCCCGAGAGCGACGTCGGGCGGCAACGTTCTGGACTACTGGCTGTAGGGGCCGAAGGAGTGTTCGTGATGGACATTGGCTCGGTACTGGGAACCGACGCAGCAACCAGTGGAGTCGAGACGACTGCAACCGGCAGCACTGAGCTCGGCAGGGATGAGTTCCTCAGCCTGCTGCTGGTTCAGCTTCAGATGCAGGATCCCCTCAATCCCATGGACAACGAGGAGATGATTGCACAGCTCGCCCAGTTCAGTTCCCTGGAGCAGATGGAACACATGAGTACTGCTCTCGAACAAAGCGTGGAGCTGGACCTTCTTCTCGGCCAACTCCTGAACAACACCATGTCGACCACCTTGATCGGTAAGGCGGTGCGGGCGAACACCGGATCGTTCATCATGTCAGGAGACGGATCGGTCTCGCTCGGCTACCGGCTGAGCGCAGACGCCGACGCGGTATCGGTAACGATCGAGAGCGCCGAAGGCGTTGCGGTTGCAAGTGTCGATGGGTTGGAGAACGAAAAGGGAGACCACGTGTTTTCGTGGGACGGTCGAGACGACGAAGGCAATCGGGTGCCTTCGGGGGCGTACACTTTCGTCGTCACGGCGAAGGACACCGAAGGGAATCCCGTGAGCGCGGACGAGAGGATCGCCGGAGTCGTAAAGGCGGTTCGATATCGGGATGGAAACGCACATCTGCTGGTCGGTGAGACCGAGATCTACATGAGCGACATCGTTGAGGTATGCGAGGAGATCTAAAGGAGTTTCTTGAAGCGCGGAGGGAGGTGAGTTCATGAGCGGAGTCGGTCGCATCGGTTCTGTAGGGGTAAGTCCGGAGGCATCCGCTCAGGTGGCTCGAAAGGATGGGGCCGGATTCAAAGAGGTATGGACGGAAGCGTGCGAGAAGCACGAGTTGACATTCTCGAGACATGCGCTCGCACGGCTCGAGACGCGAAATTTGACTCTCGGGAACTCCGACCTGGAACGCCTGGGCTCGGCCGTTGCGAGGGCCGGGGAGAAGGGCGCGCGCGAGTCGCTTGTCCTCCTCGATGAGCTGGCGTTCGTTGTGAGTGTCCGGAATCGAACGGTCATCACGGCACTGCAGTCTTCGAAAGAGGGCGTGTTCACGTCTATCGATAGCGCCGTGATTGCGTGAATACCAGACATGGATCAGGGACTGGACCTCCACATGGAGGGGGTCCCTCACCGCCGACCGACGGACGCGGTGAAGGCAAAGGAGTCACGAATGTTAGGGTCTTTCTACAGCGCGGTTTCCGGAGTGCAGGGGCATCTTTTCAGTATGAGCATCGTGGGGAACAACATCGCCAACGTGAACACGACCGGCTACAAATCGGGCCAGGCCACGTTTCGTGAGGCACTGGTTCAGACGACGCGCGGGGCGTCGGCTCCGCGCGAGGGGTTCGGCGGACAGAGCGCCATTCAGGTCGGACTCGGGATGGAACTCAGCAGCATCAGTACCAATCGGGGCCAGGGAACGCTCCAGAATACCGGGGTCGTCACGGACTTGAGCATCGACGGCGAAGGATACTTCGTTCTGAGCGACGGGCAGAGTCAGTATTTCACGCGGGCGGGCAACTTCATGTTTGACGCGGACGGATACCTGACGAGCCCCGGGAGCGGTCTGATTATACAGGGGTGGATGGCGAACGACGCCGGCCAGATTCTGGCGGGTTCTCCTCTGACGAACGTCCGCCTGCCTTTCGGCGAGAAAGTCCCGGCGCGTTCGTCCACCGAGGTCGAATTCGGCTACAACTTGGACGCGATGGCCACCAACAGCGTGGCGGATCTGGAATCGGCGGGGACCACGGGAATCACCACGGCCACGGGAACGGCGTCAAACGGAGCCGGAGGTGAGCACACGATCACCATCACAGGAACGAATTCGACGGCGAGCAGTGCGACCGGATCTAATTTGGTCGCCCCCGGGGTCCTCACCGGGGCGGAGGCGCTGACGGCGTTGGGCGTGACCGACACTTCGGATTTCACGCTCAGCGTGGACGGGGGCGCCGCCACCCAGGTCGCCGGCCTCACGACGTCGTCAACCGTGACGGATCTGATCAACGCCATCAACGAGCTCAATCTCGGCGTCACGGCTTCCATCGAAAGTGGAGAAGTTGCACTGACCCGTGACTATCACGGCGATGGGGCGGTCTACAACGTTACGACGTCCGGCGCCGTGGCCGGGAACCTCACGCGGCAGATTTTCGGCTCGGCCGTCGGTACGGCGTTCCAGGCCAACAACGGCACCGCGAGCACACTGGAAGCCACGGACGTATTCGCGCCGACCGGAAGGGCCGGCACGGCTCCCACATCGCTGACCCTGTCGGTTGATGCGGAGACGGGATTGGTCACGGAAATCACGGATCTCGGAGGAGGGGGGATCTCTGTGGTCGCCGCGGATGGATTGGCGGCGGGAACCGCCGCCATCAGCACGGCGGACAGCTCCCACCTCACCTCGATTCTGGTCTACGACTCCCTCGGTGACAGGCACGCCCTCAATATGACCTTCACGCGTTCGGCCACCGAGAATCTGTGGTACTGGGAGGCCAGCTTCGACGAAGGAGAGGTCATCACCGGAGGAAGAACCGGGACGGTCCAGTTCAATTCCGACGGATCCTTCCGCTCGTGGTCCTTCGCCGATGGAGGCGAGGATCTCTCCATTGATCCCGGAACGGGAGCCGATGCGATGACCATGAGCATCCAGGCCGGGACGGCGGGCGAGTTTGACGGGATTACCCAGTTCTCGTCGCCTTTTACCGCGAAGGCAACGTCCCAGGATGGATATGGAATGGGCAACCTGACGTCCATTTCGTTCGACGCCTCGGGAACCATCACGGGGCTGTTCTCGAACGGCATGCTGCGAGAAATGGGGCAGGTCGTTCTGGCGAAGTTCAACAACCCTGACGGGCTTCTGCGGAGCGGGGAGAACCTGTACCAGATATCTCCCAACTCGGGCAACACGATTGTGGGGGCCGCCGGGGAAACCATCTCGGCGAGTGTCGTATCCGAATCGCTGGAGATGTCCAATGTGGACCTCTCCGAGGAGTTCGTGAGGATGATCGTCGCGCAGCGGGGATTTCAAGCAAACGCCCGCGTGATTACGACCGGCGACGAGATGCTGACGGAGCTGATCAATCTCAAGCGGTAGTCCGGCACGGCGGGGTTGGCTCGCGCCTTGAGACCCCGGCAGCCGGGATGGTCCGCAAGGAGGGAGTATCGTGGCTGACGAAAAAGGAGAGGCCCGCGAGGCGGCGGCCAATCCCGCCGAGAAGCAACCGGGGGAGAAAGAAACAGCCTCCCGAGCGCGCAGACTAAGCACGCGAGGAATCATGGTTCTGGCCGCGACCGCCGCCGTCTACGCCGCAACCGTCTTCGCGTCCTGGGGAGTCGCCGAAAAGGTCGTGGTCCCCAGGCTCTCGACGTGGCTGGTCGTGAAAGAAGCCATGCGGCTCGCCGAAGAGGCGTCTGCACAAGAACGCCCCCCCTTTGGTGAGATCTATATCATCGAGGACCTTGTCGTGAATCCCGCCGGGTCGGGTGGCATGCGTTACCTGTGTGTTTCGGTGGGTCTGGAGTCCAAATCCCTGGACGTCATCGAGGAAATCACGACCCGGGATACGCAGATCAAGGACGCACTCATCGAGGTATTCAGCTCCAAAACCATGGAGGAACTTGCGGACATTCACGGCCGGGACAACATCCGCCGGGAAATCAAGGAACGGGTCGAGCAGATCCTTCCGGATCAAGGACTCGACGCCGTCTATTTTGTGAATTTCGTCCTGCAATAGAGAGGAAAGCATGGCCACGGTCGGCAATGAAGATGGACCGGGAGAGGTCCGCCCCTACGATTTTCGGTGCCCGCAGCGAGTGACCGCCGCTCTTCGCCAGCAACTCGCGGCGGACCAGTCGAGGCTGGCGGTGAACCTCGCGGAGCGAATGTCCCGCCAACTTCGAACGGAGTGCGGAGTCGCCGTCGGGGAGATCTCCGAGGACGCGGCGCGGGTCATGTTGGAACGGCCAAACGTCGTAGCATTTCGAATCTCCGCCTCGTCGGGGGCGGCGTTCGCGGCGCTCTTCATGGAGCCGACGCTCGCGCAGGCGTTTGTCGACGGTCTACTCGGCGGGACCGTGGCCGCCCGTGACATCGACCGAGAGCCAACGGACATCGAAATCGCCGTGTTAGCGCTCCTGGCGGAAGGGATCACGGAGTGCATCGACAAGACCCTGCCTTCCTATCTGTCAGGCGGCTCGGGTTGTGTGTACCTGCAACCCCAGGAGAGGGCCGACCTCGGGGAGCGGAGGGGAATCGTGTCGTCCCTAACTGTCGAATTGGGAGAGACCCGGGGTGGGATACAGCTGTTTCTTGGCCACAGCGTTCTCGATCGGATTCTGGGGCGAAGCGTGGACGGAGGAGCGGATGCAATGGATGAAACGCCCGGGGACCATCACGTGACGGCGGATACGCTCGCCCGGGTGAGGCTGAGTATGACGGCCCAGTTTCCTCCGGAACGGTTGAAGATCGGCGAGGTGGCCTCGCTCCAGGTGGGTGACGTTCTCCACCTGAGCCGTAAGCTGAGCGATGAGGTTGAGGTCAGAGTCGGTGATCGGCCGGCCTTCTTCGGGCACCCGGGTACCGTGGGAGATTCACTTGGGATTCAGATCAAAAGGGTTCGATGATCGGACTCAACAAAGAGAGAGGTGTTGGACGTGAGCACTCAAGAGGTCATGGACGCCGTGGAGCAGAACGACTCTTCGACGCAGGTCGAGGACACGCCCGCTGCCGAAAGCGAAACGAGTGCGGAAGAATCGGCGGAACTCTCCGCTGAGGATGCACAGCCGCAGGTGGACGCGGAATCTTCATCGAGCGAAGGGCCGGGAGACGAGAACGCGAGCGCGGGAGAAGGGGCCGCCGACTCCTCCGCCGATAACGAGGCGGAGGGGGAGGGTGCCCCTGCCGAATCCGAAGACGCCGAGGCGGGCACGGCAGAGAGCACGACCGTCCAGCGGGCGGAATTCCAGCCCCTGATCTCGCAGGCGACCTCGTCCAAGTCCGACAACATGCACCTTCTCCTGGATGTCGCCGTACCGGTGACGATCGAGCTGGGATCGACAAGGATGTTCCTGCGCGAAATTCTCGACCTCGGTCCCGGCGCCGTGGTCCGGCTGGATCGATCGGTGGGAGATCCGGTCGATGTCCTGGTGAACGGTGAGCTCGTGGGCAGGGGAGAGGTTGTCGTGGTGGACGACCAGTTCGGTGTTCGGGTGACCGAACTTCTCCGGCCACAAACGGAGCCGTCGGGGTAGAAGGAGGCGGAGCAAAATGAAACGGATTCTGGTTATTCTGTTTCCGGTAGTCTGCGTCGCCGTGCTCCTGATCAGCTGGGGCCTGCTCCACGCTCCGGCCGCTGGTGAGGCGGCCGACCTCCCGGAAGAAGGCGCGTACGGTCGGCCTGCAGAGATGGCCGGGATGGCTCTTCGCGTGGCCCTCGCCCTGGGATTGATCCTCCTTCTCATCGTCGGAGCTGTCTACGCCCTCCGAATGCTCGGTGGGAGAAACGGCGCGCGGCTCCACGGCAGCATCAAAGTACTGGACCGGTGTTACCTTGCGCCGAAGCGAGCTCTCTACACCGTACGGATGGCGGGACGCGTGGTGGTTGTCGGCGTCACAGAGAACACGATTACGCCGGTGCTGGAGCTCTCGCCGGAAGAGGGGGATGAACGGTATCCGGAAATGCCCTCCGCGCCTGACGAATCGGGAAGGTTCTCGAACATCCTGAGGGCCGTCACGGGCAGGGGTACCCGGCTCCAAGTCTGACGGACGGGCCGTGAGAGGGGAAGGGATCAGGAGATGCGAGGTTCACAGAGCAGATGGAGAGGTGTCCTACCCGGCTTGCTGATCGCGGGCATCCTTCTCCTGGGCAGTGCCGGTTCCGCCTACGGCATTCCTCAGATCAACGTCGAGGTCGGGGACGCGGACGATTCGTCCGGGCTGCCGTTGACGCTGAAGATCGTTCTTCTGCTCACTGTTCTGTCCTTAGCGCCCGCCTTTGCGATTCTGGTCACGTCGTTTACCCGAATCGTGGTGGTGCTGTCCTTTCTCAAACACGCGATCGGGCAGCAACAGACACCGCCAAACCAGATCCTGACCGGCATGGCCCTGTTTCTCACCGTGTTCATCATGGCTCCGGTCTGGCAGGAGGTCCACCGCAGTGCACTGGAACCCTTGATGAACGGGGAGATTCAAGAGGGCGAAGCGTGGGAGAAAGCCATCGACCCCGTGCGGGAGTTCATGTTCCATCATACTCGGGAAAAAGATCTCCAGCTGTTCATGGGGATCGCCGGCGCGAAGGACGTTTCTCGCAGGGAAGACATCCCGACCTATCTGGTGATTCCCGCCTTCGTCGTGAGCGAGCTCACCACGGCTTTTCAGATCGGCTTTCTGCTGTTCATCCCGTTTCTGATCATCGACATGGTCGTCGCAAGCATTCTGATGTCCATGGGGATGATGATGCTGCCCCCGGTCATGATTTCGATGCCGTTCAAGATTCTGTTATTTGTCCTCGTTGACGGTTGGTACTTGATTATTCAATCACTCGTCACCAGCTTCGCGTAGCCGTTCCGGGATGAGGGTTCGAATGAGTGAAGAACTGCTGATCAATCTGGGTCGAGACGCCCTGATGGTGGGCGTCCAGGTGGCGGGACCGATGCTGTTGATGGGTCTGATCGCCGGTCTGACGATCAGTATTCTGCAGGCGGTGACGCAGATCCAGGAGGCAACGCTGAGTTTCGTGCCGAAGATTCTCGCGGTGGCTCTCGCGATGCTGTTGTTCATGCCGTGGATGATGCAGAAAATGGTGCGTTTTGCGACGACGCTGTTTGGGGATTTCAGGGTATTCATTCAATGAGGCCGAAAGCGGATGGAAGTCGTTGAGCGATTGGCGTCGGACCTGCCGCTGTTTCTCCTGACCGGCGTGCGGATTTCGGGACTTCTCTTTCTGGCGCCCGTATTCGGCCAGAACGGGATCCCGAAGGTGCATCGGGTCTGGATGACGCTCCTGCTCTCGCTGTTGCTTGTGCCGACGGCGGATGCGGCCAGCGTGTCCGACATACAGGGGGCGGGGTACATTCCCCTGGTCGCTCGGGAACTGGCCGTTGGACTCCTCTTGGGATTCGTCGTGCTTCTCTTCCTCGCCTCCGCCAAATACGCGGGCCAGCTGGCGGGCGTTCATATCGGGTTCGGTCTGGCGAGCGTCGTCGATCCGGTCACGAAGGAGCAGGGGACGCTCATCGATCAATTTCAGGGCCTGATGGTGCTGGTTCTGTTCCTGATTCTCGGGGGGCATCGAATGCTGCTACACGCTCTCGGAACCAGCTTCGTGTTGATTCCTCTGGGTCAGGCCCAGATGCCGCCGAGTATCGCGGAGGGTCTGGTACGCCTGTTCTGTGAGGTCGTTGTCCTGGGCATTCAGATCGCCATTCCGGTACTTGCCGCCGTGTTTCTCACGGAGATGGCCATCGGCATCCTCTCCAGAGGCGTGCCCATGCTCAATATCTTCACCGTGGGGCTTCCGCTGAGAATCATGGTGGGCGCCCTCGTGCTCATGGCAACGCTACCCGTGTTCATGGGGCTTATGAAGCGGGCGATCTACGCCGTGCCGGCCGAGCTGCAGGGGTTGCTCCTGCAACTTGCGCCATAGGAGGTCCGGAAGGTGGCCGGCGAGTCCAAACAGGAGAAAACAGAACAACCTACCTTTCGGCGCAAACAAAAGGCGCGGCAGAAGGGTCAGGTCATCAAGAGCAACGAATTGAAGTCGGCGGCCATGATTCTGTCCGGCGTGCTGACTCTCAAGTTCGCGGGCCCGTGGATGAAAACCGAGATGATGGAGCGGTTTCTGTATTCTTTCTGCAGGTTGTCGGACACGCCGGTTACCGCCGAGACCGTACCGGGAATTCTCGGTTCGTGGGGCGCGTGGACAGGCCAACTGCTGGCGCCGCTGTTCGTCACTCTCGTGTGCGTAGGGGTGGCGGCCACCTGGGCCATCCAGGGAGGGTTCCTGCTGACGTCGAGGCCGTTGGCGCTGAACCTGGGGCGGCTGAACCCAATAACGGGGGCCGCGCAGCTGTTCTCCGGGCGGGTGTTCTTCAATCTGTTTCGAGACGGGATCAAGGTGGTTCTGATCGCCTATGTCTGCTATCGGGTGGTGCGGGAAGCGATTCTTCAGACCCTGAACCGGACGGACATCGGGCTTGGCCAGGCTCTCAGCAACGTGAGCGATCTGGCGGTGGGACTGTGTCTGCGCGGCGGAGCGGTGCTTCTCCTTCTGGGATTCATGGACTACGCCTACCAGCGTCGTCAGTACATCAAGGATCTCAAGATGACGAAACGCGAAGTCAAGGACGAGTACAAGGAGTCCGAGGGGGATCCACTCATTCGAGGGCGAATTCGGTCCGCGCAGAAAGCACTGGCGCAGAAACGCATGATGCAGGCGGTCCCGAAGGCCGACGTCGTTCTGACCAACCCGACCACACTCGCGGTCGCGCTGCGGTACGACCCGGAAACGATGAATGCGCCGAAGGTGGTGGCCAAGGGACAGAGGCTCATCGCGGAGAGAATCAAGGAATTGGCCAGAACATTCGACGTTCCCATTGTGGAAGACAAGTTTCTGGCGCGATCACTGTTCAAGACGACCCCGGTGGATGGAGAGGTTCCGATGGATCTCTATCGCGCCGTGGCGGAAGTCTTGAGCTACGTATACAGGCTGAAGGGCAAGCTCTCATCAGTGAGATAGAGGGGATGACCGAGAGAGGAAGTGCCGCGTGAACGAGACATCGGGTGAGCGGAGGTCCTTGTGGAATCTGGCGCAGCATCCGGATGTGATGCTGGCCATTGCGGTGATCGGTATTCTTGGAATCATGATCGTTCCTATGCCGACCTTCCTTATGGACCTGTTGTTGACTTTCAATGTGACGTTCTCGCTCATCGTTCTCGTCAATGCGCTCTACGTGACGGCACCGCTCCAGCTGTCGGTCTTTCCGAGTTTAATGCTGGTCGTGACCTTGTTTCGCCTGGCGCTGAACGTCGCCTCGACCCGACTGATTCTCGGGCAAGCCTATGCGGGAGAAATGATCTCGGCCTTCGGCAGCTTCGTGGTCAAGGACAACTACATCGTCGGGTTCGTGATCTTCGTCATTCTCGTGGCGATCCAGTACCTGGTCATCGTCCGGGGTACGGAACGAAACGCCGAAGTGGGAGCGCGATTCACACTCGACGCCATGCCGGGAAAGCAGATGAGCATTGACGCCGATCTGAACGCCGGGTTGATCAATGAAGAGGAGGCGATGCGGCGCCGATCCGAGATTACAAGGGAAGCGAATTTCTACGGGGCCATGGACGGAGCAGCCAAGTTCGTTCGGGGAGACGCCATCGCCGGCATCGTGATCACGCTGGTGAACATCCTGGCGGGGTTCGCGGTGGGGATGCTGCAAATGGGGATGAGTCCCGGTGAATCGCTGCGCACCTACACGCAGCTCACCATCGGGGACGGACTTGTGAGCCAGATCCCGGCCCTCATCATCTCGACGTCCGCTGGAATCGTCGTCAGCCGAGCAGCGGGAGCCTCGAGTCTGGGAAGCGAAATCGGCAAGGAACTGTTCTCGCACCGGAAACCGCTATTCGTGGTAGCCGGCGCGCTGGGCGTCCTGGCCCTGGTGCCGGGCATTCCCACGTTTCCCTTGTTGCTGTTGGGTCTCGGAGTCATCGTTGTGAGCCGGGTGAGCCGTCGGCCCGAGCCCGCCGAAGAGGCCGGCGCAGCCGCTCCGCCATCCACACGGGAAGCGCCTCCCGAGGATTACCTGAAGGTCGATCGGCTGGAGGTGGCGATCGGCTACGCGCTCATCCCGCTGATGGACGCGGAGGGCGGGAGCGACTTTCTGGACCGGGCCGTTGCGATGCGTCGCCAGCTGGCGAGCGAGGTTGGAATTCTCGTTCCGCGGATTCGTGTTCGAGACGACATCCGCCTCAAGGCGGACGAATACCAAATTCGCATTCGAGGGCATCGCGTCGCTTCCGGGGCTCTTAGGGTCGGCCATCATCTGGCAATGGGGTCCGGCGAATTGTTGGATCAGATCGAAGGCAGCGAGACGAAAGAGCCGGCCTTCGGACTTCGGGCGAAATGGATCTCGACCGCGGGCAAGGCCCAGGCCCAGGATCTGGGTCTGACGGTGGTCGGTGCCAGCGTGGTTCTCGCCACTCATCTCACGGAGATCATCAAGTCGCACGCGTGGGAAATCCTGACGCGCCAGGACACCCAATTCCTGCTCGATGAGTTGAAGAAGGACAGCCCGGCCATCGTTCAGGACGTGGTCCCGCAGGTGGTGACCCTGGGGACGGCCCACCGCGTGCTCCAGAACCTTCTGAAGGAGAGAGTGCCCATTCGGGATCTAGGAACCATCCTGGAGACGCTTGGCGATTACGCGTCGCAGGTGAAGGAGGTCGACCTTCTCACGGAATACGTTCGCGCGGGGCTCTCCCGTGCGATCTCGGACGGCTGCGCCGGAACCCCGGGTCGACTGCACGCGATATCCCTGGATCCGCAGCTGGAGCACACCCTCGCACAGGCGGCACGTGACGGGGGCAAGTCGCTTGGACCCTTGCTCTCTCCGGCGGAAACGCAACGGCTGCTCAAACGTCTGGAAACCATGGTGAAATCCATTCTGGATCGCCAAGAACGGCCTGCCGTTCTCTGCGCGCCCCAAGTCCGTCTTCTCGTCAGGCGGCTGACGGAAACCTCGTTCCCGACGCTGCCGGTGCTCTCCTACCATGAGGTCGCGCCGGATGTCGACGTGTACTCGGTGGGAGTACTCGCTCTCGATGATGAGACTCGGGCGCGGGGGCAGGACGAAACGCCCACGAAGGAGGCTGTGCCGATCACGGCCTAGCCTTGGAACCATGCAGAATACGACGATCGAAGGTTACCGGAACACAACGTTGGCTGCCAGGGACCAGAGAATCCTGGAGGGCCTTCCGCTGGTGAAGCAGATCGCCGGCGTGTTTTCTGCAAAGGTCCCAAGAACCGTAGACCCTGAAGATCTGATCAGCGCGGGCACCCTCGGACTCATTCGTGCCGTGGATGCGTTCGACCCGGCGCGAGGCGTGGAGTTCTCGGCCTTCGCGCGCTATCGCATCCGAGGTTCCATTCTTGACCATCTTCGCGCTCTGGATCCGCTTCCCTACTCCACCCGGGTCAGGCTTCGAAGAATCGAATCCTGCATGCTTGCGCTTCAGGCGTCTCTGGGGCGAACGCCGACGGAGAACGAAGTGGCGAAGGCGGTGGGTTTCACGCCCGAACAAGTTTCGGATCTCATGGCGCGGGCCAGTTCATTGACTCTCTTGTCTCTCGACGAGGGGCAAGATTCGGACAATGTCCAGGACCACCTGGCCGATGAGAATGGGCCGGACGTCCTGACGGCGATTGAACGTCGGGAGATGAAGGAAATCCTGGCGGACTTGATTCGGGAACTGCCGCGATCGGAGCGGTTGATTCTCTCTCTGTACTACTACGAGGGATTGAAAATGAGCGAGATCGGCAATTTGCTCGGCATCACGGAATCCCGGGTCTCGCAAATCCACGCCAGGGCCGTCACGTTGCTGAGGGCCCACGTTCGAGGGATGCAGGAAAAGCGAGAGTAGAGCATGAGACCGGATTCAGTGGATCCTCTTCCCGACCGGATCAAGACAGAGCCGATAGCAAGGGTGAACCCCGCTCGCGGGAAAGAACGCGAAGAGCGGGATCGGGAGGCCGGTGAGCCGGAGCGTAAGAACTCTCGTCGCCGAAGAGACGGGGTGGAGGATCAGACAACGGAACCGGACCGGACGCGGGAGAAATCTCCGGCGTCGGAGGGCGGGGAGAATCCCAGGCGGGGAACCCGCATCGATCTCGTCATCTGATGAGGACGGGGGTCTGATCTCGTTCCGGGCTGCGGCTGAACAACCGGCCTGGAACAAAGGCAGCTCCTCGCGGTGAAAGGGAAGATGAGCGGATTAATACCGGGCCGGATGGTGGAAGCCCGCGTTACGGGTTTCCTCCCAGGAAGAAGAGTGGTCCTGGAGGTCGAAGGCGAAACGCACCTCGCCTACAGCGATCTCCCTCTGGTCAGGGGGAAGGTTCTTCGCACGATCGTGGAACCCGCCGGTGCCGGTGTTCGACTCCGGGTCCGGGACGAACCGGGTTCGTCGGACGGCCGGACTCCCAGCCGCGCGTCTCACGGACCGTGCATTGCATCGGATGAATTGGATCTTGTCATCGCGGAGATTGCAAAGGACCTCGGTCTCTCGCTGGACGAAAAAGCGGTGTTCGACGTCAGAGATCGGCTGAGGACGATGGAGCGGCGGCTGGAGAGAGAAGCCGTTCCGCTTCAGCGGTTGAAGCGAGACGTCCGGTCGATTCTCATACTCCGGGCGAGGGGGCTTACCCCGTCACCCCGGGCGAGGCGCGCCCTCAGCACGAGCGCCGATGCGCGTCTGGGCACGGCCCTTCAGCGGCTCGGCGAGAACCTGAGATCCGCCGGTCGGTCCTTCGAAGGGAACATCGGGAACGCGCTCGAGCGCCGGGGAGCCGGTCTAGAGAGATTCTTTCTCGACCTCGACCGGCCCGCGCTGGCGGCGAACCTGATTTCGGCGTTGCTCGGATGCGGCTATGGTTTCGAAAAGGAACTGGCCGAACGCGGAATCGAGAGCCTGAACGTGGGAGAGATTCCGAGGGACAATCTCAAAGGCGAACTCCTGTGGCTATGGTCTTCTCTCAGCGAGATGAGGGGTACTCGCTTTGTGCCCTCGGCGGAATCGGCCCGGCGGGGGCTTGAACGATCGCTGGCCTGGTGCGCCCGAGCTCTCGACATCATCGAAGGCGTCCAGATTCAGAACGTGCGCAATCGATGGAAGGCGGCGTCGGAGCAGGAGTTTGGGTTTCAGCTGCCGGTTGTCTGGCGTTCTCTGCACGGTACCCTCACGTGTTTCGTCGCGGGAGAGAACCATCGGTTCTGGATTGAACTCGAGCACCTCGAATCTTTTGGGCTGGAGCTCGTACGCGAGAAAGAGAACGTGGACGTCAATCTGTATCTGCCGGAGGCTCTCGAGCGGCGAGTGGGTGCGGGAACATCCGAGTGGCGGGAGGCGGTCGGAAACAGAATGGGAGTTCCTCTCCATTCCGTCCGATGTCGACTCATCCGGGACGCCGCATGGATGTCCGTGCATCTGGACGAAAGCGAACCCGGAGCGGACGATCCGAATGCGGCCCTCTAGGCGACATCGCCAGTCGATTCCGGTTGGGAGGGTGTCCGGGGCGGACCGCGCGTGGGCGGCGATTCGGAATCTCTCCAACGGAAGGAGCCTGTAATGACAGACCGGTCAGGTCGGGCCGAGCCCACGCTCGCCGCAACGTGCGACGACCCGGATGGTGGCGAACTGTTTCGGGCGCTGTCCGAGTCCGGGATTCCGGAGGCCGGGCTTTGCAGGGCCGGGAGCGCGGCCGATATTCTGGCGCCGGTTCTGCAGGATCTCCTGTGTCTCTCCGAAGAGATGTTGCCCCCGCGGGAAAACGAGCGTTCCGTCCGTCCATCCTCCTGTGCAGATCACGGGTTCGACAGGGGCCGGCCCTAGCCGGGTCCCGCATCACGCCCTCCGGCAATCCCTCGAGACCTCCGGATTCCCCGATCGGGCGTCCGCCTCTGTGTATTCCGAGATGAGCGGCCGGAGGGTGAGGGAAAAAGTTTCTTCTCGTCACGGCGGAAGGTTTTTCCGAACCCCGACCGTATCGGGCCCAGAGGAACCGGGTGGACCAAGTTTCGATCTTCCCGGCAACCCCCAACTTATTGCCAGGTATAGTTTTATGGCTGTGACGTGGGGGCCGGCATCGATTGGCACATCCCTTGCGTAGCAGGTGAGCGAAGGAGTTTCCCCGGTCGGGAAACATACTCCTGGAGGCAGGAATGGGTGACGGGATTGGTCTGGCCGGCTCCGCAATGGTATCGCGCGAGCTCCAACAGGAAGCCTTGGTTCACAATCTCGCCAACGTATCGACGCCCGGTTTCAAGGCCGCCAGGATCTTCGCCCGGGTCCTGGAGGACGTCAACGGCGGAATCGACTCGGTGCGGGAAGCGGCCCGGAACCAGGAGATGTACATCGATTTCTCGCAGGGCCCCCTCCAGCGGACCGGGCGCGTTCTGGACCTCGCGCTGGAAGGTCAGGGGTTCTTCGTCGTGTCGACTCCCGATGGCGAGCGGTTCACTCGAAACGGCAACTTCTCGCTGGATCAAAGCGGGCAGATGGTCAATGCATCGGGTTTTCCGGTGATGTCCGACGCCGGTCCGGTGGTGCTCAGAGGAAACGACGTGGCCGTCGATGAATCCGGAGAGATTCTCTCGAGTGGCGAGTCGTCCGGCAGACTCCTGATCAAGAGCGTCACGAATCTGCAGGATCTGGTTCAAGAAGGTGGGGGGTTGTTCAGCCCTCGTCCGGGAGCCGAACTGAGGGACGCTGAATCGACGGCGCGCGTGTTCCAGGGTTGCCTGGAGGGGTCCAATGTGTTCGGTCTCGACGAGATGGTTCGAATGACTTCGGTTCTCAAACACTACGAGGCGGCTCAGCGCATGATCCAGATGCAAAACACGACCCTGAGCCGAGCGGTAAACGATCTCATCCAGGCATAGGTCGGCAGGGAGGTATCCATGATCCGGGCGATGCGGACAGCGGCCACGGGAATGAAGGCGCAGCAGATGAACGTCGACAACATTGCGAACAACCTGGCCAACGTCAATACATCGGGGTTCAAGAAGAGCCGAGTGGAGTTTCAGGATCTGTTTTATCAGAGATCCAAAGCGGCCGGCAATCCTACCGCGGCCGGGGTGGATTCGCCGGCCTCTCTGGAGATCGGGTACGGGACGTCGCCGGTTTCCACCCAGCGCATGTATAGCCAGGGCGAGCTGGTGTCCACGGGCAATCCGCTGGATCTCGCCATCATGGGTGACGGATTCTTTCGAGTCGCGCTGCCGGAAGGTGGCGAGGCCTTCACCCGGGACGGCAGTTTCAAGATCACGGCCGAGGGTCGCCTGATGACGAGCGACGGCTACACGCTGGACCCGGATATCGCGATTCCGACTGACGCTTCCGCGGTCACCATCGGTTCCGACGGTGTCGTGGCCGTGACCGTGGGAGATGACACGATGCCCATCCCGGTGGGGCAGGTGGAGCTGGTGCGCTTCGTGAATCCCTCGGGCCTTCAGGCTTCGGGGCAGAACCTGTTTGGAGTCACACCCGCTTCGGGAGAAGCGATCCCGGGTGTTCCGGGATCGGAAGGGTTCGGGCGACTCTCCCAGGGATATCTCGAGGTTTCGAACGTCGATATCGTAGAAGAGATGATCGCTCTGATTGCGGCGCAGCGGGCTTACGAAGTGAATTCCAAGTCCATTAAGACGTCTGAGGACATGATGACCATGGCCAACAATCTATCGCGCTAACACCGGTGCCGGGGGAGGAAGAGAGTGAAGACCCGCAATCCCGGAAGAACAGAACCGCACACGACCTTGGCCGCAGGCTTGACCCTCCTCGTGCTCACTGCGGCTTCAGGACTCCTCTGGGCGGAGGAAGTGACCGTGGCCACGACCCAGGCCGCGGCCGAGGATTGTGTGCGGAGCGCCTGTTCGGGGCAGGGAGAGGTCGTGCTGGAGTGGGCGGAGTTCCCGGTTCTGGACGAGCTCGAGGGACAGAATCTCGAGATCCGTCCCCGATTGATGCGGAGCCCGAATGCCAGAGGGGCGCTCCCCATCACCATCGAATTCTGGAAAGACGGGCAAAGAGTGGATCGGCGGGCGGCGAGCGCCCAGGTGTCGGTCTACCGTGACGTGCTGGTGGCCGCCCGTCGTCTCGATCGAAACACGGTGGTCGAGCGGGACGCGCTGCTGGTCGAGAGACGGGACGTCCGGCTTCTGGGGGACGGCGCCGTCGCCTCCATGGCCGGTGTGATCGGTAGGCGGACCCGCCGAATGGTGGCGGAAGGTGAGATCCTTGCGCAAGACGACATCGAGGAGATCCCGCTCATCGAACGGGGCGACAAGATCCTGGTGATGGTGCGCCTCGGCGGCATCACCGTCTCCGCCACGGCGGTGGCGCTGGAGGATGGCATGAAGGGCCAGGTGATCGGCGTGAAGAATGATCGAAGCGGGAAGAGGCTGCAGGGTGTCGTCGTAGCCAGTGGGGTCGTGTGCGTGGATCTGGCGCACATTCTGTAGACAGGAGGCGGAACGGTATGTTGCGAAGGGCATTGGTCGTCGCGGGACTCGCGCTGATCGTGTGCACTCCGGGCCGTTCATCGGCGGAGGACTCGATTCAGACTGTTCGCCAGGCATCCCTCTACGCCGACGTGAAGGCGCGGTCCATCGGAGATATCGTCACCGTGGCCATCGTGGAGCGGGCGAGCGGGAGCAACACCTCCAGGCTGACAACGCGGAAGAACACCAAGTTCAACAACAACGCGGCCGAAGGAACCGGAATACTCAGTTTCTTCCCCGAGTTCGGAATGTCCGCCGAGATGGGTCGCGATCACGACGGCTCCGGACAGTTGAGCCGGGAGGGTCGCCTGACAGCCACGATGGCGGCCGTGGTGGTCGAGGTCCGGCCGAACGGCGATCTGGCGATCGCGGGGGAACGAGAGGTCGGAATCAACGAAGAGGTGGAAATTTTGAAGCTGACGGGCGTGATCCGGCCCGAGGACATCGGCCCGGGCAACGTGGTGTACTCCACCGACATTGCGGACGCCCGGATTGCCTACAAAGGGGAGGGAATCGTAACCAGCGGGTCACGACCGAATTTGCTGGTGCGGATCCTGTCATGGATCTTCTAGGCGGAATGAAACGGGGCGGTTCGAGGCATGAAGAGACTCATCGGCGTAATGATCGCGGCTCTGCTGGCGGCGGGAGCCGCGGCTCCCGAATTGAAGGCGGCGGTGCGCCTGAAGGACATTGCCCAGATTGACGTGGGGGGGGACCTTCAGCTGGTCGGATACGGCCTGGTGGTCGGTCTTGACGGTTGCGGGGACACCAAGTCGTCGATTTTCACCATGCAATCACTCGCCAACATGCTCCAGCGGATGGGCGTGACGGTTCCGGAAGATCGAATTCGAGCAAGGAACACGGCCGCCGTTATGGTCGTGGCGAAGCTGAATCCCTTTCACCGCAAAGGCGCTGGCCTCGATGTGACGGTGTCTTCCATGGGCGACGCAAAAAGCCTGGAGGGCGGCACGCTTCTTCACACACCTCTGGCGACCCCGGATGGGGCGGTCTACGCCAGCGCGCAGGGCCCGGTTTCCGTCGGCGGATTCAGCGTTCGAGGCGGAGGAAAGGACCGACTGAGTCAGAACTACGTCCTGGCCGGGCGCGTGCCGGGGGGGGGAATCGTGGAGAGAGAATGGGTGAGCGACAGTGACGCGGAAGCCGTGACAATTCTGCTGTTCGACCCCGATTTCACGACGGCGAAGCGTGTGTTGACGGCCATTGGCCAGGAACTGGGAGAGGGACGGGCCCAGGCGCTGGACGCGGCCACCGTCGTCATCCAGCCTCCCGAGGGCCAGCCGCTGGAGGACCGTGTGACGCTGCTTGCGAAGATCGAGTCTCTGGAAATCGAACCCGACATGGCCGCGCGCGTCGTCGTCAACGAGAAGACCGGAACCATCATTGCCGGTGAGCATGTGACGGTCGCCGGCGTGGCGATTGCCCACGGCAACCTCTCGGTCGAGATTACGAGCCGGCCCGTCATCTCGCAACCGGCGCCCCTCTCCGCCGGAGAAACGGTGGCGACGGAGGACACGAACATACGCGTCGGCTCCGAGGGTACGGGATTGATTCCGATGGAGGAGTCCGCCAACGTGGGTGATCTGGCGCGCGCGCTCAACGCGCTGGGGGTGGGCCCGCGTGACATGATTGCCATTTTCCAGGCGCTCAAGGAAGCCGGCGCGCTGAGAGCGGAATTGAGGATCATCTAGTCATGACTGCCGGGGGCATTCCCATTGGAACGCTGGACGGTGTGGCGTCGGGACGGGCGAATCACGATGCTCTCGATGCCGTCAGGGAGTCCGCAGAGAATCTGCGTCTCCGGCGTGCGTGCCAGCAGTTCGAATCGCTCTTTGTGTCCTACCTGCTGAAGTCCATGCGAGAGACAACGGTTCAGATAGGTTCCGGCGAAGAGCCGACGGGTGCCGGGCTGATGAACGAGCTGATGGACGAACACCTGGCCGATGCCGTGACCCGCAATGGAGGGATCGGCTTGGGCCGGATGCTGGAGGAGAGTCTCACGGGAGCCCGAGCCCGCAGTCCGGACTCGAGTCCGGTTGCGCCCTCGCTCCCGGTGTCTCGACGGACCGTATACCGACCGGCGGAACAAGCGGACCCCGGTAACGACGCGCAAACAACGTTGGTCCGTGCCTACGAGCGCATCATCGTCCGAGCCGCACAGGAATTCGGACTTGATCCGGTGCTGATCGAGTCCGTCATTTCGCAGGAATCCGCCGGCCGGCCGGATGCGGTTTCCTCCAAGGGAGCGAAGGGGTTGATGCAGCTCATGGACGAAACGGCGGAGGAGATGGGCGTGAAGAATCCCTTCGATCCGGAGGAGAACATCCTCGGAGGGGTCCGGTATCTCCGCCGTCTCGTGGATCGGTGGGATGGGGACTTGACAAAGGCCCTGGCGGCCTACAACGCGGGCCCATCGGCCGTGGAGAAACATGGAGGAGTACCTCCGTTTGCGGAAACGCAGACTTACGTACAACGGATTCTGGAACGAATGCGCTCGGCCGGCGTCGAAGCCGGTTCCCTCGGTGACGGCAAGTCATGAATGAAGTACAGCTCGGAGGCGTGTGAGTGGAAACTCTGCTGCAAGATCTCAGGGCGCTTCTCGCCCGTCAAGTCGAGAACCTGAAGACGCTCGAGAGCTTGATCCGTCAACAACAGGACGCCCTCGTGAAGCGGGATGTCGGAGCCATTCTTGAAAGCGTCGCCGCAGAGGAGGAGTGTCTTCGGTGCGTGCAGCAGATGGAAAGGGATCGTTCGCGGCTGATGGCAAGAATCTCGGGAGTCTTGGGCCTGGGAGATGGAGGTATCACCCTCCGCCAGCTCACGGAAAACCTGGATCCGACCGTAGGTGAGGAGCTCCGTTCCACGGGTGAAACCATTCGAGAAGCACTCGAGAACATCGGTCGAGTCAACCGGGAGAATCAAATGCTGATCCAGCACTCGCTTGAGTTCGTTCACGAGATGCTGGGTGTCCTGACACAGGACGGATCCGGAAAGCAGATCTATGAATGCTCGGGAACCCTACGGACGGGCTCGCCCGGTCATGCACTGGTTGACCGGACGACCTAGGGACCGGGAGATCCGGTTTCCCCGGGGAACATGGAAAGGTCTGGCCCAATGATCAGTCTACACGCGAATCTAGAAATCGCAAAACGAGGCATGCAGACCTCGCAGCTGGCGATGAACGTACTCAGCAGCAACATCGCCAACGTCAATACACCGGGATACTCGCGCCGGCGACCCGCCATTCGGGAGGGGCGGGGAATCGACACGGGCGTCGGGTACCTCGGATCCGGATCGGAGGTTGCGAACATCCGGCGTGTTCGAGATTCGATCCTGGACGGTCTCTATCGCAGGCACCAGTCGGACGTGGGTCGCTGGTCCGGCGTCGAGGACTATCTCAGCAAGGTCGAAACCCTGATGAACGAACCGGGGTTGGGTGGACTGAGTGACGTCATGGGCGAGTTTTGGACGTCGTGGGAAGACCTCTCGAACGAACCCGAGAGTGCGGCGGTGAGGTCCCAGGTACGCCTCCGGGGCGAAGCGCTGTGCGACAGCTTCCAACGGCTGGACTCGCACCTTCGAGGTCTTCAGACGAGCCTGGGAGACGACATCGAAACACTGGTCGGCCAGGTCAATGAAATGTCGGCCCGGCTGGCCGAAGTGAACACCATGATCCGGGAGAGCGAGCTCGCAGGGCACGAGGCGAGCGGTCTCAGAGACGAAAGAGATCTCCTGCTCGATCAGCTCTCGGAAGTCGCGAACCTGCAGGTCGAGGAGTCGCCCGACGGCATGGCGATTATCATGCTCGGATCCCAGGTTCTCGTTCAGGGGGGAACTGCCCGGCGGATTGAGTGCCCCACGGGTACACCCTCCAGATCGGGTGCCTACACGTTCGTCTGGGAGGGGACCGACCGGGAGGTTTCGGTCGAGTCCGGGTTGTTGAAGGGGTACCTCGCCGCCAGGAACGAGCACATCGCGAGTTACATCTCGGATCTGGACGCGCTGGCGCAGGGATTCGTCACTCAGATCAACGCAGCGCACTCCTCGGGGTACGGGCTCGACGGGTCTACGGGGACCGATTTCTTTGACCCCGGAAAGGTCACCGCCGCGGACATAAGCATAGACTCAGACATCCTCGGGAACCTTGACCTCATCGCGGCCTCGGCCGGTGGGCTGGTGGGGGACGGTCAGAACGCACTGGCGATCGCGAACCTCAAATCGGTATCCACCATGTCCGGTTCATCGATCACCTTCGACGCCTTCTATAACACGCTGGTTGGACGGGTCGGCCTGGAATGCAAGGAAGCGGTCTCGATGAGAGAAGCGGAAGAGCTTCTGGTCCTGGACGTTGAGAATCAGCGAGCCGCCATCAGCGGGGTTTCTCTGGATGAAGAAATGGCCCATCTGATTTCCTATCAGCACGCGTACGAGGCGATGGTCCAGGTGGCCGGTACGATCGACGAGATGCTGGCGGACCTGATCGCTGTTCTCGGATGACGGTTCTGGAGGAAACGTATGCGGATCTCCAACAGCGGGCTGCGTCAGAATCTGATCCACACGCTCAACAGGTCACTGGAGCGGATTGAGCGCATCCAGATGGAGATGGCCACGGGGAAACGAATCCTCAATCCCTCGGACGACCCTCCGGGAACGATTCGCGCCCTCTCCTTCCGGCGCCGACTCGACGACAACGCTCAGTGCCAGACGAACGTGTCGGACGGGCTCCGGTGGAATACGACTACGGAAAGCGCGCTGACGGCGGTGCTGGAGAACCTTATGCAGCTGAAGGAGCTCGCCACCCGCGCCGCCGATGATGCGATGGGCGACCGGGCGGCGATCGGCTTCTCGGCCGATCAGCTGCTGAATGATCTTCTGGATCTCAGCCGGAGCAAGGTGGACGAACGGCACGTGTTCTCGGGGTACAACACGAACTCGGCGCCCTTTGACCAGAGCAACCAAATCACCGACGAGATCTTCACGGCGGGCGCCGTCGACGCCGCTGTTGATCTGGTGAACGCCAGAATTGAGGAGGGGAGCGTCGTCGTCACGGATCTCTCGGGCGCCGTCACTTTCGCGGAGGGGGTTGACTACACGGTAGACGATGCGAGCGGACGAATCACGATTGTCGGCGGGGGCGGTATGTCGGAGGGAACCCAGTACCTCGCCAGTTACACGACCGAGGGAACAAGCTCGGTCGGCGTCGCGGATTCCATCGAGGGCTCCATCGTCCGACGGATTGGGTCGGACCGGCTAACGGAGGTCAATCTTCTTGGAACCGAGGTATTTCAGGGAAGTGTAGACCTCTTTCAATTGACGATCGACCTGAAGAACGCGCTCTGGAAGGATGACGCGGAGGCAGTCCGAGGCCTGCTGGATTCAGTCGGTGAGGGGATCAGTCACGTTACGGAGCTGCTCGGTATTGTCGGCGCGCGCGCGGAGAGACTCGAGAATCAGGACCTTCAGCTTCAGAGTGATCGGATCGCCCTGGAGGGATTCTTGAGTGACGTCGAGAACGTAGACCTCACTTCGGCCGTGGTCCGCATGCAGGCCGAAGAAATGGCCTATGAAACGGCCCTGGCCACCGCAGCGAGGATGCTGGAAATCAGTCTGGTCAACTACCTATAAGCCGGCACCCGGACATGCAGGCGGACGGTGCGTGAATTTAAAGGATGAGACTCATGGAGGTCGAAACGACACGATTCGGTACCCTGGAGGTATCCGAAGATCGTGTCATCGAGTTCTCACAGGGACTGTTCGGTTTTGAAGACGTGGACCGCTACGTTCTGTTCGGTCACCGGGAGGGGTCGCCCTTCAGGTGGCTCCAGGCCATCGACCGTCCCGGCCTGGCCTTCGTCGTCATGGAGCCTTTCGTCTTCTCACCCGACTACCGTTTCACCCTGCTGCACGGAGATCGGGAGGCGCTCGGTTGTTCTCCGACAACGAGGCTCGAGGTGTTTGTCGTCGTCGGGATCCCGGAAGACCCGGTGGAGATGACGGCCAACCTCAAGGGGCCTATCCTGATCAACTTTGAAAGCGGCCGCGGTCGCCAGGTACTCCTCGAAGACGAGGAGTATTCGCCGCGGTTCCGCATTGTCGATGCAATCATGCGCCGGCGGAGATGCCCCCGGCCGTAAGAGATCCTGCCCATGCTGGTGATCGGTCGCAAAATCGGTGAGTCGGTTCGGATCGGCCCGGACGTCACGGTCGCCGTCCGGGAGGTTCACGGCAGGCGGGTGACCCTTGTGATCTCCGCTCCGAGTTCCGTTTCGGTGGTCCGGTCCGAAATCGATGACGACCGAAGGGAAGACGTCGAGACCCATGAGGCAGCGGAGATCCGGCGCTGAGGGTCGGGAGGACGGATGCAGGTCAACCTCAACTGCCGGCACTTCCCGGGGGATCGCCCCTGTCTGTTTCATAAGCGCGATCAAACGGTTTGCCGTTCCTGCAGCCACTTCGAAGAGGTGGGCGAACGGATTCTGATCGTCAAACTGGATGCGCTGGGCGATGTCTTGCGCACCACATGCCTGCTGCCGTCGTTGAAACGCCGCAGTCCGGATAGCCACATCACATGGATGACTTCGAAGGCGGCCGTCCCGGTGTTGGAGAACAACCCGTATGTCGATGAGACACTGACGATGAGCGCGGAGGGACTGGCGCGGTTCCAGGTGGAATCGTTCGATCTGGTCCTCAATCCGGACGCCTCCAAGAGAAGCTCGGCTCTGGCATCCCTCGCCAACGGGAGGGACAAGCGCGGATACGTCCTGGGCGAAAACGGGCAGGTCCGCCCGCTCACGCGCGAGGCGGTGGAGTGGTTCGAACTGGGCGCAAGGGACGATTTGAAGCGGATGAACCGGAAGACCTACCAGGAACACCTCCACGGAATCTGCGGTGTGCGGCCGGCGTCACAGAGGATTGTCCTGCGACTGAGCGAAGAGGAACGAAGATCCGCCGGACGGTTTGCCCGGCTCGCCGGACTTGGGCCTGAGACACGGCTGGTCGGCTTCAACACGGGAGCCAGCAGCCGGTGGCCGAGAAAACGATGGCCCCGGGAACGCTTTCTGGATCTGGCCGCCGCGCTCCGGAAGATCTTCGACGGACGCGTGCTGTTGCTGGGCGGTCCGCTCGAGCGAGAGACAAACCGCTGGATCGCCGCAACGAGCGGCGGGTTTGCCGTCGATTCTGGAGGCGATCACGGCCTTCGCGGGTACTTTGCCTTGATCGATCTCTGCGACGTGGTGGTGACGGGCGACACGCTGGGTTTACACGCAGCCCTGGCTCTGGGAAAGCGGGTGGTCGCCCTTTTCGGCCCGACGTCGCCCTGGGAGATCGATATGTATGGACAGGGGGAACGGATCGCCGCGGAGATGGACTGCATCTGCTGTTATCGGACGGACTGCGTGAAGTCTCCGGGGTGCATGGATCGGATCGGGGTCGAGACGGTGCTGGACGCGACCCACAGAGCCCTGGAATGCAAGGTGCCGACGGGCGCCTCCGTGGAAGAGACCATGCTGGCGCCGGCGGGATAGCCGCCGGGGACGACCCGGGCCCTCGGGACAAAGATCGCCATTCTACGATACGACGATGGTCGGAAGGAGATATCGCATGGAATTCACGGGAGAACGGTGGGTCCCCGGCGCCGTGGGGTACGAACATCTGTTCCTGGAGCACGTGACCCGATACATGTTCGCCTCCCATTTCGTCGGCGACAAGAGGGTGCTGGATGCCGGGTGCGGCAGCGGCTACGGCAGCTACCACCTGGCGCATGGAGGGGCGAGGTCGGTTTTGGGAATCGACCGGTCCGAGGAAACCATCGCATATTGCCGCGAGCATTTCGAGTATGAGGGCCTGGCGTTCCAGGCAGGCGACGCCCTGAACACGGAACTGCAAGCGGACGCGTTCGACGTGATCGTGGCCTTTGAACTGTTTGAGCATCTCGCCGAACCGGAACGGTTCCTGGGCGAAATGCATCGGCTGTTGAAGCCTGGTGGAGTCTTCGTTCTTTCCACTCCAAATGCAAACACCTACGTCGCCGGCGGCGAACACGGAGAGAACCCGTACCACGTGCGGGAGTATACCCCGGATGAATTCCGCGGCTTTCTCGATCGGCGGTTCCCCAGGATCGCCTACTACGCGCAGAGTCCGTGGGACGGTTTGGGAATTTTCCCGGCCCGCACGCATACTTCCGAAACCGCCGTGGAGGCGCGGGCTCGCCTGGTGCTCCCCTCGGAAGAGTCCGCCTGGGGAGGGCCGGTGCCGGCGGCCGCCAATGTCGACCGATGCGCTTATCTCATCGCCGTCTGCTGCAGCCAGGCCGACACGGATGTTTCCATGCCCGCGGGGCGCCTGTATGGAATGGGACACGACATGAGTTCCGAGGACGAAGATCGGTCCGGGCTTCTGAAGCAGGTTCATGATCTCCAGTCCGAGCTCGAAGGCCGGACCCGGTGGGTCGAAGAGCTGAAACAGGTTCTTGAGGCGCGAGACAAGACCATTCGAACACTGCAGGAAGAGTTCGAGGAACGGTCCCAGTGGGCGCTTGAATTGGACCGGACGGTGCAGGCGCAGACCCAATTGATCGCCTCGCTTCAGAAACAGAGAGTGGACGTGCCCTGACCCATTGGATCAACATGCCCGGCAACTTCAACCTGAATGGGAGACGCGAAATGGCAGGACCGACGAAGGCCTCGAAGGCGCCGAAGGCGCTCGTCATCGCCATTCTGAGCTACAACAAGGTCAATCTTCTTCGGCGGTGTCTCGACAGTATCTTCGAGAACACGCGTGGGGAATACCGCGTGTGTGTGGTGGATCAGGGTTCGACGGACGGGACGCGCAACTACCTGCGCGAGCTGGGGGAACGGGTCGATCACATCGCCACGGAGGAGAATCTGGGCTTCGTCCACGGCAACAATCTCGTGATGGACCGTTATGGCGACTGCGATGTTCTCCTGCTGAACAACGATACCCAGGTGACGCCGGGCTGGCTGGATGCCCTGATCCAGCGCGCGTACTCGGCCGAAGACATCGGAATCGTCGGAGCGAAACTCATCTACCCGGACGGCAGACTCCAGGCGGCGGGAGGTGAGATGTTTAAGGACGCTTCCGGCAGAGAAATCGGAAAGCACGACGACCCGGATCGCTACATCTACAACCAGGTGCGGGACGTAGACTACTGCTCGGGCGCTTGCCTGTTCGTCAAGCGGGCGACCTTGGATGCGACGGGGCCCTTCGATACGCGGTTTGCGCCCGCCTACTGGGAGGATACGGACCTCTGCTTTTCCGCACGCAAGGCCGGCTTCCGCGTCGTCTATGAGCCCTCGGCGACGGTGATTCACCATGAGGGGGCGAGCTTCGGCGCTCCTCATCGACGTTCGAAATCCACCGAACTGCAGGAGACGAACAAGCCGAAATTCATCGCGAAATGGAAACACGAGTTAGCCAAGCAACGGGCGAATGTCTTCGACATTCCGCGCGTGGAGGGTAAGGAGCAAATCCTGGTCATCCAGCCGTTTCTGCCGCTCTTCGACAGGGCCGCAGGAGAGATGCGGTGGTTCCATACGCTCAAGATTCTGAGTGAACGGTACCAGGTTGTTTTCCTGGCGAGGAACGGTCAGGGCGGAATCAAGTATATCAATCCTCTGGAGGAAGCGGGCATCACCGTATTCCACACGGACACCCTGCGATTGAGGCAGCTGGGTTGCGAGGTAGCGGGTCCCCTGTGGATCGACGTCCCGACCCTTCTGCGGTCGAATCATTTCAAGGCGGTCATCGTGGGGTTCTACCACGTGGCCGCGCAGTACTACCACGACATTCGAACACATTCCCCGGAGAGTCTGTTGATCATCGACTCGTTTGATGTGGCGTTTCTGAGGGAACGCCGGAGGGCGGAGGTGTCGGGAAAAGACGAGGATGTCTGGCACGCGGAAGAGGTGCGCCGCATCGAACTCGAGTGGTACCGCATGGCGGACATGGTCCTCACGGTGACCGAACGGGATCGGAACGTGCTCCTCGCCGAGGAACCCTCCCTTCGAATCGGGATTTCGACCGACATTCATCCGGTTCCGCCCCTTGAGTGGAAGCCCGACAGAAAGGATCTGGTCTTCGTAGGGAACTTCAAGCACCAGCCGAACGAAGACGCCGTTGTCCACTTCGTCAGAGACGTTCTTCCCCTCATCCACCGCAAGCGACCCGACGTCAAGTTCTACATCGTCGGCAACGGGCCGACGCCCGCCGTCGAGGCACTTGCGGGAGAACACGTGATCGTGACCGGGTACGTGCCGGAGATTCTCCCCTATCTGCAACAATGCCGGGTGTGCGTCGTGCCGTTGCGCTACGGGGCCGGACTCAAAGGCAAAGTCGGACAGGCCATGGCCGCGGGCATTCCACAGGTGTCCACGTCTATCGGGGCGGAGGGGATGGGCCTCGTTCACGGAAGAGACATCCTCGTTGCGGATACCCCCGAGGACTTCGCACATGAAGTCCTGCGCGTGTACGAAGACCCGGAACTTCAGAGGTCACTTGCGGAACACGCCCGAGCTCTGGTTGCCGCCCGGTACAGCCACGAGACCGCCAAGGAGTACTGGGAGGAAATCTTCGAGGATATCGACGCAGGCCGGCGGGAGCCGCCGAATCCCGACGTCGAGAAAACGAGAGCCGGGGACTATCAGTGGCCGGCAAAGCGTCCGGACATCGTGCCGCGAGTGAGCATCGTCATTCCCGTCTATAACCACCTGGAATTGACGACGAACTGCTGGACCAGCATTCGCAAAAACACGGACATCCCCTACGAACTGCTGATCATCGACAACGGTTCGGAAGAGCCGGTCGCGTACGACGCCCAACAGAACAACTTCCGGTGCATTCGTAATGACCGGAACCTCGGGTTTGCGGAAGCCGTCAATCAGGGCATTCGGAACACCTATGGGGACTACGTGGTGATTCTCAACAACGATTGCATCGTCACTCCGGGCTGGTTGAAGCGACTCATCCGACACCTGGAACAGAATGAACGGGTTGGAGTCGTTGCGCCTCTGACCAACTACGCGAGTACGGAACAGCGAATTCCAGTGAAATACAAGGACGAGGAATCGCTGTACCGGTTCAGTGAATCTCTGCACCGAAGGCAACGGGGACGACTGAGAGACATGAACAAGGTCGTCGGGATGTGCATGGCGATGCCGAGACGCGTGATCGAGGAAGTCGGCCTGTTCGACACGCGGTTTGGAATCGGGAATTTCGAAGACGACGACTACTGCCTCAGGTTGCGTCTGGCGGGATATCGGGTGACGTGCGCCGAGGACGTGTTTGTCCACCACGAGGGAGGTGCGACCTTCCGCGGGATGAACGTGGACTACGAATCCCTCGTTCGAAGGAACTCCGAGATCTTCCTCCGGAAGTGGGCCCCCGTACTTGGGGCGCAACGGGGGGATCGTCCGCCGGCGCCCCCCGTTTCCACGGTCGTTGTCTTCCAGGACGGCCCCGACGTGTTCCCGGAGAGAACCCGGATGGCCCTGGCCGGGGTGCAGGGCCAGGCCGGTGTGCGCATTCTCTGCCAGGACGCAGACCGGTTCGAGACATTCACGAAGGACGGGGCGGCAATTCGGGTCGTCGAGACCGAGAATCTCCTCCGGGAGATCGACCGGGAGATTCGGCGGGCCTCGACCCCGTTCGTTCTTGTGCTTTCCTCGAACGTTCAAGGGGCCCCCGCGTGGTCCGAAGCGCTCCTGAAGGCTTCAGGAGAGGGGCCCTGGGGACTGCTGGCGCCCCGCTCCAACCACGGCGACGGAGTGCAGCGCATTCGGCCCGGCTACCCATCCCCCGAGGACGGGCTTGAACGATTCACGGCGAACAACACGCAGAAGAACGGGACCACGAGAAGGGCTACGGCGGATCTGGGCGGCTGGTGCCTGCTCGTGCGGCGCACAGATTACGTCCGCTGCGGGGGGCTGTCTCCCGAATTCCGGTCGGCGGCCGCCTGGACGGATCTCATCCACCGGATGGCGGACGGGGAACGTGAAAGCGCGTGCATCCTCGGAAGCTACGTTCATTTCGACGGCGGGGGGGTTGTCTCGGAAGCGGATCCCGTAGAAAAAGAAGCGGTGGTCCAGATGGCGGGAGTCGACCGGCTCGTCGGCGAGGGTGATTTCGAGGGAGCGCTTCGACGCATCGAGACCTCTCTCGCGCACAAGCCCGACTACACCCAGGCCCTGCACTGCCGGGCCCTGCTGTTGGCGGAAGGCGGACGGCACGAAGAGGCCGAGAAAGACTGGAAGGCGATTCTCCGGGTGCGACCCGAGTTTACACCGGCGAAGAACAACCTGGGGTGTCTGGCTTTCGAGCAGGGCCGGGATAAGGAAGCCGAACGCTACTTCCGGGACGTCCTTGCGAAGGATCCGGGAAACCGGGACGCCCGGCGGAATCTCGGAGATCTGTGTTTGAGTACAGGAGCGGTGGCCGAGGGATTGACGTTATACCAGGAGTTGGTGGAACAGAAACCGGACGATCCCGACACGTACCTGGCCCTCGGGGGCTGGTACGGTCGACTGGGAGATTCGGGGGGGGCGGCCGAATGGTACAGGCAGGCGCTTCGCGTTGCACCGGACTGTGAAGAGGCCCGGTCACGACTGGCGACGCTCGACGCGGGAGCAAACGTTGAAACCGAAACGAGTCCACGGGACGAGTGAAAGATCCGGTTCCGAAAAACAGTCCGGCCCCTCTCTCTCGGTTTGCCTCATCACCCGTGACGAGGCGGACCGTGTGCGCGTCGCCCTTGACAGCGTGCGGGAGGTGGCCGCGGAAGTCGTGGTCGTCGATACAGGATCGACCGATGATACCGTCGAAATCGCCGCGTCCTCGGGGGCCCGGGTCATTGAGAGTCCTTGGAACAACGATTTCTCTCACTCCAGGAACGCAGGCCTGGACGTTGCTCTAGGCGATTGGATTCTCTGCCTGGACGCCGACGAGAGACTCGCTCCGAATCAGGGGCGCCGACTCCGACGCCTGATGACGGCCCCGGCGGACGCCTATTTCGTGCGAATTCGGAGTCCTCAGGCCGGCCGGTTGGGGGAACAGACATTCGTACATGCCTTCCCGAGACTCTTCCGAAATCGTCCCGATTTCCGGTTCCAGAGACGCGTTCACGAACAGATCCACCCTTCCCTTGAGGCCGCCGGCGCTCGCATTCGCCACTCGGACCTCGACATCGAACACGACGGATACGCCGTAGACCATGCAGCGCGGCGGCTGAAACTCGAGCGCAACCTCATGCTCCTCCAGATGGATCTCGAGGAGCGACCGGGAGACGGTTTTGTCCTGTATCACCTGGGAGAAACCTACGCTCTGTTGGAGGATCCGGCCACCGCCCGGACGTTTTACAGACGCGCACTGGAGATCGAAGAGCTTCCACCGGAATACAGGGCTTCGGCGCTCCAAAATCTTGCCAGCGCGCTCCTGAGCCTGAATGATCTGGATCCGGCAATTGAGGCGGCACGGGACGCGCTCCGGTGGAATCGGAATGCGCTCACCTCCTATCTGATTCTCGGATCCGCCGAGTGCCGGAAGGGAGAGTGCCGGAAAGCCATTGGAATGGTGGACCGGTATCTCAAGGCATGCGACGATCCGGCCCGCCGGACGAATCCCTCCCTGATGGGGTTCGAGCCGGACCGGGCCCGGGCGTATCTCATTCGCGGCGAATCCTCCCTCCGGTCCGGCCGGCTCAGAGATGCGGAAGCGGATGCGGACAGACTGTTGAAGATCGCGCCCGAGCACGCGGCCGGCCGGCGCCTGATGGCGAGAATCGCCCTCACCCGGGGATCCTCGGACGCGGCAAGGACGCATCTCCAGAGGGCGGTCGACCTGGATCCCGATCACGCCGCGTCCTGGCGAGATCTGGCGCTTCTCCAGGCCAAGGAAGGAGACGTCGACGGAGCCCTCACCACCATGAATGCTGCGATTCACCGACAAAAGCAAGCGATTCTCTATGATTGCCAGGGATTGCTGAGAATCAAGGCCGGAGATTTTCCGGGCGCCGCCGACAGCTACCGGCGGCTCCTGAAACTGGAACCGACATGTGCGGAAGCGCACCGCCGCCTGGCGGGTTTGTATCAGAAGATGGGGGATTCTGACCGAGCTCGAGCACATCTTGCAAACGTTGGCCGTACAGAAGGACGGAACGGTGTTCCCATGAGTGCTTCTTCCCGACATTTTCCGGAACAGGGTGCGGCGGGGGACTAAAGTTCTGCGGGAGACTTGCGATCAGCTACCTGAAAGCAAGCATCCAAAGCAGCGAGAGGTTCGTGTCTGAACGGACCTCCTCCCCTGCAGCGTCTACGGAAAGGAGGTGTCGTCGGATTCTGAGAGCCCGCGGGAGGTAAACTCCCCGGCACCCCTCGCAACCAGTCGGGAAGCGGTTGATCAGGGACGGTCAATCGTAATGTGGCGGCAAGGACGCCGATGTAGTCTACGCACTTGGGAAAGGAGTTACGGCATGGCGGGTGCTGACCTGTCTCGTATCAACACCAACGTGGCCGCCCTGAACGCTTTGAAAGCATTGCGGGATGCCAACTCGAGGGTGACCCTCCACCAGCTCCGTCTGGCCACCGGCCAGCGGATCAATGCAGCCGGAGACGATCCTGCCGGGTTGGTCTTCGCGAAGCGTCTCGAGTCGAGGGCCAGGGGCTTGGCCGTCGCCAGAGACAACATTGGAGACGTGAACAACCTGATCTCCACCGCCGAGGGCGGTGTCCAAAGCATCAGTGAAATCCTTCTCACGATGAAGGAGAAGATTCTCCAGGCAACGAGCGATACGATGGGGACGGCCGAGCGTACGGCGGTCGAGAGTCAGCTCGACGACCTGGCCTCAGAGCTCGACGACATCGTGAACACCACGACGTGGGGCGGCAACGTTCTTCTGGACGGATCGTACACGTCCAAGGTGTTTCAGGTCGGTGAGGCGTCCGCGGATACGCTGGGCTTCAGTATTTCGCAGGCTCACACGGCGGCTGGTCTGAGCGTTGCGGACAGCGATCTCGACGTCAGCAGTGCGTCGACGGCCTCGACGGCGCTCAGCAACGTGAATACGGCCGTCTCGACCATCAACACGAGTCTCCAGTCCCTCGGATCCACGCAGTTGAGAGTCGGGATCAAGGAAGCCAACATCTCCGTTTCCATCAACAACCAGTGGGCCTCCTACAACCGGATCTTCAACGCGGACATGGCGTCCGAACAGGTGGATCTGATCAAGTACACCATGTTGCAGCAGTCCGCGACGGCCATGCTTGCCCAGGCGAACATGGCGCCGCAGGGAGTGTTGTCGCTGATCCTTGGTTAGGGCCGGCGACCCGGGAGCACCCGGGGAGCCGTGCTCCCCGGGTGTCTCCTCGATCTTGGTGACCGGACAACCCCCGAACAGGGAGGAATGAGGGACCGATGTCGATCGCATGCCCCCCGTCAACTCGTGAAGCGGTAGAGACGTACAGCGCCAACCAGATTGAGGGTGCCACCCCGGCGCAGCTGGTGCTCCAGACGTATGATTTCATCATCGCGTGCTGCCGGAGAGGCGACTGGATGCGTGCCAAGAGCGGTGTTGTTGAGCTCATGGGGGCGCTGAATCCGGACTACGACGATATCAGCGGGCCTCTCTTCCGTGTCTACGAGTACTGTCTGGACGTCATCAGAGAGAAGAAATTCGAGGAAGCCATCAAGATTCTCTCGGAACTCCGCGAATCATGGGCAGTAGTCGTTGATCGGCTGGAATCGGGGGCCGGAAATCTTCAGCAGGAGAACACGAGCGTATGAGCTCGGTCGGAGCGGTCTACACGGCGGAACTGGCAGAGTATCTGGACGTCTATCTCGCTTCGTCCAGGGAGCAGATCAGCAACCTGTTCGCACAGCGCGACGCCCTTGAGGTCAAGACGGCGATCTACTCCGACCTGAAATCCAAGCTTTCGTCGTTGAAGACCCTGTCGGAGGAACTGTCGCAAATCGGAACCCTGTCCGCGTTCGGCGCCAAAACCGCCACCTCCGGAGACGCCGACGTTCTGACGGCCACGGCCGGGGCGGGCGCCGTGGCGATGAGCCACACCATCCACGTTCAGCAGCTGGCCCGCGCTCACTCCGTTCTCTCGAACCGCTACACCTCGGCGGAAACGGGTCTCAGCGGCAGCTTCGCCGGGACACAGAGTTTCACCATTACCGTCGACGCCACCGACTATGACGTCAGTGTGACAATCGACTCGGGCGACTCGAACCAGGATGTCCTTGCCGCCGTTGCGGCAGCCATCAACGACGTCACGGACGTTCCCGTTCGAGCCTCCAAGATCGACGACACCGGTGAGACCTCCAAGCTATACATTGTCAGCACGGAGGCCGGTACCGACAACAAGATGTCCTTCACGGACACCGACGGTCTGCTGGCCGCGCTGGGTGTCACCAACGCGAGCGAAGCGACGGACACCGTGGGGGGATACATCTACGCCGACCTCGGAGGCAACGAACTCGATGCGAAATTGTCCGTCGACGGCATCAACATCATCCGATCCACCAATTCGGTCAGCGACGTGCTGACGGGCGTGACGCTGAACCTCCTCGCCGAGCAAGAGGACACCGACGCCGACATATCGTTGACGGTAGCGATTGACACCGACGAGCTAACGGCAAAAGTCCAAGAGTTTTTGGATGCCTACAACGAAACCTATGAATACCTTGCTTCCAAGATCTCGGTGGACAGCACGACCTACGCGCGCGGAGACCTCGCCGGTGACTACTCCTACGTGAATCTCTGGCAGAACATGAGATCCCTGATGGCGAGTTCGGTGTCATCGGTGGAGGGGGGAACGTATTCGGCCCTCTCCCAGATCGGAATCAGCTCGGGTGCGAATGGTCAATTCTCGATCTCCGACAGCGAGGATTTCGTAACGGCTCTTCAGGATCATCTGGATGCCGTTGAGGACTTGTTCAACTCCTCCGACGGTATTGCCGTGCGGCTCGAGGACCTTGTGGACGACTACACGGCTGCATCGGGGATCATCTGGACGAGTACGGACGGGGTCAACGACCGCATCGATGTGCTGAACGACCGCATCGATAGGTTGGAAGCATACCAGGACCTCCAGGAGGAGGAACTCATTCAACAGTACAGCGCTCTCCAGGAGGCCACCTATACACAACAGGTGATGCTTCAAGTGCTGGCCAATTTGGCCACCTGGCTCCAGGGCTAGCCGCGAGAAACTCGACGGCGGCCGGGGATGCTCGGCAATCGTCAAACCGAGGGATACCATGAGAGTCGGACACGAAATCGCCCATGTCCTGCCGGGAGGAAAGAACGCAACGCTGCAGGACGCCGCAAAGCGGTCGGCTGCCAAACGCGGGTCGGCCGGGTTGGAGGACACGGTCCAGATTTCCACCGAAGCCCGTGATCTCCACATGGGACAACCGGCGCGCGAGCGGGAGATCACCGGCGTTGGTCCACCGGAGGAAAACCGCTTCGCGAGGATCCGTGACCGGATCGATTCGGGTTTCTATGAATTGACGAACACCCGCCTCGCCTTGGCCGAAGAGGTCTTGTCGGCCTTTGGGTTGTAGCCCGGGCGCTCGACGGCGCCGGACGTTTGGATACGGCAAAGCACGGCATCCTGTTTTCGACGCCACCCGTCCAGGTTGCCGCTCACGTTGCGATCTCGTTGAAAGGGAGCCGCTGTTCTGTGATCACACTGACTCTCCTCAAGGGCGAGAAGATCGTTCTGAACGCCGAGCTGATTGAAAGCCTGGAAGCCACGCCCGATACGGTAATCACGCTTACAACGGGGAAGAGGATCGTTGTGCGGGAGGCGGTCGCCGAGGTCGCCGAGAAAGTGGAACACTACACCTTGAGGCGCCGCGCTCACGCAGAGACGGTGTGAACCCCGGTCGCATCGCAGGAAAGGCTGCCATATGGATCTGGCGACCATCATCGGGATCGCTGCCGGCTTCACCCTCCTGATCGTTTCCATCCTGATGGGTGGCGGGATGGCCACCTTCGTCAACATTCCCTCTCTGATGATCGTCATCGGGGGGACGATTGCGGCCACGCTCATTAACTACCCGATGTCGGACTTCCTCGGCGTGATGAAGGTGGTGCGGAACGCCTTCATGCGTAAGAGCCATAAACCCGAGGAGACCATTCGGCAGATGGTGGTCTTCGCCGAGAAGGCACGCCGAGACGGATTGTTGGCGCTCGAGAAGGACCTGAAGGAGGTCGATGACAATTTTCTTCGGGCGGGGATGGAGCTGGCCATCGACGGAATGGATCCGGAACGCATCGAGACCCTCATGACGATGGAACTGACGCTGCTCTCGGACCGGCACCGCCGCGGACGAGACATGTTCAGGCAGATGGGCAAGTACGCCCCGGCGTTCGGAATGATGGGCACGCTCATCGGTTTGATCCAGATGCTGCGCAACGTGAACGATCCTTCCAGCATTGGGCCCGGAATGGCGGTCGCGCTCATCACGACGTTCTACGGAACGCTGGTGGCGAACCTGATTTGCCTTCCACTCGCCGGCAAACTCGAGACCATCTCCGAGAATGAAATGCTCGTGAAGGAGCTGATCCTCGAGGGCGTCAAATCCATCCAGTCCGGGGACAACCCGAGGCTCGTGGAAAGAAAGCTCAAAACATTCCTCCCGCCGGCGGTCCGGAGTGAACTGAAAGTCCTGGAGGGCGCCGCCAAATGAGGAAGGAACGCCCGAAGCAGGAGGAACCGGCGTCCTGGTTGGCCACGTTCGGTGACATGGCCACCCTGCTGCTCACCTTCTACGTCATGATCTACGCCTCCTGCACGTACAAGCCCGGCCAGTGGGAGACCGCTCAAAGCGCGCTCGAGAGGATGTTGGCCGTTCTTCCCGGACAGTCCGGAGCGAGCCTGGTGAGTACCGCGGGCCACGGGCTGCTCCCCGGGCAGAACTCGGTCGTGCCGCTGTTCGGTGCCGGCGGTCGTTTCAGTCGGGAGGAATGGGCCCAGATCGAGAAGTCTCTCCACTCGGCTCTCACTCCGGGGGGGGGCAAGTCGGCGGAAGGGATGTCCGAGGAAACACTGGACGGCGAATCCGCTGATGCAATGGTCGAGATTGAACCGACCGAGGGCGGCGTCGTCTTTCGATTGTCCGAACCCATCGCGTTCCGCAAGAGCCAGGCCGATCTGAATTCGACCATTCGGCCGTTCTTGCGCACCGTTTCCGACGTGGTTCGAGAGCGGGAGTGCGAGATTCTCGTCGAGGGTCACACCTGCGATCTCCCGATCCATACGGCGCGGTTCGCCTCCAACTGGGAACTCTCCGGCGCCCGGGCGGCCGAAGTCGTTCGATTCCTCGTCGGCCAAGGCATTCTGGAAAACACCGTCTCGGCCGTGGCCTGTGGCGAGTTCTACCCGCGCGTGCCGAACGTGGACGAGGACTCGCGCAGGAGAAATCGGCGCGTGGACATTCAGATCACCTTCGAGAGCTGAGTGAGAGAAGCCCGTGAAGAGGAAGCAGCAGACCGAGCCGGCCGACGAATCTTTTGAGCAGACCTTCATCGCCCTGATGCTGCTCCTGCTGTGTTTTATGGTCATCATGGTATCCCTTGCGCAACTTGAGGGCCCTCGTTTCCGCAAGGCCATCGGCTCGGTCAAGGGCGCCCTCTCCATGTTGCCCGAAACCGCCGGCAGCAGCATGTTCCAGGAGGCGGGACCGGGTGTTCTTCCCAGTAAGGGAGGCGTGGGTGTCGGAGATCCGTCTATGAGGGGCCGGGAGCTGGAGGAACTCAAATCAGATCTGGAAGAAATGATGGGAGAGGGCCTGGAGGGCATGCTTCGAGTCGAGGACACCGGATCGAGACTGGAGCTCACGCTGGGGAGCCTGGTGCTCTTCAATCTGGGCGAGGAGAAGGTGAGGGCGGAGGCCGACCCGATCCTCGGGGAGGTCGGGCGCTTTCTCGAGGATTGGCCGGGCCAGGTCAAGGTGATCGGCCACACCTGCAATCTCCCGATTCGTACTTCGAGGTATCCGTCGAACTGGGATCTCTCGATTGCCCGGGCCGTGTCGGTCGTTCGCTTTCTCTCTCGGCACAATATTGAAGGAGCCCGGCTTCTGGCGATGGGCATGGGGGAGTCTCGTCCTCTCGCGGAGAATGACACCGAGGAACATCGGGCCATGAACCGGCGCGTCGAAATTCTACTCGAGTATGGAGACGAACACCTAACCGGGGAACCAACCGAAACCGCGTGGGGAGTAAGTCGGCTGCAGGATGCTCCCTCTCAACATCCTGCGGACAGCGAGAACAGCCGGCGGGTCTCCGGCCGGAAGGTGGGAGGGGGGAAGGGATGACGCAGAAAGCGGTCTGGGTGCACGCGAACGGCGGCGCACAGCGAGAGAGGGATGAAGCCGCGTCCGATAATCTGCAGGGAAACGTGCGGCGCCTGAGGTTTTCAGCGGAAATCGAATCTCGAATCGATCATCTACCACCCTTTCCGACGGTTCTGTCCGAGCTAATCGGCCTCACGAACAGCGAGAAGTCGGCGGCCACCGATCTGAGGTCCTGTCTCGAGAAAGACCCCGTGTTGACCGCCAGACTTCTCAAACTCGCCAATTCGGCGTTCTACAGTCCGAGGACGGCAGTGACCTCCCTGCAGCAGGCGGTGGTCATGTTGGGCCATCTGACCGTCAAGAGTCTTGCCATGGCCGCAGCAACGCTCAAGTTCTTGAGCAGAGATGCGGAAGCCTACGGGATGGCCGCGGGGGGTCTGTGGATGCACTCCTACGCGTCGGCGGAACTGGCCAGAGAGATCGCAAGCGCACTGGGATGGCCGGACGACGAGAAGGACGCGGTCTACGTCGGGGCGCTGCTTCACGACATCGGCAAGATCATCCTGGCCGATATCCTGGCCGCCGCAGAACCCGGAGGACAGCAACCTGCGCCCTCGAGCGGCGGCGAGACGGTCGGTGAATGGGAGTCTCGTCTGAGCGGCTTCACTCATTTCGGCGTTGGAGAGCGGATTGCCCGGAAATGGAGTTTGGCGCCGCTCACGATCGGCTGCATTCGCTTTCACCACCAGGACCATGACGTTCCAGAGGAATTTGCGCAGGAAGTGCGGGTGGTGTCGCTCGCCGACGCGGGTGCCCGCCGACTGGGGGTCGGCATAGCCGAGCCCGACGAGAATCCGGAGAGAGAAGCGTGTCTCCTCGAGGCACTCTCGTTTCCCGTAGAGGGCTTTGAGGAGATCCTGGTGCGCTATTCCGAGAAGTCGTCCGAGACGGAGAGCCTGTTCTCCAACCTTGGAGACGTATCGTGACCGATGTCCGGACCCATGACCTGGTTGCCTCTCTGGTGAGGCTTCATTCCGTCGTGGACATGGACGAGCTCGCTCAGGCGTGCGGCGCTGTGGTGGACTTACTCGCCGGCGCCGTCCACTGGCGGGTCCGCCTCTGCGATTCCTCCCAGAACGGCCGTGCGCAGGGATTCGGTGGGGAGGGGGCCGCGGTCCGCCCTTCGGGGCTCGAGGCCGAAGTCGATCCGGGGTCGGAAACACACTTCGAACTGCGTTTCCAGGGTGACATTGTGGGGAATCTCTATGTCCGTGCCGTGGGCTTGTCTAACTCGGCACCGTGGCTGGCGATGGCCGATCACCTAGGGGCGGCGCTGGTCAAACTCCAACTCTGGATGCAGGCGGAAGAGGAATCCTGCCACCGACGCATGGCGCAGGAGGTGCTGGGCGACATCAGCGCGATTCTAGGGAGTTTCGACGTTGAGTATCTTCTCGCCAGATCGCTGGAACAGGTGCTGAGAGTAGTGGGAAGCGACGTCGGGTCCGTGATGCTGTGGGACGGTGAGCGCTTCTCCACATCAGTTGTTCTGGGGCTTCCGGAGGAGATCACGCGAGGCATTCGCCTGGAGGGGGAGCCGGTCGCGGAGCTGGTCGCCCGGGCCGGAGAGTCGCTCTTCATCAACGATCCGGATCTGGAGGACGTCCCGGAGACTGTGAGAGCGGTCCATCTCTCTGTGCTGTTGGTAATCCCTCTTGTGAGCGGTGGACGCGTCGTGGGAGTGTTGCAGGCCGCCAACCCGTTGTTCACTGATCCGGCATCTCCCGGCGTGGTGGCGGCCGAGGGAATCTGTCGGCTGACCGCCGTCGCCGTGGAAAACGCGCTGCTCCATAGGGAGGCGGTGCAGCGGGAGAGAATGGCCACAATCGGCCAGGTCATGGCCGGGTTGTCTCATGACATCAAGAACATGCTGCAGAGCGTGAAGGCCGGTTTCTACTTTCTCCAAATGGGCGTAGAGGCGAAGAGTCTGAACGACGTGGAAGAGGCGGTTCCCCTGATTGGGGGCGCCATGGAGCGAATCTCCAGTCTGGTGCTGGACATGCTCAATTACTCCAAGGGGCGGAAGCCCGTGTGCGGACCGGTCAACCTGAATGTTCTGACGGAAGAAATCGTCGGAACGATGTCACCCGTGGCGGCCGAGAAGAACGTGATACTCAAGGCCAGTGCGGATCCCGAGGCGGAAACGGTTCTGGCGGATTCCACCGAAGTGTTTCGCTGCCTTTCGAACCTGGTGACCAACGCGATCGAGGCGGTGAATGACGGCGGGACGGTTGAGATTTGCACCCTGCGAGCGGGGGACGGGTCGATGGCGGGGATCACCGTACGTGACGATGGACCGGGCATCGCGGAAGAAGACCAAGAGCGGATCTTCGACGCTCTCTTCACAACGAAAGGAAGCAAGGGAACCGGGCTCGGTCTGGCGGTAACCAAGAAGATCATCGAGGAGCACGGGGGAGAAATCCGTTTGAATTCGGAGCCGGGCCGGGGAACTGCGTTCACGATCCGGTTGCCGAGGACGGCCTAGCACGGGCCGGGTGCGGCCCGCAGGCCGAATCGCTTCAGACGACTTGCCGACAGAACCCGTGCTCCTCGAGTTTCTTTTTTCGGACCAAGCCGCCGGAACCTTAGGGTTCCGGCGACCGTACTTCACATACGATTGATCGGGAGCCGACCCGGGCGGATTCTTCGAACGCTCCTCTCTACGAACTCTGATTCTTGCACTTTCCAGCGATTCACCCTAGAGTCTTTTCATCGGCTTCGCCCCTGAGGGGTGGACGGCCGCATCCGCGGGAGAAGTCCAATTCCGGCCCGGTGGTCGCGGGCTTGGGTGAAAGGCGGAATCGCCATGCGGGTAGCTGCACTATCGGATGTGCACGGCAACCGATGGGCGCTGGAGGTTGTCCTGGAGGACATCGAGCGGAGGGGAATCCGTCACATCGTCAATCTCGGAGACAGCCTGTACGGTCCCCTGGATCCGGGCGGGACCGCCCGCATACTCGTGGACCTCGACATTCCAACGGTTCGGGGCAATGAGGACCGGATCCTTGCGGAGAAGGCCGCGAGGCGAGCGACTCCGGTGACCGTAAGTATGATGCGGCGGAGCCTGGAGCCGGAGCATCTTCGATGGCTGGAGAATCTTCCGTCCACACTCACGGTCCACGACGATCTGTTCCTGTGCCACGGATCACCGGAGCGGGACGATGAGTACCTGCTTCGAAAGGTCCTGAAAACAGGTGTGATTCCGAGACCCAGGGATGAGATCGCGCACGCGGTACGCTTGGTCAAAGCGCCCGTCGTGCTCTGTGGGCACGATCACATGCCTGCGGTGATCCGTCTTGCAGACGAAAAACAAATCGTCAACCCGGGGAGTGTCGGGTGTCCCTGTTTCGCGGATGACGTTCCTTTCCCTCATCGGATGGAGGCGGGCGGCCCCGATGCGCGCTACAGTGTGGTGTCGAAAGACGATGCCGGTTGGCACGTGGAGCCGATTACGCTGAACTACGATTGGGAAGGCGCGGCGCGGACGGCGGAAACGAATGGGCGTCCCGATTGGGCCGCGTGGCTGAGAACGGGGCGGGCGGGATGAAACGCCATCGCCGGGCGGCTCCGAGCGACGTCTTGCCATTGACGGGCGGCGGAATCCCGCATACACTGAGATCCCGGAGGATGGGGCCCGTGGATGCATCGACATCACCTTGTTCCCTGGAGTCTCCCGGAGATGAACATCCTTGCCATCCAGAACTGCGGCGTCGAAGGGTTTGGCCGGTACTCGGAGTTCCTCCTCGATCGTCACGTGAACCTTCTCCTCGTTCGCGCCTACGCGGGGGAGGCCCTGCCCCCGTTGGACACGGTGGACGCCGTGCTCGTCGGCGGCATGCCGATCGCTGCGTATGACATCCGGAAGCCCGATTTTCTCCGGAAAGAGATCGCGTATCTCGGAGGTGCCGTTTTCGCCGGCACGCCTTGCCTGGGTATCTGCTTCGGCGCTCAAATCCTTGCACAAATCCTGGGCGCACAGGTTCGAAAGGCCGAACGGATGGAAATCGGATGCTGCGAAGTGCGAACGACGGATGCGGGGGCCGGCGAACCTCTGCTTCGGGGTTTTCCCGAGCAGTTCCCCGTGTTTCAGTGGCACGGTGATACCTTCGCGATCCCTCTGGGGGGAGATCTTCTCGTAGAGGGGGACTCCTGCCGCAACCAGATGTTTCGAAGCGGCCCTGTGGTCGGCGTACAGTTTCATCTGGAATCGACGAGCATGGACGCGGCCGCGTGGGCGGACACCTATGCGGACGAGCTGTCGCAGTGCGGAAAGGTCAAGGAGAAGGTGGTCGCCGAATGCTCGACACGCGAACGAGAAATGGGCGCGCTTGCCTCCATACTCATGGACAACTTCCTCGAGGACGTGACCTGACGATTCGCGCCGGATGAGTCGCGCGGAACGCGGCCCCTGCCGCGCCACCCCGCGCACGCCCCGCGCACGCCCCGCGCACGCCCCGCGCACGCAGCCGGAGGTAGGAGAGCGGGCCGGTTCGAGGTTGTGAGGAGGAACGCGACCTCACCGGCGGGGACATCCTTTCCGGCCGCTCTTCTCCCAGTACTGCTGGTGAACCTCCTCGGCGCGATAGAACGGGGTGGCGGGCGTGATCTCGGTGACAATCTGCCTCTTTCCGAACGCGCCCGATTTCCGAAGTTTCTCTTCGGACGCCTCCGCCGCCTTTCTCTGCGCCTCGTTGAAGGTGAACACGGCGGAACGATACTGGTCCCCGATGTCCGGTCCCTGCCGGTCGAGCTGTGTTGGATCGTGAATCCTCCAGAAGACGTCAAGCAGCGCTTCGTAGGAGACCCGGTCCGGATCGTAGGTGATGAGAACCACCTCGGCGTGGCCGGTTGTGTGCGAACAGACCTCGCCGTAGGTCGGGTTCTCCGTTATCCCGCCGCTGTAGCCCACGGCGGTTTCCACGACGCCGTTGACCTCGCGAAAGGCCGATTCGACTCCCCAGAAACATCCCGCTCCGAACATGGCCTTGGGCAACGTTTTCGCTTCTCTCGCATCCAAACGCTCCATGACGGGGCTTCCCTCCTTCAACCGGTACACCGGCGCCGTAGCGGCCTGGACCGCAATGCCACAGAGTCCGGCTGCAAACAGAATCGAGAAGACCAACCCATGCATCCGTCTCGCACGCATTGTGAGCTCCCTCCGTTCCGGATTTGGGGCACCCGCGGATGGAATCCAACCGGCGGGCCGCACAGCACAAGTTAGGGTTGCATGTCGAGCGTGTCAAACCGAGCTACCGTAAGCTACGGTAGAGCTACTACGGTAGGGACACTACGGTAGGGCTGTCCCTCGACAGCCCTCGACAGCCGGTTGTTGAGAGCGCGGTGCCGCACGAAACGGATCGCCGTCGCGGCCGGTGGCAGGACGGTGTAGTGCTATAACGCACTGTTACATAAAGAGGTCGGCGGTTTCTGTCGCAGGCCGGAGCCGTGAACTCCCAGCGCGAGGGCAACTTGCGAATCGGGCGGTTGACAATCCGGAGCGGATGTGCTATATTGATTTTGAGATTCAGTCTCAGGAGGGGTCATGTCTTCCGCGGTTCAGGCTTTCGGCGAGTTTCTTGGACAGAAGGGGCTTCGTCTCACGTCCCAGCGCGAGCTCATCCTGCGCCAGGCGCTGGCCATGAAAGGGCACTTCGAAGCCGAGGAGCTGCACTACGAGCTCAGGAAGAAGAAGGGGCACCGGGTGTCGAAAGCGTCCGTTTACCGGACGCTCCCGCTGCTGGTCGAAGCCGGATTGCTGAGAGAGGTGGAGTTCGTCGACCGGCACGCCCATTATGAACAGCTCTCGCCGGCCCACCAACACGAGCATCTCGTATGCACCGAGTGCGGCAAGGTGATCGAATTCCGTCGGCCGTCGGTGGAGAGGACGTTGCGACAGGTCGCGCGGGAACACGGATTTGAGGACGAGTCGCACAAAATCGAGATTACCGGACTGTGCAAGGAGTGCAGGCGGCAGAAGGAGTAGCGTATTGGGTGACTCTTCTTCTGGCCGTCTATGGCGACAGAGTCTACGCCTGAGTTGTATCATCCAGAGCGGAAATCCCGCTGGCACATCCTAGGCGCGACGGGAGGTTATCCATAGTGAGGCATACGATTGCGCTCGTGAAGATGCGCGCGGGACAGAGAGGAGTTGTCCGCGGGGTCCGGGCGGGGAGAGGGTTGCAGGAACGGCTCCTGGCCATGGGGATTCGGCCCGGGCGGGAGATTGCCAAGACCAGCGGACCCTTCATGCGGGGTCCGGTGACCATCCGTGTCGGGAACTCGCAGTTGGCGTTGGGATTCGGAGTGGCGAGCAAAGTGTGGGTGGAAGTAGGAGCGGAGGAATCCGAATGATCCGCGGGGCCTGAGGCGGTATTTTTTTTCGCCCATATTGCGACTGAGTCGCAATATCTACCGAAGGGACTTCGGGAGAACGTGGTGTGAGAATCCTACTGGTCGGAAATCCCAACGTTGGGAAGAGCGTGCTCTTCAACAGGCTCACCGGCGCGCACGTCATCTGTGCGAACTACCCGGGAACAACGGTTGAGCATACCCGGGGACACATGCGGATCGAAGGTCGAAGAGTCGAGATTTGTGATGTCCCCGGAACGTACTCGCTGGAGGCCTCCTCGGTGGCCGAGGAGGTTGCTGTTCGAATGATCGAGGGCGGGGACGTCATCGTCAACGTCGTCGATGCGACCAATCTCGAGAGAAGCCTCAATCTGACCCTCCAGCTCGCTAAGCACAGAAAGCCGATGGTTGTAGCCCTCAACCTCTGGGATGAAACCAGACATACGGGCGTTGAGATCGATGTGGAGAAACTGGAGCGGATCCTGGGCGTTCCGTGCGTGCCGACCACGGCGATTACAGGAGAGGGTGTGAAGACGCTGGTGGAGAAGATCCCAGACGCGGGGATCTCCTCCTACGAGTACGAAGAGGCGGGCCGCTGGTGCGAGATCGGAAAGATTGTGGACCGGGTTCAAACGGTCACTCACCGTCACCACACCCTCTTGGACAGGTTGGAAGATGCCTCGGTCAGACCTTTCACGGGAACCCTCGTCGCGCTGGGTGTGTTAGTTGCAGCTTTTGAGGTCATCCGCTTGATCGGCGAAAGTCTGATCGGGTATGTGTTCGAGCCGTTGTTCGAGAGGTTCTGGGTTCCGATCATGCTTCGTCTTTCGGCACGTCTCGACGGACGCGGAATCATCCACGATCTCGTAATCGGGAGGCTCGTCGATGGCGATATCGACTTCGGTGAATCGTTCGGGCTCTTGACAACCGGGATCTTTGTCCCCATTGGAGCGGTTCTGCCCTACGTGTTTGCCTTCTATCTCGTCCTCTCCTTCCTCGAGGATACGGGTTATCTGCCGAGGTTGGCCGTGCTGATGGACAGTCTGATGCACCGTCTTGGGTTGCACGGTCTCGCCATTGTCCCCATGATGCTCGGTCTCGGCTGTAATGTTCCCGGGGCTCTCTCGGCCAGGATCATGGAAAGCCGCAAGGAGAGATTCATCGCCGCGACCCTGATGGCAATCTGCGTTCCCTGCATGGCGCAGATCGCAATGATCGTCGGACTCGTGGGGCCGGGTGGGGCGAAATCGCTCGCAGGCGTCTTCGGGACTCTCTTCCTCGCGTGGTTGGTGCTGGGAATGCTTCTCAATCGGTTCACGAAGGGCGAGTGTCCGGAGGTCCTCATCGACGTGCCGCCCTACCGGATCCCATACTGGAAAGGTCTTCTGAAGAAACTCTGGATGAGGATCGTGTGGTTCCTGCGAGAGGCCGTGCCCTGGGTTCTCGTCGGGGTATTCGTCGTGAACGTCCTCTACACGCTTCGCATCATCGATTTCGTCGGTGGGTTGGCCGCGCCGGTTATCACGGGAGTTCTGGGTCTGCCACCGGAGGCTGTGGGGGGGCTCGTGGTCGGCTTCCTGCGGAAGGACGTGGCCGTGGGAATGCTGGTTCCCCTGGGGCTCTCGATGAAGCAGGCGGTGGTCGCCAGTGTGGTCCTGGCGATGTACTTTCCCTGCGTCGCCACCTTCGCCGTACTGCTCAAGGAGTTCGGGGTTCGGGACATGGCAAAGGCGGCAATGATTATGATGGTTTCGGCCCTGGTTGTGGGAGGATTCCTGAACCTGGTTCTGTAGGTCGTATCCATCGGAGAGGATCCAACAAATGGAACGGTCGCGCGCGTATCCGTCGCTTCCACGCACCTTCGGAGCCGCGTTCGGGGTCAGATCCTGCAATGACACATTCGCAGGCCTAGCTGCCTGCCTTTGTTCACCCTGCAATGGTCGCCGAAGAGCCGACAGTCTCTCCAGATCAGCGCCACTCTATCTGCTGGTCCTCCAAGGCCTTGACCTCGATTGTGTGGCAATGCAAGACCTGACCCCCGACCTGCGTTCTTGACGTCAACGGCGTGCTGCGAGACCCGATCCGAGGATGCCACTCAGTACGTGAAATGCCGGATCGGCTCGCCCTTGTCGCCGATCTCGGTCATCGCCTCGATCCCGAGCTGGAGATGAATGTCGGACCACTCTTCCGTCACCCGCTGGTCTGACTCCTGCGTCTTCACCCCCTCTGCGGCCAGAGGGACATCAGATACAAGCAGAAGCGCGCCGCGGGTGATTCGGTTGTGGTGCCCGACGATGAAGAGTGTGGCGGTCTCCATGTCGATGGCTATGCAGGTCATACTCCGGAGGCGATCGAGGAAAGGCTCGTCATGCTCCCAGACACGGCGGTTGGTGGTGTAGACGACCCCGGTTCGATACTCGTGTCCATGCTCCAGGACCATCTGTGAGACGAACTTGTGCAGCTTGAAAGACGGAAGTGACGGCACCTCGGGGGGGAAGTAATCATTGCTGGTGCCTTCCCCGCGAATGGCCGCGATGGGCAGGATGAAATGGCCAATCTCCGTTGAATGCTTGAGGCCGCCGCATTTTCCAAGGAAGAGCACGGCGCGGGGGGAGCGCGCGCTCAGAAGGTCCATGATCGTGGCCGCGTTGGCCGACCCCATGCCGAAGTTGATCATGGTCAGACCGTCGGAATTCGTGGCGGCCTGCATCGGCCGATCCTCACCGCGGAGATTGCAGCCGAACTGTTCGGCAAACCTCGTCACGTAGTAGCGGAAGTTGGTCAGAAGCACGTAGTCGCCGAACTCATCCAGCGGCATGCCCGTGTAGCGGGGCAACCAGTTCCTTGCGATATGAACCCGGTCCAGCATGGCAAAGAAGTCCTTTCTGGTCGACCCCGCCTCTGTCGTCAATCTCAATGTGACAAAGGGGCGGGTCCGGTCCTGGGAAGGCAGAGATTCAAACGCTTGGATTCGTCGGGGACCGTCGGGTCCAGACTCCTGATGTGATGAGATTGTACTACGGAGGGATGTATCTAATCCATCACGAACTTGGTGTCCGGCGGGACAGCGGGCCAGGTCACGGGTCTTCGGGAGGTGCACCATCACCGTCAGATGCACCCTTCTCCTCTTCTTCTGTCTCCTCTCCCGTCTCCTCTTCTTCGGACTCTACGTCCATCCTGAATAGCCAGTCCGGTGGAGAGGTCTGCTGGGTGCCTTCGACGAAGAGAACCTGATCGTCCTGGTAGATCAGCTGGAATGGTTTCCTGTACTCGTCCCTGGCCGTGAGAGTTGTCTCCCCAAGGCGGAAGGCGACGCCGGGGAAGATCTTGTTGCACACCTTGACACGGTTCTCGAGAGGCGCGGGGGGCTCCTCCCAAGTTTCCTCCACTTCGTCCTTCAGATCCTGCCGGGCCGTTTCCATCTCCTCGACATCAGGACCGCGGCGTCCGAATTTCCTCGCAAACCTCCGCTCAAGGAGTTCGATCTCCATTCTGTCGGTCGGGGCAGTCTCCTCCAGCGAGTCGTCTTCCCCGGCGACGACAGTCGTGGAGACGTTGGCCACACTGCCGACCTGCCCCGCCGCGACGCCCCTGAGGGCTCGGATTTCTCCGCCCACGACTCTGCCGTTGGGGATGCTGATCGATCCCCGTGATATGACGCGGGATCGTATGATCTCCTTCTCGACATAAACATCCCCGCCGACGAGGACGTCCGCGTCCACAATGAACTTGGCATGAATGTCGCCGGAAACCACGATGCATTGTCCCTCCGCCCCGATCATGCCACCGCGCACCATGAGGTTCCCGCTGGTTCGGAGCTGCGCCGCCTCGACGAGGCCCCGAACCTCGATGTCGCCCAGAGACTCGATGTTGTACCCCTCCTGGACGTCGCCTGCTACCACGACCGCCCCGGGATGCAGGATGTGACCCGTAGTGGGGCCGACATTGCCGCCTACCTGGTAGACGTCGTCCACCGAGAGGACCCCGTCGACCCAGCGGATTCGCCCGCTCGCGGCGGCGTAGTAGGCGGACTCCTCTTTGTCGTGACGAACGTTCTTCCCCTCACGGATCCGAGGACGGCGCGGTTTCGCGGTCCTGACCGGTTTGCCCAGCACATCAAGGCCTTCCCTCCCTTCCGTGGGGGGAATAGAGCGGGCCAGCAGTTGCCCTTCCATTACGGAGGTCATTGCCGCCCGCTGCTTGTAGTCGATCCTGCCGGTCTCCTCGTCCACAACGAAACCGGGGTTGAAGAAGTCGCGCGCCCACTCGATCCTGCCGTCTACCGGCTGAACCGGCGTCAGCCCCTCGGCCAGCCCCAGTTCTCTTATTTTCGGGTCTTTCCCGGCAGCGGCCGTCAGCAGTTGCAGCAGTCGCTCGCCGTCCGGAGGTTCGGCGATCCCCATGCTCAACATCCGCTCCCGGATCGCTTCCCCCAGTTCTTTCAGGTCGACGGACGATGTGTCACAGTCGAGAAGGACTGCCATGCGGTCGGGTGAGACCCGGAGATTGAAATCCCAGCCTCGCGACTGATCAGAGTCCTTGTCTGTGGTTGGTACTTCGGGCGTCGTGTCCATACAGATCCTCAGCAGATGTCCCTCGCCAGAACCACCGGAGAGTCGGTGAGCCATTGCCGTTCCCGGGCGCGGAAACTTATCGGCTCTCATAGTACATGCAAGCGGGCGAGATGTAACGGAAAAAGTGTGACTTGTTCCCCGAGACCGATCCAGCTGTTTCCCGCGCCCGCGAGGGCTAAGTCGGGACAAAAGCGGGACGACTAAAGCGGGACAGACTACTCATTAGAGAAAGTGGTGCAACCGCAAGTCGCGCAAGTCATTCGGGAAATGAGTAGTCTGTGGGGCTGTTGAAAAAGGCCCGCACGATGCACAGGACATACCGTCATCTTGATGGGGGCCGACTGTCTCCGGCAGTATTCCCGGCAGTATTAGCAGCGGATCCTGCGACGAGAGGGGCTTGGGGACGGCCGACGGAAAATGTGGGGGTGTTGGGGGCCAGGGGGAGGCACAGGTTTCGGAGGATGTCGCCAAGACCCCCGTCGCACGTCGCTCCGGGCCCTGTCACCTTGCTGTCCCACGGTGCTCGTCGGGTGCTGCAGATTTCGGCATTAGACGCCGAGCTTTCTTCGAATGTCCTTTGGAAGACCATCCTTGTGAATCATGAAGAAGAGCGCCTTCGCGCGCACGAAGTTCTCGGACAGGTAGTCGATAGGTCTGTACTTACCCTCCTCATCGACCGAGTCCTTTGTCATGTAGAATCTCTCTCCGTCGTTGTCCCTCGCGATGCCGACGCCGTGAACGAGATGCTGGTCGAAGGTGCTCCAGTCTTCGAGCATCGTGTCACGCGCGTCCTGATCAATGATATCCTCCTCGAGGTCGGGATCGATCCCCGCATAGCCTTGGTGACTTGCGTAGAGCTCTCTCGTGACGTGAATATCGAAGACGACGGAGAATCCGTTCTCGAACGCATAGTCGAGGATTCGAATGTAGTCATCGATGGTCACATTGTAGAACCCATCGTACCGAAGCCAGTTGTCGGCGATCGTCAGCGCACCGCTGCTGTAGAATGGCAAGAAAGAGTAGGATGTCACTTCGATGTAGTCATCATACGGGAGCGCCAGGACCTCGCCCGCAAACTGTTTGGGCGTCATCACGCGACCGTTGTATTCGATCGTCTCCGGAACCGGACCCATATGGTTGTCCAGGACGTCTCGCACATCATCGAGCCATCTGCTGTGGAGCTCACCGTCGATCCACGAACTGGACAGGTTGCCGTTCTCACCGAGCTCAATCACCGAATCCATGATTCCCTTGAGGATCTTCTGCATTTCCCTGTGATTCTGTTCTGCCTCCAGCTGGCCGCTGTAGTCCCGCAACGGTACGACGCCGTATTTCTTCACGATGTACACCGCATCGTGCGCCACCCCCCCGGCGTGGAAAACGCCTTCCCCGTGCATGCGAGCATAGACTTGGGCTTTCTCCAAGAACGCGTAGTACGCGATGAACATCTGTGACAGCTCGAACTCACCCTTCCCTAGGCGGTGGGTTTCAGATTCGAGGAACAAAGCGGTGCTGAACGACCAGCACGCGTTTGATCTATACTGGTGTTTGAATGGAGTCCTCCAGACTTCGGTCACTACAGTGAATGTCTTCGGAGGAGACTCCTCCTCTACCTGGCCGATTGCAGGGCAACAGAAAAAGCAGTGGAAACACAGGGCAAGGCATAGGAGAACGAATGGCTTGTTCATGATCCTACCCATTTGTGGCCTCCCTAGATCTGAGGGAATGACGGATCGCGAACCGGGAGAGTTTTCCGGCCTTGCTCACTTCGACCCATGTTTCGAATATCCCGTACCATCCTTGGCAGACGCCCAACCGAGGCGTATTGTTTCAGGTAGGCGTGGGGTCGGATCCTGCAATGCCACATTTCAAGGGCTAAGCCGTTGTCTTTTCGTACAACCTTGCCGCCCGACTCACGATGCGGTGGCGAACCTCCAATTGCATAGGTGCGCGCACGCGATTCCCAAACGGGCTGGTTGAGGAGCCGGCTGATGGAAGCGGGCCTGCGTGTGCTCTTGCGGCGGACATCCAGGCGTGTTATCCTGCGCGTCAGCCATGTTGAAGATCTACTGTAGAGGAAGATGTGCATAGTTGGGGCTAGGCAGGATGACAAACGAGGAAAACGACATGGCTCGGCAATCCTCCTGGGTCTGGATTTTGGTGGCGTGTGTTCTTTTCTGGATCGTAGCGGCGATCAACGCCTGGCGAGTTGTTGCGCAGGGGCCAGTAGCCCTCAACGTCATCCCCGCGGTGGCTTTCGCAGTCGGGGGTACGCTTCTGCTCTGGGCGGCGTTCCGGGCGCGGGATCGCGGCAGTCAATGAGATCTGGACGGGCTGCAGCTAGCGAGTGCAGCTGACGCTTCAGGGCGTGGGAATTCGGGTCTGTCCCGAATTCTC
>CAZSXU010000005.1:0-14965 GCA_964610505.1 uncultured bacterium | reverse complement strand
GTCCCGAATTCTCTATATGGAACTGTGATGGGGTGCTTCATTTCCGCGCTGATTCTGCTGGCTTTGTGGCGGTGGGCGTCAAGTGCGGAAAGCGAACAAGGTGTGCGCGAACAAGGCGATGGCAGGATTGCCTAGCGAAAGTCTGCAGAGGACGTGAGGATGGAAGGACCCGTCGAGATTCTGCGCGAGCCGTCCCCGATTTCCACCGGAGGTCTGGGCCGGAGCCGAAGCTTCGGCTTGCCGCCGGATCTTCTTGAGAAGGCCCGTGGTCGTGTGGTGCGTCTGGCGCTCCTGATGGCAGTGTTGTTTCTGGCAGCCCTCGGCGCCATGGAACTCCTGATGGACGAGCCGGACGAACTGGCCAACTTCCAGATCATTCGAGCCGTCTGCTTTGCCCTGTCGGGTAGTTCGCTTGTTCTCTTCCTGCTTGCCCGAGTCAAGAGGTTCAGTCACACTTTCGTGCTGAACGCGGGTCTGTTTTATGAAGTCATATTCTGCCTGATCATTTCCGTCGGCGTTCCATGGTACACGTATTCGAGCTTCGGCTACGCGCCGCACATCACGTGGGCCAGTGGCATCATCATCGCCTATCCTCTTATCGTTCCTAGCCCTCCCATCCGGACGCTGATCACAGCACTCTCGGCGGCGGCAATGGCTCCCCTGGGGACGATCTTCCTGGATCTTTCGCGGTTGGCGCCCACGGATGCGATGGGATACGTGGGCGCGTGCATCAGCCCGGGGATTGCCGTGGCTCTTGCGGTGTTCGGGTCCAGGGTCGTGCACGGGCTGAACGTGGACGTGGTCAAGGCGCGCCGGATGGGCAGCTACCAGCTCAATGAGCTTCTAGGGCGGGGAGCGATGGGGGAGGTGTGGCAGGCCGGCCACCGCCTGCTCGCGCGCGAGGCGGCCGTCAAGATCATTCGTCCGGAGGTTCTCAAGGTGAATGAGGCAGAGGCCCGTCGGATCCTCCGGCGGTTCGAGAGAGAAGCCCAGGGAACGGCCGCACTGGCGTCCCCCCATACCATCGAACTCTACGACTTCGGCATCACCGAGGAGGGCATCTTCTACTACGTGATGGAGCTCCTGGACGGACTGGATCTGAGTTCGATGGTCAAGGAGTATGGCCCCCTCCCCTCCGAGCGAGTCGTTCACCTATTGCGCCAGGCGTGCCATTCCCTGGCCGATGCTCACGCCCAGGGCCTTATCCACAGGGATATCAAACCGGCCAACATCTTCGCCTGTCGCAAGGGATTGGACTTCGACTTTGTGAAGGTCCTGGATTTCGGTATGGTGAGGTCCACGCGGGGATCGTCGGAGCCTGAGGCGGCGCTGACGATGGAGCACTCGGTTGTTGGCACTCCGGCGTTTATGGCTCCCGAGATGGTACGGGGAGGAGGCGAGTTCGATGTTCGGGCCGACATCTATTCGCTGGGGTGCACGGCATACTGGCTGCTGACTGGACAAATCGTCTTCGAGGCGGAGACAACCATGGATCTGATGATCGAGCACGTGAAATCGAAACCGGAACCGCCGTCCACCCGGACAGAGCTGCCGGTCGAGCCTGAACTCGAGAGAATCGTGCTCTCGTGTCTCGAAAAGCGGCCCGAGGACCGACCGCAATCCGCGCTGCGACTCTCCGAAATGCTGGCGGGGATTGAACTCGGTGATGTCTGGACCTCCTCCCGCGCACGGGAATGGTGGCAACTTCACCTGCCCCGGGAGAGGGGTGGGGAGGGCGGCGACTAACCGGACCCCTTCAGCACGAGATCCAAACCACGAAAATAGACAATCGACAATGGAGTGAATTCGCAAGGCACGCTCTTCGACCCGGCAAGCGAATTCGAGCACCTGCCTTCTAAGAAGGGAATCATCGTTTTCGACCCATCCGGCTAACCTCAAACCAAATACCAAGTTACAATCTAACCCCTTTTGAACCCACGAGTTATCCGCGTTTTTGTTTCGCAGTGTCTCGCTCTAGTTTATTCCGTGCGACAGATTCAAGGCACAAGGTATAGCTAAATCGTGACAATCAAATGCTAGTGCTTGCGGTTTTTCAGTGTTTCTGATATACTTCATCCTCACATGTAGGTCGCCAGACGGGGAGGTCCAGCACCCCGCTTCAGGCCCGCCATACCTCCATTGGGTACTTGTCCAACCGGAAGGGAGCAGCCTATGATATCTGGAGTTTCCTGTGTGAACCGCTGCAGCATTACTGCTTCCGCCCATCCGGAATGAGAGCAAATCTGGACGGGGTTGGTCGAATTCCAACGCCTGAGGAGGTCGAACGATGGCTAAGAAGCTCGTACTGCTGGTTGCCATCACACTACTCGCACACGCCACATGCGCGATGGCCCACTGGGACCTAGGGGATTCCTGCAAGTGGTGCCAACTTCCGGATCTGGACACGACCGGGGTTGACATCAATGCCACCTACACGCAGTTTGAACCGTTCGTGTTGGCGGATGACTTCGAGTGTACAGAGACAGGGTTCATCCGGGACATCCATATCTGGGGATCCTGGCTCGACGACTACCTGCCGGGCGGAGAGTTCCCCGGAGCTGTGACCTTCGATCTGGCCATTCACGAGGACATTCCTGATTCGGAGAGCGCGACGGGCTACAGCATGCCGGGGAACGTACTCTGGCAAGCCACCTTTGGCCCGGGGCGCTTCACGGTTCGAAAATGGGAAACCGGCCTCGACGAGGGCTGGATGAACCCTGCGAACGAGTACTGGAGCCCGGCGGATACCACCTGCTGGCAGTACAACTTCTATATGGATGACAATGAGGCCTTCTGGCAGGACGGCACGCCGAACACTCCCAGGGTGTACTGGCTGAGCGTGCAGGCCCTGCCGAACGATCCACAGGCCTGGTTCGGGTGGAAGACCTCTCTGGATCACTGGAACGACGACGCCGTGTGGGGACTGGGTCAGGTACCGTTCCTTGGAGACTGGTACGAGCTGATCTACCCGCCGGTGCACCCGATGGGGGGGCAGTCCATCGATCTGGCCTTCGTGATCACCTCGCAAGGCCGGCCCGACGGCATCGACTACGGCGATGCCCCGGACGACACGACAATGACCTACCCGACGCTCCTTGCCAACAGCGGGGCCCACCATGTGATCCTCGGGCCATGGCTGGGGGGCAGCGTCGACACCCGTGACGCGGAACCGGATGGGCAGCCGGACATCTTCGCAAGCGGCGATGACGATAACGAAAGAGATGACGAGGATGGTGTGTCGATCCCGCCTCTGATCATCGGTGAGCCCTGTACGCTCAAGGTAAGCGTGGGTGGGGGCGGAGGCGTGGTGGTCGGTTGGATCGATTTCGATCGCGACTACGACTGGGATTCCGCCGATTTGATCCACGCGGGCTGGCTGGACGACGGGACACACGACATCATCGTCATCCCGCCGGCCGCATCGGTCACGCGGAGGAGTTATGCCCGCTTCCGCATCAACAGTGCGGGCGCTCTCTCCTCGATCGGACGGGCGGAGGATGGCGAGGTAGAAGACTACCGGGTCTTCCTCTTGAGTGAACACCCCGGGGAGTTGGACTACGGCGACGCGCCCGATACCCTGGAGGAATTCGATGGGTACCGAACGTTGCTGGCTCACAACGGGGCGCGCCACGTGATTGCCGGCCCCTGGCTGGGGTGGGACCCCGACAATCGTGACGTGGAGATCGACGGCCAACCCAACTGGACTGCGACCGGGGACGACGACGATGGGAATGACGATGAGGACGGCGTCAGCGTAGGGGTGCTGCGGCGGGGTCAGACCTCCAATGTCCTTTTGCAGGTGAGCGGAGGTGGCGGCTACGTACGGGGTTGGATCGACTTCGACGGCAGCGGGAGCTGGGAGTTGGACGAGAGGGTCATCGACGGCTACTTCGCGGACGGGGGCTACATCGTCTTCGTCTCCACGCCCTTCGACGCCGTGGTGGGTAAGACCTTCGCTCGATTCCGGATCAGTACCGAGCAGGGGTTGCCCTCCTGGCGCGAGGCTGCTGACGGCGAGGTCGAGGACTATGAAGTCTACATCGAAGGAGACGTGACGTCCAAGTGGTTCCAGCCTCCGGATCTCGAAACCACCGGGATCGATGTTCTCGTCTCGGAACCCTACCTGCTGGCCGATGACTTCGAGTGCACGGAATCCGGCCTGATCACAGAGATCAACATCTGGGGGTCGTGGATGTACGACCACCTGCCGTTCGGCTGGGATCAGGACGCCGTGGACTTCACGCTGAGCTTCCACGAGGACATCCCGGATTCAGAGAGCTCGACGGGCTACAGCATGCCGGGTGAGGTTCTCTGGTACCGTACCTTCAGTCCGGGTGAGTTCCGGTCGTTTGTGTGGGCGGACAGCATCCTAGAGGGCTGGCTCAAGCCGCCCTCCGAATATGGATTCCCGGTGGATTCGACGTGCTGGGTCTACCGATTCCAGATTGATCCAGAGGACGCTTTCTACCAGGCAGGCACAGCCGGGACGCCGGTGGTCTACTGGCTGGACGTGCAAGCCGCACCCTACGATGATCTGGCCGACTTCGGATGGAAGACGTCCCGGGTTCACTGGAACGACGATGCCGTCTGGGTGCAGGGATCGGAGCCCTACAGCGGACTGTGGAATGAGCTCCGCTATCCATGGGAGCACCCGTGGCCCGGCGAATCCATCGACCTGGCATTCGAGCTCATAGGAGATGTGACAACAGCCGTTCCTGGCGGGAGCAGTGAAGCTCCCCAGGGCTTCGACTTGCTTCAGAACGTGCCGAATCCCTTCAATCCGGTCACGACCATCCAGTACAGCATTCCGGGAGGAGGCGGCCACGTGAGGCTTCAGATCTTCGACGTGAGGGGTCGTCTCGTCCGCAGGCTGGTGGATGGCTGGCAGCCCGGCGGTCGGCATCTCGCCACCTGGCAGGGCCGGGATGACAGGGGCCGAGAGGTCCCCACAGGAATCTACTTCTACCGACTGACATTGGAGGACAAGAGCGCGAGCAGGAAGATGCTTCTTCTCAAGTAGAGAGTCGCATCCGCCGTTGCCACAACCACGGACCTCAAACGCAAACGGCTCCCGCCGGGCGAATCTGTAGCCGGCGGGAGCCGTTGTCTTCACATACTGTCCAGGCCATTTGGCCGACCTCAGACTACACGAGACGTTAAGGGACAGAGCCCTTATTCGCAAATCTGCTTGACTGTCTTCGGACTGCGGGGTTTCCCATGTGCGGATTTCCTCATCCGGACTGACCCATCGCCTTTCGGGTTCCCCACCAGCCGGATCAAGCCTGTAAAGGAAAACGAGCCTCGAACCAGGATGAATGACATGCCTTGTAGGGCATGCACGTACCTGGATTAAGGCTCTGTCCCGCATTCCTCCAAGCTGCAAGCTGGGGGACCCGTTCGATAGTCTCGTGGTCGACCGGGGGCGGCGCCTGCGCAGCTTGGTTCGGGACGATCCCACGGATCCGGTTTACTTCTCCTCAGGTTCCCCTGAAAGCTCCTCCAGCAAGCTGGCAGCGGCCGCAAAATCGGGATTGATCCGCAACGATTCGCGGCAGTGCTCGATGGCCTTTTTGGGGCGATCCAGCTCTTGGAAGCAGTCGGCGGTCAGGTAATGGGTGTAGTAGGCGTATTCGGCCCCGGGATAGAGGTCGATACAGCCGAGCAGGAACTCGCAGGCGTCTTCGTACAACCCGCGAGAGTAGAGCTTCGAACCGATGCCGAGCAGGGTAATCTCGTGGAAGTCGTATTGCTGCCCCCGGGTCTCTTCCAGCTGCCGGTAGAGGTCCACTGCCGCCCGAGCTCCGTCCTTCTTCCAAGTCTGGAAAACAGGCTGACAGATGTCCTTCTTGGTCTCCTGGGAGCGTGTCAGAGCCTTCACAACGTACTTGATCCACTCATCAGTTCCGACGTAGCTGCCGGCGTACTGCTGGTAGTCATCCAGGACTCCGGCGGCCTGCATGTCCTCCATCGTCTTCCCTTGGGACAGGCCCTTTCGGACGATGGCAATTGTGGATTTCATCATGTCCGCGTAGGCCGGCAGCTGGTCCCACTTGCCGACAAAGTCGAAGCCCGAGGCCCTGCCGTTGTGCCCGGAAATCAGGCGTATATCCCGGGGCAGCAGGGTCATAATGCGGCGGACTTGGGGCTCGAACCCGAGCACGTCGCCGTCACTGTCGACCGACGGGAAGTTGAAGCCGTTGACCACTGAACTGATGTGGGCGATTCCGTGCCGGGTGAAGTGCACCATAATCTCGTTGTCATCGTGACTGCCGCCGATGTTGACCAGGCGAACAATCTCACCGTTGAAGCTGATTTCCAGGGAGTCGGCGAAGGTGATGTCGGGAAAGGCCTCGGGGGGATACTCGCTGAACAGGAAGGTCCCGCTCCGCAGCTTGCCGGGGAAAAGACGGTGGGCCACGATGATGGGATCCGGGCCGAAGAGGGCATTGCCGGCGATGTGCTCCACGTGGCGGTGGGTATTGATGATGTACTTCGGGGGGCCAAGCCCCAGCCCGCCCACAAAGTCCTTGAAGGCCTCGGTGTCTTGGCTGCTGTGCGTGTCGACCAGCAAGAGACCGTCCTCCCCGGTGAAGACCAGGGAATTGGTGGAATAGCTGCCCTGATCAGTGCTGAGCATCAGCAGGTCGGGGGCCAGGGAGGTGACCTGGAAGTGATCCTCGGCGGCGGCCGGGACCAGGCCCAGAACCAGAAGGCCAACAATGAGAGTGGGCATTGCAGCGGACATGGTGTGGACTCCTTGCCGCTTTGAAATGAGGGAATTGCGAGAAGGCCCCGACGGTGCAACGATACGCTCGTGCATCGTGAGAATCAAGGAGCTTCGCGGGACGTGGGGGCAGTTGAAGAATCTCCAGGACGCCGGCAATTCTCCCGTTCAGCCTGTCGAAGCCTGTCCTGCTCCGTCGGCGGCCGCTCATCCTTAGACGAACCCGGGGCCGCATTCGAGCACCTGCCCTTTAAGCAGGGAGTTATCGTTTTCGACCTGTCCGGCTAACCTCAAACCACACAACCACTTACAATCTAACCCTTTCTGAGACCGCCAGTTAGCCGCGTTTTTGCATTTCACTGTGTCTCACTGCATTTCACTCCATTTCACGATCGGAAGACACAGACCTATGACAGAACTATGACAGTAAGGGGAGGGAGCCCACTCCGCCTACGCCGAGCTTCTCGAGGATTGGGTAGTCGGACATGATCTGGCCTATCATTCTTCCGGGAATATCTTCTCTCGAAGGGCAGGGTATCTGGAATCGGTCCTCAAGTCCTCCATTATTGGGTCCGCGTTCAAGCACATGAGCCAGAAGTCCCGCTCCTGGACGGCTCTCTCAAGCCACTGGAAGGCACGATCCCTGTCCTCCAGTGCTTCGAAAAGAGCTGCCGCGTAGTAGGAAGATGCATAACTGTGTTCTGATATGGATGGGAGCTCCTCGAGCACCTTCTTCGCTTGATCCTCTCTTCCAGCCGCTGCATGGGCGAATCCCTGGCCCATCCGAAAAAGACCGCCTGTACCGAAATGAACCCTTGCCTTCTCCAGCTCGTTGAATGCCTCCTTATGCAACCCAATGAGAGTAAATGTCAGCCCTAGAAGGAGGTGTGCCAAGTCCAGATTCGGATCGAGTTCCAGAGCTTTCTTGCACTCCTTGATCGCCTTCTCAAAATCCTTCATGAAGTAATGTACCCAGCCCAGGTATCCATACAGGATGGGTGATACGGGATCGCACTCGAGAGCATGTAGTCCGTGTTCATGTGCCTCCTTCAATCGCCCCATAAACATGAGGTATTCACCGTACCAGTGATGCGCTGTCGGGTATGCCGGATTCAGCTCAAGTGCTCGCTTAAAGTCCTGTTCTGAGCTGCGCCAATCCCATTCGTATACCATCTTGGTGAAGCCTCGAGAGGTGAAGCCTTCAGCAAGGGTTTCGTCCAGTTCGATCGCCTTGTCCACCGCTTTCCGGGCCCTAGGAAACGCCTCTCTCGGCGGGAGCACGCAGTAACAGCCGAGCATGTTGTATACGTCGGAGATGCCGGCGAAGGCTTGAGCATAGGAAGGGTCCTTTGCTGCTGCCTTCTCAAAATAGTCCAAACCCTTCTTGAACCCCGGCTCAGTCCTCCCGCTCCAAAGAAAGCGACCTTTCAGATACAGATTGTAGGCGTCGAAATCATGGGTACGGCGTTTCTCACTTGCAGCTACACGCTTGCGAATAAGTTTCACTTTCAGCGCGTCAACAATGGCCTGGGAAATCTCGTCTTGTATGGCGAACACGTCTTCCAATTGCCGGTCGTAGCGTTCCGACCAGATGTGGTAGCCGTCGTCAACGTTGATGAGCTGGGCCGTGATGCGTAGCTGATTGGCCACCTTGCGGACGCTGCCCTCCAAAACCGTGCTGACATTGAGCTTTCTTCCGATCTCACGCACGTCCTGGGTCTTGCCTTTGAAGAAGAAGGCTGAAGTCCTCGCGACAACGCGAAGCCCTTCGACTTTCGTCAGCGCGTTGATGATCTCCTCTGCCATACCATCGCAGAAGTATTCCTGCTCCGGATCGGCGCTCATGTTCACGAACGGCAAGACAGCTATGCACGGCACCGAGTTGGCCGCGGGCGCGACCTCGGCCACCGTCGCGGTTGCCTTACCCCGCCGAGAGGACTTTAGATCCGCCAGTAACTCCGCCATATTTTGGTAGCGCTCCTTAGGATCCTTGGCCAGCGCCTTTGCTACGACTCGCGTCAAGGTGGCCGGCAGCTCAGGTCGCAGAGTGGAGAGAGCCGGTGGTTCCTCGTTCAGGATCAGGTACACCAGGGCCTGCTCGTAGTCACCCTTGAAAGGCGGCTGTCCGGTCACCATCTCGTAGAGGACAACGCCCAGGGACCAGATGTCTATGCGATGGTCAACTTCTTCCCCTCGGGCCTGCTCGGGAGAGATGTAGGCTACGGTCCCGAGCGTCGTGTGAGTCTTGGTGAGTCTTGTCCGGCCAGGTGACTTGGCCAGACCGAAGTCCATGACCTTCGCCTGGCCCTTTGGTGTGATCATGATGTTGGCGGGCTTGATGTCGCGGTGGACGATGTCCTTCTTATGAGCGGCCTCCAGTCCCTCGGCGATCTGGACGGCGATGTCGATCGCTTCGTCCAGTTTCAGAGGACCGGAACGGATCTTGTCCTTCAAGCTCTGACCTTCTACGTAGGCCATCGCGATGAAAGTATGCTCTTCGGTCCTGCCGATTTCATAGACGGTGCAGATGTTGGGGTGATCGAGCGCAGCAGCCGCTTGCGCTTCGTGCACGAGGCGGTTTTTGAGCTCCGGATCCCGGGTCAGCTCAGGAGGGAGGAACTTAAGGGCGACGGTGCGCTTGAGCTTGGTGTCCTCGGCCTTGTAGACGACCCCCATGCCGCCTTCGCCGAGTTTGGAGAGGATACGATAGTGGGAAATGGTCTTGCCGATCATGGGGTCCTCGCAGGCTGGTGGCTGCGGCCGTTGATCTCCGGCCTGGATCCGCTCGGAGCATGATCGTGGCTGCATGGATCTTACGGTGATTGTACCTCGGAGCGACGGCTAGGCAAGGTCAAAATCCTCTACCGGAGCGTTCCGAGAGCGTCGGAAGATCAGCTGCGTGGACACGTCGAAGAGCGTTGACACACTCAAAGCACACTGGCAGCCAACGCCCTTCTCGACGACTTTCCGGGACGTAGTTAGCTTTGTTAGCTTATTCCGCCCTTTGTCTTGAGGTAGACGCTCACTCGCATCGGGTGTCCACGCCGTAGCGGGCGTGATCCGGCGCTATCGATTCGCGTCAGTTGCCCCAATAAGCTACTGAAGCCAACTACGTCCCCTGAAGCCCTCTGAAGCCCTTCTTGGCCGCAATTCTGGGGATCGGGCTTTGCCCCTTGACGACAGTGGATCTGGACGGTAGACTAAACGCGGATGGGCGAAACATCATCCGACTCTCCGATTCGTCCGAGGACAGGTACATTGCTCCCCTTATCCCCCACCGACGGAGGACGTCATGTCCCGGCACATGACTAGATCTTGCCTTCTATGTCTCGGCATTCTACTCGCGGCTCTCCTCGCCGCCGGTTGTGGGGGCTCGTCGGACACGACGGGGCCCGATGACGACTCCGGCCCCCCTGTCTATAGCTCCGACCTGGACCGGGATCCTGCTCCGGACATGTCCGATCTCGAACAACTCGTCCGAGGCAACCACGAGTTCGCACTCAATCTCTACCACACGCTGACAGAAGAAGAGGAGGGCAACTACCTCATCTCGCCGCTCAGCATCCGGATGACCTTCGGCATGGTGTACGGAGGCGCTCGCGGAGAGACCGACGAGCAAATCGCCGAGGCTCTGCGGTTCGTTTTGCCTCAGGACGATCTCCACACGGCGTTCAACGCTCTGGATCTTGCCCTCCAGGAAAGGAACCTGCCCCCCGGCGTTGTGGAGGGGGAAGAACAGGGACCTGTCGAGCTTTTCACCGCGAATAGTCTGTGGGCTCGGATAGAGTACCCCTTCATCGAAGAGTACCTGGACCTTCTGGCACTCAACTACGGATGCGGGGTCTACGCCGTTGATTTCCTGCACGCGTGGGAGGAAGCGAGAGAAACGATCAATCTTTGGGTCGAGAATCGGACCCGGGAAAGGATCAAAGACCTGCTCCCGGCGGGATCCGTAGATTCCTCAACCGTTGCGGTTCTGACTAACGCTCTTTATCTCAAAGCCCCTTGGGCACTTCCATTCCATGAATCCTTGACCGCCGACAGCTTGTTCTACCTCCTCGATGGCGGCGAAGTCACCGTGGCCATGATGAACCAGGACGAGTGGCACCCTCACTATGCGGACGCCGACTGCCAGGCGGTGGAGCTGCCATGCCGGGGAGAGGAACTGGCGATGGTCATCATCCTCCCCGGTCCCGGACTGTTCACTCGTTTTGAGACGGATCTCGATGTCGAGCGGCTCGACGAGATCCTGGCTGGCTTCGAGTTAGACCGGAAGGTCGTTTTGACCCTTCCCAAGTTCTCGTTCGAGTCGGACTTCAGCTTGAAGAGCACGCTCCAGAGAATGGGGATGACAGTTCCCTTCGAGCCGTTTGGGGCTGACTTCGGCGGGATGGTGGACCTCTCCCAGCTCCCGCCAGGTTACAACGTTTACATCAAAAACGTGTTCCACAAGACCTTCGTCGGCGTGGACGAGAGGGGTGTTGAAGCCGCGGCGGCGACGGCTATCGTTATGGGGGAGGCAACGTCCAGTCCCCCCATGGTGGCTCTCCGGGTGGATCGCCCGTTCCTGTTCCTCATTCGTGACCGGGAAACGGGAGCGATCCTCTTTCTCGGACGCGTTCTGGACCCGACCGCATAGTCATCCGCTCTCCACGCAAGTAGTCCTCGACCGCGGGAATCCGGGTCTGTGGGCCTGTTGAAAAACCCCCGCGCTCCGGACGCGATCCGTCAACACGATCCGTCGGGGTACGGCGGACCGTGTTGACGGACCCTTGGACGGCAAAGATGACTTCTTCAACAGCCCCTCTGTCCCGCATTTGCCATATGGACCCGTCCTGACCCTTGACGCTTGCTTCATCCGGGGGCATAGTCTTGATGCACGGACTGCCACTCCCGCTCATCCGGGGATTGCTGTTATGCGCCCTCGACTGCTTAGAATAGGCATCTATTGGGTCCTCGTTTCCATCGCTCTGTCTTCGTCCGGGTGTAGAGAGCCCAAGAGGGTGTGCGGGTCGACGGATTGCGGCATCATCACGGGGCGGGTGACTTCGGGTGGTCGCCCGATGAAGGACGTTCTGGTCTACGGAGATCTGCGAAGTGGGATTCCGCCGGAGCCGTGGAGGCAGAGGATCCGTATTCCGATGGACCAGCTGCGCACGAGGACGAATGCCGACGGGTGGTTCACCTTGCACCTTCCGGCCGGGCGGTATTGGCTCAGCGCGGATCCCTGCAGTTTGGCAGACTACGACACGTGGCAGTCGGAAGGCGGTCTGTCCTACGGTCTCAGTGATCCCAGGGTTCTCGAAGTCATCCCGGGCGACGAGCCTCAGCAGGTCGATTTCTCACTGGGTAGAGTGGATCTGACGCTTCAAGCGTCGCCACAGCTTGAAGGACGATTCACTTGGTATGCCGAGTTCTATCGCGACATCGACGAACCTAGGCATTCAGTGGTCCGGACTGAGCTCACCACTGAATCGAGGATCCTGGTCGAAGGGATTGTCCCAGACGCCTACCTCATCAGGCTGACAGTGTTTCTATTCGCTCATCGGGGTGTGAGCAGGCTGTGGATGAGCCGGACCGCCCATTATTCTGAAGCGGATTCCATCATCATCTTGCCGGATGAGACGACAGGGCGCACAGTGTCGTTGCCTGAACCGGGGACTCTTCGTGGGCGGGTCTACGGAAACCTCGAGCTTGCCAGGAGGAATCATCTCTGGGCCCAAGCCAATCTGGAAGGCGTACCTCGGCGGGTCATGTTAGGCCGTCAGGCGTCCTCGAAGGTGGATTCACTGGGAGAGTACTGCATATCCTTCTTCACGCCGTCCCGAGTGCGGCTGGCGATATCCACCATGGGGGCCGTGCGTTGGTACGGGGGTACGTGTTTCGAAGACGCGGCCGTGTTCGAGGTCGGGCCGGGGAAGACGGTGTGGGCGGATCACGTCGGGGTCAGCGCCGTCTCCTATGAGCTCAAGGGCGTCCGCGCTCCGGATTCAGTCCGGGCCACCATCATGGTTCACGATTCCACGGGACATTGCATCTCCAGGAGTGTCGTACACCATTCTCGCAAGCAACCGATCTGCAATCTGGCTCCGGGCTCGTACTTCCTCAACATCACCCCGGAGGCCGCGCAGGGTTGGAGACCTCAATGGTATGACCGGGCTTCGAGCTTCGAGGAAGCAACGCCGGTGGTGATCTCCTCCGAAGGGGAGAAGGTCGATATCAGCTTCACCCTGGAGAAGGGAGGTTCTATCCACGGCCGCGTCCTGCGGGCCGGTGGGCAGGGGGCTCCCTCCATGTTGGACGCCAGTGTCCCGGGATTTCCGCAGTGGTGTCCGTGCGGTTTCTGGGCCGTCGATTCGAGCGGGCATTTCATTATGGACGGCCTTCCCGACGGTGAGATCAAGATCGGTGCCGGGACCTGGAGCCATTGCGTCAGACTCACGTGGTACCCCGGGACGGCCAGCGCCGATTCAGCGCGTTCCATTGTGATCGAGGACGCTGGTGACGTCACGGGCATTGAATGGCAGTTGTTGCCGTCTCGGTGATCCGAGATTAAGGCGTGTTGTTGCCCTGGCACGTGGGTGCCCTCTGCGCGCCGATTGTCCAAAGATGGTGTCTCGTGGCGTATTCGATGATCTCCCACTCAATGGGCGGCGCTGTTCTCTGCATGTTGCCCCTTGCGATCAGCGGAGCGATGCGGTAGCCTCGAGGTGCTCCAGTTCGTGGGCCATCGACACGGGGGAACACGATGGCAGGCAGCTCAAGCAGGATATTTCAGTTCAAGATCATCCTGAAGAACACGAAGCCACCTGTTTGGCGCCGGATTCAGGTACCTGGTGACTACACGTTCTGGGATCTTCATGTGGCGATCCAGGACTCGATGGGGTGGACGGATACTCATCTGCATGTGTTCGAGATCTTCAATTTTCGGAAGCGTTATATAGAGCGCATAGGTATTGCGGACGAGGAGTTCCCGTCGGGACGGGAGACGCTGCTGGGGTGGGAGGTCCCGATTGCTCGGCTCTTCACATCAACAAACCCAAAGGCAGAGTACGCGTACGATTTTGGTGACGGTTGGGAGCACACGATACTGCTGGAGAAGACGCTGCCCCGCGACGAGCAGATACACTCTCCGCGCTGCATCGCTGGGCGGCGGAGGTGCCCGCCCGAGGACTGTGGTGGTCCATGGGGCTATGAGGAATTCCTGAAGGCCATCTCCGACCCGGAACATGAGGAACATGCGAGCATGCTGGAGTGGATCGGCGGATCCTTCGACCCGGATGATTTCAAGCCAAAGGAAGTCACGTTCGGCGACCCGAAGAAGCGGCTGAAGTACGCCCTGCAGGATCATTGAGTCGGGAGAAGCTGAGGAGTAGGGCACTGCCAAGGATCTCGGAATGCAACCCCGCGAAGAGTCCTCTTGAGACAGAACCCCCTTCGTTACAATGACGAAGAGAGGCCGAAACGGGCCTGATTCCGTTACTATAGCGAGTGTCGTGGAGATCTTCCTGGAAACGGCGGCCTAGGTTGACTTGTCCTCATGCCCAAGCAGCTCTTCCACCTGCCGGTGGAGTGCACGCAGGTTCTGCTGCACCACGTCCCACACGACGTGGTCGTCCACAACCGCGTAGCCGTGGATGAGGATATTGCGAAAGGCGATGATCCGCTTGGAGTCGGCGATCGTGGACACCAGGCCGGTTTCGATCTTGTTGAGCTGCTGCAAGGCCTCGCCGATGATTTCGAACTGCCGCTCCACGCCGGCCCGAAGCAGCGCATCTGCCTTGTAGTCTTCCCAAGTCTTGCCTCCCGTGAACTCTCGGATGTGAGCCGCCGCTTGTCTCATGTCCTCCAGATACTTCTTGGCTTCAAGCCGCATAGAGTACCGTCCTGTTCTTCACAATTGCCTCAAGGAAGTAAGGATTCTTGACGGCGTTTAGCATGACAAGGTCGACTGATCGCCCGAGCAGCTCCTGAAGCGCTTCGAGCAAGCCGAAGTACGCGTCGGCGTGCTCCCCAGAGTGTAGGGGAAGGAACTCCACCAGGAAGTCGATATCGCTCTTCTGCGGGTCGAAATCGATCCCGGCGGCCGAACCGAACAGTTCGAGACGTTTGACACTGTAGCGCGCGCAGAGGCGCGCGATCTCGTCGCTCTTCTCTTCGACCAAGTGTACCATGATGCTCACTCCTTGGCTCGAGAGTCTACGTCTCTGGCACGTCCAAGTAAAGGATTCTTTGGATTGT
>CAZSXU010000004.1:54408-159062 GCA_964610505.1 uncultured bacterium | reverse complement strand
CCAGGCACACTTCAGCCGGCGGAACGCAGAATGCGCAAGGACAACGGATCGAAGGGATCCCCGATCTGGCTTCTGGGTGACTCGATGCCTACGAGGTGGGCCAAGGTACTAAACGGCCCTTTTGATCCCAGGCATCCGGCGAGGCACAGCATCTGGACGCCCGTGGTCGAGGTTCTGCAGGATGACCTGTTCCGCAAAGCTGGCCGGCGGTTGGATACGACCAGCCTCTATGTGCGAAATGCTATCGAGAGCGCGGGGGACAAACCCAAGAACACCGAGGTTGACTGGTCGGCGACCGTGACTCGAGAAATCGACAGTCTCGGACAGGATCTAGACCGCCACCGACCGCCGCTTCTCATTTCTTTCGGCGCTTTTGCGTACGAGTTCTCGCGACGGGCGAGGGAGGAGCAGCCGCACCGACCTCACAAGTATTGGGGGGCCAAGCGGCTGGGCGAGGATTTCAGGAAGCACGTCGGCGGGTTCGATGTGCGAATCGTGAACGTGCTGCCGCTGCTGCACGCCACGATCGCCCGTGGGAAGTTCATCGAGAGCCACGAGTATTTCTGTAGCGTGGAGAACGCCAACTACTTCGACGCAGTCGGGCACGCCATCGGTGAGCTGTTGCTCACCCACGCGCTGGATCTGCCGATCTGGATCGACCGAGAGGAATCTGGAAATCGGCCGCTCGCTTGACGATTTTGCGTTACACGGTTCCACGCAACATGTGAATCTGGTGGGGGGATGGGATGGATGGATGGGACGTGCTCGTGAGCACCGGCATGCGACAGGACAACGTTCGTTCTCTCTCATTCTACGTTCCCGGTGGGCTCCCGTCCGCACGTGATCTCCAGGGACTTCTTCTGATTCTCGAATCCTCTCTTGTCTGGGCGGTCGTTGCACGGACCGAGAAGGCAAAGAACGACGCGTGGGTCCGAGTTACTCAGACCTCGGGAGAGGAAGAGGAGGAGTGCCGGCGTGAATGGCGCGAGCTAAAAGCTCGCTCGCAGGCTTTCAAGAAGTCATTCTCAGACTTCTTGGTTCGCAAGTACAGGCCTCTGCTTTTCGATGCCCATTCGTGGGTGGGTTCGCCACCGCCCCCGGATTTGCATTCGCTCATGGACGTGCTCAGGCGGCGAGCCGGGTCTACTGAAGAATCATCATGGCTTGAGGAAGAGATCAGCAATGCTCTACGAGATCTCAGGGAGATGTGCAGCCCGGAGAGCAGATCGCGCCGGATTACGCGCAGCCGGGAACTCGATGGATCAGACTTTCACATTGCCGATTTCAACGAGTGGATCGCCGCCGAGTTCGGTCGGGAATTGCTACCCACACAGAAGATCCGCCCTGGTAAAAGCGTCGAATTCATCTTCGACATGGTTGCCATTACGAGCATGGTGGTACTGCAAGACCACGATGTCGCCAAGGAGATCATTGTCTACACGATGGCGGTGCTTAGGGCATGGATGGGGAAGCGGCCAAAGGTGGGTCCTTCGTCCCAAACCATTAAGGTACCTCGATTGACGGGACCCTTGCTCCAGTTGATGGGGCGCTACGATGAAGTTGAGCTGGAGGTGAAGGAGGACAGGTTGCGGTTGGTCCTCAAGCGGACGCGAGGCGGGTCCTCCACCTCGTCGCCGACGTAATCGCAGAGGCCAATAGGTGCCGGCCGCCCATTTCGGCAGCGCGTATCTCGGCAGCAGGATCCGCCGCCGAGGGCGGCTGCGCTACAAGCGAGTTCTTGCTGATGGCCGTTGAGTGGACTAGAATCACGAAAGCCGGGGGTGATGCGCGCCGGGCAAACGTGACGGGAGAGGACGATGGGTGGTGGAGGAGAAAGGCCGGTGCTCATCCGGCCGCACGGCGGCTACCGGAATCTGAAGGCGTACCAGAACGCCGAAATCATCTACGACGCGACGGTGGCGTTCTGCAACCGGTTTGTGAGCCGCCGGTCGCGCACGCATGACCAGATGGTCCAGGCCGCCCGGAGCGGAAAACAGAACATCGCCGAAGGCAGCCAGGCGTCGGGCACGTCTCGCAAGATTGAACTCAAACTTGTCGGCATTGCACGGGCCAGCCTGGAGGAGCTCCTGCTTGACTACGAGGACTTCCTCCGGCAGAGAGGCCTGGCGCTGTGGGGCAAGGGCGACGCCCGAGCGAAGGAAGTGCGGGCGCTGGCTTTTGAAGAGCATAGGTCATATACGACCTATGGGACCTATGTAGAAGACAAGACCCCTGAAACTGCAGCCAACACACTGCTCTGCCTGATCCATCAGGCGAACTACCTGCTGGACCGGCTGCTGCGGGAGCTGGAACAGCGGTTCCTGGAGGAGGGTGGTTTCACGGAGAAGATGTATCGTGCTCGTTCGGCCAGGAGGAGGGGCCGCGGGTGAGCGAAGGCCGGCCGACGTCGATCCGCCACCCGTTTCGTCAGGCGCGTCTCGACTGAATGATCCGCCGCCGGGGGCGGCTGCGCCACAAACCATAGGGGGGATATCATGAAGCAGATCGGCATTGGAACTCTGGTCGGACTGATTCTTCTTCCGTGTATTCCGGCCCATGCGGTCACGTGGCTTGTCCCCTCGCAGTGTCCCACGATTCAGGCGGGGATTGATTCTGCGAGCGCCGGGGACACGGTACTTGTTGCCTGCGGCACCTACACCTGGGGCAGCGAGGGAACAGGTACATCGGACGGGCTCATCACCATGAAATCGGGGATTGTTCTTCGAAGCGAGACAGGTCTGGCGGACTGCGTCACGATCGGCGCCATGGACGCCGGCCGGGTGATGTACTGCTCGCGCGTCGGCTCGGCGACGAAGATCGAAGGGTTTACCTTCACCGACGGTTCCGGAACCAGCGGCGGCGGCGTTGAGTGTTCGTACTCTTCCCTCACGTTCAGCCAGTGCTCTTTCGAGGGTGACTACGCACTCACGACTGGTGGAGGTATATGCTGCCGGGATTCGTCGTCGGTCACATTCGCGGTTTGCAGCTTCACAAGTAATTCGACTTCGAATAGCGGCGGGGGGATCTGTTGCCTGGATTACTCGAACCCGACGTTGGAGAACTGCACTTTCACGGGGAATTCGGGCAATTCCGGGGGCGCAATGTACTGCCACACGGGTTGTACGGCCACGGTTACGAGCTGCACCTTCACCGGGAACACGGTCCTCAACAATGGCGCCGGGATGTGGGCCTACGAATGCCCTCCGGCGCTCTTGACCACCTGTGTGTTCTCGGGGAACTCCGCCGGGTACAGCGGTGGAGCGACCTACTTCTACTCCTGCTCGCCGAACGTTGTGAGCTGCACGTTCTGCGCGAACTCCTCCGGTGGAGAGGGGAGCGGTATCTGTCTCCAAGATGCCTCGCTGGCCATGGACAACACGATCATCGCTTCCGCTCCCGACGGCGGTGCCGTTTTCATCTACGGCTCGGGAACCGCCAATGTGGCCTGCTCGAATGTGTACGGCAACACGGACGGAGACTGGACGGGACCCATCGCCGGGCAGGAGATCCTCAACAACAACATGTCCCAAGATCCCCAGTTCTGTGATCCGCCCGAGGGAAACCTGGGCGTAGGGCCGGACTCGCCATGTCTTGCGGCCAACAGCCCGTGCGGGATATTGATCGGAGCGGTCGGCGAATCCTGTGCGGCGGGAGTCGTTGCTCGCGCCGAGAAGATCAACTGGTCCGGAGTCAAGGTGCTGTACAGATAGCGCCAGAGGCGCGGGCGCCAGAGGGACAGTCACCTATTTTCATCAAGTATCTGGGAATGCGGGGGCAGGGTACGCGTTTGAAACTTTCATGATGACCACGGCGACACCACGCCATAGAATCAACACACCGGGGGTGATGCGCTCCGAGCAAGGGTGATGGGAGGGGAAGATGGGTGGTGTAGGAGATAGGAGCAAGTTGTCCGAATGCGCAACAGGAACAACGCAGGATGGTCGCTGGGGTCGCGCCGGCAGTGGGGTCGGGCGACAAGGGTACACTAAGGAGGGGAGCAATGCGTACGCAGCTCCGGATCTGTACAGTGCTCGCTAGCGCTCTGGCTGTCTTGGTGTTTTGTCCGACGTTGGCCACGTGTGGTCCTCGGGATCATGACGATGGTTTCTTCCTGAGGCTCTCGGCGGGCGCCGGGCCGGTGAGCACGTCCGCTGAGAGCATGGGTTTGGATTGGGAGATGTCCGGATCGGGCGGCGACGTCAACCTCGCCATCGGCGGAATAGTCATGCCCAACCTTGCTCTGCACGGAACGATCTTCGGTTGGTTGATGAGTGAGCCTGATGCCGATTTTGGCCCGCTGGGTTCCGGAGTACTCGACGGAGATGTTAGCCTGAACGTCGTCGGCGGGGGCATTACCTATTACTTCATGCCGATCAATATCTACGTGTCCGGTTCGGCCGGTGCGGCCACGCTGTCCTACGACGGGCCTTCGGGCAGTGGAGAAACCGACTATGGATACGCCGCCGACGTCACGGTCGGCAAGGAATGGTGGGTCAGCGATGGCTGGGCGTTGGGGGTCGCCGGCGGATTCAGTTATCACTCCATCCCGGACGAGGACATGGACAGCGATTGGACCGGCACGAGCGTTGCCGTACGCTTCACGGCAACGCACAACTGATGTCCGGCGTTGGAATCCGGGGACGCGATACCGATTTTCGCAGGCATTTGTGGGGACACTGTCCCCTGACGCTCGAACATCGAAGGGCGCGGTATGAGCTCTGTCTTGGTGATCAACCTAAGCGGAGAGTCTCAGCCTGCGTAGTGACGCGCCGTCTTGGGACGTGACTGAAGATCCCACCGTTCCCCCCTTCGGCAAGCTCAAGACATCCTTCGACAGGTCGCCGGCGGAACCCGCCGGCCGCCGGGGATACACGGTGGGCAAACGGTCGGACCTCGCGTTCTCGCCTTGTCGCCGGTCCCGCCCTCCCGTCTCTCCTGCCTCCGCTCATGCCCGCTCCGCCGCCGCTCACGACACGCGCGCCCCCCGGCCGATCTCGCTCTCGTATACTCGATCGTGAGGGGCCGTCTCGGGAGATTCTGAGAGGCAAGAATTCCGGACGGGAAGTTGGGCGTCCGGCAACCCAGACGAGGAGGGTGGCATGACGGGGATACATCTCGCAGGTCTGAGCCGCAGGCAGTTCGTGACGAAGGTCATGCCGATGTGCGCGCTCACGTGTGTTCTCGGGCGGAGTACGCTGGCGTTTGCCCAATCCACAGAGTCCGCCGCCGACGAGGAAGCCAAACACATGTTCGATCTGGATTCGGGGAGGAAGCTCACCAACAGGCAGCTCATGGCACTGCGCTACGGGGAATTCATCGGTCTGACGAAGGCGCTCGAAGCGGAACTCGGAGAAGAACGACTCATCGAGTTTCTCAAGGAAGATACCACCAAGAAGATGCTGGCCTACGGGAAACGGCAGGCCGAGCACTCCCCCGACAACGGCTTCGCCACCTACGTCGAGCAGTTCCGGGGCGGCTACGACAACCTGCTGGCGATGGAGATCGTCGAAGACACGGACCGGGTGTTCGAACTGAAAGTGAGCGAGTGCATCTGGGCGACCACGTTTCTCGGGGCAGGCGCCGGGAACATCGGCCATGCGGCCGTTTGCTTCGGTGATTACGCCTGGGCGCGGGGGTTCAATCCCAAGATTGAGATGGTCCGCGACAAGACCCTGATGCAGGGCCACGCCTGCTGCAATCACCGCTATCTGTGGAAGGGATAGAGGGAGAGCCGGGGCGTCACCCTGATTCCGCTCGCGGGTTGAATCACAGGGGGCGAGGGTTTCAGGGGAGCCCCGGCGATTCCGTGATTCGACCGTCAGGGGACAGGATACGCGCCGCACGCTCTCTTGGCAATGGCAAAAGGATGGGGGGCAGCGTCGCGGGCGAGTGCGTGTAGTTGGGATCCTCACACGTTACACGTCGACAGGAGTGCCGAGAAGGCCGAGATCTGAATCGTAATCCACCGCGCTCCCGGGAGCCCAGAAGGGTCCGGGGCGGCGCCGGCTCCGATATTCTCCCGTCCACGCCGCGTCCCGCACGTCAACCGTTGCAAAACTCTGTGTCGAGGATTAGACTAGTCTCGGAAATGAGCCAGGAATCCGGACCGGAGGGTAAGCGATGGCTGGCAAGATCCGGCTTTGTTTTCTGTTTGCTGCGATACCGACCGTCCTCGCCGGCTGCGGGGCGGTGGGACAGGGGGGATGGAAGGCCGATATCGGGACGATTCGCCTGTCGGAGATCGACGAGGGAACCACGATCCACATGGAGCGCGGCGAGAGGTTGATCGTCTCTCTTCGGCAGAATCCGGACGAGTGCTACCAGTGGGACATCGAGGAGCTGGATGAAGAGGTGCTCAGTTTGGATCGCGTGAACGTCCTCTCGGACCACCCGGGCGTGCCCTGCAGCGGGGCCGACATGATCTTCCATTTCGACACCGTGGCCGAGGGAACGACCCAGCTTCGGCTCACGTACGCGAGAGGATGGATCGAAGGCGAGACGACGTTCGAAGTGTGGGTGGTTGTGCGAGAATGACCGTGCTGAGTCGGGCGTGTGGGTGGTCGTGCGAGAATGACCGTTCTGAGTCGGACGTGTGGGTGGTGGCTTGGGAGTGATTGTGCCGAGTTTGAAGCCGGGAGGCGCCGTCACACTCTACTGAAACCCGTGGGATCTGTCGTTGCCCGAGGGAATGCGGTACTCTCTCTTCGGCACGTCCTGCGGCCTATCCGACACTTCGGGACTGAGCCCTTGACACCGTCCCATTCCGTTGGTATAGCCCCTGTGTCCCTGTTGCGCGCAACGTACCTGGCTTCGGCGTACTCAAAGTCGGGGACATGCCAAACAGGGCTTTATGTGCTGGGAGGAGGGTAAACGTTACCCACCAAGACACCTCCGGAAGTCCTGCGCGCTGGCTGTCCCCGACATTTCTCTTGCTACTCCGTTTTTCGTCCTGTCCCCGTGTGTCCTGAAGAAGATTTCCACCGTTTGCCGCCTGCTGCCTGAAGGGTCTGCCTGTTGTACCCTTGCGCAGAGAGAGAAGTTCCCGACCGCAGTGTCCCCGGGGCGCAGGGATCCGGAAAAAGCTCGGCCGACGGAGCGAAGCCGGAAGGGGACCGGATGCCGCGCCCGGGGATCGGGGAGACCCAATCCCCGGGCGAGAGAAAGCGGCTTTGCGATTTGCCGCGGGGTTCCGGCACGACCATTGCGAGAGGAAGGAGGCAGATCAGCCATGGAACCGGCTTGATGAGGTGTCTTCGGAGGAGGTGGGTCGATGTTATGCGCATACAGGGTAAGCGATTACAGCCAGCGGGCCGACTCCGGGAAGGCGGCCGACGGCGGCGGGCGATTTTTCTTCACTTCGGAAGGCTGCAACGAAATTGTCCGCTCGCTCACCCTGATGCATCCGGAATCCATCGTGGATGTCGTGGCCAGGGCCGAGTCGCTGATGGATGGCTCGCCCTCGGGTGAGGAGGATCCCGGTACGTCGTTCGTCCTGGCCAGGGCGTATCGCTACTGCGGCGATCCCAGGTTTCTGAACCGTCTCGAACAGATGATGAGTCCCGAGGACGGTCGAAAGAGCGGCGCCAGTCCCGCCTATGATCAGGAAGTGATGAGCCGGGCGGCTCGCGTGATCTCGGACACCTACGCCTTTCACCTGGCCGGAGAATCCGGGCACCCGGTCGAGGACAAGCTTCTCAAGGACATTCGAGCCCGCTGCTCCCGGCTCATACGGACGCGGCAAAAGGCGCGCCCGCTGGCGCGGGTGATGGCGGCCGGCGCCGCGGCCATGGCGGCCCTGTCTCTGCCCCCGGGCGATGCCTCCGAGCGGCATCGGGAGTGGGGCCTGGCCACTCTGAGTGAACTGGCCGGACAGTACACGTTCCCCAGCCGACCGATCAGTCTGGGGGAGCGGTGCCTGGTGGCGGAGGTGTACCTGTCCCTCATCATACTTACCCAGCGCCACCGTCTCGACGTTCCCTCCACCGTTCTCGGAAGTGTCGAGGCCGTCATCGACAGCATCGGAGAGGTTCCCGACGTCCCCGCCATGGGCCGCGGGGGCGAGATCGTCCTCGATGTGGTTCCCTTTGAATCCCATGGGTCCCGAGAAGCGATCCTGGCCCTGGGCGCCGTACTGTTCGACCGGCCCGATCTTTCCGAGGCGGGCGTGGAAGCCGGAGAGACCCTTCTGTGGTTGCTGGGAATCGGGGGGATGGAAGAATTCGAGGCCCTCTTCGCCGTTGGGGCCGAGGAGATGCGCTGAATGGGGCCGTTGAAAGACCCCGGCTTCTTGACGGACGCTTGGATCGCGAAGATGACCTTTTGGACAATCCCCGAATCCCGAGATCTCGTCGGGACAGGAACTTCCCCCCGGTTCTCGGGTGCAATCTTCGGAGCGCGTTGCCGTTGGAGTTGCCCGTTGACATCGCCCCTCCGGCATGCTAGATTCTGACACGGTAATAACTGCAATCCCCCATGGTCCTGGCGACAGGACGGACCGCTTTCAGGAGGTAGGGCCAAGTGTATGCATCGAGGTGGCGGGTTGTGGCGGCGGCCGGTTTTGCGGGACTCTTGATCCTGTGGGCCGGGTGTTCGCTCATGCCCGAAGAGGAACCCGTGCCGGAGGAGCTTGCGATCTTCTTCACGGCTTCGACGGGCGGTGAGATCGAACCCTGCGGGTGACACGCGTCCGACAAAGGAGACCTGGCCCGGAGGGTTGGGCAGATTCAGGAATTCAGAGAAGGGAACCCCGCGTCGCTGGTGCTTGACGCCGGAGATTTCTTCGGCGCCAAATCTCCGCCCCGGGAGCGGGACAAGAGCAAGCTGGTGAGCCGCCTCATGGGGTTGATCCACTACGATGTGGTGGGAATTGGGGAGGCCGAGCTTCGGTATGGACTCGGGTTCCTTCGGGCTCAGATCGAGGATTTCGGTTTGCCCGGAGTGTCGGCGAACTTGATATACGCGGATTCGGGCGAGCCCGTCTTCCCGCCGTACAGCGTGATCCAGCGCGGCGGGCTAAAGGTGGGCGTGACCGCGATCTCCGGAGAATGGGAAAGCCTGCGCGGCAAGGAGCCCCTCAAGGACTGGAGGGATCAGAATATCAAGCTCTCGGACCCGAAGACCGCTCTGGCGGAAGTCATCGACCGGATGCGAACGAAAGACAAGGTGGATCTCGTGATCGTTCTCTCTCACCTGGGGGATCAGGTGGGGTTTGAGATGGGCGAGGAGATCGCCGGGATTGACGTCTGGATCGAGGCCCACAACCGCGGGCGTCTGGTGAAGGCGGAGAAGCGCGCGGAAACCATTTTCTCCGCGTGCCGCGGGCGTTCTTCGGGATACGCCGAGCTGTATCTCTCCATGAACGAGGAGAAGGGGATCAGCAACTTCGTCGGACAGGGCAGGTCGCTGCAGAGCGACGGTCCCTCGGATGAAGAGGCCGTGGCCATGATCGCGGCGTTCAAGAAGAAAACCGAGAACCCGATTCGGGCTCGCGCCAAGAAGGCCAACGAGTTTCGCTTCGACGCCTCGACGGTCGGCGAGAGTCGCTACTTCAGCGTCGAATCCTGCCGCAAGTGCCATGCCGACGTGTACGAGTCCTGGACAGGAACGGCGCACGCGACGGCGTACGCCACGATTGCCGAGACCGAGCAGTGGAACGATCCCGATTGCCTGATGTGCCACACCACCGGGTATGGGACGATGAGCGATCAGGAATCGGGGATGATTGAGCCGAAATACTGGAACGTGCAGTGCGAATCGTGCCACGGGAGGGGATCGGAGCATTCCCGGCATGCCGGGGCCGCCAGGGTTCCCGAGCACGTGTGCCTGGAGTGTCATAACCAGAGCAACAGTCCCGAGTTTGAGTACACGACGTATCTGGAGCACGGGGTGCATTAGCTCGCCTTACGCGTGACGCGCGGGCTTGAGGGGACGGGTCGCTTGAGGGCGCACCCGGTGGGGCGACGGATCCGGGCCCGTCGGCCGAGCGGCCGACGGGCCTTTCTGTCTTGGGAGGAAGGATGGAATTCGGGATTGAGACCTGGATCGACCGGCTTCGGGACGCGCGGCGGGTCACGGTTCTTACCGGAGCGGGGATTTCGGCCGAGTCGGGAGTTCCGACTTTCCGCGGGGAGGGCGGGCTGTGGCGGACGTACCGGGCGGAGGAACTCGCTACGCCGGAGGCATTCGCCCGCGACCCCGGACTCGTGTGGGAGTGGTACGATTACCGGAGGGGGATCGTCGCCGGGGCCGAGCCCAACGCCGGACATCGCGCTCTGGTCGAGTTGGAGGCGCGCGTCCCCTCGTTTCTTCTGATCACGCAGAACGTGGACAATCTTCACCAGCGGGCGGGAAGCCGGGCGGTGTGCGAGCTCCACGGGAATCTCTTTCGCTCCCGATGTACAGCCGAAGGAACGACACGCGACGACCTTCCGAATCCGTTGGTGGAAATCCCTCCGGTCTGTACGTGCGGAGCGCTCCTGCGCCCCGACGTCGTCTGGTTCGGGGAGTCACTTCCGGTCGAGGCGCTCACCACGGCCGGCCGGGAAGCGTACCGTTCGGATGTGATGTTCGTGGTGGGAACTTCCGCGGTCGTCTACCCCGCAGCCGCGCTGCCCGAGAGAGCGGCCGCGGGCGGAGCCTTCGTCGTGGAGGTCAACGTGACGCGGACCCCGATCTCTTCCGTGGTCGACGTGACGATCCCGGGTTCCGCCGCCGCCGTGCTGCCCGCCGTTCTGGACGCCTTGTAGCTCGCGCCGGGCGCGGGATGGGACTTCCGCCCCGAATGGAGTTGGATGGATGGGGATTCTCTGGGCCGTGGCCAGACCGGGACTGAAGGTCCACTCGGAGCATCCGTGGGTGGTGATCGGGGTCTTTCTCCTCGGGCTTGCTCTGGTCCTGGAGGCATACGTCCGGAGCCGACCGCCCCTCTCGCGGGAACGCCGAAGCGTTCTGGCTCTTCTTCGGGCCGCCGCCCTGGTGGTCTTGATGTTGATCGTCCTTGATCCCACCCTGACCCTGACCTCACACGCTCCCGAGAAACCGACCGTCGCCATACTCGTGGATACCTCGCGCAGCATGGGATTTGAGGATCAGGATTCGGTCGGCGTGGATGAGCCGGCCGGCGATGTCCGGCCCCGCATTCAGCGAGCCCTCGAAATCCTGTGGGGCCCGCCCGGCGGTCTGGTGGAATCGCTGAAACGACGGGCCCACGTCCGGCTGTACCAGTTCGCCGAGGACCTGACCCCACTGGATGAAGATCCGTCCGGGGACGCAGCGCTCGGTACCGGCGGTGATCAAACCAACCTGGGCCGCGCCCTGACCCAATCCATGGAGTGGGGAAGGGGCGCCCGGCCGGATGCGCTGGTGCTCATCTCCGATGGGCTCAGCAACGTGGGAAAGGATCCGGTTCTCCTGGCCCCCCATCTGGGCGTGCCCGTGTTCACGGTCGGCATCGGAGATCCGCATCCCCCCAGGGACGTGGCCGTGACCCGGTGCGTGACCAACGAGGTCGCCTACGTGGACAGCCGGGTAGAGGTTCGAATCGATTTCACGGTGACCGGGCTTGATCTCGCCGGCCTGCCCGTAGTCCTCAGCGAGGGAGAGGCGCGTCTGGACTCGGCATGGGTCCGCCCCGGGGGGGAGGGCGAAACGCGACGGGTCAGCCTGTTCTTCACGCCGACGGTCGAGGGCGTCCATCGCTACCGGGTGGAGATCCCTGTCCAGGAAGGGGAACGGGTCGTCGAGAACAACCACCGCTTGCTGGTGGTCTCCGTATTGAAGAGCAAGATGAAGGTGTACTACGTGGAGGCGTATCCGCGATGGGACTACGCGTTTCTCCGCCGGGCTCTGGAGCGCGACGCCAACGTCGAGCTCACCTCACGAACGGTGGGGAGGGGCGGACCGGTCCTGCCGCCGGCCGGGGAGATGTCGGCCTACGACGTGTTCATCCTGGGGAACCTGTCGAGCCGGTTTTTCCAGAAGGGAGAAGCGGCGCGCCTGGTGCGGGTCGTAACCGAAGAGGGAAAGGGACTGGCCGTCGTCGGTGGGCGAAACGGTCTGGACTTCCGCGGGACGGAAATCGAACAAGTCCTTCCCCTGGGACCCGGCACGGGATTCGGGCGTCACTACACGGAGGTCTTTCAACCTGTGCTGACGACGGAGGGAGCGCTTCACATGGTGACCCGGCTCGACTCCGACCCGGAGCGGAACCGGAGGACTTGGGCGGACATCCCGCCGCTGGTCGCCATGAACGTCTTGGGCAAACCGAAGCCGGGCGCCGAGCGCCTGCTGGTCCATCCGGCCCTGACCCTCGATGCCGAACCGCTCTCGGTGGTCGCCGTCCAGCGGGCGGGCGCGGGCAAGTGCGTGCTCGTCTCCGCCTACACGCTCTGGCGATGGGAATTCCTGGCGGCCGGCTTTGGGGGCGAGAGCAATCCCTTCGTGGGTTTCTGGAGCAACGCGATCCGTTGGTTGGTGACTCGGGAGGATCTGGAGCGCGTTCGGGTGGCGACCGATCGGCACGTGTACCGGAGCGGCGACGTGATCGTGCTTCGAGCGCAAGTCTACGATGAGCTCTTCCAGCCCGTGGATGGGGCCACGGTCGTGGCCACGCTTCGGGAAGCGGCGCCGTCCGCACGAGCCCTGGAGGATGAACGGATCGTCCTGGATCCGATTTCCGCGGGTGAGGGGCACTACGAGGGGCGGCTGGAGTTTCTGCCCGCGGGGAACTACACCGCAGTGGTCGAAGCATGGAAGGAGAACGTCCTCCTGGGAGAGGACACGGCGGAACTCACCGTGGATACCTACAGCCTGGAATACGAACGAACGGCCATGGCGGAGAACTTGCTGAAACAGGTAGCCCGGGCCAGCGGAGGACGATACATGGGCGGCGCCGGGACGGATGTGCTGGCCGAGGGATTGAATCTCGAAAGGAGGTGGGTCGAGCGCGCTCGGGAGATCAGCGCGCCGAACCAGGCGGTGCTCTTTGTACTGTTCACCGGACTGCTGTTTGCGGAATGGTACCTCCGCAAGCGATCCGGCTTGTCGTAGGCCGACGGGGGTGGGGAGGATGAGGGGATGTACGGCCGCCGTAGGTGGATCTGCGTGTTCGCGGGCGCGGCTGCGGGCGCGCTTTTGTTTGCCCCGGAGGGCCGGCCTTCGGGCTTTCCGGGGGTGGTTCTCAATGAAGTCATGGTCCGGCCCGAATCGGGCGGCAGCGAATGGGTGGAACTCTGGAACGTCTCCGGGAAGGCGGTCCAGCTTTGCGGTTGGACGCTTTCCGATTCACGGCGCACTCCGTCGCTGATCACGTCCGATTCGGATCTGCTCGAGCCCGACGGCTACCGGGTTCTGGTCGCGAATGAAGAGACTTTCCTCCGACAGTTTCCCCGGGTGGAGCTTCACCGGGTCCGGGAGATCGAGGGTTCCTGGCCCGTTCTCAACAACAGCCAGTCCGATGACGGCTGCTACGCCGACATGGTGATTCTCGCCGACGCGGGAGGATGCGTCGTCGATTCCCTGGCGTACGGTGAGGATTGGGGGCTGCCGGGTTTCTCCCTTGAGCGGCTGAGTCCCGACGTGGGGCCCCTTGCGGCCAACTGGTGCGCGTCCCTTGCGCCCGAGGGGGCCACCCCGGGAGCGCGAAACAGTGTGCATCTGGAACGGGCGCCCGATGCGTCTCTCGTGGCAGCGCCCGATCCCTTCCAACCGGAACTCCATCGCGTGACCTTCGTTTCCTTCCGGATTTCCCTTCCGCTGCCGTCCATCCGCTTGCAGGTGTTCGACGTAACGGGCCGTCTGGTGCGGACGCTTCTGGACGACCGGGAGGCGGGCCGATCCGGGCGCATGGCATGGGACGGGTTGGATGAACGGGGGGAGCCGGCGCCTACGGGGATCTACATTCTCTATCTCCAGGCCGTCGATGTCGCGGCGGGAGCGACTTTCGAAGCCAGGGGAACGGTGACTGTGGCTCGCGGGTTTTGAGGGACGTGAGGCGGGAAACGGAGCGGTAACGGTGGCTCGCGGATTTTGAGAGACGTGAGGCACGAAACAGGTCGGTCTATCGTGGAGGTGGCGGATGTGGCGGTGTGGTGTGTGGGCGATCGTGGTGCTGGTGGGGGTTCCGATTCCGGGGTGGGCGACATTCGAGCGGATACCGTGCGACGCCGAGTCCGGTGGGGTGGCCGACGCGGGTACGGCGCGCGAAACGCAATTCGGGCGGTCGTTCGGCAATCCCGCGCATCTGGCGCGGGCCCTCCGCTGTCCGCTGCGAATCACGGCCGCGCGTCTGTACGGGATGGAGAGCCTGGGGTGGCGAAGCCTGTGGGGAGGGCGGCGGTTCGGTTGGGGAACCGTGGGCGCGGGAGCCGCCCAGTTCGGAGAGGCGGGGTATCGGGAGCTGACGCTGTCGGCTTCTCTGGGGATGGCCAGGGGAGCGGTCGCGTATGGAATTCGGGCGCGAGGCCTGGTCCTCCAGATTGGACACGTGGGCACCCGAGCCGGCGGGGTGGTCGACCTGGGGCTTCTCGCGAGAATGAACGGAAGGTTCACCCTGGGTTTCCTCGTGTCGGGTTTGGGGCCGGTCGGCAGCGGTCTGGAAGACACGCTTCCGGGTCCCCGAATCGGCCTGGGCGGCTCGATGTCCGGTCCCGGAGGCGCGGTGGCGGTCCTTGACGTGGAGCAGGAGCCGGGTCGGCCGAGGCGAATCCGTTTCGGTGTGGAGGTCCCCGCGAGGCGCGGGATTCTCCTTCGAGCAGGTCGCTCGACGGAGCCCGGGGAACTATCGGGCGGGTTGGGAGTTCGGGTTCACGGAATCGGCGTGGATGTGGCGGTTCATTGGCATTCGGTGCTGGGATTCTCCGAGCGGGTGTCGGTGCTGCTGAGATGCGGAGCGTCGAGCGTCGAGCGTCGATAGTCGAGACGCTCGTCCCGGGGCAGGTGTGTTCCGGCTTTCGGTTCTCCGGCATGGCCTTTTGGTGCGGGCAAGGCTCGGCGTCATTCCTCCAGGGCGAGAATGGGGGATTCTGATTGCCGGGGAGGGTGGCGACCCGGGGCTGGTGTGTTCCGGCTTTCGGCTCTCGGATTTCGGATCTCTTTGGCGCGGTCACGCGTCCGCCCCACTGGAATAGAACGCGTATCGATCGAGGTTCGACTGGGTGGAGACGGGGGCGAAGGGAGGACGACATGGATTCGACGAGATCCTGGGCCCTCGGATGTCGTGTCTCGGCTCTGGGCTGCAAGCGGTGGCGTGGCGATTCATTGCGCGGCGTCACTCTTGGGGGACTTTGGGTGTGGTTTGTGCTATTCGGGTTCGCCGCCGGTGCGATGACGCCCGCTGGGGCCGAGTGGACTCCCGAACGCTGGGTGGAGGAATCGAGCGAGAACACGGACCTGGAGACCGTCGTCCAATCCTACGCGGGCACCCGCATGGATCTCAACCGGGTGGGCGCACCCGAGCTCGAAGCCCTGGGTCTGTTCTCGCGAACCGAGATCGACCGGATTTTCTCGGGCCGGCCGTGGGGTTCCGTCGGACGGGCCGTGAAGGTGCTTGCACTCGATCCGGACCGGGCGGGAATCATGGAGGCGGTCTTCTTCGTCCGCCGTGCCCGGCCCGAACGGAGCGGAAACGTCCGCCTTCGAATCGGTGGCTCCGGCGGCGCGGCATGGCCCGCGGGCGCTCGGGTTACGACGCGCGTGCGAATGCAGCCGGTTCCGCGAATCGCCTTCGGCGCCGTACAGGAAAAGGATCCGGGCGAGGCGAACCTCTCGGATCACACGTCGGCCTATCTGGAGATTCGCGGCCCGGTTTCCCGGCCATTCGGTTTCGTCGACCACCTCATCGTCGGGGATTATGTGGTCCGGTTTGGGCAGGGATTGCTCTTCGGGTCCGGCGGGCTCGGCACCCCGGCGGTCGGGCGGTTGCCCCGCCGCGACGAGGGCGCGCGGGGGTTCTCGAGCACCCGGGAATCAGGCTCCCTTCGAGGTCTGGTTGTTCGGTCCCATGTCGGCCGGTGGATGGTTCACCTGTTTGTCTCCGACGCCCCCGTCGATGCGCGCGTCGATGAGGACGGCAGGATCACGGCGTTCCCGGTCACCGGGTACCACCGAACCGAACAGGAAGAGGAAGACAGGGATCGGGGACGGCAGCGTCTGGGCGGGGGGCGAGTGGTGTGGCGGCGCGGGCCGGACCGCGCAGGCGTGACGTTCTACCGGCAGTCGTACTCACACGAAGTGATGCTGGGGAATCCCGAACGCGACGGCGTGAGATTCCGCGGTACGTCGCACGCCGCGGCGAGTTGCGATTGGTGGGTGGAGCGAGGAAGCGGGTCCCTGTTCGGTGAGATTCTTCTCGGGGGCCGGCCCTCGTTTGTGATCGGTTGGGCGGAGATTCGGGATCTCATCGAAGCGATCGTCTGGATTCGGAAGCTCGACACGTTTCTGTACTCTCCCCACGGATCTCTGGCCCGGGTCGACAACGCCGCCATGCGGAACGAGGAAGGCGCACTCTTCGGACTTCGGCTGAAGGCGTGCCCGGCGCTGGTTCTTTCGATCGTGGCGGATCTGGAATCGCGGCCGTGGAGAACGTGGTTACAGTCCGTGCCGCCTCGACGAAGTGAAACGCTGCTCACGGTCGAGTGGGGGTCGCGCCGTCTGGACGCTTCCTGGGAGTGGAAAACCACCCGTTCGCCCGACATGGAGGTGGACGGGCAGAGAACGATTCGGAGCACGCTTAGGGTTCGATATCGACCGGGAGAGAGTACCAGATTCTCCTGCGATCTCAAGGAAGCGACGGCGGGCGGTGCGAGGGGAACTCTGGCTCGGCTCTCGACCTCCGCACGTTTCGGGGCCTGGACTTTTGCCGGTACGGTGGTCTCCGCATGGATCGAGCCCTCCGCACCTAGTCTCTATGCGTACGCCGGATCGCTTCCGGGAGAGATGCGGTTCATGCAGGCGTCGCAATCGGGATGTGGGCACTCGCTCGTGGTGAGGCGCAAAATCCTCGCTTCCGTGGTGGTGGGTCTCCACTGGGAAGGCTCCCGGTTTTCATCGGATCGAGAGTGGCGCGGGATTCAGGTCGAGTATCGGATTTGAAACCCGTTCGGATTCGGACCCGTTCGGATTCGGACCCGTTCGGATTCGAACCAGGTGACAAGTGACGGTGCAATGGGGCAGGGGGCTGTTTAAGAAGTCGTCTTGTCGGACCGAGTCTGGAGCCGGTTTCAGCCATTTTTCGGGCGGGAAGGGTCCCATTTCAGCGATGACGCGGCGGGCAAGATATTTCAGACAATCTTCGAAGAAAAATCTTTAAGTACTTATTGTATAATAAGCTAAGCGCTCAGAGAACGTGGATTCTTTGAAAGGTGGACGTCCCGAGTTCGGCGCGTTCACACCCCACACTTTCAACACTTATGGCTCTTCTTCAAGCAGGACTTTGGGGAGAGATTTGCGGATTCCGGTGTTCCTTTGCTTGGTTTGTAACCTGTTGGAGTTATTGTTGTTGCAACGAAATTGGTGGGCTTGGAAGAATTTGCTTGACCTACTACATCTTGTGGTATATTCGTAGGTAAGGGACTAGATGACGAGCACCGAACACCGCGCTCACTCTATCCTAACCTCAGAACCACAAGCAGTCACCTCTTCACTGCACCGTGTCTTGGGAGTCGAGCGATCATGTCCGGCAAGGAACCGAAGTCCGAGATCTGGAACACGGAGATGTTCCCGATTGAACGCCGCGAGGAACCCGCTCAAACATCCGGTGGCCCCGCGAAAACGGGGGGGCGCGTCCGGCCCCCGCGGGGAGGGGACCGGGTCCCTGACAGCCCGACGCGCAAGACTCCGCTGGATGCGCTGACCGACTCGTTCCTGGTCGATCTCGTCGAGGAAGGTGCGAAGCGGGAAGCCAGGAATCGGGAGACACCCGCCGCCGAGGAGAGCGATCGCGCCGCGCCCGGGTTTACAAAGAACGCGATGACCGTTCTCGAGCGCCGCTATCTCCGGAAGGACGAAAAGGGGCGGGTGATCGAGACTCCCGACGACATGTTTCGCAGGGTGGCGAGCGACATTGCTTCGGTGGAGGCCGGCTACGGCGGCGAGGCGGCCGTCCGGAGGACCGAGGAAGAGTTCTTTGAGATGATGCGGTCCCTCGAGTTCCTGCCGAATTCGCCCACGCTCATGAACGCGGGTCGCGAGCTCCAACAGCTCTCCGCGTGCTTCGTTCTGCCGGTCGGGGATTCCATGGAGAGCATCTTCGACACGGTTAAGAACACGGCGCTGATTCACAAGAGCGGCGGGGGCACCGGGTTTTCGTTCTCGCGGTTGAGACCCAAGAACGACATCGTGCGCTCGACCAAGGGGGTCTCTTCGGGGCCCGTCTCGTTCATGACCGTCTTTGATGCCGCCACGGAAGCCATCAAGCAGGGCGGCACGCGGCGCGGCGCCAACATGGGGATCCTCCGGTACGACCACCCGGACATCGTCGAGTTCATCCGCTGCAAGGAGGAAAACTCGAGGCTCAATAATTTCAACATCTCCGTTGGCGTGACCCATGAGTTCATGGATGCGGCTCGCAACAACGAGAGCTATGAGCTGCTGAACCCCCGGACGAAGGACGTGGTCGGGACGCTCAATGCCCGGGAAGTGTTCGATCTCATCGTCGAGATGGGACATAAGAACGGCGAACCGGGAATCGTGTTTCTGGATCGGGTGAACGCGGACAATCCCACGCCTCATCTGGGCGAAATTGAGTCCACCAATCCCTGCGGGGAGCAACCACTCCTGCCGTACGAGTCCTGCAACCTGGGGTCGATCAATCTGGCCCGAATGGTCATCGACGGGGACATCGACTTCGGCCGCCTGCGGCGACGGGTGCACCAGGCGATCCATTTCCTCGACAACGTCATCGAGCGCAACCGCTATCCGCTTTCCGACATCGAGAGGATGACCAAGGGAAACCGGAAGATCGGGTTGGGCGTGATGGGTTTTGCCGATCTTCTGATCCGAATGGGAATCCCCTATAACTCAGAGGAGGCACTGGAGACCGGCGGGCGAATCATGCATTTCATCACGACCGAGGCCCGCAAGGCCTCGGCCGCGTTGGCCGACGAGCGGGGCGAATTCCTCAATTTTGAAGGAAGCCGGTACGACGCTCCCGGCGGGCCGCGCCTCAGGAATGCAACGTGCACGACGATCGCACCCACGGGCACCATCAGCATCATTGCCGGTTGTTCCTCGGGCATCGAACCCCTGTTCGCCGTCTCCTACGTGCGGAACGTCCTGGACAAGGACGAGCTGGTCGAAGTGCATCCCCTCTTTGAACAGACCGCTCGGGAGGAAGGGTTCTACAGCGACGGCCTCATGCGGCGCATTGCCGAGGAAGGGGCCCTGGTCGGCATCAAGGAAGTCCCGGAAGCCGTTGGAAAACGCTTCGTCACCGCCCACGAGATCTGCCCCGAGTGGCACATTCGCATGCAGGCCGTGTTTCAGAAGTACTCGGACAACGCCGTGTCGAAGACGGTGAATTTCCCGCGGGAGGCGTCTCGCGCCGATGTGGCCAAGGTCTATATGCTGGCGGATGAGGTGGGATGCAAGGGCGTCACGGTCTATCGGGACGGGTCCCGTGAGGAACAGGTGCTGAGCGTCGGTGCGATGCAACGGCCCGAAAGCGAGACGAGGCGCAAACCTCGCTCGCGCCCAGTGACCACCCGAGGCGTCACGGTCAAGATGGAAACAGGGTGCGGCCAGCTCTACGTGACCATCAACGAAGACCAGCACGGTCTGTGCGAGGTTTTCTCGCAAATGGGAAAGGCGGGAGGGTGCGCCTCCTCACAATCGGAGGCCATTGCGCGTCTGGTTTCGCTCTCGCTTCGATCCGGGGTGGATACCGAGGATATCTTGCGGCAAATCTCGGGAATCCGGTGTCCCTCCCCCGTGCTGACCAAGGACGGGCCCGTCCTTTCATGCCCGGACGCCATCGCCAAGGCGATTCGCAACCGATTGGACCAGATCAGCCGGGAGGGACATCGCGGGCAGCGCTTTGCCGCGTGGGAGGACGGCGAAGAGTTCCGGGAGCAGATGGGGACCGTTGTGGGAATGTGCCCGGACTGCGGTTTCGTGCTGACACACGAGGAGGGCTGTGCCACCTGCCGCATCTGCGGCTACTCGCGATGCGGGTAGAGCTCCGAGAACTGAAAACCGAGAGCCGAAAGCCGGAGGAGATGGTTCGCGCGCTCCGCCTTTCGGCTCTCCGACGTAGGATGTTATGATGTTGAAATCCGACGAATGGATTCGAGAAATGGCGGGCAAGGGAATGATCGAGCCGTTTGCGGACGAGGGTGTCCGCGAGGGCGTGATCTCTTTCGGCCTCTCCTCCTACGGATACGATATGCGACTTTCGGATGTCCACCGGAGGCTCGCCGAAGAGGATCAGGATCTCATCGATCCGAAGACGTTCCGGCTGGAACGGCTCGAGGAAACTCGCGGGTCCGAGATGATCATTCCGCCCCATCGGTTCGTGATTGCGCGGTCCCTCGAGTATTTCCGAATTCCTCGCGAGATCCTCACGATTTGCTTCGGCAAATCGACCTATGCCCGGTGCGGGGTGGTGGTCAACGTCACGCCTTTCGAACCCGAGTGGGAGGGCTATGCCACGCTCTCCATCTCCAACACCGGTCCTGCGCCCGTGAGACTCTACTCGGGGGAGGGAATCGCCCAGATCGTCTTCCTCACCTCCGACCGGCCGTGCCTCCGCTCTTACGCCGACAAGAAGGGCCGCTACCAGGCCCAGAAGGACATTACCCTGCCGGCGGATCGGTAGCCTAGAATCTCCGAAACTCTTTATCCACTTTATCTTGACACCCAGCAGCGGGGGCGCGTAGAATAACCAGATATCGTGGTTCTTTGTCGCGCGGGCCTGTCGGGGAGACCCCACTCGCCGGTCAACGGCGCGCGGGTTCCGAGACGGTCCCGGGATTCCCTGCTTGAGTGGTTCCTTGCAGGTGACAGGGGTTCGTTTGTCTCTTTTCTGGGGAGGCCGACAGAGGATGACTGAGGTAAAGCACCAGGGAAGCGATGTTCTCGCTCTCGGCCTGGACGTGGGGTCCGTGAGCATCAACACTGTCGTGATGACCCCCGACGACCACATCCTTGAGGAACACTACACGCGGCTCCACGGCCAACCGATCGAGACACTGATCCGGATTCTCGACGACGTCCTCGAACGGTTTCCGGCCGAGCGCTTCGGCTGGATCGGCATGACCGGCACCGGCGGCGAAATCGTGGCCCAGATTCTCGGCGGAGACATGGTCAACGAGATCGTGTCGCAGACCAAGGCGGTCGAGAAACTCCATCCGGAAATTCGGACGCTCATCGAGATGGGAGGAGAGGACTCCAAGTTCCTGACCTTCAAGCGCGCCGAGGACGGGAAGGTGCTCCTCGAAGATTTCGCCATGAATACCCAGTGCGCCGCCGGCACGGGATCCTTCCTCGACCAGCAAGCCTCCCGAATGGATCTCTCGATCGAGGGGGAGTTCGGGGACCTGGCGATGGCCTCGGAGAAGCCCCCGCGAATCGCAGGGCGATGCAGCGTGTTCGCCAAGTCAGACATGATCCATCTTCAGCAGATCGGCACCCCGGTTCATGACATTGTCGCCGGGCTGTGCTTTGCCGTGGCCCGCAATTTCAAGAGTGCCATCGCCCGCGGAAAGACGTTTGAGGCACCCATCGCGTTTCACGGAGGGGTGGCCGCCAACCACGGATTGGTGCGGGCCTTCGAAGACATCCTGGGTCTTGAGAAAGGCGAGCTTCTCATTCCCGAGCATTTCGCCGCCATGGGCGCGATCGGCGCCGTACGCGCGGCTCGCGAGAGAAACCCGCAACCCACAATCGGAATGCTCCGCCCCGAAGCACTCCGCGAGCATCTGGAACAGAGAAAGCCGCCCCGGAAAGCGCACCGTCCCCTTTCGGACAACTGGTCCATCGAGGACCGCCGCATGCACGGCTCCGTGCGTCGGATCGGTCCGGAGGATGGAAGGGTGGAGTGCTTCATCGGCGTGGACGTGGGATCTCTCAGCACCAACGTGGTGGCCATCGACCGGGAACGGAACGTCCTGGCCCGGCGCTACCTGCCCACGGCGGGACGCCCGCTGGACATGGTCCGCAGAGGGCTGGCCGAGATCGGCGAGGAGATCGTCGACTCGGTGATCGTGCGGGGGTCGGGCACGACCGGCTCCGGACGCTATCTGACGGGAGACTACATCGGCGCCGACATCGTGCGCAACGAGATCACGGCCCAGGCCACCGGCGCCATTGATCTCGATCCCCGGGTCGACACGATCTTCGAGATCGGTGGGCAGGATTCCAAGTACATCAGCATCCAGAACGGGGTGGTGGTGGACTTCGAGATGAACAAGGTCTGCGCTGCCGGCACAGGGTCCTTCCTCGAGGAACAGGCCGAGAAACTGGGGATTCGCATCGTGGATGAGTTCGGCCGGATCGCCCTGGGTTCCAAGGCTCCCGGACGGTTGGGCGACCGCTGTACGGTGTTCATGGAATCGGATCTGGTGGCCCACCAGCAGTCGGGGATGGCGAAGGAGGATCTGGTCGCGGGACTCGCGTACTCCATCGTCTTCAACTATCTCAACAAGGTGGTCTGCGACCGGCGAATCGGCGACCGCATTTTTTTCCAGGGGGGAGTGGCCTCCAACGATTCGGTCGTCGCCGCGTTCGAGAAGGTGGTGGGCAAGAACATCACGGTTCCGCCCCATCACGACGTGACGGGGGCGATCGGCGTTGCGATTCTGGCCATGGAGGCGGTGGCCGACGGCCGGCCCTCGGGCTTCCATGGATTCGACCTGAGCCGGAGGACCTACGAAACCAAGACCTTCACGTGCAAGAAATGCTCCAACGTCTGTGAGATCCGGCAGATCCGCTTCGGCAAGGAACGGCCGCACTACTACGGCGCCCGATGCGAAATCTACGAGGTCGATGCCGAGACGAAGGGCCGGGATCTGCCGGACCTGTTTGAGGAACGCCAGCGGATGCTGTTGGGTTCTTACGTCGATCATCCCGACGGCGACGAGAGCGCTCAGGGTCCCACGGTGGGATTCCCCCGCGTCCTTCACTTCTACGAGATGTTCCCCTTCTGGGAGGCGTTCTTCCGGAACCTGGGGTTCCGGGTGGTGTTGTCGGAGGCGACGAATCCAGGGATCATCCACGAGTCCACCAAGGTGGTGGTGGCGGAGACCTGTTTTCCCATCAAGATCGTTCACGGCCATGTACTTTCGCTGATGAAGAAAGGGGTCGATTTCATCTTCCTGCCGAGCGTGGTCAACCTCGAGCGAGGTCAGGAGGACTACGCCCAGAACTACAGTTGTCCCCTGATTCAGGCGGCTCCCTACATCATCCGGGCGGCTTTTGATGTGGAACAGGGGGGGAGCCGGCTCCTGGACGGTCAGGTTCATTTCCAGGACAGCCGGGACCGGTTGCTGAAGGAACTGACGTCCATCGCCCGGCGCGCGGGGGCGCCCAAGTCACGTGTCCGATCCGCGTTCTCGGAAGCCGAGGCCGCCCAGCGGCGATTTGTTATCGCCTGTCGGGCTCGGGGCCGCGAGATCCTGGACCGGCTGGAATCCCGTTCTCAGCTGGCGGCCGTCATCATCTCGCGCCCGTACAACGGATGCGACCCGGGCATCAATCTAGCGCTGCCGAAGAAGCTCCGAGATCTCGGCGTGCTTGCCATCCCCATGGATTTCCTGCCCATCGACACCGTGGATGTTCATAAGATCTTTCCGAACATGTACTGGCGCTACGGGCAGCGGATCATCTCGGCCATTGAGCTGGCCAAGAAGGACTCCCGGCTGAACATCATCTACATCTCAAACTTCAAGTGCGGTCCCGATTCGTTCATCGAGCATTTCGTGCGGGAGCGGATGTGCGAGATGCCCTATCTGGAGTTGGAGATCGACGAGCACAGTGCGGACGCCGGGGCCATCACGCGGTGTGAGGCCTTCATCGACAGTGTGAGACACCGGATCCCGGTGGACATAGAGAGAGAGCCTGCGGAAGTGCAGCAGACGGCGGGCTAGGCGCCTTCGATCGGCTCCGGGGAACGTGAGGAAGCGAACCATGAGCAGCGGCGAGAACAAGCGTACCGTCTACATCCCTCTGATGTGTGATCATGCCTATCCGCTGGCGTCGGCGTTCAGAAAGTGCGGGGTCGACGCGCTGGCGTTGCCCGAGTCCAACGAGGAGACGCTGGAGTGGGGTCGGAAATACTCGTCGGGCAAGGAGTGCTATCCCTTCATCGTGACTCTGGGGGACCTCATTCGAAAGGTCAGGGAGCCGGGGTTCGATCCGCAGCGCTCGGCGTTTCTGATGCCTTCGGCCAACGGCCCGTGCCGGTTCGGCCAGTACAACCAGATGCACCGTATCGTCCTGGACCGGTTGGGATACAAGGACGTAGAAATCTTCTCGCCCGATTCGCGGAACTCGTATTCGGATTTCGCGGGCGTCGGGTCCGGTTTCGAGCGGCTGGCCTGGCAAGGAATGGCGGCCGTTGACGTCGTGCAGAAGCTGGTCTGGGAAACTCGGCCCTACGAGGACAATCCCGGAGAAACGGATCACGTCTACGGCGAGGCGCTGGATCTCATCTGCGGCGCGATCGAATCGGACGATCGCCAGGTTGTGGACGTGATGGGGGATATTCGAAAACGGTTCGAAGCCGTCTCGGTGGACAAAAGTGAGCGCCGTCCCATCATCGGCGTGGTCGGAGAGATCTTTCTGCGGAGCAACGCTTTCAGCAATTCCCAGATCGTGCGGAAGCTGGAGGCACTGGGGGCGGAAGCCTGGGTGGCGCCGTTTACCGAGTGGGTCTTCTACGTGAACCAGCGGTATCTGGAAGACTGCGTGAAGGACCGTAGATACCTGGACTGGCTGAAGGCATTCATCAAGGACCGCGTCCAGAAGCACGACGAGCACCAGTTGGCCAAGCCGGTGGAATCCATGCTCCTCAACCGGCACGAACCCACGACGAAGGAAGTACTGGCCAACAGCACACCGTACATGCACCATTCCTTTGGGGGCGAGGCCATCCTCTCGATCGGGAAGGCTATCGACTACGTCCGGCGTGACGTTTCGGGGATCGTCAACGTGATGCCCTTCTCGTGCCTCCCCGGGATGGTGGTGACGGCGATTTCGAAGAAGTTCCGCGAGGATTTCGGCGGCATCCCCTGGTTGAACATGACCTACGACGGGCAGGAGGAATCCGGATCGCAGACGCGGCTGGAGGCTTTCGTCTATCAGGTGAACCAGTACCGTCTGCAACCCTCCCGGTAAACCGAAACATCGGCCGGATGGGGGGGGTATCGGGGACATGGCCCTCAGCACGGAATCTCCGTCTTCCGACATCCAAGAGAGCGGTCTGGACCGCAGACTCGGGGATGAGTGGTTTGACTGGAAGGGCGAGGTCGAAGAAGGCGGGGGGGAACTTCGTGAGGGGAAAGGTCTGTTCCTTGCCCTCTCGCTGCTGGCCGCTGCAATCGGGGTCGTCGGCGCTCTCCTGTTCTGGTTTCTGATCAGTCCGAGACTTCTGCTCATGGGACCTGGAATGCACGGCGCCGTGCGGGCGCTCATTGCCGCAGCCGTGTTTGTTCTTGTAGGGGCGTATGGGCTCACGACGGCTACCGCGATCGTTGAACGGAGGTTTCTCCTCCGGCACGGAGTCCGTCAGCACCTGATCAACACCATGGTGCCGTGGACCGTTCGCCTCGGACGGTTGCTGGGATTCTCCCGGGACCGCGTATCCCACTCGTTTGTCAAGGTCAGTAACGGTTTGGCTCGCGCTGCGGGGATGCGAGTGACTCCGGACCGGCTGCTACTTCTCCTTCCCCGCTGCTTGACCGGTGAGATTCGCAGGGGGGTACTGGAGTTGGGAAGGGCGTACGGGTGCCGAATCGCCACGGCGAGCGGGGGATCGGTGGCCCGTCTCGAGATTGAGAAGATCAAGCCGCTGGCCATCATCACGATGGCGTGTGAACGGGATCTGGTCAGCGGCATCCAGGACGTGGCCCCGGAAATTCCGGTGATCGCCATTCCCAACCGGCGGCCGGCGGGGCCGTGCAAGAACACGGAAGTGGATCCCGGCGAGGTGGAATCAGCCATCCGCCTGTATCTGGGCGTCGACGCCGCGGGAGGCGCCGCCGCGAATCGCGGGTGAGGAATGCGGGCAAAACGACGGATCGGATTTGTCGGGTGTCCCCCGGAAGACGTGATGGAAGAGATTCGCGCCGCAGAGCTCATTGACCTCGACAACGCCTATGCACGAACCCCCACCCCGAGCGAGTCGGACCTGCCGAAGACCACGTGCCGGATCATCAAGCGTATCTACGACAATGCGCGCACGATGGATCTGGACGAGATCGTCTTCGACGAGGGCTACGGAAAGTGCGACTTTGCGCGGGGGGTCGCGTCGATTCTCGAGGATCGGCTCAACGTCCCGATTCGGCGTACGCGCAACAGTTGCCTGGAGGGCCGGGGAACGCCGGTCTCGGATTCCACCCTGCCGCTGCGGCAGAAGGTAGAGATCATCCTGGACGATTTCATTCGGCCGGTGCGCCGAACCCTGGTCCCCGAGGCCCATCCTCCCGTGGCCGTCTGGGGTGTGCCGTGTTCGGATTTCTCCCTCTATGACCTGTTCCCCGGCGGCACGAAGGTCCTGGGATGGACCCGGTGTTTCGAGAACCGGACGCCCGCCGACGAGGATCTGGAACGGGTCGTCGAACCGAATATTCCCACCGTCTTCTTCGCCCAAGCCTTCTGCCACAAGAACGCTCTGGCGAAACACCTGGCCGAGAAGTACTCGGGTCTTTATTTCGACGTCGACGGGCAGGTGACCCTTCCCATCCGGGCCAAGGTGGAAGCGTTCCTCCGATTTCGGGTCGATCGTGGACGGCCCGACGGCCGGGCGGTGGGCTGATGCGACTGGCGGACTTCGGCACCACGTGGGCGAAATGGTACGACACGGAGACCGGGACGTACGGGATCGGCCCTACGTCGAAGGTGGATTTCCGCGTCGAGGTGGCGACCGGACACAACGTCCGGGCTCGGGCAAAACGCACGGTGAACGAGCTGGTGGCGTTGGCGGAGGGGGGGCTTCGGCGGATTCCCGACCCGGATTTCGTGCTGGTGGACGTCGGGTCCCGGGAGATCAAGTTCGTCCGGTTCGAGGGCCGGCGGCTTAAGGAGATGAACTGGTCGACCTCCTGCGCGGCCCTCACGGGTTTCACCCTGGAGCTCCTGGGGAGCTACTTTCAGTTGGATTTCAGCCGAGTCACGCCCGCCGAGAAATCGGCCCCGGTGACCTGCGGCGTTCTGGGAATGGAACAGATCTTCGAACTGGTGGGTTCCGGAGTGTCCGAGGCGGATGCGGTGGCCCGGTTCACGCGTGGGCTGGTGGAGAACGCGATCCGCTTTTCAGGGAATCCGAAGCACCTGTACCTGTCCGGGGGCATGACAAGTAATCCGTTGTTTCGCAACAGCTTTCCAAAGACCACGAAAGTGACTTCTCTGGGGCGGTTCGTGCTCGTCGAGGGGCTCCTGGCGACCGAAGGGATCGAGACGCCGGGCGCGGGTTGAGGTGTCAGAGAGGGGACTCGAAGATCCGGGGCCGAGGACGGCCCGCTGCGTTGTCGATCGTTACATTGACAGATGGGCCTGCCGGATATATAGTCGAGTGTTTTGAACGGGTCCGCGCTTTTCACCAGACGCCGACCCCGACGGCTGATGAAACACGCGGGCCAGGAGGAGCCATGGCAGAAGAGACGGGAGTGTTGAACGGACCGTATGTCGAGATCGACGCAGAGGAATGCAAAGCCTGCTACTTCTGCGTGCACCACTGCCCCCAGCAGGTGATCGAGGTTGCCGAGGGGATCAACCGCAAGGGATTTCACCCGGCGCGGTACAAGGGGAGCGGCTGTACGGGCTGCGGGACCTGCTTCTACGCCTGTCCGGAACCCTCGGCCATCACCGTGTACCGAAAAGGCTACGTCCGCAAATGAGAGGATGCGAGGAATGGCAAGGCAGCTGATCAAAGGCAACGAGGCCGTGGTCAAGGGTGCCATCCTGGCGGGGTGCCGGTACTACTTCGGGTACCCGATTACCCCCGCGAGCGAGATCGCCCATGCCGCAGCCCTGTACATGCCCGCCGTCGGCGGGACGTTCATCCAGGCCGAGTCGGAAATCGCGTCGATCCAGATGGTGTTCGGCGCGGCCAGTGCCGGCGCGCGGTCGATGACGGCTTCGTCGGGTCCGGGCTTGAGTCTCAAATCCGAGGGAATCTCCTACATGGCCGGAGCCGAGCTTCCGGGCGTCATCATCGACGTGATGCGCGGGGGGCCCGGACTCGGCAACATCGCTCCCGACCAGGGCGACTACAACCAGATCGTCAAGGGGGGCGGACACGGGAACTATCACGTGCTCGTTCTGGCGCCCAACTGCGTGCAGGAAATGTGCGATCTGACCATGCTGGCCTTTGATCTGGCCGATCAGTATCGCAATCCGGTGGTTGTCCTTACCGACGCCTTCATCGGGCAGATGATGGAACCCGTTGTGTTTCCGGAAGCCAAACCGGCCCCCGCCGAGAAGTCCTGGGCGCTGGGAGGAACGAAGGAGACGAGGAACAACCTCATTACCTCCATTGAGATGGTTCCGGAGGAGCAGGAAGAACACGTTCGCAAGCTCATCGGCAAGTACCGGAAGGCGGAGGAGGCCGAGGTCCGGTACGAGACCTACAAGGTCGACGACGCGGACCTGGTGGTCGTGGGCTACGGTATCGTTTCCCGCGTGCTCCAGAGCGCCGTCGATCGGGCGCGCGAGCAGGGAATGAAGGTCGGTCTGTTCCGCCCGATCACTCTCTGGCCGTTCCCGAAGAAGGAACTCAAGGCCCTCTCCGAGAAGGTGGACCGCGTGTGCGTGGTCGAGATGAGTTTCGGCCAGATGGTGGACGACGTCCGGCTTGCGGTCGGGTCCGATGTGGAGGTCGACTTCTACGGCCGCTATGGGGGCATGGTCCCGACGGTCGAAGAGATTCTTGAAAACGTCCTGGTGCCCAGGGAGGTCTAACGATATGGCATCGAAAGTCCTGAAGAAACCCGACTCCATGTTCGAACACTTCACCCGGCGGTCCGGGCCCGATAAGATATCTACACACTACTGTCCCGGGTGCGGTCACGGCATCATCCACAAGCTGATCGCCGAGGCGGCCGACGATCTCGGAATTCAGGACCGGACGATTCTTGTCAATCCCGTCGGATGCAGTGTGTTCGCGTATTTCTACCTCGATTTCGGAAACATACAGGTGGCCCACGGACGGGCGCCGGCGGTAGGGACGGCCATCAAGAGGGTCCACCCGCACAGCATCGTCATGAGCTACCAGGGCGACGGCGATCTGGCGGCGATCGGAACCAACAACATCCTGCACGCGGCCAACCGTGGCGAGAACATCACGGTGTTCTTCATCAACAATGCCATCTACGGAATGACGGGCGGGCAATTGGCCCCGACGTCCCTCATCGGCCAGCGCACGGCGACGACGCCGCGGGGTCGCTCGGCGGAAAACGACGGGTATCCGATCCGCGTGTGCGAACTGCTGTCGACGCTCGAGGGCCCGGTCTACATCGAGCGGACGTCCCTCCGCACACCCAAGCTCACCCAGAAGACGCGGCGGGCCATCCGGAAGGCTCTCCAGTACCAGATGGAGAACCGCGGGTTCACACTCGTGGAGATCCTGGCACCCTGCCCCACGGGCTGGAAGATGGAACCGGTGAAATCTCTGGACTGGATCGAGCAGCAGATGGAAACCTATTTCAAGTTGGGCGTGTACAAGGATGTCGGCGATGAGCGGCCGCCCAAGCCCTCGCCGAAGAGAGATCTCTGGAGCACGGACCTCCAGGCGGCGATCGATCTCCCGGCGGAAATCGACGAAGAGATCCCCGAGATGCAACCGGACGCCAAGTACCTCAACCCGTCTCTCAAGATCGCCGGGTTCGGCGGACAGGGAGTTCTCCTCCTGGGAGGGGCGCTGGCCGAGGCCGGCATGATCTCGGGATACCACGTTACCTGGATTCCCTCCTACGGTCCGGAGATGCGTGGGGGAACCGCCAACTGCCAGGTGGGAATCAGCGAAGCCCGCATCGGCTCGCCCATCGTCTCCAATCCCAGCGTACTTATCGCCATGAATCTCCCCTCGATGGATCGCTTCGAGCCGGAAGTCCGGAAGGGCGGACTCGTCCTCTACGACAGTTCTCTCATCGACCGGAAAGCGAAACGCAAGGACATCGAGGCCGTCGCCGTCCCGGCCACCCAGCTGGCGGACGAGCTGGGCAACTCCCGAGCGGCGAACATGGTCATGATGGGCGCGTACATCGGAAAAACCGGGCTGCTGTCCAAGGAATCCGTGGTGAGGGCCTTTTCGGCGGTGATCAAGCGAAAAGCGCTGATTCCCCTCAACATTCAGGCCATCGAGAAGGGGATGGAGTATGTAAGAGGGGCGTAGCGCGGAGGGCGGGATGATCGACGCCTACGCATCCGGGCGCGTGGTGGTGGACGGGGCCTCGTACGAGGCGGACGTCATTGTTTTTCCGGACCGCGTCGAATCCAACTGGTGGCGTAAGGAAGGCCACCGGCTGCAGATGGAAGATCTCGGGACCGTAGTGGGCTACGGTCCCGATGTGCTTGTGGTCGGTTCGGGAAGTCTCGGAATGATGGACGTTCCGCCGTCCACGATCGAGGGGCTCGAAACCCGGGGGATCTCGGTCATCGTACTGCGAACGTCGGAGGCCTGCACTCGTTTCAATGCCCTGCTGGCCGAGCGAAAGCGCGTCGTCGCCGCCCTGCACTTGACGTGCTAGCCGGGAGGATGCGCGTATCCTCCCGGTGGAGAAACAGAGAAGCGGAGAGACAGAGAAGCGGATGGCGGAAAACGGCATCGTACGGGGAGCACTGCGCTCTCTGTTTCGCTCGGGTTCTCTGCTTCTCTATACAAATCCAACGCGCTTCGGGTAGAGAGACACGGGGTGGGTGTCCTGCGAGTCCATCACAACGAAGTGTGTGCGCTGGCCGCCCAGGGCTCCGCTCGTCAATCAAGACGCTTCCGGGTTCTCTCGGAGGCTCGCGATCTTCACGCCACGAGGAGACGGCCCATGGTACGAAAACGAAACGTCGGACTCATGTCGCTCGGCGTCGCGCTGGCTCTGGCCTGGATGCCGGTGACGTCTCCAGCCCAGCGCTTGGAGCACGAGTGGAACCAGGAACGCCCGCTGGAGTTTCCGCCGGAATTCGTCGAAGAGGGCCCCGACATGTCGGCCGGCTTCTTCGAATCTCTGAGGATGCTGACCCTCTGGCGGCTTTCGGAAGCGCTGAATCTCGGCGAGGACGAGCTGGTTCATTTTTTCCCGAGGTTCAGCGAGGCACAGAAGGCTCGGCAGCGGCACCGCGAAGAGAAACGGTCTCTCCTGGAGGATCTTCGGGAAGCGTTGGAGGACGGGGATCTGAAGGTCATCATGGGGTCCATCGGCGCGTATCGGAACGCTCGGGAGCGCTACGAGGTGGAGTCCCAACGCCTCGAGGACGATCTCCTCAAGGTTCTGACGCTCGAGCAGCAGGCCGAGTATCTCCTGTTCATGGAGAACGTCGCCCCCGAGATTGAGGCGATGCTTCGGGCGTTTCAGCACCTGCGTTCGTAGGTCTTGCTTCAGGAATCGGGGTTTTGCGGGGAGCGGCGTCGCGAATGTCGCCTCCTACGGAGCCGTCGCTCGGGGGGAGGACCCGGGACACGTGTGAGGGTCGCCGGGCTCTACGTGGAATTGTCCATACACGCCGCGGGGGCGTTTCGGTTCCGTGTTGACGCGGGGTCCCGGGCCTGATAGAGTATTAGAAAGACATACGGTTTTCCGGATTCCGGATCGGCACAGGGGTGTCCCGCATCCGTTGTCCACCCCCGGCTGAGGGGGTATCGGTATCGCGTGCACCCGCCACCGGGTGTGCGGCGTTGTGGGACGGGAATCCCCGAAGGAGCAGAGGCGATGGATCTTGCAAAGAGAATGGAACGGCTGGGAACCGAGACGGCCTTCGTTGTCCTGGCCAGAGCCAAACAACTCGAGAGAGAGGGAAAGGACGTCGTCCACCTGGAGATCGGCGAGCCGGATTTCGACACGGCGCCCAACATCGTCGAGGCCTGCATTGAGGCCTTGAAGGATGGGTACCACCACTACAATCCCTCGGCCGGAATCCCTGAACTGAGAGAAGCCCTGGCGAAGAAGGTGGGGGAGAATCGCGGTCTCGACGTCGCCCCCGAGAACATCGTGGTGTGCCCCGGCGGAAAGCCGATCATCTACTTCTCCATCTTCGCTCTGGTGAACGAGGGTGACGAGGTCATTTACCCGAATCCCGGTTACCCCATCTACGAATCGGTGATCAACTTCGTCGGCGCCAAGCCGATTCCCCTGGTCCTCCGGGAGGAGAATGACTTCTCCTTCGATGTGAACGAACTGAAGGACAAGATCACGCCCAAGACCCGCATGATCATCATCAATTCCCCGCAGAACCCGACGGGGTCGGTCCTGTCGAAGAGCGACCTGGGAGCCATCGCGGAGCTGGCCGTCAAGCACGATCTCATTGTTCTCTCCGATGAAGTCTATATGGAGATTCTCTACGAGGGAGAGCACACCAGCATCGCAACCTTCCCGGGAATGAAGGATCGGACCATCGTTCTCGACGCGGCTTCGAAAACCTACGCCATGACCGGGTGGCGGTTGGGATACGGGGTGATGAGACCCGATTGGGCGGAGCAGGTGGCCAAGCTGTTCACAAACTGCCACTCGTGCACGACGACTTTCGTGCAGCGGGCCATGGTTGAGGCCGTCACGGGACCGCAGGATTCCGTCCGGGCGATGGTCGAGAAGTTCCGAAAGCGTCGGCAGGTGATCGTGGATGGGCTGAACGCGATCGACGACATCACGTGCACGATGCCGAAGGGCGCGTTCTACGCGTTCCCCAATATCAGCAAGACCGGGTTCAAATCTCAAGACCTGGAGCACATGTTTCTGGAGGAGGCCGGTGTGGCGGCGTTGTCCGGGACGGCCTTCGGCGCGGAAGGAGAGGGGTACGTCCGCTTCTCCTACGCCAACTCGGTTGAGAACATTGAGAAGGCGCTCGTCAGAATCAAAGAGCTTCTGGCAAACAAGCGGGTTAGATGACGAACAACGATCAGGCCAGTTTGTTCGAGCGGGGGGACGGCCGGGGGTCGTCCCCCCTTGCCGATCGAATGCGTCCTCGCACGCTGGATGAGTTCATCGGGCAGGAGCATCTCCTCGCGCCGGGATCGATGCTCCGGACATCGATCGAGTCGGACGAGATTAGCTCCATGGTCTTCTGGGGGCCTCCGGGAACGGGGAAGACCACTCTGGCCAGGATCATCGCCGGGGTCACCAAGGCCCGCTTCGTGGCCTTCAGTGCCGTGACCTCGGGCATCCCCGAGATTCGGAAGATCATCCGCAGCATGGAGGCGGATCACCGGCTCTACGGCCGTCGTTCCATTCTCTTCGTGGATGAGCTCCATCGTTTCAACAAGGCGCAGCAGGACGCCTTCCTGCCCCATATCGAGAGCGGAACCGTCATCCTCATCGGCGCCACCACGGAGAATCCCTCCTTCGAGCTCAACGCCGCGCTACTGTCCCGATGCCGGGTCTACACACTCGGCCGGCTGTCGGTGGAGGATCTCAAGACGGTAGTTGACCGGGCGGTCTCGGACGAATCCAGAGGTCTGGGCAGCCGGCCCATTGAGGTCGACCACGATGCGGTGGAGTTCCTGACCCACACCGCCGACGGGGATGCGCGGGTGGCGCTCAACGCACTCGAGGTGGCCGCCCGGTCCGTTGTCCCCGCGGAAGGCGGGATTCTCAAGATCAACACCCGCGTGATCGCAGAAGCGCTGCAGAGCAGACCTCCCGTCTATGACAAGTCGGGCGAGGGCCATTACAACCTGCTCTCGGCCCTTCACAAGACCGTGCGCTCCAGTGATCCGGACGCGGCCCTCTACTGGCTGGCCCGGATGCTGGAGGGGGGAGAGGATCCGCTCATCATCGCCCGGCGCCTGATCCGCATTGCCTCCGAGGACGTCGGGAACGCCGATCCCCAGGCTCTTCCCCTCGCCGTTGCAACCAAAGAGGCCGTTCACTTCAACGGCCTTCCCGAGGCGGACCTGGCGCTGGCTCAGACGGTCGTCTACCTGGCTCTGGCTCCCAAGAGCGACGCCATCTATAGCGCGTATCGGGAGGCGCAGAAAGACGCCCGCGAGCACGGGTCACTCCCTCCGCCGCTCAACATCCGCAATGCCCCGACCCGTCTCATGAAGGGGCTGGGATACGGGAAGGGCTATCAGCACGCGCACGACTTCGAGGATGCCGTCGTCGATCAGCAGACCTTTCCGGAAGAAATGGGAGAGAGGACCTACTATCGCCCCGTAGATCGCGGCTTCGAGCGGGAAATGAAGAAGAGACTCGAGTGGTGGAAGACAAGGCGAAAGGGCGAAAGGGCAAAAGGGCGAAAGGGCGAAGAATCCTGACTGCAAGCCACAGATTTCACAGACGACAGTCTGTCCTCCGAGAGAGGGGGCTCCCTGTACTGCGTGGTTGACGGGGTCTTGACTCCGCGCGTGCCTGCCATTTTTCGCTTTTCTCACACGGCTTCGCGGTCTATTCTCCTTCATGTGTCCGAATTCAGCCAGACAATCCACTTCACATGAACGGGGAGTCCCAGCATGAGTCACGCTCGTCGAAGGATGTTTCTGAGGATCCTGTCGGTTCTGTCGGTCGCAGCGTTGGTCGCCACGGGTTTCGGCTGTGGAAAGAAGAGGGAGGCCGAGGGCGGCAAGGGGCCTGGTACGGGCATGACGGTTGGCGTGGTCCTCTCCGTCGGAGGCCTGGGGGACAAGTCCTTCAACGACCTGGCCCACGCCGGGCTCATGAAGGCGGCAAAGGAACTGGGAATCCGGCCCATCTACGGCCAGCCAGAGCAGATGGCGGAGGACGAGAAGTACCTCCGCGACTACGCCGAGCAGGGGTTCGATCTCGTGGTCGGTGTCGGATTCCTGATGAAGGGCGCCATGGAAGAGGTGGCCCGGGAGTTCCACGAGAGCCACTTCGCCATCATCGACTGCATTGTCGAGGAACCCAATGTGGCGTCCCTCGTTTTCCAGGAACATGAGGGCAGTTTCCTGGTGGGGGCGTTGGCATCCATGAAGACCCGGACCGGGAAGGTCGGCTTTGTGGGAGGGATGGACATTCCTCTCATCCACAAGTTCGAGGTCGGGTACACCGAGGGTGCCAAGTACGTCAATCCGGATGCGGACGTACTGATCGCCTACGTGGGTTCTCATCCCGGCGCGTTCCACGATCCCGTTCGCGGGAAGAGTGTTGCCCTTTCGCAATTCGACCGGGGCGCGGAGGTGGTTTTCCACGCGGCCGGTTCCTCCGGAAACGGCGTCATCGATGCCGCTGCCGAGCGCGGACTCTACGCCATCGGGGTGGACGCCAACCAGAACTACACGGCTCCGGGCCACGTGCTGACGAGTATGGTCAAGGAAGTGGACGTCGCCGTCTACCGCACAATCGAAGACGTGGTGCACGGGCGGTTTGAGGCGGGACTCCGCGAGTTCGGCCTCGCCGACGACGGCGTCGGATATGCGCTGGACGAGCACAACCGCGATCTCATCACGCCGGAAATGCTCACGACGGTCGAGGAGCTCAAAGCAAAGATCATATCCGGGGAGATTAAGGTCACCAATTACTACGACACGATTGCAGCGGATGAATCCTAGTCTGGATTGTGCATGACCGTGGAGTGAGGGTCTTGCACAATCCAGGCGGAGCAATGGAGCAATGGAGCAATCGATCAATAGAACAATAGATTCTGGAGAAAGGCATTATGGAAGAACACACGCTGCTCCATTGCGGTCCATTGCTCTAATGCTCTATTGTTCCGGCGCGTGATCACGAACCTATTCGGGACAGGCGAGCCGGATCGGGGTGCTGATGGTCCAATCCGCCCACCGAGCCGAAGTGAATCTGGCCGTGGAAATGCGCCGGGTCACGAAGCAGTTCCCCGGCGTTCTCGCCAACGACCGTGTCGATCTTGAGGTTGCTCGCGGCGAGATTCACGCCATCATCGGCGAGAACGGCGCCGGCAAATCCACCCTCATGAACATCCTCTCCGGGGTTCTGCGGGCCGACGAGGGAGAGGTTTTCCTGAATGGGCGTCCCATCCACGGCAAGCCCGACCAGGTGTCCCGCCTGGGCCTCGGGATGGTCTACCAGCATTTCATGCTGGTCTCCACCTTCACCGTTGCTGAAAACGTGATTCTGGGACACGAACCCGGCGGTCGGCTTCACCTTGACATTCGTGACGCCGAGGAGGCCGTCCGCCGACTGGCAGAGGATTACGGGATGGATCTGGACCCCGGCGCCAAGGTTCAGGATCTCTCCGTGGGCGAACAGCAGCGGGTGGAGATTCTCAAGGTCCTGTACCGGGGTTCAGACGTTATCGTCCTGGACGAGCCGACCCAGGTGTTGACTCCGGGGGAGCGGAATGATCTCTTCGAAACACTCCGGCGCCTGGTGAAGAACGGCCGGACCATCGTGTTCATCACGCACCACCTGGAAGAAGTCATGTCCCTGAGCGACCGGGTAACCGTGCTCAGGCGAGGTCGAGTCGTGGCTTCGGTGGCGACACGGGATGCGGACACGGCCACCCTCGCCAATCTCATGGTGGGGCGGGACCTCGGCTCCGGCGAGAAGCGAACCGACGAAACGCCAGGTGATGTGATACTTGATATTAGAAGACTTACATCACTGTCAAATAGACACATAGAGGTTCTGCATGGTGTGGAATTTGAGATTCGCCGGGGAGAGATTCTCGGGCTGGCCGGAGTGGAGGGCAACGGTCAGAGGGAGCTGGTGGAGGTGCTCACGGGACTCCGGACGCCGACCGGAGGAACCATCCGGATCGGCGGTCAGGTGGCCCACAGATGGACCCCGAGGCAATTTCTGGAGGCAGGAGTTGCCATGATCCCAGAGGATCGGCGCGTGCGGGGACTGGTCGAGCCCTTCACGATCGCAGAGAACCTGGCGCTGGGAAGACACCGCAGTGCGCCCTTCTCCAAGAGGGGACTCCTGGATCTCGGGGCGATGAACGGGGAGGCGCGGCGCCTGATCGATGAGTTCAACATCGTGCCCCCGGACCCGGATGTTGCTCTGGAGACCCTCTCCGGCGGAAACCAACAGCGTGTCGTGGTTGCCCGGGAGTTCGCCAAGAAGCCCAAGGTGCTCATTGCGGCCCATCCGACGCGCGGTCTGGATATCGCCGGTCGTCAGTTCGTCCACTCCGCTCTTTTCAGGGAGGGATCTCTGGGGGCTGCGATTCTGTTGGTTTCCTCCGACCTCGAGGAGATCCTGGAGGTATCGGATCGGATCGCCGTCATATTCGAGGGCCGCCTGGTCGGTGTTCTTCCGCGGGAGCAAGCGGGGGAAGAGGTCCTCGGTCGCATGATGCTGGGAGTGAGCTCGGTATGACAGATATGCGGGTTCATGTGATGTGGGGAGTTGATTCGGCATGACGATGGGGAAGCTCGCAGGACGAGGCACGCGGGTTCTGGCCCAGGCGCTTCTGCCCCTTGGCCTCGCCTTGGCCGTGGGAGCACTCATTATCCTGGCGATTGGTGAGAATCCGCTCAACGTGTACTGGCTGATGTTCCGGGGATCTTTCGGGTCCGTGCGGCGATTGTGCTCGACGCTGCAGGAGGCCTCGCCCATGATTTTCACGGGAGTCTCCGTGGCCCTGGCCTTTCGGGCGGGGCTCTTCAACATCGGGGCGGAAGGTCAACTTCTGATCGGCGGATTCGCCGCCGCGTGGGCGGGCTTCGCCCTTGGCGCGCTCCCCGGACCACTCCATGTGACGGCGTGCGTGATCGCCGCCGCCGCGGCGGGATTCGTCTGGGGCCTGATCCCCGGCGTTCTCAAGGCCAGGCTCGGTGTCCACGAAGTGCTCAACACCATCATGCTCAACTACGTGGCCCTGGCGCTGACCAACTTCCTGGTGGCGCATTCCTACTTCAGGCAGCCCGGCCAGATTCCTCAGACCAGGGAGGTCCTGGATACGGGGGCGCTGCCCCGGTTTGAGTTTCTCTACGCGCACGCCAAGGTGAACGCCGGGTTGTGGATCGCGCTCGCCGTGGTTCTGGCGGCCGCATACCTGCTGGCTCGAACCCGCTACGGGTTCGAGATCAAAGCCGTGGGGTTCAACCCCGAGGCCAGCGAGGCGGCGGGGATTTCCAAATCCCGAATCATCTGGACGACGATGGGGCTCAGCGGTGCGGTGGCCGGACTCGCCGGCGCCGAACAGGTTCTGGGCGTGTTCCGCCACTTCCTGTCCCCCTTCCCGTTCGGGTATGGGTTCGTGGGCATTGCGGTGGCTCTCCTGGCTCGAAACCATCCCTTCGCCATCGTTCCGGCCGCCCTGGTCTTCGGGGCCCTTGCCAGCGGGGCGCAGGAGGTGGACGTCTATTCTCAAACGCCGAGAGAGATCACGGTGGTTCTGCAGGGAGTCTTTGTGCTGTTCATCGCGTGTGAGTTCGTCCTTCGAAGACGTCGGAGAACAGAGGACGGGGGAGATGGAGCAGAGGTAGAAAGTAGAAGGACGGAGGGAGAAGGGAGGGGGGATGATGGGTGATTCTCCCATGACCGTTTTCTTCGTTACTCTCCTTCTCAGCACGTTGAGGAAGGCCACCCCTCTCATCCTGGCCAGTCTGGGAGGGTTCTTCTCGGAGAGGAGCGGCGTCGTCAATATCGCGCTGGAAGGCATGATGCTCTTCGGCGCCTTCGTAGCCGCTGTGGTGGCGCAATCGACCCATAACCCCTGGCTGGGTATCCTGGCCGCGGCCGCCGTCGGAGCGGCCGCCGCAAGCCTCCATGCCGTGGCCAGCATCTGGTTCCGGGCGAACCAGATCGTGAGCGGTTTGGGAGTGAACCTCCTGGCCGTGGGGGGAACCATTTTCCTGTGCGAGATCTACACGCAGGGCCAGCGGTCGTTCAGCCTGGACGCCGCCGCCAAGCTGCCCCGCTGGGGCCCCCTCCTGCCGCTCGTGTATGTGGCGCTCCTCCTGGTCCCCGTGGTCTTCTACGTGGCGTACAGGACGCCTCCGGGGCTTCGGCTTCGGGCCGTGGGAGAACATCCGGAGGCCGCGCGCACGTTGGGCGTCAGCGTGCAGAGAACGCGCCTGTGGGCGGTGATCGCGTCCGGGGTCCTGGCCGGCGTGGCCGGATCGTTTCTGCCGTTCTTCGCCGGTTCCTTTGCGAAGAACATGACCAACGGTCTCGGATACATTGCTCTGGGGGCGCTGATCTTCGGGCGGTGGACACCGTGGGGCGCCCTGGCGGCCTCGCTGCTCTTCGGCTCGGCCGACGCCCTGCAGGAAATGCTCCAGGGGAGTGGAGGCGTGCCGCCCCAGTTTTTCCAGATGGTGCCCTACGTGCTCACGATGATCGCTCTGGCCGGCATGGTGGGGCGGGCGGTGCCTCCACGTGCGCTGGGGATTCCCTTTCGGGAAGAGTGAGGGGGCGTGTCCGGCGCGCCTACGGGGTGTTGACGACCAGGGTAACTTCGTTCCCCCGGTCGTTGTAGTCGACCGAGTCGACGAGCCTGCGCATCAGGTAGATTCCGCGCCCGCTGCATTGGAAGATGTTGGCGCCCTGGGTCGGGTCCGGAACGGCCTGGCAGTCAAACCCGTTGCCCTGGTCCCGAATGGTAACTTCGACGTGTTCGGGGGTGCGCAGGTACCGAATGGAGACGGGGAGGTCCGGACGGTTGCGGTTCCCGTGCGTGATGGCGTTGGCGATCGCTTCGTGAAGCGCCAGACGGAGGCCGAAGAATTTCTCGTTGGGCAGGGCGTTGGCGTCGACCCGGCAGAGAATCTGCTCGACGGCGTCTTCGACCTTCTCGAGGGCGCTCTCGATTTCGATCCAATCACCTTCGGTGTTCTTCGTGGGACGCAGCATCTCGTGGGCCCATCACTCCGGGGACTAAACCCGGCGGACATGAGTCTCTGTGCGCGCACTGTCGGCGCGCATAACCCGTCACTTTACCCGGAAGTCCGTGGCTCCGTCAACCGATAACCGGAGGGTGCGGATTCGGTTGACTCCCGGCGCATGGAAGCGCTACGTTTTTAATGGGTTGGACGACCGGCAAACGCCCCATGCAATTCGGTGGCGAGCCATCGGTGGGCAGGAACGGACCCGTTGAAAAATATACTCACGATCGACGTAGAGGACTGGTACCAACTGCTGGTGGACGAGTTCGACCGGTGGGATTCCTACACGCCGAGGGTGGAGGGCGCGACTCATTACGTTCTGGATATTCTGTCCGAGTACGGGGTCAAGGCCACCTGGTTCGTGCTCGGGTACGTGGCCGAGCGATTCCCGGAACTGATTCGCGACATCCATCAGCGAGGGCATGAAGTCGGAACGCACGGCCACTCGCACCAGTTTCTCCAGAAGCAATCGCCCGAGACGTTCCGCGCCGAGCTGGTTCGCTCTCTGGACGTGCTTTCTCGACTGACGGGGGAGAAGATTCTCGGCCACCGGGCTTCCAGCTTCACCGTGAACGAGAAGACTCAGTGGGCTCTGGAGATTCTGGAATCGGAAGGGTTGACGTATGATTCGAGCATCTCGCCCACGAGGAACTTCTTCTACGGTTGGCCCGACGCCCCCCGGTATCCGTATCCGGTGGAAGGGCTTAGCCTGGTGGAGTTCCCGGCTTCCACGGTCGAGTTTCTGAAATACCGAGCCCCGGTTGCCGGCGGATTCGCCCTGCGGTTGTTTCCCTACGGTTTCACGCGCCGGGTGATCCGGAACATCAACGAGCGGGGACATCCCGCCGTGGTCTATCTACACCCCTGGGAGTTGGACCTGGACCAGCCCAGACTTCCCCTGTCTCCTGCATGGCGATTCTTGCGGTACTATGGTCTGGGCTCCACCGAGAAGAAGCTGCGACGATTGCTTCAGGATTTCGAGTTCGCTCCGATGGGCGAATTCGTAGACGATTACAGGAGATGAATCATGCATCGATCGATCGAGTGGTTTCGTACCACCCTCACGCTGGTCTTCCTGCTGGCAGCGTGCTTGGGCGTGGCCGTTCGCCACTGTGATGCCGCCTCCGGCGACTCGGACGTCATCGATCTACCGGCGCCCCGTCCTATTGGACATCTGACCGTTGAAGAAGCCCTGAAAGCGCGCCGTTCCGTACGATCGTACGCGGAGCGGGCGGTGACGCTCGATGATCTCTCCCGCCTTCTCTGGGCGGCGCAGGGAGAAACGTCGTCCTGGGGCGGGCGGGCGGCGCCTTCGGCGGGTGCATTGTTTCCGATGGAGATGATCGTCGTAGCGGGAGACGTCTCCGGGCTGGAACCCGGTGTGTACCGCTACACGAGCGGCGATCATACCTTGACTCGGATACTGGCCGGGGATCGAAGAGAGGCCGTCGCCGGGGCGGCTCTGGGGCAAGCCTGTCTGGAGGAGGCGCCCGTCGTTCTGGCCCTCTCGGCCGTCTACCGGCGCACGATGAAGAAGTACGGCGATCGGGGAATCCGCTATGCACACATGGAGGCGGGCGCGGTCTGTGAGAACATCTACCTCCAGGCCGTCTCGCTGGGCCTCGGAACCGTACTCGTGGGTGCGTTCTACGACGATGACATCTCCGAGGCCCTGTTGCTGGGAAGCAACGAGACTCCGCTGGCGCTCATGCCGGTGGGATACGCGGGTACGGGGGACTAGATACCAGGAGGTAGAGCATGGAGTCGGGAGGGATCAGAACATCCTGCCCGCCGTGCCCCCTGGCTCCCTGTGTGACGGTTGAGAAATCCCGTAGTCGTTCGTCCCGGCTAGGCGTTCGTGATTCGGAACACGATGCCTTTGGGATCCGGGCAGCACAGTTCCTGGGTCTCCGCAATCCAGTCGTCATCGGGCAGGGAGTCCTCCCACTGTTTGCCGATCAGAAAAGGGATCAGGCTCTGAAGCGCGTACATGCACATCGATTGCCCCCCGGGAATCTCAATCCGCCCGCCGCCCCGCACGTAGAAACACTCTCCGGCCTGGTGACCCGCGCCGCAGCGCTCCTTGACCGCCGAAACCTCGATTTTCAAGTCCTTCATGATCCCCTCCCTGTCCTCTTCGTGCGGACGGACGCGCGGTCCGTCCACGCCGCTGAGATCGGTGGGCCGGTGGTTGCAGCCACACCGGCCGCAAGCGGTGCTCTCGAGAGAAACCGCAAGACTCCCCGCCGTTGTCCGGGGACCGGTGTGGCCGGTTCACGCGGACCCTATCAAATGTGGCGGCGAACCGCAAGAATTGCCTCTATATTGCGGAAATTGGCGGTCGTGACCGAAGAAGCTTGATTCCCATCGGAGGGGATGGTATAATCGCTGTGTGGATTGGTTCGGGGTGAACCTGGGGTTCGCCCCGGTTAGGTATTGGCGCGTCTGGGGACTCAACCCGGAGAGGAGCACAGACCATGCGGAAAGGCTTACTCCTGGCAGCCGCGATAGTCCTGTTGTCTTCGACCGCAGGGTCGAAGGCGGCGATGGCGAACGATGAAACCCCGGCGTATCCCGAAGGCTACTGGGATTTCACCGGTGACGAGCGTATCCCTCTCATCCAGCAGATGATCGAAGAGAACGAGATGTGTTGGACCGCCGGCCCGACGTCGGTTTCCAATCTGCCCGATGAGGAGAAGCACCGTCTTCTGGGTGGGAGGCCGGATCCGTTTTGGGGCAGCAACCCCGATCCGTTTCCCTCGACCCTGACGGAACGCGAACTGCCTGCCGTGTTTGACTGGAGGGCGCAGCTCAAGTGCACCGACACCAGGTCCCAGGGATCGTGCGGGTCCTGCTGGCTCTTCGGCCCGGTGGCGGCGTTTGAAGCGGCGGCTATGATCTACGACGATCGGAGGCTGGACCTCTCCGAGCAGCAGATCCTCTCCTGCGTCTCCTATGGCTGGGGATGCGGCGGCGGGTGGTCCAGCGACGCGCTGTCTCACATGGTGACATACGGATCCGTTCTGGAATCCTGCATGCCGTACCGCGCGATCGACACGTGGCCCTGCACCGAGGACGATTGCGAAGTCTGGCCGGTCCTGGACAACTACTACTCCGTGGCGAACGATGTGACGGCCATCAAGAACGCGATTTACACGTACGGTCCGGTGACCACCGGATTCTGGGTGTTTGATGATTTCAACTACTACTCGGACGGCTGTTACGATGCGGATTATGCCCACTCGACGAACCACATCATGTCCATCGTCGGCTGGGACGATACCCAGTGCGACGGCGACGGGGCCTGGATCATCAAGAACAGCTGGGGAACGGGCTGGGGGATGAACGGATATGTGTACGTGAAGTACGGGGTGGCGTCGGTCGGGCGAAGCGTTCACCGTCTTGCGTACACCCCCCAGTTGCATTTTCTGAGATTCGGGGACTACGCCGTCGACGCAGGCGCCAAGGGAAACGGCAATGGATTTCTGGATCCCGGAGAAACGGCCCAGCTCTCGGTGACGCTGGTCAACGACGGACAGGGACCGGCAACCGGGATCTCGGGTATTCTTCGAACCGAAACGGCCGGGGTCACGGTCACCGACAGCACGGCCGACTTCAGCGACATTCCCTCGGAGACGAGCGGTTCGACGATCGCTCCCCACTTCGAGATTTCCATCGACGGTGGATTCTCCGAAGGAGACTGGATTGAGTTCGAGCTGGCTCTGGAGACGGACACGTACTCGTCCGCCACCGATTTCGTCGTGTATGTGGGCGAATTCACCGAGGTTTTGACGGATGATTTCGAGACGGACCAGGGATGGACGGTGGGCGAGCTCGACGACGACGCCACCGAGGGGATTTGGGAAAGAGTAGAACCCGTCGAGAAGCTGGCGCTTCAGTACCAGGGAGAGCGGGTCCAGCCGGGTCTGGACACCACGCCGTATTCGGGAACGATGTGCTTTGTAACGGAGAACTCCCCTCTGGGCACGAAGCAGAGGTTCGGGGATGTGGATGGCGGGAAGACGACGGTGCTGTCCCCGATACTGGATCTCTCCGATTACGGGACGGCGGTGCTGAAGTACGAGCGATTCTACACGAACGACACCATCCCCACGCAGACGGACGACGATCCCTTCGAGGTCGATGTGTCCAACGACGGCGGCGATAACTGGACCAACCTGGAGACGGTCACCGAGACTCCCGGGGATCGGGAATACCACAGGATGATCTTTGAGTTGAGCGGCGTCGTGACGCTGACCGACCAGATGCAGATCCGTTTCGTGGCGAAGGACGTGGGCGCCTACAACTCCGTGGTCGAGGCGGCGGTGGACGACATCGAAGTCCTTGGCTTCGGTGATATGACGGAAGCTGCCGCGGGCGGGCCCTGGGTCAGAAAACCGGCCTCTCTGGTGCTGACCCAGAACGTGCCGAATCCGTTCAATCCTGAGACGATGATTTCCTTCGGGTTGCCGAATGCGGCGACCGTGGATCTCAGCATTTACAACATTCGTGGTCAGAGGGTCCGGCAGCTGCTGGACGGCCGCCTGCCCGCCGGATTCCATTCGGCTCGCTGGGACGGACGGGACGCGAACGGCCTGCGGGTTTCTTCGGGTGTCTATTTCTACCGGCTCAGCACGCCCGAGGGTTGTCTGACTCGCCGAATGACGCTGATCAAGTAGAACCCAGGGGCACGGCCCCAGGGTATTTAGAAGGCCCGGCGGTGAACCCCGCCGGGCCTTCTTTTGTGGGTTGTGATCACGAGGTAACGGGTTATGTTGCAGTTCGATAGGGCCCCTCGGGGGCAACCCCGGGAAGCGGCGAGCCGGGCGCGGGAAACCCGGCGCTCGAGGCCCGAGACAATAGTCCTTGACCCTTGCGTCGGTTGTCTGATAGAGTTCCCGGTTTGGTGGTCATGAGGTGTGCCGTTCAGGCGGATCCGCGTCTCAGATGGAGGCGGAGATCGTTCGGTGAGTGGTGAACCTGACGGGGCGGAAGACCGTGCCCCTTCCATGGGGTTTGCCGATTGTGGACCAACAGGGAGGTTGCAATGGCTCGGAAGAAGATTGCGTTGATCGGGGGCGGGCAGATTGGCGGCATTCTCGCTCTGCAAGTGGCAAAGCGGGAGCTGGGAGACGTCGTCATGCTGGATATCCCGGACGCCGAAGGAATGGTCAAGGGGAAAACACTGGATATCCAGGAATCGGTTCCGATTGAGAAGACCGATTGCCTGTTGACCGGGACGAGCAACTACGCCGACATCAAGGGGGCCGATGTCTGTATCGTCACGGCGGGGTTGCCCCGGAAACCCGGCATGTCTCGTGAGGACCTCCTGGACACCAATATCAAGATCATCACCGAAGTCGGGAACAACGTGAAGAAGTATGCACCCGACGCTTTCTGCATCATCGTGACCAACCCGCTGGACGCGATGGTGTACTCCTTCAAGAAGATCACGGGTTTCCCGAAGGAGAGAGTCGTCGGCATGGCGGGCGTGCTGGATACGGGCCGTTTCTGCTCCTTCGTCGCGATGGAACTCAACGTGTCCATGGAAGACGTCCATGCGACCGTTCTGGGCGGCCACGGTCCGACGATGGTTCCTCTGCCCAGACTCGCCACGGTCGGCGGGATTCCCGTCACCGAGCTGCTGCCCCAGGACAAGATTGACGCCATCGTCGATCGCACCCGCCAGGCAGGAACGGAAATCGTCAAACTCCTCGGCACCGGCAGCGCGTTCTTCAGCCCGGCGGCCTCCGCCATTGCGATGGCCGAGTCCTACCTCAAGGACAAGAAGCGGGTTCTCCCCTGCGCCTGTCTCCTCGAGGGAGAGTACGGCATCAACGGGTACTACATCGGGGTGCCGGCGGTCATCGGGGCCGGGGGAATCGAGAAGGTGATGGAAGTGAAACTCAGTGACGATGAGAAGGCGGCGCTGGCCAATTCTCTCGAGGCGGTGAAGAAGGCCGTCGCTGAGACGAAGCTCTAGCCTCAAGGACATTCGTTGAGTGAGGGGCCGACTTTCGAGTCGGCCCCTTTTTTGCCAGGCCCGTCTCCGGCGAGAAATGTGTTGTTCCCCGAATGCGCGCAGGTTAGGCTCTGCGGTGCCGATAGGAGAGAGGTCCGTTGAGATCCCTTGACGACGTGGGTGATCCATGCGTTGCAGGCTCCTGTTGTGGATGGCGGGTTTTCTCCTCGCCGCATGTGCGCACACCGCCTGCCGGGCCGAGGTCAGTGCCTCGGCCGTCGTGATGGTCCGTGTCCGTGTTAAACCCCTTGTTGCTCTTCCGCCCCCGGAGTTCGACTGGGACGCGTTCGATCTCGATGACCCGGCCTGCCCGGTGGACACGTTTCTCACCAACGATCCTTCCCTGCGCTGCAGGACTTCTTACATTCGTGAACCCGCCGATGCCCGATCTCGCGGGCCGGTCCGGGAGAAACGGATGCTGTGGGTGGTTTTGCCGGGACATTGATCGGGCGAATGCGCGGTGGGTGGGTCTCGGCAAGGCGGCGGACGGGATCGACCGGTCGGGTGAGTTTCGGCAAGGCGGCAGATGGGATCGACCGGCCGGGTGAGTTCCGGCGACGAAGCGGGGGGGCGACCCGATGGGCCGCCCCCAGGCCACGATACTCCGCCCCGAAGTCCGGTTCTGCCTTCCGGGCTAGGACGATACGAATTCCTTCGCGAAGAATTTGGGCGTAAGCGGTTCACCCGTGGCCCGAGTGATCATCTCGTCCCAGCGGTAGCGGGCGGCGGGCTGGAACACTTCCTCGGCCAGGTACCGGCCGATCTCCGGCTGGTTGCATGGGGAATAGACTTCCCCGGGGGCCACGCGCACGATGTTCTTCGCGATATAGGCCGCCAGCTGGGACGCCAGCAGCTCCCCGAGCATGTAGTTGTGATAGTAGACGGGAGAGGAGGTCAGGTGGATCTTGGCTGCCCAGTCGGGCTTGTCCCTGCCCTCGGGGGGATGCACGAACTGGTTCTCTTCCACCAGCGTCCACCATAGGGTGTTCAGGTCCTGGTCGGGATCTTCGTACAGCGCCCGCTCGAAGCGCACCATCACCTGGCACCATCGGGCGAAGACCATCTGGGACAGCCGCGAAGCTTTCCGTGTCACGGGTTCCACCCGCTGCCGTTCTTCCGGCGTGATGACACCCATCGTCTCCATCCACTCCGCGTCCCGGGCGAGTCGTCCGAACAGCATGGCGATGGCTTCGGTAGTGAACGTGTGAGCCTCTGATCTCAGCAGCCAGGGAAGGGCGGGATCAACATGCTCGCTGTAGGTGGCGTGGCCCAGCTCGTGGAGCATCGTGTCCATCCAGTACTCGTCGTTTCGGAGATTTACCATGATGCGGCAGTCTCCTTTGCGATCCATGTCTATGCTGTAGGCGTGCGGGTATTTTCTCTCCGCCTCGTATAGATCGCTTCGCTCGAGAATGGCGTTCGGATCCAGGCCGATTCCCTGATAGAAGCAGGTTGCCAGCGCCTTGACGTCCTCCCTGCCGTAGTACTGATCGAGATCGACGGCATAGATCTTCGGGCTCTCTTGGAAGAAGGGGTCCTGGTAGTGCCAGGGTCTCATGTCCGCCGGCTGGATGCCGTATCGTTTGGACAGGACGGCGTCGACCTCGGCCTTGATGTCCCGAAAGGGCCCGTCCGTCATGCTCTTGAGCGCATCGAACAGCCGGATGATCTCATCGGGATCTTGCTCGGCCAGGGTCAGCTGCATCACGTAGTAATTGGAGAATCCCAATTCCCGCGCCGCCTGGTTGCGGATTCTCACGAGCCGGAGCAGTTCCTCGCTCACGACCTCGCCCACTTGCTTGGATGTCTCCCATGCGGCCCTTCGCTTCTCCGAATTCGTTTCGCTCCGCAGGATGTCCAGGATGTCGTTGGAGGAGACCTCTCTGCCGTTGAGCGTTCCCCGGAAGGTGTTGAACTGGTTTTCAATGGATGTGCCGAGCTCCACCATCTGGCGGATGAGAGTGGTATCGATCTGATTCCCGAGATAGCCGTCGTGAAGGAGGCTGAGCTGGCGAGCCAGAAGCGGGTCGTTGACCCGGCCCGACTCCCGCAGGCGCCTGAGCACGGCGAACTCTTCCCGATTGCTGTAGATGGTCTCCATCGTGAGTGTCAGATTCGCGTATTTCTCGTAGGCCTCGTCCTCACCGGTCAAACACGCTTCCCAGTACGCGTGTGTAACCTGGTTATAGAGGGGTTCGACCTGAGAAAGATGGTGTTGGATGAACTCGGCGAGCTGTTGCTCCTCCTTCGTGGGGCCGGTTGAGGAGCAACCGGCGAACAAGATGAAACTTGCGGCAGCCGTCATAAGCAGCGCTCTCCTCATGAGTAGACGTCCTCCCTTCCATTGTGAGTCTGGATCCGGGTGCGGAACACCACTCTCTCACGCCTCTGCCTCGCGCGCAGAGGAGATCCGTTCTTTCCTCGACGGGATCCGGTATCCCGAGTCCGCCCAGACGAACATCCCATGAATCCTACTCGATCCAGGGTCGACTTGTCGATAGAGATGCGTGCCCGGAGCGACGGGTGTGAATTCAGGTTCCACCCGGGCGCGCGGTCCCAGGTTAGAAGTGACGAAAAGGACTCAAGTTGAGCGATAGGGGGTGCCGAAAGTATCCAATAAGGCAGAGCAAACAAAGCAATCGTACTTGACGTGGCGCGGGAACCGGTACGCCCGCACCATACTGGACGTGGGTACCATGCCGGAAAGGAGAAGATCTCATGCGCTCGTTCCTGGAACCACGCAGAGCGATGCTGGGTGCGGCTGCGGTGGGTCTGATGATCTCACTTCTGTGGTGCGCCCCTGCATCGGCAGGCACCGCGGGGAAGATCTGCGGTAGTGTTGTTGATGCCACGGACGAGTCACTCATGGCTTCCGCGAACATCGTGGTCCTGGATACCAAGATGGGCGCCGCCAGTGACTTCGAGGGGTACTACGTCATCCTCAATGTGCCCCCGGGGACGTATACGCTGCGCGCGTCCTTCGTAGGGTATCAGCAGATGGTCGTCGAGGAAGTGGTCGTCACGGCCGACCTGACGACCGAGGTGGACTTCCTTCTGGAAGAGTCTCCCATTGAGATGGAAGAGGTGGTGGTCAAGGCCGAACGGCGGTTGATCATCAAGGACCTCACCTCCTCGCAGGTGGTTCTCTCGGGTCTCGAAATCGATGAGCTCCTACCGGTAGATTCCTACCCGCAGGTTCTGGCTTTGAATCCGGGCTATTCCAACGACATTCGGGGGCCCCACATTCGAGGCGGACGTTCAAACGAAATCAACTATCACTTGGACGGGTTCAGCATCAAAGACCCGATCTCCAAGCGGCTCGCACTCAATTTGCCACAGAACTCCGTCGCGGAGATGGTGATTCTGAGCGGAGGATTCAACGCCGAGTACGGAGATGCCCAGTCGGCCATTGTGAACCTGGTTTCCAAGGAGGGAGGCCGAGAGTGGGCGGGCCAGGTGGACCATCGTTTCGCGCTACCCTTCAGCGGAATCGGTTCCGGCGACTGGCGGGTCTACCAGAACGATACGGGGGAACGGAAGACGCGGTTCACGCTCTCGGGCCCCCTGCTCAAGAGCCAGGGAATCGGGTTCTTTGGCGTCTACGAGCAGTCCACGTGGGATGACTGGGATCCGCACGTTCAAGTGCTCGAGAACCAGGGCAGAACCAACTATCAGGCCATTGGCAACATCGCGATGGAGATTTCGCCGCGGGCCAAGCTGAAAATCGGCGGGCTCCGGTACGACGCCACCTGGCGCCTCTGGGAGGCCGATCGACAGTTGATCCCCGAGACCTTCCTGCAGGGAGAGCGAATCAGCAGCATGGTCTACGCTGATCTGTCGCACTTCCTGAGCGAGGAGACCTACTACAAGGTCCGGATCGGCTCTCACAGCTCGAGTGCGCTCGTCGCCCAACCGGATCGCTGGTGGGATGTCGACAAGAGCGAAGCATGGAACACGGGCGACCCCAATGCCGCCGAGGGCCTTAACTCCAATCCTGTGGATATCATCTCGCCCGAACGCAACGAGGATCGCCTGTTCATCAGTGGCGACAACGACTACTTTGAAGATCGGTATTTCAACACGGTGACCTTCAGGGCCAACCTCGTTTCCCAGGTGACCCGCCGCCACGAATTCCAGATCGGCGGGGACTTCGAGCAAACCCAGCTCCGCAGAACCTACACGTATGCCTCTCCCGGCAATACATACGGGTACAAGTACGACGCGCACCCCAGTTACGGCGCCATATACATGCAGGACAAGATGGAGTATGAGGGCATGATCGTCAATCTCGGGGTACGGGGCGAATTCTTCAACGCCCGGTCCACCATTCCGCGGGACGTCTTCACCGGGAAGACCATCATGGATCGGGATCCAACGACGCCTGTGTACGCGTGGGACCCGAATGCACCAGATTCCCTGTGGGGCCATCCCGACCGGGTGTGGGCTCCGACGTCGCACCGAATGGACTACAGCACGGGACAGTGGGAGGAGAACGCGGGGCAGAAGACGAACACGAAGTTCAATCTCTGTCCCCGAATCGGTGTTTCCCACCCGATCAGCGATCGGGACGTCATTCACTTCTTCTACGGGCATTTCTATGAGTCTCCGCCGGCCAACTACCTGTATGACAATTCCACGTGGAGCACCAACGGATTCTGGATGATGGTCGGCAACCCGAACCTGGATCCCGAACACACGGTATCCTACGAGCTGGGTGTCGATCATCTGCTCGCCGAGAACCTCACGCTGGATGTCACGGGGTTCTACAAGGACATCTCCGACCTGATCGACACGCGCACGATCAACGATGTCGACGTGGTGGAGATCCCGGATTCGATCATGACGTACTCGGGAGTGAACATCGCCGCCCCCTACCCGTATGAATACACGATCTACGACAACATCGGTCACGGGAACATCCGGGGGTTCGAGCTCACACTCAAGAAGCATCCCGTGGGGCGGTGGAGCGCCGAGGCGGTGTACACTTACATGGTGGCCCGGGGTATCAGCTCCGACGTACTCGAGGGATATCTTATCCGGTCGGGCGACAGAAACCGGCCGACCAAAAAGTACTACCTCGACTGGGATCGCAGACACAGTCTGGCCTGCTATCTGGGCTACCGGGATCACCCGAGGTGGGGGTTCAGCTTCCTGTGGACGTACGCGACCGGAAGTCCCTATACGATTGCCTCGCGTTCGGCGCAGCCGGAGCAGAACAACCGTCGCTTCCCGGGTATTCAGACGGCGAATCTCCTCATGGAGAAGTACTTCGCGTGGTGGAATCTGAAGGAGACGTTCTTCGTGCGCGTGAACAACCTGTTCGACGCGCGCAACGTTATCAATTTCAACGACGACAGCGCGGAGATGATCAACTACCTGCTGGAAACGGGCGAGTGGACGGGTCCGTACAATGACCTGACCGTGTACGGAGCGCCCAGAGTCATCAAGGCGGGGTTCAGGGTTGACTTCTAGCGATTCGGCGCATCGATGACGAACCCCAGGCGGTACCCTGGACGCCCATGAGAAAGGGGGAAAGAAAATGAGAATCGGAAGGTACAACACGGGACTCAAGATCCTGAGTGTGGTGGCGGTGGTGCTTCTCCTCCCGCAGGTCGGTCTCGGCCGCACGCACAATGTGAAAAGCGAGGCCGCCCAAGGCAGGATCGAGGAGTGTTTGGAAGCGCGCGGAGTCAAGAGCCCCGCGGCACTGGCCTGGGATACCGGGTTCGTGCTCGGAGATCTCTGGTTTCCGTACATCTCCAACAAAGGGTTCATCGGTCTCGCCGTCTACTCGGCGGAGTACCCCGGAGGCTCGGAGAACAATCATCTCTGGCAGGGCGGTATCTGGCTCGGGGGCTACGCGGACACGACCGGGACGGGGATCTTCAACGAAGATCCCTGGATGGCCGTCGGGACTTTCGACCAGTTTCACTTTCTCAGCTATGACATGCTGGAGGAGGGATTCGAGGATCTCTCCGAGGGGAACATGAGGGCCGTCCGGACCCGGTTCAATACCGCGTATTCGATGAGGGATCTCGGAGTCACGGTCGAGATGACCGTCCGTGGATGGGACCAGGTCGGCTATGACGACTTCCTCATTTTCGAGAACGTTCTCCACTTCGACCGGGATCTCGAAGGATTCTTCTTTGGGTGGATGAGTGACTGTGACGTGGGCAACAACGTCATCGCCGATTTTCACGTCGACGATCTCGTAGGTTTCGATCAGACGACGGGCCTGGCCTACATGTACGACAAGGACGGCGACCCTATCTATCCCGATCGACCCGACGGCGAGAAGATCTCGACGACGGCCATCGGCCAGATTCTCCTGGAGGCGCCCGTTCCGGGAGGGTCCGTAACGGCCGCCACGGAGAAGAGTCCGGCGCTGTCGTGGTCCGGGTTCAACTGGTGGGACTGGAACAGTGACGTTACCGGAGAATCGGATGCGTACTCTCGTCTCTCGAGCGACGAGAAGGATATCGCCCTTCCGGCGTCGGCCTTCGACTATCGGATGCAGACCGGGATCGGACCGTATTCGGTGAACGCCGGAGATACCGCTCGCTTCGTCATGGCCTACGTGATGGGGGACGGCGTATCGCAACCGGCGAGCTCGTTGGGTTCGCTGTTCGAGAACACGGGGGTTCTGGTGGCCTTCCACGCCGGAGATTACCATCTCGCCGAAGTGTCGCCCCCGGCGCCTATCGTTGAGGATCCGGTTGTGACGGGACTCGCGGCACTGGTCTCCTGGTCCGCCGACGCCGAAAGCGACCCCAGCTTCGACCACTACAACGTCTACCGGTCGCGCGCAACCGCCGTGGGCCCATGGGAACTGCTGGCCACACCGGCGGCCGGCACGAATTCCTACGAGGTCGACCTCGAACCCGGATTTGGCCAGTTCTTTCGGGTCACGTCCGTGGGACAGGCGGGGATGGAGTCGAACGGAAACTCCGCCTGGAGCAAAACCCTGGAACCGGTGGAGGGATCGGTTGCGCCGGTGGACAGGCTGGACCGGATCACCGTCGCCCCCAATCCGTACGTGGGATCCGCGGAATGGGAACTCGTCGACTACGAGGGGAAGATCCTGTTCAGCAATCTGCCCGAAAGATGCAGCTTGCAGATCTATAACTTGACCGGCGATCTGATTTACTCCGTGGAGCATCACGACGTGGACCGTGGAACGGAGACGTGGAACCTGCTCACGAGAGATCGACAGTCTGTGGCGAGCGGGCTCTACCTGTATTCCGTGACCGCCCCGGGGTTGGGGCAGAAGATCGGGAAATTCGCCATCATCAACGGCAAGAGATAACGTGCCCGTCGGAAAGGGGGCTGAGTTCGCGATGAATAGGCTATCTGCATCGATCGTAATCGTTCTCCTGGGGATTTGTGCTACGTGCGGTGAGGCCGCGGCGGTGGACAACACGGGAACTGCGGGAGCCTTGTTCCTTCGGCTGGGCTACGGGCCGAGGCAAGTGAGTATGGGTGGCGCCGCGATGGCCACATCGGGCGGGGCGTCTTCGGTGTTCTGGAACGCCGCGGGGTTGGCGGATCTGTGGCAGAGCAGCGTGTGGTTCTGCGACACCGAGTACCTCGCAGGGATTCGAGTGATGAGTTTCGCGTACGCTCAGAACGTGGACCGGCTGGGCGGGACGGTTGCGCTCAGCGTACTGTCCCTCTCCAGTGGAGACATGTCCGTCACGACGGCCACCGAGGCCGACGGGGTTTCCTCCGGCGAGCAGTTCAGCTGGAGCGATCTCTCCGTCGGTATCTCCTACGCGAGGAATTTGACGGACCGGTTTTCCGTGGGAGGTACGGCGAAGTACATTCGTGAAGGGATCGGATCCATCAGTGCGATCGACTACAGCGGCAGCGCACAGGGGGTGGCATTCGATTTCGGAACGCTCTACCGAACCGGTTTCCGGAGCCTGAGGTTCGGGGTCTCGGCGACGAACTTCGGCCCCAGTCTCGCGTTCGGTGGAGACTACCTGGACAGCTACTACGTTGGAAGCTCGCAAGTCTCGGAGGAAAAGTCGCTGGGCGACTATGATCTGCCCCTGATGTTTCAGGCCGGGATCGCCTATGACCCGATCATGACGGCGTCACAGAAGTTGACGGTCGCCATGGACTTCACGCATCCGAACGATTCGGCCGAGAGAGTTCACGTCGGAGCCGAATACGTGATCCGGCGTGTTCTGGCACTCCGGGCGGGCAAGGCGTTGAACTGGGAAGGCCGGGGCCCGTTCTTCGGGGTAGGATTGGATTTCTCCAGCGGATTGAGCGGCCGGATGCAGCTGGACTACGCGTACACGGACGTAGACGCGCTGGAAGGCGTTCATCAGCTGTCGGTCGGCTACTCGTGGTAGCACAGGGCCCCGAGATGAGGAGTGGGCTCCACGTGTCTGAGAACATCTGCTGGAGCGTGTGATGGTCGGGTTGAGGAGAGCGATCTACACCCTGGCGGTCGGGTTCGCCGTGCTGCTGGCATGGTGCCCCGATGCCCGGTCCGACGGGGTTCTAATCCTGGAGAGTCGGGATATCGGCCCCTTCCAGCAGGCCGTGGAGGGGTTGACCGCCGTCCTCGATTCCGCCGGCGTGCGCGTGGTGATCCGCGTCCACGAGTCGGGGGATCGAGGCGGGGCGCCGGACTTGGCCCAGATAATCGGCGAGGAAGACATCAGCGTGATCGTACCGGTGGGCACCGTGGCCACCGGTCGGGTCCTCGATGAGGGATTGGACATTCCGGCCGTGTTCTGCATGGTCCTGGACCCGGTGGGCAGAGGGTTTGTCACAGACCTGGAGCAACCCGGCGGTGCAATGACCGGTGTGGAGATGAACATCCCCATTCCGGCGCAGTTCGAGGCCCTCAAGGAAACGGTTCCCCGGGCCACGCGCATCGGCGTCCTGTACAGCACCGACAGGAACCGGGAGCTCATTGAACAGGCGATCGGTATCGCCGACAGCATGGGTCTCAAACTGGTGCCTGCCGCGATCACGTCGGACGAAGCCGTACCGCACGTCTTGAGGGATCTCATCGCCGGGATTGACGTTCTCTGGGGTCTCGCGGACCCGGTTGCTTTCAGCGGCATTTCGACGGAACACATCATTCTGACGACCCTGCGAAGCCGGGTTCCCTTCATGGGACTCTCCGCGTCATTCGTGAAGGCGGGAGCTCTCCTGGCCCTGTCTTGTGACTACCATGATGTCGGCCGCCAGGCGGGAGAGAAAGTGCTACGCGTCCTGGCGGGTGAGGCGCCCGGTTCGATCCCGGTGACGTTCCCCCGGGCCACGGACCTGCACCTCAGCCTGAAGACGGCTCGCCTGATCGGCATCGATATTCCCACCTCCGTGGTTGCCAAGGCCAAGGAAGTCCGGCAGTAGGCGAGACCCGAAAGCCCACGGACACAGATGGCACGGACTCCAAGAGAACCGAAGAGGGAAAACCCCGCCAGGACAATGCCCTACGCCGATTCCCTAACTGCTTTTCGGGCATCGGTTTGCGGCATTCGCGTCCCGGCTTTGTGGGGCCGAGACCATTCAAGTTCCGGCGGGGGACGGTCGATAGTAGAAGGACAGGGTGACTAGGGGGTTATGCGAGTGAGAGGTCCACGCTTCGGTCTGCGTACCAAACTGCTCCTGTCCGTATCGCTGCTCATCGTCGTCGCGTCGGTGACCCTGGGGCAATTCTTTGCCAGGCATGAAGCGGACAATATCCGCCGCAGCGTGATGAGCCGGGGAGCCTCGATCGCGCGAGGCTTCGCGTACAACTGCGAGTACGGAACCTTCACCGCAGATGAAGAAATGCTTCGGAAGATCGCCCAAGGTGTCATTCGGCAGCCGAACGTTGTCTACTGCGTCGTCCACGATATCGAGGGCGCCGTGCTGGCCGATCTGGAGCGCCATGAGAGGGTCCGTGTGCCGTCCACCCCCCGCGACCCGGGTGAGGCGATGACCGCCGGCGAGGACATCCGGATTGAGACCTACGAACTGGACAACGGCGAGCAGATCTACGAGTTCTCATGCCCGATCTATATCCAGCGAGAAGAACGCACCCCCGAAGACGTCAGTCTTCTCTTCGGAGATGAAGAGTGGGACGATCTGGCGGGGACGGATCAGACGGCGTACGGCGCCCTTGATTCTTCACGGGCAGACATCGGTTCCGTGAAGGCCGGGGGAGATATCGTCGGCTTGGCCCGAGTCGGGATCTCCCTGGCGGAGATGAACAGCCGTCTGGCCAGAGGGCGACGCTTGTCCATCCTTCTCACGCTTCTCGTCGTCGGCGTGTCTCTCTCCCTGACCGTTCCCATCATCCAGGCCGTTGTCGAGCCCATTCGAGAACTGGTGTTGGGTACGAAGAGAATCGCCCATGGGGATCTCTCCCTGCGGGTGAAGGTGAAATCCCGCGACGAGATTGGAAATCTGGCCGAGTCGTTCAATCAGATGATTGAGGATCTGCGCACATCCAGAGAAGAAATCGAGGAATACAACCGGACGCTGGAACAAAGAGTGGCGGAACGGACCTCCGATCTCGAGCGGCGAAACCGAGAGATCTCAGCGCTGAACCGAAGTCTGCAGGAAGCGCAAACCCAGCTCATCACGTCGGCGCGGCTCGCGGCGATGGGGGAAATGTCGGCGGAAATCGGGCATGAGCTCAACAACTACATCGCCGTGATTTCAGGACGCGCGGATCTGATTCCGTTGACCATCGAGAAGGGCGACTACGAGAAGGCCATCGAGAATGCCAGGACGATTGCTGAGCAAACGTTACGAATCCAGGTGTTGACGAACGGTCTGATGGACTCCTCTCGCCGGGATACCCGGGAATCGGATTGCGATTTCGCGAAGCTGATCGAACAGACCGTGATCTTCGTGCAACCGCAGAACAAGTACGACCGGATCCACTTCAACATCGACCTCCAGAAGGATTTGCCCATCATGCGGCTGGATTCCCAGCAGATGCAGCAGGTGCTCCTGAATCTGTTCTCCAATGCCGCGGACGCCATTGGCCCCGAGAAGGACGGCGAGATCACCGTCCGGGCGCGAGTCCATGAAGATCTCGGTGAAACGGTCGTCGAAATTCAGGACGACGGTCCGGGGATCCCCAAGGAGCTGATGCAGCGGATCTTCGAACCCAGTTTCACGACCAAAAAGCACGGCCACGGATTCGGGCTGGCGGTTTGCCACCGGGTGGTCACGAACCACAGGGGGACGATCACCGTTTCGAGCAATCCGAAGTGGGGAACGATCTTCAGGATGGCGCTTCCGCTCGATGGTCAACCGGACCTCCGCGAAGCCGAGATGCCGGATTCGAGTGCGGAACACCAGGACTTGCTCGCGCAGACCGTGGGGTAGCGCGAACGGGGCCTATCCCTCCCGGGACAGGCCCCACTGCTCAACGGATGGAATCGCCCTCCGACCAGTTTGATTCCCAGTCTTTGTGATCCACCGCCACACCGGAAGATCCGCCTAGAAATTCAACAGGCCGCTGAATCTCGCCAGGACGGGCGCAAGCACCAGGGCGATGATGGACATCAGTTTGATCATGATGTTGAGAGACGGTCCCGACGTGTCCTTCATCGGATCTCCGACCGTGTCGCCGACCACGCCGGCCTTGTGACTGTCGGATCCCTTGCCGCCGAAATGGCCGGCCTCAATGTACTTCTTGGCGTTGTCCCATGTGCCTCCGGCGTTGGCCATGGTCACGGCCAGGACGAAGCCTGTGGCGATGGCCCCTACGAGGAATCCTCCGAGAGCGGCCGGGCCCAGGACGATCCCGACGGCGATGGGGGAGAGGACGGTTACGATGCCGGGCAGGAGCATCTCCCTCAGCGCCGCCGCCGTGCAGATGTCCACACACTTCCGGTATTCGGGTTTCCCGGTACCGTCCATCAGGCCCGGGATCTCTTTGAACTGCCGTCGAACCTCGTTGATGATGGACATGGCCGTTCGGCCGACCGCGGTCAGGGTCTGTGAGCAAAACAGGGCCGGGAGGAGAGCCCCGAGAAACACCCCGCAGAGAACCTTCGGCTCGAGAAGACTGATGTCGGAGACCTTGAGCCCGGCCGCCGTGACGTAGGACAGCATCAGTGCCAGAGCCGTCAATCCGGCGGCCCCGATGGCGAAGCCCTTACCGGTTGCCGCCGTGGTGTTCCCCAGAGAATCGAGCGCATCGGTTCGCTCGCGGATCTCGGGCGGCAGCCCCGACATTTCGACGATCCCGCCGGCATTGTCGGCCACCGGGCCGTAGGCGTCCGTGGCCAGTGTGATCCCGAGCGTCGACAACATCCCTACGCCCGCAATGGCCACTCCGTAGGTTCCGGCCGCCCAATAGGCGACGATGATGGCCCCAACCACCAGAATGACCGGGTAGAGCGTGCTCCGGAAGCCGTTGGCGAGACCCTGGACGATATTTGTGGCGGCGCCCGTCTGACAGGCCTCCGCCACCTGCTGCGTCGGCTTGTGTGCGTAGGAGGTGAAGTAGTTCGTGCTCTCTCCGATGAGGACGCCGGATACCAGACCCGCAATGATGGCCCAGAAGACCCCCAGCTCGGCGCCCAGCCACCGAACGACCAGGAAGGCAAAGACGGCCGTGAGGATCGATGCCACCAGCGTTCCTCTCCTCAACGCTCCGAGGAGGGCTTCCATTTCGGGTGTTTCACCCACACGGACGAAGAATGCACCGATGATGGATGCGATGATCCCGCCGGCCGCCACCAACATCGGGAGATACCAGGCGGCCGCCTCATTGGGAACAAGGGCTCTGCCGCTCATGAGGGCTACGGAGGCCAGCGCCATCGTGGCGATGATAGAGTCGACGTAGGACTCGAACAGGTCTGCTCCCATCCCGGCGACGTCCCCGACGTTGTCGCCCACGAAATCGGCGATGACGGCGGCGTTTCTGGGATCATCCTCCGGGATGCCCTGCTCGACCTTGCCCACGAGGTCGGCCCCCGTGTCCGCCGCCTTGGTGTAGATGCCGCCGCCCGCACGGGCGAAAATGGCCACGGAGGAAGCCCCGAATCCGAATCCCGGGATGATCATGAGAAAGTCCGGGCGGTGGTGGAACAGGAGGTAGAGGATGCTGAGACCCAGGATCCCCAGGCCGACGACCGACATGCCCATCACGCCGCCCGCCCGGAAGGACACGCGGAGTCCCTGGTTGAGAGAGGTTTCCGTCGCGGCCGCCGTCCGACCGTTGGATCGGACAGCGATGCTCATGCCGATGTACCCGGCCAGCGCAGAGCATACGGCGCCGAAGACGAACGACAGCGTCACCAGCCATCCGAGGCCGGGGACCAGCCCGAGCGCGACTCCGACAATCACGACGAAGATCACCAGGATGGTATACTCCCGCCTCAGAAAGGCGACGGCGCCCTCCTGAATGGCGGTGGAGATTTCCTGCATCTTCGCCGTTCCTCTCGGCTGCTTCAGAATGTACGCGATCAGGAACAGAGCGAAGATTAATCCCAGGGCCCCTGAGATCACCGAGATCCAGATGTAATCCATAAGAACAGACCCTCCCATGATAGATGAATCGGAAGCCTCGACGGTTTCACCGGGGTTCGAGGCCACGTTCTGCAGCTAGGCCCCGCAGGGACACAGCCTCAAAGCCGACAATTCTACCGGGGATCAGGAGTCAGGGCAAGAGATAAAACTGAATGGGCGAGAGGGCGAATGGGCGAGTGGGTGAGAGGACGAAAGGGCGAAAGGGCGAATGGGCGAACCTGAGGAGAGCGCGCCGAGCCGTGCCCGGCTCGTTTCCCGCTCGCCCGAGGCTGTCGAAAGCCGAGGGCCGAAAAACGCAGCCTCAAGACGCCGGATCTTCATGATCTGCCGTCCCGGTGTCTCCCGGTCCGAGGGACATCGGATAGAGAAGCCGAGACCCGGAGAACCAGACCGAAACAGAGTACGCAGCGCTTGTTGTATGATGCCGTTTTCCGACATCTGTTTTCTGTTTCTCGGTTTCTCTGTTTCTCCTCCCGGATGGTGCGGGCTCCGGTACCCGGAGCCCGTATCATCCGGGCTAGGGCAGCGGCCCCGCACCCATGGTCTCCCGGAAGAACCGCGCGGTCCGCACCATCAGATCCAGCCGATTCTCCTGCCAGTAGGTGAGGCCGTGGGTGGCCCTGGGGTAGAACATGACGTCGAACGTCTTCTCCGCCTCGAGGAGCTTCTGAACGAGCTGGACCGTGTCCTGGAACAGCACGTTGTCGTCGGCCATCCCGTGCACGATCAGCAGGTTGTCCTCGAGCCCGTCCACGTGGTAGATCGGAGAGGTGGCCTCATAGACCTCGGGGAACTCCACGGGCCGTCCGAGTCGTTGGGCCGTGTAGTCGTCGGTGTAGTTGTGCCAGTCGGTGACGGGTTTCCACGCGGCGCCCGAGTGGAAGACCCCGGGATGCGTGAAGAGTGTCATAAGGGTAAGGAAACCTCCATAGCTGCTTCCCCACAGGCCGATCCGGTCATCATCGACGTAGTCCAGCGAACGGAGATACTCGGCCGCGCTCACACATTCCCCGGCATCGATCACACCCATCTTCTGATAGTACCCGTAGTGGAAATCCCGGCCGTAGCCGACGCTGGCCCGGAAGTCGATCCTCACGACGATGTAGCCCATCTCGTTGGCCATGTAGGTGTCCAGTAGATCGTAGGAAATCCACTCGTTCTTGGCGATGTTGGCGTAGATACAGCTGAGAACGGCCGGGTATTTCTTCTTCGGATCAAAGTGGGCCGGTTTGACCATGAACCCCTGCAGAGGCACCCCGTCCTCACGGTTCGTGAAACTGAAGTACTCGGGTTCGATCCTCGTGACGGAATCGAAGGCGGGCAGGGGGGAGTGCGTGATCCGGCTCTCGCTCGCCTTTCGTACGTCCACCACCACCAGGTCGGGTGGGGTGAGGAACTGGGAGAACCGCGCCGCAACATAGCGGCCGTCGTCCGAGACCGCCTCTCGGTAGTAGGTTCCCGAGTACGTTCCGGGAGTCGATGTCAGCCGCTTCGGGGCTCCACCGTCCGGGAGCATCGTGTACAAATGATACTCCAGGGGATGGTGCTCGGACGCGGCGAACACGATCCTGCCCCCCTTCTCGGGAACGTGGAGGGAGAGAACATCCCAGCTTCCGCTCGTCAGTTGCCGGGGCGCGCCGCCCGAGCCGGGGAGATTGTAGAGGTGGCGGTATCCGTCCTTCTCGGACGTGATGTAGATCGACCCTCCATCCGGACTCCACAAGGCGTCCAGGTGCCAGAAGAAGGGCTCCTGGTGCTCCTGGTAGAGCTCCGTCAGGTCCAATGTCTCGCGGTCGGCGAGGAGGATTCTTCGGGTCTTGTAGTCCCTACCGTTCCAGTTGATGAGCAGCGTCTTCGAGTCCGGTGACCACTGGATGTCCTCGTTGTACTCGGTTTCGCTGTTGTTGTAGTACGCGTCCTCTCCGAAGTCGACCCACCGGATGAGGCCACCCTCTCGCTCAACGAGCCCGACCTCGGTATCGAACACGGGCGTTCCCGTGTAGTTCCGCTTCCAGGCGGCCGCCTCGACCCGCTCGGGAAGGTAATCAGGGATGACGATATCCTCCATGACGCTCGTGTCCCAGATGAGAAGCGCAAGGTGCGAGCCGTCGGGTGACCAGTCGTACGTACGGATGCTGGAGGTCGATGGATACGAGAGAACGGACTTGTTCTTGCTGAGTGTGGTCAGCTGTCGAATCTCGCCCGTCTTGAGATTGAGGGTCCAGAGGTTCTGTGATTTCACGAAGGACAGCAGCTCCCCATCGGGGGAGAACTTGATGCCGGATTCACCCCCCTGGCTGCGGATCAAGACGCGGGGCGCCTTCTTCCCTCGCGCATCGACCAGGAAAATATCCCCCCGGAAGGTGAAGGCGATCGTCTTTGCGTCGGGTGACCAGGTGAATGAAGAGATTCCCCAATCATACGCCTCCGCCAGTGCGATCTCTTCCGGAGTCCGGTCGTCGTCCTCGATGGGGATTCTCGGGTAGGCCCGGAGGTCGGTCAGGCGGACCGGCTTCCCGTTCGGGGCCTTCGCCACGTAGAGGTCCCGAAAACGCTCTCCGCTCTCGTTCCATCGGAAAGCCACCCACTTCGAATCGGGCGACCATGCATAGCCGACCGGAGCGTTGCCGTAGATGTAGGGGTAATCGAAGAGTTTTTCGAGAGTAACAGGCTGCTGGGCGAAGCCCGCAGTGGCGGTCGAGACCAGCACGGCCAGGGCGAGGAATCCGAGAAATCTCACGATGAACCTCCTTCGAGGAGACATGTTCGGATGTGTGGAAACCGCCCGGAGAGTAGAGCAATCGGGGGGGCTGGTCAAGGGGGAAGGCTTTCCGGGGTCGACCGTAACTTGCCCGGCCAGCATGTCGCAGGCCCCTGGGGGGAGTGTAGCCCGACTCACAGGATCCGCCGGTCCTGGCGGGGTGCGGCTTAGCATCTACGACACGTCGGGTAGGCTCGTGAAGACGCTCGTGGATTCCGAGCAGCCCGTCGGGTTGCACATCGTCATGTGGAGAGGTGTCGACTCGAATGGAATAGCGGTCTCCAGCGGAGTGTACTTCTGCCGCCTCGAGTGGGAAGGGCAATCCCACACCAGAAAACTGGTATTGGTCAGGTAAGTGGCAACACAGTGGCCGTCCTCGACCTGACTACCAGCCCGCATTCCTCGCCACCCATCCGCTGCTGCGTCGTACCTCCCGAGACTTCGGGGTATATCTGTAGCTCCAACGCCAATCCTCCAGCCCCCTCCAAGAAGATACCGCTACGGGCGACCGTGTTTTCGCGAAGGATGAGTCGGAGGCCATGGTCCGTGAATTGACCAGCGGTTGCGGGCAAAGGTAGGAAGCCCGGCAGCCGCTCAGGGCGATCGGGAGTCTGGCCGTCGTGCCGGAGGGCCTCCAACAGCCCCATACTCGACCGTGGCCCGTAAGTGGGCAAACGCGACGCCTGTTAAGGTCTTGACTTCAAGCCGATTGTGCTCCATCATCCTGGAATCCAATGCCGCGTGAAGCCTATTGAATCGACTGCGAGGGACAGGCATGCCGGACGGAGAAATCGGGAACCTGGTTGCCGTGACCGGAGGGGCCGGATTCATCGGCTCCCACCTGGTCGAAGCGCTTCTCGCCGAGGGACACCGGGTCCGGGTCATCGACAACTTCGAGCCGTACTACGACGGCAAGGAGGCCAACCTCACGGCCGTCGCGAATCACCCATCGCTGACGATGGACCGGCTGGACGTTCGCGAGACGGCGGCCCTGGAGAAGATCTTCCGGGACGTGGACGTCGTTTTTCATCTCGCCGCTCAGCCCGGCGTCCGGTTCTCCTTCGACCACACCGAGAAGACTCGATCGATCAACGTCGATGGGACGCGTTCGGTTCTGGACGCGGCCGTCGGGGCGGGCGTGCGGCGTCTGATCTTCACATCCTCCAGCTCGGTCTATGGCTTTCTCGAGAAGCTGCCCGTCTCGGAAATCCAGCGGACCCGGCCCATCTCTCCCTACGGCGAGAGCAAGCTGGAGGGCGAGCGTCTGTGCAGGGCCTACTGCGATTCCGGGAAGATCGAGACGATCGCCTTTCGGCTCTTTTCGGTGTTCGGTCCTCGCCAGCGTCCGGACATGGCGGGGACCCGTTTTCTCGAAAGGCTGACGTCCAGTTCGGCCCCTCTTGTCACGGGGGACGGATTGCAGACGCGGGACTTCACCTTCGTGTCCGACGCGGTGGCCGCTTTCCTGGCGGCCGCCCGGGCGGACGGCCGGGCGGTGGGTGAGGCGTTCAACATCGGAACGGGCCGGGAGGCCACCGTTCGACGCTTCCTCTCTCTCATCGTCGACTTCCTGGGGCGGGAAGATTCCGCCGTGGAGTTCGCAGAGAGTGGGAGGGGAGAGCCGGGGAGAATGCGGTGCGACGCCCGCAAGGCCGCCCTGGTTCTGGATTGGCGAGCCGTCGTGGGACTCGAGGAAGGGGTCCGGCAACAGGTGGAGTGGTGGGTGAAGGAGCGAATGCCGGGCCGCGCCGGCCCGCTGCCCGACAAAGATCCGTCTCCCCAGCGGACCTGAGCTCACAGTGGACACACCCATTCACATTCCGATCCCTCTCGAACGAATCCTGGTGATCCGTCTCCGGGCGCTCGGAGACGTTTTGCTTGCCACCCCCGCGATCCGGGCACTCCGTGAAGCCCACCCCGACGCCCATCTCGCCATGATGGTGCGGAAGAACATGGCCGGAGTCGTGGAGGGCAATCCTCATCTCGACGAGGTCATCATCTGCGATCCGTGGTACGGTGAATCGTGGTCATCGATGCGGAAGGCCTCCGAATTCCTGCGAGGGGTCCGCCGTCTGCGCCGTAGCCGCTTCGACCTCGTGATCGATCTCTTCGGAAACCCGCGATCGGCCTGGTTGACCCTCTTGAGCGGGGCGCCGTACCGGCTGGGATACGATGTCAGGGGCCGCCGGCTCGCGTACAATCTGCACAAGGAGCGAGATCTACAGCGCGGCGTCCCGAGGTCCGAGGTGGACGTGCATCTGGATATGGTGCGCCTGCTCGGCGTGGATACGAAGGACCGGCATCTGGTGTTCCGGATGGGCGAGGAGCACCGGGAGAAGGTCCGTCTCTTTCTACAGAATCGGGGAATCGCCGAGACGGATGAATGGGTGGCACTCACGCCTGCAGCCAAGTGGCAGGCGAAGCGATGGAAACCGGAATTCTACGGCCGGCTGGCGCGTCTTCTGGCCGAAGAGGGGATCCGGGTGGTCGTCCTGTGGGGTCCGGGAGAGAGGAAACTGGCCGAGGACGTCGCTGAGGCCGGCGGCGATCTGGCATCGGTGGCTCCCGAGACGGACCTCAAGGAGCTGGGCGCTCTCGTTGAGGCATCCTCCATGCTGATCGGCACGGATTCCGGGGTTACGCATCTGGCCGATGCGGTGGACACCCCGTCCGTCGTGATCTACGGACCCACGGATCCCCGGGTATGGCACGCGGAAAACACCGAACGCCACGTTGCCCTCCGCGCGGATGAGCTGGACTGCCTGGTCTGCAACCGCAAGCAGTGCGAGACCCACGAATGCATGGAACACCTCACGCCCGAACGGGTGATGGACACGGTCACCCGACTGCGCGCACGGTTGGCCGGCGAAAGGGCTTCCGGATGAATCGGCCGCTACGAATCCTCCAGATTACGGCTGCGGGGGATACCGCCGGGGCCACGCATTCCATCATCAATCTGACCATGGGACTTCGAGCGCGCGGCCACTCTCTCTGGATGGCCGCGCGGGCCGAGAGCCTCATCCATCGATTCATGGAAGAACATGGCGTGCCCACGGTTCCCCTCGTGTTCCGTGGAGGGCTGGATCTTCGGACGGCCGGGCGGATCGCCGCGTTCGCCCGGGAGAACGGGATCGATATTGTGAACTCCCACGCCTCGCGCGACCGCCACGTGACCCTGTACGCAAGGAAGATCTTCCGGATGCCGGCACGGTTGATCCACACGAGGCGCAATCTTCCCCGGATGAGCGGCGGGCGGCTGCAGGGACGCTTTTACGGTTGGGGCGCCGACCGCCTGATCGCCGTGAGCCGGGCCGTCGAGGATTCGCTCGTCGCAAGCGGCGTCCCGGGCCGGAAGGTCTCCGTAGTGAGAAACGGAATCGTGCTCTCCGAATACGGGGACGTCCCGGACGAGACCGTGCGGGATCTTCGGGAGGAGATGGGCATTCGGGCCGATGACCGGGTGATCGGAGTCGTTTCCCGCTTGAAGGATCATGCGGTCCTGCTCCGGGCCCTGGCCCTCCTGGATCCCGGAATCAAGATCGTGTTTCTGGGGGTCCGCCGCAACGAGCGCCTCGAGAAGTTGAGGAAAGACCTGGGACTCGAGAACGAGATTCACTATCGGGGATTCCTGGACGAGATTCTCCCCTACTACCGGCTGTTCACGATCTCGGTGTTGCCGTCGGTGATCGAGGGATTCTCCCGTTCCATCCTGGAATCCATGGTCATGGGCGTGCCGATGATCGCCTCGGATGCCGGCGGAAACGCAGAAGCCATCGAACATGGCCGGAGCGGATTCCTGTTTCCGCCCCGGGACCACGGGGCGTTGGCCGATTGCATTCGGCGGTTGCTGGAGGACGCGGATCTCCGCGCGTCCTTCGCCGCCCGCGGGCGTGAGCGGGTTCAGATGTTCGACGTCGCTCGAACCGTGGAACGGGCCGAACAGGTGTACTACGACGTTCTCGAGGGAGGGGAGGATGAGTGAGGGGCGCACGGGCGTGAGTGACTGGCTCCTCCGAATCGGTCTCTACGGATTCGTGATCGGTTGTTTTCAGGGCATTGCCGTTACGCAGAGCGCGCTGATCCTGGGATTGCTGGTCTGGGCGGCGCGGTCGAGATCGGGGGGAGGGGCCGCGGTCCGCGCGAGGCAGGACCTGCGTTCCCGAGGGGCGCTCGTCACGCCGGTCGACCTGGCCTTCCTCTTCTGGCTGGCCTCCGGGATCATCTCGACCGTGTTCGCCGTGGATCCTCTGGCCAGCCTGGACAAGTTGCGAAAGATCTTCATGATCGGGGTCGTCTACCTCTTTGCCTTCAACCTCGAGGGCGAGCGGCGAACCGAACGGGTCGTGTTCGCCCTGTTGTTGTCCGCGTCGGTGGCCTCCCTCGTCGGGATCGCAGACTACCTCTCTCATCCCTGGGGAGTGGACGGACGCACGCGGGGAACGCTCGGTCACTACATGACCATGGGCGGGCTGTTGATGTTCGCCGCCGGCCTGTCGGTGTCCCTCGCTCTCTTTGCCGGCGCGCGCGGGTGGCGCCGGTGGTTCCTCTGGGGCTCGGCCCTGTCCACGACCGGCTGTCTGGCGGTGACCTTCACGCGCAGCGCGTGGATCGGTTTCGTGGTCGCGCTGGCGACGATGTTCACCATCAAACGCCGCGCGTTCCTGGTGGTGCTGGGAGTGGTTCTCCTGGTCGTCTTCACGGCCGCGCCCGCCGGTTTCCGGGACCGGATCACCAGCATCTTCGATCCGGACCATCCGGCCAACGTGGAGCGGGTGCACCTGTGGAAGACGGGTCTGGGCATTTTCAAGGACCATCCCGTAGTGGGCGTCGGGCTGATGGACCAGAGCGACTTGTACGAGCGTGACTGGGTGCCCAACGCCCGGAAGAAACACGGGCATTTCCACAACATTTTCATCCAGGTGATGGCGGCGCGCGGGGCCATCGGCCTGGCGGCTTTCCTCTATCTCCTCTGGGCCATGGGGGCGGTGATTCGGCGCGGCATTCGGGCCGGACGATCCGTTTCTTCCTTTGCGGAGGCCCTGGCCGTCGGCGCCTTCGGCTGCTATGTGGGATTCCTCGCGAGCGGCCTGTTCGAATGGAACTTCGGAGACTCCGAAGTGATCATGGTCGTCTACTTCCTGGTCGGGCTTGCGATCGCCCTCGACCGCTTCAACGGCGATGCCAGATCACGCCCACGTGGATGATGACTTCGTTGGCGTCACTCGTGAGGGTTTGGCCTTCGACGGTTTCCGTTGTCACGGCGCCCCTGACCGTTCCGTACGATGCTCCGAAGTCCAGTTCCAGACCTCTGGGCCGGTGGGGCCGGCGGAAGCGGGACAGCGTGAACCCGGCGTCCACCTTCCACCCGAAGTCGGTTTCCGAGGAGCGGGTTTCGGAGTAGTAGGTGAATTGGATGCGGTCGATGGAGCGAAAGTAATAGAGACCGGCCACCGGAGCGAGGTACACGCGCCAGCGCCGGGCGGAGGACGTTGAGATTTCAAGCCCGGCCAGGAACCTCATGGATTCATACCGCGTCACCACGCTCCACGGCTGCCCGCCGATGTCACCGACCTGTTCCTCCTCTCCGAAGAAGAGCAGATCGAAATCCCCGCGAAGGCGGAGATGAGGTCCGGACAGCGGCCGAAGGAACTTGAGGCCCACACCGGCTCCGGTCCCCGAAATGTTTGCGAAATCCGCCTGGGGTAAATCCAGGGCCAGATTGAGCCCGAAGTCGTATGTTGCGCTCCGGCAGGCCTCGGGGATCAGAGTACTGCAGCACACCAGAGCCACCAGAAGCAGAAGACGCATGGGGATCCTCCAGGTTGAGACCGTAGCGGTGTCTGTGCCATTCTACCCGGAATCGAGCCGACGTCAAGAGCGCACGATTCTCGAAGGGGAGCAACCTTGGGCCGGGCCCAGGCTTGTGTGGAGAGCGTGCGCCGTCCCCGGGACCGGTACGATGACTTGACACGATCGGCGCCGAGGATCAGAATGGCAGGTTCTTCACCGATGAATGGCAGGATTCCCTCCGGCGCTGAGGTTGGCCGTGCATACGTATCTTGATTGCATCCCCTGTTTCACGCGACAGGCCGTGGATGTCGTCCGGGCCGTGACGGAGGACCCGGACGTTCACCGGGAGGCGTTGCGCAGAATCCTTCGAAGGATCGGGGACATGGATCTCTCTCAGTCCCCTCCCGCCATGGGGCAGTACATCCACAGGGTGATTCGAGAGATCACGGGGAATGCGGATCCCTATCGGGAGGTGAAGGAAACGTCCAACCGTTTGGTGCTTTCGCTCTACCCCCGGCTTCGGGAGCGGGTTCGAGACTCGCACGACCCTCTGGCCACCGCCGTTCGCCTGGCCATCGCGGGAAACATCATTGATTTCGGCACACGTCGGTCGGTGCCCGATGACGAAATCGCGCGTTCTCTGGATGAAGCCCTGGAGAGCGAGATCGATGAAGAAGCGTTTCGGGCGTTTGCGCGCGCGATCGACGGCGCCGCCGATATCCTCTATCTCGGGGACAACGCCGGGGAAATCGTACTGGACAAGCTCCTCGTCGAGCACATGCCCCGGGAGAAGACCACGTTCGTCGTGAGGGGAAGTCCGGTCATCAACGACGCCACCCGTGCGGATGCGGTGCAGGTGGGACTGGCGGAGGTCGTTGACGTGATCGACAACGGCTCCGACGCGCCGGGTACGATCCTCGAGGATTGTTCCCCCGATTTCCGGGACCGCTTCCGGCGAGCGTCGCTCATTGTTGCCAAGGGACAGGGCAACTTCGAGACGCTGAATGACCGAAACCTGCCGATCTTCTATCTTCTCAAAGTGAAATGCCCCGTCATCGCACGTGATATCGGTTGCCCGGTCGGAAGTGCGTTGGTAGTCGACGGCTCGCGATCCTGAGCGGGACGGAAGGCGCTTCCGATAACGCCGCGGGCGATGCTGAATTGCAAAAGAACATGAAACATGGTATAATAGATGGGTGCGTTCGGTCTCGGCCGTTTGTTCAAGGTCGTGTTTTCTGCCGTCAGGTTGCTGCTTCAAGACCCACAGGAGAATACCATGCCCGAGAAGTGCAGATCTCTGACCCTCGATTCGCGGTGCGCTCGATGGACCCTTTGGGCGGTTCTGTTCATGATGTTCTGGTTGTCGACCACGGTTGCGGTCCGGGCTCAGATGGAAGACAGGGGCGACATCTCCCGAGAGCTGGCGGCGGCGAAGGCAGAGTGGTTTGCGCGCGCAGCGGACCGGGCCACCGACCCCAGCACGAACCAGATGAGCTATGACGCCACCTATTACCTGCTGGATCTGGAGATCGATCCTGCGACCGACACCATTTCCGGTACGGTCACCATGCATGCGGACGTCGTGGTCGGCCCCCTCACCACGGCGGACGTGGATCTCTATGACAACATGACCGTGGACGGAGTGACGTGCGGGGACAGTGTGGCCGGGTTCACACACGCGGACGACTTGCTCTCGGTGACCCTGGATCGCAGCTACGCAGAGGGGGAGACCTTCACCCTGGACATCACCTACCACGGGACCCCGTCGGCCTCCGAAGGCGCCTTTGCCTTTGATAGCTACGGCGGCGAAGACATGATCTGGAGTCTCAGCGAGCCCTACGGCGGCCGTACCTGGTGGCCCTCCAAGGACTACCCGCTGGACAAGCCGGACTCCGCCGACATCTGGATCACGGTGCCGGACAACCTGATCGTCGCTTCCAACGGGACCCTCCGGGAGACGGTGGACAACGGCGGCACCTTGACCTATCGGTGGCACGAAGGCTATCCGATCGCGACCTACCTGGTTTCCGTTGCCATCCACCCGTATACGGTGTTCTCGGACTACTACGTCTACGCGCCGGGAGACTCGATGGAAATCCGCCACTACGTGTTTCCGGCGCACTATGACGACGTCCAGGAAAACTATGCAAAGGTCCCGGACATGATTGCGACCTTTGCCGGCCTCTACGGAGAGTACCCGTTCATCGAGGAGAAATACGGACACGCCGAATTCACCTGGGGCGGGGGGATGGAGCATCAAACCATCACGAGTCTCGGGGGGTGGGGTGAATATCTGATCGTCCACGAATTGGCCCATATGTGGTGGGGGGACATGATCACGTGCCACACGTTCAATCACATCTGGCTCAATGAGGGCTTTGCCGTGTACAGCGAGGCGCTGTGGGCGGAGAGCGCGTATGGGTGGGAAGCGTACAAGGAGCAGATGGGATACGGCAAGTATCTGGGCGGAGGGACCATCTACGTCCCCGACGAGGAACTGATGGATTGGGGCCGGATCTTCGACATGAACCTCACCTACAACAAAGCGTCCTGGGTGCCGCACATGCTCCGGGGAGTCGTGGGGGACTCTCTGTTCTTCGAGATTCTGGAAACGTACTATGGGAGCGTGCATCAGTACGGCTCGGCGACGACCGAGGAGTTCCGGGATCTGTGCGAGCAAGTGACCGGAAGGGATTTTGACCGGTTCTTCCAGCAGTGGATCTACGAGGAAGGCTACCCCGTATACCGGGCCCAGTGGGACGCGCAACCGGCGAAGGCGGGGTATGAGATCGACCTTACGATCGATCAGCTGCAGACGAACGTGGTGTTCCAGATGCCGATTCAGGTGACGGTGACGACGACGGCCGGAGAGACGACGCTCGTGGTGGAGGATTCCCTCGCGACCCAAGAGTACACGCTGGTGGTCGACGATGAGCCGGTGAACGTGGAGCTGGATCGGGAAGAGTGGATTCTCCGAATCGTTGTGGATGAAATCGCCGGCGCGACCTTCGACCGGGGCGTTCTCGTGGTGAACGGAGTGTATTGGGCGGCCTACGGAGCAGAGATTACGTCGGCCTACGAGGACAGCATCTTCGCGGGCACGGTTCCCTTCAGCTTCTGGGATTGCTTCGGCGAGCCGTCCGGGGGCTATTCTTCGGCGCTGCCGGAGCCGTTGGGGCACGGGCCCGTCCCGGCCGACACCGTTAAGCAGTTCTCATCGGTCGTCTGGGTCGGCAACAACTACGGCGGGGACCTGGCACACTGGTACGATTCGCCGATCCTCGGCTACCTGAACGCGGGCGGCAACCTCCTTCTGATGACTCGCATGGGACAGGACTTCGTCTACGATGCGCTGAGATCGTACCTGGGAATCCAATGGGCCGAGGCGCGGGAGAACACCACCCGCAAGGCGACCAGCACCCATCCCGATCTGGTGGACATGCCGCGGACCGACACCCAGTCCTACAACGCCGTATTCGACACTTCGGCGGTCGGCGGCGAGAGCACAGTCCTGTTCGTGCAGGAGAACATCTTCGCCGTCCCGCGGGGCCTCGGAGTCTGGAGGGATCCTCCGGAGGGCGGAACCGAGAGAGAAGACGGTGCGGAGTTTGTGTTTCTCTCGGGGCGGCCGTACCGCTACGAGCACGAACCGATGCGGGCCAACACGGACGTCATCCTGAGGGACTTCTTCGGTGAACCTTACGTCGTGGCGGAGGTGGAGGACGCGGAGGGTTGGATCGGGCGCGTCGGCCTGTCGCAGAATTTCCCGAATCCTTTCAACCCGGTGACAACGATCCGGTTCGAGCTGCCGGCGGCCCTCGACGTCCGGCTGAGCGTGTTTGATGTTCGAGGCCGCGAGGTGGCGGTCATCGCAGAGGGACGGATGTGTGCGGGAAGCCACGCCGGTGTCTGGGACGGCCGGAACGACAACGGGCATGCCGTTGCGTCGGGCGTATACTGGTACCGGCTCGAGGCCGCCGGAAAAACGCTGTCTCGGAAGATGGTTCTTCTGAAATGAGTACTCCGAAGTAGAGAACCCACGGAATCGGCGCGGCCGGATTTCTCGCGCATGAGCAATGCGTTCCGCCCGAAGACGGGCCTCCAGTGGCGGGGACAGTGGGGCCCGCCCATCGGGCGAAACGGCTCCGCCGCGGTTGCCGGTGGAGCGATCCCTTGACGCGGGACTTCGGTTGCCGGCGGCCGGGATCCGGGGCCGCCCGTAATGAGGGTCGAATCGTACCGGCGGCGAGGGTCTTGCAACTTGCAGGCCAGATCGGTTCCGGAAGCCCGTCTTTTTTCTTCTCCGAACCCCTCCCGAATGGCCTCGTTGAGCAAACGCCCCTACCCAAAAGGCGTTACGCCGGTGTTGAACGAAGGGATTTTCGATCCCGGGAGTTCCTGTTGACGACCGGGGAACGGCCCACTATACTGGGCCGCAGTATGGCGGTTCATTGGAGAAGGCGACGGTGTCCTTCGAATGCAAGGTGAGTCCAGTTGATGGAGGGAAGGTGAACGATGGCACTTGAGGGTCTGAGTCCAAAAGCGCTCTGGCAGCATTTCGAGGAAATGACGAAGATTCCCCACGAGTCCAGCAATGAGAAAGCCATGGGTGAACACATCGCCGGGTACGCGAAGACGAAGGGGTGGGATGTCGAGAAGGACAAAGCAGGAAACCTCGTGGCGAGAGTCGCTGCGACGCCCGGTCACGAGTCGGCGCCTACGGTTGTCCTCCAGGGCCACATGGACATGGTGTGCGAGAAGAACTCCGACGTGGACTTCGACTTCCTGAAGGATCCTCTTAAGGTGAAGATCGATGGAGACTGGGTCACGGCCGAGGGCACGACGCTCGGCGCGGACAATGCCATCGGGATGGCGGCCTCACTCGCGGTGGCCGAAGATCCGTCGGCCGTTCACGGCCCGCTGGAGCTCCTGTTCACGGTGGAGGAGGAGATCGGGCTCGAGGGCGCCGGCAAGATCAAGAAGGGTTTCCTCAAGGGCCGCGTGATGCTCAATCTCGACAGTGAGGAAATCGGTGTGTTTACCGTCGGATGCGCGGGCGGCGGCGACACGGTCATCAGGCTCCCGATCACGAAGCGGAACGCGCCTCGCGGCGCGGTCGCCCTCAACGTGAATGTCTCCGGGTTGAGAGGCGGGCATTCCGGCATCGACATTCACGAACAGCGTGGAAATTCCAACCGTGTGCTTGCCCGTGTTCTCGGGAAAGCCCTGGAGAAATCGAAGTTCTTCGTCGGGGCGCTCAAGGGCGGAAGCAAGCGGAACGCCATTCCCAGGGAGTCGGAAGCGCTCTGCCTGGTTCCCAAAGACAAGAAGCGTGCTTTCACGTCCGCGATTGCGAAGGAAGAGAAGATCATCAAAGCGGAGCTCGCTTCGATTGATCCGGATCTGAAGGTCACCGTCTCCCCCGTCAAGGACGTGCCGGCCAAGGTGCTGGATCATGCATCGGTGAAGAAGGTCGTGGATCTTCTTCTTGCGCTGCCGCACGGAGTGGAGTTCATGAGCTACGAGATGGAAGGTCTCGTGGAGACGAGCACGAACCTGGCCACGGTCGATCTGGAGGGCCGGGCGGTGGTCGTGGATATGTCGACGAGAAGCTCGGTGTCGTCCGCGCTCGAGACGCTCCGCACCCGTATCGATTCGGTCGTGGCGCTGGCGGGCGGCAAGACGGAGAAGAACAAGCCCTACCCGGGATGGAATCCGAACCTGTCTTCGAATATCCTGAAGACGGCCAAGGCGGTCTATCAGCGAGAGTTCGGAGCCGAGGCGAAGGTCGAAGCCTGTCACGCGGGTCTTGAGTGCGGCATCATCGGGGAGAAGTTCGACGGAATGGACATGATCTCCTTCGGTCCCACGATTCAGAATCCTCATTCACCTGAGGAGAGGGTGAACGTCCCCTCGATCGATGCCTTCTGGAAATTCCTGAAGGCGCTGCTGGCTGAATTAGCATAGGTGAGCTGCCGGGCAAGGCTCTGCTTGCCGAGTGGGCACAGTCGGGTTGCGAGGTCTGTATGGGGCGGCGGGGGATATCCCCGCCGCCCCTTTTTCGCGGCAAGAGGCCCGAACCGCAGAGATGCGAAAACCGGAAGCCGAAAGACGCCACCCTTGGGACGCCCCTGGGGAGCAGGCCCACCCCCAATGCCGGAACTTCAAGCAAGTCCGGTAGAACATATGTTTCAGGGAAACAATATGTATCGTTCTTTTTCTGATATACGCGCGCGAACGGAGAATAATCGGTAAGCTAACGGCTGTTTTCTGCCGAAATATCATACGTAACCGGTTGGGAATCCATCGACGCCGGGACTTGAATCGATATCCCGGCGATTGACGTCCGACTCCGTGCGATAGCGCCGCCAGGGGGGCCAGGATGCGTGTACTCATCGTTGAAGACGAGCTGTTCTCAAGACAGCTTCTGGAGAAAACCCTCACCAACTGGGGATACGAGGTCCTGGCCGCAAGGGACGGGGCGGAAGCGTTGGTATTCGCCGTGGAGCACGACGTGAGACTCGTCATTGCCGACTGGATGATGCCGGTGATGGACGGGTTGACCCTCTGCACCAAGATCCGAGATCTGGACCGGTCCGGCTACACGTACTTCATTCTCCTGACGGCCAAGCATGATCATGAGGATCTCCTCAAAGGGTTGAAGGCGGGTGCCGATGATTATCTGACCAAGCCCTTCGAACCGGAGGAGCTGAAGGCAAGAGTGCTCGCGGGGGAGCGCGTGGTTCGGCTCGAAAACGAGCTGGCGGATCGGGTGCAAAGTCTTCAAGCGACTCTGGCGGAGCTGAAGGAACTGCGAGGTCTCTTGCCGATCTGCATGTACTGCAAGAAGATCCGAGACGACCGCAACTACTGGCACAAAGTAGAAGACTACATCTCCGGCCATTCCTCCGCAGAGTTTTCCCACTCCGTGTGCCCGGAATGCTACGAACTTCACCTGAGAACCGTGACGAAGGACATGTCGGAAGAGGATCTCGAATCCAAGACAGAAGTCTAGCCCGGATGATTCATGAATCCCTGCTGCGAGGACTCCGGTAGCTCAGGCTACAACGGCGGAGTCATCTCGAATGCCGAGATAGAAGATGCAACACAGCAAGGTCCCATGTGCAGGATACAGTGTGTCCATCGGCAGCCAGTGGGTTTCGTGCACGAACCCTATGCGGTCCCCATCGTTGCAGTACCAGACCGAAGAACCTGTGCATCATCCAGGCCAGGGACCCGTGGAGTATCGAGGGGCCCGGAAAGTGCGAAACGCAGGCGGAGTGCCTGCGTTTCGCGGGGCGGTGTGGGGGGGCGGTGGAGTTTCCGCGAAGGTTTCTCGGATTATGTCTTGACCAGATCCGCTTCCTCGAACGGCACGGCCTCGCACGGTTCCTCCGGGAAGTTCCCCGGAGACTGTCCCTCGAGCAACCCGGGGAGCTCGCTTACGGAGACCGGATCGAATTGCTCGGATTGCCCGCCGTCGAGAATTTCGTCGAATTCCTGAGCGCCGGCGATCTCTCTCGCCAGTGCGCTGAAAGCCTTTGCGCCGTGGCTCTCGGGCGCATGATAGACGACCGGTGTTCCGCGATCCGCCGCCTCGACCAGCTTGATGTTCCGACGGATCTGTGTCTTGAAAATCTTGCCCTTGAGCCTCGGCTCATCCTCCACGCGCTGAATGATCTCCTGGGACAGATTGGCCCGCTCGTGGAGGACCGTGATGAGGACCCCCAGGATTCCCAGGGGAAGGCTCAGTTCCTCCCGGATCGCGTCGGTCGTATCCAGGAGGTTCTCGATGCCGTCCAGACTCCATGGTTCGGCCCGGGACGGGATCAGGATCTCCTGAGCCGCCGTCAATGCATTGATCGTGAGCAGTGAGAGGGAGGGGGGCGTGTCGATCAGCACGAAATCGTATGGACGACAGACGGGCTCCAGATTCTTTCGCAGGAGGGTCTCCCGACCGATCTTCCTCACCAGGTGGAGCTCGGCGCCTGACAGGTCCGGATGACCGGGAACCAGATCGAGATTCGTCCAGCTCGTCGTCGTCACCACGTCTTCCATTCGGAAGATCTTGAACTTGTTGGGCTGAACCAGCACCTCGTACAGCGTGTGCTTCAGGTCGGCCACAGTCACCCCGACGCCTGCCGTGCAGTTGGCCTGGGGATCCACGTCGACAAGCAGAACGCGCTTACCCATCTCGGCCAGGCAGGCTCCGATGTTGATGACGGTTGTGGTCTTACCGACTCCGCCTTTCTGGTTACAAACGGCGATGATCCTCGGCATAGAACTCACGCTCCCCACGGTTGATCCTACTGGGATCCTTCATTGGCTTGTCTCTCATGTTCCATGTGCATTTGGATCTCGACGGCGCGGAGTCTCTGCTTCTGGTAGCGCAGATTGCGGCGGAGCTGCCGGACCGCTGTCGTCTCCGTCGAATAGTCGATGAGCGCAAGTCTCAGGTCGGCCTCAATTTCCGAGATCTGCTCGGTGATTTCCCGGCGTGTCTCTTCCAGACTCTCCTCACAGCGCTCACGGCGATAGAGATTGGTGATGTCGTCAGGGGCCATCTCCGCACGCATTAGAGACTCGATAAGGGTTCGCACGACGGAGGATTTGTCGATACGATATCCGGTTCTCTTTCGAACTTCGTCGATCAGTGCCAGAAGGAAGTCTTCGTGTTGCCTGTCGAGGGCGATCACTTCTCGGATCTGCTGGTTGGAATCTGTTTTCTCGAAAAGTGCGTTGGACATTTGGGTTCAACCCTCCGTGCGAAACACCGGTTGCTCTGCCCTGTTGAGGTGCGGTTCCCCTGTATGAACGCAAGTCGCATGCCAGACAGACGCCACGGAGAACGGCCGCGGCCGCCGATTCGCCGACCCACTAACCTATGCCCGGACAGATGGTTGCGTGCGCGTCTCAGGTGCAGCGTTCCGGACGGTGGCCGCGGGGGGGATTGCAATATGCGTATGACATGCATCTTGCATTTCCCAATTTCCATCAAAGCGGCACTCGACTGCCGCCGGCCGTTGATCTCGTTGATTCCACAGAAGGTCACGAAACCTCAACAAACGCGAATTCGCCGCGGGATCATGCGGGAAGAGGACAATCGCTTTGGCGAGCCGGGAAGCCCGGGCCCGAGACCGGTCCTGCGCGGCCGATTCCGGACGCAGGGGTCCTTCGGGTCTTTCGCCGATGCCTGCTTGCATCCGGTTCGCTTCTGCAGTACAATCCGCCGAAGCGCGAGTCTGTGACTCCGGTGCGTCGAAGAGCGGAGGCCAATGAGCAGGGAGAACGGTAGACCGGATCAGTACCGGCATGTGTTCGCCGTGTCGGATGGAACGGGGCAGACGTGTGAGCTGTTGCTTCAATCCGCGCTCAGTCAGTTCGAGCCGACCCGAGCCGTGGTTCACCGAGTCCCGCAGATTCGAACGGCGAAGCAGGTGGAAGAGCTCATGCAGGAGGTGGCTTCGCTCAACGGAGTCATTGTCTACACCATGGTATCGCCCGAGCTTCGCCACGTGGTGACGGATCTGGGACGACAGAGGGGCGTCCCGACGGTGGACATCCTGGGGCCGATCCTCACGCGGTTGACGGATCTACTGGAGCTGTCTCCGATGGCCAAACCGGGAATCTTTCGCCAGCTGGACCAGGAGTACTTCAAACGCATCGAGGCGGTGGACTATGCCGTGAAGCACGACGACGGGCAGGACCCGGACGGCTGGGTCAACGCCGAGCTGATGCTGGTGGGCGTATCCCGGACGTCCAAGACTCCCCTCAGCATGTATCTGGGATACCGAGGGTGGCGCGTGGCCAATCTCCCGCTGGTGCCGAATGTGGAGCCGCCCCCGCAGCTGTTCGACCTCGATCCGAAGCGGGTCATCGGGCTAACGATGACACCCGAACGATTGCGGACGATCCGGTTGGAAAGACTGGAGTCCTACAACTGCAGCGACGTCGAGTCCTACGTGATGTTCGACTCCATTCGCAAGGAGGTCGTCGAGGCGCTTCGACTTTTCGCCGCGCGCGGATGGCCGGTCTTGGACATGACCCACAAATCCATTGAGGAAGCGGCCACGGAGGTGATGCGAATTACGTGGAGCCGGGCCGGCGAACGCAAGGGGCCGGGACGGCGAGAGACCCCATAGGGGGGCGAAGGGAATCGACCTTGCTGGATTCGATGCTCACATGGATGAGCGGCCCCGGCCGGAGGCAGGGCTGTCCGCGGTAGGCGAGACCCCGAATCGTTACAGGGAGGGCGACGATGGTATTCGTCAAGAAAGAGACCGAGGTGCAGAATCTGATCGATCATCACTTTGACCTCGTGGGTCGGACACTGAATGAGCTCGAGAGGATGGTGGAGACTTACCTGAAAGGCGACAAGGCGTTCAAAACCTGCTGTGGAAACATCGACCGCCTCGAGCACGAGGCCGACCAGGTTCGACGGGAGATCGAATGCAAGCTCTATGAGGGAGCGTTTCTCCCGATCTACCGGGAAGACTACATCGTGCTCATCGAACAGCTGGACCAGGTGGCGAACCAGGCCGAGGCGGTGTCGCAGTTCATCGTTCTGACCCGCCCGGAGATCCCGGATGAGATTCACGATGACCTTTGCCGGGTCGCGCGGGTCACCGCCGAGAGTCTCAAGATCATCGTCGGGTGTATCGAGTCCGTACGGAAGAAACCCGCGGAGGCCTTCGCCCTCTCGAAACAAGTGCAGGACAAGGAGAGGGAAGTGGATCGTATTGTCTGGGAAATGACGAAGACGATTTTCAAGTCGAAGATGAAAAAGGCGGAGAAGATTCACCTCAAAATGCTCATTGACCGGATCGCTGCCATCTCGAACCGGATTGAGGATACCACGGACCGTCTGGCGACGATGGCGGTCAAAAGGAACGTATGATTCCCGTGCCGTTTCTCATTCTCCTGACGTTGGCCTGTTTCTACCTGGGTTGGAACATCGGGGCCAACGATGGGGGCAACTGCATAGGTACTTCAATAGGCGCCGGCTTGATCTCGTTCAAGCGGGGCGCCCTCCTGGTCGCCGGGTGTGCGCTCCTGGGAGCTGTTTTTCAGGGGCACAAAGTCGTCGGGACCATGGGCCGGGGGATCGTCTCGGCGGAGCTTCCGCCTCTGGCCCTGTTTCTGGCCCTCGTTGCGGGGGGCTCGGTTGTCAGCCTCGCCACTTTCAAGAGCATCCCCGTGTCCACGTCTCAGGCCGTGGTCGGGGGACTGGTCGGGGCCGGAATCTCTCTTGGCGAACCGGTGAACTACTCTCTGGTCAGAGACATTGCCCTGTCCTGGGCGGTTTGCCCGCTGGTTGCGCTTGTCGTTGCGATGGGAGCTTACCTTGTCATCCGGTCGGTGTTGCGGCGGATTCACATCACCGTCCGGGTCGAGCGAACTCTCGGTTTGCTGGTTCTTCTCTCTGCATGCTATGCCGCCTATTCCCTGGGAGCGAACAACGTGGGAAATGCGGTGGGACCCCTGGGGAACAGTGGTTCCGTCCCCGTCGTCCTGTTGCTCCTCCTGGGGGGGACTGCGATCGGAGCCGGTGTGCTGACGTACGGCCGCCGTGTCGCAGAGGCCATAGGAAAAGGAATCGTGCCCCTTGATCTTTCGGGAGCCCTGGCGGCTCAAGTTGCCACCGGTTTCTCCGTTCACCTCTATGCAATGGTCGGGATTCCCGTCTCGACCTCGCATGCCGTTGTGGGGGCCGTGATCGGCATCGGACTGCTGCGCGGGATTCAGGCGGTCGGGAGACGGAAAATTGCCGAGATCAGCATCGGCTGGATCGTGACGCCCGCGGTGAGTTGTACGATGTGTCTTCTCCTCTGTTGGATCTTCGTTCGGTAGTCTGCACGTCTCGCCAGATGCCCCACTCGGGTGGCGCAGCGTGGTGCATCCGGAGCACCGAGTGGCTGCACGGGCAGCCGCCGATGGAGGTAATGAGCGGAGTATGATCTCGCTGCCGATTCTCATTCTCCTGGGGGTGGCCGGGTTCTACTTGGGATGGAATATCGGGGCCAACGACGGGGGCAATTGTATCGGGACCTCTCTCGGCGCCGGTCTTGTTTCCTTCCGTCGCGGCGCTCTGCTCGTCGCACTGTTCCTTGTGTTCGGGGCCATGCTGCAGGGCGAGAGGGTCGTCGAGACCGTAGGGCGGGGCATCGTCTCGTCCGAACTTCCTCCTGTGGCCGTGTTCCTGGCCCTTCTGGCCGGCGGGCTGGTGGTCAGTTCGGCCACCATCCTTAGAATTCCGGTATCGACGTCGCAATCCGTAGTGGGAGGCGTGATCGGTGCCGGGTTGGTGATGGGGGCGTCCGTCAACCTCGGTAAGGTGGCTGCCATCTTCCTGTCCTGGATCCTGTGCCCGGCGGTGGCCATGGTCCTGAGCGCCGTCGGCTATCTTCTGATGAGGCGGATTCTCCAACACGTCACCTGGACACCTCGGATCCAGCGCATCTTGAGCTGGCTCGTGCTGGTGTCGGCCTGCTATGCGGCGTACTCCCTGGGTGCCAACAACGCCGGCAACATCGTCGGACCGATCGGCAACCTTCGGCAGATCCCGATGTCTCTGCTCCTATTGCTGAGCGCCGCAGCGATGGCGACCGGCGTGATCACCTTCGGCAGAGGGGTGGCCGAGGCTATTGGAAAGGGAATCGTGCCTCTGGATCTGGTCGGAGCGTTCGTCGTTCAGATGTCGATGGGATTGGCCATTCACCTGTACTCGGCCATCGGGATCCCCGTCTCGACCTCGCACACGGTTGTCGGCGCCGTTATCGGCGTCGGGCTGGTGCGTGGGATGCAGGCGATGGGGCGACGCAAGATCGCTGAAATCGGCATCGGCTGGCTGGCGACGCCCACGGCCGCCGCCCTCCTGTGTTTTCTCCTCTGCTCCGTGTTCATCCGCTAGCTCGCCTGTGTCAAAACCGGATGCATGAACAGACGAGACAGTTCCCCCTCGTCGCTTGTTGCTTGCCTTCGTCCTTTGTCACTCACGAGAAGCCCCGTCAAGCCCTGAGAGCGGGTAACACGTGACAGGTGCCGGGGTAATGGGGCGGCGGTGTTCCGGAGGCGGGAAAGAACAATCGCCCGGATCCGGGGATCCGGGCGATTGATGAGCGATCCGTCGTCCTTAACCGATCTGCTCCTTGATCCAGTTGGTTCCAACCGACTTCGGCCGGGTGATGGCGGTTCCCATCGCGCGATTGAGCACGAGCTGGGACAGCATCCCCATGGCTCTCGACACCGCGAACAGAACGGTGTAGTAGTCGAATTCGGTAAGACCGTAGTGGTAGAGAAGCGCACCGGATCCCGCATCCACGTTCGGCCAGGGGTTTTTGGCCTTTCCGTGCTCTTTGAGGACGCCGGGGACGATGTTGAACAGTTTCTCGACGATCTGGTAAACCTCGTCGTCCGGCATGTGTTCTTTGCCGAACGCCAGGAAGGCGTCGAAACGGGGATCGGTGACCCGGAGGACGGCATGGCCGTAGCCGGGGATCACGCTGCCCGAGTTGAGGGTATCCCACGCGAATTTCTTCATCTCCTCGTCCGACGGCACGCCTTTGTACTTGTCCCGGAGCGAGAGGACGAACTTGAGACATTCCTGGTTGGCGAGGCCGTGGAGCGGGCCCGCGAGACCGTTCAGGCCGGCCGACACCGAGTAGTAGGCGTCGGACAGCGCCGAGCCGACGGTGTGGCACGAGAAGGCGCTGACGTTTCCGCCCTCGTGATCGCTGTGGAGTACCAGGTAAAGACGCATCAGTTTCGCGAAATCACCCTTCGGATCCTCGATGCCCAGCATGCGCGCATAGTTGGCGCCCCAGTCCAGCTGAGGATCCGGCTCGATGACGTCGCCTTTGCCAAAGCGCATCCGGTACACGCCCGCGCCGATGGCCGGCAGCTTGGCCAGCAGATTCAGAGCGTCTTCGAGAGCGGACATCCAGTAATCGGTCTTCGGGATACCCTCGTTGTACTTCTTGACGAACATGGACTCATGCTGCATCACGAGAATCGCGGTGTCGAACATGGTCATCGGGTGAGAGTCCTTGGGCATCGCCTTCAGCACGTCCCAGACGTACCCGGGAACCTTCGCCCGAGCCGAGTAATCCTTCTGCAGCGCCTCGAGCCCATCCTTGTCGGGCAGCTCGCCCGTGAGAAGCAGATAGAAAATCTCCTCAGGCAGTCTGTCCTTGATTTCGGGCAGCGTATATCCGCGAATGGTCAGACCCTTGTCCGGCTGGACCAGGGACGTGTCGCAGATCATGCCTTTGACGCCCCTCATACCTCCATACGCCTGGGCGACGGTAACCTCGGAGATCACCTTGCCGCCGTGCTCCTTGACAATGGAGCGGACTTCATCTCTCAGGGCCGGAATCTGCTCGGCCAATTTGTCTTGCAACTTAGCCATGCCTCAAACTCCTTTCAGAACAGACCATCGGTCAGCCGGACGACAACGGATCGAAACGGACCGTCAGTCGGCCATACAACCACCGAACGCTAACTTCGTATTCTCCCCGATTCCTCTACGGAAAGTCAATACAAAAAGACTCGCTCGAGGCCGCCCCCGCCGGTGGCGACCGGTTCTCTACGAGAAGCATCCGGCGGGTCAAGCCGTAAGATTGGGTGCCACCTAACGCTATTATTAATAATAACTTGAGGTTCATCAGATAAGAGATTACATCGAACCTGTCGGTCCGTGCCCGCCGGTCCAAAGCGGAACCCCCCCTGTGCCGCACGTGGAGGGTCCATGGGGGAGCGCAGCGGGAAGCATCGGGATTCTCGGAGGGAGGGGGACACGACTCAGAACATGCGTACCGAGTCAAGATGCGCTCGTTGGAGGCCGAGTATTGGGCCGGTTGCCGGCCGGCTGAAATCGATGAAGATCGACGCTCGGCCCGGAAATCCTCGAGGCCGACGCCGTTCCCGCGAAACAGGTTTGCAAGTCTGGGAGGGGATCCTCTAGAATGCTCCCGTACCCCAGTGGGAGATTCTCATGAGCGGCAGAATCTGGATCGCGGTGGCGATCGTGGTGGGGATCATCGTTTTTCACGTCGTTGGGACTCTGTATCGTGATTACACGGGCTGGTTCGATGCCGAGTCGTCTACGCCGTTGAACCCGAGAGTCTCACTCCTCGAGACGGCGGACAGCCACACGCTCCACGAGGTTCGCCTGGCGAGCGATTCCGGAGCGGACATCGTAGGACTCCTCGGGCTCCCCAACGGACCGCCCCCGTATCCCCTGATCATTGTCCAGGGAGGATATCACCGGGGCAAGGAAGCGATGAAGCTCGTCGGCGAGGAGACCCTGCGGAAGGGATATGCCCTCTTTTCCATGGATTACCGCTACACGGGTTCCAAAGACAACCCGGTCCTGCTCTACTTCCAGGTGCGGGGAGGTCTTCGCGATGCCGTCCGCGATCTCTGTCGGGTGATGGATTACTTCGAGACGAGGCCGGACATTGACCCGCATCGCGAAGTGATGGTCGGGGTTTCCCTGGGAGCTCTCTTCGGCCCGATCATGGCTGGTGTCGACGGGCGGATCGACTACCTCGCCCTCATCTACGGAGGGGGTAACCTGGGAGAAATCGTGAGGGCCAATGCAGGCGTGCACTGGTTTCTCGCCGAGATTGTGGCCGGAATCTCAAACCTGGTCTATGCTCCCTTCGAACCCCTCCGGTACGCGGATCGAATCTCTCCCCGTCCCCTGTTGATGATCCACGGTACGGGCGACGAATGGGTGCCCGCCCGGTGCGCGAGCGAGTTCTTTGATAAGGCGGGTGAACCCAAGAAAATCATCTGGCATGATCGGGGTCACATTCGGTCTTTCCACGCCGACGAGATTGCCCGGCTCGTCGGGGAGGTCCTCGAGTGGCTGGATGAGGAGATCCCCCGAACCCCGTAAGACGCAAGAGCCGAAAGCGGAGAGCCGAACATCGGTCAAGCCCGGGTCCCGAACGGGGATGAACCGGAAACACCTGAGCCGCAGATCACGCGGATGTAGAGCCGGAATCTCTCACCACGAAGAGCAGAAAGGGTACGGCGGAGGGAGTGCTTCCGGGGAGGCAGGACGTCGCCTCCCCGGATGTCGTCGTTGCGCAATTCACGGATCCTGAAGTGGCGCCGGCTGCTGTCCCCGTGGTTCAGCGCAGCCAGGGCACCCAGTACGGCAATTCGGTCAGGCTGATCCCGAAGATGAACCGGGCAAGGAACATCACCGTGAAGTAGATCAGGACGACCCCCATCAGATTGAGGAGCACCCCGGCGCGCACCATGGAGATCATGGGAACCCGTCCGGACCCGAACACGATGGCGTTGGGAGGCGTGCCGACCGGAAGCATGAATGCGCAGGAGGCGGAGAGGGTGGCCGGAATCATAAGGAGGAGGGGGTTCATTCGAACACCCTCGGCGACCGCCGCGAGAATGGGCAGAAACATCTGGGTCGTGGCCGTGTTGGACGTGACCTCGGTCAGAAACGTGACGAGCGTGGAAATGGTGACGATCTGCCCCGTGGTGGAGGTCCCGGCCATCGGCTGGAAGTGACTTCCGATCCAGACGTCGAGCGCGGACTGCTTGAAACCGGCGGCCAGTGCGAATCCCCCTCCAAAGAGAAGGAGAATTCCCCAGGGGAGCCGGGTGGCGGTTTCCCAATCCATGAGCCGTTGCCCGCGCGCTTTGGCCGGCAGGGAGAAGAGCAGCAAGGCCATGAACATGGCTACGGTTCCGTCGTCGACGCCTTCGAGTCCGAGGAGATCCGACCAGCCGGGGATGACCAGACTCCCGGCCCGCAGCGTGTTGCGAGTCATCCAGAGAAGCGCGGTGGCGATGAAGACACCCAGTACGCGTTTCTCCTCGGGACCCATGGGCCCCAGCCCCCGTCGTTCCCGGCGGATAATGTCCCGGGAGCAGGCCGCCTGTTTCCCCCCAATGGGATGCACGGCAAACGTCAGGAATGCCCAGATGACGGCCAGAAAAACGACGATGAGGGGGACACCCAGAAGCAGCCACCTGGAGAAGCTGATTTCGGGCGCCTCGGGGAAGGAGATGGCGAATATGCGAGCGAAGGCCAGGTTGGGAGGCGTGCCGATGAGAGTGCCCATGCCGCCCACATTGGCGCTGTAGGCAATGGAGAGCATGAGAACCAGAGCGAAACGTTCGCTGAAGTCCGTTCGTCCTCCCTCGCGTTCGATCTGGGACACGACGGAGAGACCGATGGGCAACATCAGCATCGCCGTTGCGGTGTTGGAGATCCACATGGAGAGAAACGCCGTGGCGATCATGAACCCGAGCACGATCATTCTCGGGCGAGAACCGAGAATCCCGATCACACCCAGTGCAATTCTGCGGTGGAGCCCCCACTTCTCGATGGACAGCGCGATGATGAATCCACCCATGAAGAGGAAGATGCTGGAATTCATGTAGGTCGCGGCTGCGTCTCTCCCCGGCATGATTCCCAGGATCGGGAAGAGGAGGAGCGGAAGGAGGGAGGTCGCGGGAATGGGGAGCGCCTCCGTGACCCACCATGTGGCCATCAGGAGGGCGACCGCCGTCATTCGCGTGACCAGGGGCTGGCCGTGTTCCATATCCAGAAACGTCAGCGCGCAGGCAAAGAGAACGAGTCCCAGCCAGAATCCGATCCGCCGCTTCATGATGTCTCCGCCAGGGGATTGAGTGAGACCGGGATGTGGCGAATGCCCGGACACATCTTGACCAATTCTGCCAGAATCAGGGGACGCGGTTCAACGGATAACTGGGCTCAAGGGAGCTGCCGAACCTTTCCCGCGGCAAAAGGCCCGGTCGGCACCCCGCAAGGTGACGAAGATGGGGCCTTGGGCTCGAGCGAATGCCCCGTGACACGGCGTAGACGGCCGTATCCTACTCGGCGAGAAGACCCACGCTCGAGCCTTACGACCCCATTCTTCGCCCCCTTACCCCCATAAGACAGAGAGGAGTAAGGTGAAAGGTGAGAGGCGGAAACCCCATGCGGCCGAGGGCCGAAAGCCGAGAGCTGGAACACACAATCCTGGGTCGGCCGCGGGGAAGGTTCGCCGGAGCGACGGCCGCCGCGTGGGTTTTTTCAACGCCGCAAGTCACCATGCTCATCGCCGAGCACAATCCCCCCTTCACGCTGCGGCCGAGAGACGCCGGACCTTTCCCGGGGCAAAGGGCCCGGTCGGCACCCCGCAAGGTGACGAAGATGGGGCCTTGGGCTCGAGCGAATGCCCCGTGACACGGCGTAGACGGCCGTATCCTACTCGGCGAGAAGACCCACGCTCGAGCCTTACGACCCCATTCTTCGCCCCCTTGCCCCATAAGACAGAGAGGAGAAAGGTGAAAGGTGAGAGGCGGAAACCCCATACGGGCGAGGGCCGAAAGCCGGGAGCCGGAACACACAATCCTGGGTCGGGCGCAGTCGGCGGGTTCACCGTGAAGGCAGGCTTAGGGAACGCTGGGCGCGGATGGATTACGGCCGGGGACCCCGGCGGCCTCGCGGGCCGCGTTCCTGAGGAATTCCAGATCCTCTCGACTCAAAGAGGACCATCTCCATGCAAGCTCGCCCCGGCTTTCCGGGGCCGCCAGGAGCATGGGCACCGAAACGCAACGGAGATCTTGATCAAACCTGGAGAGGAAGGCGACGCTCTCGGCGTTCCGAGTGTTTCCGTATGCACGCGAGGCAATGGGGAAGTCCACCGAGACCGTACTTCCCGTCACGTAGATTTCACCCGCGGGGCTCACCCTGATGCCGCTGCAGAACTCGTCCCCCGAGCCGCCGAAAAACGTCGATGCGCGAAGAGAGGCAAGGCGGGTATCAAACCTCGACACGAAGATGTCGTAGTCGCCGTTGTAGGTTGGATCATGGCCCTGCACCGTCGTCGGGAAACTCGATGAGCGGGTGCCTCCGGCCACGTACACGTTTCCGTCGTCGTCGATCGCCAAACCACTGCAGTATTCGAACCCCCATTCCCCAAGGAAGGTCGAGGCGACGAGCGTCGAGAGGCGGCCGTCCAACTTGACGACAAATACGTCACCCCAGAAATTGTAGCTTTCATCGAAGGCGCCGGGGGTCGTTGGAAAGTCCGTGGAATGTGTCCGGCCGGCGATGAACACGTCGCCGGCCCGGTCGACGGCGATGGAGTGAGGGCGTTCCGCGACCTCGTTGCCTGTTCCGCCGACAAAGGCGACGGCTCGCGGCGTTCCGGAATCGGCGTCGAACCTGGCGATCCAGACGTCCAGATCACCGCGCATGGATTCGAGGGGCGCGCCGGCCGTCGAGTGCCTGACCAACGACGGGGCTCCTCCCAGGATGTACTGCGGTTTGTCGGCGCCGGTTTCCACAGGGGGTCTTGATGATATCCGGCTCCCGCCCGGAAGGTCGACGGCCGATTCAATCACGAGAGGATACCGGGAGTCATATGCGCCGACGCCGAAACCGTACTCGGTCCCGTCCACCCAGTAGTCGATTTCGACGGACACCCTTTCGCCGTCGCGGTTCTCTACGGCGGTCACTCTCGAAGCGAGAACCGAGCGCGGCCCGGCCCCCGCCTCGATGCGTCCGTTCGGGCAGGTTTTGAGAACGACGGCCTCTCCGTCGACACGAACCCGGATTCGACCAGGGTCGGTTCCCGGCTGAAGGACAAAGCGTCTGATCAAGCGTCCCTCCCGGACATCGAGCTCACACCTGATGCCTTCGTAGACCTCGCCGAAATCGAGAGTCCCATAGGTTGGAATCCCGGTGATCCATTTCGATGAATCGTTGCCCCTGAAATAGTGAATGACCACGTCCGTTCGGCGAGTCTGGATGACCCGGTTCAGCAAACCGCCCGAAAGGGTCTCGGTCAGCACCGCCTGTGCGGTTTCCTCATCGTTTCTGAAGGCCCGGTAGCGAACCTCACCCATGTCCGAGATGAGAACGGCGCCGCCGGGGATATGAGCGCAAAACCTCACGGGCTCGGCGGCCTGGCCGCAGTTGACGGCGAAGGGGGTTTGCAGGACGGCCGTTTCGCAAGAAGCCAAAGGAGGGCCAAAGGCCGAGGTCCCTTGGGAGCTCCCGCCGGAACATGCCGGAGAGGCGGCGGACAAGAGAACGGCGGTGAGAATGGCCATTGGCGTTGCGATCGTGATCATGAGTTGAATCCCATCCTTCACGACGAGCAGGACACCGGTGTCGCGCTTTGACACCTGCGAATCCTCGTCTTCCGGCCGACAGGGGTGAAACCTTACTACACCTGGAGAGAACAGACAGGGGCTCAGCCGCTCGTGCGAATGATCATTGTCTCCCGAGATGACGCAATGCGTTGAGGCCCCAGGGGATGTATGCATATACCAACGGATCGCACGGGTGTCAAGGGGGGGACGGATTTTTCAGGAGGGTCGAGATCCCAGGGTTTCCCGAGATCTTCGGATCTCGAGAAGGCGCCATCCTGATTTCCCATGCGGCGCGCGGTGCGAGTGCGAACAGTGCGGCTACGGGTCCTCAGGCCAGGAAACCCTGTAGGCCACGATGAGCGTCTCGTCGTGCGCGACCCTCTTCAACCAGGGTCTCCGTTCGAGGACCTCCATGACCTCGTGGTGCCAGGGCACCAGTCCGTAGGACGTAAGGAGGACAATGTATCGAACCCGGTTTCGAAGCATGAAATCGTAGTCCAGAGGAGTCTTCTTCCACTCCTCGAGCGTGGTCTCCACGCCGGCGGGGACCCGCGCGATCGCGCCGTTGAGCATTCGTTTTCCGTGACTCGTCTGGTAGTACATTGCCCTCGTTGTTGCGTTCCACTTCTCCAGGGGCAGGTGAAGGACGGTGCAATCCTCGCCGTCCTTGGCAATCCGATCGAAAAAGCGGGGAATCGAGATCGGTGTTGTAGGAAACGGAGCGGCCCAGAGTTCGGCGATCAGCAGGGCGAACAGAACGATGACGACCACGGTTCGTTTTCCCGTTGCCGGCCGGAGCGATCGCCTCTGGAGAAGATCGCGCATGCCGTAGGCGGCGAGTACGGAGGCCGAACAGGCCGCCAAAACCGCGAAGCGCGATGGCACTCGTGCATGGGAAATGAGCGGCACACTCTGGATCAGCCACCGATAGGGAAGGTACCCGGATGCGCCGAGGGATGTTCCTGCCACCTGCACTGTGGATCCGAGTGACAAAACCACTGAGGCCAGGCCCAAGACCGCCCAGATCAGCCGGTCCTCATTTCGAAATTTGCGTCGCCCCCACACAGCGAAGGCGGCAAGACACAGGACCACGAGGCCGGGGGTCACCGTATTCTCATACATGTTGCCCGGAAGCTGGGCGTAGAATGGGCGCACCTGTTCCCTCAGAAGCTGCGAAAAAAGGGAGGGGACGACATAGGCGAGAAGGTCGGCCGAATACGCATCCTGCCTGCCGGGATTGGCGAACTCCGTGGATTCGGTGGATACTTGGATCATGGGCACAACGATGGGGAGCAGCAGGATCCCGCTCACGGCGGCGAAGAGGACAACACGTAGAAACCCGTGTCCTGATGCGCGGCGGTGCTCCGACCGGAGGATCCAAATCATGCTGAACAGCACGATCGCCATCAAGACGAACAGAAGATAGTAGAGATGAGAGAGGGCGGTGAGCCCCAGGAAGACGCCGGTCAGGGCGGCGTCCCGATATCTTCCCTGCCTGCGCCAGCGTACCAGAAACAGGAGCGTGAAGGGAATGAACTGGACGCTGGCCACATTCAGATCCGCCATCGCATTGGACACGTGAAAGGGGCAGAACCCAAACGCAATGCCGGCGAAGATGGAGGCGAGCCGGTGGCGGGTCAGCGAATAGGCAAGAAGATAAGCGCCCCACGCACCGAGAACGAATCCAAGCAGGATCAATACGCTATAGGTACCGATCAAACCGAGACCCGATTGGAGAGGAATGGAGGCGATCCCATTGAACAGGGAGAGGGTGTGAAACGCGAGGCTGGCGCCGTCCGGGTAGTACAGGTAGTCCGTGAAGAAGAGAGACAGGTGGGGGTCCAGGAGGGCCTTCTTGGTCCACCAGAAATTCCAGAGGAAGATCAGCGAGTCCCCGGATTTCCCGATGATTTCCCTCTTCAGGTGGAGAACCACCGGAGCGGTCAGGATCAGAGTCAAGAATACGAAGAGGAGAAGCGGAGCCAGATGGGACAGGGCCTCTGCGCTCCTCGCGGGTGTCCCAGGTCGGCTCGAGGTAGACGGTTTCTTGTTCATCGGATCCACGACGCCGGATGCATACCGGCATGGCTTGAGTCACCGCATGGAGGTTATGCCCGACGCCAACGTACAGGGCGGAAAGCGAGGAGTCAAGTGCGGGTTCCGGGGGGAATCGCGCGGGAAAGGAGAATCGGGGGCCGACCCGTGCGGCGCGCCGCCTGGTCACTCACCGGGGTCACCCGGCCACGAGACCCTGTACACGATGATCATGGATTCGCCGGGCGCGGCCCTGTGGATCCACGGGGCCCGCTCGAAGATCTCCATTACCCGCCGGTGCCAGGGTTCCGGCCCCAACGGCGTGAAGAGGACGATGTACCGGACCCGATTGCGGAGCATGAAGGCATGGTTCAGCGGGTCCCGGTTCCACTCCCTGAGCGTGGCATCGGTTCCCTCGGGGCAGCGCGCCACGAAGCCGTTCAGCAGCCGTTTCCCGTGCGTTGTCTGGTAGTACATGGCGAGAACGGTGGCGTTCCACTCCTCCATCGGCAGCTGGAGAATCGAGTAGTCCTGCCCGTCTTCGGCGATCTCCGTGAAGAAGTGTGGAACCGGTATGGGCCTCGAGGGAAACGGCAGGCACCAGAACTCCGCGATGAGAAGAACGAAGAGAAGGGCCGACAACCCTCTTCGTTTCCACGCGTGTTTCCGGACCCGCGGGCTTCCGAGGAGATCGCGAAAACCGAACGCCGCCAGCACGGCGGCGCCGGATAACACGAGAACCGCGAACCGTGAGGGAATTCGCACCTGGGAGAGCAGCGGGACGCTCTGCACCAGCCAGCGGTAGGGAAGCATGCCGGACTTCCCCACTGCTCCGCCCGCGATCTGGAGCGTGGGACCCAGCGAGAGAATGCCCGCCGCGAGAGCCAGAACCAGCCAGGCGCGTCGGTGATCGTCCCGAAGCCTGCGCTTCCCGTGGAGTGCGACAACCGACAGAAACAAGGCCACGACTCCGGTCGTGATCGTGTTTTCCCAGAGATTGCCGGACACCTTCCCGTAGAATGGGGACACCCATGATCGAAACAGGGGATGGTGGGGAGACGGCACCAGGTACGCGAGGAGATCCGCCGAGTAGGCGTCCTGCCTGCCGGGGTTCGGGATCGACCCCTCCGCCGCTGCTCGGATCATGGGGAGCACGGCCGGCAGGATCACCGCAGCTGTGGCGACGGCCAGAAGCGCGACGGCCTTGACCAGGCCTAAGGCGGGCGGGCGCGTGCCGGGGGAGAGTATCCACACGATCAGCAGGACGGTGATTCCGAAAGCGCCGAAGACCAGGTAGTACCAGCTGCAGAGGGCGGAGAGTCCGAGAAAGAAACCGGTCAGAGCTGCGTCGAGAAGACGGCCCCGCCTTTGCCAACGCACGAAAAAGAGGAACACGAACGGGATGAACTGGAGGCTGGCGATGTTCAGGTCGGCCATAGCATTGGCCACGTGGAAGGGAGAGAAGCCGAAGACGATTCCGCCGAAGACCGATGCGGTCCGGCTGCAGGTCAGCTCATGGCAGAGCAGGTAGCCGCCCCAGCCGCCCAGCACAAATCCCAGCAGGATCAGGATGTTGTACGTGCCGACCAGCCCCAGTACCGACTGAAGCGGGATGGAAATGAACCCGTTGAACAGGGACAGGGTGTGGAAAGCCAGGTTCACCCCGGCCGGGTGAAAAAGGTAGTCCGTGTGGAAGAGGGCCAGTCCCGGGTCCAGGACCGCCTTGCGCGTCCACCACAGGTTCCAGATGAAGTGAAGAGAATCTCCGGCGTCTCCTGCGATGTCGGTTCTGAGATGGAGGAGAAGCGGCCAGGTCAGGACTGCACTGAGAGGCAGGTAGAGGGCCAGGGGAAGGACATCGAGCCAGGCGAAGTCCCGCCGGGCGATAGGCTCGGGGCATCCGGACGGACGCACGTGTGGGTTCATCGGATCCGCGCCAGCGGGCAAAGAGATTCTCGACCCGGCATCAATGCCGGAGACCCAGATCCTCGAGACCGGGTACGTCCATTCTCAGAACAGGCAGATTCGTCATGACCTTCATGACGTACCCGCGGGGCAATACGAGGACCGGCAACTCGCCCTGCACGCCGTCCGGAGGTTCTGCCTCTCCGGCCGCTGCCACGCCCAGCATACAGGGGCATCCGTAGATGAGCACCGTGTCTTCCACGCCGGACGGATCCGGGCCGTGGATCATAACCACGGCCTGGGGATCGGAGTCCGGGATCCCCGGAGAATCGTCCGTGGACCGCTCGGTTCGGGCCAACCGTCCGAGTGCCGCGCCGCCGACGGGTGAGACATGCCATCCGTCAGACATGAGGCGGATGAGATCCGGATCGGTGATCAGGATCGGCACGCGCGAGACCGGCTCCCGGAGTTCCTGAACGGGAGACGAGGAACACGAAGCATTCATCCCGAGACGATCCTCGATCAGCGTTCGGACTTGAAAGACCTGCATCAACAGCAGAACAAGGCTCACAACCATACGGAGCGCGCTCACGGAATCCCTCCACCGAAACGCCCAGTGTCGATGTTTCTCCCAATCCTACTTATTATACGCTCGCGGCCGCCGGGAAGTTTCGCCGCCGACAGCAACTGTGTGCCGACGGGACGACTTGGGAACCGGACACCGGTTCCCGGGATCAGCCGGGACCGAATCGCATTCTCTATATGTTTCTGTACTTCCAGAACCTTGTCGGATCGTTTCGGAACCGTTGCCGGGCCCGCGAAAGATCCAAACCCATCATACCACGATGTACGGTTCACCGCAAGGGACAAGCGGATGTCCATCCGTTTGGGCGGTTTCCGCACCGGCAGGGGTTGACGACCCGGCCGGTCTCCACTAGACTGTGGGCCCGACGAACATCCGCGGAGGCCATCAGCCGAAGGGTGGAAGATCGATGGACTATTTCCTGAACGACGAGCAGGCGGCTCTCGCCCGAAGAGCCTACGCGTTCGCCAGAGAGAAGTTCACTCCGATCCGGCAGAACTGCGATGCCGCCGAGGAGTTTCCCTGGGACGTCGTCCATGAAATGGCGAAAGAGGGTTTCCCGGCCTGCTATCTACCCAAGGAGCATGGGGGATCGGGAGGGGGTGTGCTGGACCTTGTCCTGGTCGTGGAGGCTTTCTCCCGGATCGACGGTTCGATTGCTCTTGCCCTGGCCGGAACGGCCCTCGGCTGCTATCCGATCCTCATTTCGGGAAACGACGAGCAGAGGGCCCGCTTCCTTCCCGGCATTGCCTCGGGCGAGAAACTCGCCGCATTCGGACTGACGGAGCCGAGTGCCGGCAGTGACGCGACGGCGATGGCGACCACGGCCGTCCGGGACGGAGATCACTATGTCTTGAACGGCACCAAGTGTTTCATCACCAACGCCGGAGCGGCGGAGGTCTACACCATCATTGCGATGACCCATCCGAAGAAGGGGGCTCGAGGCGCCAGCGCGTTTATCGTGGAGAAGGGCACCGAGGGCTTCGACTTCGGGAAGAAGGAGGAGAAGCTCGGGATTCGGTCTTCATCGACGATGGAACTCATCTTTGAGAACTGTCGCGTACCCGAGAAGAACCGGTTGGGTGCCGAGGGCACGGGCTTCATCACGGTGATGAAGACTTTCGACGTAACCCGGCCCGGCGTCGCGGCGCAGGCCGTGGGCATTGCCGCCGGAGCCCTGGACGAGGCCGTTCGCTACGCGCGGGAGCGCCGACAGTTCGGTCAGACGCTCTCCTCGATGCAGGGCATCCAGCACATGCTGGCCGACATGGCCGCGCAGGTGGAGGCGGCCAGGGCGCTGACCTACGGCGTGGCCCGAATGATCGACTCCGGACACAAGCGGACAACCAAGGATTCGGGTATCGCGAAGCTCTTCGCCTCTGAGACCGCCATGTGGGTGACGGTCAAGGCCGTTCAGATTCTTGGCGGCCGGGGGTACATGCACGATTATCCCGTGGAGAAGATGATGCGGGATGCCAAGATCACCGAGATCTACGAGGGAACCAGCCAGATGCAGAGGAACGAGATCGCGCTGGCACTCATTCGCGAGGCGGCGAAAGCAACGTAGAATAAGATCAACCGCAACCGCAGATTTCACGGATTCACAATACAAGGCTCCGACATGAAGCATACCAAAACCACGAAGGGCAACGCACTCGGGGCGACGCGTACGGCGTCGCCCCGGAAGTCTTCCCGCCTGTAATCTGTGGCTGCTTTCTACTGAACGGCCTTGTCCAGGATCTCAATCACATCCAGCGAGCGGAGCGTCTCCGACATCTCTTTCTCTTTGATCCCGTCCTCGAACATCGTGAGGCAATAGGGGCAGCTGGACGCGATCGTGTCGGGTCCCGCCTCGGCAGCCTGTTCGATTCGCGAATGATTGATGCGTGTGCCGAGACTCTCCTCCAGCCACATCCGCCCTCCCCCGGCGCCACAACAGAACGAAGTGCTTCTGTGTCTCCGCATCTCGCGAAGTGCTACGCCGGGCACGGCGCGGAGCACTCGCCGGGGCTCGTCGTAGATCCCGTTGTAGCGACCCAGGTAGCAGGAATCGTGGAAGCTCACGGTCGCGGGAACGGGCGACGTCGGTTTCAGCCTCCCGGCCCGAACCAGCTCGTCGAGCATCTGCGTGGCATGGACGACGTCATACGCCCCACCCAGCTGCGGGTACTCGGTGCGAAGGGTGTTCATGCAGTGGGGGCACGTGGTGACGATTCGTTTGAATTTCTTCCGGTTGAGAAGCTCCACGTTCTCCTGGGCCAGCATCTGGTAGAGATACTCGTTCCCGAGCCTCCGTACGGGATCTCCGCAGCATTTCTCTTCGGTTCCAAGGAAGGCGACGTCGACCCCCGCCTTGCGAAGGAGACCCACCAGGGCCCGCGCCACCCTCCGGTTTCTCTCGTCGAACGCCCCCGCACAGCCGACCCAGAGGAGCACGTCCGCCTGTTCGTCGTCCGGGAGCGCCTTGAGATCCAGGTCTTCGGCCCACCGGGCCCTCTCCGACCATCCGAGCGTCCAGGGGTTGTAGTTGGTCTCCATGTTCTTGAAGGCCAGCTTTGCCTCGTTGGGGAAGTGACCCTCCATCAGCGTCAGATATCTTCTGAGCTCCATGATCTTGTCGACGTGCTCGATCAGGATGGGGCATTGCTCCTGGCAGGCCCGGCACGATGTGCAGGCCCAGATCACGTCCTCGGCAATGGGGCCGCCCGCCAGCGGCGAGGCAGCGTTCTCCTCCACCTCGGAGCCGTTGGACGAGGTTTCGAACAGTACGTGCTTGAGGTCGATGATCAGCTGCTTGGGCGAGAGCGGCTTGTCCGTCGTATACGCGGGACAGTGGTCCTGGCACCGCCCGCACTCGGCGCAGGACAGAAGGTCGAACAGGGATTTCCACGTGTAGTCCTCGATGTTCTCCGCGCCGAAGCTCTCGGCGTTCTCGATATCGATGAGGGTCATCTCGCCTGCCGGCCGCAGCGAGCGGAAGTATACGTTGAAGGGCCCCAGGAAAATGTGGAGATGTTTCGACGTCGGCAGATAGGCCAGAAACCCGAAAATCAGGAACAGGTGTGCCCACCACAGCGCCGTGAAGAGGCCCGAAGCCTCCGCCCCGGAGAGGTCCGAGAACAGGCCGGACAGTCCGTGACTGAACGGCGTCCACCCGTATTCCTCAATGCCCAGAGAGAAGGAGAGCGCTTGCGTGAGAAAGTGGGTGCTCATGATGAGGAAGATCAGACTCAGGACGATGTCTGCGTCCCGGTTGATCTCGAGTCGAGGGACCCTGAGGATATGGCGACGGAGCGCCGCCACGATTACCGAGACGATCACAAGAACGCCGAAGATCTCCTGGAAGGTGGCGTAGATGTCCGATACCGATCCGCCGCTGATTCCCGAGAGCCGGTTCTGGATTTCCCCTCCGGTAACGATGATGAACGCATAGCCCAGGGCGAAGACCAGGAATCCCCAGAAGATGAGCATGTGCATCACGCCTGCGATTCGGTACTTGGGCAGGCGCCTCTGGAAGAGAACGTAGCCGAACAACCCTGCGATGCGGGCGCCGATTCGGTCGGAGCGGTTCTCGGGACGGCCCCGTTGAACGATGCGAATCTTGGCCCTGGCGGCGCGAAGAAACAGCAGGACCGCAAGGGCGAAGGCCGCGTAGAGGAGGAGATAGGTGGGGATCACGCCGATGGTTTCTTTGACCAGTTCCACGATTTGAACTCCCTGTCTCGTACGACAGGTCTGACAGGTCCGACCCGAAGGGGTCTACGCCTGGGTCTCCTTCAGCGCATTCTTGAGGGCGGGTACGACCTCGAACAGGTCTCCCACGATCCCGTAGTCGGCAACCTTGAAGATCGGCGCCTCCGGGTCCTTGTTGACGGCCACGATGCACTTGGCCGACGACATTCCGGCCAGGTGTTGAATCGCGCCGGAAATCCCGCACGCAATGTAGAGGGTGGGGGTCACGGTTTTGCCGGTCTGGCCCACCTGGTCCTGGTGGTCCCGCCAGCCGGCATCTACGGCCGCTCGGGACGCGCCCACCGCCGCCCCGAGCGTGTCCGCCAGTTCCTCGAGGATCTTGAACTGATCGGGCTCCTTCATGCCTCGCCCGCCCGAGACGATGAAGTCCGCCTCGGTCAGCTCGACGCGCCCCGTCGAGGCCTTGATCGTTTCTTTCACGGTCTTGCCCAGAACGTCGGGGGATAGATCGGCGGCCACCTTGACGACTTCGGGCTGCCGGCCCGGGTCGGCTTCGCCCGGCGCGAAGATCTTGGGCCTGAGCGTCGCCATCTGAGGTCTCGCTTCCGGGATGGAGATCTTCTCCAGCACCTTGCCGGCGTAGATCGGCCGGGTGAAGGTCAAGACCCCGGCGGAGTCGGTGTCCGCCTCGATGCAGTCGGACGCCAGGCCCGTCCCCAAACGGGCGGCAAGCCGAGGCGCCAGATCCTTGCCCTGAGAGGTGGCCGGCAGCAGGATCGCGTTCGGCTTCTTCTCGGCGGCAAGGTCGGCGATCGCCTTGGCGAAGGGTTCGGTGCGGTAGGCCGCCAGTTCCTCGTGTTCGATCAGATAGAGGATATCGGCGCCGCGGGCGGCCGCTTCGCGGCCGGCCGGTTCGGCGTCCTTCCCGGCGAGTACGAGGGCGACCTTGGCGCCCACGGCGTCCCCGATTCGGCGACATGCGCCGAGCACTTCGAGGGTCGGGATTCGAACCTCCCCGTCTCTCATTTCCACAACGGTCCAGATTTCGGCTGCCATGTCGATCTCCCGCTTTGTTTGATCTAGAGTACCTTGGCCTCTTCTTTGAGTAGACGTACGGTCTCTTTCACCACCTCGGCCACGTCGCCCTCCAGAACCCGCCCCGCTCTGCGCGGCGGCGGAGTAGAGACGCTCAGGCGTTTGGCCTTGGGCGCCACATCCTCGGGGGACATCCCCAGGGCGGCGGCATCGAGGATCTTGATCTCCTTGCGCTTCGCCTTCATGATCATGGGAAGTTTCGGATAGCGAGGTTCGTTCAGTCCCTTCTGCGCGGTCAGAACGGCCGGCAGTGTACACTCCAGCACTTGGGTGGCTCCCTCGAGTTCGCTGTGGGCGACAACCTTGCCGCTCTCGATGGACATCCGGGTCACGACCGAGACATTGGGAATTCCCAGGCGCTCGGCCAACGCGGGCCCGACCTGAGCGCAATCATCGTCCACGGCCTGCTTCCCGCAGAGAATGAGATCGTAGGGCAGGGTCTTGACGGCCTCGCTCAGGATGGCCGCCGTTCCTTGCGCGTCCGTCTCCAGAAAGGCGGGATCCTTCAGATGGATCCCCTCGTCGGCGCCCATCGCAATGGCGGTTCTCAGAGACTTGGTGGCGTCCTCCGGTCCCACGGTGATCACGGTGACGGTCGAATCGCCGCCGCTCTCCTTGATCCGGATCGCTTCTTCCACCGCGAACTCGTCATAGGGGTTCAGGACGTAGTTCAACCCGTCCGTCGCAACCCCCGACCCGTCCGGAAGGGGCTTGATGGCGGCTTCGGTATCCGGAACATGCTTGACGCAAACGATGATGTTCATCCGCTCCTCCAGCGTTCTCGGCCGATCTTCTCGGGATGCGGTCGGATCCTATCTCAGCAAGCTGGCTGCAATCACGAGCCGTTGGATCTCGGACGTGCCCTCGTAGATCTCGGTGAGTTTGGCATCCCGGAAGTTGCGCTCCACGGGATAGTCCTTCATGTACCCGTAGCCGCCCAGGATCTGCACGGCCTTGATGGCCGTCCGCATGGCGGTCTCGGAGGCGAACAGTTTGGCCATGGCGGCTTCCTTCGTGTATCGAAGGCCCCGATCCTTGAGGTCCGCGGCGTGCCACACCAGGAGCCGGGCGGCGTCCGTTTCGGTGGCCATGTCGGCCAACATCCACTGAATGGACTGGAACTCGCAGATGGCCTTGCCGAATTGCTTGCGTTGCTTGGAGTACTCGACCGACGCTTCCAACGCGGCCTGGGCAATGCCCACGGCCTGAGCCGCGATCCCGACACGCCCACCGTCGAGCGCCTTGAGCCCGATCTTGATTCCCTCGCCCTCCTGGCCGAGGAGGTTCTCCTTCGGAATCCTGGCGTTCTCAAGAACGAGCTCGTAGGTGTTGGACGCCCTCATGCCCATCTTGTCTTCTTTCTTGCCGAGCGAGAACCCGGGGGTGTCCTTCTCGAGGATGAGGGCGGACATGCCCTTGCTCTTCTTGGCGCGATCGGTGGACACGAACAGGAGGATGGTATCCGCGTCGCCGCCGGTGGTTACGAAGATCTTGGTCCCGTTGACGACGTAGTGATCGCCGTCGAGCACGGCGGTCGTCTGGACATTGGCGACGTCGGACCCGGCCTCGGGTTCGGTGAGGGAAAAGGCCCCCAGGTGTTTGCCCGAGGCGAGAGGCGCCAGGTACTTCTGTTTCTGGTCCTCCGAGCCGTGGTCGAGAAGGGGCTGGCAGACGAGGGAATTCTGCACCGAGACGGTCACTCCGGTGGACGCGCAGGCCTTTGAGATCTCCTCCAAAGCGATCGTGTAGGCGACGCAGTCCAGCTCCGAACCCCCATACTCGCCGGGGACCATCATGCCCATGAAACCCAGCTCGCCGAGCTTCATAACGATGTCCCTGGGGAACTTAGCTTCGGCGTCCATTTCCGCCGCCACGGGGGCAATCTCGTTCTTGGCGAAATCGCGAATCGTCTCGCGCAAGATCTCTTGTTCTTCAGAGAGTTTGAAATCCACCGCCGTCCTACCTTTCTAGAAAGTTGATGTCCCGTAGTTGTTCAGGGGTGTGTCGGCTAGGGTCCGATTCCGGAGAATCCAAGAAAACACCGCATCATATCAACGCGGAAGAGCCATCGTCAAGGGATTATTGGCGCCGGGGGCGGAGATTAGATATTCGATATTCGACGGTAGAGCTCGGAGCGGATCTTGGCCACGAGCGTGAGCGGGGGATTCGAATGGTCGAGGAGGCCGGCAACCCGCTGCGTTGAAAAGGCCCACGCTCGGGCCTTCGATCCGGCGGACCTTTACCTCGGCCGGCCCGCAGGCAGATGTTCCGGCTCTCGGCGTTCGGCTCTCGATCTTCTGCAGGGGTCGCCTTGTCGCCCCGTCTGGTAACAGCAAAGGCCCCGCCGCTTGCGGCCGGCGGGGCCTTCACCAAGGGCCCTTTCGGGCGAATGATCGAAACCTACTTGTACATCGCCTTCACCCCGGTCCAGCTGGGGTTGTCGGTTGCGGTCGGGTCAAAGCAATCGTTCGCCGCACCCGGAGTCGCCCAGGCGACTACGTAATCCGGGGCTGAGCAGGCCGTGCCGCCGGGCTCCGTAGCGGCCATGCAGACCAGTCCCCACTCGCCCGTGCAGTCGCAGCAGCGGGCGCCGCCGGCCGGATCGTAGGTGCCGTCGGGACCCAGGGCAACGGCGCCGTAGTACGTGGCGCAATCGTCGCCTGAATAGCCGTAGCCATAGCCGACGGCATCAATCACGGTGCCGATGCTCATGTCTTCGATGCAATCGTCATCGGTGTCGATGTCGGTTCCTGTACCGACCGTGATGCCATCGACAAGAACGATCGTGTTTCCACCGTTCTCGATGAAGCCGGGGCTCATCTCGATATCAGGCGAAACGTTCGGGTCGCCGATGACGAAGTAACCGCCGGCACCGATGGAGTAGCCGGTCAAGTCGACAATGCGGTCAACGGTTCCCTTGCCGGTTCCCTCACCCTCAATGAGAGCCACCGAGAGTCCGTCGAGGCTCTCGAGCGGCGTCCCGCAGAGCTCGATGAACTCATAGTCGTCGGTCGAAGTGTCGTTGGACACCCACTCGTTGATAACCACCGCGCTACCGGCGGTCGGAACGAAACACACAACTAAGGCCAAAATCAGAAGCTGCTTCCGCATAGCTCCCCCCCGCTGAAGAGTGAAAAGAACGCCGTCGGAACTCCACCCCCATCTCTCACGCGCCGGAAGTAGAGACGCGGCACACAAAACCCTGGAAACCCGGCGCCTCTTCTCGGACGTGATCCGATTCGCTGCGCCGAGACTACACACTATGATCATATCACAATTCGTACAAAGTTGTCAAATGTCTTCTCTTAAGAGCCAGGATGGCGGAATTCGTAACCGATGGGGGATCTAGTGCGATTCACCGCCGGGCGGGTTGTTCCAGGGCGGCCAGTCACCGCCTCGGGTCCGGTCCTCGGGTTCGAGCCTTCTGGCTCCGGCCAGATCGGCCCAGAGCGAGACGGAATCCATTCCCGTGTAGGCGGCCCAGGCTCGGCCGGTCGCCTGCGGGCTACCCGTGATCTCATAGAGCCGAGCCAGATTGTACTGTGCCTCGGCGAGGGCGGGATCCGCCGCCAGCGCACGGGAGAAGCAAGATTCGGCCGTTTCGAAATCGCTCAGTAGAAGGGCCACGACTCCGGCATCGAGGAAGGTGGCGCCATCGCTCGAGGAGGCGAGTGCGAGCGCTCGGGTCATCATCTTCCGCGCGTCCGTGTTGTTCCGCTGAAACGCCGCGATGACGGCCGCCGTGGCGGGGATTCGCGCGTTTGTCGTCCCCGCCTCGATTTCGGAACGCAGCAGCGCTTCCACCGTTTCCGCAGCATCGGGATTGTCCGGGAGCGAGAATCCCTCCCGGAAGAGCATGGCGACCGCCGGAATCTCGGGGCCGAAACTGGTCCGGACGTCAAGGAGTGGTTCTTCGAGAATCAGCCGGCTGGCCAGCGCCGCTCCCGAATGAAGAAGAAGCCGGTCGCGCAGCTCATCGCCCGAGGCACCCGTCCGCCCACCGACATGGACCCCGCTCCAGAACGCCGCCGCCACGATGGCCACCACGCCGGCCGCGATGCCGGCCGCCCACCTGGGGGATCCTCCGACGGGCCAGCTTCTCGCCCGCCGTCGGAGGCGATCTTCGGGCATGACGCCGCCCGGCAGTTCCTCGATCCGGTGATGCTCACCCTCAAGGGAGTCCTGCGGGGAGTTTCCGGAGAGGCGTTGCTCGTACGCGTACAGGTCGGCCAGTATCCGCTCCGCGCTTGCGGCCGACGAGGATTCTCCATCCCGAAGCCGGGCGGCGTGCAATTCGCCGATTTCTCGAAAATTCTCTTTCACTGTCTGAAGCCACCGGACTTCCACGTCGCATCGGTAGCACTGGTTCAGGTGGAATTCGATCTCCTGGCGTTCGTTCGCTTCCAGGTCGGAGAACACGTATGAGACCAATCTTCTGCGGAAGCCCCGAAAAGGCTGGCTGCAGAAATGCTTGGCAAGCCAGAATCCCCACGCGTCGCGAGCATGGCTGATCCAATCTGTCGGGGACCACACCATCATCTGTCTCCGCGGTTTCCTGCGCCCGGTATCGCGCCGGGCCGGCCGCTTGATTTGAACGGGCCTGCGACCTAGATGTGCCAGGGATCGTGGTTTCCGTCCCCACCGGACAGGCAGGCCCGGATCTGTTGGATGCAACGCTCGATTTCCCGTCTGGTTTTCCAGGTCGACCACCCAAGCGCCTGCCCGGCTTCCTCATGGTTGATGAAACCGGTTTCGAAAATCTGCCTCAGGATTTCGAGCCAGACCCGGCGTCCTGTGGAATCCAGGGTCACGAGAGCCAGCCACATGACTCGGTAGAACTCCGCTCGCCGGGTCGGGCAGTAGGGCCCGCCCGGACCCGTGTCCCGCTTCCTTCTGGTCTCGAGAAGTTCCTGGCGTCTCGCCAGGAACTCCTGCTTGGACAGTGCGAGGCGACGGGTGGTGCGGAGAATGAACGTCCGGTTGATCGGATGTTTGGCCGCTACCCGCGCGCAACGTTTCCAGGATTCATCCAGAACCTCATCCACGTAATCGTCGGCGGCGCTGAATCTCCTCAGGAGATATCCGACGAACCTCCGCAGCCGTGGAAGCACCTTCTCCCAGTCCTGTTCGAACGCCTCGAAAGCAGCGGCCGCACGGGAACGATCGCAAGTATCGGAGGCCGAACGATTCTTGTCCCTCATGGGAGTGCATTCCGAGGCTGCGGTGTCCATGGGGAGACCCGGCCTTTCGAGTTATCGGGACCGATCCTTGGGGAGAACCGGCCGCCGATCGGAAGGTGCCGCGCAACGCGGCTGCTCCCTTCATCGAAACATGGCTCTCCAGTATACGACAAGTAAACGTTTGTGTCCAGGGGGGATGGGGAGGAGGGGGAAGTGGCGGATTCGCGGCGGAAGAGTTCCTTCTGGAGTCCCTCACGTCGTCTCTCTCAGCCGTAGACTATTCCTTCCAGGGAGGCCACACATCTCCCTGGGCTTTCGTGCGCTCCGTAACCTCGGGAATCCTGCTCGCGGCCAGCTGGGTCCAGATCGATGTGGAGTCCATCTCGACATACCGCTGCCATGCCTCCCTGGCGATTCTGTCTTTTCCCGTGATCTCATAGAGACGGGCCAGATTGTACTGCGCCCGCTTCGCGAGCGAATCGACCCGAAGGGCATGCGAGAAGCAGTTTTCCGCCAGGGCAAAGTCACTCAGGAGAAGAGCGATCACGCCGACGTCCAGAAGAGTGTCCGAGTCTCCGGGCGAGCGCAGAGCCAGTGCGCGTTCCATCATTCGGCGTGCATCTTTGACCCTTTTCTCAAAGACCAGAATCAAACCGGTGGCCGAAGCCAATCGCGAGTCCATGCAGGTGTCGAGAACATGAGCCTGCAGGAGATCCTCCAGCGCCCGTCGGTTTTCCTCGTCCGTGGATTCCGTGTATCCCCGCTCGAGCAGCAGTGCCGCTACCGGCATTTCGGGACCGAAACTGCTGCGAAGATCGATCAGCGGTTCTCGACAGAGGATGTGGGACGCGAGACGCGTGGCCGTGGGGAGAAGCCGCTCCGCCCCCGCGGTGCGGGGGGCGGCCGTCTGCATGTTTTGATGGCGAAGGCCGATCCACAGCGCGCCACCGAGAATCAGGACCAGGCAACTGGCCGCCAGCGCGGGGATGTGAGGGTGAGTATGGAAGAAACCGCCCAAGGTCGCGAAGCGGCCGGGCCCCGCTTCGTCGTCGAGAACAGGAGACCCCGGGCGAACCGGGGCCGTCGAAACCGCCCGATCCGGAAACGCGAACCTCTGCCCGGCGAGGTCCTTCGTCGCGGTCCACTCTTCAAGGTAGAGCTGAATTAGGACGTCTCTCATCCCTTGCTCCTCGGGAAGGGTTCCGTCCTGGAGGAATCTCGCGTACTTGCGAGCTACCGTCCGCAACCGCGCACGCATTCGCCGGAGTCGGCGAAATTCCCGGGAGCACGCGTAGCACTGCTCCACATGACGCTCCATTTCCTCCCGCTCTCCACCGGGCATTCGGGTGAACGCGTAGGCGGGGAGTTTTCCCCTAAAGCGCCGAAAGGGGGCGATGCAATGGCGGGCCGCCCAGTGCGTGGCGAGCAGATCGCGAATGCCCTGCACGGTTTCGAGCATCGACTTGCCTGTGAATGGGGCCATGAGCTGCATCCTTCTGCTCCGCCGCCCTGTAGACGACGGCGTCGTCGGTACCCTGTCGGTTGCCGCTCCTGTTTGACGAAGAGGCGCCCTCGATGCGCGGCACTTCGAGGGACGTCCCCTCGGGTTGCCCGACGGTGGGCACGCGCCACCGATGACATCCCCTCGGGTTGCCCGACGGTGGGCACGCGCCACCGATGACGTCCCCTCGGGTTGCCCGACGGTGGGCACGCGCCACCGATGACGCCCCTCGGGTTGCCCGACGGTGGGCACGCGCCACCGATGACGCCCCTCGGGTTGCCCGACGGTGGGCACGCGCCACCGATGACATCCCCTCGGGTTG
>CAZSXU010000004.1:0-54308 GCA_964610505.1 uncultured bacterium | reverse complement strand
CCCCTCGGGTTGCCCGACGGTGGGCACGCGCCACCGATGACATCCCCTCGGGTTGCCCGACGGTGGGCACGCGCCACCGGCTCGCGCGAGTCCTCTCCACGAGTATTAACCTGCTATCCCCCCTGGAAAGCCGCGGATTTTTTTCGCAGGCCGTCGTTTTTTTCCGGGAGCATTTAGTGAATAATGTACGATAAGCAATGAATGCTGTATTCGTTGCTATCTGTAATATATTGACTACTAGTTAGTTGCAGATTTTCTGTTTCTTGGGGTTGCCATCCTAGCAATTCTCTGTAAGAATAGGAGTGTGGAATGAAACACCGAGCATCGAGCGTGATTCTCTGGTTTGCTGTGCTATTGAAGAAAAGTCCTCCAGAAAGTGGGGGGTTACCGGGTTTATGCACATGAGGGCCCGTGGGTCTCTGCCCCCGGACAGCGGCGGGGACCTGTGCGCGATTACAGGAGGTATTCAAACGGGTTGGAGGAGGTGATCTGTCGGTGGACGAAAACGGTGAACAGTCGGGCGCACAGACACCCGTGAAGCAAGTGAAATTCGATCTCTCGAGAAGGACCGGGCAGCACATCCGTTTTGTCGTGAGGATTCCGCAGGAGGATGAACATGAAGGGCAAGACTAGCCGCGAAGACAACGAGCCGGATCCCAAGTCGTCGGGCGAAGACCGACCTGAACCTACGTATCGCGTGCACTACCCCGTGAGCTACGATATCGGAGCGCCGTACACCGTGGTCGTCTAGCAACGAGGGGAAACTTCATGGCTGAAGGCGAACCCGCTGCCGGTCTCCGCCATTTCGCGACGCACCGGGTCGGTTCGGATTATGTCCTGGTCGATGGGGAGAGCGGCGCCTGGCTCGTTGTCGATGAGGAGGCCCGCCGGGCACTGGAGCCGCTGTCCGGCGAGCCTTGCACCGTCGCAGAACTCCGTCGGCGGCTGGGTGCCGACCTGGCCGGTGTGCTCCTCGAGTCGGGCTTGGCCCTTACGGACGAAAACCGGGGACAGTGGTCCGGTTTTCCGCGCTGGGAGGATCCCGAGCAGATCTTCGTCGTCCTCCACCTAACGGACCGGTGCTGCTTCTCGTGCGTCTACTGCTACGCCGATTCGGAGAGCCGCCGTCCTGGCCGGTACATGAGCGAGGACGTTCTCAACCGTACGGTGCGGCTTCTGGTTGACAGCGATTACCGGCGAATCACCCTGGGTCTGCACGGGGGTGAGCCGATGCTCTGGTTGCGAAAGAACCTGAAGGTTCTCGAGTCCGCCCTCGGAGTTCTCAAATCGGCCGGGAAGCGGGTTCACATGCACACCCAGACGTCGGGAGCCGTGCTTCACGAGGATTCCCTCCGGTTCGTCAAGGAACACTCCATCGCCGTAGGGGTGAGCTGCGACGGCCCACCCGGGCTGAACGATGTCTACCGGAAGCGGCCGTCGGGGCGCGGGACGTCGTCGCAGATCGAGGCTTTCTTCGACGCGCTCCGTCTGCGGGAGATCCCGTTCGGAGCGATCTGCTCGGTGGGTGCTCGGTCGGTCGGGCAAGCGAAGGCGATCGTGGACTATTTCCGGGAACAGGGAATTCGCCGGGTTCGCTTCAATCCCGTGTGGGACTATCCGCGAGCTTGTGCGGCGGGCGCGGCTCTCGATGCGGCCGGCTACTTCGAATTCTACCTCGAATTGATGGATCACCTTCGTCGACAAAACGGTCGAGACACGCCCCCGGTGATGAGCATGGATCTGGGATGGATGCTCAAGAACCTTCGTTCCCGGGATCGCTCATTCATGTGCCTGCGGAGTCCGTGCGGGGCGGGCGGGAATCCCATGCTTGCCGTCGATCCCAGGGGGAATCTCTTCCCCTGCGAGAAGATGATAGCGCTTCCCCAGCACCGGGCCGGGAATATTCTGGACGAGCGGACGCTCGAGGGAGTCGCGGAGCTGCCGGCGATGGCCCGGGTTCGCGGGCGAACGGTGCAGGCCATTGCGGAGTGCAGTACGTGTGACTGGCGAGCCTTTTGCGGGGGAGGTTGTCCGGCGGATGTCACCGCCATGGGCCGCGATCTTCTCGAACCGGATCCGAATTGTCATTATTACAGGAGGATCTTCAAGACGCTGATGGTCAGGCTTGTCGAGGACGACGCCTTTCTCGATCGTGTGTGCCCTCCGGAGATTCGGGGGCGGCCCGTTGGCCGGGCACGTGACCGGCCTTCGAACTCGGGGGAGGGGGTGGGGGATGCGGGCTAGGCGGATTCGACACTGGGTATTTCCGGGGCCGGTTCCGCTCGTTGCCCGGTTCCGGTTCTCCGTTTCTTCGTCTACGCCGCGCTTCCTGCCGGGGAGTTCCATGCTCTGGCACTCCGTTCCGGACGGCCTGAGGCCTTCGCTCCAGGAGGGCCCCTTCTCCCTTGTGGAAGGGTTCGTTCGGTGCCCGAGCTGCCGGGGGATCCACGTCACCCTGAGCCTCGCCTACCGGGGGCGCGCCGGCCCGCCAAGGAGCCCGGCGCGCCATTGGCCGGACCTTCGGATGCTCGGTCTCCTCTGCGAAGTCTCGAAGGCGGATTCCGCACCGGGGGATGAGCAGATTTCGTTCGATCCCGCTCGGGCGCGCCTTGAGGACCTCTGCAACGCCTGGAGGCGCTGCCGGGCTCGCGGCAAGGAAGTCGTCCTGTATGCCGGGGCCGGGGTGTCGTCGGGCAGTGGAGTCCCGACCGCCAGGGGGATCCGCAGTCGCCTGGGAGTGACGCCGGCGTCGGCCGATGGAATTCGGAGAGGGTTGGAGGATCCGTTGCTGTTGTTCGACGTCATTGCCGATTTGGTTTACTCCGTCGACGGCAATGGGACCCTCCCGGGTCGCTGTCACCACCTGGTGAAAGCGCTCTGGCAGACCCGAACGGTCGATTGGGTGCTGACGACCAACGGCGACCGCCTGCTCGAAGAGACCGGCGTCGACGTGGTTCGAGTGTTCGACCACAAGGAGGTTCGGGATTGGAATCGCGCGCTCGAAGGTCGAGGGTCCTTCGGCGGGCCATACGAAGGATTCGCCCGGCATCTCCGGCAGGGGCGGATCGGACTTCTGATCAGCGTCGGCGCGTCGCGGTGGGTGGGGCGGGAACTGGGGATGGAGTTCGGAAATCGGCTTCTCGACGCGGGGACCGAGTTATTCCAGGTAAACCCCGAAAAACCCGTCGCCGTGCCCGGAAGCCGGTGGGTGGTGCTGTCCGGCGAGTCGGCGATGGCCGGCTTCCTGAGAGCGACCCGGGGTGTGGCCGCGGTGCAGGAGGGGAGTCGAGCATCGACTCGGGAATGAAGAGGAACCAAGGAAAATCGAAAGAACGAGGTAGGAATCGGCCGGATGTCCCCGGGGACCGAATCGCCCGGACGGATCTGCTGCGGCAGGCCAAGGCCCGGCAGGTCGCCGAGGAGGAATCGGTGCTCAAAGGCGTTCTCGGCGATTCGTCGACGTTCTTGTCCATCGAGGGCATTACGCGAATTCGCGAGCGTCTCCGCGTGGACACGCCTCGCGTTGCCGCTCCGGAAATCCGCCGGCGCGATGTCCGCATTGTGGATCGAGGTCCATCGGGACACCGCGTCGACGAACCGCCCCCCTGGCCCGCAGTTCCCCGGATTCTGGAGATGTTGTTTGCGTGCCTCCATCGACTCAACGACCGGGGAACATGCCCCCTTCTGATGGCGGCGGTCGTTCACCACGGCGTCGTGGCCGTTCATCCGTTTCTGAATGGAAACGGGCGGACCGCCCGGGTGCTGGCCTCGGCCGTCGCCGGCCGGGGTCCCGAGTCCTGTCGAGTGCACGTCTCCCGCTCCTTTGGCGGCGACCCGGAATCCTACTACAGGCTGGTGGGCCGGACCCTCTACTGCCCGGAGGCGTTCGACACGTGGCTGGAGTTCATCACTCATGGAACGGCGATGGGAAAGAGGCTCGGGGGGCGGGACTGCCGTGGGGCCGGGGCCTGCGGATACCGGTTCGATTTCGACGGGGTGTTGAAGGACTACCGGAGCTTTCTTCTGAGGATGAAGGATCTGTCGAATGAGTTCTCTTCGGGCACTGATCGTCGGTCTTGACGGCGCCTCGTATGCACTCGTCGAAGAGGGAGCGCGAACCGGTCGACTCCCGTTCCTGGCGCGGCTGTCGAGCGAGGGGCGACTGGGCAGACTTCGCTCGGTGATCCCGGCCGTTTCTCCTTCGGCGTGGAGTTCCATGCTCACCGGTGTTCACCCGGGGAAGCACGGGGTTTTGCACTTCGTCGATGGAGACACACGCAATCCCGATGCACCCGAATCGTTGATTACATCGCGTCGGGTTCGAGGCCGGACGTTTCTGGACGGACTGGCCCGCGCAGGGCTTCGAGTGGGAGCCGTCTGCATCCCGGCCACCTTTCCGCCCTGGGACGTGGGAGGCGTCATGGTTTCCGGCTATCCCTGCCCCGAAGGGCGATGGAGCGTTTGTCCTTCCGATCTGACGGTACGGACCCCTCCGGGGCCAACCACGGCGACGGTGGTTGGAACGAACGACGACGGCCCGCTTGCAGATGCCGTCTCGGCCATGTGGAGGCGGCTGGACCTCGTGTCGGAAATCGCCTCCCGCCGATCGCTGGACGTCCTGATGGTGGTCTTCTCCGCCGTGGACCACGTTCAGCATCTGTACGGTTGGGAGGGGACGCGGCGTCGGATTCGGTTCGCGTACCGCGAGGCGGACCGGCTCCTTGAAGCTGCGAGCCGGCTGGCGGACTCCGGAACCCTGGTGATGGTGGTTTCCGATCACGGCGGGGCCCCGCCTCCGACCCGCGTGTTCAGAACCAAACGCTGGCTGATCGAGCAAGGGCTGGCGGAGGAGGGCAAAGGACCGCCGACCGTGTCCTCCCCGTCGAGCGATGAGACCGCGGACGCCCCCCGCAGCGTACCGGAATGGGTGATGCAAGACCCCCGGTTTCTCCAGCAGATCGCCGCCGGGGTGGCCGAAGAAAACCGGCGGGTCACCGGGTCTCCCGTGCATCTGGACACGCGGGGTGTGGACGCTTGCCGGTCGAAGGTTCTACGCTACCGGCTGTGCGATCTCTCGGAGGGACTCGTCGTCAATCTTTCCGGCCGGCAGCGGGACGGAACCGTGCGCCCGGAGGAGTTTCTCGCCGTGAGAAGCGCGGTCATCGAAGCTGCCCGGGGTCTTCAGAATACAGATCCGGCCCGTAGAATCCTGAAGGACGTCGTGACCCGGGACCATCTGTTTCCCGGAGCGCCTCCGGATCGGGCTCTCCCGGACATCGTTCTCCTTCTCGAGGACGGGGTGAGGGCCGTGGGACAAACGGACGGCCCCGCCGTGGAACCGATCGACGGCGGCGCGCCTTCGGCCCGCGGGGGACATTCCATCGACGGGGTCTGGGGACTCATGGGGCCCGGCGTCGCACGCGGAGGGAAGTTCGAGGCTTCCATCATGGACGTTGCCCCAACGGTGCTTGAGCACTTCGGGGTCTCTGGACTGCAGGACGCGGACGGCTCCGCCCGTCGCGATCTAGTCAACCGGAATCCTTACTGAAAACCGCGTGCCTCGACCCGGCCGGCTGTCGACCTCAAACTCGGCTCCGTAGGGTGTCAGATGCTGTTTCGTGGATACCAATCCGAGACCGGTTCCCGTCGGGTTCTCGGAATCGCGTGAAGCGGACGGTGGTTTCGCGCTGTAAAAGGGCTCGAAGATCTTCGGGAGGTTCTCCTCGCGAATCCCAATTCCGTTGTCGGTGATGTCCACGACGATTCGATTTCCCTCCAGCCGCGAAGCGACCTCCAGCGTTGGATCCTTGCACCGCCACAAGGCGTGAAGCGCGTTCGTGAGGATGTTTGCGAAACCGACGGAGAAATCGGTGCGCACTCCACGGATTTCCGGCAGACGTCGCGCGAGTCGGATCTCCTTAATGACCTCCGGATGGCAGAAGGGGTCCGCCTCCAGGCGGTTGACCTCTTCCAGGAGAATCTCGTTCAGGTCCAGCGTCACCAGAGTGCGGGATCCTTGGCCCCGAGACGCGTGGAGGATGTTGTTGAGGATGGCTTTCATGCGCTCGGCCTGGTCGACCAGCATGCGCGTTTCTCCCCGATGGGGTGGAGACAACTCCATTCGGGAAGCCGTCAGCATGATCTGTGTCAGTGGGTTCTTGAGGTCATGCACGAGGGTCTGAACGAGCTCGGCCGTCCGGGTATGCGTTCGCATCTCTTCCGCAAGTAAGCCGGGTTCTCGCAGGGCCAGGGTCGAGGCAACGAAGGCCTGCAGTGCCTCCAGGACGAGGATCTCTTCATCACGATCGCCGGGACCCACAGTCACCAGGGCCGCCCTGAGTCGACCTTCCCACAGCAGAGGGACGATCGCGATGCGGAACAGACCGGCCGGCGCGTGGCGGTTTCTCCCGGCCACCGTGTGCGAACACGTCCGGAAGTAGGGGTGGCGAGCGCTCAACGGCGATTCCTTGAACCTCAGCATGAGTTCCGGAAGAACGTGGTGGGTCACGAAATCGCGGGAGAGACCCATTTCAACGGCACGAGTAATTTCCCCACTGTCCGGATCCAACTGCACGAAGGCGCCGGTGTCGGAATGGTCGAACTCCATGGCCGATTCCAGCGAGACGTGAATGGCCTCATCGAGGTCATGGGTTGTGGACAACTGCTGAGCAAGCAGGGAGAGGATAGCGAGACCCTGTTCCCTCCTTGCCGCCAACGCGGCGGACGTGTCCCTCGGGACACCCGCGTCCGTCCGGCCAAGCGCAGGTGGATCGTCCAGCATTCGGATTCCCCTTCCCGTCCGGTGTTCACAAAAATGACGGCACACCCCCTCGCATATGTGTATTAACCGGGTAAGGGTCCGGAAATTTCTCGAACAAAATGCCGATGGGTGTATATTTTTTCTAAGAAGGATGTGTTTAGCGATAAGATATGGGAGGCGGCCTGTATTGAATGTCAGCGATCGCAATATGGTTTTAAAGAATCAGAGTCTCGTGGTCCGGAGATGAGTGAATCACTCGGGCCGGAGGTATTCTTCACACCGGGTGCCGGCTCGCTGGCGGGCGGATTCCGGGAGGAAGCTGGATACCAGGGCGTTCCGGGTGCAGGTTCGGATGTCATCGATGTCGAGCCCCAGTTTTGCGATGGAAATCTCGAGTTCGTGCGTCAGGGAAATCCCGAAGATTTCCGGGTCATCGCTGCTGAGGGTCGCGATGGCGCCCGCCTTCAGGAAGCGGAGTAGAGGATGGGAAGCGAGGGTAGGAGTCGAGCGCGTCACGTAATTACTGGTGGGGCAGAGCTCCAGCGGGACGCGTTCCTCGACGATGTTTTTCAGAAGCGCAGGGGATTCAACGATTCTGACTCCGTGGCCGATGCGATCCGCGTAGAGGAGTGTCAGGGCGTCCTCTACTTCCGTGGGCCCCGCGACCTCTCCGGCGTGGATCGTAATGGGGAGACCCGCCTCTCTGGCTCTGCGAAACGTCGAGCGAAAGAGTCGAGCGGGCCAGTGGGTTTCGTCCCCGGCCAGATCCACACCCACGATGCGATCCCGGTGGCGAAGGCAGAATTCCAGGGTCTCGTCGCAGCGATCCACACCCAGGTCTCTTGAACAGATCACGATGAGACCGACTTCGATCCGCCGGTTCGCCTGCGCTTCGCCCACCCCCGCCGACACGGCATCCAGGACTTCGTCCCACGGGATGTCATGGATGTCGGTCATGAAGGAAGGGCTGAAGCGAAGTTCCAGTAGGACCACGTTGTCGGCGGCGGCGTCCTCGACCGCCTCACGCGTGATTCGCGCGATGGTCTCTGGGGAGACGAAAGACTGCTGCGCCAGTCGAAACCGAGCGAACACATCCGCGATGGAATCCGCAGGCTCTCGGACATAGACGGCTCGCTTCAATCCGTCGAGATCGTCGGAGGGAAGCGGGAGATCGTGCGCCCGAGCGATCTCGAGAATCGTGGACGGCCGGACGGAACCTTCCAGATGGCGGTGGATCTCGACCTTCGGAAACTGAAGAAAATCGGTCATCGGCTCGACTCCCGCAGGCATGATCGGTTCCGGCCGGCTACCCCGGCGCCTCTTCCTGTACCGTGTGGCCGGCAAGATATCACACCCCTGATGTTTGTCCAGCGGCTTTTGTCGCCGTGTGCGATGGGTAGTTGTCCGGCAGGTTTTCTCGCCGTGTGCGATGGGCAGTTGTCCGGCAGGTTTTCTCGCCGGGTGCGATGGGCAGTTGTCCGGCAGGTTTTCTCGCCGGGTGCCACGGGTAGTCGGCCAGCGAGATCTTCCTCCGCTTGCGTCGCAGTCGGGCGGCCGGCCGTTCGCCGTTCACAAAGAGGTTGAGGGCGGAGCGCGGGACGGCTATCTTGACGGCAGCGGAAGAGGATCGCCGAGGATCCGGGAGACGGGGAGGGCGTTCGTGGGAAGTCCCGAACGACAAGGTGGAGGAAACGTACGGCCCTGGGTGTTTCCACTCGTGGCGGTGCTTGTGGCGACCCTGGGTGCGGTGGTCGCGGCCGAGGTGGGACTGCGTGTGTTTCATCATCTGCGAGGCACCTACCGCCTGGATGAGGAGGCGGTCGAAGCCCGGCAGGCGAGCATCTGGATCCGGTCGGACGACCCCGAACTCATGTTTGTCCATCGTCCGGACTACCGCAAAGAAGGGATTCGATACACCGAGGCCCACGGGATTCTCAGGTCCGAAGACGTGACTCTGGAGAAATCGCAGGGGATGCTGCGCATTGTGCTCCTGGGAGATTCCATCGGCGCGGGAATCACGTTGCCCTATGAACGGCGGCTCTCGACTCTGCTCGAACGCGGGCTGGCCTCGTCGTGGGCCGGCCGGCCGGTCGAAGTCCTGAACTTCTGCGTCAATGGCTACAAAACCATTCAGGAGGCTCGCCTGCTGGAAGCGGCGGCGGCCGGGTTTGACCCGGATCTCATCATCGTCGCCTACTGTATGAATGATGTGGCCAACTCGCTGACCCCGACCCGCTGGTTTCTCGATCCCTCGCCGCCCCGCCTGTACCTCTGGGATGCGATCGGGATCGCGCTCGGCATCGATTCTTCGCGCCGGGCCCCGCGCGTTCCCGTCTTCGGCCCCGACTACGCACATGGACCGTACAAGTACTGGCACCAGCTCTATGCCCCGGGATCGGAAGGCTGGCGGTCGGTCCTCGAAGGGTTCAATCGAATCGCCTGGTTCGCTTCCGAGCATTCTTGTCCGGTTCTTCTGGTGGTGTTCCCCTTCTTCCTTCCGGACGATTGGTATGCGGGGGGGGTCGAACCGCTGCACGCGCAAGTGGCGTTGGCGGCCGAGCGGAACGGGTTCGTCGTTCTGGATCTCCTGCCGATCTACGCGCACTACGAGGTCGCAGAGGTCCGAGATGACCCTGCCGACATCTTTCATCCCAATGCCCGGGGTCACGAGATCGCGGCGGCCGCGATCGAGGAGCGTCTTCGGAGGATTCTGGGGCCTCCGTAGGGGATCGGGCGTGACCCCCGGACGCGTGGGGGCGATCCGCTGGACGACCGTGGCCCTCTATCCGCGGAGCCGGCGCGGCTGCGGATGATCGGGCCTGCGGGTGGGCGATTTCCGCTTGCAGCGGGGTGCGGCGTACCCTATTCTTCGGGCTCGGATGTTCGGCGTTCTCAGTGTCGAACGAACATCGGGAGGAGTCCGGTGAGTTTCAAGATTGGACCGGCCACCGTAGACGTCGTTGCCGGAGACATCACGGAGATGGAGGTCGACGCAATCGTCAACTCGGCCAACACGCACCTGTGGATGGGGGGCGGACTCGCCAGCGCGATCAAGAAGGCGGGCGGGCAGGACATCGAGAACGAGGCGATCCGTCAGGGCCCGCTCACCGTCGGCGAGGCGATTGCGACAGGAGCGGGCGCACTCAAGGCGACGCACGTGATTCACGCGGTGGTCATGGGGCAGGATCTGAAAACCGACGAAGAGAAGATCCGCATGGCCACGCGCGCGGCGTTGACGCTGGCCGAAGAAAAGGGTTTTCACTCAGTGGCGTTCCCGGCTCTCGGCACGGGTGTGGGCGGAGTGTCTGTCTTCGTGTGTGCCGCCGCGATGGTCGACGAGGCGATCAACCTCCTGATCGACTCGGAGCGCATTCGGCAAGTGACCTTCGCTCTGCTGGATGAGGAAGGGCGGAGCGCGTTTCACCATGCCTTCCTGACTCGCTTCTCGAAGAGATAGTCCGCAGCTCGCATCGGCCGGAGGCGACCCCAAGAACCCATCTGCGGATCACGGGTCGGATCTCGGCTCAGAACGGCATACCGGTGGCGGCGATCCACCGGGTCCCGTCCCGGCGGGAATACGCCACCTCGAGTCGCACGACTTGCTGGGACAGGATGCGGATTCCCGCCCCGACGGAACCATAGAACTCGTCCCACGCGGGAAGAGCGTCGCCGTCCCAGACCGATCCCACGTCGCCGAAAAGCGCCGCCATCAGGCCAAGATCCACGTTGCGGACGAACCAGAAGTCATAACTTCTCTTTTCCTTCAGGACAATGCGTACCTCGACGGCGCCGAGGATCCGGTTCCGGCCCTTGAAGCTCAGAGGGTGAAGCCCGCGGACGTTGCCGAATCCCCCCAGACGCAGTCGGCGGTAGTCGGGAACGGGGCGGTCCCGGTAGCGTACGGACGCGCGCGCCGCCAGGATTCGGCCCGGCGTTACCGTCCGGAATCCTCTCACGTCCAACCGATACGACGCGTAGTCGACCGTCCCGTCGAAGACGGGGAGCGACCGTTCCAGGAATCCTCCCGCGTAGGCGCCGGATCGTGGATCCGCGTAGACGTCGCGCGTATCGTACGCCATCCCCATCCCTAGAGAACGGATCCGGTCCCTCCGTGTGCCCGAGGCCGTCCGCCACGCGTCCGTTTCAATCTCCGACCCCTCCAGAGAGAGTCTCGCTCGTCCCCAGGTGCCAAGATAGGTGCCGAGGCCGAGGCCGACGGCGCTCCACCGGTTGGTCTGGCCTTCGAAGTCGTCATACTCGCTCCAGACGAGGGAAACGGCCGCGGATCCGTGGTTGCCCGTGATCCACGGATCGGAGTACCGGAAGTGGCCCGTCCGCCGCCCGCCGCCCTCCATGATGAGCGTGAAGGATCGGTTCCGGCCCGATTCGTTGGGGTTCGTCAGTCCGAAACCGTACGTCCACCCGGTCTCATCGCTCCAGTCGAGAATCGGATAGGGAATCCACTCGGTGGGCAGCCAAACGAGCCGTTCCTTGACGCGGACCCGAATGAGCATCCTGTTCTCGTGCCACAGGGTATCGACCCTGACTTCGCTGAAGAGGTCCAGGTTGTCGATGCGGTCTCGATCCCGACTCGCCTGCTCCGGATCGTAGGGATCGCCGACCTGTGTCTGCATCTCTCTCAAGATCACGTGAGTTTCGGTGCGCTCGTTTCCCTCCACTCGAATGTCGGTGACGAGGGTGGGCGTGGGAGGGGGAAGACCCTGGGACCGGGCAGCTGCAGGGGACCCGAAGACAAGAATGGCGGCGACCGACGCGAGTATCCGGCACAGGATGCCGGGGAGCGATTGACTTGTCGGGATCATGGCCCGATACTACATTCGGACATTGGTCGGCGCAAGCCGAAGTGCGGGGAGAGCGAAGACCTTGAACGGACGGCGGATGAGGCGAGCAAGGCGGATGCTGGGCGGCGTTCTCGGCGGGTTGCTGGGATTCCTTGTGAGCGGGAGTCCTTGCCCGGCGGCGCCTCTGGGCGAGTCCGGCCCGTTTCACTCCTACATCTCCGAGGGCATCGAAGAGGTGTTCGCCGGCCGTTTTCCACGGGCGCTTGAGATCTGCGATCAGATCGTCGCAATGGACCCCGACTCCCCCGTAGGGCATTTCTACCGGGGCGCCACCTACTGGTGGATGTACCTGATCGACCCCGAGGACGAGGAGGTCGGGCGCCACGTGGAAGAGAATCTCCGGCTGGCCATTGAGCGTGGCAACGCGCGGCTCAAGACGGATCCCGACGACGTCGAGGCTCTCTTCTACCTGGGAGGCGCATACGGGTTCCGCGCACGGTACCGGATTCTGGAGACCCGGTGGTGGGGCGCGGCATGGGACGGCAAGAAGGCCAAGGAACTCCTGGAAAAGGTGAGCGCGCTCAGGCCCGACTGGATCGACGCCAACCTGGGCCTCGGAATGTACAACTACTATGTGGACGTGTTGCCGAAGTACTTCCAGATCCTGCGGGTGGTCGCCTTCATTCCGGCGGGGGATCGGGATAAGGGACTCCGCCAACTCCGGCTGGCCATGCGCGAGGGGACGTACACGCGATCGGAGGCCCAGTTCTTCCTTTTGGACATCATGAAGGATCACGAGAAGGACTACGTCACGGCACTTCAGCTGACGAGGGACCTGGCGCGGCGGTATCCGGAGAACCCGTTCTTCCCATTGATGAAAGTGCTGATCTTCGTCAATCATCTCGGTCGCTGGCGTGAGGCGATCGCTGCGCTGGAGGATCTGCTGGCCCGGTTGGACGGAAGCTCGTTCCTGTTCGCCGATGATGTTCGCGTGCGCGCTCGGTACTATCTGGCCAAGGCCCACTTCTTTAGGGGCGACAACGCGCGGGCGCTCGCCGAGTTCGAGTCACTCGTGGCGGACGATCCGGATGGGCCCGAGTGGGTGGTTGCCTGGACGCACCTGCGAATGGGTCAGATCCATGACATGGAAGGCCGGCGCGAGGCCGCCCGGACCCATTACCGGCGGGTGTTGAAGATGAAGGCTTACGGGAAAACCCACGGTGCCGCGAAGCGATGGATGCGGGAGCCCTTTGAGGGATGGCAGCCGAGGAACGAATTCCGCAAGTAGCGCGAGGAGACCGCGGCGGCCGGTTGCGCCGGTCCGGAATCAAGCGGGCACGCTCGCGACAGAGCGCGTAGAGAACACGGATGGGGGAGCCCGGCGTTCTGCGGGCACCCTCGGGGGCTTCAGAGGGCGGCACTCGGAGCACCGGGCTCAGTACCGCTTCTTGCTTGACTTCAGCTCCCGAATGCGAGACGATCCGGCCGGACGCGTTGATAGGGGAATTTGAGCAGTGGAGAAATGGGCGGAACGGATTCTCTTCTGGGGTACGGCTGTAATCGTGGTCGCCTTCATGTTGACGGGCGTGTACTTCCTGTGGGTCAAGCCGTTGCTCCAGTAGGTGCGGACGGAGCGTCGAGTTGCCCATCGGATCGACGGAGATCCGGTAGGGAGGGGGACAACATCGCCGGGGTGGGCTGGAGCCCGCCCCGGTTTTTTCTGCCCTGGAGGGGACCCGGTAGGCGCATTCGGAATCTCGAGATCGAGGGGGAAAACGGCTCCGGCCGGCCGGGCCAGAGGGTGATGCGCAGGAGGGGCCGTGGGTCCGCGGCGCCCGGCTTGAAAGACCACTCGCCGGTGGCGCTTATTCCAAACGGGGCGTCGCGGTTTCCTTCTTCAGGGCGGCGTTAACGATGTCCTTTACCCGCTTCAGCGTGCACGGTTTCGGGATGAACCCGTCCGCTCCCTTCTGCAGGATCTTCTTCTCGGTGTGGACGGTCCGGTATCCGGTAATGATCACGACGGGCAGGTCCGGCCACTTCGCCTTGATGTGCTCCAGCAGAGCCATGCCGTCCATGCGGGGCATGTTCAGATCGGCAATGACCAGATCGAACTCCGCGTGGCCCAGAATCTGGAGTGCTTCTTCGCCGTTGCCGGCAGCGGACGACTCATAGCCGAAGATTTCCAGCATGTCGGTCAGCGTCTCTCTCATGCTGACTTGGTCGTCGACCACAAGAATGTGTTTTGCCATTGGGCATGTCCCTCGCGAGCGCGGGTTCTCTCAGGAGATGTATCGGCAGCGATTGCCACATCTTTAGCTCGCGAGCGGCACCCCGCGTCCAGGGACGGGATTCTCTCTCTGGACCCGGGCGAAGAGAAAGCACAGGCGGGAAACGCCTGTGCTTCTTGATGCTGAGGGCCCTCGGGGAGGCTCCCGCCCGCCCCAGAGCTGGGACCAGAGAAGTTACTTGCCTCGAGTGTGGAGCTCGATGACTTTCTCTATTGCATCCTTATCAAAAACGAAGGCAATGCCTTCGCTCAGGTAATACCACGTCAGGGAATCTGCAAAAAGGACCTGATCGTCCGGAGGACCATAAATTCGAGCGACCGAGTGTTGCATGCTGCGAACACCGTGCTCTTTGGCCACTTTCTCGGAAAAAGCCAGATCTTTGGAAATGTGCACCATCGACAGCCGACCTCTTCCGGACCGCCCTTTGCAGGGGCCTAGGGTTCACGCGGCAGAGAGAAGTGTTTCCTCTCAAGGACAGGCCAATTGTAACATACCGGGGTAGTGCCTGTCAACGTGAAACCGGCGTCGAACGTGGATATGCTGGCCCCTTGACGTTTTTTTGACACTATTGCCCCCCGTGATGTAGAATGGGGGCAGGTGAACCGCAGAAAGGGGCAGGAAGTGAGCATTCTGGTTACAGGAGGCGCCGGCTACATCGGCAGCGTGGCGGTCGAGGAGCTACTCCGGACGGGCCGCCGTGTGGTGGTTCTCGACAACCTCTCCAAGGGACACGGCGAAGCCGTGCTACCCGAGGCCCGCTTCATTCGAGGAGACGTCGGGGACCCCGAGGCCCTGAGGCGGGTTTTCGGGTCCCACTCCATCGATGCCGTGATGCATTTCGCGGCGGATTCTCTGGTCGGTGAGTCTATGGAACGGCCTGGGAAGTACTTCCGGTCCAACCTGTGCGCCGGGCTTGTGCTTCTGGATGCGATGGCGGCCCACGGCGTGTCGAAGATGGTGTTCTCCTCCACTGCGGCCGTCTACGGTGAGCCCGAATCCGTGCCGATAGAGGAAACGGACTCCCAGATTCCGACGAATCCGTACGGGGCGTCGAAAATGGCTTTCGAGTCGGCGCTCCAGTGGTACGGCCGAGCGCACGGCATTCAGAGCGTTCGACTCCGCTACTTCAACGCGGCGGGAGCCTCGGAGCGGCTGGGGGAGGATCACGATCCCGAGACGCACCTGATTCCACTGGTCCTGGACGCCGCGGCCGGGGAACGGGACGGGGTGGAGATCTTCGGAACGGACTACGAGACTCGCGATGGAACGTGCATTCGCGACTACGTGCACGTGACGGATCTCGCCCAGGCGCACATCCGGGCTCTCGAAGCCCTGGACAACGGAGGGGAAGGGGTGTTCAACCTCGGCAACGGGGCGGGCTACAGTGTTCGAGAGGTCGTGCAGTCCGCCGAGAGAGTAACGGGAAGACGCGTCCCCCGGCGGGAGGTCGACAGACGTTCGGGTGATCCGGCGGTCCTCGTCGCAAGCGCCGAGAAGGCCGTTCGGGAACTGGGATGGCGGCCCGAGATGACCGAGATCGATGACATCGTGCGGTCCGCCTGGGTATGGCGCCAGGCTCACCCCAACGGATACGGGCGGACATCCGGGGATTGATCTGGAGACGTCGGGCGGTTTCGTGTTGCTGCCCGGCACGAGCGCAACCATGGATGGAGAAGGCATGAGCAGCCGGAAGCGACGCGTAGTGCCGGCCGGGGGCGGGGTTGACGCAGCGGCGGGCCACATGGCCGAGGCCTCACTGCTCTTCCGAGTCATGAGCTTCATTCACTCCACCATCGAGATGGATCAGATTTCGGCCGTCATCCTTTCCTGCGTGACGGCGGGCCACGCCCTTGGGTTCAATCGAGCGTTTCTCTTCCTCCTGGATGAAGAGCTGAAGGTCGTCCGGGGGATGATGGGGATCGGTCCTTCGTCCGGAGAGGAAGCCAAGAAGATCTGGGAGAACATGCACAGCGAAGGCTTTTCCCTGGAGGACATCATCGGCATTGCCCGGGCGGACGCCGGTGCCTGCATTCAAACGGAACTGTCGAAGCGAGTTCGGAGCATCGTCGTTCCGCTCGTCAACAGCGATTCTCTTCTGGTGCGCACCATTCTCGAGAAGGAAGTCTTCTGCGTGCCCGCCAATGGCTCCCCGGACGACGCCGTCCTTGCGGAGTTCGCCCCCATTCGCTCCGAGGGGTTCGCGCTTGCACCCGTAGTGGCAAAGGGCAAGGGATTGGGCGCGATCCTGGCCGACAATCGGTACACCGGGGGCACGATCAACGACGAGCAAGTGTATCTGCTGGCGGCTCTGGCGTCGCAGGCGGGCATGGCGGTGGAGAACGCCCGCATGTTCTCGGATGCCAAGCGCAAGCTGGCGGAGCTCAAGACGCTTCACGAAGTCAGCAAGAGCATTCTCTCCACGACGGATCTGGGGCAGGAGCTCAGCCTCATCGCCCGAATCTCGGCCCAGGTGCTGGACGCCAACGGATCCGTTCTTCACCTGATTGAGGAGAAGGAAGGCGCGGGGGAGAACGCCATTCGCGTGGGGGCCGCCTTCGGAGTGGGTGAGTCGGTTCTCGTGGGGCGAATGAGCGGTCTGGCCACGCGTGCGGCGGGCGAGGCCATCAGACTTCGGAAGCCTCTGCTGGTCAAAGATCTTGCCAGCGACGGGCGGTTCTCGGACATGGGGATCGAGGAGATCTCGTCTCTCCTCTGTGTGCCGCTGGTTGCCCTCAACGAGGTGATCGGAGGCATCACGGTATTCGACAAGCGCCCGGTTCCTCCGTTCAACTCCAAGGCGTTTGACAAGGACGACCTGCGGTTTCTCTCGGTGCTGGGTGACCAGGCGGCCATCGCCATTCAGAACGCCAGGCTCTTCCAGGCGGTCAGGGAGTCCGAGGGTAGGCTTCGGGAAGCCGAGGCTCTGGCGGCGCGGGTCGAGCGGCTGGCCCTCCTGGGGGAAATCACCTCGAACGTCGCCCACGAGATCCGCAATCCGCTCACCGCCATCGGGGGCGTCGCCCGGCTGGTGAAGCGCAACCTGGATCCCGACGACGAGCGGGCCAAGTGGTTGGAGGTCATTCTCCGCGAAACCGACCGTCTCGAGCGGTTGCTCCACGAGCAACTCAGCCTCGCGCAGCACACGCGAATTCGCTGCACGAGCTCAAGCATCAACGTGCTCGTCGAGGAAACGCTGCAGCTGGTGGTGATGGAAGTCCGGGAGAAGCGCCAGAGCGTGGCGCTGAGGTTGGCGGGCGACCTTCCGGATCTGATGCTGGATCGGGACAAAATCAAACAGGTCCTGCTGAATTTACTTCGCAACGCGATCCAGAATACGCCCGAGGGAGGAGCCATTCGAGTCGAGACGCTCCGGGTGGAAACGGGTTTGACCGTCGTCATGAACAATCCCGGGCCGCCCATCCCGAAAGCGATGCTGGATCGATTGTTCGTGCCGTTCGCGACCTCCAAGCCCTCGGGGTCGGGGTTGGGGCTGGCGATCGTCCACCAGATCGTCAAGCAGCATGGCGGGACCATCGACGTTTCGAGCGACGAGGAATCGGGCACGACTTTCAGGGTGACCCTGCCCATCTCACCGCGCCACGAGTAGGTTTTCCTCCAGGCGAGAGACGGGTGTCACCCGGCAGATGAGGAGGAGGTGCGGAACGATGAAGACCGTGCTGGTGGTGGACGACGACGAAAGCCTGCGCATGCTCTACGAGAAAGAGTTTGCCGACGAGGGATACCGCGTCGTCGTGGTGGGTTCCGGGAAAGAGGCGCTGGATGTCATCTGGAAGGAGCCGTGCGACGCCGTTATCCTGGACATCAAGATGGAGCCTCCCGACGGGCTGGAGGTCCTCGGCCAGATCAAGCAGAAGAACCGGGACCTTCCCGTGATCATCAACACGGCGTACGCTACGTTTAAGGGTGACTTCGGCGCCTGGAGCGCCGACGCGTACGTGGTCAAGTCGTCGGACCTCACGGAGCTGAAGGAGACCGTGAAGAGGTTCGTCACCTAGGCCGCGCCGACCCTCGAATCCCGAGTCGTTCGGATGCCCAGGGGGGCGAGGGACCCACGCTTCCGGCAATCCGGAAGTCTTACTCGGGCGTCTCGTGGGTGGGGTGCGGTGCGCGCCCTCCGAGAACGGCGCGTAGAGACAACCGCTCGGATTCCCTCAAGACCGCAATCTCAACGGTGTCGCCGGGGCTGTGCGCGCTGAGGGCGCCGAAGAGATCCTCGATGTTCCTGATCTCGGCCTCACCCAGCCTGACGATCACGTCCCCGGCTTGAAGGCCGGCCCTGTCGGCCGGGCTGTCGCTTCGAACGCCCCGAATCGCCATTCCGCTGTCGCTTCCCCCGAAATCGGGAACGATCCCCAGGTGTGCGCCCTTCCCTCCATGGGCAGAGGGCCGCGCGTGGGCGGGCGGTTCGTGGAATGTCAGCGAATCCGGCACCGAGTCCAGAATCTCCACCATGCGCGCCGTGAAGCGCACGAGCTGTTCCATATCCGGGTAGTGGAGCTTCTCGGGCGTGTCCGTGGGCCGGTGGTAGTCCATGTGCGCGGCGCCGAAGAAGTGGAGAACAGGAATGCCCTTGAGAGCGAAGGAGGTGTGGTCGGACGGGCCGATGCCGTCGCCTTCGGTCTTGAGTTTCAGGTTCTTCTCGTTACCCAGAAGGAGAAGGGAGTCGAACTCGGCGGCCGTGTCCGTGCCGAAGAGGGTCACCGTGCCGGGATCGGGCCTGCCCACGGCGTCGAGGTTGAGCATCGCCAGGACCTGTTCGAGGGGCAGGGTGGGATGGTCGACGAAGTAGGCCGAACCCAGGAGTCCAAGTTCCTCGCCCGAAAACGCAACGAACACCAGGGTACGGTCCAGTGCGTCGGCCGAGGCAAAGTACTCCGCGATCTCCAGGATCCCGGCCACGCCGGACGCGTTGTCGTCGGCGCCCGGATGGATGCGCCCGCGCTCCGAGCCCCGGAAATCGTCTCCGCCGTAGCCCAGATGGTCATAGTGGGCGCCGAGAAGGATGTAGGGACGCGCGCCCTCGGGGTTTCCGGGGAGCAATCCCACCACGTTGCGGGTCCCGACCTTCCCCGCCTTCGTCTTGGCCTCAAAGGGTTGAAAGTAGCTTCCGCCCGGCCCGGCGGGTTGAAGACCGATCTCGTGGAACCGGCGAGCAATGTAGGCCGCCGCCGTATCGATGCCGGCAGACCCCAGGCCGCGTCCCTCCTGCGCCGGGTCGGCGAGGAACTCGACGTGGCGGCGCAGCTCGTCGGCTCGAATGGGTGGGGAGGCCGATGCCGGATGGAGTATCGAGAGAAGGACGAAGATGCCCAGTGCGCTTGCGGTCAAACGGATTCTCATCATGGTTCTCCTCATTCGTCTTCAGCTGCCAGTCGCACAATCATGGTTTGGCCTGTTTGTCCTCAGCTGCCAGTCGCACAATCATGGTTTGGCCTGTTTGTCCTCAGCTGCCAGTCGCACAGTCATGGTTTGGCCTGTTTGTCCTCAGCTGCCAGTCGCACAATCATGGGCGACTCGTCGAGTTTCCAGATTCCCTTGTCGATGACCCGGCCGCTCGCATTCTCAATCACCAGGAAACTGTACTTGCCGTAGTGCGGCAGCCTCCGGGAGAGCGATGCGAGGATCGCCGGTTTCTCGGTCAGAATCCACGTGTAACTCGACTCGGGGTCGTGCGAATCGCGAATGGTAAAGACGAGCGTGTGGCTTTCCCTGGCGACCGGAGTACCCTGGACCTTCCAATGGTCGGGCGCGCGGACAACGTTCGGGAGGGTGTCCGGCATCTCGAAGAACAGAACCGCCCCGGGGGTCGGAGGGTTCCCGGGGAGCACATCATTCCCAAGGATGTGCGCGGCGCCCCGTTCGGCCCACCCTTCCGCAAACGTACGCACGGCCTCGTCGGCCTCGGCGGGCAGGACAATCAGCGTGGAATCCGCTCCCAGGAGCTCTCCCAACGTCGGGGGCACCTCCTCGCGATCGATCAACCGGAACACATCGAAATCCGGATCGACGGAGAAACGAACTTCATCGGCCGCCGTCTCCACGTGGAGAGTGTCGGGCAGCCGCTGGCGAAGGAGATCGATCCGGATGCTCTTGCCGCCGGAGTCCACCCACCCCCGCGGGACGTCCAATCGGACCGATGTCAGGGTTCCCGTGAGAGGGACCGTCCACGTGGTCTCCCGATCTGCGGTCTCGAACCGCAGCGGCACGTCCATTCGATAGGGGGGCGCGGATTGGCGAATGGACGCTTCCAGCCGGGCGGTGTCCCCGAGGTATCGGAGCGACGCCGATTCGATGGTGATGAGCGGCGCGCCGACCCGATCGACCCATTGCTCGAAGTACGACGACAGGTCGAGTCCCGACGTTTCTTCGAAGGCGTGGCGAAGGTCGTCCCAGGTCGCCTTCCGGAACAGGTTCCTTTCGTAGAAGAGTGCGAGACTCTTCCAGAAGAGGTCGTTCCCCATTTTGTCCCGCAGCATGTAAAAGACCATCATGGATTTCCCGTAGCCCACGGCCTGGCTTGAGGCGCCGTGACGCTCGCGAAACTCGGTGAGGGGAATTTCATCGGATGTCTTCACGTAGTTCAGATAATTGGCAAGCGTCTCCAACCGATACTGCCTCGCCTCGTCCGCTCCCGCCTTTTCCTTGTATCGGTAGTCGGCGCCGAAGACGGTGAGGCCCTCGCACCAGTTGCCCCGGTCCCAATCCACGTACACGCCGTTTCCCCACCAGTTGTGGAGAATCTCGTGGCCGTAGGAGGTGTGGACGATCCACGGGAGGCGGATGACTCGGTCTCCCAGAAGCGTGAAGGACGGCATGCCGTAGCCGGTCTGCCAGAAGTTTTCCACCAGGGCGAACTTGGCGAACGGGTAGGGGCCGATCAGGTTCTCGTACATCTCCAGGTAGTGCCGGGTGGCGGAGAGGTAGTCGTCACTCAGCTTCGGGTCCGGCGTGCGGAGGTAGGTGAGCGCTTCGACGTTTCCGTACGTTCGGGACTCAATGTGGAACGGCCCGGCCACGAGATAGCACTCCTCCATGGGATGCGGGCAGTGCCAGACCGCATGCGCGCCGCTCTCGTCCACCTCGTGGCGGGTCCTCTCCCCCTGACTGATGCTCTCCCAGCCGGGCGGGGTCCGGACGTCGAGATCGAAGGCGAAGAAGTCATCGATGAGCGTCGGAATCCAGAGGGTGCCTCCCGCCAGGAAACACCCGGCGGTGTCGATGAGCCCCGATGTGGTGGCGAACCCTTTGGAGTAACTCTTGGAGGGCGCCTGGAGGGTATCGTAGATCACACCGTGGTATGTGATGGTCACGGCGAACTTCTCGGGCCATTGGTCGTAGCGCGACGTGAGAACGATCCCCTTTGCGCGTTTTGTAAGTTCGATGTCCGACGAATCGGGATCGGTGAAAAAATCCGCGGGGTCCGGTCCGGGTTCGATGTCCCACGTGAACCCGACGGTGGAGAGCACACCGGTGATCTCCAGCTGCTCGGCGATGAGGAACGAGACCGGGCGGTCCCGGTCCCGCGGCGACAGGGTGATGATGTCCTTGGCGTGAATCGTGGCGGATAGGGGATCCAGCTCGACCCGCAGGTCGTGATGGGTCTCAGCGAAGGCCGCCGCTGGAATCCAAAAGAGCACGAGCAGAAGCACTCCGAGCTTCTTCATCGGTCATCTCCTCACAGAATGAGAACCAGGGGATTTCTTCAGGCAGAGGTCGATGCGGTCAATGTACCTCCAACCGGCGAAGACGTCAAGGCACGACACTTCGGTGAAACGAACCCTGAGCCACAGATTTCACAGATTCACACGAAGTGGGAAGCAGAGGCATGAGTGTTTCTTCATTAAATAATAATCTGTTTTTCTTGACTCTCGAGTGTCCCTGTCGTATGCTTTGGATCGAATGGAGGTTCCCGATGAGTGCCTCTGGACGTTGCTCTGCGCTTGTCCTGTTTGCTATCGCCTGCTTCGTCTTCTTCTCCGGCTGCAAGGACTGGGAGAAACCCGGTTTTGACTTCAGACCGCCGACCGACTCCACGCCGACCGGCCCGGATCGAACGACGAGGGTGGGACTCATCGAGTGTTTCGCCAAGGCCCATGAGGATCGCGACATCGAGATGTTCGAGGCGTGCCTTCACAGTGACTACCAGTTCTGGTTCGCCGAGGATGATTTGTACGATCCCTGCTGGGACTGGACTGAATGGATAGCAAAGGATCTCGATGTCTTGATCACCGGTAGGATGTTCAACGATGAGGAAGTCACGGACATTCGATTGGATCTGGTCAACCTGACGGTCATCGATGGAGCGGAGAGCGCCGAGGACAACTTCTACCCGTTTCTCATTCCCGGTGACCCGCCCTCGACGGCCTACTGGGGCGAGTTCGGGGTCGACATACACGTCATCGAAGACACCGGCGAAGACCGCATCGACCACTGGGTGGATGGGAGGGCGCACATCTGCTTGGCCTCCGACCCCGCGAACGAATCCCTGTGGACCATCTGGAAGATCGAGGATAGAGGAAACGAGCATCGGAAAGCTACCGAGAGCAGTACCTGGTCGGAGATGAAAGCCATGTATCGCACCGGAAAGATCTGCAACGGTAGTCCGGGAGGATGATGCCATGTTTCATTCGATGTCCAGACAACGAGTGTCAGCGGCGGTTCTCAGCCTCGTGCTGAGTTTAATTCTCACCGGTTGCTCGGAGGACGCCACGAAGCCCGAGCCCGCGCCGGAGCCCGACCCTCGCGAGACGAGGGTGGGCGTCATCGACATGTTCACGGACGCCCACGAGGCCCAAAACATCACCGACTATGAGGCCTGCCTGCACCCCGACTATGAGTTCTGGTTCTCAGAGGATGATCGCTCCGATCCCTCGTGGGACTGGACCGACTGGATCGCGGAGTCGCTCGATGTCGAGATCACCGACCGGATGTTTGACGCCGAGGAAATCACGAACATTCAGTTGGATCTCGGTAATCTGACCAACGTTGAGGGCGCGGAGAGCGACGAGGACAATTTCCTGGAACTGGACATTCCGTTGGACAAGGAAGATACCCTGACCGTCTACTGGGCGGACTTCCTGGTGGACATGCACGTCATCGAGAACATGACCGAGTACCAGCTCGACCACTGGGTCGACGGTCGCGCATACATCTACCTGGCTCCCGACCCGGATGACGAATGCCTCTGGACCATCTGGAGGATCGAGGACAGAGGAAACGAGCATCGAAAGACGGAGAAAACGACCTGGGGTTCGCTCAAGTGTCTCTACCGTTAGCAGGTTCTCAGTAATCGCAACAGAATCCCCGGCGGGTTTTTTCATAGGTCCTATACGACCTATAGGTCCTATCCTCCCCACCGCCTTTCCGCCCAAAATCCCATCGCAAGCTTGATTATCTCCGCCGGAGGTTACATGCTGTGGCTCGGGGAATCGGATCGGTCTTGCCGCCTCGCCGGCGAAGCGGTCGATCCGCGCAAAATGTGGGAGACTTTTGGGGCTGGAGGTAAATACGCATGGCAAGATTTCTGGGGCGGGCGAAACTGGGGAAATACGGAAGCGCGGTGGACGCCGCCCTGGCCGAGATGTCTGAGAACCGCATCATCGATCGCATCTGGAATCGCGACCACACGGTCTGGAAACCGAAGCCCGACGGAATCAGCGACCGGCTCGGCTGGCTCGACAGCCCCGGGGTCATGCTCGAAAACGCTCCCCGTCTCGCCGTCTTAAGAGAGGGCGCCCTCACCGGCGATCCGCCCTCTACGCACGCGCTCCTCCTCGGAATGGGCGGGTCCAGTCTGGCGCCCGAACTCTTCGGCCGGGTCTTTGGTGAGGGAGGAGGCGGGCTTCGGCTGGCCGTTCTCGACAGCACGCATCCCGGCGCGGTTTTCGCTCATGCCCGGCGTCTCGATCTCAAGCGTACCCTCTTCATCGTTTCCACCAAGTCGGGGGGAACGGTGGAGACACTTTCGTTCTTCAAGTTCTTCTACACCCAGGTGGCGGATGAGATCGGAGCCGACCGGGCCGGGGGACACTTCATTGCCGTCACGGATCCGGGGAGCGCCCTGGCTGAGCTGGCGGACGTGCATCGGTTTCGGGCCACCTTCTTGAATGCTCCCGACATCGGGGGCAGATACTCGGCCCTTTCGTACTTCGGACTCGCCCCGGCGGCGCTGGCCGGCGTCGACGTTCCAAGACTTCTGGAGCGCGCCGACCAGGCCGCGGCGGAATGCGGGGTGGATATCACCCCGGTGGAAAATCCCGGGGCCCGGCTGGGCGCCGTCCTCGGAGAGCTGGCCAAGGCGGGACGGGACAAGGTCACGCTCGTCCTCTCTCCCGAACTGGCCGGCTTCGATGACTGGGTGGAGCAGCTCATCGCCGAGAGCACGGGCAAGGAGGGGACCGGAATTGTTCCGGTGGTCGGCGAGCCGTTGGGACCGCCCGAGGTATACGGGAACGATCGCCTGTTCGTGCATCTCCGGCTCGACGGGGACGACACGGACGACGAGATGCTGGCCGAGATCGAGAAGGCCGGACATCCGGTCATCCGGTTCGATGTGGCGGATCGCTACGATCTGGGCGGGCAGTTCTTCCTCTGGGAGATGGCCGTGGCCGTCGCCGGTCACCGCATGGGCATCCAACCCTTCGACCAGCCCGACGTGGAGGCGGCCAAAGTGCTTGCCCGGGGAATGGTGGCCGAGTACCGGAAGACGGGGGTCCTGCCCGTGAGCGAAGCCGTTTCCCCCGACCACGCCGGTCTGGACGGCTTCCTCGCTGGAGCACGACCCGGGGACTACATTGCCCTTCAGGCGTACATCCAACCGACGGGCGAGACCTTCGACGCTCTCCAGACACTTCGCACGCGTCTCCGTGATGCCTCTCGGCTTGCGACGACCGTCGGGTACGGCCCGCGGTTTCTCCATTCCACCGGGCAGCTGCACAAGGGCGACGGGGGGCGGGGGCGTTTCATTCAGATCACGGACGATCCGGCCGAAGATGTTGCCATCCCCGACGAGGCCGGTTCCGCGGATTCGTCCATGTCCTTCGGCGTGCTCATTGGGGCCCAGGCCATGGGAGACCGCCAGGCACTTCTCGACGCAGGCCGTCGAGTGTGGAGCGTCCATCTGGGTGCGGATCCGATCGGCGGGCTCGACCGGCTCGGCGGTTAGCCCTCTACGAACCCCGCGCACATCCACCGGTTGACATCGTGGAATGCTCCGCTACCATACATCCGGGCTAATCAGGTTGGACCTCGCGGCGATCGTTGATCGGCACGACGCGGCACCACTCACGGGGGATGGCGTGGTCAGGATATCGTCCCACAGAATCCCGACGCGCAGGCGGCGGATCGTCGCCGCCGTCATTCACTACCTCGTCAGAATTCCTCATCTCGTCTGGCAAACCCTCACGCTTGGTTTTCTTCGCAGAAGGCGGTTTCCCGAGGAGGTCGGCGAGGTGCTGATCATTCGCGCCGACGGTCTGGGCGACGTGGTCATGACGCTTCCGGCGATCTCCGCCGTGCGGGATCTCTGGCCCGGCGCGCGCATCACCCTTCTGGGCGGTTCTCCTGCACGCGTGCTGCTACCGCATCTTCGCGCCGTGGACGGCGCAATGTTCCTGGACTTGCCGTGGGCTCAGAGGAGCGTGCGCCGAATCAACTGGAGTGAGCTTCGGCGTATCCTACGCGACATACGGAGGCGGGGCTTCGATCTCATCATCGATCTTCGCGGGGACTTCCGAAACATCTTCCTCATGCAGGCGATGGGATCCGGCTTCAAGATCGGCTACGGGTGGAGCGGCTGCGGGTTCCTGCTCGACCGGGAGATCCCCTGGGAGGAGGGCCGCCACGAGGTGGAGCACCAGCGGGATGTGGCACGGGTATTCGGTGCTTGGCCCGGGCGCGCGGAAACGAAGGACAATTCGAATGAAACGGCTCGGTTCGATCTCGCCGTCGCGGACGAAGACTGGGACGCCGTTCGGGGACGGTTCCCGGCTCTGGAGGCGGCGCCCGACGGCTTCGTGATCGTGCACCCCGGGGCACAGTGGCCGGGTCGGCAGTGGACGGTTGCCGGTTATGCGGGCGTCTCGGATCGAATCGCCGGAGAACTGGGGCTTCCCGTGGTGGTGACCGGAGTGAGGAGGGAGAGGGACTTCTGCAACGCCGTGCTTGCTCGAATGGAGAAAACCCCGATCGATCTGGTGGACCGTGTTACCTTCTCCGAGTTTCTTGCCGTGCTCTCTCGCGCGCGGCTTTTCCTGGGCGTGGACTCGGGGCCGATGCACCTGGCCGTGGCCTTGGGCGTGCCGACCGTGGCCCTCTTCGGCCCCGGTGACCCGGCCGCCATCGGTCCCTACGGTCCCCGTTCCATCGTCGTCTCGGAGGCGGGCGGATTTGCCTGCAGTCCGTGTGCGCAGGACGACTGTCCCTTCGAGGGTCGCAGCTGCATGGATGCGATCGGGGTCGAGCACGTGTGGCAAGTGGTTCTGAAGCAGCTGTCCGGCAGGTCTTCCTAGTCGTTCGAATTCGGGGACGAGGGGGATTCGGCCTTTCGGCGGTGTTTCCGGGGCGTCATGTCCCTAATAGATTTAATTATAAATAGTTGCAACATTTTTCTTGCCAGATTTGGCAAATCTTGGTAGTGTGGCCCGGGGCAAGTCTGAACCGGGTCGTTCCTGCGTTCCGGCTTGCGCGAATTGGGAGGGGAGGGGAATCGCCCGGAAGATGAGGTGGATCTAGCGGGGGACTTTTACCCGGACCTAACCCAGGGCGGACAACTGAATACTTGCGGACCGGTGTCGGTTCGTGATCGGCCACGGAGCGGAGCGAAGCGGCAGAGACCTCGAGCGAAGCGAAGGATGGCTCAAGTTTCTGGTTCGATAAGGACCCAAGAGCTGACGGGCATCCAATCGCAGAGGAGGTTGATGCGCTTTGATGGACTACAAGTGGCTGGTGGATTTAATCGTCTGGCTCGTAGCGACCGCCGGATTCGATACCCACTGGTGACGGTCGTGGGCGGCATTCGGATGGATCGCAGGGAGCCTGGAAGGTGGTCGCGACACCGGTCCGCACCGGTTCCAACAACGGACCCATGCCAAACCTCCCGCGTCTGACGCTGACCTACATCTGTGCCGTGATGCTGCTGGGCGCCGTTTGCCTGGTGCACCAGACGGCGTCGTTTCCCGTTTCGGATCTCGGACCGGCCGTCTTCTGGCTGGTCCTTCTGGTGCTGGCCACTCTCTCGCCCATCACGCTGCCGCGCGGGGGGGCGACCATCACGCCCTCCTCGGCCGTGACCTTCGGCGGATTAATGGTGTTCGGCCCCGGCGTGGCCGTCTGGTTTGCCATTTTCAACGCTCTGGTTTCCGACGGCGTGGTCCGCCGCGCGCCCGTTCACAAGGTCGCCTTCAACGCCTCCCAGCTGGTAATCACCGTCGTCGCCGCGGGTTGGGTGTACTGGAGCCTCGGCGGCAGGTGGGGGCTGGGTCCGGAGAATTCCATCGCGGCGCTCGGGCCCTCGGACCTGGGACGTATCCTCGCATCCGGTGTCGTCTACTTCTTCGTCAACACGGCTCTGGTGAGCGGCGTGATCGGCGCGGGCGAGCGAATTTCGCCCCTTCGGGTCTGGCAGGTGAACTACCTGCGGACCGCTCCTCTCTTCCTCGCCGTGCTTCCCGTCGGTGTTCTGATGGCGCTCATGCACATCCGGGTCGGCATGCTTCCCGTCGCGCTTCTCTTTGTTCCGCTTCTGATCGCACGCTACTGCTTTAGGCAGTACATGGACATTCGGGAGGCACACCTGGAAATCATCCGAGCGCTGACGTCCGCCATCGACGCCATCGATCCCTACACGGAGGGTCATTCGCGAGAGGTGTCCCGGTTGGCCGTGAAGGTGGCCCGGAGGATGGGGCTTCGAGAGTCGGAGATCGAGAATCTCGAGTGCGCGGCCCTGCTGCACGACATCGGGAAGATCGTGATTCAACGGGAGATTCTCTGCAAGCCCGGGGCTCTGAATCGGGACGAGATGGACCGCGTGCGGGATCACCCGGCGGTGGGCGCCGAAATCGTGGGCAAGCTCAAGTCCCTCCAGCGGGCCGCCGATATTGTGGCCGCCCATCACGAGCGGCCCGACGGTCTGGGATATCCCACGGGACGGCGGAACCACGATACGCCGCTCCCCGCGCGAATCATCCACGCGGTGGACGCGTACCACGCGATGCTGTCGGACCGGCCGTATCGCGCGAAGCGAACTCGGGCATTTGCCCTTGAAGAGCTTCGAGCGGGAGCCGGGACGGACTTCGATCCGGAGATCGTGGCGGTGATGGAAGACCTCTGCTCCAACGGGGACTTGGACCTCATGGAGGCCGAGAGTCCGTCCGACGAGCCGGTTCGGGCCGGATTTAGCTTGACTGGGTAAGGACGGCTGCTATTCTGCAATGAGTTGAGAGCGATCGCATTTGCGGGTGTCGCGGTAGCTCAGTTGGTAGAGCACAGGACTGAAAATCCTGGTGTCGACAGTTCGACTCTGTCCCGCGACACCATTTTGATTGAACCCTACCGGGTCCCGGTGGGAGACCGAGCCGCGCTCCCGGAGAAAGGGGCTCGACAACTGGCCTTCGCGCTGGTATCATGTCGGTAGGTGGGACGGAGCTGGTGTGGCTCAGTTGGTAGAGCAGCTCACTCGTAATGAGCAGGTCAGCGGTTCGAGTCCGCTCACCAGCTCCACGTCTTCCGCCCCGACGAAGAAACGTGAGACGCCTGGCCCAATGGATTCTTGATCTGTGATGGAAGGATCGGGAGGGCCGGGTTTTTCTCTGCCTCGGGTAATCGCCTGTTGGGGAGAGGTGGGGCGGTCGCGGCGCGGGTGCATTCCGCTCGAGACCGGTCGGGAGGATCGGACGATGAATGATGGCGCAGCCCTAGTCGTGGGGGTGTCGGGGGTGCGCGGGATCGTGGGCGAAGCGTTGACTCCCGAAGTGGCGTGCCGGTTCGCGTCCGCCATGGGATCCTACTGTGGGGATGGGAGTGTGGTGGTGGGTCGGGACACGCGGCCGTCCGGGGACGCGCTTCGGCATGCGGTTTTCTCGGGTCTCCTTGCGACGGGTTCGGCGGTGATCGACGTCGGCGTGTGTCCGACGCCTTCGGTCCAGCTGTCGGTCCTCCATCACCACGCGGCCGGAGGCGTTATCGTCACGGCCTCACACAATCCTTTCGAGTACAACGGCCTCAAGTTTGTCTCAAACAGAGGCATTTTCCTGACGGCTCGGGAGGGGTCTCGTCTCAGAAAGATCCACGATGGAAACGACTTCGAGTTCATCGGGAATCGGCCCGCGCCGATGATAACGGAAGACGGGAAGGCCGCGTCGAGACACGTGGCGAAGATCACGGGGCTGTCCATGGTGAACGTGGATCGCATTCGGGGGCGTCGATTCCGGGTGGTCCTCGATCCGGGCAACGGCACCGGCGGCGTGGTTGGGGTACCCCTGTTGGAAGCCCTGGGTTGTGAGACTCATGTGCTGAACGGAGAGCCGACCGGTGTGTTCTCCCGTGGCCCCGAACCTGTTCCGGAGAACCTCGAGGGTCTTTGCGGGGCGGTGATGGAACGGAGGGCCGACGTCGGTTTCGCCACGGATCCCGACGGGGACCGGCTTTCGATTGTGACGGAGACGGGCAAGGCGATCGGGGAAGAGTTCTCGATGGTGCTCGCGGCCGACCTTGTACTCTCGCGAGTCGGCGGGGGCGCCGTGGTGACGAATCTCTCGACCTCCATGATGATCGACCGGCTGGCCCGGTCGCACGGGGGCCGAGTGGTGCGGACGCCCGTGGGCGAGGTTCACGTTTCGGAGGGGATGATTAGGGAACGCGCCGTCGTGGGAGGCGAGGGGAACGGGGGCGTGATTCTCCCCGAGGCCCATCTGGGGCGAGACGCCTCGGTGGGCATGGCCCTGGTTCTGGAGCTCCTCGCCGAGCGGACATGTTCGATCTCAGAAGCCTGGGGGGCGCTGCCCCACTTCACCATGATCAAGAGGAAGGCCCGCGTGGAGGGGAATTCCCGAAAGGGCCTGATGGACGCCCTCTCTGGACTGTCGGAGGGCGCGGAAGTGGATCGATCCGATGGTGTGAAAATCATCCGGGGCGACGGCTGGCTGCATGTGCGGCCGTCGAACACCGAGCCGGTGGTCAGGGTGGTGGCCGAGGCCGACGATCCATCTCGAGCCGAGGCGCTGGTCGCCGAAGTCATGACGCTGCTCGGGCAGCAGAGAGAGTAGTACCCCGGCCGAAGGAGGGGTTCAGGATATGTGCGGAATCATTGGCTACGTCGGCGGTACGTCTGCCGAGCCGATTCTCATCGAAGGATTGCGGCGACTGGAGTACCGCGGATACGACTCCGCCGGGTTGGCCATCTGCAACGGGGGACAGCTGCGGTGTGCGAAGGTGGCCGGGAAGATCACGGTTCTCGAAAAGGAGATCGGCAACAAGGCCCTGGAGGGCAAGTGCGGCGTGGCGCATACGCGCTGGGCCACCCATGGGCTGCCGACGGCGGTCAACGCGCATCCGCATCTTGACTGCAAGGGGAGGATTGCGCTTGTCCACAACGGCATCGTCGAGAACTACGTCTACCTTCGCGAGAGCCTGGAGCGGGAAGGGCACGTCTTCAAGAGCGAGACCGATTCGGAAATCCTGGTGCACCTGATCGAGAAGCACTTCACGGGAAAACTCGAAGACGCGGTTCAGGAGGCCCTCCAGTGGGTTCAGGGAACGTATGGAATCGCCGTCGTGTGTGTCGATGATCCCAACAAGATCGTGGGCGCGCGCAACGGAAGTCCGCTGGTGGTGGGCATTGGAGACGGAGAGTACTTCCTGGCCTCGGACGTGCCGGCCATCCTCCGCCATACGCGCCAGGTGATCTACCTCGATGATCAGGAGCTCGTGGTCCTCACGCGGGAGGGGATTCGAACCAGCTCCGTTGCGGACAACCAGGCGGTCACGAAGACGGTGGAGGAAATCTCCTGGGACGCGGATCGAGCGGAGAAGGAAGGGTACGCTCACTTCATGCTGAAGGAGATCTTCGAACAACCGCGTACCGTCCACGATACGGTCTCCGGTCGCATCGTTCCGGACGAAGGGACCGCTCGCCTGGGAGGGCTCAATCTCACCGATGAGCAGCTCCACAACACGAAGAGAATCATCATCACGGCGTGCGGTACGTCTTTCCATGCGGGGATGATCGGCGAGTATATGCTGGAAGACCACGCGCGCATTCCGGTTGAGGTGGAGTACGCTTCCGAGTTTCGGTATCGCAATCCCGTGATTGAGGACGGGACTCTTTGTGTCGTGATCTCACAGTCGGGGGAGACGGCCGATACCTTGGCCGCGATGCGGGAGGCGCGCCGACGGGGCGCCCGAGCGCTCGGCATCTGCAACGTGGTCGGGAGCATGATCGCCCGTGAGGCGGACGGGGGCGTATATATCCACGCCGGTCCTGAAATCGGGGTCGCATCAACGAAGGCCTTTACTTCGCAGGTCGTCGTCCTGGCGGTGATCACTCTTCTTCTGGGCCGCATGCGCCACCTGTCGGTAGCCGACGGCCAGGCGATCATTGCGGGTCTCCGGGCCCTGCCCGACCAGGTGCAGAGCATCCTCGATCACGCGGACAAGATTGAGAAGATCGCGCACGACTACTGCAACCACGAAAACTTCCTGTACCTGGGGCGGGGTTACAATTATCCGGTTGCCATGGAGGGGGCGCTCAAGCTGAAGGAGATCAGCTACATCCACGCCGAGGGCTATCCGGCCGCGGAGATGAAGCATGGTCCGATTGCGCTGATCACGAAGGACATGCCCGTCGTGGTCATCGCGACGAAGGACAGCGCCTACGACAAGGTGATGGGAAATCTGGCCGAAGTCAAGACTCGGGAGGGCCGCATTCTGGCCATCGCGACGGAAGGGGACAAGGAGATCAAGAAACACGCCGAACACGTGTTCTACATTCCGCCCACACTCCAGATGTTGACTCCGGTCCTGAGCGTGGTTCCCCTGCAGCTGCTCGCGTACTACATTGCCGTGCTCCGGGGGTGCAATGTCGATCAGCCTCGGAACCTGGCGAAGAGTGTGACGGTCGAATAGGAGGAGGGTGACGTGCACAAGATCGTATCCACCGACCGGGCACCCGCAGCGGTCGGGCCGTACAATCAGGCCGTGATTGCCACAGGAGGCGGGTGGGTGTTTACGGCGGGCCAGCTCGGCATCGTCCCCGCCACGGGTCAACTTGCGGAAGGCGTGGAGGCCCAGGCGAGGCAGGCGCTGGAGAATCTGAAAGCCGTGCTGGAGGCCGCGGGGTCGAGTTTGGACCGGGTGGTCAAAGTGACGGTTTTTCTTGAGGACATGGGGGCGTTTCAGAAGGTCAACGCCGTCTACTCGGAATTCTTCGGAAATGAGCCGCCGGCTCGCTCGGCCGTGCAGGTGGCCGCTCTGCCCCTGGGGGGGCAGGTCGAAATGGAGGCCATTGCCCTCGTGGGCGAAGACCGATAAGGCAAAGCCCACGGGTTTGCCATGGGGGACTGCGGGCTGGAACTCCAAGGAGCGCGTCGGCGTATACATGGGCAGCGGTGGGAATGGACAGGTTCTGGTGGACCTCCAGGACTTCAAATCCTGATGTCGGGCGCTAATCCCGTCCGAGGTGGGTTCGATTCCCACACATTCCCGCCAGTGTTTTTTGTGAGCGCCGCCGCTCACGCATGAGGAAGGTCCCGGCGGGCTCCGGGCGAGAGTCGTGGAACAGAAGCATTGCGGAATTCGAATGGTCTCTTTGCTGGCGGTTCTTGTCGTGCTCCTCTCCCCGGGGTACGGCTACGGTCAGGAGAGGGACGAGCAGGGGGGGGTCTCGCCCCGGTCCTCGCTGCTGATGTCGACGGTGTTGCCGGGCTGGGGCCAGGTGGCGACCGGGCACCCCGTCAAGGGAGCGCTTTGCTTCGCCGCCGGTGCGGGGCTTCTGGGCAGCGTGTTCATCGAGGGTCGGCGCGCGAATCTGGCGCTGGAGCGTGCACGGGCGTCGACCACCAACGCCGAGTACCTCCACCACTACGATGCGTACTCGACACATTTCAATCGCAGGGAAGATCGAGCGTGGTGGGCCGTTTTCTTCTGGTTGTACGCGATGATCGACGCCTATGTGGATGCACACCTGGCCGGATTCGACGAGGAGTTTGAGGGGGAACCCGCCGGCAATACCGTGAGGCCCTGGGCCCAGGCGGTGCCGGGGGGATTCAAGGTGGGGATTCGCATCGGGGCCGGGCCGCGGTGCGGTGGGTCGCAAACGATCCGGTCGACCCCACGGGCGACCGATTGAGGAAGAGGACCATGGCCAGTTTCGGATCCAAGAAAGGAAAGTCTCCGGACCGGGGGAAAACCGGAAAGTCCACGCCGGATGAAAGCGGCGGGAAACGGAAGAAGTCTCTGCTTCGTGAGTACGCGGAAGTCATCATCGTTTCCCTGCTTCTGGCGTTTTTCGTGCGGGCCCTGGTGGTGCAGGCTTTCCGTATCCCCACCGGATCGATGGAGAAGACGCTTCTGGTGGGTGACTATCTTCTGGTCAACAAGTTCCTCTACGGAGCCAAGATTCCATTCGTGGACGTCCGGCTGCCGGCGATTCGGCAGCCCAACCGAGGGGACATCGTGGTGTTCCGTTCCCCGACGCAGAACAAGGACTTCATCAAGCGCTGCATCGCCACGGAAGGGGAGATTATCGAGCTTCGGGACAATGTCGTGTACATCAATGGAGAACCTCTGGAAGAGTCGTACACGTACTTCGAGGGGCGACCCCACAAGGGGAACTTCGGCCCGGTGAAGATTCCCAAGGACCACGTGTTCGTACTGGGAGACAACCGCAACAACAGCCAGGACAGTCGCTATTGGGGTATGCTGGACGTCAATCGAATCAAGGGCAAGGCGATGGTCCTGTACTTCTCCTGGAACAACAAGAAACACTGGCCTCGCTGGACACGCATCGGCAGAGTCCTCCACTAACTCAGGTCCCGCACCCGCGGTCGTCTTGTGATTCGTCCGGGCCGGCCCGATCGTTCGCGCCCCCCCGGGCGAGAATCCTCGGGCGGGGCGATGGGGAAGCAGCACATCGGGCCTTCGAGAGAGGATCGACGGAGGGGTGCGGTCCTGGACAACGAGATGAACGAGACTCGGAACTTCTGCATCATTGCGCACATCGACCACGGAAAGTCCACGCTGGCCGATCGGTTGCTGGAGATGACGGGGACGCTGCGTCCCAGCCAGATGCGCGACCAGGTTTTGGACGACATGGACCTGGAGCGAGAACGCGGCATCACGATCAAGTCCCACGCGATTCAGATGCGCTATCGAGCTCGCGACGGGGAGCGGTACAATCTCAACCTGATTGACACCCCGGGGCACGTGGATTTCTCGTACGAAGTGTCCCGCGCGCTGATCGCGTGTGAAGGCGCACTTCTGGTCGTGGACGCCGCACAGGGGATCGAAGCCCAGACCCTGAGCAACCTGCAACTGGCCGTGGACGCGGGACTCTCGGTGATTCCCGTTGTCAACAAGATCGACCTGCCGAGCGCTCGTCCAGACGAAGTGACCCTGGAGGTCGCCGATCTCACCGGTGCGGTTCCCGATGACGTGGTTCACGTGAGCGCCAAGCGGGGAACGGGTATCGTAGACGTCTTGGAAGCCATCATCGAGAGAGTCCCCCCGCCACGGGGAAACGCGGCCGCTCCACTGAAGGCGCTGATCTTCGATTCGGAGTTCGACCAGTACCGGGGAGTTCTGGCCTACGTCCGCGTGTTCGACGGAGTCCTCCGGCCGGATACGCGAATCGAGCTGTTCTCCACTGGAAAGCGTTTCGAGGTGCAGGAGGTGGGCGTACTCCGTCTCGATCTCGACCCGAGGCCCGCGCTGAAGGCGGGTGACGTGGGATATGTCATCGCCGGGATGAAGCGCGTGTCGGATCCGAAAGTAGGGGATACGCTCATCGAAGCCGCCAGTGGCACGACCGCCCTCGAGGGATACCGGCCGGTCAAGCCCATGGTCTTCTCGTCCCTCTTTCCGTCGGCCGAGGAGGGTTTCGCCCGGTTGCAGGGGGCCTTGGAGAAATTGAGCCTGAACGACGCCTCACTGCGGTTTGAGAGGGAGAGCTCGGATGCACTGGGACAGGGATTCCGCTGCGGGTTTCTGGGCCTTCTGCACATGGAGATCACCAAGGAACGGTTGAGGCGGGAGCACGAGGTTGAGCCCATCGTGACGCTGCCTTCGGTGCGATACCGCGTGGCGAAGGGTACCGGTGAAACGATCGAGATCGACAACCCGGCCCGGTTTCCCGACACGCAGGTTCGAGCGGTGGAGGAACCCTTCGTGCGCGTCGACATCGTGACCCCGGTATCCTCCATGGGGGTCCTGATGGACGTGACGAAGGACCGGCGGGGCGCCTACGTCGGATCCCACTTTCTGGGGGGGGACCGCGTGCACCTGATCCTCGAGCTTCCCCTGGCGGAAATCCTTGTTGACTTCAACGATCGCGTGAAGTCCGTGTCCCAGGGATACGCCAGTTTTGACTACGAACTCATCGGCTACCGGCCGTCGGATCTGGTGCGTCTCGATGTTCTGCTGAACGGGGAGCGGGTCGACGCGCTCACTCGAATCGTGGCTCGCGAGAAGGCCTACTTCCAGGGCCGGGCCCTGGTTCAGAAACTTCGGCAGACCATTCCGAGGCACCTCTTCCAGGTGTCCATCCAGGCCGCCGTGGGATCGCGCGTCGTCGCCGTGGAGAAATTGCAGGCGCTCAAGAAAGACGTGACGGCCAAATGCTACGGCGGAGACATCACGCGCAAGAGGAAACTCCGCGAAAAGCAAAGGGCCGGAAAAGCCCGTATGAGGAAATTCGGGCACGTAACGCTTCCCCAGGAAGCCTTTTTTGAGGTGCTGAAGTCCGAGAGTTAGCCCGCACCATCCGGGCAGGGCACTGGAGCCGTCGGTGTATGGAGCCATAGATTCCGGTAGAACCCGCAGAGGACGTGCTCACTCGCCCTGTCGCCGCTTCCCTCCTAGACCCTGTTTTAGGCCTTGACACCGGCCCGCCCGTTTCCTATCTTATGGATAGGTTAGCACTCTCGCCTCGAGAGTGCTAATTCACAGTGGTTCAAACCCTTGCCGGGGGAAACATAGGGTGCGGTACATCGATCTGACGGATCGGCAGAAGGAAGTTCTCCGGGCCGTTGTTCTCCATCATATTCACACGGCGGAGCCCGTGAGCTCCAGGTCAATCGCGCGTCGGTTTCGAATGGGGGTCAGCCCCGCTACGGTCCGTAACGTCATGGTGGATCTCGAAGAGAGTGAGCTACTGGAGCAGCCTCACACATCGGCCGGACGAGTGCCCACGGATTCGGGATACCGCCTGTTCGTGGACCGCTTGATGGAGAGAGAGGCGCTGACGCGCGAAGAGATCGTGTTTCTGCGAACCGAAATCGGGAATGAGCAGCAGACGGTGGAGGGCATCCTGGAGAAAATCTCGAGGGCGCTGGGGCGCGCCTCCCGCCAGCTGGGAATGGCCACGTCGCTTCGAATCAGGGAAGAGACGCTCACGCGGATTGAGGCCGGGTCCGTCTCAGATGGCCGGCTGCTGGTCAGCTTCACCTTTTCCCTGGGTGCGGTGCGTACCGTGCTGATGCGGACGGACGCCGAAGAGAGCCGGGAGACACTGTCCGAAGCGCTGAACTGGGTGAACCGCAAGGTATCTGGGCTTCGGCTCGCGGAGCTGTCCCGAGTCCTCGAGGGAGAAATCCGTTCCGATGTCCTGCCCGAGGACTGGCAGACGGTGTTTCGTCTTCTGTTGAGTGCCGTTGAATCGGTGATCAAGTCGGATGAGAGTGAACGAGTTCACTTCGGTGGGGCAGCGAACATCATGTCGCAGCCCGAGTTCAGTGATCCAGAGCGCCTTCGGCCGATCGTGGCGATCATGGAGCGGAAGGACCTTCTGATTCGCAACCTATCGCGCGTCGGGGAGCAAGAAGGTATTCGAGTGATCATCGGCAGCGAGAACATCTGGAGACCCATGCGACACTGCAGTATGGTGCTCGCCACTTACGGCTCGGGTTCGGCTCGAGGGAGAATCGGGGTGATCGGCCCCACGCGAATGCCCTACCCGAAACTGGTGCCGCTGGTGGAGCGGACGGCCGAGATGATGAGTCGTTTGCTGGAAACGCTATGACCCAGGAAAGGACGGCGGGGGATCCTATGAAGAAACGGGAACGATCCGACACCAGGCCGCCTGAGCAGGAGAAAGACGAACGACCCGACACCAGGCCACCCGAGCAGGAGAAAGACGAACGACCCGACACTAGACCGGCCGAAGATCGGAGTGAACACCGGGCCGAATCGGCCCCGGACGGTGGGGTGGGATTGGGCGAAGCCGGTGCAAGGGTCGCCGAGCTCGAGGCGCAGCTCGAGGAGGCCCGCGACAAGTACCTGAGAGCGCTGGCCGATCTGGACAACTATCGCAAGCGGGCCGAGAGGGAGAGATCCGACCTTCTCAAGAGCGCCGGGGAGCGCGTGGTCGCAGGCATCCTGGACGTTCTGGATGGATTCGACCAGGCGCTGGCCGTCGATCCGGAGGCCGCAAGCCCCGAGAGCTTCCTCGAGGGCCTGGATCTTCTGCGCCGCCGCTTGCTTCAGATCCTGGAGAAGGAAGGACTATCGGAAATCGTCGCTGCGGATCAGCCGTTTGACCCCAACCTTCATGAGGCCGTGATCCAAATCGAGTCCGATGAGATTCCGTCGGGCACGGTGGTCGAGGAGCTTCGGAAGGGTTACCTCCTCAACGAGCGCCTGCTGCGACCGGCCCGGGTGAGTGTCGCCAAGTAGGGAGTGGGGCGGGAAAGGGCCCATGTCGAAGAGAGATTACTACGAAGTCCTGGGTGTCGGTCGAGATGCCGGTGGCGAGGACATCAAGAAAGCATACCGCAAGCTGGCGCTGGAGTTCCATCCGGATCGAAATCCGGGCGACGCCGGCGCCGAGCGCAAATTCAAGGAAGCCACTGAAGCCTACGAGGTTCTGAGAGACGGCCAGAAACGCTCTCAGTACGACCGCTACGGCCACGCGTCTTTCGACTCACCGGGATTCGACGGTTTCGGTTTCGGCGGGATCGATCTCGGCGACGCGCTCCGGATTTTCATGCGGGATCTCGGTGGGCTGGGGGCTTTCTTCGACGATTTCCAGCCGCAGTCCGGACGGGATGGCGGGCAATCCTGCGGCGAGAACCTCCGGGCGACGGTCCGGCTTACGTTGGTCGAGATCGCCAAGGGCGTGGAAAAAAAGATCCGTTTCAAGCGCCTCGTTACTTGCGAGGCGTGCCGGGGAACGGGGGCGGAGAAGGGAGAGGCGCTGGTCAGGTGCGAGGAATGTGGGGGGGGCGGGCAGGTGCAGAAGGTGCGGCAGTCCCTCTTCGGCCGCTATGCCACGGTCAGCACCTGCAGGCGGTGTGGTGGGGCGGGTCACCTGATCGAGAAGGCATGCTCCGAGTGCCGCGGCGCCGGTCGATGCGAACGGAAAGAAACCATCAATGTGAAAATCCCGGCCGGGGTGAGTTCCGGCAACTACATTCCCATCCGCGGAAAAGGCAATATGGGTCCGAGAAGCGGGGACCCCGGGGATCTTGTCGTCATCATCGATGAGATAGAGGATGAGGTCTTCGAGAGGCATGACGAACACATTCTCCTGGACGTCGCCGTCACGATGAGCCAGGCCGCGCTCGGGGATGAAATCGAGGTCCCCACCGTCACGGGCAAGGTCAAACTGCAGATCCCGAAGGGGACCGAGAGCGGCCGCATTTTTCGCGTCCGCGGAAAAGGAATTCCGAGGCTTCGGGGAAGGGGCTCCGGGGATCAACTGGTCCGCGTGAACGTGTGGACACCCAGAAAGCTGAACAGCAAACACAAATCGCTCTACAAGGAGCTCGAGAGGCTGGAGAAGAAAAACCTTCCTCCACCGGGCAAGAACGTACTCGAACAGATGCGAAGGGACTAGATGGAAGTCTAGGGGTATTCGCCATTCGAAACGCTTCTCCCGGTCACGGGTCGTTTGCTGGCAATGTACCCGGTATTGCGGGAACAATAAACCCAGGAAGATCCCCTGCCGCTGCGAATTAGATGCTTGACAACCAGGCGAGCTGTCGCTATATTTGGTGTTGGGGTGTGACGTTTTCCGGTAATCCCCACGGTTTGCGTTTCTACTTTTCATACTAGGAAGCGTATAACGATCGGCATATCGTTCGGTGGTGGTGTGTGCCCGAAGGGGTGAGTGTGTCTTGGTCTATTCCTTCGGACTGCGTGGTGGACTTTTGACATTTTTCAGACGCGTGAGGTTCCTCTACCTAGGAGATGAGATCAACGATGAAGAAAGGAGTGCCTTGCCGGGGGAGGGGAGGTGGATGGCGTGCCAGGGGTCATTGTCAAGGAATCCGAGTCGTTTGAGAGTGCTTTCAAGCGTTTCAAGAAGCGGTGTGAAAAGGAAGGCATTTTAGCGGACTTCAGAAAACACCAGCATTTTGAAAAGCCGAGTGAGCGCCGCAAGCGCAAGATTCATGCGGCGAGAAGGAAGAGCGCTCGCAAGAGCAAATCCAGCGACATGTAGGGGTGGACCGGTGAGCGGTTGAGGATCGGCGGGTTTGTCCCGTCTTGTGTTCGCTCGGCCGCCGAACGCGTCCGGTACCCCGATTGGGTAAGAGGGTCGTAAGAAGCTGGCCGGGCGACACCTGGCTCTGAGCATAGCACATCGGCCCCCGGGGTATTCGGGGGACACGGGGTAGCCGCGCAGGGTGTTGCCTGGCCGGTTTCCATTCTCTGCCGGAATCTGGGTGGATTGAGTTTTTCCCTGTCTCATTAGAATCCGTCATCTCTGAGGTCTTCGTGTTCCGCCTGGACGCTCCGCCCGCGGATGTAGGCCGGGATTCGTCGCGCCGGTGTCCGTCGGGATCCAGGGGGCCAGGCACCCGGCCGGGAGGGGTGGTGGTCCGGAGAGTGGGGGAGAACCGAGTCTCGAATGGTACAAGCGCACACGCTGAAGGTGCTCGAATTCAGTAAGATCCTGGATCTGCTAGGGGGTCGTACCCGGACGACGATGGGGAAGGATCTGGCTTCGGCGCTCCGTCCTGTCGATGATATCGCCGATCTGAGAGACCGGCTCGAGCGAGTCTCCGCTTTCAAAGAGATCCTGACCACCGAAGGTGCCATTTCCCTTGAGGGCGCTCACGACATCGGGTCGCTCCTGAAGAAGGCCCAGGTCGAGGGACACCTCCTGGAGCCGGTGGATCTGTTGCGGGTTAGGGAAACCGCGAGCGCTGCGGCCGAGACCCAGGCGAGTCTCGCCCGCTACCACGGACGTCTTCCTCTGGCGGCGGAGACCGCCCACGGTATTTCGCCTACGCCTGCCTTGGTCGAGGTCATCCGGAGAAGCATCGAGGAAAACGGCCAGGTCTCAGACCGGGCGACCCCCAAGTTGGTCGGCATTCGCAAGCGAATGGCCCGGGTACGAATGCACCTCAGGCGACACCTGGAAACCTACCTGGAAGACACGGCCCTGAGTGAAGTTCGCCAGGAGGACCTCATTACCCTGCGCAACGGCCGATTCGTCATTCCCGTCAAGGCGGAACGGAAACGGCGTGTTCCTGGGATCATTCATGACCGCTCCTCCAGTGGGGCGACCGTCTTCGTCGAGCCGCTGGACACGGTGGAATCGAACAACGAGCTTCACGAGCTGGAGGCCGAGGAGCGAGCAGAGGTCCGGCGAGTGCTGAAGAACCTGACCTCGATGGTGGCCGAGGCGGCGCCGACGCTCAAGCAGAATCTCGAGATCCTCGGCGTCGTGGACCTCAACTTTGCCGCCGCGCGACTGTCCGTTGATCTGGCGGCGGAGCCTCCTCTCCTGAACGAGGAAGGCGCGGTTCGCATTCGGGGCGGGCGTCACCCGCTGCTGGAAGGACGGCCGTCGGGAGGGGGGAGAGCCGCCGTTCCGCTGGACGTGGAGCTGGGAAGGGGAAGCCGGGCGCTGGTGGTGACGGGGCCGAACATGGGTGGGAAGACGGTGGCGCTCAAGACGGTCGGCCTTCTCACCCTCATGGCGCAGTCGGGTTTGCATGTGCCGGCCACAGCCGAGACAGAGCTGGCCGTGTTCGACCGGATATATGCGGACATCGGAGACGAGCAATCCATCGAGGAGAGCCTCAGCACGTTCTCATCCCATCTGCGCCACTTGGTGCTGATCCTCGAGGACGCGAACGAACGGACGCTGGTGCTGCTGGATGAGCTGGGCGTGGGCACGGATCCGGAGGAGGGTATCGCCCTCGGAATGGCGGTGCTGGAGAGCCTGGTGGAACAGGGCTCCCGAGTCATGGCGACGACACACCACGGGGCATTCAAGGTCTTCGCCGATGAGCATCCTCGGATGGAGAACGCATCGCTGGAGTTCGATCCTAAGACGTTTGAGCCCACCTACCGCTTTCGAATGGGGATCCCGGGAGCGTCGCGCGGGTTGGATTTGGCCGCGCGGCTCGGAATCCCGGAACCGGTTCTGGACCAGGCGCGGTCCCTCCTGGGAGCCGAGCGGTTCCGGCTTGAAGCCATGCTGGCGGATCTGGAGACCCGGCTCGCCGAACTCGACAGCGAACGATCGGCGGTGGTGGAAGAGCGGGAACTCTTGAGAGAACGAAACGACACCCTTCAGAAACGACTGGGCGGAATTCGGAAGGAGGAACGGGATCTCAAGGAGAAGGCCTTGGAGGAAGCCTCCAGGGTTGTCCGGGACGCCAGGAAGCTGGTCGAGAAAACGGTGGCGGACATACGGGCCAAGGGGGGTGATAAGGCCTCCATTCGGCGTGCCCGGTCGGCCTTGGATGAAGCCACCCGAGAACTCAACACGGCCCGCCGTGTAGAAAAGCCGCAGACCTCGTTCGTCCCCGGTGTAGGGGACGAGGTCTGGATCCCGTCGCTGGGAAAGCGGGGAACCGTGACGATCGAAGCCGACGCCGCCGGACACGTAACCGTCGAGAGCGGTAAGATCCGGTTGAGAGTCCCGGCCGGGAGTCTTGCGAGTCCTCCGGCGGACGGCGCGCCCCGAGAATCCGCCGGCCGAGTCGAGTGGGACGGACCGGGATCGGCGGCCACCGAGATCGACGTTCGGGGACTCGCAACGGAGGAAGCCGTCCACTGGATCGATCGCTTCCTCGATGAGGCGACCCTCGTCGGCTTGGGTGAGGTGCGGGTGATCCACGGAAAGGGCAAGGGCATCCTGAAGAAGGAAGTCGAGACGATGCTGGCACGCGATCCTCGCGTTCGTGGGTACCGGTTGGGCAACTGGAACGAAGGCGGATGGGGCGCGACCGTAGTGACGCTTAAATAGGCAGGAGAAGCATGGCGGTGGTGGACCGGGGAGAAGTCTCCGTAGAGGACGTTCGAGCTCGAAACGACATCGTGGACGTCGTCTCCGAGTTCGTGCGCCTCCGGAAGGCGGGGAGGAGTTTCAAGGGACTCTGTCCCTTTCACAAGGAGAAGACGCCTTCTTTCATGGTCAATCCGGAGCGGCAGATGTTCCATTGCTTCGGCTGCGGAGTGGGTGGAGACGTATTCAGTTTCATCATGGCTCATGAGAAACTGGAGTTCCCCGAGGCGCTCCGGTATCTGGCCGAACGGGCCGGGATGCCGTTGCCCCGGCCCCGGGCCGGCGCGCGATCGTCAGAGAACGAAGCCATCTACGGGGCGAACCGTTTTGCCGCTGAGTTCTACCACCGGCGGCTCGCTTCGAGCGCCGGTCGGCCGGCGCTGGCGTATCTCGAGAATCGAAATGTGACTCCCGAGATGATCGGCTTTTTCCAGATCGGTATGGCCCCCGCGGGGCGGGGAGAACTCCTCAAGGCGGCGGCGGGGGAAGGGTTTGACGCCGAAATCCTGGCGAAAGCCGGACTCCTGGGCAAGGGCGATCGGGGAGAGTGGTACGAACGGTTCCGGAACAGAGTCATGTTTCCCATCCAGGATGTGGCCGGTCACGTGGTCGGGTTGGGAGGCCGGGTGCTGGGAGAGGCGGAGCCCAAGTACCTGAACTCGCCCGAGACGAGGGTGTTCCGCAAAGGGGCTCATCTCTACGGTCTCAACTGGGCGCGGGGCGAAATTGCCAGGGAGGACCGGGCGCTTCTGGTGGAAGGATATCTCGATCTGGTCGCGTTGAAGCAGTATGGGATTGAGAACGTCGCCGCCACGATGGGAACAGCGCTCGCTTCTGAGGCCGCGGGTCGTCTGGCCCGATATTCCCGCCGGGTGACCTTGATCAACGATGGCGACGAGGCCGGGCGGAAAGCCGCGGTGAGAAGCGCCGAAGTGCTTCTGACCGCCGGGTTCAGAGTTCATGTAGCCATGCTGCCGGCGGGGCAGGATCCCGACAGCTTCGTCCGGTCCCGGGGCGCCGAAGCCTTCCGGCAGGTGGTTCGGGAGGCTCCGGGAGTCGTCAACTTTCTGTTTCGCGACGCGGGTGACTACGAGTCGCAGGAACGGGCGACCCGGGTGGCCCTGGGGCTGTTCTCTCAGATCGAGGACCCCATTCGGCGTACGTGGTACGTCAAGGAGCTGGCGGAACGGGCCGGAATCGAGGAGACGATTCTCCAGAGAGCGGCCGCATCCAAGAGAAGTCTGCCTTCGAGGACGAGAGCCGCCGTGCCCCGCCGGGAATCCCGGAATGGTGCGCTTCAGGCCGAGGAAGGCATCTTGAAACACCTGTTGGACGCCGAGTCCCTGGAACCCGAGGTGCTGGAACGTATACGGGGTTGCGAGTTCAGGGCGGCCGCCAGCCGGGAGGTTGCTGGGGTGCTCCTGGAGTCACTGGATCGGGGAGAGCGGCTCTCGGCTTCCGAAGTGGTATCCAAAGTCGAGAGCCGGGCGGCCCGGGCTTTGGTTGCGGCCCTCTCGTTTAGGGAAGATATTGTTGATGAGGCAAAGCAGGTCCGGGATTACCTGGCCTGTTTGAGGCGTCGAGAGCTGAAAGACAGGATCGCCGAGATGAAGGGTGAGATGCGAGAAGCCGAACAGCGAGGCGATGCGGACACGCTCCGGCAGCTGCAGGCGGGGTACCTGGATCTGGTGTCGGAGCTGAAGACACAGGCATAACGCGGTGCGGGTACCGGCCGGGATGGACCGGCGGACCGAACGCGCTCGGGCGGGTGCCCGAGGTGTGGAAACTGGGTTGGAGTGGTTTCTACCGGGGGTTTGGAAAGGAGTTCCAGGCGATGAAGAAGTCGGAGGCGGAGGATCGTATCAAGCAGCTCAAGGAGCTGGCTGTCCGACAAGGATATGCGACTCACGACCAGGTGAACGAGTACTTGCATGACGATGCGTCCCCCGAAGAGATGGACGACATCTACATCATGCTGGGTGAGTTGAACATCGACGTCGTGGACTCCCCCGAAGAGCACTACCGGCGCAAGGCCGAACGTAGGGACAAAGAGAAAGGCAAGAAGGCGGAGGAAGAATCGGACCAGCGGGTCCGGTACGACGATCCCGTGCGGATGTACCTCCGGGAGATGGGGCGAGTCCCGCTTCTCGACCGGGAGGGCGAGATCAAGATCGCAATGCGAATCGAGGAAGGGGAACGGACGGTTACCCTGGCGGTCTTCCGCTGCGCAACGAGCTTGAGGGAGCTCAAGAACCTTCGGGAGAAACTGGACAAGGGCAACATCGGTGTCGAGGAAGTCGTTCACGTCGACATGGGGGGCTGGGGGTCGAGCTACGCCGCGCGGCGCGAGCGGCAGCGGGCACTGCGGGGTGTCGATCGGATCGGCAGGCTGCAGAGAGAAATCGAGAAGTTCAAGAAGAAATGCCACAGCAAGGCGACGGAACGTCAGCGCAATTCCGCGATGGAGTGCATCGAGCGCAGGAAGGTGAAGATCGAGGGGGAGCTGGACACGCTGCGTCTCCATCCGAAGCAGATCGAGCGCCTGGTGATTCGGCTGACCGGGATGATGGAGCGCGTGGAGGAGGCGGAAAAGGAGGTTCGCTCCGCTGAGCGCGTGGTCGCGCGTTGCCTGAAGAACGCGCGAAAGCCGAAGGGCGGCAAGGGCGCTCCCAAGCCGCGCAGCAAGAAGGCCCAACAGGAGCACGCGCAGGCGCTGCGGCAGATGAAGAACGCGCGCCGGAAGATCCGCCGGGCGGAAATCGAAGCCGGCGTCGATCGGGAGAATCTTCGGGACATTGTCCAGACCATTCGCGACGGCCGCGAGATGACCGAGGGCGCGAAGCGCGAGATGATTGAAGCCAACGTTCGACTCGTGATCAGCATCGCCAAACGCTACACGAATCGGGGTCTGGAGTTCCTCGATCTGATCCAGGAGGGAAACAGCGGCTTGATGCGGGCCGTCGAGAAATTCGACTACAAGAAGGGCTACAAGTTCAGTACCTATGCGACGTGGTGGATCCGGCAGGCCATCACGCGAGCGATAGCGGACCAGGCCCGCACGATTCGTGTGCCGGTGCACATGATCGAGGCGATCAACAAAGTGGTGCGAATCTCACGCCGGTTGGTTCAGGAGTACGGCCGTGAACCGATTCCGGAAGAGGTTGCGAAGAAGCTGGACATGCCGCTGGACAAGGTTAAATCCATCATCAAGGTCGCCCAGGAGCCGATCTCGCTCGATCGGCCCATCGGTGAGGACGAGGACAGCAACTTGGGCGATTTCATCGAGGACACGAAGGTGATCTCTCCGGCCCACTCAGCGGCGTTTGTGATGCTTCAGGAGCAGATGGGGAACGTGCTGAGTACGCTGTCCCGCCGTGAAGAGAAGGTGATCCGCCTCCGCTTCGGCCTGGGCGACGGTTGTCCTCGAACGCTGGAGGAGGTGGGGTCGATCTTCAACGTGACGCGGGAGCGTGTCCGTCAGATCGAAGCCAAGGCGCTCCGGAAACTGCGGCACCCGTCAAGGTCGCGAAAGCTCAAAGGGTACGTCGAAATACCCTAGCCACTGAGCCCATGGGTTCAATGGACCGAATGGGGTCAGGCAAGAGCGGCTGCCGTTTCACTCTCGAAACCGTGTTTTCACCCCTCCCCACGTCGTTCGATCCACGGCGGATGGGCCACCGTCGCAGGGACACCCGATCCCGCGGGCGCCGATTAGACCGCACCCGTCGGCATCCACGCACGGCGAACAGTCCCGAAGATAGAGGCATCCCTCACAAAAGAGGGGATCCTCGGATAGGTTTCGGTCCTGGCCGAGTAAGTGATCGATGCACCCGATCCAGTCTCCCATCGGATTGCCGTAGATGTTGCAGCACGTCAGTGCCAGATCGGCCACGGTCTCATCGCACCCCAACGCCGCACCTCCGTCGTTGAACGCGATCAAGGTGAGGTCAAGCACGGGGGACGACCCGCCCTCACACCAGATCCCGCCGCCGTGAGACGCCTGGTTGCCGACGAAAGTGCACCGAGAGAGATGAGGAGAGGCTTCATCGCAGCGAATGCCGCCTCCGTAGGAGGCGGCGTTCTCCTCAAACACGCATCCGATAAACGCCGGAGACGAAGCGAAGCAATCGACGGCTCCGCCCAAACTCGCCCCATTCTGTACGAACACGCAGCCGGTCAGAACAGGATGCGAAGACGGATAGCACCGAATCGCTCCGCCGCCGCCGTAGGCCTCGTTGAATTCGAACACGCAGTCCGTTAGCGTCGGTGACGAGATGTTGCATCGCATCGCCCCGCCGTGATACATCACGGATTCGTTGTCCGAAAACCTGCACCGTAGGAAGGTGGGCGACGCGTGGAAGAGGGAAACTCCGCCGCCGCTCTCATATGCCGTGTTGCCCGAGAAAACGCAGTCGGTGAAACTCGATGAGCAGCCCACGCAATACGCGGCTCCGCCGCTGTACCAGGAAGTGTTGTCCGAGAACACGCAGCGGATGAAGGTGGGAGAGGCATCCTGGCAAAGGATGGCACCGGCGGTCTCGCTCCTGTGCGCGCCGGTCAGGGTCACGCCTTCGATTCTGGTTTCCGGCCCTTCGGTGGATTGGAAAATGAATCCGCGATGCTCGTAGCCCGGACTGCCCTCACAGTCGATCGTGCACGCCTCGGGATTCCCGCTCCGGGATCGCAGCACGATGGGCTTACCCAGGAAATCGATGTCGCGATTTCCCTCACCTTTGAAAACTCCATCCGCCAGCTCGATCACGTCGCCGCCGGACGCGCCGTCAATGGCCTCCTGGATCGTCGAGAAGTCCCCCGTGCCGTCGGGATCGAGGACATAGGTGGTTGCCCATGCAGAACCGACGCACCAAAGGGCCAGGGTGGCGGTGGCCACTTGGAGGGCTAGGGTCCGAATCACGGTTCACCTCGAGGGGGAACGGCGAATGCCCGATTCCGGCTTTCAGAATAGCACAATCTGAATCTCCACGCATGCAGAAGCTGCGACCCCATCTTACCACGGAACCCAGGGAACACAGAACAGAACCCGTGCCGGAGGACGTTACCGGGCGTCCCTGACTCGTCCCGGTTGTTGTCCTGCCGGAGAGAGGAATCGTGCGCCGGCTGCCCGGGAGTCCAACGCCTTCGCCCTACCTACCCAGCGGCACGGACCCGGTGGTGGTTTAGCCCCGACGGGCACGCCTCGTCACAAAAGGCTTGACCTGTGAACGAGAAGCGTCCTATCTTCTATATTGGAGTACGATACGACATTGTACTCGAGGGCCCATAGCTCAGTGGTCAGAGCCGCCGGCTCATAACCGGAAGGTCCTTGGTTCGAACCCAAGTGGGCCCACCCTGACGATTCGGAGAAAGAGTCTCCGGGCGATTAGCTCAGCGGTTTAGAGCGCCCGCCTCACACGCGGGAGGTCACTGGTTCAATCCCAGTATCGCCCACCATTTTGCCGTTTTGGAGGAAGGCACCGGAGGCGCCGAGGGAATGGACCGGCATCGAGAGATATACGGTCGAAGGTGTGTTTCGCATGGAGCGGAACAGGCCTGGCCGCGCCGGGTCTGACGTGCGGGGTGTGCCCTCCGGGTGCACCCCGTTTTGTTTTCAGGAATCTGGAAGCGAAGGGGACAACCTGATGCGAGACGATTTGCGAGCGCTGTTCGACCTCCAGGAAACGGATGATCGACTGGTGGCCATGGGCAGAGATCGGGAGGCCCTGACCGGAAGCTTGGAGGACGTCGCGAGACAAATGGAGGCGGCTGAAGCGGCGCTTGAGGAGATGAAGAGGGACCGGGAGGAGAAGCAGAAGGTCTATCGAGATCTCGAAGGTGAAATCAAGGAGATCGAGGAGAACATTCGAAAGTTCAAACGTCAGGAGTTCGACGTCAAGACGAATGAAGCGCTCTGGGCAATCCAGAAGGAGATTCGAGAGCACGAAGACAAGAAATCGAGTCTTGAGGATAGAGCCATCGAAGCCATCGAGGCCATTGACCAGCAATCGGCCGAGATCGAACGAGCCGTTGAAGATCTGGAACGGCGCCGGCAAGAATCCGTCCGGCACAAGACCGTCGTAGATCGCAAACTGGGGGAGATCGATCGGGAGGAAGCCGCGACTCTCAGCGAACGGGAGGAGCGCCGGGCGGGAGTTCCCGCGGAACTTCTGGGGCGTTACGAGAAGGTGCGCGAGCACAACCGTGGAGTCGGCGTGGCAAGGATATCCGATCGGACCTGCAGTGGGTGCTCTCGCCTGGTCACGTTTCAGGATCTCCAGCTGATCAAACGCGGCGATCGGTTCATGTACTGTGAGGGTTGCGGTGCGTTTCTTGTATGGGCGGACGGCGCGGGGAAGGAGACCGATGGGACGAACGAAGAGGCCGAGTCACGCCCCTGACCTCCCGCTCGCCAGGATTCTCGTCCTGTTGGCCCGGGGTGAACCGCTCGAGGGAATCGCACGTTCCCTGGACCGGGATCCCGGCGAGCTTGCCGGGGCGCTTGAGAACCTGGCGCGATCCATGGGTTCTTCGGGAATGCCCGAGAGAGCGACGCTTCGGGCCGACGGTGCGTCCCGAGGAAACCCCGGAAAGGCGGGCGTCGGTTGGGTCATCGAATCAGGGGGTCAGACTCTCCTCGATGGCTACCGGTACATCGGAAATGCGACCAACAACGTAGCGGAATATGAGGCCGTGCTCCTTGCGATGGAGAAGGCGCTGGAACTGGGGATCAGGGACGTCTCCATCGAGCTGGATTCCGAGCTGGTGGTTCGCCAGATCAACGGGGAGTACCGGGTCAAGGATGCCAAGCTGATCGAGCGGTACAATCGACTCGTCCATCTGAAGTACAAGTTCTCGAGCGTCATGGTGATCCACGTTCCCCGGGAGAAGAACAAACAGGCCGATGAACTGGCAAATCGGGCGATCGATGAAGCGGACGCGAACGTGAAGAAGAGATGAGTTGCAGTTACCCACCTTCTCTCGCCCCGAGATCCGACATTGGATGGATGGGAAGAAAGGCACGGTGAGAGCGAGAGGACGAGGGTGAGGGAGTGGCTCAACATCCAACGGCAGGATTCGTTGTCCCCCGGGCCAGGACGTTCATCCGTAAGATCTGCGCAAGGTGTGGTCGGTTTTTGGGTGGTCCAATGACAGAAGAAGGAGGCGCTGGAGTAGGCCAGGTGATCGCGGGCGATTGCAGAATCGCTCGAGGAAAGTCCGAGCTCCAAAGGGCAGGGTGCTGGGTAACGCCCAGTGGGAGCGATCCCAAGGAAAGTGCCGCAGAAAACAGACCGCCGTCCTAGACGGCAAGGGTGAAACGGTGAGGTAAGAGCTCACCAGTGCTTCCGGTGACGGAGGCAGCTTGGTAAACCCCACCCGGAGCAAGACCAAATAGGGGAAGAGAAGTGGCCCGCTTCGCTATGATTCCCGGGTAGGTCGCTAGAGGTGCAGGGTAACCTGCATCCCAGATGAATGATCACCCACGACAGGACTCGGCTTACGGCCTGCTCCAGCGCAATTCGTTTCAATTGAGGGGGACCGTCATCGGTACGGAGCGAAAAGTATGCCGCTGGGTGGAGCGGGGGGGGCGAGGAGGCCTCGGCGCCGAACACCTCGAATCCGAGCTCCAGATTCCCCGCCTCATCGGCGAGATTCTGGCCCGCCGCGGTTTCTCGGACGTGGATACGGCTCGGACGTTTCTTTCGCCGAATCTGGAAACCGTGTACGATCCGTTCCTTTTGCCGGACATGGAAAAGGCCGCCCATCGGCTGTGGCGGGCGGTGGACGAGGGAGAGCGCATTCTTGTCCACGGTGATTACGATGTCGACGGCGTAACCGCCGTCAGTCTGCTCGTTCGGTTCTTCGGGTCCCTCGGAACGGAGATCTTTCATTCGGTGCCGAACCGGCTCTCGGATGGGTACGGTCTTTCGGAGCGCGCGATTCGTGACGCGGAGTCCAGGGGGGCCACGGTGCTCATCACCGTGGACTGCGGTATTTCGGAGCATGAGCACGTGGCCCGGGCTCAGGCGATCGGCATCGATTGCGTCGTCACGGATCATCATCTGCCTTCCGACACACTGCCCCCCGCGGTCGCGGTCGTGGCCCCCTCGCGTCCGGATTCCCTGTATCCGACCTCGGACCTGGCGGGCGTCGGGGTGGCGTACAAACTCCTCCAGGCAATGACCCGATTGCGACCCGCAACCGTTCCCTCGCCGGACGAGGGGTTGGATCTGGTGGCTCTGGGAACCGTCGCCGACGTGGTGCCGCTCAGGGATGAAAACCGGGTCTTCGTCGCCCACGGTCTTCAGAAGCTTCGTCATCCGGAGAGACCGGGCCTTCGCGCACTGAAGGAAGTGGCCGGCCTGGCGGTGGACGAGCCCGTATCCGCCGGGCAGGTGGCGTTCCGGCTGGCGCCGCGGCTCAACGCGGCCGGGCGCCTGGGGACGGCCGAACGCGCCGCCGAACGCGCGGTCGAGCTTCTCCTGGCCCGGACTCAGGACGAGGCCATGCGGTTGGCTCGGGAGCTGGACGAAGAGAACCGTCGGCGCAGGGACATGGACCAGCGGACCCTGGACGAAGCGCTCGAACAGATCGAGGCCGAGGGGGTCGGCGGCCGACGCATCCTCGTGGTCGGTTCGCCCGGCTGGCATCCGGGCGTGATCGGCATCGTCGCCTCCCGGCTGGTCCGGAAGTTCCACTTGCCGGTCATTCTCGTGGCTTTCGACGATGGCGTGGGAAAGGGCTCGGGGCGATCGATCGAGGGTTTCGATCTGGCCGGGGCCCTTGCGCGGTGTCAGGACTGGCTGGTGTCCTGCGGGGGGCATGAGCAGGCGGCCGGACTGGCGGTCATGGAGAAGTCATACGACGGGTTCCGGAAGGAGATCGAGCGGATCGCCTTTGAAAAGATCACCGAAGAGATGACGCGCCCTACTCTGGAGGTCGACGGTGTGGTCGAGTTGGAGGACTGCACTCTGAATATGCTGGAGTGGGTGCGGATGATGGAGCCGTTCGGCGCCGGGAATCCGGAGCCGGTGCTCGCCAGTCTGCGGAATCGGGTCGTCGGCTATCCCCGGACGGTAGGGGGCGGACACCTCAAGTTCACCGTCCAGCAGGGCTCGTCGGCGGTCGACGCCATCGGATTCGGGATGGGCGATCGGATCGAGGTCCTGGAGAGCGGTGGGGACATCGATCTGGCCTTCGCGCTGTCGGAGAACCGTTGGGGCGGTTTCCCGAAACTCCAGCTTAAGATCAAGGACATCCGTGTATCGGAGCCCGCGAAGCCCGCGCGCCGGGCTCCCGGCGGAGAACGATGATGGCGGTTTCACCCGAGAGGCGAACGGAGCGAGAGGCGTTCCTCGAATGGTTGCACGAGAATGCCCCCTACGCCGAGGGTCCCTTGATCGGGCGGGCCGTTGACTTCGCCCAAGAGGCGCATCGGGGGCAGAAGCGCCGATCGGGAGACCCGTACCTTTCGCACGGCGTCGAGGTGGCCAAGATTCTGGCTTGCCTTCGGCTCGATCCGACCACCATTGCCGGCGGCCTGCTGCACGACGTGGTGGAGGATACGCCGGTCACCCTGGACGAGGTCGAGCGGGTGTTCGGCGATGAGATTCGCACGCTGGTCGACGGCGTGACACGGATCGGCGGGTTCTCGGTCAAATCCAGAGAGAGGCAGCAGATCGAGAACTACCGCAAGATGCTGCTCTCCATGGCTCGAGACATTCGGGTGATTCTGATCAAACTTGCCGATCGGTTGCACAACATGCGGACGCTGGAGTATCTCGATGCCGCCGATCGGCGCAGGATCGCCCGGCAAACTCTAGACGTGTACGCGCCTCTCGCCCACCGGTTTGGCATCGGACGGATCAAGTGGGAGCTGGAAGACTTGGCCTTCAAGCATCTGGAGGCCGATGTCTATCGCCGGATCGCGAATCAGATTGCCCTCAGCCGGGAGGAGAGGGAGGCGTACATCGCGGAAGTGGTAACTCCGGTGAGAGAAGCGCTCAAGGAACAAGGACTCGACGCCGAGATCACCGGCCGCCCGAAGCATTTCTACAGCATCTATCGCAAAATGCAGAACCGCGACATCGAACTTGAGGAAATGTTCGACCTCTTCGCCGTTCGGGTGATCTGCCATACGCTTCCCGAGTGTTATCACGCGCTCGGTGTCATCCATACCCTGTTCACGCCGGTCCACGAGAGGATTAAGGATTACGTGGCCACGCCCAAGATGAACATGTACCAGTCTCTTCACACCACGATCATCGGGCCTCGAAAGCGAATGGTCGAGTTCCAGATTCGAACCGAAGAGATGCACCGCACGGCGGATTTCGGGATCGCGGCGCACTGGAGGTACAAGGAGGGCAAGAGCGATCGCGAGCTGGATGAGCAGATGCAGTGGTTGCGTCAGGTGCTCGAATGGCAGAAGGACCTGACGGACCCGAAGGAGTTCATGAACTTTCTCAAGATGGACCTGTTCCATCATGAGGTCTTCGTCTTCACTCCCACAGGGGAGCTGAAGCGAATCCCGAGGGGTTCGACGCCCATCGACTTCGCCTTCGCCGTGCACACGGAAGTGGGCCTTCATTGTTCCGGTGCCAAGGTGAACGGCCGGATGGTTTCACTGAAACACGAACTCAAGAGCGGGGACACGGTAGAGATCGGTGTGTCTCCGTCGGCGCGGCCGTCCCGCGACTGGTTGAAAATCGTCCGCACCTCCCGGGCCCGGAGCAAGATCCGCCGCTGGCTGCGGATCGAGGGCCTCGAGCATTCCATCGCAGTGGGCCGGCGTGCCTTCGAGGAGGTTCTGCGGAAGCGACACATCGAGAAACCCTCGCCCGCCGAGTTTCGAGAGATGACCGCACGTCTGGGCTTCGAGGACGTCAGGCACCTGCATGCGGGCATCGGGTCTGGCGATTTGACCGCGCGATCGGCGGCGGAGCGGCTGTTCGGGCGGGAAATGAAATCCAAGAAATCCGGAGCGCCGTCCCGGGACGTGGATCGCCAACCGGCACGGGGGGTTCGAGTGGTGGGATCGGACAAGTTCATGGTCCGCTTCGCCAACTGCTGCCAGCCGGTTCCGGGGGACGCCATCGTCGGATACGTTACGCGCGGGCGAGGCATTACGATTCACCGGATGGATTGCCACAACACGTTTCAGATTGCCCGGGAACCCGAGCGGAGGGTCGACGCGGAATGGGCGCCGTGCCCCAAGGACCGGTATCCGGTGGGGATCGTCGTGGCCGGACGGAACCGTGCAAACTTGCTTGCGGATCTCTCGAAGGCGATCTCCGACGTCGGCACGAACATCGTCAACGTCAACATCACCTCAAACCAGAGTGCGTTCCAGGGCAGCTTTCTTGTGGAAGTGGACGGGACCGGGCATCTGGATCGAATCCTCGGCGCGGCGGCCCGGGTCAACGGCGTGACGCTGGTTCGCAGGGACCACACGCCCCGAAGCGGCAAGAGACAAGCGTCGTAGTTCGAAGGAGGCGGGAGGAAGGAATGCGGGTGGTGCTCCAGCGGGTGCGAAAAGCGGGCGTGTCGGTGGCTGGAGACGTGTGCGGAAGAATCGGTGCGGGTCTCGTGGTTTTCGTGGGTGTGGCGGGGGGGGATACCGACGAGTCGGCCCGATGGTTGGCCGCCAAATGTGCCGGCCTTCGGATCTTCGAAGACGACGCGGGGAAGATGAACCGGTCGGCTCTGGACGTGAAAGCCGAGCTTCTCGTGGTTTCCCAGTTCACCCTCCTCGCGGATTCGGCCAAGGGCCGCCGGCCCAGCTTTGCCCGAGCGGCGCCGCCGGAAGAGGCCGAGCGGCGGTACCGGGTGTTCGTGGACGAACTGAAGGGAATGGGTCTCACCGTCGAGGAGGGAATCTTCCAAGAGAATATGTTGGTGGAGATTCATAACGATGGTCCCGTGACGATCATTGTTGAGAAGTGAGCCGGATGGCAGCTGCGTGACGATCATCGTTGAGAAGTGAGCCG
>CAZSXU010000003.1:124873-164313 GCA_964610505.1 uncultured bacterium | reverse complement strand
CATTCTTCGCCCCCTTGCCAGATCAAGCAGAGAGGCGAGAGGTGAAAGGTGAGAGACGATAACCCATACCCAGGGCCGGCCGCGGCGAAGGCCCATGCGAGAGATGCGAAAGCCGGCCCGCGCGACCGATTACAGGAACTGATACACGAGTCCCACGCCGAGGGTCTGCTTGTACTGTCCCGTCTTGCTCTGCTGCTTGTCGTACACCCACTGGAAGTAAATGTCGAGTGAGAGCCATTCGGTCAGCTTGTTTGTGAAGGTGTTTTCCCAGTCGACGTCGGGCGACTTCCAGTCATCCTCTTGCGGAGTCCCTTCCACCGTGTCGGATTCCGAGAAGAAGAGCGCCTTGTAGACCGTCAGCTTACTGAGGTAGACGGTCTTCTCTTCAACTCCGGCGAACCGCCAGTCCGTCACCCATTCGAGGCCGCCGTCGTGGGTCCATTCCTTGCCCGACGCAAAGGCGTTTCGGTTCTGACGTAAACCGAATCCGGCCCGGGTGACCAGATTCTTCCCCTCTTCCTCCAGAAACGCATGCGCCAGCCCCGCGGACTCGGAAATGACCGCCGGATTCAAACGAGGTTTGTTATCGGATCCCTCCATCTCGTCGTAGAATTGGGACTTGAAATACCCCGCGACGTAGGGATCCACCCATCCTCCCAGAATCACGCGGACGACGGTGTCCAAACGGATCTTGTCGGTCGACTTGATCGGCTTCTGCCAACGTTCCGTAGGCGTGTCGTACTGATGTGTCTGGCCGAAGGCCATGTTCAGCGTGTTGGACCACAGCGCCTTCGGATGCACCCGTTTTTCCGCCTCGCCCAGAAACGTCCACGTCCACGCGATCGAGCCCGTCTCGCTTCCGCTCCAGTTGTCGCTCAGGCTCGTCTGGGAGAGCGCCAGTCCCGTCTTGGCAAATGACTTCCACCCTTCGGGTTCCTCGGCCGCAGCGCCGGACGACATCGCTGCAATCACAACGGCCGAGAGGATGATCTTCTTCACTGTCCTGCCCTCCTGTGTTCGCGTTCGCCGTGGGTCATTCTTCGCCGGCCCATCTTCCCCGGCAGAAGTCTAGGCACACTCGCGCTCGTTGTCAACCCGGCGGGCGGCGGTCTCAATCCCTATTGACCCGTTCTATCCAGACGCAGCAATGACGGATCGCTCGGTCTTCGTGAGGCGGTAGAGATCACAGACTCGCCCGTCGATGTCGGTTTCCAACCGGGCGATGGTGGCGCGGGTCTTCCGTGACGGGGACGCGGTTCGTCCGAGTCGCAGTCTTTCCGCCACGAGATCCAGAATGCGGTTCCGTGTCCCGTCCGGAAGGTCATTCGGAATCGGCAGTGCTCGCAGATGGGGACCGTTGAATCTCAGGAAACCGCCCGCCATGCGGACCGCACCGAAAAGCGCACCGTAGTACCTGCCCAGAACGGACGAGTTGAGGAACGCCAGGAGAAGGCGGTGATCCATTTTCGAATCGGTGAGGTAGTACACGCGGCCCAGGGCGTAGCCGCGAGCGTCGTAGGCGGCCTGGAGGCTCGGGCGAACTCCCGGGATTACCACCTTTCTCCTCCGAAAGTCGCGCAGGCGATCCGCCGAATGGCGTCGTGGGTCCAGACGGATCCAGCGATCACTCCAACGGACCTCGTACGGCCGGATGTTCTCCACCCGGATGAAGCGATGGAGAGACTCGGCATCCTCGCTCCGGGCAGCTTCCTCGCCGGTGAGAAGCGAGCGTCCCATCCCCGCCGTCGCGAGCCCGCATTCCACGACCGCGATGCCGCCGAGCGGGGTTGATCGTGTCTCGATCTTCTCCAGCAACCGGACGAGGGGTCGAGTGATCGAGGTGGTCAGAATCCTCCCCGGCCGCTCGTAGAAGAACGACTGCGGGATCCGATTCCCTCCACTCCGTCTTGCAAGATCCACCACCCCGTCCCGTAGCAATACGCTTCCCCGCGGCCTGCCCGACGAGACCGTCTTGCGAACGACGAGAATCGACGGGTAGATGGCCGTTCCTCGGAACACGCCCGCCCCCGAGAGGTCGACGATTTCCTCGATGCGGCATGTGCTTAGGATCCGATCTCTGATCGCCCTCCCGTAGTCGGCCGTCATGAACTTGTTGGAGACCAGGAACCCCATCCGCCCACCCGGTCTCAAGACTTCCATCCCCTTTTCCAAGAACAGCACCATCAGGTCGTACTGTCCACGCGCACATCCATAGACTTTTCTCCAGAGCCGCTTCCGCTTTGGGTCGAGATCCTTGTTCTTCACGTAAGGAGGATTGCCGATGACGACGTCAAACCCACCGCGGTTCATCACCTCCGGAAACGACCGCTCGACGGCCGAGGGAACCGGGCGAGTGCGTCCCGGCTCGTCCAGCGACGATCCCGTGATAATCCGCCGGGAGACAATGTCCTCCAGGCCGCGGAGCCGCGACCGTTCCCGGGCCGCCCGCGCCGCGAGCTTCAAGTTGATCCGCGCGAGCCGGGCCGCTCGTGGATCGGCGTCGATTCCGAAGATCGAAGCCTTGATCAGACCGGCTCTCTCATTCGCGGCAAGCGCCGCCCCCCGGCGGGCGAGTTGCGCGTAAGCTCCCAGGAGGAAGGCACCCGAACCACACGCCGGATCCAGAACCGTGGGCGCTTCTACGGATCCCCGTCCCGTCGCCAGCGTGAGTCGAACGATCATCTCGACGACCTCCGGCGGAGTGTAGAAGACACCGCCCAGTTTCCGGGATCTGTGCCCCGAGGCCGCATCCGAACAAGCCAGTATGGATTGGTAGGCGATTCCGAGAATGTCCAGTCGGGACGGGGAGAGCGAGCAATCGCCGGTCTGTCTCCACACGTCCGCAACACGCCCGTCAAAGGACGCCGGTGTTTCGGTTCCGGAGGCGCCCCGCAAATCCGCCGCAAGGTCGCCATCCAGATTCTCCGCCATGGCGAGCAGATCCCCAACGCCGCGGATATCTCCCACCCGGAGCGACCGGGGAGATCGTTCGGCGAGGATTCGCCAACCCAGAATCGTGGTGATCACGGCCAGGCTGAGGTCCGGCGGAGAATCGGCGAACGCGGCTGCCGCCTCGAACAACGTTCGGGCCCATCGGTGAATGGCCGCACGGATGTCCTGCTCGGGCCTGGCGGCGGCGGTTTTCATCCCAGGACCTTCACGACGACCAGGGTAAGATCGTCCCCGAGAGCCTCGCGGTCCGTAAACCTCCGGATCTCTCCCCGAATCGTATAGCACATGGCCTTCGCCGAAAGATGGGCGTTCTTTCGCAATACGGCTTCCAGGCCCTCCGTCTCGAACATCGTTCCGTCCGGCGACGAGGCCTCGGTGACTCCGTCCGTATAGAAGACCAGGATATCGCCGGCCTCCAGCTGGACCTGTTCTTCCACATACGCGGCTTCAGCGAAGGCTCCGAGAATCATCCCTCCCGCGCTCAGCTCGCGGGTGGGTTCTCCGTCACGGATAAGCATCGGCGGATTGTGTCCCGCATTGGTGTAGGTGAAAACCCTGCGCTCGAGATCCAGCACGCCGTAGACGGCGGTAACGTACTCCGCAAGCTCACTGCTCTCCCAGAGCAGGCGGTTGACTTTGGTGAGGATGGTGCGGATCGCGTAGTTGTTCCGGACTTCCGCCAAAAGCCCGGCGCGCAACGAGGCCATCAGGAGTCCGGCCGGAATGCCCTTGCCCGATACGTCTCCGATCACAATCCCCAGCTGGCCAGGAGCCACCTGGATGAAGTCGTAGTAGTCGCCGCTCACTTCCAGCGAGGTCACGTTCAAACCGGAGACATCGTAGCCGGGAATCTCCTGATCCCGGTCCGGGAGGAAGTGACGCTGAACCTGGCGGGCAACCGCGATCTCCTGCTCCATCCGCCGCTTCTCTTCCATCTCGCAATAGAGCTTCGCCATTCGAATGCCGATGCTGGCCTGCGCCGCAAAACCCGTCAAGCGACGAAGATCGTCGTAGTCGTAGGCGTCGACGTCGTCCGACTCGAGGTTGAGGACGCCCAGGATGTCGTTGCCGCTCCGGATGGGCACCACGATCTCCGATCGGGTCCGCTTCCGGGCCATGCGGTACCGGGGATCCTTCCGCACGTCCGCCACGATCGTGTCCTGGCCCGTCATGGCCACCCACCCCACGATCCCGGTTCCGATCTTGAGCCGGAGCTCCTCTTCCTTGCCCTCTCGATAACCTCGTTCCGTAACCGACGCCACTTCCTCGCCCATCTCGTCGAGAAGGTAGACGCACGCCGCGTCATAGGAAACCAGCTGGTCGACGACATCGAGGATATGCCCCAAGACCTCCTGGAGATCCAGCGAGGAGCTGATTCGGCTCCCGAGTTCAAACAGCAGGTGGTTCTCTCGAATCTGATCACGGAGGCGCAGATTGAGGTCCGTATGCATTCCCCGGGGGCCGGACGGCGGAGGATCCTGGTCCGGCGCTCGACGCCTGGGCGGGGACGTGGAGGGTGTTTTGTTCTCGGGATGACTGTCTTTCACGGTGTTCTTTCTCCCCATGCCGGCGGACGCGCTCGGGCTAGGTGCGGGCGCCTGTCAGCTCCCTGGACACCCGTGTCAACGTTTCCGCGCCTCTCTCGGTGACCAGAACCGTATCCTCGATCCGCACGCCTCCCTGTCCCGGAACGTAGACTCCAGGCTCAACGGCGAATACCATACCGGGTTCGATCGTGAAATCGGCATGCGCGTGCAGGACCATTCCGTCCTGCGCCTCAAGCCCGACGCTGTGCCCCACGGCATGGATGAATCGGCCCGTGAACTCACTCCTGGCCACCACGTGCTCGGCCGCCTCGTGGGCCTTCGCCCCATGCCTGCCGGGCCCCACGCACGCCAGTGCCGCGCTCTGGGCCTCGGATACGACACTGTGCATCCGCATCCCCGCTTTTCCTACATCGCCGAAGGCGAACGTGCGCGTGAGATCCGCGCAGTACCGCCGGTGTCGCGCCCCCAAATCGACAAGAACCAGGGAGCCGGGCGTCAGAATCGCCTCGGTGGGCTGGTGATGGGGTTCGGCCGCGTTGGACCCGAAGGCAACGATGGTGCTGAAGGCAAACCCGTCCGCGCCGTCCTTCTGCAACCGGTAGTTGATCTCCGCGGCCAGATCCTTCTCCTGCATGCCTTCTTCCAGAAGAATCGGGACGTCCTCCATCACACGGGCGCTCATCTCCGAGGCCTTGCGAATTCGAGAGATCTCCTCAGAATCCTTGATCCGTCGGGCGCGCGCGAGGGAGGAAGATACGTCCACCCACTTCGCGCCGGGGAGGAGATCCGTGAGAGACCGGAACCGAGCGGTACAGAGCCCGTAGGGGTTGTACCCGATCCGCTCGTGCGAACCCAGCGTATCGGCGATCGCAGCGTCGTGTTCGCGCCGGTTGCGAGTGACGATGACCTCGACGTCTCGATCCCTCCGGGCGCTCTCTGCCTCCATGATCGAACTGATCAGCATCGGGCGCTCGCCCGGACGCAGGACGGCCGTGGCCCCGGTCAGGGTTCCCCACTGGAAATCGGTCACGTAGAAGAAATTGGGATCCCTGCAGCCATGCGATCCGCTCTCGAAGAAGAGCGCTTCCGGCAGAGGATCGCACAGTTCGAAAACCCGCTTCAATCTCTCTCTAAGATCCATCGGCCGATCTCCCCGGGAAACCCGCAAGCGCCGATTGCACGGCTCGAACGCCGCCCCCTCGAGCCACGCGCACCCCGCACTCCTGGAGCCCCGCCTCCAGCCCCTCAAACAGACGAACCAGATCCTCGTCCTCAAACCGGCCCAGGTGCCCGAGCCGTAGTATGCGTCCCCGGAGCTCGCCCTGCCCGTGCGCAATCCGAATCCCGTGTTTCGCTTCCAGAACGTGCACGAGCCGCGTCGCATCCATGTGTTCCGGCACGCGGAAAACGGTAACGGCGTTGGAGGAAACCTCCGGGTACAGGTCCAGTCCCAGCGCCCGCACGCCCGCACGCACGGCCGCAGCCGCGCGCGCATAGCGGCGAATGGACTGTCCAGGCGATTTCGCTTGATCGAGAGCGCACCTCAACGCAGCGATCTGGCCGACCGGCGCCGTGAACGGAGTCTCGTCCCGCCCCGCCGCCGCGACGTACTTCCTGAGATCGAAGTAGTACCGGGGCGACCTCGAATCGGCCATCCGCCGAAGCGCTCGCCCGCCCAGTGCAACGAAACCAAGTCCCGGGGGCAGTCCCAGGCCTTTCTGTGACGCGCCGACCGCCACGTCGATTCCCCATTCGTCCATTCGAATCTCATGGACGCCCAGGCTGGAGATGACGTCGACAATCAGGGTGGCGCGCCCGCTCACCGCACGGGCCACCGCTTCGATGTCGTTCCGCGCTCCCGTGGACGTCTCCACATGGACCCCAAGAACCGCCCGGGGCGCCCAACCCTCCACCCGCCGCCGTACCTCGTCCGCCCGAACGGCCTCGCCGGGTTGCACGTCCATCCACTCCACGGCCGCTCCGTAGGCTTTGCAGAGTTCACCCCACCGAGATCCGTACTTGCCCGTGCGAATCACGAGAGCCCGATCTCCGGGCGAGACGAAATTGGACACCGCCGCCTCCATGGCACCCGAACCCGAACACGCGAGGAGAATGATGTCCCCCTCGGTACCGAAGAACGGACGGAGCGACCGGCGAACACTCGCCATCACATGTCTGAAAAGCAGCGAACGATGGTGCACGATGAAGCCAGCCGCCTCGACCAGTTCCGGCGCGACCTCTACGGGCCCCGGGGTAAACAGCTGCGGCCTTCGGTTTGACATGCGCACTCCGCTCAAGAACACCGCGCCTCAGTGGATTTTTCTGGCAAGCCAGCCGCGCTCCTGTTCCACGGCTTCTGCAGGGCAAAGTTCGTCGCAGCAGAGGCACTTGATGCAACCGTCGTAGTCGATGTGGATTCCGTTGTCCACCCATTCCATGACTCCGGTTGGGCAGTTCTCGACGCAGGTTCCGCAACGCGTGCACCTGGACGCGTCCACTCGCGGGCGGATCCACAGCCAAGGACTCAATAGATCGACCAGCCCCTTGGGAATCAGTTTCATCAGCCGGTTGGAGGGCAGGTCGAAATCCGGGATCCGAAATCCGTCGAGCGGTTCCGGCAACACGCGAATCCGGGCAAGATCGGCCTGGCCCAACCCTCGCCGGGCCGCCTCCACCGTTGTTTCGACCTCGCCCGGCCCGAATCCCAGGACGTGCGTCATGACGGCGTCCAGAGCTACGGCATCCGCGGAGCCCGCCAGGTATCCGACCCAACGGCGGGTTCCCGAGGAGGGCCCCTTCCCCTCCATCGCCAGGATTCCATCCATGATGTTCAGCGTCGGCGGTACGAGGGAGAAGATATCCACCAGCGTGTGGGAGAAATCGTCGGGTCGGGGATGGTCTCGATGGTACTCGGCCTTTCTGAACCCAGGAATGACGCCGAACATGTTCTTCACGGCGCCCGTATACAGGACAAGCGAGTGAGTCTTGAGCTTCGGAAGATTGATCACACAGTCCGCCTGGAGAGCCGGCCTCGCCACGTAGTAGGCGGATCCGTTGACGCTTCGACGTTCCGCGCCCGAGGCCTCGAAGTTCATGATCTCCGCGCCGCCTTCGAGGGCCGCAACCTTGATCCCCGTGTTCGTCAGCACTCGATCGACGCCGCGCGCCGCACCGCCGGGACTGTCCCCCACCCACGGCACGCCGCCTACGCGCCTGACCTCCTCGACCACGGCCCTGACCACCGCCGGGTGTGTGGTCACTCCTCGATCCGGTTCTCTGGCTGCAAGCAGATTCGGCTTGATGAGGACACGGCTTCCGGGGCGGACAAAGGATTCGAGTCCGCCCATGAGATCCAGGACCGTCTTGACGGCGGGCCGAACCGTGCGCTCGTCGTAGTCGGGGGCCCGCACCAGGGCAACGTCAACCACCATTGTGTGCCACCGGCCTTTCTCCATCCTCGCGCGTCACAACCCCATTCTGTGCCGCCGGCCCTTCTCCATGCTCATCCCAACCGGCGGGGTCACCCTCAGGACTCCGTCGGGATCCGGCTCTCGACGAGACTTCGAAGGTCCTCGAGTGTGGCTTTTACCCGTCCCCGGTCCAGTCCTCCGCGCGCGAACACCGGCGTTCCCCCACCCCGCCCCCCGCGCCCGGACAGCACATCTTGAAGAAGCCGGCTCATGTCGACATCCACATCCTCCGAGCGCGCAGCGACCAGATGGCCCTTCTCACCGGCGCATCCCAGAAGAGCGACAACGCCCGGGCTCGACACCAGGCGCCCGGCCAGAGTAGACAGGGCCTCGGGCGAAAGGTCCTGGGCCATCACGGCGACCAGTCGGACGCCTCCGACCTTCTGCGCGTCCGGCAGGAGTGAACGCGCCCGATACCCCAGGATCTCTTCCTCCAGACGAGTGGCCTCTTTCTTCCGCCGGGCGGCGTCCTCCATCAGTTTCCGAACCTCCCCGGGAAGATCCGAAGCTCCCCGCCCCACCGCTCGGGCGGCTTCCTCCAACCACCGCCAACGGCTCCGGTAATCTTCCAGGGCCCGCCATCCGCACAGGAACGCCACCCTCGTTTGCTTTCGAATTCGCTCGGTACCGGCGATCTTGATGAGACCGATCTCGCCCGTCGATCGGCAGTGCGTTCCGCCGCAGGCAGAGAGGTCGTAGTCCGCCACCTCGATGATTCTGAGATTCCCGCTGCGCTCGGGCAGCTTTCGAACACCCCTGGCCCGCGCTTCGTCGACGGACACCTCGAGAGCGTGGATCGGCCGGCACTCCAATACGATCCCGTTGGCTTCGGTCTCCACTCTGTTCAGATCGTCGCGAGTGAGGTTCTCGGCGGGGAGCTCCACCGTCGATGCTTCCGCCCCCAGGTGGGCCGACACGGTATTGAGGTTCAGGATTCGAAGGAAACTCTGCGAGAGGACGTGTTGTCCCGAGTGCTGCTGCATATGGTCAAACCGCCGGGTCCAGTCGATCTTTCCCACGAGGCGATCGCCGCTCGGGTCTGAGGTGAGAACATGCACGATCTCCTCGCCGTCCTGGCGGACGTCTTCCACCCGTTCTCCACCCAACGTTCCCCCGTCCGCGTACTGCCCCCCGGAGGTCGGATAAAAACAGGTCTCCTCAAGGACGATACCCACCCTTTCGCCCTCGGGAAACCTGCGAATGACCGCCGATTCAAATGTCGTCCGGTACGGATCGATCTGATAGAGACGCTTCGACAAGCCAACTCCGTTCCGGCCCGCTACCCCAGCAGGTTGTCGAGCTTTCTTTTGAGTTCCTCCTTGGGGACCGCGCCGATCACCTGATCCGACACACTTCCGCCCTTGAAGAAGAGTACCGTGGGAATGCTGCGGATCCCGAACTTCATCGCCGTCTGCTGACTGTCGTCCACATTCACCTTCGCCACTTTCGCCTTGCCCTCGTACTCCTTGGCAATCTCTTCAAGCGACGGGGCGATCATATGGCAGGGGCCGCACCATGGGGCCCAGAAATCGACCACGACCGGCAGATCCGACTTCACAACTTCCGCTTCGAAGGTGTCATCCGTTACGTGCTGAGGAGAAACCGACATCGACGTACCCCGCTTTGGCTGATGGTTCGAGCAATCGGATCACGCATGCGCACCCGAAGATGGTCTCGCGTTCAAGGTAGACGCTGCCCGGCGAAAAGTCAATCTGAATAGTATGAGCGAGACTCTCCCTCTCCCCGCTGCCTTCTGTCTATGTTCCTCTTCCGCCGTCTTGTCGCCGGGTCGCCTTCTCAATACGTGAACGTCAACCGCATGGCGGCTCCCGGAGGAATGCCCCCGCCGTTTTGCAGGGACTCGATGAGGCGGAGTGACGGTTCGTGGCGTGGCAGGACCTCCAGAAGTCGCGACAGCTGGACCGTGGCCTCCTCGGGCTTTCCGGTTTTCCAGAGAGCGAGCGCCAGGTTGTACCGGGCGTTCACCATCGACGGGTCCATCGTCAACGCTCTCTCGAGATCCGCCACCGCATCGGCCGGGCGCCCGATTCCAAAAGAGACCGAACCCAGATTCGCACGGGCGGCCGCAAAATCCGGAGCCATTCGAAGCGCCCCTTGCAACACCGCCTTTGCCTCCTCCCACCGCCCCACCAGAGCATACACGCTCCCGAGATTGTTGAGCGCCCACGGTGAACCGGGTAGAAGGCGGACCGCCTCGCGAGCCGAGCGGACGGCGCCGTCCCTGTCGCCCAGCGAGAGATACAGCTGAATCTGTCGGGCCTGCACGGCGGCGACATCCGCCGCGACGTCGCCGGCGGTTCTCACCGCCTCGAGCGCGCGAAGCGCGTCTCCGCTTTCGATGGCGACGAGGGCCGCCTGCTGAAAGTAGACGCCGCCGATCACCCTCGAGGAGATGTCCGCGTAGAGATGCGGATCGCGCATGTCCGGAAACTCGTAAGAACCCCACAGGCTTTCCTGGACGTCTGAAGGAAGTGGCTGGGCCCTGGGCTGAAACAGGAGTCCGACGGGCCGAACGGGAACCTCCATGCCGCTCGCCACCTTCTCTCTCTGAGAGAAGAACACGGATCCCGGGGATTCGGCCACGATCTCCCGTTCGATGGCTGCACGCCTCGACCGGTCCGGAGACGGGCCCTCCAGGCCCCGGTCCCCGTAAACATCGTCGAGGATCGTTCCGGACTGGTCATACACCGTTACCCGGGGCGCGCGATGTTCGACACGCTGAAGATAGGCGAGGGGAAACACGGCGTGATCGCCCAGAGCGAAGAGCGTGGCCCGCCCATTCGTCATCCGTTCCGCCGTGTCGAGGAGCGCCCGTCCGTAGGCCTCGGCAATTCGGTGATGGTTCCGGTCACACCAGGGCAAATTCCAGAAGAACACGCCCGACACCGCACCCGCCAACGCCAGCGATGCCGCGACTCGGGGAAGTCGAGCCCGCCCACCACTCGACGAACCGCCCGCCCGGCAGGCCATCTCCAAGATCCATCGGAACCCGGCCGCCGCCAGCACCGCCAGCACCACGTGGACGGGCAGAAAGTAGGCACTGATATCGGGGATGGCGTAGGCGAGCGAGAAAACGAGGTACGGCCCTGCCAGGACGACCAGCCACCCGAGGAGACGCACCCGCCTCCGCCAGAGATCGATCATCCCGAGGAAGGGCGCCCAGATGAGAAACACCGGAATCCCTTCGCCCAGGTAGCCGGGAAGCGAACGGGCACCGGACACGAGCGTCTCCCATCCCGCCGGCAGGAGATTCCCCCGATACCCCGAGGCCGTGAGATGTCGCCACAACCCCGACCAGCCGCGCGCATCCCCGAAAACAAAAGGTGGGGATAGTCCGGCTCGAATCGGGATGTAGGCGTAGAGCGTCAGGGGGACAAGCAGGGCCGTCAGGCAGACCAGGACCAACCTTCTGTCCCTGCGAAGATCGGGAAAGATGGAGAGCAGGACGAAAGGAGCGGCCAGCAGGATGGTCACGTGGTGCGTCAGCGCAACTCCGAAGACATATGCACAGAGGACCGTCACCCTCGACCGCGACCCTCCAGCCGGACCCAGACCCATCCATAGCAGAAGGGTCAGGAAGAACGCGCCCATGGCATAGACTTCCGCCGTGACCGAGCTCAGCCACCACGACCTCGAAAACGCCAGCGCGAGACAGGCCAGCCACGCGCTCCACCCCGATTTCAGCCGTGTCCGCAAGACCTCGAAAAGGAAAAACAGCGCAAGGGCGGCGAAGACCGCGGAAACCACATTGACTTTCGCCGCGGCCGTGCCCCACGGAATCGCGGCGACGAAAAGTCTTGAGATCAACGTGTAGAGGGGATAGCCCGTGGGATGCGAAACCCCCAGAAGGGCGCCCGACGTGGCCAGCTCCGCGCCGTCGCCGGGGCCGATCGTCGGGCACAGGGTCAGGAGATAGACCAGGAGAGGGAGTGCAACGACGGAGATCCGGAGCACGTGGAGTCGGACGCCGCCTCCGGCGGTTTCTCCCCGATCTTCCGCTGCTCCCCCGTTCAGCAAGCCGGCCTCCGCGTATCGCCCGCGCCACCCTGATATCAGTGTAACGGGCCCGCGGAGTGTAGAGCAACCTCATTCTATCCCCCATGGCGCCCCCAATTTCTTTGGACACTCCATTGGTTGAGGGTAGTAAGATGTTGGGAGGAGTTCTGAGGGGATTGGAGCGGTCATGGAGGAAGGATCGAATCGGGAGGCATCGAGGGAGCTTCCGGAGCGGTTGGAGGTCGAAATCACCTACCGCATCCCAGAGCCAGTTATGACTGATGCGGTAGAGGGGGCCCGATCGGACCCCCTCTCTGCAGACGCTCTCTTCTACCTACGGACCTAGTCGACGACCTCGAAATCGGCGTCGACGGCCTGTTCCTTCTCCTTCTCCCCCGAGGGCTCGCCGCCCGGAGGCGGTTGGCCCGGCCCTCCGGCGCCTGGCCCGGCACCCGGCCCGGCACCGGCCTCGGCGGCCTGCTCGTACATCACCTTGGCTGCAGCCTGCGAGGCCTGGGTCAGGGCTTCGGTCGCCGACTTGATCCGGTTGATGTCGGATGCCTTCAACGCCTCCTTGGCTTCCTCGGTCGCCTTCTCCAAAGCCGCCCGTGACGACGCGTCCATCTTGTCACCGGATTCTTTCAGCAGTTTCTCGGTCTGATAGACCAGATGGTCGGCGTTGTTCCGAATCTCCGCGGCCTCCTTCTGCGCGCGATCGTCATCCGCGTGCGCGTCCGCATCCTTGACCATCTTCTCGATCTCTTGCTCACTCAGACCACTGGACGCCTGGATCTTGATCGACTGTTCTTTCCCCGTCGCCTTGTCCTTCGCCGAAACCTGGAGAATCCCGTTGGCATCGATGTCGAAACTCACCTCGACCTGCGGCATGCCGCGGGGTGCCGGGGGAATCCCCGTGAGCTGGAATCTCCCGATCGTCTTGTTTCCGAGGGACATCTGACGCTCTCCCTGGAGAACGTGGATGTCCACGGTCGTCTGGCTGTCCTCCGCGGTCGAGAAGATTTGGCTCTTTGACGTCGGGATCGTGGTGTTTCTCTCGATGAGTCTCGTCATGACGCCACCGAGGGTTTCGATTCCAAGAGACAGCGGGGTCACGTCGAGAAGAAGCACGTCCTGAACGTCGCCCGTCAGCACGGCGCCCTGAATGGCCGCGCCCACGGCAACGACCTCGTCCGGGTTCACACCCTTATTGGGGTCCTTCCCGAAGAGACCTTTGACCGTCTCCTGAACCTTCGGGATTCGAGTCGAGCCGCCGACCAGAATCACCTCATCGATCTCGGACGGCTGGAGATCGGCGTCCGCCATGGCTTTCTTGCAGGGCCCGACGGTCCGCTCGATCAGATCTTCCACCAACTGCTCGAACTTGGCCCGAGTGAGATTCATCACCAGATGCTTGGGGCCGTTCGCGTCCGCCGTAACGAACGGCAGGTTGATCGTGGTCTCCGCCGTAGTCGACAGCTCACACTTGGCCTTCTCGGCGGCTTCTTTCAGGCGCTGTAGGGCCATGGGGTCCTTCGACAGATCGATCCCCTCCTGGCTCTTGAACTCCGAGACCATCCAATCGATGATCCGCTGGTCGAAGTCATCCCCCCCCAGATGCGTATCGCCGTTGGTCGACTTAACCTCGAACACACCGTCCCCGATATCGAGAATGGAGACATCAAAGGTCCCGCCGCCCAGATCGTAGACGGCAATCTTCTCGTTCTTCTTCTTGTCGAGCCCGTAGGCTAGCGAGGCAGCCGTCGGTTCATTGATGATCCTCTTGACGTCAAGACCGGCGATCCGTCCGGCATCCTTGGTCGCCTGCCGCTGTGAGTCGTTGAAGTACGCAGGTACGGTGACCACCGCCTCGGTAATCTTCTCGCCCAGGTAATCCTCCGCCGTCTGGCGCATCTTCTGAAGCACCATCGCGGAGATCTCGGGCGGCGTCAGCTCTTTGTCGGCCGCCTTGACCACCACGCCTCCCGACGAGCCTCGTCCGACCTCGTACGCGACCGTCTGAATCTCGCTCGACACCTCGTCGAACTGCCGCCCCATGAAGCGCTTGATCGAGTAGATCGTGTTCTTGGGATTGGTGACGGCCTGACGTTTGGCCACTTGCCCGACGAGCCGCTGGCCGTCCTTTGCAAAGGCCACGACCGAAGGCGTGGTTCGGTGGCCCTCCTGGTTGGCGACGACCAGGGGCTTTCCCCCTTCCATCACCGCCACGCAGGAGTTTGTGGTTCCCAGATCGATTCCAATAACCTTACCCATTTGGCTTTCCCCCTGTCTGACTGTGTCTCGTTAGATACCGGTCATGAATTGTCTACGATTCACCCGTTTTACTATGGACAATGAAGCCGCATCGTGTCCAGAACAAAACCCCGAAAGGAATCCCGTCATCGACAAGCACTTGCGCCCCCGTTCCCGGTTTGACGTTTCCGGGAACGGGGGCCTGCCATCCCTGCACCGATAGTCTCGGCGCACCCCTGCTACTTCACTTCTACGGAAATCTGCTTAGGCTTCGGCGCCTCGATCTTCGGCACCACCACGCTCAGCACGCCATCCTTGTACTCGGCCCTCACGTCATCCGAGTTCACCTCGTCGGGAAGTACGAAGCGTCTCTCGAACTTGCCGTACCGCCTCTCGATTCTGCGGTAGTTCTCCTTCTTATCCTCATCCTCCCACTTCCGCTCGCCCTTGATCACCAGCTCGCCGTGGTCGAAGAGGACGTCGATGTCTTCTTTCTTCATTCCCGGCAGCTCGGCCTTGAACGCGTAGTCTCCGTTCTCCTCGACCACGTCGACGCTCGGCATCCACGAACGGTTCTCACCGCCCGAGCCCCGCCACACGTTGAAGACGTCGTCGAAGAACCGATCGAACTCATCCGGCCGTGACATTCCGAACCTGGGCCTCCATTTCACCAACATCTCGAACACCTCCTGTTTTGACTGTCTACGTACCAATGATCCTCTTCCTCTTTCCCTGACTCATCCTCGACCCCTTACCCATCCCTTTCGCCACTCGCCCAGAACCTATTGCACCTTGCGTGCCAATCTTGTGGGAACCGGAGAACGCTGGCGAGTGTGACACTCTAACTTATTATAATAATTGCCTTAAAATGATTTGAAAAACCGGAGTCGCGGGCTTCATGCTGGGGATGAATGAGAATTCTGAGGAGATTGTTATGTCAATATGACAGGTGTTAATGACACACTGTCGGCCACACGTGCCATTGTGGCGTTGCGCTGTCACGCCCGCCCGAGACCGCTAGAGGACAAACCGATGCCTTTCTCTCCGACTGTCTTGGGGGCGAATCCTGCAATGCCACATCCTGGCGCCTGAAGCGTCAGGTCACGATTCGTCTCGACCGGGCCACGATCGACTACTTTCAGGCAATGGCCGGGGAAACGGGGATCCCCTATGAAACCCTGATCAACCTCTACCTCCGTGACTGCGCGGCGAGCGGGAAGAAACTGTCCATGGATTGGGAGGCGGCGGGCTGATCTCTGTGGTGCAAGACGAGTTCTAAGTTCTGAATTGAAGGGCAAGTGACGAGGGCAAGTGTCAAGGAAGTCGGGTTCCCGGATGGGCGCCCGCAGGGCGTTCGATTCCCGTCTGTAGAATCTGTGAAATCTGTGGCTTGCTTCCTCGGTTTCACCGCCTATTCGCCCATTCGCAGATGCCCGGCTACTTCGATGCGGGTTCGTCCGAGACGATCCGGATCCGAGCGTCAACGATCTTCGAATCCGCGCGATCGGGACACGCCATGAAGGGATTGATGTCGAGTTCCGCAATCTCGGGGAAGTCGGCCACGAGCCGGGAAACCCGCTGGAGCATTTCCACGATCGTCGAAAGATCGACCCCCTTCTCCCCCCGCACCCCTTTCAGGATCGGGAGACCCCGGACCGCTCCCACCATCTCCCAGGCGTCGACGTCGGTGATGGGAACCGGACGGAACACAACATCCTTGAAGACCTCAACGTACTTCCCGCCCATTCCGAACATGAGAAGAGGGCCGAAGAGCGGGTCCGTGCTCATTCCGATGATGACTTCCTGGCCGCACTCGGTCATCTCCTGAATCACGAATCCGTCGAGCTCGGAAAGCAGATTGTGTGATTCCAGGTTCCGCTTCATCCCCGCCACCGCCACCTCGACGTCCTCCTTGCTTCGAAGATCCAGAACCACCGCCCCGACGTCGGACTTGTGCACAATGCCCGCGCCGCCGGCTTTTACGGCTACCGGGAAACCGATCTCGGCCGCCGCCCCGGCCACATCGTCCGAACTTCCCACCCGGCTCATTGCACAGGACGGGATTCCGTAGGCGGCCAGCACGGCAAAGGCATTTTCCATCGAAAGGTACCCGCCCTCCCCTCCCCGGGCGCCGGCCAGCAGTCCCGTCACCCGCTCGCGGTCCACCTCGAAGTCGGGAGTGAATCCCTCGGGCCGCTTCCGCATCTGACTGTACCGGTAGAGATCCGAACAGACGCGCGCCGCAGGCTCGGGAAAGAAGAACAGCGGCGGATGGTCCGGTACCTCCTTCGGCAGCTGTTCGTAGAACTCTTCCAGCGCCATGAAGACGCCCAGGACGGGCTTCTTGTGCGCCCGGGTGACTTCCGTGACCGCCGTGGCCACGTCGATGGGATTGATCATCATCGGAGGCACGAAGATCACCATCGCCATGTCGACTTCGGCGTCATTCAAGATCACGTCCAGGCAAGCCCGGTAGGTTTGATGGTCGGCGCTGGCGATCATATCCACCGGGTTGATGACGCTCGCCTCGGCCGGCAGGATCTTCCGCAGACTCTCCTTCGTCTCCTCGGCCAGCGCCCCCATCTCCAGCCCGTATTCTTCGCACGCGTCGGTCGCCAGAATGGCCGGCCCTCCGGAGTTGGTCAAGACGCAGACCCGGTTCCCCTCCGGGAGCGGGCATCGCGTGAAAGCCTGGATCGTGTGGAACATCTCCTCGATGGACTGCGCCCTCAAGACGCCGCACTGGTTCAACAGGGCGTCTATGGCGATGTCCCGCCCCGCCAGGGCGCCGGTGTGCGACGACGCCGCCCGGGCGCCCGCCTCCGAGGTTCCGGACTTAACCACGACCAGAGGTTTCTTCCGGGCAATCCGTCGAGCCAGCGGCGTGAACACACGAGGGTCGCCGAAGGACTCCAGGTACAGAGCGATCACGCGAGTCCGGGGATCATCTTCCCAGTATGCCAGAAGCTCATTTCCGCCGATGTCGGCCTTGTTGCCCACGGAGGCGAAGAACGAAAAGCCGATGTTCATCTCCCGGGCCACGTTGAGAATCGCCACGCCCAGGGCGCCCGATTGGGACATGAACGCAACGTCTCCCGCGGGGGGGTGGACGGGCGCAAACGTCGCATGGAGCGAAACCTGCGGATCGGCGTTGAACACCCCCATGCAGTTGGGCCCCACCATGCGCATACCATAGCGGTGCACCTGCTCCAGCAACTTCTGTTCCTGGGCGACGCCGTCGCCCCCCACCTCCTTGAACCCGGCGCTGATGACGACCAGGCCCCGGATTCCCTTCTCCCCGCACTGGTCGACGACCTCGAACACCCGATCCTTGGGCACCACGACGACGGCGAGGTCGATCGCATCCGCGATGTCGAGCACCGACGCGTGGCACTTGAAGGAGTGAATGGCGTCTGCGAACGGGTTGATCGGGAACACCTTGCCCTTGAAACCAAAGGTCACGAGGTTATCCAGGATCTGGTAACCGATGGAACCCGGATGGCGCGAGGCGCCGATGACGGCCACCGACGAAGGCTTGAAGATTACGTCCAACGGGTCCGATCCCTGACTTCTGCTCTCGTCCACCATGACATCCCCCGCGTATTCAGATCGCTTCGACGTTGTTTCGCGGCACCAGGGCCTCGCGTCCATCTTCAAAGACCACGCGCACGACTCTCACCTCGGCCTCCGTTTCCAACTTTACAGGTTCCTCGGGAAGTTCGGTTACCCTGCCCACCCGCCCGAAGAAAGGCTCGCGAGCACCCCGAACGCGAACCCCTACGCCGAGTGTACCTCGGACTTCGGGGCGCGGCGCGGCCATGCCGGCCCCGGCGATCGTGGGAACCACCACTTCGGGGCGAATCACGCCCGCCCGGATCTGGGTCTTGCCGTGGATCGACCCGCTCCTTCCGTCACACGATTGGAGAACCTCGAAAGTGGCGTCGGCCATGGCCAGGTCCCCGAATCCCTCTGTGATCACCAGGGTCGCCGGAACCGCCTCGGAACCCGTGATGGCGCTTCCCAGATCATAGCCGAGAAGCGCGCGAAGATCCCTGTCCGTGATGCTTCCCACCACCAGACCCCGAATCCCCAGAGCCGCCGCTCTCTCCACGCATCCGGGCGAAAGACCCCGCCCGCCGACGACGATGCCGCCGCGGCAACTCTCGTCCAGACCGCTCGCGTCCAGACACTCCTGGCCGTCTTGGGTCCGCACGCAAACCGGACCCCACGCCTCGCCCCCGACCCCGAAGATCCCCTGGACAAAGGCGCCCACCGTCTCCACCGCGGCCCCTTCGCCGGGGAACACCTCGACCACCTCACCGCCCAGGTAGGCGGTCACATCGACGGGCAAAGGCTCTCCTCGAAGGATCAGTTGCCCGGTCACGGCCGAGACGGATTCCACCCGGCCCGAGAGGGGAGACGCGCAACTGGTCTTGAAGAGTCCCAGGAAACCGGCGGACCTCGCCAGGACCCCTCCCCTTTCTATTCGGTCTCCCTCCCTTACGAGAGCGCAGCGTTCGACGTCTCCGGGGGAAATGCCCAGCGTTCCGGCGACGTTGACCACCTCGGCCTTCCCGGGAAGCTCCGCGCTCGCCAGAATCGTTTCGCTCTCTACGCGTTGCCCCTTTTCAACACGCACTTCGCCCGGGACGGGAAGACGCCGCTCGCGCCGGATCCGCATCCCCCCGGAGACCATCAACCCCTGAGTGTAGGTTTCCATCCTCGCACCACACAAGCTACGGTCGGTCAGAAAAGCAAGCCACACATTTCACAGATTCGAATCGAACCGGAGTCCATTCTCTATTGTCTATTTTCTATGGTCTGTTCCTTGGATACAGATTCAGACTCTCTTCCCAGCGAAGGCGGGTCCGTCGTCCCTCTTCGGAATCCTCGGGCTGGACCATGGGCCTTCGGCCTCGCGTGTCCACGATGACCCCCACTCGCCCTCCCTCGACGTCGCGCGTCACGGTTCTTCCCGAACCCGCCCCCACGTCAAATCCTCCGGCGGGTTCCACCGTGAGTTTGCACGTCTCATTCGAGGCGGGCCGGTGAAGCCGGATCTCCCCGTAGGCGACCTCCTCCGGCGCATTCCCCTCGAGCGTGACTCGAACGCAGGGTTCTCCCGCCCGCCCGCGTCCCGCCGGCGCCACGCAAGTTCCCAGCGGCACGAGGCAATCGCGCCCAAAGACCTCGAGCGCCACCTCGGGTTCGTGCTCCGCCAGGATTCCCAGATGCGGCATCATGAAGACGCTGTCAACCGCCAGCGCGGTGACGCCCTCCGGCCCGAATCCGTCGATCAGCATGGCGGCGGCCTGGACTCTGCGCGGCGCGTGCGAGAGAATGCCCCCGCTTCCCATGATGAGATCGATGCCCATCATGTCCAGGAGACCCTCACCCGACGCCCGTTGTTCGAAGGTATCCGAAATCGTCCTCTCCAGCCGGGCCCCCTTCAATCCCGACGCCAGCCGGACGTGCTCGGCCAGGGCGCCGCCAAGCGCCTCCCGCGCCACCGCCTGCTCCAGACGCAGATCCTCGAGCGTCTGTGGAACGGTGGTGGGCCGCACCATCTTGTTGCGGATGAGGTCCCTGATCCGTTCGGGGTCCAGTTCGATGGTCAGCCACCTTCGAATCTTCTCCACGCCGGCCGCCACCAGAACGTTGGCGATCGAGTAGCTCATTCCCAGATTGGCGGACACGGATCGGTTGAACACACCGCCGACCACGGAAAACACGTCCGTGGTCGCGCCGCCGATGTCGGCGCCCAGGAGATTTCGGCCGGTGGATTGGGCCAGCCTCTGCATCAGCGAACCGACCGCCGCCGGTGTGGGCACCACGGGTCCCCCCGTCCACGACGCCAATCTTGCGTACCCGGGCGCGTGCGCCATGACGTGTTCTTCAAAGAGGGCCTGAATGGCCCGGCGGGCGGGGGCCAGATTCTCCCGCTCCATCGTCGGGCGGATGTTGTCGACCGTGGACAGGCGGCTTGTCTCCCCAAGCCGCGCATCCACGAGACCTCGCGCGTCCCGGTTCCCGGCGTAGATGACCGGCAGCCGAGCGGATTCCCCAAGCCGCGCGGCGGGCCGGGCCGCGGCCAAGGTCTCGGCCAGTTCCACGACGTGCGTCACCGTCCCACCGTCGACCCCGCCGGAGAGGAGAATCATGTCGGGTCTCAATTCGCGAAGTCGTTCGATCCGTTCGTGGGGGGACCGCCCGTCGTTCAGTGCCAGCGTGTCCATCACGATCGCGCCCGCGCCCAACGCCGCCCGCTCGGCGGATTCGGCCGTCATGGTCTGAACGACGCCGGCCACCACCATCTGGAGCCCGCCGCCGGCGCTCGATGTGGAGAGGTAGAGATCGACGCCCGCCTCGCCGCAACCGGGTGTCATAACGCGGCCCTCCCGAAGGAGGCTCGCTCCAACGGCGGATTCCAGATCGGCCACGGCGCCCAGCACTCCGCGAGTCACGTCCTCGTGCGGCGCCTCCACCGTCGTAGGGGCTTCCCCACGGGCCGCAAGACGGCTGCCGCCCTCACCCGTTACGATCAGGATTGCCTTGGTCGTCGTGGATCCGCAGTCGGTGATCAGAATCCGCTTCATGCGACGCGCCCCGTTGTCCCGTCAGACTCCGAGAAAACCGGCCCGACCTTCCGTTCACCCTCAGCCTTGTGCATCACTCATCCGAGTGCGCTTCCAGCTCCTCGATTCGCCGAATCAGAGATTCCCACTTGGCGCGATCGGCCAGGCTTCGAGTGAACCGATCATAGCGCTCGGGTTCTACAAGCAGGTGAGCAATCGGGCCCCAGAGCAGCATCATCTGGGACCCGATGAATGCGAGCGGCTTTCCCAGTTCCAGCAGGAAGACCGCCGGCGCCGAGACCCCGGCTCGGACCACACGCTCGGCCCAACGGTCCAGGTCGTTTTCCTCTAGGTTTCTCTCCATCGAAGATCCAGTCGCCTTGCCGCCTGGGCTTCGTTCACCCTCCGGACGGGTGTCGTCAAGGGTGCGGCCTTGACGTCCTCGGGATGGGTCTCGACTTCTTCCGCAATCTTCTTCATCGTCTCGATGAACGCGTCCAGGGTTTCTCTGGATTCGGTTTCCGTCGGCTCGATCATGAGTGCCTCTTCCACCACGAGAGGGAAGTACATGGTCGGAGCATGGAAACCGTAGTCCAGGAGACGCTTGGCCACGTCCAGGGCCCGCACGCCCTTGGCTTTCTGCCGGGCCGCGGAGAGAACGAACTCGTGCTGGCAGATCCGCGGGTAGGGCAAATCGTAGACTCCCTCCAGAGCTCTCATGGCGTAGTTGGCGTTGAGGATGGCCGACGCGCTCACCTCTTTCACGCCCTCGGGCCCGAGTCCCCGCAGATAGGTAAACGCCTTGACCATCACCAGGAAATTCCCGTACCAGCTGTGGATCCGCCCCACCGACTGGGGGGAGTCGTCATCCAGACGGTACCGCCCGTCTTCCTCCACCACGCGCGGGACGGGCAGAAAGGCTTCGAGGTCCTCGGCAACGGCCAGCGGGCCCGATCCGGGACCCCCGCCTCCGTGAGGCGTTGAGAAGGTCTTGTGCAGATTCAGATGCATCGCGTCCATTCCCAGGTCGCCGGGCCGCACGATCCCCATCAGCGCGTTCATGTTGGCCCCGTCCATGTACACCTTGCCGCCCACTTCGTGGACCATTTCCGCCACGCGGACGATTCGGCGTTCAAAGAGCCCGAGTGTGTTTGGATTGGTCACCATCAGCGCGGCGACGTCGTCGTCGAGGGCGTCGGACAGAGCCGCGAGATCGATCTCACCTTCCGCGGTCGACGGAACCGTCTGCGGCTCGAAACCCGCCAGGACCACCGAGGCGGGATTCGTTCCGTGGGCCGTGTCGGGGACCAGGACCTTGGTCGGGCACCGTCCCCGACTCTCGTGAAACGCGCGAAGCACCAGCAGCCCCAGAAACTCGCCCTGCGCTCCGGCCGAGGGCTGGAGGCACACCGCCTTCATGCCGGTGATTTCGCACAGGAGCCGTTCCAGTTCGTGGATCAGGTGAAGACTTCCCTGGCAGACGGACTCGGGAGCCAGGGGGTGGTGCCCCGTGAATCCGGGCAGCGACGCGGCCACCTCGTTCACCTTGGGGTTGTACTTCATCGTGCACGAACCCAACGGGTAGAATCCTTTGTCCACGTGGTGATTGAGGCTGGAAAGCCGCACGAAGTGGCGGGCCAGCGTCTGCTCGCCCACTTCCGGAAATCCGGGCGCCGTCTTCCGGCGGCACGAGTCGGGCAGGATGGAGTCCAGGGCGACCTCGGGCACGTCAAGATCCGGCAGCAGCCCGCTCGCGTGCCCCGCAGATGAAAGCTCGAAAATCGTCGGTTCAATCATGTGATGAATGTCCTCATGGATCACTCCGGTTTGTTTTCTATCATGCCCCTTTCCGGGATCTATTTTCTATTTTCTATTTTCTGCTTCTCTGCTCTTTTGCAGCGCGCGCCAGAGTCTCGACCCAGCGGTCGATGTCCTCGCGCGTTCGCCTCTCGGTCACCGCCACGAGCAGGCAGTTCTTCAAATCCGAACGATAGGGCTCCAACGGAATTCCCCCCAGAATGCCCTCCCGGCGAAGCGCCTCCAGCAGGGCATGAACATTCGGCGGACACCGGAGAACGAATTCCTTGACGAAGGGAGCGTCGAAGCGCAGCGAGAACCCTTCCTCTTCACAGATCTTCGCGGCGGCGTAGTGGCTCTTCTGCAGGCACAGCTCGCCGACGCGAGAAAACCCCCGCTCGCCAACGGCCGAGAGGTAGACCGTGGCGGCCAGCGCCATCAGGGCCTGGTTCGTGCAGATGTTGGAGGTCGATTTCTCTCTTCGGATATGTTGTTCCCGCGTCTGCAGCGTCATGACGAAACAGGGATTTCCGTCCCGGTCTTCCGTCCGGCCCACGACTCTACCCGGCATCTGGCGCAGGAACCGTTCCCTGCACGCGAAAAACCCGAGGAGCGGTCCGCCGAACGCCATCGGAATACCCAGACCCTGGCCCTCGCCCACCGCAATGTCCGCGCCCTGCTCTCCCGGAGGAGCGAGGAGCGACAGAGAAACGGGATCGCAGGACACCACGGTCAGCGCTCCATTTTTATGAGCACTCTCCACCAGATTCCCGACGGCTTCGACCGTCCCGAAGAAGGTGGGGTTCTGCACAATCACGCAGGCGGCGTCCGATAGGTCTCGGACGGCCTCCGGATCCGTCACCCCCTCCTTGGCCGGAACCCGGACAACCTCCATCCCCCCGCCCCGCGCGTAGGCGTTCAGAACCGCGCGATGATGCGGATGGACGGCCTCCGACACGGCCACCCGCCGACGCTTCGTGATCCGGACCGCGGTGAGGGCCGCCTCCGCCACGGCGGACGCTCCGTCGTAGACCGACGCGTTGGCCACATCCATTCCGGTCAGCTCGCAGATGAGCGTCTGGAACTCATAGATGCTCTCGAGCGTTCCCTGGCTGACCTCGGCCTGGTAGGGCGTGTAGGCGGTGGCGAACTCCGGGCGCGAGATGACCCAGGGAACCACGGCGGGAATGAAATGATCGTATACTCCACCGCCCAAGAACGACACCAGCCCGCCGGGGTCCGCATTCTCTCCCGCCCGGCGTTTGAGAAGCTCCATGACATCCAGCTCGGAGAGTCCGGCCGGGAGATCCAGCGGGGCCTTGAGGACCTTCTCCTCGGGGAGATCCTTCCAGAGATCCTCCATCCGGGACAATCCGAGCCGCTCCAACATGGCGCGACGGTCTTGCTCTGAGTGCTGAACGTATCGGCTCATTTCTCCTCGGATGCGATGAGTTTCTCGTAGTCGTCCGCCGAAAGCAGGGACTCCAGCTGGGCGGCGTCACCAATCTCGATCACGATCATCCAACCATCGCCGTAGGGAGAGTTGTTCACCAGCTCCGGACTGTCGGCCATGGCGGTGTTGACTTCCTTGACGACGCCCGAGATCGGGGCAAGCAGGTCGCTCACGGCCTTCACCGCTTCAATGGATCCGAACGGTTCCCCCGCTGTCACCTCGGCACCCACCTCCGGCAGTTCGACGTATACGATGTCCCCCAGTTGGCTCTGTGCGTAGTCGGTGATCCCGACTTTGCCGACGCTCCCACCGACGGCCACCCACTCGTGATCCTTCGTGTACTTGAGATCCTTCGGTACGTTCATGTTCCCTCCTCCTCTTCCCATGCGGACGTCGCGCGCCCGAGTCCCACCGGTTCCGTCCCTGCGGACATCACTTGCGGGAACCGTCCTTGTAGAACGGCCCGCGGACGAGCGCCGCCGAAATCCCCGGTCTTCCCGGAGCCTGAATCACGATTCGCCGATCGGGCGACGAGACGGATTTCTCGACGTAGCCCATTCCAATCCCCGTCCCGGTGGACGGACCGAAAGTCCCACTGGTCACGAGACCGACATCCCGGTCATCCACCAGAATCGCGTGCCCCGGCCTCGGAATGCCGCGTCCCTCCACCTCGAATCCCACCAGCTTTCTCTTCAACCCTTCGGCCTTGGCCTTGAGGAGAGCATCCTTCCCGATGAAATCGTCCTTGTCCAGTTTCACGGTCCAGCCCAACCCGGCCTCCAGAGGATGCGTGCTCTCGTCGATGTCGTTTCCGTACAGGCAGTACCGCACCTCAAGGCGCAGGGTGTCCCGAGCCCCGAGCCCTACGGGTTCGATACCCCGGTCTCTTCCGGCCTCCACCAGGGCGTCCCAAACCGTCTCTCCCGCCTGCCAGTCGAGATAGATTTCAAAACCGTCTTCGCCCGTGTACCCGGTACGGGAGACAAGCGCTTCCACACCGGCCACCTTTCCCCGGCACCATCGGTAGAAGGCAAGATCGGCAAAGGGACCCTCCCCGACACTCCGGATGGTCTCTTCCGCCTTCGGTCCCTGGAGGGCCAGCAGCGTCGTGTCTTGTGTCACGTTGACCAACTCCGCCTCTTCCTCCAGATGATGCCGGAGCCAGGCGAAATCCTTCGCCTCATTGGCAGCGTTGACCACCATGAGAAACCGGTCCTCCAGGCGGTACACCAGAAGGTCGTCGACGATGCCTCCGTGGTCATAGCAGAGCGTCGAGTACAGCACCTCGCCCACCTGAAGCCCGGAGGCATCGCCGGTGATCCACCGGTTGACAACCTGCCCGGCTCTCGGGCCGCGCACTTCGAACTCTCCCATATGGGATACGTCGAAGAGCCCAACGGATGTCCGGACCTTCCGATGCTCCTCAAGAATGCTTCGATACTGGATGGGCATCCACCACCCCGCAAAGGGAACCATTCTCCCGCCGCTTGCTACATGCCGATCGTACAGTGCAGTTTTTCGCGTCGTTCCTTCTTCGGGTTCCGTTTCCTTCACCTCCTGTCGAATGCTCTCCACGAGGCATGTCTCCACGAGGCATGTCTCCAGCCGTCTCCGAAGTCTACTCCTCCGTTCTCCACGGCTCTAGGGGTCCACGTGAGCGGCGTCCCGGCGGAACACCTCGGACAACGCGTTGCCCGTATGGGACGTCTTCACGCGCATCACTTCTTCGGGCGTTCCGGCCGCCACGACCCACCCCCCCTCGTCGCCGCCCTCGGGGCCAAGATCAATAATGTAGTCGGCGGTCTTAACGACGTCAAGGTTGTGTTCGATTACGATCACGGTGTTTCCCGTGTCCACCAGTCCGTCGAGAACCGATAGGAGCAGGCGCGTGTCTTCAAAATGAAGTCCCGTCGTCGGCTCGTCCAGGATGTAGAGGGTTCGTCCCGTCGATCGCTTCGAGAGCTCGGCGGCCAGCTTCACTCGCTGGGCCTCGCCGCCCGAAAGGGTGGTCGCCGACTGGCCCAATTGCAGGTATCCCAGGCCCACGCCGGTGAGCGTTTCCAGCTTCACGCGCACGGCCGGGATGTTCCTCAGAAACTCGAGGGCTTCGTCCACCGTCATTTCCAGGACGTCCGAGATGCTCTTTCCCTTGAAGGCCACTTCCAGGGTCTCTCGATTGTATCGCTTTCCCTTGCAGGCGTCGCACTTCACGTAGACGTCGGGCAGAAAGTGCATCTCGATCCGCATCACTCCCTCGCCGCCACAAATTTCGCAACGCCCCCCCTTCACGTTGAAACTGAACCGGCCCCGCCTGTAGCCGCGCACTTTCGCTTCGGGAAGCCTCGCATAGAGATCCCGGATTGCGGTAAAGGCGCCCGTGTACGTGGCCGCGTTGGAGCGGGGTGTGCGGCCGATCGGAGACTGATCGATTTCGATCACTTTGTCTATGTGGGTAAGACCTTCGATGGCCCCGTGGCGGCCGGGAATGTCTCGCGACCGGTAGAGGGCACGGGCGAGCGCCCTGTAGAGAATATCATGGACAAGCGTGCTCTTCCCGGAACCCGAGACTCCCGTGACACAGATGAAGGTCCCCAGCGGGAATCCCACATCGATGGACTTCAGATTATGTTCCTCGGCCGTTTTGACCGAGAGCCACTTGCCGTTTCCCGACCGGCGCGTTTCGCGAACGGGAATGCGCCTCCGCCCGGTCAAATAGCTGCCCGTCAGAGATTCGGGCGCCGCTTCCAGATCCCGGGCCGTGCCGGTGGCGACGATCTCCCCCCCCATCCTCCCGGCACCCGGGCCCAGGTCCAGGACCCAATCGGCCTCCAGAATCGTGTCCCGGTCGTGTTCGACCACCAGCACGGAGTTTCCCTGGTCCCGTAAACGCTTCAGCGTGGCAAGGAGGCGGTGGTTGTCCCGATGATGAAGTCCGATGCTGGGCTCATCCAGGATGTAGAGGACGCCCACGAGCGACGCGCCGATCTGGGTGGCGAGCCGAATTCGCTGCGCCTCTCCCCCCGAAAGGGTGCTCGCCTTGCGCTCCAGGGTCAGATACTCGAGCCCGACGTCGCTCAGGAAAGCCAGTCGATCTTGAATCTCTTTGACGACCTGGGACGCGATCTTCTCATCCCGCGGCGACAGATCAAGCGTCTCGATGAACTCCCGGCATCCCTTGATCGTGAGCCGGCTGACCTCGCTGATGGAGAGGTCGCCCAGCTTCACCGCCAGACTCTCGGGCCGAAGCCGCTCGCCTCCGCACCCCGGGCACGGCCGATCGTTCATGAAACCGTGGATCCACTGCCGCACTTTTTCCGATTGGGTTTCCTGGTAGCGGGATTCGAGCCAGGGGATCACGCCTTCCCACCGGTACATCCGCCGCCGGCGTGTCTTCTCCACCCTCGCCTTCTGTTCCTCGCCGGGGCCGTACAGCACCAGATGCTTGGCGCGGGCGGAAAGCTTTCCGAATGGCCTGTCCAGGTCCACCTTGAAATCCTGACCCATCGCCTTGAGTTTCTTTGCGCCCCAGTGCCCGACGCCGGCCCGCCCGAAGGGAACGGCTCCCTTCTTGAGAGAGAGTGCCGGATCGGCAATGACCAGCTCCGGGTCGATCTCGACACGGCTCCCCAGACCCTTGCATTCCGGGCACGCACCGTACGGGCTGTTGAAGGAGAACGCGCGCGGGGAAACTTCCTCCACGCTCACGCCGCAATCCGGACAGGCCAGCACCTGACTGAAGACGACGTCTCTCTCCCCATTGAGGTCCACAAAGACGACCCCGTGTCCGACACCGATCGCGGTTTCGATGGAATCGCTCAGGCGTTTCTCGATCCCCGGGCCCACCACCAGACGGTCGACCACCACCTCGATGTCGTGTTTCCTGGTCTTCTTCAGCTCGATGGTCGAATCCAGATCGTGCGTTTCGCCGTCGATCCGCACCCGCACGTAACCGTCCCGCTGAGCGCCTTCGAGGACGGCCCGGTGCTCGCCCTTGCGTCCCCGCACCAGCGGAGCGAGGATTCGAATTCTGGAGCCTTCCCCCATCGCGAGGATTCGCGAGACCATTTGCCCGACGCTCTGCCTCGAGATCGGTTTCCCGCACCGGAAGCAATGGGGGACTCCGACTCTGGCGAAGAGAAGCCTCAGGTAGTCGTAGATTTCGGTGACGGTCCCGACCGTCGAGCGGGGGTTCCCGCTGGCCGTGCGTTGCTCGATGGAGATGGCCGGAGAGAGTCCCTCGATGTAGTCGACGTCGGGCTTCTCCATCTGGCCGAGGAACTGGCGTGCATAGGCGGACAGCGATTCCACGTACCGCCGCTGGCCTTCGGCGTAGAGGGTGTCGAAGGCGAGCGAGGATTTTCCGGAACCGCTGAGCCCCGTGATGACCACGAGGCGGTCCCGCGGGATTTCCACCGTCACGGATTTCAGGTTGTGTTCCCGAGCTCCCTCGATGCGAATGACGTTGTCGGTGGACATGTACAACCCAACTTCCCGGCCACAGATTGCACAGATTTCACAGATGTGATTCTTTCGGAGTGCCGGGTGCACGCCCGATACTCCGAAACACCTTCCTCTTCATGTGCTTCGTGACTTTCATCGTGAATGTTCTCAGGCTCTCCCTCCGTTTTCTGCGGTTCGAGCCTGTGTCTTGACCTTGTCGCGCACTCTCGCTCTCCCACTCTCGCGCCGTCTATTCGCTGAGCGGACCCAGCGTCTCGAGCTGCTCGTTCGCCATGGCGCCCCACTGCGACTCGACTCCATATCGTTCGAGTACGCGGCGGTACACGGTTCGGGCTTCGCCCGCTTTGCCCGTGCGGACGTACAGCTCGGCGGCCCGAAGCTCGGCCGTCGCAGCCCACATCGTTTGCTCCGGAAAGAGATATCCGACCTTCAGAAACGCCACAATGGCTTTCTCCAGATTCCTGGCGCGCGCATTGCACTCGGCCGTCCAGTACTGCACCTCCGCCCCCACCTCGGGTGCCGCCCCCGGCCGGGCCGCCTCATAGGCGGCGATGGCCTCTTCGTACCGGCCGGCCTCCTGCAACGCGTAGCCGACCTTGACGGCCACTCGATCCCGCCCCTCATATTCCGGGAAACGCGCCAGCAGGGTTCGATAGGCCTCCGCGGCCCGGGCCCATTCCCCGAGTTTCTCCAGCGAGAGACCGAGGTTGAAGTGCGCCTCCCGAACGAGAGGTCCCTCCGGTTGGAGCCGGAGCACCTCTTCAAACCCGTCGGCCGCCCCTCTGTATCGGCCCATGAGGTAATCGGTGGATCCGAGTTTGAACCAGGCCTTGCCCAGAACGTCCCGGCCCGGGTTTCCACCGACGATGGCACGAAGCAGACTTCGCGCTTCCTCATACTCCCCCGCGTTCAGATGCCGAAGCGCAACCTCATAGCGGGCCGTGTATCCGAGATCGTCCGCCGGGAAATTCTCCATCACGGCGGCGAACATTCGGAGTCCCTCCTCGGTGTTGCCGGCTCGAACGAGGTACCGGCCTCTCTCCAGCGCCACGCGCGCCACGGTCGTGTCCGGAGGGTTTGCCGCTCTCAGGGCCACGAGCGCACTGTCGCCCCGGGCGCCGCCGTCCGATCGGTATCGGGCCAGCGCCAGGCTCTTGAGCACGGCCAGGCGGAGTGGCCCCGACAGATTGCCGGAGTGGGCCGATTCGAACGCCTCGGCGGCTTCGGCGTCTCGTCCCATGGCCATCAGAACCTCCCCGAGACCCGCCCAGACTTCGGATTCCAGATCCCGGGACGGAGCCGAAGCGATCACGGCTCGGTAGGTGTTCTCCGCTCCCTTGAAATCGCCGGCCCGCTGGAGAATCCGGCCCATGGCCAACCGGGCGCGGTCAGCGATGGGGCGACCCTTGGCCTCGGAAACGAGCCGGTCGAGCAGAACGACGGCTTCGTCCTTCCTGCCCATCTTGCCCAGAACCTCTCCCCATCCCAGTTGGGCCTGTTCCTGCAAAACGGACGGCGCCGCCCGACCCGCGGCCTGTTCGAAGGATCTCGCCGCGGCGGCCCACGAGGCCGGGTTCTCGGAAGAGGCAAGGACCTGTCCCAACCTCACCGCCGCCCGAACGCCCCACGGCGAATCCGGGTATTGCTCCACGAGATGTTGGAGCACCCGGTTCGCTTCTTCGGTCTTCTGCGCCCCGTAGAGACACTCGGCCTGGTGGTACAACAGTTCGGGCAGGAGAGGCCGGTTGCGGTAGTCCCCGGCCAGCCGGGCAAACCGAGCACCGGCCTCGATGAATTCCCCCGCGCCCAACCAGCAGTAGGCCGACCAAAGACCGGCAAGAGATCCAAAGACCCGATCGCTCTCCGGCACCTCGCCGTAGTACTCCGCGGCCGTTCTGAAGTGGTCGCCGGCTCCCATCTCCGCCAGGCGTCGGTGCGCTTCGCCCAGATCGAAGAAGACCTCGACCGTCCGCTCTCCACCGGAATGCCCGCCCGGTTCGCCTGGCCGGGCACGCTCAGCCACGAACGTCTCGAGGAGATCCACCGCGAGAAGAATCCTGCCCTCTTCCTCACCCTCGTACGATGCCAGACGCATCCGGCCCAGGACCCACTCGGCTTCACCCGCCCACCGGCTGTCGGGATATTCGGCCACGACCCGGGCCAGAACGTCGGCCGCTTGTTCCCGAGCCCTGCGTCTGTCGGCATCCGATTCGGTTTCGAAGGGATTCTCTGCAGACCGCCGGAGACTCTCGCCGAGCCGGAAAAGCGCCCGTCCCTCGGGGTCCTTCTCCCGATCCCCCGCGCCCAGAGATCGGTACCGGCTCGCGGCCCGTTCGTAGTCCTTCAGATTCTCGAACGCTACATCGGCCGTCAGGAAGGGTTCCAAGACGCCGGTCTCCCCGGAATCGCTCTCCAGCCGGGCAAAGGCAGCCTTCGGGTCATCCGGGAGATACACGTCGATCTGTCCGATTCCCTCCTCGGCCGACTCCGCCGCGGGGCTGGTGGGATACTCCTTTCGAATTCGCTCGTAGGCCGCTCGCGCCTCCCGCACCCGCCCCAGCTCCAGCCACACCTCCCCGGCCTTCAGAAGGGCTTCCGGCGCCTCCGGTGCATGGCGATAGTCCGATGCAATCCTCGAGTATACCTCGGCGGCGCCCGCCTTTCTTTCCAGCGGGCCGGCAAGGATCTCGGCCACCAGCCAGAGCGCTTCCGGAGAACGCGGGTCGTCGGGCCGCATCAGCCAGCACCGCTCGAACGCATTGGCGGCCAGCCGGTACCACTCGGCCGTCACGTAGGTCTCGCCCACCTCCCACCGGGCATGCGCTTGGAGAGATGCGTCATCGGTTCGGAGTTCCACGAGCGAGAACATCCGAATGGCGTTCGAGTATTGTGCCTTCCGCCGGTACGCATCCGCAAGGATGAGCAGCGATCCCGACGGGAGTTTCCCCATCAACGATCGCGCCGATCCCAGAACTCGGATGACGTCATCCCACCGGCCGGCCTTGCCGAATGCCACTCCCGCTCGAAGAAGCTCGTCGGCACCGCCGTTCTCCCCGGCAAGACCCGCCGCACTTTCGTAGGAACGGCCCGCCCCCTCCCAATCTTCATCGAGCTCCAGGACCTCCGCCAGCGACACCCGCGCTTGGAACTGGAGCAGCGAATCCGCACAGTGGACGGCCGCCCTTCCGTATGCCGTGGCCGCATCGTTGAGCCGGCCCAGTGCGCCGTAGATGCGGCCGGCCTCCAGGCGCACCTCACAAGCATTGGCCCAGCGCGAAGACTTGCCGATGTCATCCAGCACGGCCGCGGCCTGCTCGTCTTCGCCCAGAATCGTCAACGCTCGCGCGCGCCCCAGACGTGCGGCCACCCTCAGGGAATCCGGACTCTCGTCTCCCACCTTCGAGAAGAAACCGAGCCCCCTCCTCGGCTGCCCGGAATCGAGCGTGATGAGACCCGAACGAAGAGCGGCTTCCGAGTGCTGCGGACAGTCGGGATACCGGCCCACCAGAGTCGCATACGCATTCAGCGCTCCGCGCATGTTTCCCATCGCCTCCAGCGCCTTCCCCGACAGCAACATCGCCGCACAGGCCTTGGACTTCTCGACGGTCGGGGACAGGAGGGGCTCCAGGATCGAGACCGTCCGTTCATACCGCCCCGCACCATAGGTACTGCGCGCCGCCCAGAGCCGCGCTTCATCGGCCCGGGCGCGATTGGAACTCGATTGCGCAAGGGAGAGGAATTCCTCTGCCGCGGGCAGGTACATCTTGTCGTTGTAGAGCTGCAGGGCGAAACGGAAGGGGTCGGAAGCGTCAATCGTCTGCGCGCATCCCGGCGCCGGCAAGGAAAGACCCAGGAGGACTCCAATACATGCAAACGCGAGTCCCACGGAAACAGCCGAGTGTTTCACCCCTCACCTCCAAGCATCCAGAGGGTTCCCAAAGCCGGATTGCGTCTCAGAGCTCAATCCCAAGGCAATGTTGTAGGATACCACTCCCTTGGACGGCGCGTCAATGCAATTGCCCGCGCCGCGACAGCGCCGCCGCGCCTACTCTCTCGACATCTTCTCGAGAAAGCCAAGTACGATGTCGCGTACGCTGTCCTCATCATAGAACTTGACCCGGACGTGCGGCGAGGTGTTGCCGAAGATCAGAGCAGAGAGCATCTGATCCCGGCAGCTTTCGTGGCGGAGGCAGAGGATGGGTTTGGCGCAGTGCACGGCTTCGCAGATTTCGTAGCCGACGCCGAAGGACGGGACCGAGACCTCTGCAATCAAGGCGGCGGACCGGGCGATCCAGTCGACGTCGCGCCGAAAGATGACCCGCGCTTTTTCCCTGTCTTGAATCACCCGATCGAGATCGTCGCCGGGATCGAGGACCGGCTTGGAGAGAACCTCGAAGCCTGCGGCCTCAATGGCGTCTCCGATCCGGCGAAGATCGGACGCGGATTGCCTACCGGCCGAGATCGAGCCGGCGAGGTAGATGAGGTTGTTGGGTGCGTCAGTTGAGGAATCGGTCATTTGCCTCCCCACCTCTTCCCCAGGGAATAGGAAATGGGAAGTGGGAAATAGGAAATCGGGTTACCGCAGATACAGGGCAGCGAGGCCCAGGATGCTAACGGCCCAACAGTAATAACCATAACGATGTAACGCACCTTTTCTAATGTGGTTTAGCAAGATCCAGATCGCCATGCAGCCGGTCAGGTACGCGGCCAGGAAACCGGCAATTCCGGCGCCGAGAGGGAGATCCCCCATGCCCGTTTCCGTGGGTCTGAGGAGTCCCACGAGTCCGGCACCGAGCACGACGGGTATCAGAAGCAGGAACGAGAACTCCGCAGCCAGTGTCGGGCTGAGACCCCTTACGAGTCCCGTCGTGATCGTCATGCCCGACCGAGAGATCCCCGGAAACACGGCGCAGGCTTGGGCTATGCCGATCAGCGTCCCTGATCCGAATCCCAGGCGTCCATCCCGTTTCGGCCTATAGCGCGACGCCTGGAGGATGCCCCCCGTGACGAGAAGCGAGAACAGCGTCATCCTAGGATCCGAGAAAATGCGATCAAGGTGCTCTTCCAGCAGCAATCCCGCCAGAGCGCCGGGAACGGTACCCCAGATGATGAGAATCACGAGACGGAAGGACAGCTGCTCCCAGGCCGCCCTCCAGGCGATCCGCCGCCCCAGCGCCTGGAACAGAAGCCGGATCCCCGGAAAGACCTGTTCCTTGAGCGTCCCCGTCAGCATCGTGAGGACCGAGCATACGGTCGCCAGATGAACGAGGATCTCCAGGCTTGCACCCGAGGTCTCGACGCCGAACATCGCCTTACCCAGCACCAGGTGGCCCGAGCTCGAGACGGGAAGAAACTCCGTGAGACCTTGAATGATGCCGAGAATGATCGCGTCGAGATAGGACACTTGAACCCTTTCATCCGCAGATTACGCAGACGGGGATTCGCCGACGTCTCGTGTCCAGACACCAGACGCCGAGACACTGATCTCCTCCGTCACGTTCGTACACTTCCGAATACTTCGTTTCGACTGCCCCCAAGACCATTTTCCCGCCCAGGATACCCTGCCGAAGGGGGCCGGTGGTGGGACGCCACCGGCCGTGATTCCCTCATCTGCGAAATCCGTGGCCCAGGGTTTGAACATTCGCCCATTCGCATCTACACCACCCCACTCCCCACCAGAATACATGCGATGCCGACGACCATGTCCGCCTTGAGAAGCCCGCTGACCATTCCCAGCCGACGCCTGGAAGGCTTGTCGAGAAGAGTCCGAATCACGTAGACCATCGGCACATCCACACCCAGGATGACGGCACCGAGGTAGATCCTGTTGTAGGTTCCCGTCAGATACGGGAGCAGGGTGGTCGCAATCAAGATCGACAGCACAACTGCCGCAAGCCGAAGCGCGGCTTCGCCTCCCCTGCGTACGGCGAACGTGCCGACGCCCGCAGAGGAATCGCCCGCGATGTCCTCAACGTCTTTGATGATTTCCCGGCCCAGATGAAACAAGAACGCAAACCCGGCCGGGATCAGGCTGTGGAGGGGATTCGCACCGCACAGACCACCCAGCAGAAAGGCGGACGCCACTACGGCGCTCACCACGAGATTGCCGGGCAGGCCGGCGCCCTTGAGCCACCGGCTGTACGCAACCAATAACACGACCCACGCCGAGACCAGCCCGAAGGTCCCCCATCCGCCTCGGAGGCTCAGGACCCAGCCGGCGACGAGCAGGGAGCCGGAAAATCGGGCCGCACCTTGCGCCGACAGGTCGCCGGCCGGAAGGGGCCGGTGAGGTTTAACCTGTCGATCGGTGTCCCGATCACAGTAATCGTTGACGGCGTTTCCTCCGGCCGCCACCAGGACTCCGCCAAGGATCACCCAGAGCGTGGTCCCGAGCGAGACGGGCGCACTGACGGCCGCGCCGGCGGCGATGGACACGGCCGCAATCACAAGGTTGCCGGGACGGGCCAGGCGAAGGTAGGCCCGGAATCGACGGCGAAGGTTCATGGAGAATTCCCGAAGAGTTTCTCGCTCTTCCGGTAGGCCTCCTTGGCCTGCCGGGCCAGGCCTTTCTTGTCATACGCCACACCGAGGAAGTAGTAGCTCCGCCCGTCGGTGGGATCGATGGCGATGGCCTTCTGCAGCTCGCTGATCGCCTCGTCGACGGCGTCTTTCTTGTTGTACGCGATTCCGAGGTAGTAGTGAGCCTTGGCGTCGTTGGGTTTGATCTCCAACACCTGGTCAAGTTCGCGAACCGCCTTGTCGTATTGTCCCCGTTTGACGAAGGCCAGCGCCAGACGGTACCGCGCCTGCACGTTCTTGGGATCCAGATCGATGGCCTCTCGGAATTCATGAATCGAATCCTCCGCGTCCCCCTGCTCCGCGTAGGCCATTCCCAGATTGAAATGCGCTTCGGCGCTCGAGGGATCCGCGTCGATGGCTCTCCGGAATTCCTCGATGGCCTCCTTGCGCATTCCCGCATCGCCGTACACGGCTCCCAGGTTGCAGTACCACTCCGCCGATCCTGGGTCGATGTCGATGGCCTTTCGGAATTCCACGATCGCCCTGTCGTACAGTCCTTTCTTGTCGTAGGCGAAGCCGAGGTTGTTGTGGGCCTTCGCATTCACGGGGTCCAGCTCGACACAGCGCTCGAACTCCGTGATCGCCTCGTCGAAACGCCCGCTGTTGAGATAGCTCACCCCCAGCCGGTAATGCGCCTCACCGTTCTCCGGATCCAGGGCCGCCGCCTTGCGGTACTCTTCCAGCGCGCGACCGGGCTCCCCCTCCAACTCCAGCACCTCCCCAAGACGGTACCGAGCTTCCACCAGACGGGGGTTTTTCTCCAGCGCGCCGAGCAGGCACGTCATCGCTCTTCCCAGCTGGTTGCAGAGTACGTTCAATCGGCCGCACTCAATGGAAAGATCCTCCCGATCCGGATCGATCTTGAGGGCCTCTTCCAACGCCGAGCGGGCTTCGTCCAACAGGTTCTCCCTCTCGCACGCCTCGGCAAGGGCCAGAAACGCCTCCACGTTCTTCGGATCCGACTTGACCCGCTTTCTCAGCTCGGCGACCTCCTTTGCCGTCGCGGGTTTCCGTCTGGGGATTTTGGAAAAGCGAATCATGTGATTTGAATCCTTAATCTGCTGGCCTGTCGTGTTTCGGGCGCGCGCCCGGCACTGTGGGGAGCATTCGGTGTCGTGCCTCCCCGGCGAGAACGGCGGATTCGAATCAGCGAAGACGCTGGCAACCCACGGCGTTGGAAACCCTCTCGCCCGTCGTCGTCCGGGCGAACGCTTCCCGCAGCCGGACCGAGGGCCGCGTGTTCCGCCTGCCGGCCTCCGGCCTTCTGTAGTTGTCCCCGGATCGCTAGTTCCCCTGGTCCAGTTTCCTCTTCTCCTGCTCCGCTTTCTGCATGAACGGGGTTAGCAGATCGACCGGGACCGGGAACACCACGGTCGAGTTGTTCTCCGCGGCCACTTCCACAAGCGTCTGGAGGAACCTCAGCTGCAGCGCCGACGGATGATCCGAGATGATCTCGGCCGCGTCCGTCAGCCGCCGAGCCGCCTGGTACTCGCCCTCCGCCGAAATCACCTTGCCTCGGCGCTCGCGCTCCGCCTCGGCCTGCCGCGCCATCGCCCGTTGCATCTCCTGCGGGAGATCGACGTGTTTGATCTCTACGTTGGAGACCTTGATGCCCCAGGGGTCCGTATGCTCGTCCAGAATCGATTGGAGCCGGGCGTTGATCTTCTCCCGTTCGGCCAGGAGCTCGTCCAGCTCCACTTGCCCCAGGACGCTTCGGAGAGTCGTCTGGGACAGCTGCGACGTCGCGAACATGTAGTCCTCCACCTCGACGATCGCCCTGGAGGCGTCCATGACCCGGAAGTACACCACGGCGTTGACCTTCACGGACACGTTGTCCCGTGTGATCACGTCCTGCGGCGCCACGTCCAGCACGATCGTTCGAAGCCCCACCTTCACCATCCGGTCTACCAGGGGAATGAGCAGGATCAGCCCCGGTCCTTTCTGGCCGACCAATCGGCCGAGGCGAAAGATGACGCCGCGCTCGTACTCCTTGAGAATTCGAATCGCATTGAGCAGGATGAACAGAATGATCACCGCTAGCGCAATGAGGAACGTCATGGGAATCCTCCGGGTTGGGCGTGATCGGGTTCGTCTAGCGTTCTCTCAAGCGGCGGACCTTGGCCCGCATTCGATCCAGTTCCACGACCTCGATGCTTTCACCCTTTCCAATGGGCGCCTCGCTCCAGACCATCCACGTTTCGCCCCGAACGCGGGCCTGCCCCTCGGGGTCGATGTCCGTCGCGGCCACTCCCCTCTCTCCGATCATCCCCTCGATTCCGGTCGTCGCTTTCCGCCGATGCGCTCGAACCGCCATCGTGACCGCTAGGAGGAAAAAGGCGGACGACGCCAGCACTACCGGAAGGATGACGCGCCACGAGACCCTCAGAAAAGGCATGGGTGATTCGAACAACATGATCGACCCCAGAGTCATCGCCACCACTCCCCCCACGGTTAAGAGTCCGTAGCTCGTCACCTTGACCTCCGCGATGAACAGCACCAACGCAAAGAGAATGAGCAGAAGGCCCGCGTAGTTGATCGGCAGCATCTGGAAAGCGAAGAAGGCGAGAATGATGGCGATTCCCCCAGCCACACCGGGAAGAATGGCTCCCGGGTTGGAGAGTTCAAAAAACAGGCCGTAGAAACCCAGCATGAGTAGGATGTACGCGACGTTGGGATTTGCCAGGAGCGATAGCAGCCGGTGCCGCAGGCCCATCTCCACGCGAACGACGTCCGCGCCCTGGGTCTCCACGGCAACGGTGTCGCCCTTCACGACCACGAGGCGGCCGTCGAGCGAGTCTCTTAGGGCTTCGAAGCTGGCGCACACCAGATCGACGACATTCAAATCCAGCGCCTCGGTTTCCGTCGCCGACACCGATTCCCGAACCGCCTGCTCCGCCCAGTCGACGTTCCTGCCGCGCTGAGCCGCAACCGTTTTGGCGAAGGCCACCGAATCGTTCACCAGTTTCTTCGCCATTTCCTCATCGACCTCTCCGCCTCCGACGTTCACCGGATGTGCGGCGCCGATGTTGGTGCCCGGGGCCATGGCGGCCACGTGGGCGGCCATGGTGATGAACACTCCCGCCGAGGCGGCCCGCGCGCCCGACGGCGCCACGTAAACGACCACGGGCAGCCGCGCATTGAGTATCTCTTTAACCATATCGCGCATTGCTGTCTCGAGGCCGCCGGGCGTATCGAGCTCGATCACCAGGCAGGACGCGTCCGAAGCCTCGGCCGCCTCGATCTGCTGCATCAGATAGTCGCTCGTCACGGGAGAAATGACATCTGCCATTCGAATGACGCGAATCGGTCCGGCGGCTGCGGCCGCCGTAGAGAGCACGAACACCCATAGAATTGCGATGCCTACCCGCGTGCTCGGCCTGCAATGCATCTGTATCCTCCGTGGTTCACCGGCGGGTCGCCTGGGCCGGCGACCGCCGCCTAGAGCCCCAGATCCCCCGAGATCGCCTGCATCGCCTTCAAGGAAATCCCTACGAACTCCTCCAGGCTCAATCCCAGCTCCTCGCATGACCTGATCTGATCCCGGCTGGCACCGGCGGCAAAGCGCTTCTCCTTGAATCGCTTGAGGATGAACTCCCGATCGACGCTTTCCAGCTTCCGGCTCGGGTGCATCAGCACGGCGGCGACGATCAGTCCCGTGAGGGGATCCGCGGCGTAGATGGCGCGGTCCATCCGGGTCCTGCACGGTTTCTGCCCGCAGTGAGCCAGGATCGCGTTGAGAATCTCCTCCGGCAGGTCATACGTCTCAAGCATTTCGGCCGTCCGGATGCCGTGGCGTTTGGGATTCTTGACCGTCTCATCGTAGTCGAGATCATGCAGGAGTCCCGCCATGCTCCACAGATTGCGGTCCTCGCCCAAGCGGTCCGCCAGTGCGTCCATCACCGCCTCGGTCGCAAACATGTGCTTCTGCAGGTTCTTGTTCCTCACATGCCGCTTCACCAGCTTGACGCCATCGTCTCTGGACAGCATCACAACTCCTCCATCCTTCGAGAGCATCCGGACCTCCTCCCCCCCGAAGCCCACCCCACGTCACTTTTCTCTCATTTTCCTAAGAACTTACGAGACTCTACAAGAGGATGTCAACCGAAAAGGGAACGCCGGGTTGCCAGGAAGTCCCCCCTCCCTGCGCGCTTCCCCCGAGGCACTGAAAAAAGCTTGCACGCAGCCGGGTGAAGCGATATAGTCTGGAATTCAATGGCTTGAACTGCGAGCCCATTGTCGGTGGAATTCAGTGGCTTGAACCACGAGCCCATTGTCGGTGGAATCCAGTGGCTTGAACTGCGAGCCCATTGTCGGTGGAATTCAGTGGCTTGAACCACGA
>CAZSXU010000003.1:82400-124773 GCA_964610505.1 uncultured bacterium | reverse complement strand
CAGTGGCTTGAACCACGAGCCTGTTCTCATGCGAGGTCGGAAGGGAAATCTCACTCATGGCAAATCGATGCGATATCTGCGGCAAGGGACCCGTGACCGGAAACCGGATCTCCCATGCACATAACGTCAACAAACGCAGGTGGATGCCAAATCTTCAGAGGGTTAATGCCGTCGTTGATGGCAAGAAGAAGAAGATCCGCGTGTGCACGCGCTGCCTTCGCTCCGGCAAGGTCACCAAGGCCCCCGCTGCCAAGCGGGCTCCTTCGACGGACGCCGACGTGGCGTAGTCTGGAGGATGAAGACCGTTCGGGTCTGTCGATCGTGTATCATCCGGGCGGCCCGCCGACCCATTGATTCCTGGAACCACAGATTCTCGGACGGTGTCGTCCGGTCATGCAACCCGCCCCCTTGCGGCATGCGTGTCAACATCCGGCAACGGCCTCCGGACCTTCGGAATCCCCGCGCGAAACGGCCCGGCGCCCCCGTGAATCGCTTCGCCGATTCGTCTCGGCCCCGCCCTGAACACGGCGGCGTGTCCTTTCAGCTCGACGCTCTTCTCAAGTATGCGGGTGCTTCCAGGTCGTCCTCCGCGAAGTGCCGGACCAGCGTCCGGGGATCCAGGAGCGTGTTTCTCGACTGCCGGTCCCGCTCGTTGCGAAGATAGGTTGGCGTAGCCAGATCCTCGGGTCTCAACCGCCGCGGCCCCACCATGGATCTCTCCTCCATCTGCGGGCGGACCGCGCCCGCCATACCGATACCGGTGGCGATCACCGTTACCCGGACCTCATCGCTCAACCATTCGGAGTCCACAACGGCGCCGAACATCACGCTGGCATCCGCACCCGCCGCTTCGTAGACGACGGACGTCGCATCGCTGACTTCCTTGAGGGTCATTTCGTTGCCGCCCGTGATGTTCACCAGAACGCCCTTTGCCCCCTGGATGGAGACCTCCTCCAGCAGCGGGCAGGAGACGGCCGCCTGAGCGGCGTGAATCGCCCGATCCTCCCCGCTGGCGCTGCCCGTCCCCATGATCGCGTCGCCCATCTCCATCATGATCGTCCGGACGTCCGCGAAGTCCAGGTTCACGAGTCCCGGCACCGTGATGAGATCGGAAATCCCCTTGGTCGCCTGCAGGAGGACGTCGTCGGCCACCGTGAAGGCATCGACCAGCGCCGTACTGGGATCGACGATCTCCAGAAGCTTCTGGTTCGGGATGACGATGAGGGTGTCCACTTTCTCCTTGAGCTCGTCCAATCCATCGTTCGCCTGCCGGTTGCGGATCCGCCCTTCGAAGACAAACGGGCGGGTCACCACCCCCACCGTCAGCGCCCCCAGTTCTCTCGCGATCTCCGCAACCACGGGTGCACCGCCCGTGCCGGTGCCGCCCCCCATTCCACTGGTCACGAACACCATGTCCGCCCCCTCGAGCGCGCTGGCGATGAGATCGCGATCTTCCTCGACCGCCTTGCGGCCCGTTTCCGGATTGCCGCCCGAGCCCAACCCCTTGGTGAGACGAGCCCCAACCTGGATCGTGTGCGGTGCGCAGGATCGAGTGAGAGCCTGAGCGTCCGTGTTGGCGGCGATGAACTCCACCCCCTTCAGGGCGGAGTGAATCATCCGGTCGATGGCGTTTCCCCCCGCGCCGCCAACACCGATGACTTTCAGTTTCGCAAAGCAGTCCTGGTCGTATTCAAACTCCAACATCCTTCATTCCTCCTTCCGCGCTCCCGCCCCCCCTACACGACAAAGAACGCATCTGCCCATCGCCGAATCCGCCCAAAGGCCTTCCCCCGACCCTTGCCGTTCCTCTTCGCCATTCTCCTCCCGTTGAGTCCATAGAGCGCCAATCCCACCGCCGCACCGTACCGAGGGTCATCCACGCTCTCCAGCAATCCTCCGATCTTTCTGGGAACCCCGAGCCGTACAGGAAGACCGAACATCTGCTCTCCCAGTTCGGTCATTCCGTCCATGAGGGCCGTCCCTCCCGTAATGACCACGCCGGTTCCCAGAAGCCCCACGTAGTCCGTCTTCGCAATCTCCCGAGACACGAGGCTCAGAATCTCTTCCATCCTGGCTTCCACGATCGTTCCCAGCTGGGCTTCGGAGACGCTCCGGTCTTTGCGCCCGCCGATACCGTGAACGCGAATGGTCCCCTCCGTCGAGGGTTCCGTGACCATGGCGCGCGCATAGCTGAGTTTGATCTCCTCCGCCTTCGACAGGGGCGTCTTGAGGCCCACCGCGATGTCGCTGGTCACGTGCCCGCCGCCGAGCGCAATCACCGAACTGTGCCGAATGCATCCGTCATGAAAAATAGCGACGTCGGTGGTACCCTCCCCGACGTCCACCAGCGCGACGCCCAGTTCCATCTCGTCGGGTTCGAGAACGGCCGACGCGGTTCCCAGAGGCAGAAGGACGAGCTGTTCGACACCGAATCCCGCTCGGTCGACGGCCTTGACCACGTTCTGAGCCGCGCTCGTGCTGGCGGTGATGATGTGCACATCCACTTCGAGGCGAACGCCCGTCATCCCCAGCGCGACTCGGATCCCATCCTGCGAGTCCACGACGAATTCCTGCGGCAAGACATGGAGGATCTCGCGGTCCATGGGAATGGCCACTGCCTTGGCTGCCTCGACCACTCGATCGACGTCGCGGTCGGTGATTTCCCGATCCGGCCTCGATACGGCAATCACCCCCCGGGAGTTGAAGCTGCGAACGTGATCGCCGGCGATTCCCACGTGGACGGCATCGATTTCCACGCCGGCCATCTGCTCCGCCTGCTCAACCGCGTCCGACACCGCCCGCACGGTCTTCTCCAGATCCACGACGGTTCCCTTCCGCATTCCCCGAGAAGGACTCGTACCCACCCCGATCACCTTTGGGAACTCTTGGCCGGACCTTTCGGCGATCACGGCACAGACCTTGGCGGTTCCGATATCGAGTCCCGTCGAAATCTCTCTGGCCAGCATCTTCTCACCTCGTTCTTTCGAAGTGGCGGCAGGCGCCTTCGAGTCCCTTCCCACCTGCTTCATTCCTGAGGTTCCGTCCACATGTCGCGCGCCGGCGTTCGGGTCGCGCGCCCTTCGGGCTCAGGCTCCCGTGAAAGCGTGGGCCAATTCCTTTCCCCACTTCGGCAGGGGCCCCACCACTACCTGACCCTCAAACCGGAGGTCGATCATCTCCGGCTCCGTCGGGATACCTTCCCAGTGGGGTTCCACGATCGTCAATTTCTCGACTCTGCGAACCCAGTCCCGTCGACCCACCAGCAGGGTCGCCGAGCCGGAGTCCGTCGGGATCATCAGGCTTCCGTCCTCCGAAACCAGGAACAGCGAAAACCTCCGTTCGAATCCGAGACGCTTCATCGGTGGGCGGCGAAGGGCCGCAAGCAGCCCCAAGAGTCGAGGCGCCACCGTGCCTTCCAGAGGCGCGCCCGGAACCAGGGCCGTGGCTCCACCCAACCCAATGAACTTGGGCAACGTGTGCTGAAACTCGGGCCGGACCCGACCCAGAACCACCCCCGTTTCGTCGATCTCGTACCACTCGTTCGCAAGAACCTGGGCAACCGGAACACGTTCGATCACCCGCACGACCAGCCGGTCCGGAAGACGGCGCGTAACCACCGCCCTGCGGATTCGAGGATGTCGCTCAATTCGGATTCCGACGTCGCGAACGTCCAGTTCAAAGAGATGGCTCTCCATCTCCAGGCCCGAGAGATCTCGGATATCGGCGGGATCCAGGGTGACGTGCCCCGCGATCTCCACTTGCCTCAGCGTGAACATGGACGACTGGCCAACCCACGTCTGGATCCGCAAACCCAGTCCGCCCAGAACCAAGAGGGAGACGACGACCAGGAGGCACAGTCCCGCGACTCGGGCGGTCCGAACCCACGCACCGCGACCCTTTCGCTTCGCCTCACGTTTCATGGCTTCTCGCCTCCAGCAGTCGCCTCCAGCAGTCTCTCGCCGATCTTCCAGACATCGCCGGCGCCCAGCGTCATGACCACGTCTCCGGGCCGGATGATCCCGAGCAAGCTTTCGAGCGTGCCGTCCGCCGATGCCTCCGAGACCACCCTCCTGTGCCCGTGTCCCCGGACCGCATCGACGATCAGTTTCGCGCTGACGCCCGCGATCGGTCCCTCGGCCGCCGGATAGATGGGCATCACGAGCAACTCGTCTGCTTCGTAAAAACAGCGACCGAACTGCTTCCAGAGGGCCTGTGTCCGGCTGTACCGGTGAGGCTGGAAAACCGCTACGATGCGCCGTCCCCACGCCTCACGGGCCGCCCTCAGCGTCACCTCGATTTCCGTGGGATGGTGGGCGTAGTCGTCGACCACGAGCACCCCGTTCGCTTCGCCCTTGATCTCGAACCGGCGAGCGATGCCCCGAAATCCCTCCAGCGCGGCTCGAATGCTCTCGAAGTCGATCTCCAACTCGCACCCCACCGCCACCGCCGCCAGCGCGTTGTAGACATTGTAGATCCCGGGCATCTGGAGCGTGAGCGCGCCCAGAATCCGGCCGCGGTCCGAGACCGTCATCGCCGTTCTGAGGCCCTCCCGGCGAACGTCCGAAGCCACGTAGTCCGCCTGGGCGGAGAGGCCGTAGGTGAGGATCCGTTTCTCCAACTTCGGAATCAGCGATTGGATGTTCTCCTCGTCCAGACAGACGACGCCCGTGCCATAGAAAGGCACCTTGTTGAGAAACTCGACGAAGGTATCCTGAATCTCTTCGAGGCCGCCGTAGTGATCGAGATGCTCCTCGTCGACGGTGGTAACCACCGCAATGCTGGGCGAGAGCTTCAGGAAAGAGCCATCCGACTCGTCCGCCTCCGCAACCAGGTATTCCCCGCCGCCCAACTTGGCGTTCGCGTCCAGGCCCTTCAGCTTTCCTCCGACCACGATGGTGGGGTCCAGTCCCCCCTCGGCCAAGACCTGCGAGATCATCCACGTGGTGGTGGTCTTGCCGTGCGCGCCGCCCACGGCGACCCCGAACTTGATTCTCATGAGCTCCGCCAGCATCTCGGCCCTCGGGATCACGGGAATGCCCTTTCGTCTGGCCTCCATGACCTCGGGGTTTTCCGCCGAAATGGCGGAGGAAACAACCACGACCTGCGCCCGGCCCAGATTCTCGGCCGCGTGGCCCTCGGCGATTCTTCCTCCCAGCTTTTCCAGCCGGCGTGTGACCGCCGTGGTGCGAATGTCCGAACCGCTCACCTCGTATCCCATGTTCAGCAGGACCTCGGCGATCCCCGACACGCCCTCACCACCGATTCCCACGAGGTGCAGCTTTCGAATCCTTCCGAACATCACATCCCCCGCCTATGTCCGGCTGCTTCCAACCGCCGCGCTTCATTCCTGTTGTCCGTACGCTTCCACCGCCGCGCTTCTCGTCTATGCCGCGTCCACCAGCGTCCGGATCAGACCGGCCACCTCATCCGCCGCCGCCGGTTTGCCCAGGGCCCGGGCACGCGCCGCCAGCCGGGACCGGTGGCCTCCGTCCTCGACCAGACGCCGAATGGTCGCGGCCAGGTCCCCGGCCGTGACCGTGCGGGCATCCAGAACCTCGGCCGCACCTTCTCTCGACAGAACTTCCGCATTGGCTTGCTGGTGGCCGGCCGCCGCGTACGGGTACGGAATCAGAATGCCGGGCAAACCCCGGGCGGTCAGCTCCCCGAGCGTCGTGGCCCCCGCCCGGCAGACAACCAGATCCGCCGCCGCGTAGGCATCCTCGATAGGATCCAGGTACGCGTGCACAGAGGCCGGAAATGCCCGGTTCGCGAAACGCTCCTCCACCCAACTGCGGTCCTCCCCACCCGTCTGAACGACGAACGAGACCGGAAGATCCTCCGGCAGATGATCCAGCGCCTCCGTCAAGAGCTCGTTGATCTGGCGCGCGCCCCGGCTTCCCCCCACCGCCAAGACCCTCACCGTTCCCGAGTCTGGCGGAATCGCTTCTCTCTCGACCAAGCTCCGCCGGACCGGATTGCCCGTGACCCTCAGGTTGTCCTTGCGGCCGAACCACGGGGCCGAATCCGCATAGGTCAAACAGACGAACCGCGCCCAGCGGGCCGCTGCCCGCGTGGCCAGACCCGGAATTCGATTCTGTTCCAGGAGCACCACCGGGATTCGCCGAAGGACGGCCATCCACGCGGCAGGCACCGACGCGTAACCTCCGGTGCCGACCACCACGGCCGGCCGCCAGGACCGGAGAAGGGACCCCGACTGCCCGATGCCCCGGACCAGAGAAAACCAGAAACTCACCCAGCCCCAGGACACGCTTCTGGGGAACCCCCGCACCGAGATGGATCGAAACGGATATCCCGCTTGGGGCACGACTCTGCTCTCGATTCCCCGGTCCGTTCCCACGAACAGAACCTCCGTGTCCGGCCATCTCTTGCAGAGCGCCTCGGCTACGGCCAACCCCGGATAGAGATGTCCTCCCGTTCCCCCTCCGGCAATCAGGACCCTCTTCACCGTTTCGACCCTGCACGGCGCCTCGACGGACGACGTTCCTTCCAGGGCGGCCGGACCCCCGTTCCCCTCGATTGCTGCGAGATGTTGAGGAGCATACCCACACCCGCGGCGTTGAAGAGCAACGATGAACCTCCGTAGCTGACGAAGGGCATCGGAAGCCCCGTCGCCGGAAGCAGTGACATCGTGACCGCCACATTGACCACGAAGTAGACGAACACCGAGATGGAGATTCCCCCGGCCAGCAACATGCCCGAGAGGTCGGGGGCCCTCAGCGCAATCCGGATTCCCCTCCAGATGAAGAACAGAAACAGCGTCAGCACCAGCGCAGCCCCGACGAACCCCAGTTCCTCCCCGATCACGGCGAAAATGGAATCGGTGTGAGGGTCGGGCAGGAAGAAGAACTTCTGCCGGCTCGCTCCGAATCCCACGCCCCACAGGCCTCCGGACCCCAGGCCGATCAGCGATTGGTTGACGTGCCACCCGGCGCCCAGCACATCCGGTTTTCCCCTGACGAAATCCAGGAACGATTCGACCCGCGCCCAGCGGTAGGGGCTGGCCATCGCAAGCAGCCCGCCGACCGCGGCCCCCGCGAGTCCGCTCAGGGCCAGGGGCGCCAGACGCGCGCCGGCGATATAGAGCACCCCGAAAACGATCGCCATTGTCGCCAGGGCCGTTCCCAGATCCGGCTGCGCGAGGAGAAGCGCCACGATCACCGCCAGGATCGTCAGCGGCGGCACCAGAAAACGCCTGAAGTCGTGGATTTCCGTCTGCCGGCGGCTCAGCGTACCGGCCAGGTAGATCAGAAAGCCCAGGCGGACCGCTTCGGCAGGCTGGAGGGTGAGGGAAGCCAGACGGATCGCCCGACTTGCTCCGCGGACCTCGCCCGAGCTCAACCCGAGGTTCGGAACGACTGCCAGGACCAGAAGTGCGAGCCCCAGCATCACAAAGACTCTGCCCCCGCGGATCAACGTATGATAGTCGATCCACCGCAGCGTCAGGAGCACCCCGAGCGCCAGACCAAACCGGACCAGATGCCTCTTGAAGAAGAACTCGCTGGAGGCGAACTTCTCGGAAGCGATCACAGAGCTCGAGCTGTACACCATCACGATCCCCAGCCCCATCAGGAGCAACGCGGCGGCGAACAGCAGGACGTCCGGCTTGCGGCTGAGCGGGGAACCCGTCCGGTTCATCCGATGCCCTCCATCAGCGTCCGGACCTCGGCCCGAAACGCGTCTCCGCGATGTTCGAAGTTCCGGAACATGTCGAAACTCGCGCAGGCCGGCGAAAGAAGAACGGTCTCTCCCGAATTCGCCGTTTCATAGGCGCGGCGGACGGCGCCCGACAGGGTCTCTGCGAACTCCACGTCGGCGACCGGTTCGAGAACGCGGCCGATCTCCTCCCGTGATGCCCCGATGAGGATGGCCCGCCGGACCACCCCCCGCGACGCGCCGGCCAGAGGCGAGAAATCAAGCCCTTTGCCTAATCCGCCGGCGATCAGAATCACCGGACGCGTGAAACTCGAGAGCGCCGAGAGAACGGCTTCCACGTTCGTCGCTTTGGAGTCGTTGACGAACTCGATGCCGGCCGCGGTTCCCAGCGACTCCATCCGGTGCGGGAGACCTTCAAAGGTGGCCAGTGCGCGCGCCACCGCGCTCGCCGGAGCACCCATCCAGAGCGCGGCGGCAACCACCGCCAGCGCGTTGGAGAGATTCCGGGGTCCCCGAATCAGAATGTCGTCTCGGGCACACACATCGAACGAACGCCCGCCGATACGGGCGACGACCCGCCCGGCCTCCACCGACACTCCCTCGTCGACGCGTCCGCTCAGGCTCGTCGCCAGAACCCTCGCCCGAATCCGCTCCCGGGTGGACCAGACGTGTGCGTCGTCCCGATTCAAAACGGCCAGGTCGCTCTCCGTCTGGTTCTCGAACATCCGTTCCTTCGCCGCGCCGTATTCGTTCACGGACGCGTATCGGTCCAGGTGGTCCGGGGTCAGGTTGAGGTAGATGGCCACTCTGGGCCGGAACCGGTGAATCGTCTCCATCTGGAAGCTGCTGACTTCGGCAACGATCCATCCCTCGGGCGGCACGCCGCGCACCACGGCCGAGAGTGCGCGCCCGATGTTGCCCCCCACCTCTACCGGACGCCCCCATTCCCGAATTGCCGCTCCCAGGAGCTCGGTCGTCGTGCTCTTGCCGTTCGTGCCGCCGACGACCGCGATCGGTGCCCGCGCCGCCCAGGATGCCACCTCGATTTCGCCGACCACCGGAACCCCCGCCTCGCGGGCCCAATCTACCCAGGAGGACGAGAGCGGCACGCCCGGGGAAATCACCATCAGATCGAGACGCTCCATCTCACGGCGTCGGACCTCTCCCAGACGCACCCGCACACCCCGAGCCTCCCACCCCGCGGGATCAACGGTCTCCGCCAGTCGTACATCATCATCGACCGCCTGAACACGCGCGCCTTCGCTGAGCAGTAGCTCGGCCGCGGCCTGCCCGCTTAATCCGAAGCCGACCACCAAGACGTCGGCTCCTTTCAGAATCTCCGGAATCGCGCTTTCGAGAGTCGCCATCGTCGGATTCCCCATCAGCGAAGCTTGAGCGTGCTCAAACCCAGGAGAGCGAGAAGTACGCTTCCGATCCAGAAACGGACCACCACCTTGGGTTCCGTCCAGTTCAGCAGTTCGAAGTGGTGGTGAAGGGGCGCCATCTTGAACACCCGCTTTCCTTTCCACTTGAATGAGATCACTTGAATCACGACCGAGAGGACCTCCAGCACAAACACGCCCCCGATGATCACGAGCAGATATTCCTTCTTGATCAGGATGGCCAACGTCCCCAGCGCTCCCCCCATGGCCAGCGATCCGGTGTCCCCCATAAACACCTGGGCCGGATGGCTGTTGAACCACAGGAAACCGAGGAGTGCGCCGACGGTCGCCCCACAGAACACGGCCAGTTCGCCGCTGCCCGCAACGTAGTAGATGTTCAGGTAGTCGCTGAACTTGACGTTGCCGGACACGTATGTGATCCCGGCAAAGGTCACCGCTGCCACGGCCAGCATTCCGGCTGCGAGCCCGTCCAGACCATCCGCAAGATTGACGGCGTTGGAGGTTGCGGTGATGACCAGAATCACGAAGGGGATGTAGAACCATCCCAGATCGATCGAGGCGTTCTTGAAGAAGGGTACGCCGACGCGTGTGGCGATCTCGGGTTCGTTCGGGAAGAGCTGGAGTGCGATGCCGATCAGAAGACCGAGACCGATTTGTCCCGCCAGCTTGTACCTCCCCACCAGTCCCTTCGGGCGCTTCTTGACGATTTTCAGGTAGTCGTCCATGAACCCCACCACACCCAACCACGCCGTGGCAAACAGCATCAGCAGGATGTTCCGGTTCCCGAGATCGGCCCAGAGAAGTGTCGGGACGATCACGCACGCGAGAATGAGAATCCCTCCCATGCTCGGCGTACCGCGCTTGGGGCGGTGCGTGGCCGGCACATCCTCCCGAACCTCGTCTTGAATGGCCCGGCGCTTGAGATGACGGATCAGCGGAGGGCCCAGGGCAAAGGCCAGGACCAGGGCCGTAACCGTGGCATACGCGGTCCGGAACGTGATGTATCGGAACACGTTCAGAATCGAGAGGTGCTGGCTGAGTGGATACAGAAGATGATAGAGCATTCCGCCCCCCGACCCGGGCATCTCACCGTACGATGTGGATTCAGAGCCCGGACGAACTTCGCTCGCGCAGGAAGCTCACAAGCCCCTCCGCAATCGTCTCCATGCGGCATCCTCGAGAGCCTTTGACCAGGATCACGTCCCCCTTTGCCACAGTGCGACGCAGGACCTCTAGGGCCTCTTCCGTCTCTTCAGAATGCCGGCCGTTGTCCGCCGGCAACCCTTGAGAGAGAGCGCCGCTTTGAATCTCTCGGGAATGCGTTCCGACCGTGAAGAGCCGATCGACGGCCGATTGCCCCACCGCCTCTCCCACTTCAAAATGGAGCCGGGACGAATGCTGTCCCAACTCGAGCATGTCCCCCAGAACGGCGATTCTTCTCCCGCGTGCCGCTATGCCCCCCAGGGTTCTGAGAGCCGCTCGGACCGACGCCGGGTTGGCGTTGTACGCATCGTTGATCACCGTGGCGTCGCCCGCCCGGATCGTCTCCATACGCATCCTGCACGGGCGGAATCCCTGAAGTGCCTCGCACGCGTCGTCTACGGGAACTCCCAGTGCGGTGCCCGCCGCGACGGCCGCCAGGGCGTCGTACACAAACTCCCTGCCGGGGACTCCCAGCCGCACGTCGTGTCCTGCGAGCGCAAAGCGCGCCCCTTCTCCAGACACCGCCTCGACGCCGCTCGCCCGAAAGTCCGCGGGCGCATCGATCCCGAAGGTCAGCGTCCTCGCCCGAACGACCAGACTGCCGCTCATGAGGTGCGGGTCATCCGCGTTGACCACAGCCGTGTCCGCAGGCTGGAGATACTCGAGCAGCTCCCCCTTGGCGCGAAGAACGTTCTCTACGGACCCTAGAAACTCGAGGTGACTCTCCCCCACGTTGGTCACCACACCGACCCGTGGGCGACTGATCTCGGCCAGACGGCGAATCTCACCCTGGTGATTCATCCCCATCTCCACTACGGCGGCCTCGGCGTCTTCCGGAATCGCGAGAAGGGTTAGGGGCACGCCCAGATCATTGTTGAAATTGCCCTGGGTCTTGGCGGTTCGATACCGTCGAGCGAGGATCGCGGCCGTCATCTCCTTGGTGGTGGTCTTCCCGTTGGACCCGGTGATCGCGACCACCTGCACCCGGAGGGACCTTCGGTAGTGCGCCGCGAGGACTTGGAGCGCACCGGTTGTATTCGCCACTCGAATCAGAATTCCCGCCGCGGTGTCCGGATGTCCGGCGGCCCATGCCTCCGACACCACGGCCGCCAACGCCCCCCTCCGAAACGCCTCGTCAACGAATTCCTCGCCGGACCGGACCGGACCCCGAAGAGCGAAGAAAATATCGCCCGGCCGGAGCCCGCGGGTGTCGATGGAAACACCCGCGGGCCTGGCCTGCCCCTGGGCCGGATCCGGAGCGATGATCTCGCCCCCCATAACGTCGGCGATGTCACGAACCCGGTACATAGACCTTTCCTTCACGCCCGAGCGAAACGCCTCTGGAGGCGTCGCCGGATCAAGCGTCAGCGTCCCCACCGTGTCTCCAGAATCTCCCGGACCGCCTCCCGATCATCGAAGTGGATCTTGGTGCGCCCCAGAATCTGATAGTCCTCATGGCCCTTGCCGGCAATCACCACGGTGTCTCCGGCGCGGGCGCCGTCGATCGCGCGTTCGATAGCGTCTCTGCGATCCGGCACCACCTCGACCGAGGCCCCGGCGAGGAACCCTCTCTCGATCTCTCCGATGATAGCCAGAGGATCTTCGGTCCTCGGGTTGTCGGAGGTTACGATCGTGTGGTCGGCCAACCGGCCCGCAAGCCGGCCCATCTCGGGTCGCTTGGCGCGGTCCCGGTTGCCCCCGCATCCGAATACGAGAACGACCCGCCCCTCGGTCATTTCCCGAACGCCGGCCAGCAGCCGTTCGAGAGCGGGCGGATTATGCGCGTAGTCCACCATCACCCCGTAAGGCTGGCCGCAGCGGATGGCTTCCAGCCGCCCCGGAACCTGTGTCAAGGATTCCAGGCCCTTCGCGATCCGATCGGGCGGGATCAGCGACGCGGCCGCCGTCGCTGCGGCTGCGAGCGCGTTGTACACGTTGACCCGCCCGGGCAGACTCAGGCGGACGGGGACAATCTCATTCAGAAACCGCACGTCCAGGAGTGTCGAGTCCGGTCGGAGCACGACGGACTCGGCCCGGACGTCCGCTTCGGCCTCCACCGCGTAGGTAACGGTAGGCAGAGACGTACGAGCGAGAATGTCCTTTCCCACCGGGTCGTCGGCGTTGATCACGGCGATTCGTCCTTTGCCGAAGGAAACCCGGTCGCCGTCGTTGAAGAAGAGACGCTCCTTGGCTTCGCGGTACCGCTCGAGGGTCCCGTGGAAGTCAAGGTGATCGTGCCCCAGATTCGTGAAGACCACGGAGTGGAACTCGGTCCCGCGAACGCGGTGAAGTTCCAGCGCGTGGGAAGACACCTCCATCACGACACACTTGATCTTGGCATCGACCATGTGGCGCAGGTAGCGCTGAAGATCAGGCGCCTCCGGAGTCGTCATGGGAGCGGAAAGCCATTCGTCTCCCAGCCGGTAGCCGAGGGTCCCGATCACCCCCGACGGGTATCCTGCCGTCTCGAAGATCGCGGAGGCGAAATAGGTCGTGCTGGTCTTGCCGTTGGTCCCCGTAACCCCGATCACCTGAGTGTTGCGCGACGGGAACTCGTAATACCTCGCCGCGACCCATCCCATGGCGGATCGCGCGTCGGAAACCCGGATCACCGGCCGGTCCGGATCGAGAGACACGGCTTCGTCCACCACAACGGCCGCCGCACCCGCGTTCAGCGCGTCCGCGGCGAATGCGTGGCCGTTGCGTTCGCTTCCTCTCAGGCAGAAGAAGAGATCCCCGGCACGGACTGCCCGCGAGTCATAGGAGAGTCCCCCCACCTCTTCCGGCGGCGTGGCTCCGGAGATGTGGTACTCGGTTCCCTCGAGAAGATCCCGCAGATTCTTCATGCATGCATCTCGCACTTTTTCCGGGGATGCCCGGTATCCGAGGGATGTCGGTCCATCGGGAAGCCCCGTACCGTCAAAACGTTTTGCTCCGCACACCGATCGGGCCGTCCGAATGCTCAGGGCTCGGCCCTCCCCCCCGTTCCGTCGGACGAGGGAGCCGCACCGATGGACGCAACCCGAACACCCGGCGCGCCGGCCACCCGGCACCGGACCAGTGCTTCCTCGAGCCCCACGGCCCGGGTGGTGATCATGCGTTCGACGATCCGCCGGAACACGGGCGCCGCAACGTCGCCGCCGTAGTAGGGATTCTGGGGCTCGTCCACGACCACCAGAACCAGAACGACGGGGTCATGCGCCGGCAGGTAGCCGACGAAGGAAGCCACGTAACTGTCGGGGGCATAGCCCGTTGCCCCGGCCTTCTGAGCAGTGCCCGTCTTGCCGGCCACCTGGAGCCCGGGAAGCCGCGCGGCTTGTCCCGTGCCGTTCTCCACCACGCCGACCAGGTACTCCGTGGTTTCGCGAGCCTCGTCCTCGGACAGCACCCGGCGGATAGGCTTGGGGTCCACCCGTGTGAGCCACCTGCCCTCCGGCCCCACTACTCCGAGCACGATTCTGGGAGTCATCAGAACGCCCCCGTTGGCCACCGCCGCCGCCATGTTAGCCAGCTGCAGCGCGGACACGCCCACTTCCTGGCCGATGGCGATGGTGGCCAGAGACCGGCGACTCCAGTCCTTCGGCGGTCTCAGGAGACCCGAGGTTTCCCCGGGCAGCCGAACACCCGTGGGACAGCCGACCCCAAAATCCCGGGCCATCTCGTAGAGCGCCTCCTCACCGACGAGGTCCGCGATTTTCGCAAAACAGATGTTGCTGGAGTGCTCGACCGCCTCGCGAAACGAGATCGTCCCGTACGGGTGGTGGTCTCGAATGCGGAACCCCTCCCGTTGCATGCACCCCTGCTCGGCGTCGAGCATCATGTCCGGTTCCACGACGCCCTTTCGAATGGCCGCCGCCAGAGCCACGATCTTGAAAGTGGACCCCGGCTCGAAGTAGTCCGTGATTGCCCGGTTTCGTCGGTGTTCCCGAGGAGACCGGCCGGGGTCATTCGGGTCATAGCCGGGCCACACGGCCAGGGCCAGGATGTCTCCCGTTCTCGGATCCATCACGAGCACCTGTCCGGAACGCCCGGAAGAGCGCTGGACGCCACACCGGATTTCTTCTTCCGCGATAGCCTGGCAATCGAGGTCAAGGGAGAGAATCACCCGGCACCCGTCTTGGGGAGTGCGGAGAAACTCCCCGGGCACCATGTGCCCGCGGCCGCGGGCGTCGCGGGCCAGGAACACCCAGCCGGGAATCCCGGCCAGGCGAGAATCGAACTCCAGCTCCGCACCCTCCAGCCCCGTGTTGTCGGGATCGGTGAAACCCACGACGTGCGCGGCAAGCGCGCCCCGGGGGTAGACGCGCGCGTGCTCGCGCTCAAGGTAAACACCATCGAGACCACATAGGCCGTCGACGCGGCCATCATCCAGAAGGAGATCCCTCTTTGCGAAAAACGGCCTTCCCGCCCGAGTCCTCCGGTCCAGAGATCCGGGGTCCAGTCCCAGGGTCCGAGCCAGAGCGGGGACAATGTCCGTTTCCCCGGACGCGTCCTGGGGCACGACCTTGACGGCGTATCCCGCGACGGTCTGCGCCAGGGGTTCCAGATCTCGATCCAGGATGTCTCCCCGGCGGGCCGGGATGCGCTCCCGGCTGCAGTGGTTGCAGCGGGCCTCTTCGGTGAGCGAAGGGCACTGAATCATCTGAATCTCGACAAGCCGGGCCAGGAGCACCAGCCACACTACGACCCCCAGGACGAGCAGGCTTCTCAAGCGAAAACGCTGCCGGTCGTTGATCACAGCGACGGCCCCCCGCGCGATTCCCACATCTCGGACCCCGCGTTGCGGCTCGGGTCCAGTGACGACTCGGGCGTCACGAACACGATGTCCGGCCACTCCGGAAGCCGGAGACCAAGCTCGGCACCGGCTCGAGAGACGATGCAGCCCCTCGACATCTTCCGCTCGAGAGCCATCTCCCGGCACACGACGAGGTCGCGAAGCCGCGAGAGCCCCTGAGTCAGCCGTTCGTTGTTGCGCATCGTTTCGATCATCTCCACGCGCTGCCACGTCTGGAGAACCAGGATCGCCACCATGCCGAAGACCAGACAGACAATGCTGATGAATTCTCGTGCCGTTCTCCTAGGCCCGCCGAACAGCCTCCCTCCCAACACGTCCGGCACTCTGGATTTCCGGCGTCTGCGTCCGGTCGCCATCACTCGCCTCCGGTCGAAAGACTTCCGCCGTCGGGATCCACGCCGGGCAGGCGCTCGACCACCCTCAGGACCGCAGAGCGGCAACGCGGGTTGCTGCGAACCTCCTCGGAGCCCGGGCGGACCGAACGGGTCACGAGGCGGAGTTTGGCCTCCGGCTCACACGCGCAAACCGGCAGGCGCGGCGGACAAACACACTCGCCACTGAGCCTCCGAAACGTTCTCTTCGCGATACGATCCTCGAGGGAATGGAACGAAACGACCGCCAATCGCCCACCGGGTCGGAGGAGATCCACCAGACGAGGCAGCGCGTCCCGCAGCTTGTCCAGCTCATCGTTGACGGCGACGCGAATCGCCTGGAACACCCTCGCGAGGGTCTTGTTCACGACCGCTCCCGGAACGCTCTCTTCCACGAAGGTTCTAAGATCGCGGGTGGAACGGAAGTGCGTGCGGCTTCGCCTGGCGACGATACCCCGGGCAATACGGCGTGCGAGGGGTTCCTCCCCGTAGCTGCGGAAGATCCGGACCAGTTCGTCATCGGTTCCGAAATTCAAGATGTCCTCCGCTCTTCGGGGTCGCGTGAGATCGAATCGCATGTCCAGGGGTTCATCCTTGCGGAAACTGAACCCTCGCCCCGAGGATTCGAGCAGGTAACTGGAGATACCGAGGTCCAGAACGATGCCGTCCGCCGGGATCCAGCCTTGCTCCCTTGCCAGTTCCGGAAGATCTGCGTAGTCTCCCCTGACGAGCAGGACCCGGTCGCCGAATTCGGCCAGTCGCCGGGAGCTGAGTCTGACGCATTCCGTGTCCAGATCCACCCCGAGGAGGCGAGCGCGGGGCCCGGCCGCACGAAGGATGGCCCCCGCGTGCCCTCCCAAGCCGACAGTGCCGTCCAGGTAGATCCCCCCCTCGGCCCGGACCAACATCCCCACCACGTCGTCCACCAGGACGGGGATGTGATCGGCCGGATCATTCAAGCGGGCCTCCGGAATTGGCTATATCAACAGATCTTCTGCCGCGTCTTCGAAGGTCAGACCCGATTTGTCGTTGTACGTCCGGAAGGCTTCCGGATCCCACAACTCCAGGCGATCGAGTGCGCCGATGATGAGGACCTCGTCATGGATGCCGGCCAGATTCAGAAGGGACTGCGGAATCGAGATCCGGCCCTGTGCATCGAGATCCGTTTGGGAGGCGTTGGACATGATCTGCCGAACGAAGTGCCTCGTCTTCTGCTCGAACCGGGGCAGCTCCCGCAGCTTGGCTTCGATCTGTTTCCATTCGGCCGCGGGATAGACAAAGAGGCATCCGTCCAGTCCCTTGGTAGTGATGAAGTTACGCCCTTCTTTGCCCCTGGTCAGAAGTCTCCTGATCTTGGCGGGGAGGCTCAGGCGACCCTTGTGATCTATGGAGTGCTGGAAATGTCCGATGAGTCCGGCCATCTTGTTGTCTCCCATGAGATTGACCCGGATCGGTTACTGCCCCGAAACCCTGGGCCCATCCGGCCCCCACTTTCCCCCACTTTCTCCCACCCGAATGGGACAGTACCTTTGTAGCGACTCACTTGTCAACAAAAAAACCCACCAAGATAGAGAAAAATTCGCAAACCTGGCCACAGGGGCTGGGACGTGCGGAAAACGGGGTCTGGCGGGAACCCCACATAGGGAAAGAGCCGATCCGGGCATCGTTCATCCGAGGCCCGCATACGGCGGAGAACCGAAAACCGAGAGCCGAAAGCCGGAGCACACCATCCCCGGGCCGGGCGTAGGGAAGGCTTGAACTGCGGAGAGTCGAAAGTCGAGAGTTGAGAGTGGACAAGCCAGGCCCAGGGCCGGGCGTAGGGAAGGCTTGAACTGCGGAGAGTCGAAAGTCGAGAGTTGAGAGTGGACAAGCCAGGCCCAGGGCCGGCGACGGGAAAGGCCTGAACTGCGGAAAGTTGAAAGTCGAAAGTTGAGAGTGGACAACCCAGGCCCAGGGCCGGCGACGGGGAGCGCTCGCCGGAGCGCAAGGCCCACGCGGCAAAAGAGCCGACGTGAGGAAGCCCGGTCGGTTGATCCGACCGGGCTTCCTTCTCTCCTCGTCGGCAATCGCAAGACCGACTATTTCATGAGGACCATTTTCTTGGAGAACTGCTCCCGCCCCACACACAGGCGGCAGAAATACACGCCGCTGGCCACGGGCTCACCTTGGCTGTTCAGGCCATGCCAGCCCACCCGATAAACACCGGGCGCCTGCCGCTTTGAAACCAGCGTCGTCACCCGGCGCCCCGCCACGTCGTAGACTGCCAATTCCACCTCGGCAGCTACTGCAACGCGATACGCGATTTGCGTCTCGGGATTGAAGGGGTTCGGGTAGTTCTGCTCGAGCCCCGGTAACACGACGACATCGGAGGCCTCCGACGCCACATCCAGGAACCCGCTGAAACCGTGGAATCCCGTGTTGTACATGTCATGTTGGAACATGGGCCAATCGGCGGCCGCGGGATTCCACGAAGCGCTCAGGTCATAGGCGTACACCATCCCGTCGTAGGATACGCAGAGAATCTCCACGTCTCCGTCCTCGTCAAGATCCGCGATGGCGGGTGAGGCGTACACTTCACCCAACGTGCTCACGGGCCAACCCGGGATCGGCTCGCCCCCCGAATTCCACGCGTACATCTTCCCGTCGATGGAACCCGCCACGACATCCAGCACGCCGTCGCCGTCGATGTCCACAAGACACGGTGAACTCCACACGTCATCACCACAGACAGCCAAACGGCCCGATGTCTCGGTCACCCCCGTACCGTCGTGATGCCACGCATAGACCTGGTGCGAGTTTGAGCCGACGAAGATTTCCAGATCCCCGTCGCCGTCGACGTCGCCCAGTGCCGGAGAGGACCAGATGTCGTCTTGGGCGCTCTTGGGCCAGTTCGCTGCCAGCGTGCCGTCGTCGTCCCACACATACACGCTGTCGCTCCAGGACCCGACGACGATCTCATAGTCTCCGTCGTCGTCAATGTCACCGATGGCGGGCGAGCCCCAGATTCCATCGCCGGTGGCGCCGAAGATTCCGCTGCTCTCGATGAGCCCGGTCCCGTCGTGGTTCCAGGCGTACAGGTTACCATTCAGCGAACCGAGAAAGATCTCGCACCGCCTGTCGCCGTCAATATCCAGAATGGCCGGAGAACCGGAAATCTCTCCGCCTCCCGGGGTCGCGAACAGCCCGTCGGGCTGGAGATACCCGGTCCCATCATGGTTCCAGGCGTACACGTAGCCGTTGGAACAGCCGACCACTACTTCAAGCCGCCCGTCGTAGTCCACGTCATGACAGGTCGGACTCGACCGGACCCAGCGCGGAACATCATCGAAGGTACCGTCGGGTGTCAGGTAGCCGGTCCCGTCGTGATTCCACGCCATGATCTTGTCGTTCCACGTACCGACCAGCACCTCGAGCTCCGGGTCATCGTCCAGATTCGCCAGACAGGGGGCGCCCCAGATCTCGCCTCCGGTGTCCTTGGGCCAGCCCGAGACCAGCTCGCCGTCGTGGTGCCACGCGTAGACGAATCCGTCTTTGGAACCCACCACTGTCTCCAGATCCCCGTTCTGATCCAGATCCCCGATCGTTGGAGAGGAGTAGATCTGATTCCGGGAACGGACCGGGAAACCGGTCATCTGGGAAGGCGAAGTCGATACATTCAGCGGATCGGAGAAGGTTGACTCGTTTCCCGACGTATCGACGGCCGTCACTACGTACTCGTAGGCGTGCCCGGGAACCAACCCGTAATCCCGATGATATGCGGTACCCTCATCCATCATCGGGCTCACCCGCTGGTAGGCGTCTCGGCCGTCACGCCTGTACACGGTGTATCCGAACAGGTCCGCTTCCGCAGCAGGATCCCAGATCAGATCGATCCATTCGGACGACGAAGCCGCCTCCAGTCCCGACGGCGGCAGAGGGGGCTCCAGCTCTAAGGTCTCCACCCAGCTGCGCCCTTCGGCGTCGTTGAGCTCCAGAGACAACACCATCGAAGAAGAGAGACAGGCGAAAACGAATCCGTCCGATGCCTGCACGATCTCGTTGGGTTCCACGGTCCCGATCGAGGCCGTGCTGTCGCTGATATCGACGCCGGCGATGCCTCGCAGAACCGCCGTGACCGCGCCCGCCGTACCCGAACCCCGATTGAGTATCGCCGAGCGAAGAATCACGATTTCCCCGACCTCCGCCTTCGCGTTTGCGTTGCCCCCGTACGTACTGTCATCGATTCCGTGATAGTATTCGGACATCTCCGGTGCATGAACGTCCATTCGAATCCACTCACTCCACGTATCGCCGCCGGACGTGATGTCCAGGATGAACCAGACAGGAACGCCGTCCGCAATTCCCGAAGCCGCGCCCACCGTGAAGGACTCCGTCGAGCCCTGCCCCGAACCGATGGTTCCGAAGTCCGCCGCGTCCACGGGGATGTGGACACCCACCGTGTCGGCAAGAACCGCGTCCACGCCGTCTTCATAGTCTTGGGGATCCAGCTGGGCGAACAGCTGAAACTCCTGAGTTGCCGACCAGAGGCTATCGGCGCCCTCCAGTCTGGCGCCCTCCACATCGAGGAATCGGCCATCGGTCGTCACGCTCGTCCAGACATCGTGGCTGTCCAATCCACCGGCCGCCCGCAAATGCCAGCCGTTGTGATCGAGCCAGAAATACACGCCCGTGTCGGCCGGGGCGCCTGAGTAGAACGGCCGGCCCAGCAGCGCTCCGTCGGAAACGGAGAACACGGCCGGAAGACTTCCCGGCGAACCGGCGTCCGCGCCGAAATGAAGGAGTTCGGGTGCGGACTGCCCGTCAAAGGTCATGTCCAACGTCAGGGTGGCCCCGCTGACAAGTCCCAGCTCGGCCGTCACGCCCTCGACGGCGGTGGAGGTCCCGTTCTGGAGGGTGACATCCAGATCGGCCGTTTCCCCTGCGTCCCACCGCCCGTCTCCATTGCCCGAGACTGCGTCGTTCACCGCCACCTGGCCGACCTGAACCCGCCCCGACCCACCCACCGACACGGTCGTCTCGTACGGGAGGTAGCCATCCGCGATGACCACGAGGGAGACATCGCCCGTCGATCCGGGCTCGAAGGACACGTCGATCTGTCCGGCGTCATCCGTGAGCCCGCGGGCGTATTCGCCCGTGTCCTGTTTCCAGAGACAGACCGTGACCCCGGGCACCGGCAAAGCCGCACTGCTGACCTGGACAGCGTACAGACTGTCCCCCAGACTCATGGAGCCCGAGTGCACGACGTCAAGCGTCTGAGGTTCGTCCACCCAGATGGGCAACTCCGGATCCCCGAGCAGAATGTACGACAGGATCGTCCATCGGTAGGCGGAGCCGTCGTTGGTTGAGACGGGAGCGAACGGCAGCTTGTGGAGAGCATGAATCTCCCCCTGCCGCGTCACGCCGGCGTCGAACATCAGTCGGAACACCTCTTCCTGGAAGTCGCGTCCGGCATGCGGGAAGCAGAATCGCGTAGAACCGATGGCGCCGATGTATCCCCGGTCCGGGTTTTGCGTGAGGTGTTCGTTGTAACAGTCCAGCTCGACTTGGGACAGGTTGCAGTTCGAGGTATAGATAAACCCCATCTTGCCGGAGTTCTGCAGGGAATCCATGTCCGACAGGTAGAGATAGGAATCGTCGGAACACGACATCTTGAACGCGTCGCCGTGATTGACCACGTTGACGATGCCATACCCCGCGTTCATCTCGTCGAGAATCGCGTCGTGGTTCTCGTTACCGTTGATTTCGTATAGCTTGACCGTGTCCCAATCGCTGGGGAACCACTGCGCCGCCTGGTCGCAAATCTCCGCGCCGTCCAGGTACACGGGATCCCCCGGATCCCAGCCGACGGGGAACACGACCTCGCCCAGGAACAGCGCCTTCTTCAGATATCCGGAGGAGGGGGTCTTCCGGTAGGCCATCGCGTTGTCGATGCAGGTGCCCGCCTCCGAGACGTCTTCGACGGACAACCGGCCCAGAAACACCTCGGGGTAGAAATCGACGCTGTCTCCGGGCGCAGAGCCGCCCTCATACCCTTCACCGTAAAGGTGATCGCCGTCGGCGTTCCAATTTCCGTCCAGACACTGGTAGTACATGTCGCAGGTGATCAGCCAATCGCCCGGCGAATAGTAGTTGCTGTGCGCCAGGCGAATAGGGATCTGTTCTTCATCTCCGCCCAGCAGCACCCAGACCGTTCCCCAGTTCTGGTACGCATCGCGAATGAACAACCGGATCTTCTCGGGAAGGTCGACGCCCCCCGGGTAATTCGCCTCGATCCACGACACGGTCTTGACCACTGCGGGTACGCCGCACGACGTCTTCCAATCGGCCAGACGCTGGAACTCGGAGGCCAACTCGTCCACGGTGACGATCAGATACTCGACCAGGCTTCCATCGAGAGAGGGAAACTCGGTGGGCTGAAACGTCCCGGACGTCTCCGCCCCTCCCCCGGCGCCCTTGCCGGAGGCCTCCCTTTCGAGCGCACGCGCCTGGGCAGAGAATTCACGGTCGATGAGCGCGGGCCGTCGAGCACCCGGTCTCTCGCAACGGACCCCGATCTCGTTTGAAGCGGCTGTCATGATCCGCACGTGAACCTCGCGACTAAAGAGGAGTTCCCCCTCGGCGGGATTCAACCGCACGGGATGAAGGATGATCGAAGCCACGCGCCGCCCACCCATGAATCCGGAGCCGCCCAGCTCGGCAACCTGAGAAGGATAGGGCCCGTCGAGGTTCCAGATGTCCTCGTCTTTTCGTACAGGGAGTTCCGCATGCTCACCCCCGCCCGGGAGGATGTTGAATCGCCCGGGGACGGCCTCCGAGACGAGACTCACCACCTCAACGCCGACAACCTTCTCTCCATCGGGAACCGTGAAAGTGAACACGCGCATGGGGAGCCGCGGGGCACCCGGACCGGCATCCACCACGCACTCGCGAAGCGCCAACTCGTCGTAGCCCCGAACCTGCGAAACCCGCAGGTCACCGGGATCGAAGGTGAACGTCTGCGTCCAGTCCGCCCAGACGAAGCCTGGAATCCCGCACACCATGCCGGCGAAAACCGCACCTAGCGCCAGCTGCACATACACAGAGCGATCATGCATCGGAGATCTCCCCCGGCGAATGGTCATGTCTCTCTCCTTACGAATCCGGAAACGTTGCCGACAATGAAAAAGAAGCCAAAACGCGAAGAAGACCCACTGAAGCAGCGGACCGCGCTTTGGTTGGGCAGCGGCGTAAACTCACGTGTGTCCCACCGTTTTGACTCGCCGGCTGCGGCGGCATCAACGGTTGTTCATACCATATTATACCATCCGGCAAAGAGAGGCGTCAAGTCCTATGTGCCCGCAGACGTGTCCAGGGCTTCGATCTGAGCAAGCAGCGCGGATTCGAAGGTGGGGAACATACCCCAGGTCTCGGGGTCACCCGCGTCCAGTTCCACGGAGGGATCCAGAATCCGGACCTGGGTCAGGGCACTCTCAAAATCAAGCAGGTATACGTAGTTCTCCGCCAGCAGAATTCGAACGGTCCGCGACGTGACCTCCGAATCATGATCAAACTCGTAGGTCTCGCCCTCTGCATCGAGAATTGCGGTGCACCACGGAATGCTCGACTCCTTGTCCCCCAGCGCCGCAAGCACCACGGCCAGACCCGCCGCCGCATCCCAGTGGTGTTCGTCCAAAGAAAGGCATTGTTCGAAATCCGATTGCGCCTCCTCGCGCCGCCCCTGTCGCAACCGGACCCACCCACCGCCACTCCAGGCATCGGCGTAGCTCGGGTCCTTTCCCTGAGCCCGCACAAACGCAGTCGCCGCCCCAGCGAACTCCCCCGACTCGAACAGCGTCCAGCCCTGGGCCGTCAACAGTTGCGCGGTGGGTTCCGTCACAAAACTGTCGCCGTCCGACACCGTGGGACCGTTACCCGCAGCATCCGTGGATTCGCAGACGTAGTAGTAGGTCGTGTCCAGCGTGAGGCCGCCCAGGAGCACTTCGTGCTCGACGACGTCGGCCGCCAGGGTGCGGAGTTCGCCGTAGGAAAGATCCAACCCGTACCGGACTCTGGAGTCGGCAGGCTCATCGGTGGTCCATTGGATTCGGGCGGAATCGCCCCAGGCCTCGGCCGTGGGGCCTCCCGTAATCGTGGGCGCAGTCGCGTCCGGACTTTCTCCGTCGTCCCCACCACCGCAACCGGCAAGGGTCAGAACCAGAAACCCTGCGGCAAACCGGAGACAGCGCTTTGATCCGAATCCATCCGTGCGGGCACGCGACAATCGCACCTCGACTCCCTCCTACTTCAGTAGTACCAACTTGGCGGTCGACGACTCCCGGCCCGCCACGAGACGACAGAAATAAATGCCCGAAGCCACGGACCGCCCCCGCCCATTTCGGCCGTCCCAGGTCACCCGATGGACACCGGCCGGCATCTCCCGGTCCACCAGAGTGGCCACCCGCCGACCCTCCACATCGTGAACCGTCAGCTTCACCATGCCACCGCGGGCCAGGGTGAAATGAATGGTCGTTTCCGGGTTGAACGGGTTGGGATAGTTGCTTGTAATTCCTGTTTTAGCAATATGTTCGGATTGTTCCATAAAGCGTAGTCCGAAGACCCCGAAGCGCTCGATCTCGCCCCCAATCCACCCCGGTCGGGCATCCGCCTGCGGGACGGGGATCCACCGATCTCCCGAGAGCTCGCAGAGAGCGAGATGGTCGATCTCGGGCGCACGATGTTCCGGGACTTTCAACATCACAATCGCCTTCCCGGCCAACTTCTTTCCCTCGGGCCCGATCGCATACCTGGGATTTGAGGGTACATCCCGCTCCGCCCGGGCGGATCCGGAGACCGGGCCGCAGCCCACGGACGTCCGAGCGACAAGAAGCGTGCGGTCTTCCGACAGCGCGCCGGGAGGCAGCAGCAACAACGCTTGGCCGTCCGCTGCCAGGATCGCACCCCCCTCTGCCGCCGAGATTTTCTCGAGGACAAACTGCCGCGTGGCCCGACCTTCGTTCCCGCCCACGTCGGCGCCCCAGACCTCGACGTCCGACACTCCCGTCTGTGATTCGGAGGCCCAGAACTCGCTGTAGTAGAGATGCAGATCGCGAACGCCGGGGGAAAGATGCGTTGGGTGCAGCGTGTCGGGGTCCGCCGCGAACATCAGGGTTGCGGTCGGCAATCCCGTGAGATTCTCCGTCGAGGAGAAATAGAGGTCGAGACTTCGCTCCATGACCGGATTCTGCAACACGCCGATCTCGATCTCGGGCCGGGTCGTGTCCGGGGGGGGACTGAAGCCGTGGAGGCCCGTATGCCACGGACCGTGCTGTACACTCATCCACTCCACGTCCCCATGGGGGTCGGGAAAATCCCACACGTGCATCTGCGCATCGTAAGCTCCGATGACCAGTTCCAGGTCGCCGTCTCCCTCGAGATCTGCGACCGTCGGGGTCGCGTAGTTCATCAGGCGGGTGTGCAGCGGCCAGCCCTCAAGGAGAGTTCCGTCGCAACTCCAGGCGTACACGTTTCCGTCCTGACCGGCGAACAGAATCTCCTGCTCGCCATCTCCGTCCAGGTCCGCCAGCACGGGACCCGAGGGCGTATACTCCGAGGACTTGCCCACGATGCCCAGCACCGCAGTCCCCCCCGGCAGAGCCCCGCTTCCATCGGCGTTCCACGCGTACACGGTATCGACCGATGAAAAACTCTGGTCACTCCCCACGACGATTTCCAGGTCCGGATCTTCGTCAATATTCCCCAACGCAGGCGAAGAGCGAATTCGCTGGCCGAGGACCGGCCGTTCATAGAGTCCGGCAAGCAACCCGGACGCCTCCAACAGCCCGGTCCCGTCGGGATTCCATGCGTAGATCTTCCCGCCGTCGGACCCGATCACGATTTCCAGATCGGGATCCGAGTCGAGATTGCCCACAGCCGGGCTGGTCCAGATCGGCCCGTCGACTTCGGCGAAAGGATTGGTCTTCCCCGCCGGGAAATCCGTCCCGTCACGACTCCAGACGAATATCTGCCCGTTCCCGCTCTCACCACCGCCGGGCCAGTCTCCCACCACGATTTCGAGCGTCCCGTCGTTATCGAGGTCCGCAACGGCCGGCGATCCCCAGACCCCCCTGGGCGCGGAACCGAAAATCCCGGTGGTATCCGCACCGAACCCGGATCCGTCATACCGCCAGCAGTAGACCCCGTTGGCGAGACAGCTGGCCAGAATTTCGAGACGACCGTCCCCGTCCAGGTCCGCCAGAGTGGGGGCCGAGCGGAACTGACTCGCCGCGGTGCGGGGCCAGCCGGGCGCATCGTCGGGAAACCCGGGATTGTGGGAAGCACCGAAGACGGTCCCGTCCCAGTTCCACACCCACATCCTGCGCCCGATGGATCCCGCCACGACTTCCAGATCTCCGTCCCCGTCCAAGTCTCCCAGCGCGGGAGAACCCCAGACTTCGTGACCGGCGTTCTGCGGCCAACCGCCGACGAGAGTCCCATCGTGATGGAAGGCGATAACCTGGCCGTCTTTGGTCCCCACCACGATCTCCAGATCTCCGTCTCGATCCAGGTCGGCAACGGCCGGCGCCCCGTAGGATTCGCCGGAATCGACCGGGAATCCCTCCTGCACGGGGGGATTCGCACACACGGCGGTCAGTTCGGCGACCGGCGAAAGCGCCCCGAGACTGTCGAACTGCGCCACCGCGTAGTCGTAGGAGCGGTCGTCCCGAACGTCCGGGTCCAGATACGCGGATGATCCGATCGCGAGATCGAGAAACTCGAATTCGCCCTTCGACGATTCCCGGCGGAGAATCCGGTATCCGTGAAGAGCAAGGCTGTCCGCGCGGCTCAAGACCAGCCGGATTCGTTCGGGTCCCGGTTCGTACCAGAGACTCCCCGGACGGGCGATCGACCCAAGGGTGAGCGTGTCCCGGCCGACAATGGCGCCGCCGACCCGGATGTCGATCTCAACGGTCGGATCGGACGACGCTGCCTGGAGGGTGAATCCTTCCTCCGCCTCGACGGGAGCCCCGGCCGGAGCCGCTCCCACCGTGACGGTGGAATCCGGGACTCCATCCCCGGAGCGCGATCGCAGCACGAGATCTACGCCCAGAGCGTCCCCGCTTCCCCAGTTCATGAGCGCCGGTACGATCTCCACCTGTTCCCCGGGATCCACACGGCCATCTCCATTGCCCAGGGCATCCTCGATCCTTCCGTAGAGAACGTCCAGACGGGGGCCCCGAATGTCCGTCCGAATCCACTCGCTGGACGTCAGGCCGTCGGCCGTCACGTCCAGAACAAACCAGGCGAATCGCCGGTCGGGAACGGACGGTTCGCACTCGACGGTGAATCGCGCCGTCGCCTCTCCTGCCGCAGCCAGCGCCCCGAGGGACTGCTCCGCCGTCACCACCCGGACAGCGACACTGTCTCCCATTCGAAAGTCCAGGATATCCTCGGTGTTCGACGAGTCCATATCACAGGAGAAATGGAGCACTCCGCCCTCGATATCAAGACTGTCCCCTGCCCCGATCCCGCGGAAGAACCCCGAAAGGACTCCCCCGTCCGCCGTGAGTGTGCCCCGGGTTCTCACCGAATCCCGTCCCGACCGGCAGCGGACGTGCCAACCGCGGGCGTCCAGCCAGAGCATGAGACCCTCGAGGGACTCGGACGAAAGGGGTGGCTGCCCGAGGATCGAGTCCCCGCCAACGCCGATGTTGAACGGCACCGACGCCGGATGCCAGCCGCCCGCTCCAAGCCAGATCTTCTGGGGGTCCCGAACACCGTCGATCTCAACGTCCACGTTCAGCGTGCCCCCCGCCACACGTCCCAGCTCCGCATCGACGGCGCCCACATCGGACTCCCCGTCGTTTGCCAGCGTCACGGAGAGATCGACCGTCTCCCCGGCATCCCACACGCCGTCGGCGTTCCCGCCGAACAGATCGTCCACCTCGACCCCCGAGACCCGCAGCCGGCCACTCCCCGCCACGGAGACGGAATCCTCCACAGGGAGGTATCCGGGACCGATGACAACGAGGCTTGCCCGGCCGGTCCCGCCCGCAATGAAGGGCAGGGACACGCATCCATCGACGTCCGTGATGCCCCGAGCATAGGCCCCCGTTTCTCTCATCCACAGGCACGCGCGGATCCCGGGTACGGGCGCCCCGTCCGATTCGACGGAGACCTCGTAGGTCGAATCCGTGAGCGTTACGGCGCCGGGGTGAGACACGCTCAGGGTCTTCGGCGTGTCGGTCCAGAGATCAACGGATGGATCCCCCAGGAGAAGATAGCTGAACTGGGTCCACCTGTGGTTCAGGGACCCGCCGGCGGACGCAGCGTACGGAAGGCGGAAGTAGGCCGTCAACTCTCCCGGCGTGGTCACGCCGCGTCCGTACAGGAGCTCCATCATGTGTTCCATGTATCCGTTGGCGGTGGACGGGAAACCGTAGGCGGTGTTTCCGACAAAGGCAACCGCCCCCCCGCGGTCCGACCGGACCAGGCGTTCGGCGAGACAGTCTACATCAATGTTGCAGGTGGAGCAGTTGAGCAGAACATAGAAGGAAAGCCGATCGGCATTGGAGAGAGAGTCGGCGTGGACCCGCCGGAAGTAGTCGGAGATGCAATCCATCTTGAACTGATCGCCATGCCCGATCTGACACACGAGGCCGTAGCCGGCGTCCATCTCGCGAAACGCGGCGTCCAGGTTCAGATCCTCCGCGTCGGCGAAGCTGGTCGAGCACTCGTACAAACGCTTCACGTCCAGGTCAGGTGGGAACCAGAGTTCCCAGTCTCGCAGGTACTGGCCCAGGTGGAACGAGCCGGGACAAACCTCGCGCACGTCGAGCAGCTGGGAAATCAAGAGTGCCCGGTCCTGATAGTCGAGCGCCGGGGTCTTCCGGTAGCGCAAGACCTTGTCCACGAAGATCCGCGCCTCTTCCGGGTCGTTCACCGGCGCGCGGCCGAGACATACTTCGGGGTACAGGTCCAACTCCGGCGAAGAGTCCTGTTCGCCGAAGATCTCATCGCCGTCCCCGTTCCAGTTTCCATCCAGGCAGGCGTAGTAGTAGTCACAGGTGACCGCGCCCTTTTCATAGCCCACAAAGGGGTGTTGGTTGAACTGGCAGATTCGCGCCGGCAGGATGTCCGTGTCCGCCCCCAGCAGCACCCAGCGGGTTCCCCAGTACTGGTAGGTGTCCCGGATGAAGGCCCGGATTCTCTCCTGCAGATCCACGCCTATCGGGTACCGCGAGATGATCCAATCGAGCGTGATGACTCTCGCAGGCATTCCGCCGGCCGTCTTCCAGTCCGCGAGGCGCTGGAATTCCTCGACCATCGTTTCGTCGGTGATGATCAGGTATTCGACCGTGAGGTCGTCCAGCCGGAAAAACTGCGCTCGCCCGCCCGCATCGACCGGCTTCGCCTTCGGGCCCCCATCCGTCACGGAAAACGACAGGGGCCGACTGCTGGTCCACCCGCGGGTGGAGGTCAGGCGCCGGACGGGAGGTTCTTCCGAGGTGGAGTGCGTGCGGATCCGAACGGTGATTCGTTCGTTCAAAACGAGCTCTTGCCGATCCGGAACCCACTGGAGGGGGTATACGAGAATGCTGCCCAGCTGCCGGCCGTCCCACGCGCCGGGTAGACCCTTGACAACCGGCGAGGCGGGGAATAGATCGCTGCCGACGGTCTCCCCGGCTCCTTCCGTTCTGAGATCCAGAAGAACCCGGTCGGCCGGAGCGATTCGGAAGCGGCCCGGGATCGTCGTCCGCTCGATGTCGAGGATTTCAACCTGGGTGATCCTCTCGCCCGGCGCGAGATCGAACACCCGGGCGTCCACGGGCAGTGCGGGTTCGGCCCCCTCCCCGACAAGGGGCAAGCGTCCGAGGGAAACGCGGTCGTATTCCTCGAAGGGGATGACCACGAGCTCGCCCGCGTCATAGCGGAGAGTCCGAATCAGATCACATTCGGCGGCGGGTGGAAGGATGATCGTACAAGCCAGCACTCCCCACGCCCACACCGCCCGAGAGGTTCGCGTCAACTTGACCTCCCCGGTGTTCGCAACCCCATTCCCGGGCGCCCACGGGTGAACCGCAAACGCCCCGGGCATCGTTTCCCCAATATTTAGACATCTTCGGCAGGAATGGGTTCCCACTTTATCACCGGTTGGCAGATCCTGTCAACAAACCCGAAGCCGGTAGCTGCTATTGACAGAATCCGCCAGGATGTGCAATGGTCGGCGCGCCGCGGGCGGGCACCCGGTCCCCACCCGGGAGCGGACCGGGCAACGGCTCAAAATCCCTTGAAAGACATGCGGCGGGGTGGCAGACTACTGCCGCGATGATTCCGAACGCGTCGGGGCGTTGAACGATTAACGCCCCATCGTTTGAGGTGGGGACCCCGCGGGCGGCGGGCGCTCGATGAGGCTGTGACCATGAGCGTGGATCTGACGACCAGGAATGAGATGAATCCGATCACGGTGCTCCTGGACCGTTCCGTGGCCGGCGCGCGGTGGACTCTGCTCCTGGGCGCCCTCTCGCTTCCGCTCACCTACATGATCAGCGTTCTTCTCGGCCGGGTGGGGCCCGATGCTCTCGGCGCGTACAGCCTGATCATTCTCTTCCAGATGGCATGCATGACGTTTCTCATCCCCGGAGCGGACCAGGCGCTCGTGCGATATCTGCCGCGCTTGGCGCTTCGGGAAAAGGGCCGACTCCTGACCAGCTATGGGAGACTCCCGGCCGTCCTTCTCGCGGCCGCCGTCGTCTTCCTCCTGATCGATCCCGGACCCATCCAACGTCTGCTCTTCGGAGGAGAGACGGCGCTGGCGGCCCGGCTCTTCCCGCTCCTCATTCTCCTGGCTCCCCTTGCGGTGATCACCCGAATCCTGACGTCCATCCTGCAGTCGGAAATGGACATCAAGGGCATGGCGATCGCGACCAAGGTCACACCGTTCCTGGTCTCCCTGGGTACCGTGGCGCTCGTGCTGGCTTACCGGAGAGAGCCGGTCCGCACCAATGTACCGCTCATGATCCTGTCGCTCGTCCTGGCGGCGAATTTGGTCTCTCTGACCGTGGCGGCCCTGCGCTCGTACCCGATCACGAGGACGTGGACCGCGTGGTCCGGGAGCATTGCTCCGCGCGGTTTCTGGAGTTTCAGCCTCCTGTCCTTCGCCGGTGCGGTCGTTGCTTTCGGCTTCGGGAATCTCGATCTGGTCATCGTCTCCAACCGACTCGGGGTGTACGATCTGGGTCTCTACAAGGCGGCGCTGGCATCGGCCGAATTCGTCCGTTGGGTCCCGGTGGTCCTACTCCAGACGGTTTTTCCCTTCTTCTGTAATCTGCTGCCCCAGGGAGACCCGCAACAGGTTCATCGGGCCTACCGCCGACTGATCCGGTATACCTCGGTCCTGGTCGGCGGAATCGGCCTCGCCCTCGTTTGCTTCTCCGGGGACATTCTGAGCCTGTTCGGGATCGAGTTCGCCACGAGTCGGGGCAGCCTGGTTCTCCTTTCGAGTGTGTTCACTCTCTCGGCCGTTTCTACGATCAACGGAGCTCTCGTCGTCGCGGCGGGCCGCGTGGGCCGTGCGCTCTTGAACGGCGCCGCGGCCGTGGCTCTGCAGCTGGTTCTCTCCCTCTGGCTGGTGACCCACCTCGGGGCCTTGGGGGTTGCGGTCGGGAAGAGCGCGCACCTGCTGTGTGTCGTCGTGCTGGATGCATGGCTGGCCTACCGGACACTCGGCGTGGTCGTGCCTCGCCGCGTCGTCTGGCTGATGCTGATCAATATCTGCCTCATCGGTGCCGCGTTTCTCTATGCGCCCGCTTCCCCCTGGCTGGGTTTGGGGAGGGGAATGGTATTGATTCTGATGTACGCGGGGGTGGTCCGCGCTCTCGGGCTCGTGAACCGGGAGGATTTCAGTTTGGTTCTGCGCGGGGCGTTGGGCAAATCCGCGACCTCTACGGGAATGCCTGCGTGACGACGGAGAGACCCCGGCTGGGAACATCTAATGGAACTGCGGCAGGCCAACTGGAACGAGTACTGGAAAGAGAGCGCGGCGCTGGCCGAACGGCTCACGAGCGTAGATCTCGCCGTTCTCACCGCGCTCAAGGGATGGTGCGGTCCGCCGGTGGACCAACGCTTCCTCGAGGCGGGAAGCGGGTCCGGGAAGATTTCCCGGGTTCTCGCCCGGGACGGGGCAGAGACGTCTCTCGTGGATGCCAGCCACGAAGCCGTCGCCCTGAGTCGAGCCCTGTACGGCGGCCCATCTCTTGGGGGAACCTTCACAAGGGGGTCGATCTTCCATCTCCCCTTCGGCGACGGGTGTTTCGACGTCGTCTGGAATGAAGGGGTGGTGGAACATTTCGATCACGAGGCCAGGACCCGAATTCTGGACGAGATGGCTCGAGTGTGCCGTCCGGGAGGGTGGGTCATCACGTTTGCTCCCTACGCCGGGGCTCATGTCTACCGATTCGGTAAGTGGTTCGCAGAGAAGCGCGGCACCTGGGTCTTTGGTCGTGAAGAACCGCTGGCCACTATGGAACGCGAGTTCCGCGCGGCCGGATTGACGGTGGAAGAGGAACGGACCATTGGTTTCTGGGGTCAGATTCACTTTCTGAGCTACCTCCCCGTGCTGAGAGTGATTCCCAGACTCACCGGTTGGATGGAGTCGAATCTGCGGTTCGTCGATCGGGTCCTCCCCGGCTACTTCCTCTCAACGGCAGGCCGGAAGAGGTAGGTCCATGTCCGACGGCGGAAGATCAGGCAGGTGCACGAGTCGGCAGGATTGGGAACACGCGTGGCGAATTCTACCCGGCCGGCTCGCATGGACGCATACGGACCGGAATCTCCTCCGATTGCTCAGAGAGTTCCTCATCGACGCGCGGCGAGGTCTTCTTCTTGAGACCGGAAGCGGCTCCGGGCATGTTTCCTTGCGTCTGGCGGGGAGTCGACATTCGTGCGTGTTGGTGGACTATGTGCTCCGCGCGCTCCGAATCGGACGGAGCGAGTCCCTCGCGGCCGGTGTGGAGGCGGCGTTCGTCGCGGCGGATATGGGGGCACTTCCGTTCCCTGACGGCATGTTCGATCTCACCTGGAACGCGGGAGTCCTTCAGACGATCGCTCCCGGGGAGCAGAGGGTTCTCCTGAAGGAGATGAAGCGGGTGACACGGCCCGGAGGCTGGGTCGTTGCCGTCGTTCCCCGCACGGACGGCGAACTGTACCGCAGACGGAGGCGGCGTCTCGAGAAAAGAGGGCAGTGGCCGTACGGGGGATTCGAGTCCCCGTCGGCCGAGATTCACACGAGCTTCGACGGTGCCGGGTTTGAAGTCGTTCGAGTCCGGGTCTTCGGGCCACTGGACGGACTGGCCGAGGTTCGAGTGATTGGCCGGCTGATGTCCTTCGTCCTCAACCGGACGCCGTTCTCTGGCCCCCTGGAAACGCTCGCCGAGGCGGTCCTGCCGGGCCGAGGCTACTGGAGCCTTCTGGCCGGACGGAGAGAGACGGAGTAGCGCATCGATGAACATTCTGGCCCTCCAGATCCATCCCTGTTGCCGAAGCTACAAGATCAGCCGGGCCGCGATGAACGTGGATCCCGATCTCACGTACCGGCTGATTCTGGAGGCACGGGGATACGATCCGAGATTCGAGGCCCTCGGGTACGTGTTCGCAGAACCGCGCTACTGGCGCGGTCGGCTTCCCCGCACGCTCCCGGAGAAGATCCGCTATTTCATGCTGGAGGAACGATCCGCGGGACGCCGGCTGGGCCGGATGATCCGGGAATCGGGCGCCGACCTCGTGAACTCCAGGGGGCCCGACCGTCTGGGACACTACGCTTATCGGTACGGTTCGCTCCCCGTGGTCCATGACGTTCATGATCTCTATTCGATCTTCCCGCGGCGACAGACCGACGAAACAAATCCGCGGTATGGCCTCCGGGAACGGTACATGTATCGGAAGCAACTGCGCTGGGAGCAGTACGTCCACGAGGAGCTGGACGGTCTCATCTACACGTCGTCCTATATGCTGGAGTACGCGAGATCGGCGTATCGCATTTCGGCCGAGACGGTGATCGTGCCGAATGCGGTCCTTGCGGAGGACGTCCCGCAGGACCGACTCCCGAAGCTCAGCGAAACGGAGGGCGGGCGACACCTGGTTTTTGTGGGAGATCTGAATCGGCCCAAGCTCGATCGCCTCCTCGAGGTTGCGAGGGTCGGCCTCCACGTCCACCTCTACCCCATCGGTGATGCGGCCCACCTCACGGCCCTCAGGAGATCCTGCGCGGACCAGCCTCTCATGCACTGGCATCCCACACTGCCGTACCGGCAGCTTCTCCTCGAGTTCACGCGGTACGACTTCGGGGTCATTCTCTGGTACCGGGGGGCAACGGAGGAGATCTACCAGACGTCTCTTCCGAACAAGATCTTCGAGTACCTGGCCGCAGGTCTTCCGGCAATCGTGGGACCCTTCCGGTCCCTGACCGATTTTGTTGAGTCCCGCGGCGTGGGTTTCTCCGTCGAGGAACCCGAGCAGATTCTCGAACGGATGGATGAACCTTTCGAGGTGCCCTTCCGAACCGAATACACGATGGAACACTACATGCCCGACTTGCTGGCCTTTTATCGCAGCGTGGCGGCACAGGGGCGCGGGAGGTCCGGATGACGCACCCCGATGTTTCCTCACATCCACTCCCGTCCGATTGCCTTCGCCGGGCGTGGGCATACGTGCTGGCCGGCATCGACCACGCGGAGCACGCTCCACACGGAGGACTCTTGAGATCCTTCGATGCGCGAATCGGGCGTTGGGTGAAACCCTACCCCGAAGTCACCGGCTATACGATTCGCGGGCTGCTCGAGGCGGCCCGCGTGCTCCATGAGCCCGGCTACGAAGACACCGCCGCCGAGATGGGGCGCGCGCTTCTTCGGGTTCAGGAATCGAGTGGCCCTGCAGCCGGAGCGGTCCCCGCCGCCGATCTGAAACCGGAGTACTACGTGTTTGACACGGCGCAGGCCGTAGAGGGGTTCATCTCCCTCTACCACCATACGTCGGACGAGGGATTTCTCCGGGGCGCGGTTCGCGCTGGGGAGTTCTGCGCGCGTCTCCAGAGTCCGGACGGCAGCTTCCGTCCGGCCGTGATTGCGGGACAACCGTACGAGCCCCGGGGCGACGAAGATTGGGGACTTCGCAGGACCTACATCCAGGTCCGCGGCGCCGCAGGCTGGCATGCACTTGGCCGGGCAACGGGGGACCCCCGCTTCGAACACATGGCCGCGTCGTGCCGGGATTGGATCGCCGGCGAAGTCGAGCAGCGGTATCCGAGCGGACTCCTTCCTCCGTGCCGTGCGCGTGAGGGCCGACGGCCGCTCCGGTCGCTTCTCTCCCGGCGGCGGCCCAAGCTCCCCGAACGCGCCACGTACAGTCATCCGGTCGCCTACATCGTCCGGGGTCTCCTGGAGGACTTTCTCGCCACGGGCGAGCCCAGCGGTCTGGACCTCTCGCTACGAATCGTCCGGGCCGCCGTGTTGCCGCACGTTCGCAAGAACGGGTATCTGCCCTACGGGATTCCCCTCGACGAGGGACGCACACCCGCCACCGGCTTCAGCTACGTCAGCGGAGAGGCACAATACGCCTGGCTCCTGTGCCGGCTCTGGCAAGTCACGGGCGACCAAGGGCTCCTCGAAACGGCCGATCGTCTTCTCGGGTACTGTGCAGACGTTCAGGCCGCGGCGCCCGAGTCCGCCCCCGGCGGTCTCTACCAGTACGCGACGTCCGGCGCCGAGCCGTATGCCGGAATCCATCTTCAGTTGCACGTTTGGGGAACGAAGTTCTTCGCCGAGGCCCTCGCGTTGCGGAACGAAATCCAGAAGGCTCGATCCACATGCCCAAGCCGGATCCCGCCCCTGTTGGTTGCTCCGTGGACCATGGCCGTCGTCGAGGAGAGCGACACCGAGGGCCCCGGGGCCGTCGTACCGGGCCTGCGATTCCGCAATCTCTGGAGTCCGGGACCGATCACGTTGTGCGGCGGACCGAACGCCGGTGAGATTTCGGTCCGGAGCGACAGGGGTCTGGATGTACCGATCCATGCGGTTCCCGGTTTTCCCGGAATCTTTCGAATGGACGCGGCCGCCCGCACCTCGTATTCGGTTTTCCACGCGCCGGAGAGTCGACAGCCCGGCGGCCGCAGCCGTGAACATCGGAGAGATAACCTGTGACGGATCACGAAGTCGACCGCGGCCGGGCCGCGGCGCACAAACGCGTGCTGGTTCTCGGCGCTTACGGAACCGCCAACCTGGGCGACGAAGCCATCCTCGAGTCCCTCCTCAACACACTTGCCCGGTCCCCCGAGCCGACCCGGGTTACGGTTCTCTCCACCGATGAAAGAGCCACAACGGAGCAGTACGGTGTTCCCGCCGTGTTCGGGGGCTGGCGCCGGCATCTCCTTCGCAAGATCCGCCTGTTCCGGGAATCGGATCTTCTCATCTGCGGTGGCGGCGGCCTTCTTCACGATACGTTTCCCAACCGCCTGGTACGGGGGGCGGCCCCACGGTACTCATTTCTGATGCTCCTCGCTCGCCTTCTGGGATGCCGCGTGGCCGTGTATGCTCAGGGAATCGGTCCCCTGAGGACGCGCTACGGCCGATGGATCAGCTCGCTCGCGCTCCGCTCGGCACATCTTGTGACGGTGCGCGACGCGGGATCGGCCGAGGTGGTTCGCGACATCACTCGCTCCAGGGTCCGGGCCCACGTCGGCGCGGATCCTGCGGTTCTTCTTGACCCGATCCCGAAGGACGACGTTGCTCCCCTGGTGGAACTCGCCGGCTTCATCGGGCGCGGGGAGAAAGACGATTCACGACCCTTGGTGGCCGTGTGCCCTCGACCCTGGTTCCATCGGAGAGACATCTGGCCCGACGGCGAGCCTCTGTCGGCGAACTACGTCGAAAACCTTCGGCAGATCGTTTCGGGACTGTGTCGGGACGTCGACTGCCGCGTCTTCCTTGTTCCTTTCGACTACCATGAAGACCTCCCGCTCTGCAGAGACATCGAGCAACGGGCCGGACGGACCCGCAATCTCCGCGTGGTCGATACGCCGCTTCGCCCGAGGGAGATGATGGGGCTACTCTCCGCAGTGGATCTTCTGGTGGGTACGCGGCTTCACTCGCTGATCTTCGCAGCCCGGGTGGGGGTCGCCCCGCTCGCCATCGTCTACGACCCCAAGGTCGCCCGGTTCATGGAACAGATTGGCAGAACCGAGGCGTCCTTTCCCATCGAGTCGCTCGATCCCGCCGCAGTCCTCGATGGTGCGCGGCGGACCCTTCTCGAATTCCCGACGGCGGCGCGGCGGAGCGATGAGGCTCGCGACCGTCTCGTTGCACGGGCCAGATCCGCCGAGGAACTCCTGCTGCAGCTTCTCTGACGCCGCGTGTTCACATTCACGAGAGTCCCCCCGGAGGGTTGTCCCGGGGAGCACACGGGCGGCGGTGTTGACAATGTCCGCCGGGATGTGCGACTGTAGCCGGACGGCGCTTCGCTTCGAAGGACCCTGCGGCGCGCGAAGGCAACGGATTCCCGCGCGACCCAATCGGCCGGGATCGGGACATGAGTTTCTCATGAGAATCGGTCACGTTTCATTCGGGTATAAGCCCATCGTCGGCGGCCAGGAGACCTATCTGGCCAATCTCATTCGAGTGCTCGAGAACGACGGACATTCACAGCGCGTGTATCAGCTGGACACCGGGGTCCGAGACCCGGAGATCCGGCCGGTTCCCCAGCTTCCACCCCGGCTGCGCTACAGGGCTTCCGTCCTCTACGCCTACAACGCGCTCCTGTTCAGATGGCTGAGACAGCTGGTGCGTGAAGACCTGTTGATCGTCCACTACGGCTTCCACTATCCCCCCGTCCTCTGGCATCCGAGGATCATCGTCGTCTCACACGGCGTGGAGTGGGAGATCCCCCCGAGATCCCTCCATCACAAGGTCAGGCGCTGGGCGTCAAAGCTGGCCTTCGGCAACGCGGGGGTCCGAATCGTCTCGAACGACACGGACTTCTTCAGACAGATGGGCGTCGACGTCACGCCCGCCACTCGCCACTTCGAGGAAATCCGCCCCGGGCGATGGTTCATCCCGAACTGCGTGGACACGGAAATCTTCCGTCGCGCCGAACCGATTCCGGACCTTGCCGCGCTCCGTCCGATCCTCGTACCCCGAAGCATCGTTCCGCGCCGGGGCCTCCATCTGGCCGTCGAGTCGTTCGCCCGATTCTGGCCCGAGCATCGGGAGTGCCACCTCGTGATCACGGGAGGATACGAGGACGCGGCATACCGGCGCTCGCTCGATGCGCGGGTCGAGCAGTTGGGGTTGACGGACCGGGTCAAGTTCTGGGGTCACGTTCCGTGGCAAGACATGCCGCGCGTCTTTTCGTCCGCCCGAATGACGCTGATCCCCAGTATCTTCGGTGAAGGCACGTCCATCGCTGCACTCGAATCCATGGCCTGCGGTACGGCCACGCTCGGGACCCGGGTTGGCGGACTCGTCGACCTTCCCTCCCACAACGTGGAACCGACGGCTGAGTCGCTGGCGGCGGCCCTGAGCGAAGTTCATGACCACCGCGGAACCATGGCCGAGAGACAGGCGCGGCGGGTGCGCGAGGCCTTCAACCTGGATCGGTGGCGGGATGCGTGGCTGAGGACTGTGCATTGGAACTCAGGAGAGTAGAGAGCGAATGCCCGGACGCGGGCATTCTGCAGGAGGGATCCACCGCTCTCTCGGGGGTTGGTGTCCGTGTTCTTAGCCTCGGCCCGGGCTCCGTCGCCCGGCGCCACGGAGCTCTGCGATGAAGCCGGAAGAAGCGATCCGCAGGGTGCGAGGGAGATTCCCCTTCCCGGGATACATGGAGCCGTGCGAGGGAGCCCACCTCGACATCGCCGGGACGGTCCTCCGGCACCTTCAGCCCGGAGCCACGATCCTCGACTTCGGCTCGGGGCCGTGCGACAAGACCGCCATTCTTCAGATCCTCGGGTTTCGGTGTTCGGCCTATGACGATTTGGGAGACGATTGGCACCGCATCGAGGGAACCCGAGAAAAAATCCTCGAGTTTGCCAGCGAGTTCGAGATCGATCTGAGCATTGCGAGCGGCGGGCCCCTGCCGTTTGAACGTGAGAGCTTCGACATGGTCATGATGCACGACGTCCTTGAACACCTTCACGATTCTCCGCGCGAGCTGGTCAACGACCTCCTCGAGCGCGTCAAGCCCGAGGGCTATCTCTTCGTAACCGTTCCCAACGCGGTCAACATTCGAAAGCGCAGGGACGTGCTTTTCGGGAAAACCAACCTTCCCGGATTCGAACGCTACTACTGGTATCCCGGGCCCTGGAGGGGCCACATACGCGAGTACACGCGGGGTGATCTGGAACAGCTGGTCGAGTTTCTGGATCTCGAACCCATTGAACTACGCGGTTGCACGCATATGCTGCAGAAGGTGCCGCGGGCGTTGGGCTTGTTCTACCTCGCCGTTACCCGCGTATTCACCGGATGGCGCGACTCCTGGGCGCTGGTGGCCAGAAAGAAGATCGGGTGGACGCCAAGAAGAAACCTGCCGCAAGACGAGCTCCACAAGATCCTGAGTGCGGGGACGACCTACAGGTACTGAGCACACGCCACCACGCGCACGACCCCATCGGACGCCGTCACCCTTGACCGATCTCCGGGGCTCTGTTAGACTGGTCGGCCGGATGGGTATTGCGGAGTGTTTGGTTCGCATGATGCGACTTGCAGGAGAAGCGCTGGTCATGGGTCGTCGGATCTCCCTCCTCACTCTTTTGCTGATGCTCGTTTCGACTCCGGGCGGCGGGACGGTAGCTGACGTTTCCTGCTACATCGTGGATCGGGACGGTGTCGAACACTGGGTTCCGTCCTGGAATCGGCTCGTCGTGCGGGAGAGGGAAGGCGAACGGCGGGACGGCCTGGACCCACCGGGCATGCCCGTCGGCACGCTGGATTCCCCCGGCGTCCTGAGCGCCTTCGTGTACAGGGGTGCCGTGATCCCCGTGGAAGATGTGTCGTTCATTCTTCCGACGCTGGGGATCTATGTTCTCAAGGATGGTTACCAGGTCGAAGCCCGGCCTCTCTTCCACTGCGGATTCTCCAAGGAACACCGCTTCGCAGATCTGGAGCGCCCCCGGCACCGCTCGACCGCCGGAGGGACCGACACTCCCACCTCGGCCGACCGGCCCTTGCTCCTGGAAGCGTTCGTCGAGTTCGCGGCCACGGATACGGTGGCGGGCTACCCCGTGGCCGAACCCCGCGTGATTCCGATCAGTGACGCTCGGATTGTGGTATTCGATCCCAAGTCCGTCGAAGCGGCCGAGGAAATCTGGGCCCGCCGCTCCTCGGCACTCGACGTGGAATCTCCCTTCTCCCCCTACGGCGCACACACCGGCAAACGCATCGACCTCTATCTCGCTCCGGGAAACCGGAAGGCGGCCAGGCTGGAAGAAGGCGCCGAAGTGGAAGTCCTCGAAGTCGACGGGGACTGGGCGCGCGTGAGGCTCGAGGGATGGGTCAAGACCGAATCCGTGAAGAAGAAACGTTGACGGCGCCGTCGGGATCCGCGCGCCGGTGGGCCACGCTCTTCGCCGTAGCCGCCCTGCTCTCGGGAGGTTGTTCCGGCGGCGATACCGACGCGTGGTCGCCGCCCCAGGCGGATTTGTACGCAACGAACTACATCGGCGCTGTTCTTCGGAGTCTCAACGGGGGAACCCACTGGTTGCCCCTCGGATCCGACCCTCGCCCGCTCATGGCGTATCGGAAGACGTTGGCCCTCGGAGACGACGGCGCCGTCTACGTCGGGACTTCGGGCGGAGGGCTCTACACCCTCGATCGGGACGACGCTCCCTACCGGGAATGCGGATTGGATCTCCGGTCCGGACACGTCCGGGCCGTGCATTACAGCTCTATGGACCGGAGACTCTGGGTGGGAACGGCGGAATCCGGCGTGTTCACCAGCACCGATGGGGGTGCCACATGGACACCGAGGAACGACGGCCTTACGACGTACCGCGTGAACTGCCTCGTCGCCCATCCGGATGATCCCGATGCCGTCTACTGCGGGACCGACGCGGGCCTGCTCGAAAACAAAGGGGCCCAGCGATGGACGTCGGTGGGCGGCCTGGCCGGGATGGACATTCAGGCTCTCGTGATCCTGCCCGGGACCGGACGGATGCTTGCAGGAGCGGCCTGGGTCGGATCCGGAACGAACCTCTTCTCGAGCCAAGACGGCGGAGTGCATTGGGAATCGGCCGATCGGGGGCTCCCTCGGGCCAGCGTGTTCTGCCTCGCGTACGACGAATCCGGCGATCGCGTACTCGCGGGAACTTCGGTGGGAGTGTTCCAACGGGCATCGGATAAGAGTCGATGGGTCCGACTGGGCCGAGATCTCGATGGCGTTCGCGTGTTCTCCGTGGCCACTGCAGAGGGAGTCGGTTACGCGGCAACCGCACACGGCCTCTTCGGAATCGCTCCCGGTTCGAACCACTGGGTGGACCTCGGCCTGGGACCCACCCGGTCAGCCGTTACCGACGTCGTCGTCCGGTCCGTCTCCCGCCCCGTGCCGGAATCCTAGGCGGACACTCCCGAGAGCCGTAGAGCCATATCGCTTCGCTGCTTGTCCCCAACCCTGAACCTCCTCCACCACGGCGGCGAACTCGACTCCCTTTGCGACATCGCCGAAGATCCGTGTCCCGTAATGCCGTCCCCATACGCCCAGACATCCCACGACCAGACCGATCAAGACGCCCACGACCAGATTCATCTTCCAGCGGGGTCGGATCTGATATCCCCCCTGCGCCAGATCCAGAACACACACGCTGGGCAGATTGCTCGCCTCATCGATCTTCGCCTGTTCCAGGCGCGTCGTGAAGAGAGTAACGATGCCTTCCTTGGATTTGAGGGCCAGCAGCCTTCGGCCGGCCTCGAAACTCAACTCGGGAATCATCTGGAGAGGAACGAAGAACTCCACCGTGCCGTCCCGCTCGACGGGAACCTTCTCCTCTCGGGAGTACGTCAATCGATCGATGACCTGCTGGAGGGCATCGATCTTGGCCTGCAGCATGCGGACCGACGAGTGCGCCGGCGAGTAGCGCTCCTCCTCGGCGACCTTCTCCACGGAGAGACCGACCCGCCTGGCCTCCAGTTCCGAGAGAAGCTGGATCGTCGCCGTCGCCTGCTCGTCGATGTTGATGGCCCCGTGTCGTTCCTGGAATTCCTGCAAATCGCTCTGGGCCTCCTGCAGCTCTCGATTTGTCTCTGCCAGCCGCCGCTCCAGAAAACGCCGGATGCGGGAGGCCGAGGTGGCGGCGTTCTCCGTCAGATACTCGTCCAGCACATGAGCGTATGTGTTGGCGATGTCTGCGGATCGAACGGGCTCATGTCCCTCGATGCTGATGGTGATGAGTCCACCTCCCGTATAGAACCGGTCCCGCGCCATCTCCGTCACCGTCACGGACCTCTGCAGTTTGTCCACCGCCAGGCGCTCACGGTCGTGGCGGGACGTGGGCCATTCAAGCCACTCGGCCAAACCGAGCCTCTCGCTGACCATCTCGGCGACGGCGCGACTCCGCAGAATGGTCGAGTAGAAGACCTGCGTTGATCTCGTGGATACCGGCCAGAAAGAAATCCGTTCCGATACATTGGCCATGAGGCCGCTTCTCGAGGAGACCTCCTCCGGCAGGAGCGTCGCCTCCGCACGGTAGGCCGGAGACTGGAACAAACACACAAGCGCGCCCACCGCCAAACCGGCCGCGAGGGAAATGAGAATCCAGTGGGCCGAGGACACCAGGATCGCCACCAGCTCCATTACCGAAACACGCATGCGGGCGCCTTCTCGCCCCTGTTGGGCGCCGGCGCTGTTCTCCTGCAAACGGTTAGTCAAGTGTTTGCTTCTCCCGCTGCTCGTCGCCGACTGCCAGTCAAGTG
>CAZSXU010000003.1:28207-82300 GCA_964610505.1 uncultured bacterium | reverse complement strand
TGCTTGCTTCTCCCACTGCTCGTCGCCGACTGCCAGTCAAGTGCTTGCTTCTCCCACTGCTCGTCGCCGACTGCCAGTCAAGTGCTTGCTTCTCCCACTGCTCGTCGCCGACTGCCAGTCAAGTGCTTGCTTCTCCCACTGCTCGTCGCCGACTGCCAGTCAAGTGCTTGCTTCTCCCACTGCTCGTCGCCGACTGCCAGTCAAGTGCTTGCTTCTCCCACTGCTCGTCGCCGACTGCCAGTCAAGAGACTCGTTTTCCCACTTACTGCGCCGATGGCGTGCGCCGACGGTGTGTGTCTCTTACTGCTTATAGGCCTCGGTGAGGAGATAGACGGTGGTGGCCAGCCCCGCGAGCACATTGGTCACCTGGGCAATCTTCTCCCAGTCAATCTCCTTCTTCTCCTCTTTGAAGGGCACCACGATCACGTTTCCCCGCCGTACGTCGGGATCAAACCAGAGTCGCCGAGACGCGACCACCTCCCCGCTGGTCCGGGTAATCCGGACCCTCGTGCGGTCGGCGCGTTCCAAATACCCGCCGCATTTCCGGACATAGTAGTCGGCCGTCTTCCCAGGGACAAACTTGAGGCTCGACGGCCGAAACACGGCTCCCATAACCTGCACCGTCTCGGGAATCTTGGGCACGCGAACACGATCGCCGTCCACCAGAGACAGGTTCTCCCTCTTGCTGCGGTCGACAACGGCCTTCGGAAAATCGACAACGACGCGTCCCTCATCCCTTCGGTCCAGAACCGCCGCCTCCAGAAACGCCTCCTCCGCCGTCCCGCCGGCACGCTGAAATAGGTCCGCAAGAGTCTCGTTCGAGCTCATCAGAGCATAGGTACCCGGGAAGCGCACCTCTCCCTCAATCGTCACGGTGTGGAGGCTGTCCCACTGCGGGATGCGGCGAATAAAAACTTTGTCGCCTGCCTGGAGGAGGTGCTTGGGATTTTCGTCGTCGTTTCCGGAGACCACATCCGTAAGGCGAACGGGGATAACGTCGCTTTTCAGGGGATCGCCCTCGGTGGCGCGGCGGATGCGAGAGATTTCCGCTCGCATGAGATACGCGCTCTCCTTCAGCCCGCCCGCCCTGAAAATGAGATCTCCAAGCGTCATATTGGCCGCAAGAGGATATCGGCCGGGCCTGCGGACTTCGCCGAAGATTTCCACTTCCTCCCGATCCTTGACTTCCCAGATCGAGAAGACCCGGACGAAGTCCTTCGGCATCAAGGCGACGTCGGGCTCCTCGCCTCGAAGGATGGCGCCCAGATCCGGAGACAGGAAGCGGATCTGTTCGTTGGGTTCGGTCCGCTCGACTTCCAGCCTCGGCAAGTAGGCCTCACCCATGAGACCCTCGGCCGCTCCGACAAGGTCGAGGAGCGTCATGTCTTCCTTGAGCTGGTATCTCCCCGGCCTCTTGACGGCCCCTGCGATCCAGACGGCGTTCTCGTAGCCCCCCACCACCGGGAACACGCGCACCTCGTCGCCGTCGGAAAGCTGACCCTCGGCGGACAGGTAGTCGACGTCCAGCACAACGTGCTTTTCGTTGTTGAGGATCCGGTCGATCTGCACGCGGCCCAGGTAGCCCGTCGGGAGAACCCCACCGGTCATACGGATCACATCGGCCAGCCCCTCCCCGGGCAGGATTTCGTAGATCGCCGGCCGCCGGACTTCACCGAGAAGCGCCACGCGGCTTCCGACGGGCGGGACAAAAATCGTGTCGTCGTTTTCAAGTCGAAGATCATGGGTGCGATCCCCCTCCAGCAGGTACCGGTAGAGATCCACAACGCCAATAACCTCGTTTTCCCGAAGGAGGCGAATCTGCCTGAGCGATCCGAATTCCGTCGGCCCCCCTGCCCAGTACAGCGCCGTGAACACCGTGGACAACGAACTCACCGTGTACGCACCGGGCTGGGTAACTTCACCCACGACATAGACTTGAAGCGTCCGCAGCTGCCCGACGGTGACATGGATCTTGATTCCCGGATAGAACTTCTCGAAGAGATGAGTCAGCTCCGCACGAGCGTCCCCCAGCGTTCGGCCCGAGAGGTAGACGATGCCCATCTCCGGGATCACGATGTGACCCTCGGGATTGATGACTCGCGAGTAGCTGAGCTCCGTCGGTCCCCAGGCGTTGATGACGACAGTGTCGTCCGGGCCGAGCAGATAGTCCGAACCCACCGGCGCCCGCGTGGGAGGCGCGAAGGAGCTCGGGCCTTGCGAGAACAGCCGATACCCGAAAGGTCGGGGTTCCGGCGGCGCGGGGACGACCCCCTCCGTTTCCACCTCCACGTCCTCCGACGGCTCCTCCCCTTCCTCCGGTTCGCCCGTTTCCCCCACCCCTCGCAGTCCCGGAGCCGCCTCATCCCACTCCTGCGTCCGGCGCTGCCGCTCACCGGTTAAGAGCAACTGGTTTTCGGGGTGAAGCCGGAGGATCTCCTCCACTTCCCGGGGCGAGAATCCCTGCTCGAGCAGCAGGCTTCGAGTCTGATCGGCGGAGAGATCGGACTTGAGAAGCTCCACCTTCTGATCATCGCTAAGAAGGCTCGCTCGCTGTTGGACCTTGGCTTTGGCGGTTTCCTGGGCGCAGAGCGGCCAGGCCCACGCCAGGGCCAGGAAAAGTACGACGAGACCCCGCTTGGAAAGCACCGTCGGACTACGGGGCGATTGTCCCAGGTGAATCATCCCCTCCCCCTTTGAAGGGTCGACGAGGCGTTGCTCACGCGCGCACCGTCCCGGAAGCGATACCAGCCTCCATCTTATGCGACCCAATCGACGGGTGTCAAGCCTCCGCCCGAATCACCGGGCGACGCGAAAACGCTCGAATCCCACGCGGCAGCGAACGACGGCCGTCCATTCGTTCCTGTCCCGCCCCGCCTCATGCTCGATGTTCTCCACGCGCGCCCATCCGACCTCTCCGAAGAACCACCGGTTGGCCCGAGGGAAGACCTCGAGCCCAAGCGTCAGAGTGGTGCGGACCTCCACACTCCCGGAGGGGAAGCGGCCGGAGAAGGGCACCACGGAGGAGCGCTCGTCCTCAATTCGGCCTTCGCCCCTTCGCACGCGGCCCAAGTCCATCTGCAGTCGAGCCCACCCGGTAACGGGACGAATGACGCGGGCCCACAGTCCGTCGGCATCGGGTCCCAGCGGATGACCCATGCAAACGCCGTGGCCGAGGTACCGGTTCCACGGCTTGTTCTGTCCATAGGTCCAGCGGTTGATCCGCGCATATTCGAACCCCAGGACGGTTCCCCCGAGCCACGCGAGCACCGGCGGATCCGCCAACTCCCCTCCCACCACGTAGCCGATCTCGTTGGGCTCGGCCTCCGTTTCGTACTGAAGATCATCGATCAGGAGTTCACCGTAGAGCCGTGCCCCTCGCCGGGGCCGCCAGGACACGTCGAACGCCCAGAGGGGGTTATCGTCGCTCCCGGTATTCCACTGCTCCCCGTAGAAGAAGAACAGCGGCATCAGGTACCGGACCTCGGGCAGGCGCCCTTCGCCTCCGTAGACAATGAGCTCGGACACCGAGATCTCGAGCGACGGACTCGCGCGCCAGGCAAGTCGGTGTCCCGAGAGATAGCGGGCGGCCCGAACAGATGAGTCCCCATAGGGCCCGACGTAATCGTCAAGAACTGCGGCGAAGGCCGTGCCGTGGAAACGGGCAACGCAGAGTTCCGCCTTCACCATATCCAGGGGAGGCGCACCGGCAGAGAAGATCAGACCGCCTCGAAAGCCAGGGCCCCAGTCCATTCGCTCGCGGCCAAAGAGAAGCCTCCAATGAGCCGAACGCCGGAGCAGGTAGGCCGCATCGGTGACCCCCGTAAGATCTTCCTTCCAGGCCCGGGCTACGATCGCCGGATCCTCTCCCGCTCGGGTGTCGATCCAGGAACGGTGGTACAGGGTCGTGCGGGATCCGAGTCTGAGGGCCGCCTCGGCGATGCACTGGCCCCGCCATTCATCCTCTCCTTCGCCGTCCGTGACGAGACGCCCGTCTCCCCACAGGCCCGCCGCCACGACGTCCGGCGACCGACGCACTCTGAGCTCCACCTCCAGTTCCCGGTTCAGAGCCTCAAGAAGCCGCCTTTCATACTGCGTCGGATGGATCTTACCCGAGGCCATGTCGCGTGCGAGAACATCCAGAGCGGCGGCAATGTCCGCCAACGAGGCGGGACGTTCGTGTCCGAATTCCGTCAGACGGAATCCTCTGAGATCCAATTCCCGAACTAGCGAGTACGTCCAGGAATCGACGGTCAGGTTTTCATCGACCAAGGCACACGCATTCGAGGCCGTCAGAAGGACGAGAAAGAGGATGACGTGCGGGCGGATGAATGGAGAACAGACCGACGCAGGGTTCTTCAATCGACCGCTTCCTCCTCCGCAGAGCCCGGAGCGGAGATCCGCGACGTTTCGAGAGGGGACGGCCGCAGACGAGGACTACTTGGCGCCGGTTCCCAACAGAACGACCCGCGCCGTCTTGAGGATGATGGACAGGTCCCAGATGAGTGATCGATGCCTCAGGTAGTAGAGATCGAACTGGAGTTTCTCAAAGCTCTCCTGCGACGAGGAGGCGTACCCCTGGCAGATCTGGGCCCATCCCGTGATCCCCGGCTTGATCTCGTGGCGCAGGTCGTAGTGGGGCAGGTCCCTCCGCAACTGCTCGACGAAATACGGGCGTTCCGGCCGGGGCCCGACAACGCTCATCTGTCCTCTTAGAACATTCCAGAACTGGGGAAACTCGTCAAATCGGAAACGGCGGAGCTGCCTCCCGATCTTCGTGACCCGACTGTCGTCCGTTTCGGCCCACACCGGGTCGCCGTTCACCTCGGCGTCGGCGATCATGGTCCTGAGCTTGTGAAGCCGGAAGATACGCCCCTTGAACCCCACTCGCTCCTGCGAGAAGAACACGGGACCACGGGAATCCATCTTGATCGCCAACGCGGCCGCCGGGAGAGCCAGCCCAAAACCCGCCAGCGCCACGAGTGACAGCAGTATGTCTCCGATGCGCGTCCAGAAGGCCTGCGCTCGAGACACTCCAAGTTCCTTGGCGCCCATGGGAAACCACGATCTCTCCACGTGCTCGACGGGGACCTTGCCCGTCAGCGCCTCGAACACACTCGGCATGTCCAGCACACGCACGCCCAGGGCCTCACAGGACGTCAGGACCTTCGACAGGCTCGAGGGTCGGGCTCTGCCGTTGATCGCCAGGATAACGGTATCCGCTCGATGGCGACCAATCACATCGGCCAGCTCGTCGCTCCGCCCGAGGATCTGAAGTCCCTCAAAACAACGACCGACTTTGCGGGGGTCGTCGTCAACGAATCCGATCGCCTCGTAGCCGTTCCGGGACTTGATGATCTCCCTGGCAAGGGTCCGCCCGGAGAATCCGGCCCCCACGATGACGGAACGCTTCTTGATGTACGGCCGGGGCTCTGCAATCTTCGTCTGCAACTCAATCCCCCCTCTCCAGGACCGCCGGGCCTCGAAGTCGCCGATCACCCATACGCCTCGACCACTCCGGAGTCCGACCGAGCCAGGAGCACCCACTGACCGGACACTCTATGCCTTGGCAGTCGGCACTGTCAAGGCCAAAATACCGCAATTTTCGGCGCCACTTGCCATGTATCGCCAAGGCCAACTAGGTCTTAGCGTCTTGAGCCGCCCCGCTCTACTGCTCAAAGTACGAGGCAGAAAAAGAAGAAAGTGTTGAGGGAATGGGTTGCCTCTGTCTGGCCCCTGCGTACGGATTCTCACCACAGGTGGGAAGAACGGCGCGTCCCTGGCGAATCGTCTGAGACTCTCCACCGCACCCGGGAGAGACTCTACCAGAAACGTTTTTTGTTTACATCGCCAAAACACACGGCGAGGCCAGCGCGGCCAAAGCCCTCTTGAATGCCGCGCCGGACCCGTGGTACATTGGCTCTCGAGCGCCGCCGGCTCACCGCTGAGGGGTTGCCCGGTCTCGATCGTCGGCGGGAAAGAAAGGCAGCCCCACCGATGTCCCATCATTCGAGGACCCCCATGGGCGTCACCCGTGGCGTTTCCCAGACACTTCGTTCCCGCCAGCTCCTCGGGATTCTTGTGGCGCTGGTCGCAGGCCTCGCGACGGTTCTGTTCCTCGTCTACCCCAGAGAACTGGCACTGGGCGGCCTTGTGACGCTGGGTATTGTCCTGGCGCTCTACCTCATGGCGAATCCCGAGCGTACCTACCTGGCCATGGTGTTCTGTCTTCCGATCATGGGCGTGGGCCGCATCGAAGTCGGAGTCACCATCACGCTGAGCAAACTCCTGGCCGCACTCCTCATTCTCCAACTGATCCTCATGCGCCTGCAGGGGCGACACAGGATTCACATCCCCCGGAGCGAACACGACAGGCTCTTGGTCGCGTTCTGGATCTATGCCCTGGTCCTATCCCTGGTTTCGCTGTTCACGCTCGACCGGGTCACGGAGTTCAGAGAATTCCATCTGCGAGGTCCGTATTTGCGTTTCGTGAGCCAGCTCCTTGTGCTGTTCTTGATGGCGGCGATCTACTTCGGCACGCGAGCCGTCGTTCGGGATCGGCGCATGGTGCGGCGAACGCTGAACACCGTCCTTGCATCCTTCTTGACACTCGGCATCTACGGCATCTATCAATTCGTCGGTTACCGGTTCGGCTGGCCGTTCACGGACATCCGGCAGGGAACCACGGCGTATTCACGCGTCGGTCAGTTCCTCCAGATGACGCGAATCAGCAGCCTGGCGGGGGAACCCAAAACGCTGGCCTTGACCATGCTTCCGCTGATCATCTTGCTCCTGAGTCTCCGTGCATCGCGAAGCTCCTGGTGGGGCAGGGGCAGGGCCCGCTTCGTGGTGATCGTTCTTCTGATTGCGGTCTTTCTCGGCACGTTCTCCCGCGCCGGATTGATTCTCCTTCCCTTCTGCATCGTCGTTCTTCCTCTCCTGCGCGGTCGAAGGGGTACCGCAAGGCTGTGGACAACGGTGGCGCTATGCATCGTCGTGATCGCCGCAGGGGGGTATGTCGGGACCCGGATCCTGGGCTTCAGCCTCTACGATGTCTTCAGCGTCCGAATCGCCGAGACCGCCGTTGAACGGTTTCAGCAAACCAACGAGTTTCCCAAGCTGGTAGGGGCTTGGCGAACGATCACCAGTCATCCCATTGTGGGCGTCGGACTTGGAAATGCCACGTTCTATATGAAGCGGGTGATGGCGGAGATGGGCTGGACGGACACGCTCCCCGTGGAAAACCCGCCGAACCAATTCCTGGCCCTCTGGGCGGAAACCGGAATCATCGGGCTTGGCCTCTTCATGGCATTTGTGATCGGTGGACTGTTGCGTGTACGACGAGGCGTACGGGCGATGGCGGAATCGGAGGAGAAGGACATCGCGCTGGGGCTGTTCGCCGCCGCTTTCGCCATGGTCTCCGTCTACGCCTACATGACCTGGCTTTCGGAGCCGTTCCTCTGGTTCTGGCTTGGATTGGCGCACGCGGCGGTGGATGTACGAGACGCGCGGCGGCTTGACCCGCCGGTGCCAATCTAGTGTCGTGACCCAGAAGGGTCTTGCCATCTCGGCGGCCCTCGTGGTCCCTGGCTTCGTTGCTCCTCCTTGACGTATCGCATGGATACGCCATCGTCGTCGCGCCTTGCCAGGAACCGCGATGACTCACCGAGCCTACCCATCTACTTCCGGGTCACGACACTAGCCGTCCGGAGCGGCCTTCCTTCCACCCCGAGGCGCGCCCCATCGAAACACGGCGTGTTCCACCAGGAACCGCAACCCGCCTCGGATCGAATCGGCGAGGGGAAGTCTCAGGAAAGCCTTCGCCAGAACGTCTCCGTGATTGTACCGATACGGCGGAACACGCTCGGCCGAGAGAAACACCTCGAGCCAACTCCGCCGTACTCGGCCGGGGCGGCATTTCTCCAGCACCCAATCGGGGACGGGACTCTCGAGAATGCCTTTCGCGGCGGACAGGGAGAAGAACAGAGCAACCGAGCATCCCCACTCCCGGGCTCGCTCGAGCACGATCGGCCAGTCGGGCTTCCACTGCATCAGGATCTCGTGGATGTCGACCAGATCTCTGAGGTCGGTCTGATAGCGGTCCTTCGCGAGGATCAGGCAACTGTGGAGAAGACTGTCCTCGGGGGAAAGCACCGGGTCCTGAGCGCCGGAACGGTCCCAGATCGCCGCGTAATCGATCGGGTAGAGCCACGGGTGGTAGAACACGGAGTGCATGTCCACGCACAGGTTCCCGCCCTCCGTCCGAAGGGCAAGCACTCTTTTCCGATAATGACGCGCATGGAGGAGGCTTCGGGTCCCCTCCTCCTCGGCGAACCCGAGATCTTCCTTCAGGGCCACGCACGCAGGCGCCAGGTCTTCGTCGGGAAGAAGAAGGTCAATGTCCATCATCGGCCGGAGTCCGGCATTCGGGTACAACCGGCGCGCAAAGTCGAATCCCTTGATGGGAATCACCCGGAAACCCCGAGTGCGAATAGCGCCGATCACCTCTTCTCCCCCGCGCACCAGATGGGAGCTCCACCGTCGCCACCGCTCGGACTCCAACCAGATTTCCTTCTTCACGTCCGTGGAAATGCCTGGTGTGTCGCCCATGCGCGTCAGCGTGAAGTCCACGAGGGGGGCCGTTCGCAGGTTCCGCGCCGAGAGGAGAGCGGCGTCCCCGTCGAACCGGGCGGCCGCCATCCTGTCTCGCAGGACATCGATTTGAGATGCGTCAAGAGAACATCTCGAGAGAAGCGCGACGAACCGGAGATGGCGTTGAGAGGCTTCTCGCAATCCCCCGTTCCGGGGAAGATCTTCTATGTGCTGGGAGGGGTCCACGAGCTGCTCTCTGGATAGGTCGTCTCGTAGACCCGCTGGTGGATTCGGGCCTCGAGACAATGGAAACTGGACGGCCCGAAAAGGTCCCCGTCTTCCGCCAGCGCCAGCCCCGGGCAGATCACACAGAAGCGGGCGAACTCACATGACGCGCACTCCTTGAGGTCGCGTCGCCGAATGCCGCGGACCAGCTTCATGACCGGCGAATCGTCCCAGATTTCGGCAAACGACTGCTCGCGGACGTTCCCCGCCAGCAGCGGCATCACCGGGCAGGGAAACACGTCTCCGTAAGCGTTGATGGAACAGATGGTCGAACCGGCGCCGCAGGGTGATCCCTGCAACCACGTCTCTCGATTCCACCGATCGTTCATCCGCTTGAGATCCTTGAAGGTCTCCTCGATAAACCGGGTGATCTCCTCCCGGTCGGAGAGTCCAATGCGGTGGGCGACAGGAGCCATCGACCCGTCGTGCTTCGGGAGAATGGCCGTATCCAGAGTCCAGGCGGTATCTAGACTCTCCGCAAGCGCTGCCGTCTCGCGGAATCGGCGAACATTCTCCGCCAGCAACATGATGCTGGTCTTGACTCGTGTTCCGACCTCTCTCATTCGGCGGATACGCCGCACGGTCTGTTCGAAGGAACCGGGGACCTGCGTCACACGATCATGCAGATCGGCCGTGTCGCCATAGAGACTGACGGCCACTTCGCCTACATTCAGATCGGGAAATCGCGGAATCAGGGTGTCCGGAATCAGGGTGGCGTTGGTCATGAGTCGCAGAGAGAACTTCAGGCGATGCGCCTCTTCCATGATCTCGGGCAGATCATTCCGGAGGAATATCTCGCCACCACTCAAGGCAAGATACAGGCAGCCCTTCCCGGCGAGCTCGTCGAGAAGGCCCCGGATCTCGTCAAGATCCAGCTCCCGGCGATCCTCCGGGACGATGCAGCAGTGGATGCACCTCAGGTTACAGGCGTTCGTGAGATCCAGCTTCACCCTTGCGGGCACGCCGCCACGCCTGGCCCGCACGAGGAGTGCGTCCAGGGGAGACCGTTTCTCGCTCACCGGACGGATTCTCCGTTCTACTTGGCCGGGTCATCGAGCGAGACAATCCGGCGCTCGACCAGATCCTGAACCAGCGCCAGGATGTCTTTCTCGGCTGTCTCCCGCTCGACATCATACTCTTCGACAATCTTCCCGACGATATCGCCGACCGTCAACCCCTCTCCTCCCAGCTCCCAGACCCGGGTCGCCACGGAGGTCAGGTTATGAATCTGATTGTCGTGCGGGGTAATGATGAACGCTTCACCATCGATCACGCGGGAGGCGGCGTCCGGGTTGAGAACGATGATCTGCTGCAGAACCTCAGTCACGCTCGATACACCTCCAGAACTCAGGATTCTTCGCGAAAACCAGCTCGGCGACCGGTACCTCCCGAACGAACTTGGAACACGTGTCGAGAACCCGGTTCCGGGACTCGACATCTTCGAGCGGGAAACATACACTCCTCATCAGATATGTTAACGCATGTCGAGACGTCACGGGGTTAATCTGCGGGGATCCTTTCGCGAGAAGGAACATCCCCTTCAAGGGCGTCGGCTCGGGAATCATGGAGAGAGCATACAAACGGGCCCACAGGGGAAACCCGAAGACCTGGTACTCGCCGTTTTCTTTCCGAACGACGGCGTTCTCCTCCGCGAGACAGCGCTTGCCGGGTGAGTTCTCCACGATCGTGCTCTTGCCGGCTCCCGAGCGTCCCGGAAACAGATACCCACCCGAATTCCCCGCAATGGCCGCCGCGTGAGTCAGAAACCCCTGCCCGCGGATCGGGAGAATCGTGCACAACGCGATTCTCAGTACCGTGGCCACTTGAAAATAGCGGATCACCCTCGCGTCAACCCGGTCCAATCCGGGTGATATGCGAATCCAGTGGGAGGGCCCCGAGACCACGTAGCCGTCCTCCGAGCGCACCATCCGGAATTTCTTCCAGCCCGGAGCCGGTGGATCCATCAGCGTGTGATCGAACTCGATGGAAACGTCAAGGGTAGGTTCACCGCCCACAACGAAGGGCGCCACATCATGGGCAAGCGCGCGAATCGCGGCCGGGTTGTTGGCGCAGGTGACCCGGCACCGTTCCCCGCTCAATGATAGAATCACCGACGGATGCTCAGTCACGTCATTTCACTCCCCCGCTCCCGACGGAGAAGAACCATCGTCCTTGCGGGAGGGAATCCCGATCCACCGAAACAAGCCAGTGAGCTTGGCCAGGATCTTGGCCGCGGCAAGACGAGTGAGGACGGCGAAGGCGACCCGGAGCCGCTTCGTCCGTGACCATTGCCAGACGTGGTGAGGAACGGGCTCCGGCCGATCATCGAAGACCTCCACCACCCGCCCCAGGATCGCCTCTGCCTTCAGGCGGCGCGCGCTCGGGCACGCGTCCCCCCGTTCGACCAGAACGCTCCAGCGTCCCAGAAAGATACACACAACGATCCGGTGGACAAACAGTTTGGATCCGTGAAAGAAAACCGCCACATCTCCTGCCTTGAGACGTGTCGGTATCACGGGCTGGACTGACACACTCCATCCGGGAAGCAAGGTCGGGACCATGCTCCGACCCCTCACGGCCAGCCTTCCTCCCTGCCCGGTCTCTAGGATTTCACACCACGCCTCGGCGAGATCTGCATGACGCCGAGGCACGTGAACACCCTCACTACCGTCCGCGCCATTCACGGACTTGGCGCTACGCCGAAAGGACCGGCTCACCCGCCCGCCCCCGGCATGTCGGTTGACGGATCGCAGCGAGACTCTACTAACTCTCGGACGTGGAACAAATCACGAACAGCGTGCACCCTCCTGCCTCGACCTCGAAAGCCTCACTCGAGACAACCTGAGGCTTCTCATACGGCTTCTTCTCAAGTCTGCTTGCCTTCGCATCCATACCCATCAACCTCCGGTGCATTGAAACCCCAAATCGATTTGGCGTCAGGACCTTCGCAGAGACTACGCACGAACTTTTGCGCAAAACTCCACAACTGTCAAGCGAAAAAAGCAACATTCCATCGATTCACCATCCAAAGGCCTCACAGGGCAACCGGCGTTCGGGCGGCGGCCAAAACCCGGACTTCGGCGGCCCCGTGGTCCAGGAGAAGGGCCGCAGCGACCGCCGCCGTTGACCCCGAAGTCAAGACATCGTCAACGAGAACCAGGCGCCTTCCGGATACGCGCTCCGGGTTCTGAATCCCGAAACTGTTCCGGGGATTGCAAATGCGCTCTTGGGGCGGCAGTCCGGTCTGGGATCGCGTGGCGCGCGTCTTGAACAGAACGTCGCCCAGAACCGGGACGCGCGTTCTTCCTGCGACGACCTCTGCAAGAAGCACCACCGGGGGGTACCCCCGTTCCCGGGTTTTCTCCGGTCTCAACGGCACCGGCACAAGACCGTCGGAGGACCGGAATTCGGCATCGGACAGCATCACCCGAGCCATCCAGCATCCCAAGCGGCTCGCCACTTTTCTCCTCCGGCGGTACTTCAAATGATGGATGACGGCGGCGAGGTTCGGGTCCAGGTAGGCCACTGCGCGAGCGCGCACCCGCCCGACGCACCGGGGCCACTGACCGGATCGAAAGTGCACTCCATTCGCCCGGCACCAATCCCGGCCGACATCGACCAGAAGCCGCGCCTCGTTCACCCAGGCAAGCCGGAGCCAGCATCGGTCGCAAAGGACATCATTCTGCAAACCCAGAGGAGAATCGCAGCCTCTGCAGGTTTCGGGATAGAGAATTCCGAGTCCTGCCGCGAGAAGTCGTTCAAGGCGTCCCGTCCTCCCACTCCTTCCTCCCCCCGCGACTGCCGCGATCCATGAACACGATTCTCACCACACCCAGAACGACCAATCCCAGCTCCAGAACCTGGTTGAGAGACAGACGCATGGTCTCCCAGCGAAGAACAATGGCCGTCTCCTCCCAGTAACGACTGAAATCCGTGAAGAACGTGACTCCCCCAAAGAGAACCAAAAAAAGCCAGAACAGGAAACCCTCCCGGCGGCGCCGGCGATCGACCCAGAGCAGCACGGCGAAAACGACCAGCGCCGCCGCCGATGCGTAGAGCTGTGCAGGATGGACGCCCACGTTGCCCAGGGCATGGTTCGCCAGTGATCCGTCGGGGAACCGAACCGCCCATTGGGCGTCGCAGGCGTGACCGAAGCAGCACCCGTTCAGGAAACAACCGATGCGCGCGATGCCGACTCCCAGCGCCAGCGACGGGGCCAGCGTATCGGCCATACGCAGGAAGGGCAGGCGGCGTCTTCGACAGAACCAGATGCTGATCAGCACCGCCGCCAGAGCCCCCCCGTAGACGGTGAGTCCTCCCTCCCAAACCCTGAAGACGTCCCACGCGCTTCCCGCGTACGCACCTCGATGGGTGACGACGTAGAGCACGCGCGATCCTGCGATCGCAGCCAAGACAATCTGGGTACTCAGGTCCATGACGGTATCCGCCGGTATTTCCCTCCCTCTGCCCCGCCGCACACCCAGTACAATTCCGACAACGAACGCCGCCATCAGCATGAAACCGTAGCTGTAGATCTTCAGCGGTCCCAGCTCAACCAACACCCTCAGCATGAAGTCCTCCCGCGACCCCAGCCGCCACCTGTGGGTCGCCCCCTACACGTTGCGCCGGCTCCTCCCGATCGAGAGGAGAATCCCCGCGGAGCCCAGAAAAGCGAGACACGACGATCCCCCGTAGCTCAGCAGGGGAAGCGGCAGTCCCGTGATCGGCAGAAGCCCGACCGTCATCCCGATGTTGACGAACACGTGAAACATCAGGATGGACGTGATCCCGATCGCCGTGAGGCTCGCAAACTTGTCCTTGGCCTCTCTCGCCACTCGAATTCCCCTCCACATCACGATGAGAAACAATCCGAGAATCACCACCGACCCCAGGAATCCGAACTCCTCGCCCGCCACGGAAAAGATGAAGTCCGTGTGCCGCGCCGGGAGGAAATCCAGACCCTTCTGCGTGCCCTCCAGGAATCCTTTTCCCAACCCTCCACCCGAACCGATCGCCACCTTCGATTGAAGAATCTGGTAACCGGATCCAAGCGGGTCCTTTTCGGGACTCACGTACGCCAGGATTCGGCTCTTCTGATAGGGCTCCAGCTTGCCCCAGAGGAAAGGGGTCACGATGCCGATGGCAAAGTTCAAGATCAGTACAACGGCCGCTTCCCCCCCCCGCAATTTCCCGAAGTAGAGGATCGCCAGGATACACAGTACGAAGACAATCCACGAGACCAGTGCCGTTGCGCAGAGCATGCTCACCAACGGCGTCACCAGTAGGACCACATAGATCGGCTCCATGCCCGCCCAGTAGAGCATCGGGAACAGCGTTGCCCCAAACACGATGGCGGTTCCCAGATCCGGTTGGCGGGCCACCAGAATCATCGGAACCGCAACGAGGGCGATCGGGACCAAAACGGAGCGGAATCCCCCGGGCTTCTTCTTGTCCGACAGGTACCGGGCCAGGGCGAAGACGACCACCAGTTTCGAGATCTCCGACGGTTGCACCTGGACCGGACCCAGCCCAATCCACCTCTCGGGTCCCGCGCCTCTGGAGACGGCGAGCATCCCGACCAGAACGATCACTGCGGCTACGTAGCTCACATACGCGAGGACATCGTAGGTCTTGATCGGAATGAATTGCGCAACCATAAGCGCCATCAGGCCCAACCCCACCCACACGAGCTGCCGCTCGACCCACGTACCGGTTCCCCCGCCCGACGTACTGCTGTAGATCAACCCCACGCCGATACCGGCGAGCGCGACGACGGCGAACAGAAGAACCCAGTCAAAATCCCGTGGTTTCATCAACAGACTCACCCATTTCCCGAGCAACGAGGGAAGACTCCCCGCGCTCTCGATCCAAAGCGAAGAAAGCCCTGAGGATCTCGCCGGCAATCGGAGCGGCCACGGCCCCGCCGTGCCCGGCGTTCTCGATGACGACCGCCAGCGCCACCTGCGCTTCCTCCAGAGGAGCAAACGCGATGAACCATGCGTGGTCCTCCCCGTGGGGATTCTGAGCCGTACCTGTCTTTCCTCCAACCTGGACGCCCGGCACGCGCGCGGCCCGGCCGGTTCCTCTTTCGTCCTCCACGACGCCCAACATGGCGTCTCTCAGAATCGCCAGCGTCGCGTCCGAGATATCGACCTGGTGAGAGCGCTCCCGGGCTTCCCTGAGAATCCGGCCGCCCGCCTCCTCCAGTCGAAAGAACAGATGCGGCGTCCAGAATCTCCCCCCGTTCGCCACGGCCGCCGACACCGAGGCCATCTGGACCGGCGTTGCGAGAATCTCGCCCTGGCCGATGGCCAGGTTAAGCATGAGTCCCCGCGTCCATCCCCCGACCCCGTACCTCTCGTCGTACCACTGCGAAGTGGGCACATGCCCGTGCGCTTCGCTCGGAAGATCGATCCCCGTCCGCTCCCCGAATCCGAACCGGGTCATGAAATCAGCGAGTTCATCGACGGCCAGCTGTTGCCCGACCTGGTAGAAGAACACGTCGCACGACTGAACAAACGCGCCCCGAAGATCCAGAGCCCCATGTCCCTCTCTTCTCCAACAGCCGAAGGATCGATCTCCGAACCAGTAGCTCCCGGTGCAGGGCCGGAAGTTCCGGATGTCGTCCAGGCGACCGAGTTCCAGGGCGCTCGCCGCCGTCACGATCTTGAAAGTGGACCCCGGCGGGTACGCGGCGCTCAGCGCCCGGTTCAGAAGAGGCCGGGCCGGATCTTCGGAGAGAGAGCGCCACAGATCCAGATCGATGCCCCCGGCAAACGCGTTCGGATCAAAGGACGGACGACTGACCATCGCCAGAATCTGGCCGTTTCTCGGATCCAGCGCAACGGCAGCCCCGCGCGCTACCCCTTCGAAGGCCTTCTCGACGGCCGCCTGTAGGGCAAGATCCACCGTCAGAAGAAGATTGTGGCCCGGAGCGGGCCGCACCGGGTCTTTCTCCGTCACCGGCCCGACCTCCCGCCCTCGGGCGTCCACGCGGACGAACGTCGCTCCGTCCTTCCCTCGCAGGGCCGATTCCCAGAGCTCTTCGACTCCCGTACGACCCAGATAGTCGCCGGGCCGGTACCCCTGCGATCGCAGCCTCTTCAGTTCCCCTTCGGAGATCTCCCCCTGGTAGCCGAGTAGGTGACACGCCATCACACCGTTGGGATACGACCGGATCGGATCCACCACCACGGCCGTCCCCGGCAGCCAGGTCTTCTGTTCCTCCAGACGGGCCACCGCCTCGAAGGAAATATCTCGACAGATCTTCACCCGGTCGTACCGGTGGCGTTTCGCCTTTTCGACCCCCTCGGCCAGCACACTCTCCGCCACGCCCACCAGGCCGGCCAGCCGCCCGAGATACTCCGCATCTGTGGGCGTCTCGGCATACTCCACCGCCAGTGCGTAGGAAGGTCGGTTGCCGGCCAAGACAAAGCCATGGCGGTCTTGGATCAACCCTCTCGGCGAACGGTCCCGACGAACTCGAATCTGGTTCTCCTCGGCCATCCGTTTGTATTTGGCCCCTCGAACCACCTGCAACTCAAAGACCCGCTCCAACAACACGGCAAACAGCAGAAACACCAGGATCAAGGTCACCCGCGCGCGAAACGTTTTTGCAAACTGTTCCTGTTCAGAGTAACGACGTCCCATGGAACCTCAAGTCCAGTCCGATCGGCCGGAGAACAAAGCGGTAGATCACACACCCGAGCACGGCGGAATACAGCGCCCCGGGGAGCGTGCGCGTGACTAGGACCAGGAAGAACGACCCGGCCCCGTTCAAGACAATCGGGAGAAGGATCAAATCGTGAAGGATCTGGGCGCCCACGATAATGGCCGCCTGTGTGGCCATCGATTCGCGCACGACATGGGGTCCGAGTTTCCCCGTCGAGAAGCCGACGATCGATTTCGCCAGAGCATGGGCACCAAAATGGAAGGGGGACGAAATGCCCTGCAGGATTCCGATCAGGAATCCACCCGTGGTGCCGAGGATGGCCCCGCGCCACAGGGCCAGGTACACCATCAGCAGGATCGAGAGATCCGGCCCGACCCCGAGAATCCGAATGCGGTGGATCAGGGTGAGATGCAGGAGAAGGATCAGGAAAATGAGGAGCGCCAGCCGCAGAAGAACCGCGCCCGTCCTGTTCCAGGATGCCATCGGATGCCTTCCTTCCAGATTCGCGATCGGGAGCCCGGCTCGTCCCGCAGCGCAATGGGAAACGCCCGGGGCGTCGACGCCCGGAATCCCTACTCCCCCCGAGGCGACGACGGGGATTCCGAGTCTCGGGGTGCCGGGTCCCCCGGAGCGCCGGGAGACCCCCCATCGGGCGCCGCGTCTCCCGCGCCGGCCGTTGAGCCCGGGTCGACCGCCATCTGGCCCGTAAGCACGGCCACTTCCTCCAACCGGTCGAAGTCGGCTACCGGCTCCAACGTCACCGTCCGGAACAGATCCCCGATCCTTTCCTCCACACGTTTCACGATCCCGATTCGAAGTCCCTTGGGATACACGCCGCCGAGGCCCGACGAGAGGACCATGTCTCCTTCCATCACGTCCGAGCCGATCGGGACGAGCTGAAGCGCAAGTCCCCCGGGATACCGCCAGCGGACGATACCCCGCACGCGGCTCCGCTGGTCCAACGCGCTCACCGCACACTCGGGAGAACGTAGAGTCATCACCCAGGACGCGCGGGCGGATGCCTGAACGATCTTCCCCACCAACCCGTCCACCGAAACAACGGGATGCCCCTCCTGCACGCCGGACTCGGCACCCTGGTCAATCTCCAGGTTCAAGCCGATGGCGCTCTCGTCCCACCCGATGACCTCCGCCGGGACCATGTCCGCGTACCCGCGTTCCTTGAAACCCAGCATTCGGCGCAATCTTTCATTCTCGGCCTCCGCATCCTGCAGCCGACTGTTTTCCTGTGTGAGCCGAGTCACCATGAGTCGCAGGGCCCGGTTGTCCTCCGCAAGCCCCCTGTAGCGATCCCGAAGCTGGAGCGTTTTCTCCAGGGGATAGAACACCACGGAGCGAACCCGCCGGGCCGACTCCACCTGTTCGGATTCCGCCATGACCATCAGCGCGATCGAGACCACGACGCAGAGTCCCAGCATGATGTACTGACGAAAGCGCCACAATTGAACGGGCATCGCTGACGGATCCTGGCCTGCGTCACGTGCAGGCCGTCGGCATGATGGGCGCACAGCGTGGTTTGCCTGCACCTGTGGACCCAGAGCATGGAGGATGGATCATGGACGCGGCAACGGAGAAGACCGGGATCCTCCGGCAAATCCCTTCCGGGACCGGTGTCTTTGTTCTTCTCGTCTCCATTGCTTCGCAGCTCGGGTGAAGGATGCGCGCCGCCCGAATGGAGCCGCGCGCAAACCCTCGGCTAGTCGTTCTTTCCACGCATCAGAACTTTGTCGTACTGGTCGATGTTGTCCAGGATCTTTCCGGTCCCGAGAACCACGCAAATCAACGGATCTTCCACGACGTTGATGGGGAGCGAGGTCTCTTCTCGCAACAGCTGATCGAGGCCTTGCAGGAGCGAACCGCCCCCCGTCATGACGATTCCGCGATCCACGATGTCCGAGGCCAGCTCGGGCGGCGTCCGCTCCAGAGACACCTTGACGGCCTCCACGATGGCCCCGATCGGTTCCTGGAGCGCCTCTCGGACCTCCGGGGACGTGATCGCCAGGGTCTTGGGAATGCCGTCAATCAGGTCTCGGCCCTTGAGCTCCATCGATTGTTCTTCGTCGGTCGCGTAGCCGGACCCGATCCTCATCTTGATGAGCTCCGCCGTCTGATCCCCGATCAGGAGGTTGTGGTTCTTCTTCACGTGCTGGACGATCGCCTCATCCATCTCGTCCCCGCCCACGCGAATGGAGGTTTCGCAGACGATCCCCGAGAGAGCGATGACCGCGATTTCCGTCGTCCCTCCCCCGATGTCGATCACCATGTTCCCGGTGGGTTTGTCGACCGGGAGACCCACGCCGATGGATGCGGCGATGGGCTCGGCCACCAGGAAGACTTCCCGCGCACCCGCATGTTCCGCCGAATCACGGACGGCACGCTTCTCCACTTCCGTAATTCCCGAAGGTACGCAGATGATGATTCGCGGCCTGACGAGCCGGGCCAGGAAACGGTTCTTCTGAACTCGTTCGATGAACTCGCGCAGCATGATTTCGGTGATTTCGAAATCCGCAATCACGCCGTCTTTGAGAGGTCGAATGGCGACGATCTCTCCCGGCGTGCGGCCCAGCATGGCTTTGGCGTCTTTGCCCACCGCCACCACCTTGCCGGAGGCCTTCTCGACGGCCACGACGGAGGGTTCGTTCAGAACGATGCCGCGGCCCTTGACGTACACGAGCGTGTTGGCCGTACCGAGGTCAATCGCAATATCGTTGGAGACCCAACCCGATAATGATCCTGTTGCCATGTCGTTCCCCTCCTGCCCGAGCCCTCGACAAACCGCCAGGACTTGGATCGCCCTCGGCTAGAAGTCAACCTTCTGCGTTTCCCGCAAGGATTCGTATGCACCGTCTCCGATAATCACATGATCCAAGACTTCAATGCCCACGATTCGCCCCGCGTTGACGAGGCGGCGCGTAAGCCGAATGTCTTCTTCCGAGGCGGCGGCGATACCCGTCGGATGGTTGTGCACGAGAACCAGTGCCGCGGCACTCTTCTGGATTCCCGGTTTCAGCACCTCCCGAGGGTGAACCAGGGAAGCATTGAGCGTCCCCACCGCAACCGTTTCGATCCCGAGCACTCGGTTCTTGCTGTCCACGAGCACAACCCGAAACTGCTCTCGATCGAGGCCTCGCATCGACTCCATGAGAAGAGACGCCACGTCCTCGGGAGAATGAATCTGCGTCCGCCGCGCGTTCCTTGAGCGAACGAGACGCCGTCCCAGCTCGCAGGTGGCCACCAGACGCGCCGCCTGCGCGGGCCCGATACCCCGGACCTCCAGGAGTGCTTCGGGTCCGGATTGCGCCAGCTCCCTCAGACTGCCGAATCGTGCCAGCAGATCATGAGCCACCGCCAGGACGTTTCGTCCGCCCCCTCCCTTTCCCAGGACCACGGCCAGAATCTCGGCCGTCGTACGTTCTTCCAGATTCCCGGAGAGAACCCGTTCACGCGGCCGGTCCTCTTCGGGCATGCGACCGATCCAGCTCTCCCTGTCGCCCACACCACCACACCTCCACCCCCCGTTTGCCCCTAGCGGTCCGACACCAGGCCCGCCGGTCGATCGACCATGTCTGCCTCGAGCTGACCCTGCATCCCCCTGGGATACGCGCCGTCGAAGCACGCCGTGCAAAATCCTCTCCTGCCGCCGCCGACGTCCAACAACCCCTCGAGCGACAAGTATCCCAGGCTATCCACACCTAGGAAAGACGCAATTTCATCGACCGAACGAACGGCCGCGATGAGATCCTCCGTACGAGGCGTATCGATCCCAAACCAACACGGGTGACAGATGGCCGGGGAGCCGACGCGAAGATGGACTTCTCTGGCGCCTCCTCTGCGAACCAGAGAGATCAAATGCCTGCAGGTCGTGCCCCGAACGATGGAGTCGTCGACGATCACCACTCGCCGCCCTCCCAGGATTTCACCGACGGCATTGTATTTGATCCGCGCCCGAGCCGCCCGTATGCTCTGAATCGGATAGATGAAAGTCCGGCCGATGTAGTGATTCCGAATAAGCCCGAATTCGAGAGGAAGACCGGCCTCCTGCGCGTATCCGAGAGCGATGGCGTTGCTTGAATCGGGTACGGAGATCACCACGTCCGCGTCGGCGGGCCGTTCGGCTGCAAGGCGCCGGCCCAGCTCCCGACGGAACGAGCTCACGGGCTGTCCGAACACGACCGAGTCAGGGCGCGAGAAGTAGATGAGTTCAAAAATGCACTGCGACGTCTGTTCCTCCGGCACCAACCGGACGGACCTCACGCCGCCTTCGGACACGACGACCAGCTCCCCCGGTTCCACTTCGCGCTCCCAGGCCGCGCCGACGACGTCCAGTGCGCAGGATTCCGAGGCAAGCACCAGGGCGTCCCCCACCCGGCCTATGCACAGGGGGCGAAATCCCCAGGGGTCCCGAACCCCGAAGAGCCGATCTCGGGTCATCAGAAGAAGGGAATAGGCTCCCCGCAACTCCGCCAGTGCCTCTCCCAGAGCATCTTCAAAAGATTCGGCCCGAGACTTGGCAAGAAGATGGACGATCACCTCCGAGTCCGTTCCCGTCTGGAAGATGGATCCCTCTCCTTCCAGTCGTTTTCGGATTCCGGCCGCGTTCACCAGGTTGCCGTTGTGCGCCAGGCAAACCCGGCCACGCCAGGAATCCATCAAAAAGGGCTGGATGTTCGCGGGGAGGGAAGATCCGGTCGTCGAGTAGCGGTTGTGACCGATGGCCATGGAACCGACAAGCCCCTGGATCGCGGCTTCGCCGAACACATCGTAGACGAGCCCCATCCCTTTATGTTCGCGGAAATCTCGACCGTCGGACACCACGATGCCCGCGCTTTCCTGCCCGCGGTGCTGGAGGGCATACAGCCCCATGTAGCACCACTCGGACGCTCTCTCGACCCCCCGGACGCCAAAGAGGCCGCACGCTTCCCTCCAGGTGTCCTCCTCACCGGACACCGCCTGCGCCACATGCTCCGCACCTTTTCCATGCGTGGATCCGCACACGTCCCGCGCGTCTCCTTTCCGGGCGCGAAACATCCCGGGCGCATTCGACCGGAACCCTCGACTCCTTGGCTGCCACATCCGACTACTCCCAGATCTCGTAGGTCTGCGAGTGGGGATTCGCAAGAAGACCCCTCCTCTGCGATCGGACGACGGTCATCTCCTCGGCCAGCGAACACCCATCACCGCCCCCCGGTCCCGGGATCACCGTCCAGAGAATCCCGAAGGAGAGCGAAACGAGGTCCTTCGCCCCGAAACTCGTTTTCAGGAACCCCGCCATCGATCTCGCCCGGAGGTCCTCCCGGTCACGGACAAGAATTCGAACTGCGCCCGACGGCGGCCATGCGGTCGGGGCATCGATGTCGTACTGATGCTTGTTGGGATTCACCAGCGCCGTGCATCGGCGGGCCCACTCCCCTACGCGTCCGGCGGCCCGAGCCGAGTCCTCCGCGTCGATTTCAAACAGCCACAGGTCCTCTCGTTCCAATCGTTCGAGTCGATCTCCGTATCCCATCTTCCGCTTCAGGACATCCTCGGTGCTGAGCGCCGTTGTGTCGGGCACCTTCAACCGAACTCGAAGTGCAATCGTCGGATTCATACCACGCCTCGTCGAAACGCCTCGAAGAGCCGGCGCCCGGGACCCTCCCCCTCCATCCCCCCCCAGTCGCCGGCACGGCTCGATTTGCGCTCAGCCCAGGTCGAGGCCATTCCCTCGGGCACCTGCCTCAACCATGTCGCCCTCTCGGGGTGGGGCATCAGGGCCAGCACGTTCCCCTGCTGATTGCACAGCCCGGCAATGTTGTCCATCGACCCGTTGGGGTTGACCTCGGGATCGTCACTCACCCGGCCCCGCGAATCGCAATACCGGAACACGATCTGGTCTCTCTCCCGAAGTCCCGCCACCAGCGACGGCGACACCGTGGTGAATCGCCCTTCGGCATGGGCGACGGGAACGGGCAGAACTTCCCCCTCCCCGAGATTCCGCGTGAAGAAACACCGCCCGGGAACGGCCTCGTGTTTTACGAAAACCCAGCCACAGTAGAACCCCCGGCCTCCGGGGCGCCGATTGGGGGCTACCGCCATTTCCACCTCTTCGCCGTGAGTCCCCGGGATCAATCCCGCTTCCACCAGCACCTGGCATCCGTTGCAGATTCCCATCACCGGCTTGCCCCGGCCGACGGCCGTGCCGACGATTTCCACGATGGTTTCCTTCGCCGCCAGGGCCCCGGCCCGGACCCGATCCTGGTAGCTGAAGCCGGCCGGCAGAATGAACCCGGCGTACTGCAGGATCATGTGCGGATCCTCGTTCCATCGAACGATGTCGGCCTCGACGCCGCAAACCGTCAGAGCCAACCGGGTCTCGACCTCACAGTTGGACCCCGGGAGTCCAAGGACCGCAATTCGACGCTCGATGCCTTGCGGATTCATCCGACGAATGCCTCTTCGATCTTCTTCGATCCGCTCGACCGGAGATCGGCGTAGGCAACCGATACCCGCTCACACTCTCCCTGAACGACCACCAGGCAATCTTCAGAAATCACGATGCCCACTCGCGCCGCTTCGACGCCGAGATTCGAGAGACGTGTCTCCACCGCCCGAGCGTCTCCCGGCTCGACCTCAAGCAGGAATCCCGGGGACTCGGAAAACAGCCAGAGATCGACTCTCGAGGTCTGATCCAGCGAGTCCGCACGCAATTCCATCCCCAGGGCCAGCTCGGGTTCATTGGCCAGCATCATTTCCGCCGCGCTGACCAGCAGCCCGCCCGCCGAGATGTCGTGGCACGAGCGAACGAGTCCCTCATGGATAAGGTCGATGACCGCGTGCAGCCGCCGGCGCTCCGAGTCAAAGCGAACCTCCGGTACCTGGGCCCATTCCTCGCCCGTGAGGATTCTCAGATACTCGGACCCACCCAACTCTTCGTAGCGCGGGCCGAGGAGATAGACGCTGTTTCCGGCCTTCTTGAGCCTTGGGGTCACGTGTGCGGCATAGTTTTCGAGCACCCCGGCGCAGCACACGATCGGACTCGGGGCAACCGCCGCCCCGGACGTCGAGTGGTTGTAGAAACTCACGTTGCCCGAGACGATGGGCACCGGCTCCTCCGCCGAGCCTTTCCTCCACAAACGACGGGCCGCATCGGCGATTCCGCGAACCCCCTCACGAAACGCGCCGAAGGTCACCGGTTCTTCGGGCGAACCGTAGTTGAGGCAGTCCGTGAGGGCCCACGGTGTGGCGCCCACGGCAGCCACGTTTCGCATGGCTTCGGCCACGGCGAGGGCGCCCGCCCGGTAGGGGTCGAGACGACCGTACCGCGGGTTCCCGTCCACGGAGAAGGCCAACCCCAGCGCCTCCCCCGGAAGGGGAGCGATGACGCCGGCGTCCGCCTCCCCGGGCCGGACCACGGCAAACCCCTTAACCTCCGTATCATAATGATGATAGACGAATTCTCTAGCGCATTGGTCGAATGATGAGAGGACCGCGACCAGTGCCTGATTCAGATCCGGAACGGGAGGCCATTCGGCGCGAACCGGTTGCGCCGGCCACGGAACCCAACGTCTCTCTTCCTGTATCGGTTCGGTGATCATCCCCACCGGCACATCACAGACGGGCCGCCCTTTCATCTCCACCCGATACCGCCCCGTGGGGGTCACCGTGCCGATGATCGAGGCCCGGGCGCCGTGATAGACATGTGGCAACTCGTAGACCTCGTTGTAGATCCTGAGAACTTCGGGACTGAACCACCGGGGAACCGTCCAGCAGTATCGTTCCTGGGTCTCGGAGCACACAATGACTTCAGGCGGAAGTCCTTCCTCTGCAACGGGTACCGAAGCCAGTTCGATGTGCATTCCGAAACCGGCGGCCGCCGCCATCTCAGACGTCGCGCAGGCGATGCCGCCCGCGCCCAGGTCTTTCCATCCCACCGGCGCGGCCAGATCACGAGCTCGAGCCAGAACTTGAGCCGACGAAAGGGTCAGCATCCGCTTCAGGAAAGGATCCGGCACCTGCACCGCCCCGCGGTCCGGTTCAGTGTCGCCGTCCTCCAGCGCCCTAGACGCCATCGTGGCTCCGCCGAATCCGCTTGCGTCCGTCGGCTTGCCCACGAGAATGACGTCGTAGGCCTCCCCCTCGGCCTGCTCCGGAACCCGGGATCGTACGATCCCGTCCTCCGGTACGAGCCCCAGCGCGATCACGTTTACGAGACAATTCTCATCGAAGGAGCCGTCGAAAGCCACGTCCCCTCCCACATTGGGAACGCCCAGCGCGTTTCCATACTGCCAGATGCCGTCCACCACCCCCGTCACGATTTCCCGGGTGGCGATTCCCCGGTCTCCCTGGGGATCGCCGAATCTCAACGCATCCATGACACCGATCACATCCGCGCCCATGCAGTACACGTCTCGGACGATTCCGCCAATACCGGTGGCCGCGCCTTCGACGGGAACGATCTGTGACGGGTGATTATGGCTCTCGTGAGCCATCACGAGACACCACGCCCGCCCACCCCACTCCCCGATTCGAACGATCCCGGCATCCTCCCCCGGGCCCAGAACCACGTGCTCACCACGAGTCGGAAGCTGGGCAAGGGCGCGTCGAGAAGACTTGTAGGAACAGTGTTCGCTCCACATGATGGAGAACAGCGTTGACTCCGCTATGGACGGCCGCCTGCCCAGACGTTCAACCAGGGCTCGCGCTTCTCCGGGCGAGAAGCCCAGATCGAGATCCAGAAGATCCTTCGCCGCGAGATTCATGTCGGCCAGAGTCAGCATTCTCTCACCTTGGCTTGCAGTCCGACGCGAGCGTAGATCTGCTCCAAACGGCCGAGGTACCGGTTCACGTCGAACCATCCATCGATATCGTCCGGACTGGCCGACTTCGTCACCTGCTCGTCGGCCTTCAGCCGTGCCCTGAGGTCGGGTCCTCCCTCGAGCACCGCTTTCGCAAGGGATTGGACCAGATCGTACGCCTCGCTTCGCGCCCAGCCTTTGCCCGTCAGTTCCAGGAGCACGCGCTGCGAGAAGACGAGTCCCCGAGTCAGATGGATATTTTCTCGCATGCGCCGCACGTTCACATTGAGTCCCTCGATGACCCGCGTCATCTGCAGGCAGATGTAGTCCGTAAGCGCGCATGCATCGGGGAGGATCACCCTCTCGACAGAGGAGTGGGAGATATCACGCTCGTGCCACAGCGCAATGTTCTCGAAACCCGCCCCGGCATAGCTTCGCAGGAGTCGGGCAAGCCCCACGATCCTCTCGCAGACAACGGGATTCCGCTTGTGCGGCATCGACGACGACCCTTTCTGGCTCGTAAGGAAAGGCTCTTCGACCTCGCCGATCTCCGTTCTCTGGAGAGCACGAATCTCGGTGGCGAATGTCTCCAGGGATCCGCCAATGATGGCCAGCGTGCTCAGAAACTCAGCGATTCGGTCTCGCTGGACCACCTGCGTTGACGCCGGGGCGGGCCGAAGGTCCAACCGCTCGCACACGTAGGCCTCCACCTCGGGACCTACGTGCGCAAAGGTCCCGACCGAACCGGACAGCTTTCCATACGAGACGGCGTCAATCGCCCGATCGAGGCGGGTCCGGTTTCTGCGGATCTCATCGAACCACACCGCCATTTTCAGCCCGAAGGTGATGGGCTCGGCGTGAATCCCGTGAGTGCGTCCCACCATGACCGTGTTCCGATGGCGGTCCGCCTGGGAGGCAACGGCCGATTCCAACCGATCGATGTCTTTCCGGATCATGAGTCCCGCGCGCCGAAGGCGCACGGCCTGGCCCGTGTCGACCAGATCCGAAGAAGTGAGACCCGCGTGTACGTGGCGTGCGTCGGCGCCCAAACCCCGGGTCATCACCTCGAGAAACGCGACGACATCGTGCTGCGTACTTTCTTCGGCGGCGGCGATGGCCGCCGGGTCGAAATTCCGCACCTCCCGCATCGCCGGGGCCAGGGATTCCGGGACCCGCCCCTCCCTCGCAAGAGCCTCGACCACCAAAGTCTCGATCTCCCACCACACCCGGAACTTGGTCTCGTCGGCCCACAGGTCCGCCATCTCAGATCGCGTGTATCTCGGAATCAACCTACCGGCTCCCCTCCTCCGGTCGCTCCACCAGATGAAGAACCAAGTCGCGCGCCGTCCCCCCCCGCACGATGCGGAAGGCGATATCGTCATCCACCAGCGCGTCCGCAAGCGCTCGCTGCGCTTCTTCAACGGAGAGAATCTCCTTGCCGCTGATCCTCTGCAGCAGATCTCCCCGCTGGACCCCGGCTTCGTGGGCCGGGGATCCCGCGTCCACGTGAGACACGAGCACGCCCTCGGTCGTCTCGAGCTCCAGGGACAGGGCCAGAAGGGGCGTCACTTCCTGCACCTGCACGCCGACCCACACCGCACGGATTTTCCCGAAGGAAACGAACTCGTTCATCACTCGTTGGGCGGTGTTGATCGGAATGGCGAACCCGATCCCCAGGGATCCGCCCGACTTCGTGAAAATGAAGGTATTGATCCCGATGACCTCCCCCTCGCTGTTGACCAGCGCCCCCCCGCTGTTGCCCGGATTGATGGCGGCGTCGGTCTGAATCATGTCTTTGTAGACGCCGATCTGATCCCGCTCGGGCTTCACGTCGCGGTGAAGGGCGCTGACCACACCCACGGTAACGGTTGGCTGCCGATCGGCCAGGAGATAGCCGAAGGGGTTCCCAATCGCGATGGCCCACTCCCCGGTCACGAGCTCATCCGAATTCCCCAGCCGGGCCACGGGAAGATTCTCACCATCCACACCGAGGACGGCCAGGTCGAATCGCGGATCCGTACCCACAACCGTGGCGTCGAATTCGCGCCCGTCGGCAAGAGTCACCTTGATGACGTCGGCGCTGTGGACCACGTGGTCGTTGGTCAACACGTAGTATCGCTCCCCGGCCGCAACCAGGACCCCGGATCCCAGGCTCGGAATCTCCTGCCGGTACACCCGCTCGGGGAAGAAATCCCGGAAGAAGTACTCAAAGAACTCGTCTCGGAAACCGGGTCCCAACGGTGAAGTTCGCACCACTCGCGTTTGAATTACACTGATACTGACAACGGTGGGCCCCACCTCACGCGCGGCACGGACGATCGCGTTGTCACGAGAATCGGAGATCCCTTGCTCCGGCGACGCCGTCGACTCCGCACGGCTTCCGGAATCGGCGCACCCCGCTCCTCCCGGAGCCACCGCGGCGACGACCGCAGCCAGTGCCGCCCCCCAAATCCATCGCGCAATCACTCTGCCATCCCCCCTTGCCGCTGCGAAGTTCCCGCCGGATCCCTGCGGACCCGCACTGAATGAGACACTCGGATCGTCTGCCCCAGCTTATCCCAACCCATGAAACCGTCAGATCGTTTGGCCGAGCTGGCTCGGATCAAGAGAAGCGTCAGATCGTCCGGCCGAGCTGGCTCGGATCAAGAGAAGCGTCAGATCGTCCGGCCGAGCTGGCCCGGATCAAGAGAACCGTCAGATCGTCTGGCCGAGCTTCTTCCAGTCTTCGAGGAACTTCACCATCCCGATATCGGTCAGCGGGTGATGAAGCATCTGCTGGAACACTCCGTAGGGAACGGTCACGATGTCCGCCCCCGCCAACATGGCATCCGTCACGTGGGTCGGGTTTCGAACCGAAGCCACCAGGAGCTCCGACTCGATGTCATAGTTGTCGAAGACGACCATTAGATCGCGAATGAGATCCATTCCCAGATGCCCGGCGTCGTCCAGGCGCCCGATGAAGGGAGAAATGAGGGTGGCTCCCGCTTTCGCCGCCAGCATCGCCTGGTTCGTCGAGAATACCAGCGTGCAATTGGTGCGGATGCCTTCGGACGTGAGCCCCACGATCGCTTTCAGTCCCTCCCCGCTCATGGGGATCTTGACGACGATGTGTTCGTGAATCTTGGCCAGGGTCCGACCCTCCTGGATCATTCCTTTCGCATCGGGAGCGACAACTTCCGCGCTCACGGGCCCGCCCACGATCTCGCAGATCTGCCGGAGCACGTCCTGGAAGGATCCCCGTTCCTTCTGCCTCGCGAGCAGCGTCGGATTCGTCGTGACTCCGTCGAGGATCCCCAGACTTGCGATCTCCTGGATCTGGTCGACGTCGGCCGTATCAATGAAAAACTTCATCCTCTCCTCCTCGAGTTTACGTCCGCAACCATCCGGATTCCGCCGCCGTCGCCAAGGACATACGGCGACCCGGCCCGGCCATTTTGCTAGCGCTCGTATGTTACCGATACCAGATACAGCCCCTGCGCGGGGGCAACTGCAAACGGGGGCATCGCCTCATCCGAACAAAGCCCGAGAGAGACAACGTCCGTATCGAGTCGACCTCGTCCCACGTCAACCAGCGCTCCGACGACGGCCCGGACCATTCTGCGCAGGAACCGATTTCCTTCGATTTCGAACACGAGTCGATTCCCTCGTCGCCGGAATTGGGCTTCATAGACCATCACGCGGTTATTCTCCTGTGCCGATCGCGCAACCGTGAACTCGGAAAAATCATGCTCCCCCAGAAGATCCCGGGCCGCCTTGCGCATCCTCCCAATACCGAGCGGATCCCGCACGAACCAGCAGCGGTCCCGATCCAGGGCCGTTCGTTCAAGACCGAGCACATAGCGATACCGGCGGCGCACGGCGCTGTGCCGGGCATGGAAACCCTCCGGGGCTCGGGAGACCTCCCTGACCACGATGTCCGGCGGCAACCACGCCGAGAACGCCCCCTGCATCTCCTCTTCCGAGCGCCCGGACGATGTCTGGAAGCTTGCGACCTGCCCCAGTGCGTGAACGCCCCGGTCCGTGCGCCCCGCTCCCGAGATCCGGACCGGCTCGGCCAACACCCGGGCCAGAACCTCCTCCAGCACACCCTGGACGGTTCGCATTCCCGGCTGCACCTGCCATCCCATGAACTGCGAACCGTCGTACTCCACCAGCAATCGAAACGTGTGCGATGAACCATCCTGCCGTGTCAGAGAGACCTCTCCCATATCCAGAGAACCCCTCCCCCCACCACCGCCGCCAGACAGAGAAGGACAACGGCCGTATCCCCTCTTCCCCATCTCAGCACACGGTAGAAGCTGCGCGGCCCGTCCCCGCCGTACCCGCGCGCCTCCATGGCCAAGGCCAACGCCTCCGATGATCGCAGGGCCCCGATCAGAAGAGGGACAAACGTCGATCGCAGGGCCAGGACTTCACCCAGCACTCCCCCACGCCAACATCCACCGCGCGCGCGCTGCGCCTGCTTCAGCCGTTCGGCCTCGTCGACCAGAACCGGCACGAGACTCCAGGCCAGGACGAGAATCAATCCGATGCGGCGGGCGGCGGACTCGAAACCGGGCAGCCTCCGCAACCCGGAGTCCATGGCATCCGCAAACGCCGTCGGGCAGGTCGTCAGACTGACGAGAGAGCCGATTCCAACGATGAGGCCCACGCGCACGCACAGAAACAGTCCGCGTCGGGAACCGAGAAAGACCCGGTCCCAGGAAACGGCCCGCCACAACGGTTCACCGCCTGAAAACACAAGATTGGCCAGGAAGCAGATCAGCCAGAGACCCGTCAACGCCCGGAAGTTCCCCAGGACCCATCGGGAGGAGAGACCGGATGCTCTGAGCGAGACCGCCAGAAACACCAGGAGGAGCCCGAACGATCCCCAGCCGGGAAGGAGGAACACCCAACCCAGGAGCAGGGCACCGGCAAGAATCTTGGCGCGAGGATCCAGTTCGTGGAGAACCGAATCGGCTTCCATGCATCGACCCAGGCAAAGATCCCGCGCGATTGACACAATGGACCATCATCGGCCTGACAGAGCGCACATCTACCGGCCGGCGCTAGAGTTTCAGTCGGTGTAGACATCTCACTTTAAGAAGCCCCGGCGGCCTTGTCAACGGCATTTCGCTCGGGCCGCCGCAGAGCCGCGGCACCCAGCGACGCCCCCGTCACGACCACACACAACCAGAGGAAGGCGTCGCCCACGCGCCGATATACGGTCTTGCCGGGAAGGGGAGCATCAACCAAGGCGACCAGCTCCAGCCTCTTGAAGAGGGGGGTCTTCACCTTGATCCTTCCAAAAGGATCCACCACGCCCGAGATCCCCGAGTTGGCACAGCGCACCAGGCTCATTCCGTTCTCCACGGCACGCATCACGGCCATGGCCGCGTGCTGGGCGGCGGCCGGCGTGTCGCCGAACCAGTCGTCATTGGTGATGTTCACCAGGAAATCGAGGTCCTGATCGGCAAACTGCCGCGCGAGGCGAGGGAAGATGGACTCAAAGCAAATCAGGACGGAAAAGCGCCCCAGGCCCGTGTCGAATACGGTCCGCTCGTGGCCGGGCGAGTAGTCTCCCTCCCCGAGATCGATCTTCTCCAGGACCGGGAAAACGTCCTGCCACGGAAGAGCTTCGCCGAAAGGCACCAGGTGGATCTTCCAGTACGTTTCGATCAGGTTTCCCCTCCGGTCAAACAGCCCGGCGGCGTTGTACTTGAGAAAGCGCTCGCTCTCCTCGAACTCGCCGTCCGGAAATCCCACCAAGAGGAAACTGGAGAGGTCCCTCGCCAGGGTACGCGTTCTGGCGAAGTAGTCGGCTTCGTAGCGAAGGTAAACCGGAATCGCCGTCTCGGGCCAGATGATCAGATCCACGGAACGTTTCGCCAGTTTTCGGCTCTTCCTCTCCAGAATGTTGAAGGAAGAATCCCGCGTGGCCGCGTCCCACTTCTCGTCGCCCCGTACGGAAGGCTGAACGATCCCTACACTCCCTAGGTGAGCTCGCTTCGCCTGGGGAATTCGGGCCCGCCCCCATGCCCACGGGCCCGCCAGCAGGACGATCGGAATGAGGGCGGACGCCCAGACGCGCCGCCGCATGAGGCGCGCCGTCCCCAGAAACGACCACAGGGAAACGTTGACCGCCACAATCCAGAGAGAAAGGAGATCGACGCCACCGACGCTTGCTCCCTGGATGAGGGACGGGTACGGAAGAAGTCCGTACCCCACCGCGCCCCACGGGAAACCCAGCGTGCCCGAGGTCCGGGCCACCTCCACAAGGGTCCATGTGAAAGGAGCCAGAACCATGGCTCTCTGACCCAATCGCCGGCAGAGGAAACCCTGCAACAGGGCGAACAGTCCGGGGTAGCACGCCAGGTAGGCGGAGGCCGTCAGTGCGGCCGGCCATCGGAGTGAAGGGTACACCATCCTCTCGGTCGTCAAGTTTCCGATCCAGCGCAGCAGAACGAAGAAGAATACAAATCCGAAGAACCAACCGACGCCGAACCGGCCCCGGTGAGAAGAAGGGCGGCCTCCGTTCGAGTGAGAAGATGAGCGGTCGATCACGTGCAAAAGAGGAACCAGGGCCATAAACGCGATCCACCCCGCGCAGAAGGGCGGAAACGCAAGCGCCAGGGCAAAACCGGAAACTCCGGCGAGCACCCATGGTCCCCAGACAGACCGCACACTGTTCACGCTTCACGCACCGTATTTCTCCAGTCGCCCCGCGTGCGCAAGCGCAAGCGGGATCAGACAGAGTGCCGGAATCCGTCCCTCCATTCCCCGCGCCGCCTCCCTCTCCGTGAAGGACGTCGTGGAACCCGGCACACACCACTTGGAGTGAATGAGGAAGGGAACCGGATGCCAGGAATGGGATCGTAGAATGGAAGGCGTCGAATGGTCTCCCGTGACCACAACGACGTCGAATCGCGGTTCCAAAATCCTCGGAAGGACACCGTCCAGGAATTCCAGAGCTTTCACCTTGGCGTCGAAGTCACCATCCTCTCCTCGGGAATCCGTTGGCTTGTAGTGAAAGAAGAAGAAATCGAAGTCCTCGTGGCGGCGGTGAAGGGTTTCGACCTGGGTTTCGATGGTCTCACCCGCGTCGAGGACCTGCATCCCAACCATCAGAGCCAGCCCCCGGTACATCGGATAGGCAGCCACGGCGGCGGCCTGAAGCCCGTACTTCTCACGGAAACCGACAATGTCGGCCGGATGATCCACGCCCCGGAGGAGAATCCCGTTCGCTGGATGGTGGGGCGCCAGCACCTCCCGGGCCGTCTCGACGAATCGATCCAGAACGTTGGCCGTTTCCTCGGCGTCGGCGACCAGCGCCCTGGCTCTGCGCGGTGGAACACCCGTTTCCTGAGGATCCGTATCGGCGATCGCGGCGTTCAGTCCAGAACCTCGAAGTACGAGGACCGCCCGGTGTTCCTTGACGGTTCGCACGAACACGTCCATGTTCGGAAGACGGATGTCGTTGAGGAGCGCAACCAGCCGGTGATTCTCTTCGGTGGATATTCGCCCTGCCCGTCGATCCGAGATGTTACCCTGCTCATCGAGAGTGCAGAAGTTGACCCGGGCGGCGACATCTCCCGGCTCGAGGGCAAACCCGATCCCGTAGGCCGCCAGCACTCCTCGCCCGACCCGAAGAGACACCGGATCGTAGCCGAAAATGCCAAGATGCCCGGGTCCCGAGCCCGGAGTGATGCCCGGGAGCACCGGGTCGTGCAGTCCGCAGGACGATCGAGCGGCCAGGGCGTCCAGGTTCGGGAGGTTCGCCGTTTCCAGCTCGGTCCGCTGGGTATCCGGATGCGGCAACCCGCCCAAACCGTCCACAACCAGATACAGGATCGTGGAACGCGCCTTCGAGACGAGATCCGGCAACAGAGAATCGTATTCCATATCCACCCCCGGGATTCGCTTTCAAGTCCAAGCGGATGCTAGACATCCGGGGATCAGCTGTCAACCTTTACTCGGCCGGTCTTCGTCTGAGCATCTCGTCCCGAAGACGGCGACTCCGCCCGGGCCGGAGATTTCCGGGACGACGCGCGACCCAGGCCGTGACGAGCCACCTTGCGAATCAGGGATTGCCTCGACACGCCCAGTGCGAGGGCCGCTCGCGTCTTGTTCCAGGAATAGCGGTCCAGGGCCTCCCGTATGACCATGGCCTCGTACCGGGACATCCGATCCTTTAGCGACGATCCCGTGTGCGGGTTCCCCGGGTCGTTCCGGATCCTCATCGAAACCAGCTCCGGATGAATCACACGTCTGTCCGCCAGAAGGGTCAGTGCGCGACGTACTTCATTCTCCAGTTCCCGCACGTTACCCGGCCAGGGGTATCGCACGAGAAGTTCCACGGTCTCCGGATCCAGGGGAGGAGGAGGGCCGGGCGCGTGCCGCCTCAGGAAATGGCGAACCAGCGCCGGGATATCCTCTCTGCGCTCCCTCAGCGGGGGAACCCGGACCGTGACCACGCGGAGCCGGTAGAAGAGATCCTCCCGGAACCGCCCCCGCCTGACTTCTTCCTCCAATCGCTTGTGCGTGGCCGACAGAATCCGGACATCCACACGCATCGGCCCCGTGCCACCGAGTCGTACAACTTCACCCTCCTGGAGGACTCGAAGCAGTCTCGTCTGCGCCTGAGGCGAGAGATCGCCCACTTCGTCCAGAAACAACGTGCCCCGGTGTGCGACCTCCACGAGCCCCGGCTTCTCTCCATGCGCGCCCGTGAACGCACCCCGGTGATACCCGAACAATTCACTCTCCAGCAGGCCGTCGGCCAGACCCCCGGAGTTGATGGCCAGGAAGGGACGATGGCGCCGCTCCCCCGCGTCGTGCAGCGCCCGCGCCACGAGCTCCTTTCCGGTCCCGCTCTCTCCCTCGATCAGAACCGGTACGTCGCTCTTCGCCAGAAGGGCCACTTTCTCCAGAAGTGCGCGCATGACGGCACTTCCACCGACAATCTCTCTTGAACTCGCCATGCCGCATACCACCAACACGCCGTGATGCCAGGTCCACGCGCCGCATAACGCGCTGCAGACAGCCCGGGGGCAGGCAACCCGGCTCGCCGCCCAACTCCCCCCGCCCGTTCCGGAAATGCATCCGGCCGGGCAGACGCAGTACATCTTCATCTCTCGCAGGTTCCGGGCCGCGTGCACGAAACAAGCCCGGAAAATTTTGACTTTTACGACCCGCGCGCTAGAAGCGCGCATCCGTGTGCGCGAGACAAGACTGCGAACCTGGACTTCACGACCATAGATCGCCCCTCTGGAGCGGCCGCGCGAAAACACAACAGAGCAACAACTGCAGAGGGCCAAGAGGGGAAAGGCAAAGCGGGGCGATGAAAGGCCAAAGCCCATGCGGCGGGCGGGGAAGGAATTCCAGATGACGGTTCAGAACATGGCAGCCCGCAATACCGCTAGAAACTGAGAGGAGGTTCGAGAATCACTTCGCCCTGGGAAGACTCGGAGAACCGTCCGAGAAAACGGTTGAGTGCATGCAGCGTGGCAAAGACCACCGATCGCTGCATGTCTCCCTCCACGCAGGCGCAACCCACCATGTCTTGCGCCTGGCGATCCTTGCGGAAGCGAATCGTGATGACGATCACGTCGCGCTCAGCGATTCTCGTCGTGATCAGATCCACCAGATCCAGGTGCGAATCGGGCGGAAGAAGCTGGCTCAATGCTTCGAGGGTCGCACCGGCAACGAGCCGTGGCCACGCGGACTCGGGACCTTTCGACTGAGCTCGCCCCAACCAGCGCTGGCCGCCCGTCGCCAGTTCCACCTGTGCCTCGCCACCGTCGCGCGAAAGATGAAGCGAGACTCCTCGGAAGTTCACCCTCGGCAGGGGTTCCGGCTCTGCAGAAGGCGCGGCTGATTCGCCCAACCGCGCCACGCTGATCTTACGATGGTCGATGTCCAGATCGAACTTCGCCTTGAGCAGCGTTTCCACATCGCGCACGATCTCCTTCGCCCGCCGTCCCCCCCGGGCCACGACATGCACTTCCTCGACGTCCTCTCCCATGCCCAGTTGGACCCGGGCGGAGACGACGCCTTCGATTTCCTCAATCGCCCGGCCCGCCTGATGAACCAGGGCCGCCCCGGATCGGCCCCGCCCGTCTACCGGCGAAAGCGACGACTCGGAGAAATCGGTTACATCACCCTCATCGAAGACAATGGTCATGGCGACTCCGCGCGTCTGAAAGCGTGCACTCATCAAGTCTGGAGTAGAGTAGCCGATTCGGAGAATTTGATCAAGACTTTCCCGCGCGGCGATTCGGAAGAGCGCGCGTCCTCCCGGTCCCAAACGGGGCGGCAAGCCCGGAGGGGTGTGCGTGGGTGTTCTCCCAAGACCGGTCCCGGTGCCGGGAGGGCCGGAACACAGAGCCCCGGAACTCCATGGGAGAGAACGCCGGGTTTCCGTGGAACGCGGCTCTTTGCGCCCGATTGCACTCTGGAGCGACAACATCCTGCGGGCTAGGCGGCGGTCGTCGGGGAGCCGGGGCCAAGGCTGATCATGCCCACGAGTGCCGTGACCCGGCTCTGAATCTCCTCTCGCGTGAGGGCTGTGAATCGCTCGATCCCGAAATCCTCGACCGCAAAGGACGCCATCACCGTCCCATAGATGAGTGCTTCCCTGAAGGTCCGGCCCGTCCACTCGGCCCGTGAACTGAGATAGCCCAGCATCCCTCCGGCGAAAGAATCCCCCGCACCCGTGCAGTCGACGACGGTCCTCACCGGAAAGGCGGGCACCGCGAACAGATTGCCCCCGTCGCTCATCAGGGCTCCGTGTTCCCCTTTCTTGACCACCACGACCTCGGGCCCGGCGGCGTGAATTTTCTCGATGGCCGATGGAAGGTTCCCCTCGCCGACGATGGAACGCGCCTCCCCGTCATTGAGGAATCCTATCTGCACGCGGGCGAGCACGTCAAACACCTGTCCCCGTTTCGAATCGATCCAGAAGTTCATCGTGTCGCAGGCCGCCAGCCGGGTTCCCTCGACCTGACGGAGAACATCCAGCTGCAGCGCCGGGTCGATATTGGCGAGGAACACCATTTGGCTGTCTCGATACGAGGGGGGAATCTTCGGACGAAACGTCTCGAACACATTGAGCTCGGTCAGCAGGGTTTCTCGATCGCCGGATTCCTCGTAGCGCCCCGACCAGCGAAAGGTCTTGCCCGCCGCCGTCTCCAGCCCCTCGACATCCACCCCTCGCGCCTTCAGGAACTCGACATCACCCCAGGGGAAGTCCTCTCCGACGACACCCACCAGTCGCACGGGAGCGAAATAGGAAGCCGCCGCCGAGAAATAGACGGCCGACCCGCCGAGCATCTCCGCCCGCTCGCCAGCCGGGCACTGCACCGTATCCAGCGCAAGGGATCCAACCACCAGAAGTCCCATTTGCCCTCCCTACATCCTCTCTTTTGGAGGTTGCACGCCCACCAGACACATCCCCGTCTCGAGGACAATCCGCGTGGCGCTCACCAGATTGAGCCTGGCACAGCTCACGGCCTCGTCGTCTCCCACGATTCGATGGTCCTGGTAGAACTTGTGGAAACTCTGGGCGAGCTCCTGCAGGTACACCGTCAACCGGTGAGGCTCAAGCGCCCGGGCCGTCGAACGGACCTCCCAGGGAAACCGAACCAGGGTTCGCATCAGATTCAGCTCCGCCGGCTCAGTCAGAAGCGACAGATCCGCCGGACGGTCGGTCGACAGATTCCGCTGGCGAGCGAACTCATAGATACTCGAGATTCGTGCGAATGCATACTGAACGTAGTAGACCGGATTCTCTTCCGAGGTTTTCCGGGCGAGATCCAGATCGAAATCCAGATGGCTGCTCGTCCTGCGCATGAGGAAGAAAAACCGGGACGTATCCCGACCGGCCTCCTCAACCACGTCCGCCAGACTGATCACCTCACCTCCACGCTTGGACATCTTCACAGGCTTCCCGTCCTTCAACACGTTCACCTGTTGCGCAATGATCACTTCCAGCCAGTCGGGGTTCGCTCCCAGCATGTGCATGGCGGCCTTCATTCGGCCAATGTGACCGTGATGGTCGGGTCCCCAGACATCGATGACGCGGTCATAGCCGCGAGCGAGCTTGTCCCTGTGGTAGGCGATGTCGGTAAGGAAGTACGTGGGTCGACCGTCGCGTCGAACCAGCACCCGGTCCTCCTCATCCCCAAACCGGGTGGTCGCCAACCAGCGGGCTCCCTCCTTGTCGTAGACGGCGTCAAGCGCGCGCTCAAGGGTCTGGAGGGTCTCCTTCACGGCGCCGCCCTCGTACAAACGCGATTCGTGAAACCAGCCCCGCACCTCCCGGGCGTCCCCGATCTCGGCGTCATAGTCGACACCGAACCCGTGCAGAGACTCGCGCTGCCAGATCACCATGAGGGCGACCGAGAAAGCGGCAAGGGGAAATTCCTCCAGCCAGGCCTGGCCGAGATTTCGAACCTCTCGATCGAGAGGCAGAGAGGCCGATTCCAACAGAACGTCCCCCCCACCCAGTTCTCCCAACCACCACGCGGCCAATTTTCGTGCACCGACTCTATCCATCGAAGCGGCGGAAATCGCGCCGGCCAGGCCGGCCGCCCGCTCTTCTGCGGTCCCGTCCCGCCACCGGCGGTCGATTTCGGAGACATCCACGATCTCACTCCAGAACTCGAGTGAACGCCGGCTGCAGGCCGTCTCCACAACCGCCTGCAGCAATCTCCAGAGGGACTGCGCAATCCCCGCGGGCCAGCTTCCCCCGTATCCGTCCTCGGGGAAAGAAAACGGAAACCCGCCCTGCTCGAGGAAGCGGGCTCGGACCGATGCCGCGAAAAGATCGATCTGCGTCCCACCATCGTTCACGTAGAACTCGGTCTCAACCTCCCAGCCCGCCCAGGAGAGGATTCGCGCCAGCGCATCTCCCACGGCAGCGGCCCGGGCGCTGACCACGTTGAGGGGACCGGTGGGATTCGCGCTCACAAATTCCAGCTGGACCTTCTTGCCCCGCCTCCGGTCCGAGCGGCCGTAGCCGGACCCATCCCGGAGAATGGCGGCGGCCTCCCGTCGAAGATACTCGGGGCTCAAGCGGAGGTTGATGAAGCCGGGGCCCGCGACCGCCACCCGCTGGATGACGTCGGCCGGGAGTTCCAGGGCTGCGGTGATTTCCTCGGCCAGCGTCCTAGGGGCCGTCTTGGTCCTGGAGGCCAGCACCATGGCCACGTTGGTCGCCAGATCACCGTGCGCGCCTTCGCGGGGTTTCTCGAGCCGGATGTCGGACAACTCCAGATCGGTCAACCGTCCGGTTCTCAGAACCGCCGAACGGATCGCTTCCCGGATCCTTCTCTCCATCTCCAGTCGCATCCGTCCACCCCGCCCGACGACGCCGCTTGCGAACGCCCGGGCTAGTCTTCAACCCTCTCACACGGCACGTCACCCCAGAGCAGTTCCAACCCGAAATACGAGCGAGTCTCTCGGTGAAATGCATGCACGACGACATCGACGAAGTCGAGCAACACCCAACGTCCCGACGCGTATCCTTCCACGCGCCAGACCCGCTGACCTTCGGCCTTCAACTGTTCGAGGATTTCGTCGACGACCGCCTTCACGTGGGTACCGGAGTTTCCGGAACAGATCAGGAAGTAGTCCGTCCCCAGAGGGGCTTCCCGAAGATCCAGAAGCTGGATATCTTCAGCCTTCTTCGTGAGAGCGATGTTCGCGATCTGGTGGGCAAGTTTCGATGAGTCCAACGGTGTCTTCGCGCCTCCGTCCTTCTTCCACAAATCCCTGTCGCCCGCGGGCCCGTGATCGAAGACAAGCTCGCCGGGATCAAACCTCGCCCCGGTCCCACGGTAGGCGGACGTGGGACATCCCGTCAACAGCGAGGTGGAACAACAGGAGGGGCGACCCGGGAAGGTGAATTCATCCGCGCTTGTCGATGACGTAGTCCGCAATCGCAAGGAGCGCCTCTCTGGCATCGGAAGACTGGACCCCATCCAGCGCCCGCTTGGCCGCCTCGCCGTACTCTCCGACCTTGTCGCGGCAATACTGAATCCCGCCGTTTCGGGAGACGAACGCGACGATCTCCGGCCAGCCGCCGTTCTCGAGGCCGCCGCTGTCAATCAGGGAGAGGAATTCCGTCCGATCCTTCTCGCTGGCCTGCCGAAGCGCACAGATCAAGGGAAGCGTGGCCCGGCCCTCTCTGAGATCACTACCGACCGGTTTCCCCAGCGATCGTTCCACCCCGATGAAGTCCAGGAGATCGTCCACCATCTGGTACGCGACCCCCAGATGCTCGCCGAAGTCCACCACGCCGTCGGCACACCCGCCCCCGTTGCGGCAAGTGCTGATCCCCACTCGGCAGGCGGCGGCGAACAGGGAGGCCGTCTTGCACCGCACGATCCTCAGGTACTCCTCTTCACTGACGTCCAGCTTGCCCCTGCGCTCCCACTGCAACAGCTCCCCCTGCGTCATGACATGGGTGGCCGACGCCAGGACGCGCATCGCGTCGTAGAGTCCCGCTTCCGACAGCAACATGAAACTCCGGCTGTAGAGATAGTCGCCGAAGATCAACGAGATGTTATCGCCCCACTGCGCGTTGACCGTCACCCGCCCCCGTCGGAGCGAGGATTGGTCGATCGCGTCGTCGTGAATCAGCGTGGCCGTGTGAACCAGCTCGACAGCGGTGGCGGCGGTCACGGCGAGATCTTCGTCCCGCTCCGCAAGACGGGAGATGAGAAGCACCAGAATCGGGCGAAGCCGCTTCCCCGGGCTGGAGAGGATATGGGCACTCACCTCACTGGCCAGCCCTTCACCCGAGCCGAGGACTCGATTCAGCTTCTCCTCTACAAGATCCAGATCCGAACGGACCAGATTCTTGAGCCTCAGGAGCTCCGCGCTCTGCGCAACGTTCCTCATCACTCATCCCATTCAAAGGACAAACCGGGAAACCATGTACTTTATCAGAGCCTCTCCATAACGTCAACGGAAAAGCGGCGGTTGTTGCAGACGCAACCCGAACTCACCGGCGGCGTGCCTTGCGGCCTACGTCCGGGCCTCACCGTCCTGTGGGTCCAACGCCACGCTCTCTCCCTTCTTCTTCTCGACGAAACTGGCGATCCAGACACTCAGGAAGTAGAGCACGACCAGCGGTCCCGCCATCATGAGCTGCGAGGCAATATCCGGAGGGGTCAGGACCGCGGCGAAGACAAACACGGTCACCAGAGCGTAGCGCCATTTCGTCAGAAGCGTTCTTGAGGACACGAGCCCCGTGTATGACAACACACTCACGACCAGGGGGAGTTGAAACACCACTCCGAAGACAATGCAAAACCGGGAAACGAATCCGAAGTAGTCCCCAATCATGATCACGGGTTCGAGAACGCCCGCGCCGAACCCCAACAGGAATTTCGTCGCCGTCGGAACCACAACCAGGTAGGCAAAACCGACGCCCAGGAAGAAAAGGATTGATGAGCAGAGCACGAGCGGCAGGATGACGACCTTCTCGGTCCGGAAGAGGCCGGGGGCCACGAATTTCCAGATTCGAAAGAGAATGACGGGCAGAGAAACCAGGAAACCCAGAACCACGGAGATCTTCAGCCTCGTATAGAAAGCCTCGGTGACGCCGGCGAAATTCAACCGTTCGCCCACCGAGGCGGCCAGGATGCGAATGGCGTCATCGGAGAAGAACCACGCAACGATGGCACCCGCCACAACAGAGGCAATACAGAAGATCAGGACGCGCCGAAGTTCCTCGAGATGCTCCAGAAACGGCTGAGCCTTGTTTTCTCCTGTCGTTTCATCTGCGCTCAACGTAAGCCGCCTCCCGCCTTCCTACTCGACGAGCACGACTTCGCTTTCGATCTTGGCGCTGAAGAACTCGGTCTTGGCCTCTTCGCGTCCGCGGATCGAGGTGTGTTCCGTCTGGAGGTTCGTCTCCTCGTGGGAGAAGATCAGGTACCCCTCGTCAAGCCCGAAGTAGACGGCACCTTTCCCCTCACCCTCGATGTCCACGTCAAAGCTGTAAGCCCTCGACTCGTCTCCCCCACCCCCCGTGCCCACGATTTCGGAAATCATGTCGATCTTCGCACACGTGTACCCGTTCCTCGTGGCGATACCGGCGAGGGTATAGTGGTTGGTTACCTTCAGGTTCAACTCTCCCTGCCGAATGTCGATCGGCATCTCTACGGTCTGCGACCATGTATCTCCCTGCCCCACGGGCCCCGGGGGTAAGGTCAGAAAGCTCAGCGCGACACTCTGAACCATCGTCTCCCGCTGGTTACGCTCTTCCGATGTGTAGGATCGAACACCTTCGAGCCCGCGCCAGTCCACAATTCCACCGCTGGCGTCCACCTTGAGCCACAGTTGCTCACCCTCGATCATCTTCGCTCCATCGTCGAAAATCGCCTGCCCTCCCGAGTAGGTCACGATGGAATACTCATCGTAGCGCAGCGTCCGGACGATGGTCCCGTCCGAATACAGGGAATCCACCGATGTCCTGAACTTGTTCTCGGTCATGGAATCGTTGGCGAAACCCTTGTAGTTGGTCGTTTGGAAACTCTTGCCCTTGTACGACAGGCCGTCGATCAGTTTGTACGAGAGACTCAACTTCTCGCCTGGGGCCATCTGGATCTCCGGAGCCCCACCACACCCCACAACGAGAGCGGCGACCGTTGCCAGCAGCACACCGGCGGAAACGAACCTACTCATTACGACCCCTCCTTACCTGGTCAGGAGCGTTCGCCACCTCCCGTTCCGCGGCGACCGTCCTGCGGACATGGCAGCCGCTCCTCAACCATGGACGACGATTTTGCGGCAAATACCTAAAACGTTTCAGGTTCTCAGCTTATGGTTCAAATGGACGGGATGTCAAGCGAATTATTCCGTGAACGCGCCGGCCTCGCCTTGCGATTACGTCCCCTCCCGCTCAAGAATGCCCCGGATGCTCTCCATGAATTGCGACACATCCTTGAACTGCCTGTATACGGAGGCGAATCGCACGTACGCGACCTCGTCGAGCCCGCTCAGCAGATCCATCACCTTCTCCCCGATCTCCTCCGTCGGGATCTCCATCGGATGCCTTTGGGTGAGATCCGTTTCGATGGTCTCGACGATCGCATTCAGTCGATCCCGAGGAATCGGGCGCTTCTGGCAGGCCTTCTCAATACCCACGAACAACTTGTTTCGATCGAAGGGCTCCCTGCGTCCATCCTTCTTGACCACGACGAGGGATTCGACGGCAACGGTCTCGTACGTCGTGAACCGGTTCCCGCATCCGGCACACTCCCGTCGTCGGCGGACGCTCCGGCCTTCCCGGACCGGCCGAGAGTCGATTACACGATCTTCCTCAAACCCGCACGAAGGACACCTCATCGCGAAGTCGCTCCCCTGGAATCCGGACGCGGCATCCGGCGAACGAGCCGGCCGCGTATCCCACATGTCTCCCTCAGAAGGCCGGGACAGGATCAGCCCCGACCCCGACTCGAATGCTCGCGCTCGAAGTTCAAGATTCCCTCCAGACGCCGGAGATGCCGGCCGCCCTCGAAGGGCGTCTCGAGCCAAACCTTGACGATGTTCCGAGCGCCGCCCGCATCGACCCACGCGCTTCCCAGGACAAGGATGTTCGAGTCGTTGTGCGCCCGGCTGAGGCTCGCCGCCTCCGCATCGTAGCAGAGGGCGGCCCGCACCCCATAGACCTTGTTGGCCACAATCGACATCCCGATGCCGGACTTGCATACCAAAATGCCCCGATCACATTGGGCTCCCGCCACGGCATCCGCCACGGCAAAACCGAACTCGGGATAGTCCACCGACGTTTCGCTGCCGGCACCGTAGTCTACGACCTCCACGTCGAAATCCGGGAGGAAGGACTTGATGGCTTCCTTCAACGCATATCCCGCATGGTCCGCCCCCACACCGATTCTCATCCAGAACCTCCCCGGGTCACGCGACACCGCATGCTCACCTCCGCCCTCCGGCCAAATCACGCAATCGGGGCAGAGCTCCCTCGATCGCCTCCTTGATCTGCAGATAGACCCGTTGATAGATCTCCAGATTCCCCCCGAAAGGGTCGGCCAATGACGCATCGGAACCCGAACCGGTGCCCCCGAATACCCGGAGCAGGTGGGTCCGGCCGGCCGCTTCCGGCGCCAGCCGCACAACCGCATCCCTGTGGGAGGGTTCCATCACCAGGATGAGATCCCCCTCTTCCACGCGCCGCGGGTCCAGGGCGGAGGACCGAAATGATTCAAGCTCCACACCGTCTTCTCTGACCACCTCTCGGGCGAGATCCGAAGCCGGCAGGCCTTCCAGGCCGGCGGTTCCCGCCGAAGACACCTCGATCGCGTCGGCCGGGTTCCTCGCCAATCGCCGTCGCAAAAACCCCTCGGCCATCGGCGACCGACACGTATTCCCCGTGCATACAAAAAGGACTCGAAACACCAAAGGCATCCCCCGGATCTATCGCTTTCGCTTGAGCGTCTGTCGATACGTCCCGAGCGCCCGCCGGAGAGTGGAATCCCCCAGTGCCAGGATCTCGACGGCCAGAAGTGCAGCGTTTTGCGCGCCCGCGGCGCCGATCCCCAGGGTCCCTACGGGAATTCCGCCCGGCATCTGAGCAATGGACAACAGCGAATCCAGCCCGCCCAACGTAGAGGCCGGCAGGGGAACGCCGAGGACGGGCAGCGTCGTGTGAGACGCCAGCACACCGGGCAGATGCGCGGCCATTCCCGCTGCGGCGATCAGGATTCTGAGTCCTCGCTTCTCGGCACCCGACGCGTATCGGCGCGCGCGATCGGGTTGACGATGAGCAGACGCGACCACAACCTCGTACTCGACCTCGAACTCCTCCAGTACGTCCATCGCCGGTTGGGCCCACGTCGTATCCGACCGAGAACCCAGCACGATTCCCACGACAGGCGGCATCCTTCCTCCATACTCGCGGACCTTTCTCCCCCTACGGGGGAGAGGTTCGCCGGCCGGCACTTCCCACGCGCTCGAGCCCGATGTCCCGACGGTAGTGCATTCCCTCGAACCGGATCCGCCCCACGCCGGCGTAGGCGTTCCGCCGGGCCCTCTCGACATCGGGACCGACCGCCGTGATTCCCAGGACTCTTCCCCCCTGGGTCAAGAACCGCCCGTTTTCCGTTCGGCTCGTTGCGGCGTGAAACGCGACCATGCCCTCGATCGAGGGCGCGTCCAGCCCGTGGATCTCCTTGCCCTTTTCAATGGGTCCGGGATACCCCCCCGAGGCCAGAACCACCGAGACGCAAGCGCCGGGGTGGAACTCGGCTCGATGGGCGGCCAGATCTCCATCCACAACCGCTTGGAGGAGTTCCAGAAGATCCGTCTCAAGCAACGGCAGAATCGCCTGGGTCTCGGGGTCACCGAAACGACAGTTGAACTCCAGCACGCGCGGCCCCCGTTGGGTGAGCATGATACCCGCGTACAAGACTCCCTGGTAGGGGATCCCCTCCGCCGCCAATCCTCGGCAGGTCGGCATGAAGACGGTTCGCCGAATCTCGGCCACGAGCGACTCACCGACCAAGCCGTGAGACGCGATGGCACCCATCCCTCCCGTGTTGGGTCCCCGGTCTCCATCGTACGCTCGTTTGAAATCACGCGCGGGCAGAAGCTCGACCACGGAATCATTCGAAACCAGGGCCAGGATCGAGACCTCGGGACCTTCAAGTCGCTCCTCGACCACCACTCTCTCCCCCGCCACTCCGAATGTCTTCTCGACCATCATCCGGTTCACGGCGGCGGCCGCTTCCTCATTCGACGAACAGACGATCACACCCTTACCCGCCGCAAGCCCGTCAGCCTTCACGACGAGACCGGCGCTCTGCGTACGAATCCATTCCTTCGCCGTCTCGGGATCCTCGAACACCCGGAACGGCGCCGTCTGAATCCCGTGGCGGGCCATGAACTCTTTGGCAAAGACCTTGCTGCCCTCCAGAGCCGCCGCACCCCTGCAGGGCCCGACCAGTCTCAGGCCGCGCTCGTCGAACACCTCTCGAATACCGGCAACCAGAGGCGCCTCCGGGCCCACCACCGTAAGATCGATCCTGTTGCCGTGTGCGAAGTCCGCAAGCCCATCCAGGTCGTCCGGAGCAAGATCCACCGAGGACGCATGCACGGACGTGCCGCCGTTCCCCGGCGCACACCACAGTTGCTCGAGAAGAGGGCTCTCTGCGATCTTCCAGACGAGCGCGTGTTCCCGTCCCCCATGGCCGACCACCAAAACACGCATGGCAGAATCTCCCGGTCTTGACCTCGGGCGAGCCTACCGCCGCCGAATGCGCGCTGTCAAGCGGCAACGAGCGGGGGAACAGGCTCAGCTTCACCAAACCCCGCGGCCCGGACTATTCAACGTCATAGAGAACACTCAGGTTGAATCGGGGATCCGGTGTACGTTCGAGTGGAGCTCCCAGATCTTTGATCTCGATTTCCATCGTCAATGCGCATCTCGAGCCCTCAAGAAGATGGCCTCCGAAGGCTTTTCCGTCCTGTGTCGTGACGGTCATGTGCACGTGAGGAAAGGGGACACCGTCCCTCAGGGCAACGTTACCGATGAGACCCACCACTTCCAGGGCACCGCGAAGCTCTACCACGCGGTAGTCTTTCCGCTCATAGTCATACTGTCCGAGGCGCGCCAGATCGACGGCGCCGATTCCCTGAAGGGACGCCCCGCGAATCTCACGATCGCGAACGAAATCGGTAATGGACCGCAGAACATCTTCCCCACGTTGGAGGACGAGCAGATGCTGGTCGCCGTCAAAGCGATAGTGTTTCATACGGAGATCCCTCCATTGCGGTGTGACGGTTCAAGTTCCGAATGGTCAGGCTCAGAGTATCGTTCGCCGGGCGACACGTCAAGCGCAGGGGCAGAACATCCCTGGGGGGAGAGATCCGAGAACCGCGAGCCGAAAGCCGGAGCCTCGGAGGGTCAAGCGTTGAGAATCGCCCCCCTTGCCCTGTGAGACAGAGAGGAGATAAGGAGAAAGGAGAGAAGCGACCCATACCCCGGGCCGGCAACGGGGAGCGCTCGCCGGAACGACGACACGGCAAGGGATCTTTCAACGCCGCGAGTTGCTCCCCTGCTCGCCGATTCGAATCCCCCCTTCTTGCCGTGGAGGAGTGACGCCGAGTGCTCCCCCGAGCGCAAGGCCCATACGGCAGAGAACCGAAAGCCGAGAGCCGAAAGCCGGCATACCCTCAACCCAGGGCCGGCCGCGGAATTGCAGAAAGTTGAGAGTGGACAACCCAGGCCCAGGGCCGGCGACGGGGAGCGCTCGCCGGAACGACGACACGGCAAGGGATCTTTCAACACCCCCGGCCACCCCCCTCCTCGCCGATTCGAGTCCCCCCTTCTTGCCGTGGAGGAGTGACGCCGAGTGCTCCCCAGAGCGCAAGGCCCATGCGAGAAAGCCGAGAGCCGAAAGGCGGCATACCCTCAACCCAGGGCCAGCCGCGGGGAAAGTCCGGAGTTGCTAAGTTCCGTAGACGACGGCCGTCAGGACCCGGCCCACGGCTCCCAGGCTTTGCGGAGAACACTTGTCGGGGGTGTCTTCCAGAGTATGCCAGTGGGGATAATCAAAATCGATGATCACGATGGCGGGGATGCCTTTCTCAATGAGAGGAACGTGATCGTCGTACATCGTGTATTTCGTCTTTCGGCGAAACTGGGAGACCTCGAGATCTTCGGCCGCGCTCCACACCTTTCGGACCATACCGTAGGCGTATTTCTCGGAGTTGGCCTCCACCCAGATCTCCAGGTCTCGATCTCCAATCATGTCGACCACAATCGCGCGGTCGGGCCTATTCGTCTTGAGCCGCCGAGCGTAGAAAGCGGATCCCATGCACCACGACAAATCACAGATGTCGCCCTGATCCTCCCCGTCGAAGAATACGATCTCAATGTTCCTGGGTGGCTGCGTCTCCCCCAGAATCCGAGCCAGCTCCAGGAGCACGGCCACGCCGGACGCGCCGTCGTTGGCCCCAGCAATGGGAGTGCGGCGACTGGCCGGATTCGGGTCCTCGTCCGCCCAAAGCCGGGTGTCCCAGTGGGCGCCCAGGAGCAAGGTCTCGCTCGATCCGCCCTTAAAGTAGCCTATTATATTAGACATGTACATAATTGTGTCCGCATTAGTTACAGAGAAGGGCTGAACATAGACGGAATCTGCGTGGCGTTCGAGAGTCTCGCGAAGGTACTCCAGGGTCCGCCGGTGGCCGGGCGCTCCCGGGACCCGATACCCCATATCCACCTGGCGGGTCAGATGCGCGAAGGCTCTGTTCTCGTCGAACTCGGGGATCCGTCCGGACGCCGGCCTCGATTGTCCGCAACCGGTGATCCACAAAACGAGCGTCGTACCCAATGCACCGGCGACCGCGGCATGGGGTCGACGTCTCACGACTCTACAGACCTCCGGACCGAGCCAGCGGTACGGTCACCGCCGCCAGGGGCAACACCAGAACGCTGTCCATTCCCTCGGCCGCCCCTCGCGCCAGATCCATCGCCGCAGCCGGTGATTCCGCACGTTCCATCCCCATGGCCTCTACCGTTTCGCGCGGCATGGCCGTCACCAGAATAATCCTGCGGGTCAGGGCCTTGCGCATCGTCACATAGGCCGTATGAGCGTTGATCGTGAATTCGGAATCCAACCGTCGGGCCGCCGCGCGCAGATCCAGGGTGGAAAACCACTGGAAAAAGTCCTCCGACCCGATTCCCTGGGCACATTCCGCCAGCAGGATCAGCGTACCGTTCTCCGATACCAGATCGAAGGCATGGTGAAGCGACTTGTGGGCCTGAATGAAATTGATGTCCTTGGGATGCCCGCCACAAGAGGCGATCACAAGCCCGGCATTCTTCTCCGCCGGGACTGCGAAGAGGGATCGGACTTTCTCCAGCCCGGCCTCGTGCGCCTTCCACGGGTCGCCGGCAACGGCATGCGCGATTCGGCCGTCCGCCGTGAGAATCGTGTTGAGCAGAAACGCGGGATTCAGCGGACGCGAGCCCTCCAGCATGTCCTCATGAATCGGGTTTCCCCTTAGACTCCCGTTGGCGCACGAAGGACAGAGCGGTTCGTCCGGATCACTTCCGGCGAGCATCAGTTTGTGATTTGCCAGAATCGTGTCATTGTGTGCCACGCCCGGCAGAAGCGACTTTCGCCCTCCCCCAAACCCCGCAAAGTAGTGAAACCCGATGGCCCCTGTGATAATGAGGCAGTCGCTCTCCACCACCTCTCGCTGGAAGAGCAGCGGCGTGCCGCGCGACGTCGTTCCCATCCGGACGTGCGACGCTCGGTCCTCGCCGTCGTGGTCCACGACACGAAACCGAGTTCGGATTCCCGGGCCCAGGACCTGGTCCATCTCCTCCGGCGAGTGCCCCCCGTGGCTTCCCGTTGCGAGAACAAGCGTCACCCTGTCCGCGGCAACTCCCGCCTTCTCGAGCACCCGGAGGATATGCGGCAGGAACCGGTCGGCCGCCGTGGCGCGCGTTTTGTCCGACACCACAAGGACAACGCGCGACTTGCCCCTGACAATGTCCTCAAGACGCGGCGAATCGATGGGGTGTTCCAGCGCGGCGCGAATCAATTCCTCCGCCGGAGCGGGGTCCATCGCCCGAGGCTCGACGAACTCAACCGCCGCCTCGTCGGGGAGTCGAACCGATACCTTCTCACGACCGTAGGCCAGTTCAATGTCCATAGCTGCCGCGTGCTCGCTTCAGGGGCCGAACGGTTATCGACTGGGTCGCACTACGCTACCACGTCTGACCGGCGAGAGCAAGGGGAACCGCCGAACTGCAGAGAGTCGAAAGTCGAAAGTTGAGAGTGGACAGCCCATACCCCGGGCCGGCGACGGGGAGCGCTCGCCGGAACGACGACACGGCAAGGGATCTTTCAACGCCACGAGTTGTCACCCTGCTCGCCGATTCGAGTCCCCCCCTCTTGCCGTGAAGGAGTGACGCCGTACCCTTCCCGGAGCGCAAGGCCCAGACGGCAGATAGGTGAAAGGTGAAAGGTGAGAGGCGAAAACCCTGCAGCCTAGATTTCACGGATTCGGGAGAGTGGCCCGGCAAGGTGACGAAGATGGGGCCTTGCGCTCGAGCGAAGGCCCGAGCGTGGCCTTTCGGTCCGAGCAGATCGCCGCCCTCCTTACCGATTCAATACCTCACTCACGCTCGTGGCCAAGAGACGCCGGACCTTTGCCGCGGCAAAAGACCCGCGCCGAAAACACGAAAAGGTGAGAGGCGAGTATGCATACCCCAGGCCGGGTGCAGCGTTCTCTGTACTACCATCACGTCGTCGAGTGGCGCTGGATCCCCAGCCGCTTCATCTTTGAGACCAGCGTCGAGCGAGGCATCCCCCCCAACGCCCTCGCCGCCTGCGAGAGATTCCACCTCTCCGCCTCCAGAGTGTCAACGATCTCCTTGCGCTCGACGGACTGAATCTTCTGCTCGAGTTTCCAGGTAGAGCTCTTTCGATTTTCGAGCCCGATCCTGGAGGACAGCTGGGTCGGGCGGATCACCTCTCCGGCCGATCCCAGCGCGCCGAGTCGCTTCATCTCATTCTCCAGTTCGCGCACGTTTCCGGGCCACGCGTAGGCCGTCAGAGTCTGCAGCGTCTCGTCGGAGAGTCGCCCCGACAGCTTCCCCTCCTGTGCAAAGGAGCGCCGGAGGAACTCGGTGGCAAGAACGGGAATATCCTGAGCACGATCCCGAAGAGGCGGCAACTCAATGGAAACGACGTTCAGCCGGTAGAAGAGATCTTCCCGGAATTCCCCCCTCTCGACTTCCGCCAGGAGCGAGCGGTTCGTCGCCGACACCACGCGCACGTCGACCCGGCTCTCGTCCACGGCACCCAACCGCCGGACCACACCCGTCTCCAGGAGCCGCAGCAGCTTCGCCTGCGTGGCCGGGTCAATTTCCGTAACCTCGTCGAGGAAGAACGTCCCGCCGCTGGCGGCCTCGAATAGCCCCATCTTGTCGTTCACGGCCCCCGTGAAGGCCCCACTCATGTACCCGAAGAGTTCACTCTCGAGGAGTTCGCGAGGAATGGCTGCGCAGTTCTGAGCAATGAAAGGCTTCGAGCACCGATCTCCAAGACCATGTAGCGCCTTGGCAACGAGTTCCTTCCCGGTGCCCGTTTCTCCCTGAATCAGGACGGGGACGGTCGAGTCGCAGATCCTCCCGATGAGCGACAGCGATTTTTCGAGGCGTGGCCCGCCCAGGATGTACGGGATGGTTCGGATCCCCGCCGCCGTGTGGATACGAATTCCTTCACCTGGAGACGGCTCGTCAAGGAGAGACAGGGTTTCGAGCATCGGGCGCGCGGCCGAGAGTGTCTCCATTTCCTTGGCGCCGAAAGGCAGTCCTCGCGCCTGCCCCCGATCCAAGTAGACCGCCCCGACGACGGTGCCCGACGAGAGCACGGGCAGGATGAGCACGGAGCGTACCTCCCGCCTCCACTCGGCGCGGCGGAACCTCGAATCGTCGGCGGCCGAAACGGAGAGGATCGGATCTCCCTTTGATCTCGGCACGCATCCGTCCGAGCACATCCAGTCGGCCAGATGTCGAGCCGCGGCCCCATCGATATTCACGCGCGCCAAGAGGTGGGCCTCGGAATGGGCCCTCGACAGACGGACCCAAACCGCCCGGTCGGCGCCCATGCCCGCCGCCAGACTTGTGAGGAACTCGGCCGGTTCGGGAATCCCGGCGAACGCGCGCGCTGATGATTCCGCGGCCCACGAAGCCGGCGGCACCTCGACACGGACTTTCTCTACCAGCCGGAGTTCCACTTCCTCCCGAACCTCGGCCAATTGTCGGCGCAGCGTATCGTGGGGTGAATTCAGGTCCTCGAGACTCCGAAGAATCGCCAGTGCGCCGTCCACACCGCCTTGCCGAAGTTTCCATCGCGCCAGGGAGATGCGGGCCCCGGTGAATCCACGCATATCCCCCAGCTTCTCGAAGATCTCGCATGCGACGATCAGGGACTCCTGAACTCGATCGCGGGGCTGCGTGCCTTTCTCCAGATCGGCCATCCACGCTGCGAACCGGACCAGTGTCTGAGCCAGGAGATGGCGAATGCCAAGGTCTGAAAGGCGTTCAATGGCTTCCTCGAATCGGTGCCCCGCCCGCGGGTTTCCCTCGGCCGCGCGCACTTCCGCTCTCAGCGCCAGGAACCGCGCCTCCTCGTACCGGTCGCCCGTCCGGCGCGCAATCTCCAGGCCCCGGGAGATGAACCGCAGCACGCGAGCCGGCGATTCCGTGCGGCTGGCGAGCCTCGCCTGCACGCACCGTATTTCCGCCGTCAGATCGGTCAGGGCCCCGATCCTCTGGGCCAGTGAAATCGCAGTCTCCAGGTCCCGGGAGGCGGCCTCAAGGTCGTCCCCATCCAGGTGAAGTTCCGTCAGGAACTCGTGGACCAGCGTTTGGGTTCTCAGGTCGTCGCACGCCTGCGAGAGCTCCAACGCTTTTCGATACTGCATCTCCGCCTTGTCCGCGTGACCTCGGGCCGCCTCCAATCTACCCAAACCCAGACGCACGGGCGCCTCGGAGCGCGAATGCTTGGCCCTCCTGGCGATCCGCAGTGCCTCGCGCCACGTCTTTTCCGCGCGGCTCCAGTCCCCCGTCTTGTAGTAGACGATGCCCATGTTGTTCAGGCGTTCGGCCAGTGAGCATTCTACGTTCGCGGCTCGGGCCAGGCGGATGGCCTGTTCGAAACAGTCGACGGCTCTTCCCCACTCGCAACGGTTCTTGTGAATCAGACCCAGGTTGTTGTACGCTTGCCCCATACGTTCGCGGTCTCCCGACCGGCGGGCCGCACTCAGAACATCCTCGAACAGCGCGCCCGCTTCTTCCCAACGGCCGAGGCGGGCGAACACGGCTCCCAGCGAGAGACTGATCCTCAAGGCTTCGGCGCCCACGCCTCTTCGCGCCGCCAGCGCCCGGGCTCGGGCCGCGTACCGATAGGCGCGCCTCACCCTCCCGTTCTTCAGACAGACATCCGCAGCCAATCCCAGAACACTGGCCGAGGGCGTCCCCTGGGGGGCCCGTTCGAAAAAATCCATCACGCGTTCCAATCTCCTCAGCGCTTGACCATAGCGAGCGCGCTCGCTGAGACACCGAGCTTCCTTCACAACGACGCGCGCTCGGTCCCCCGCAGTTGGAAAACTCCCCTCCCTGTGGGCCGTCGCGAAATACGCTTCGGCCGCAACGGGATCGCCGGAGCTCACCGCAGCGTCTCCCAAAGCTTCTGCGAAGCGAGCTATGGCCGCGCGATCCTTCCGCCCTCTCGCACGATCAAGATCCGATACCTTCGGACCCGCGGTTTCTGGATGTTGTGCCGGCATCGCTTGTCCCTCCTCGGTAGCGCGAAGCGAATGGACTCGTGTTCCCGGGATGCCCTACCGAATGAGGAGGTCTCCGAACCAGACGACGGTTCTGCAGAGCACCAGGATGGTTGAATTCGAAAGCCGTTCCGAATCAAGTGCAGAGAGGGGACTCACGGATCCGTGGGCGCCGGAATCCTTTTGGGGGTGAGTCGGTGAAGGAGCGTTCCTGTCACAGGTCTGGTAGATATCGTGGTCTCCGGATTGCCACCGCAGCGCCGGGACGCGTGTCGCCTCCACCCGGCAGGGCAAGCCCAGAAGTCCGACGAGAACTGCAGCCACGATGACCCGAGCAACGTTCTTTCTCATTGGTATTCCCTCCTGTCCGCTGCACCAGACTCAACGATGATTCTTCAACAGGAAGGAAGCGTTCCGCCGGCCCCACCCGGAGACCCGCCGGGGGCCAAAAAAAATGCCCGGGCCCCGGACCCGCGCCAACAGGTTTTTCGGATTTTCCGTCTCGCCTACACCTACAGTAAAGCAGACGATCCCAAGAGTGTCAAGAGCCGACATGCAGAAAATCATCACCGCCAGTCCGTTTTTCCCTCATTCTCCGCTTTGATTCAAGGCCCTGCGGCGATTTCGCGATAATCCGTTGTGTATGGATTGGATGGACACCCGGAGGTGTTCCGACCACCGGATACCGACGTCCCTCCGTCCACTCGTCTTCCTGCCAACCATCGCAAGGAATCCACACCATCTACAAACGCGCCCGCCGTCCGTGTCGGAAATCCTTGCAGAGCAGCGTGTTCGGCTGGATTCCGCTGCAGATGGGTGGAACAACGTCCGAGAATATGACTAAAAGGGGACCACCGGCGACGACCGCCGACGGCCGCCCCCGAAATCAGCGTCCCTCACCCATGAAAACAGCGCATGCGTCAACAAGCGCCAGGACCCCGGAAGGCATTTAAGGGCATCACGACCCTGTGGGTCGGGGCCATCGTCTTTCTGGCCCTAGCGAGCATCCTCCAGTTTCCTACGACAACGCGCGCGGGAGCGGCGACGGACGCAACGGTCATATCGCACACTTTCAGCGGGGGGATGAGCGGGCCGGGTCCCTGGTGGAGGGGTGCGGTTGTGCTCGCGACCGGCGGGAGCGTCAGCCTGGGAACGTACGTCATGGCCCGACGCAGAAACCGGGTGGAGAAGAATCGCCGAAGGGCCGTCTGCACGGACATATGTCTCATGGATACGTGCCGCAGGGAAATTTCAGGCGTCGCCGAGAAAGATGATGAGCTCGTTGTTCAGGTTCTCAGAGAGTGGTTAGGATGACGTCGTCGTTCGGGTTCTGACGGAATGGTCTGGATGGCGTCGTCATTCAGGTTCTGACGGAACGGTCTGGAAGACGTCGTCATTCAGGTTCTGACGGAACGGTCTGGAAGACGTCGTCATTCAGGTTCT
>CAZSXU010000003.1:1447-28107 GCA_964610505.1 uncultured bacterium | reverse complement strand
GAGCGAGTGGGTTTCCGGAAACGATTAGAGTGGACGATCCATACCCTTCAGGAATAGACGGAACCGTCGCGCTCGGAGGTGCTCTCGGCCGGCAGGCCGGATCGCGACGCTTGTCTGTCCCGAGCCGATGAAGAACCGTGCATCCCAGGTAGGGAAGATGCCGAACGCGATCGAAGAAATGCAGATCCAGCGCGAGCTCAACGGTCTGTCCCCCGCCCGGCGCGCAGCCGTCCTTCTTTCCTCTCTGAAACCGGAGACGCGTGAGCGCCTCTGTTCCCGTCTCTCCCACTTCGAGGTCGGACGCATCCTCTGGGAAATGGGGCTCGCGCCACGGGCATCCTCAGGCGTCCGCCGCCGGGTCCTAACGGAGTTCTGTGCGCGGCTGAAGACCCGACGCCGCGCAGGGATGGAGACGGCCTCGCCCGACGGCGTCTTGTCCGGGTCGCCGGTTTCTCCGTCTTCCGCCCGCCCGATCGGTCCTACCCGTTGACAGTCCAGTCTTGCGGGCATAGGATGTCCTGAGGAGGAGGCCCATGAGATCGTCCATCCCGTGCCGGGTTGCGCTGCTGCTGTGTGGGCTGGCGCCCTCCACGAGCTGGAGTGCCGGCGCGCACAACTTCGAGTTCCTCCGCGTGGGGATTGCCCCGCAGCCCGCGGCCATGGGGGGCGCGTTCGTCGCCCTCTCCGAGGGAACGGCCGCGCTGGACGGGAATGTCGCCGGGCTGTCGCTGATTCCCGATTCCGAGGCGATGGCGGCCTACATGAGGTACCCTCAGGACGTTCAGGCAGGCTGGGTGGCGGTCGGGCGATTCGTTCCCTCGGGTTGGAGACTCGGATTCGGGCTCAAGTACCTCTCCTACGGTTCCATGACGCGAACGACGGTCGCGGATCCCGCCGGTCAACATTCGGACAGCTTCTCGGCCTCGGATGTCGCCATCAAGTTCGGTGCAGCCTACGGCGTGGCGGACCGGCTGCGCGCGGGGGTGGCGGCAACCTACGTTTCCGGCACGATTGATTCGTACAAGGCCGGCGGGGCGGGGCTTGACCTGGGAATTCTCTTTGACCTGCCCATCGAAAGCCTCCGGTTGGGGGCATCGCTCCGCAACCTCCAGGTTTCCGGCAGCTCCTATTTGAAGGAACGGATTTCACTCCCCACCGAAGGACGAATCGGCATTGGGTGGGCGCTGCCTGCCCGCGCCGCCCGTGTAACGTTGGAGGTTGCCCTTGCGAGCGGGACCGGTGCGCAGCTGGCCGGCGGTGCAGAGGTCCGAGTCGGCAACGCTCTGTGGTTCCGGGCCGGCGTGGACGGGTCCCACTGGAACCTGGGCAAGCAGGCGGATGGATGGGGGACACTTTCGGCCGTCGGTTGGGGGTTGGGCATCCTGGTGGATGAATGGGCCATGGACTACAGTGTGTGTCCCTTCGGCAGTTTCGGGACCATTCACCGGTTGTCGGTTCGCTCGACAATCCAACGCTGAAGTGTACACCCGGCCAGCGTTCATCATTCGGACGTTGACAACTCCACTGGAATATGGTATAGAAGATATAGAGAAGGTGGCGGTCAGGACTCTCCACGAAGTTGCGGATCCTGATCATTCGATGGCTGATGCGGTTGTTACTGTCATCTTTTCACCCTCATCTCCATGGAGGTGGTGCCTGGCGGCAATCGGAGAACAGTTTCTCTCAAGGACCGGGCGGGGATTCGCTCCCCGCCCGAACTCTTTCGGGGCCCCGCAACTGCCTCCCACGCCCTATGAGGCAGAGAGTCGAAAGTCGAAAGTTGAGAGTGGACAACCCAGGGCCGGCCGCGTCCGGAATCGCGCGACACGGCGACAACCCTGAAACTCGGAGTCGGGGTCGTGTCAGAGAAGATCCCTGAGAATGCGACGGGCGAGTACCGGGTCGGCTCTCCCTCCCGTCTCTCTCATGACCTGTCCCATGAAGTACTCGAACACGCTGTGGTTTCCGGCCCGGAACGCCTCCACTTCCCTCGGGCACTGCGTCATCACCCTCCGCGCGGCTTCTGTCAGAGCCGTCCGATCGGTGAGCCGAACCAGCCCCTCGGATCGCACCATGTCGCCCGGGGGCAGGCCGGTCAAAGCCATTCGGGAGAAGAGGTCCTTGCCCATCCTGCGGCTGAGGGTTCCGTCCGCAATCAGGTTCAGGAGGTCTGCGAGATCTTCGGCCTTGACCGGGAAGTTCCCGGTGGACACGTCCACTTCGCCCACCTCATGAAGCAACTCGGTCATGATCCAGTGGCCGGCCGTCTTCGGGTCGCCACACCTTCGGGCGCAGGTCTCGAAGTACTCGGCCAGGGGCCGGGACTGGGTGAGAATCTCGGCGTCGCGGCGCGGTAGGTGGAATTCGCGCATGAAGCGTCGCACTTTCGGCATCGGGAGTTCGGGAATCCCGGGCATCCGATCCTCCACCCAGGTCCCGTTGATCTCCAGAGGGAACAGATCCGGTTCGGGGAAATGGCGATAATCCTGAGCCGACTCCTTCGCCCGCATGGCAACCAGGCGCTGCGACCCGGCGTCCCACAGCACCGTTTCCGGTACCCGGGTGTCCCCGGCGTGGAGCGCGGCCGCCTGCCGTTCGAGGGCCGCGCGCAACCCTCTTTCCACCGCCCGAAACGAATTCAGGTTCTTGATCTCTGTCCGGACCCCCATTCCGGTCGACCCCCGGGGGCGAACCGAGAGATTCGCGTCGCAGCGAAGACTGCCCTCCTGCATGCTGCCGTCCGACACTCCCGCATACATGAGAATCTTCCTCAGCTCGGTAAGATAGCGGTGGGCCTCTTCGGGAGATCCGATCTTCGGCTCGCTTACGATCTCGACCAACGGCACGCCACAGCGATTCATATCGATGAGGGAACGCCCTTCCTCCGTATGGATCGATTTCCCGGCGTCTTCCTCCAGATGGATCCGAGAAAGAGGAATGGCTCGGCTCTCGTCCTCGGGATCCAGAAAGACGCTTCCCCCCCTGGCGAAAGGACGGTCGTATTGGGAAATCTGGTATCCCTTCGGGAGATCCGGGTAGACGTAGTTCTTCCGAGCGAAGACAGAAAAAGGCAGGATCTCCGCACCCAGCGCGAGAGCGGTCAGCCCCGCCATCTCAACCGCCCGCCGGTTCACCACCGGAAGGGCCCCCGGCAAACCCAGACAAACCGGGCAGACCTGGGTGTTGGGCTCTCTCCCGAAAGCGACAGCGCACGGGCAGAAGAGCTTGCTCCTTGTCTTGAGCTGGGCGTGGACCTCGAGTCCGATCACCGTCTCGAAAACCGCTCCCAGAGGCTCCCTCTGTCCCATGGATCAACTCCCGAGGGAAGGGCCGCGGGCCCGCCACGGCGACGCCCGCTCATACGCACGCCCCACCCTGAGGACTCCGGCCTCGTCAAAAGGCTTCCCGAGGATCTGAAATCCCACGGGAAGTCCTTTCGATGTGAAACCGCAGGGAAGGGACAACGCCGGAATCCCCGCCAGGTTCGCGGGGAGGGTGTAGGTGTCCATCAAGTACATGGCCAAGGGATCCTCCGCCTTCTCTCCGATTCTGAAAGCCGCCGTCGGTGACGTCGGCCCCGCGAGTACATCCACCCGCTCCAGGACCCGTTGAACATCTCTCTCCAGCATCCGCCGCGCCCTGTCGGCCTGCCGGTAGTAGGCATCGGCGTAGCCGCTCGACAGGGCAAACGTGCCCAGCATGATCCGGCGCTTGACCTCGGAACCGAACCCCTCGCTCCGGGTCCGGACGTACATGTCCTCCAGATTCGAGAACCTTCCGGCCCGGCGTCCGTACACAACGCCGTCGTACCGGGCCAGGTTCGAGGAGGCCTCCGCGCTCGCAAGCACCTGGTAAATGGCGACGGCGTATTCCAGAAGGGGAATCTCCACCTCCTGGCAGACGGCGCCCTCCCCCTCCAACGTCCGCAGCGCCTCCCGAACGGCCGTCTCGACCTCGGGGTCGAGCGCCGAGCCGAAATATTCCTTGGGAACGCCAATGCGGAGCCCGGTGAGGTTGCCGTCCAGATCCGCCTCGAAGTCGGGAACCGGCGCGCGAGAAGACGTGGAGTCCCGGGGATCGTGACCCGAAATGATGCGGCAGAGACCCGCGCAGTCCCGGACCTCTCGACCCAGCACCCCGACCTGGTCCAGCGAAGAAGCGAACGCCACCAACCCGTACCGGGACACTCGCCCATAGGTGGGTTTCAATCCCACGACCCCCGTGAGGGCGGCGGGTTGCCGGACGGATCCCCCCGTATCCGACCCCAGGGCCAGAGGAACCGCGCGGGCGGCCACTGCGGCCGCCGCTCCTCCACTCGACCCGCCCGGAACCCTCGAGAGATCCCAGGGGTTCGCCGTCGAACCAAAGGCGGAGTTCTCCGTGGAGGAACCCATTGCGAACTCATCCATGTTGGTCTTCCCGATGATGACCAGGTGCGCCTTCCGTACTTTTTCCACGGCGGTCGCATCGTACGGCGGGATGAAGTCTTGCAGCATGCGGGAGCCGCAGGTCGTCTGAACTCCGCGAGTGCACAGATTGTCTTTGACGGCAATCGGAACTCCCGCGAGAGGGCCGAGCGGCTCGCCCCGGCGGCGGGCGGCGTCGACCGATCGCGCGTCACGAAGCGCCTCTTTGCCAGTAACTTTCAGGAACGCGTGGATTCGCGGCTCAACGGCCTCCATCCGGCGAAGCGCGGCCCGGACGCTCTCCTCGGAGCTCACCTCTCCCCGCTCAAGGAGTCCGCCCAATGCCCGGGCGGAGAGATCATGAAGATCCACGCGCGTCTCCTTTGTCCACGACTCGAGGGACAGCGAACAGAGATCCCTCCAGATCGGGTGCATTTCGAAGACTCTCTTCCCGTTCGAGCCCGGCCTCCCCACGATCCTCCCTCAGGTGCTCAGGACCGACGCGCTCTCGTTCAGACACCCGATCCTCACCGGCGTCGATTTCGCTCAAGCGGTCCACGTACACCAGGATGCTTCGAAATTGGCGCACAAAAGCCGCCATGTCTTCCTCGGCGAATTGGAGCTTCGCCAAGTCGGCAATGTGTTCGACCGTTTCCCTGGTGATCTTCGGCGGCATATCGTTACCCGGGTGGAGAGGTACGCTGAATGACCGGGACATGTCCGGCACAGCGCCGGGTCTGTTTCGTCCGGAGACGTGGCCTGCGCCCTGCCGAGGATCGCAATCGGCACTGCAATGCCGTTAGGCTGGATCCGGTACGCTCGCAGTGGGGTTCATGAATGATCCAGGCTGAGATGACCGTAGCGGACCAGGATTCGCTTTCGGAATCCGGCATCAAACTGCACCGTCACTTTGAGAGACTCCCCGGCACCCTCGACGGCCACCACTCTCCCCGGCCCGAAGTCGGGATGCCGCACGTAAGTCCCGGGAGACAGGCAGCCATCCTGTGAGAACCCCTCGCCCGGATCGTCCGGAGGCTCATCCTCCCATTCGGGCTCCTCCGCAGGTGCGGGGGCCGGCCCCCCATCAAGAAGATCGCTGGGGATTTCGGAGACGAACCGGGAAACTTCGACGGTTCTCGGTCCCTGGTATCGCATTCTCCGTTCGGCCGCGAAGAGGTGTACCTTCTCTCTGGCGCGAGTCAATCCCACGTACATCAGCCGTCGCTCCTCCTCCACCTCCAGGGGATCCCGCGAGTTCAGACACGTGATGTGCGGAAGGAGTCCTTCCTCGAGACCGGTGATCAGAACCCATCGGAACTCCAGCCCCTTCGCGTTGTGGAGGGTCATCAAGTTGACGGCCTCCGGGCCCTCGTCCCACAAATCGATGGGCGCCGACAGGGAGATTTCGCCAAGGAATTCCACCAGCGTCGGCACGTCGACCCGAAGCGAGAAGTCCTTGGCCGCCGCCACCAGTTCTTCGACGTTCTCCACTCGCGACTCGGCCGTTCCATCCGAGGAAGCGCCGGACGTCTTCAGGTACTCAAGATACTGAATGCGCTCGACCAGGTCCGCAACGATCTCTCCCGCATTCTTCGTTTTCGCCGCTTCGTTCCAGTCCCCCAGGTCATTCGCCAGAAGGGAGAGCGCACTCCACACCCCGGGCCTGACGCCTTCGACTCGATCCGAAGCGAGGGTTTCCAGCAGCCTTTGCCCTCGCTCTTCCGAGATACGAATCAGTCGCCCCAGCGTCGCCCTCCCTACGCCTCGGGGGGGCACGTTCAGAATGCGGAGCAAACTCACGCCGTCGGCGGGATTCACAATCACCTTGAGGTAGGCCAGGATGTCGCGCACCTCCCGCCGGTCATAGAAGCGAGTGCTTCCAATGAGCACATAGGGAAGTGCGGCCCGCCGGAGCGCGTCCTCAAGCGCTCGGGACTGCGCGTTCGTCCGGTAGAGAACGGCCATATCCCTCGCCGACACTCCTGCGGTCAACCCGCCGCGGATGTCTCCGACCACCGCCTCCGCCTCCGCCCTCTCATTCTCGCAGAGCCGGAACCGGATCCGGTCGCCCTCATCGTTCGGCGTCCACAGGGTCTTCGGTTTGCGGCGGCGGTTCTTGGAGACCAACCCCTGAGCGCCCGCCAGGATGCGGGCCGTGGATCGGTAGTTTCTCTCCAGATGGATGACCTTCGCCTCCGGGAATTCCTTCTCGAAGTCGAGGATGTTGTTCACGTCGGCCCCGCGCCAGGAGTAGATGGACTGGTCGTCGTCCCCCACCACGCACAGATTGCGATGGCCGGCCGCCAGCTGGGCGACCAACCGGTACTGGGCGTGGTTGGTGTCCTGATACTCGTCCACCAGAACGTAGGGATACACGCGCCGGTAGCGGTCAAGGACATCCGGATGCGCGTCGAACAGGCCAACGGTCAGGCGCAAAAGATCGTCGAAATCCATCGCGTGGTTCTTGTGAAGGGCCTCCTGGTACGCCCGGTACACCTCGGCCACCGGGCGCGAGGCACCGGGACCTCCGGGACCTCCAAACCCGTCCGGATCCAGAAGCACGGACTTGGCGGCGCTGATTTCGCTTCGGGCTCCGGCCACGGAGAGAATTCTCTCGGAGATGCCCAGGTCTTCGTGGAGAGACTTCAACAGGCGCCGCTGATCGTCCTCATCGTAGATCACAAAATCGGGGGAGTAGCCGATCGCGGACGACTCGCGCCGAAGGATGCGGGCGCAGAGCGCGTGAAACGTCCCGATCCAGCCGCGAAGAGGCATTCCTTCCATCAGCGCCTCGACGCGAGTACACATTTCCTGGGCCGCCTTCCGGGTGAAGGTGACCGCCAGAACCTGGGAAACCTGGTGATGGATCAACAGGTGAGCCACGCGGTAGGTCAGGACTCGTGTCTTACCCGAGCCGGCGCCGGCCAGGACCAGAACAGGCCCGCTCACCGCCCGAACCGCCGCACTTTGCTCGGAGTCCAACGCGCTTTCGAGGTCCAACTAGAAATCCCCACCCAACGTGAAGTGGAATCGGTTCTTGTCGACGTGACTGAAGTCCGTCGGCCAGGCGAAGTCCATGCGAATCGGGAAGTACCCAAGCCGCCACCGCACACTCAACCCGAAGGATGCGTAGACGTCGTCGAGGCGGTACCCATCTTGGTCGGAACGAGCCACCCGAACAGTCTCGATGCTGTTCCAGGCGCTGCCAACATCCAGAAACATCGCTCCCCCGATGTTGCCCAGGGAAATTGGAAGCGGCCAACCCAGTGCCAGGTAACGGATGAAGGGATATCGAAACTCCAGGGATACCAGCCCGACTCCGTTTCCGTAGAACTCGAAATCGTCATACCCCCGCAGCAAGTAGCCGCCGCCAATGTAGAAGTACTGCGCCTGGTCTCCGGCACTGACCGCCCCCAGGGCGCGCATCGCGAACACGTAGTCCCTGGCCACGGGCACGTACTTCCGAAGATCCACGACCCCCGTCGTGAACTCCCGATCGTTCCCCAGGATGCCCTGGATGGAATGGCGAATCTCGGCGTAGCAGCGAGCGCCGTTGACCGGACCGAGGATTCCCCACAGCGCCGTATCGTGGACCAGGGCGAGTCTCGGCAGAAGGTTGTTTTCGCTCTCCTTGTAGAGCAGGAGGTATCGGAGGTCGTACACCTTTCTCTCGACATGCATGAGGGTCAGGTCCAGTTCCACACGCTGAAATCGGTTGAAAGGCCGGCTGGCCATCATGATCAGCCCATAGTTCCGCTCCGAGAACAGGTTGTTGGTATTCAGAAGCGTCGCCTCGCTGTAGGGTTTGCTCAACATCGTCGGGCTACCGTAGTAGTAGTTCTTGTAGTGAAAGAGCCCCACCCCGTAGTCGATCCGCTTCGGCAGGTAGTAGTAGAAGGAAAGGAAATCCATTTCCTCCAGAGAGGTGAAGAAATTCGACGCCACATAGAAGCGGTGGTTGCCCAGGATATCGCTCACCGTGAGCTGGGTCCCCCCCCCGGCTCCAACCGCCGAGTTGTACTGAAGACCGCCCCCGATGTAGTCCGGCGTGAATCTCAGCTTGTAACGGGAAACCCACCGTTCACTGTTCCCCGCAGGTTTCTCTTCCATTTCCAGGAGACTGTCGGCGACGACGGGCCAGTCGGGAGCTTCCGTGTGAACCATGATCGAGTCGCCGAACATCCTGGCCACGCGCACCCCGTCCGGCTCCTCCACGGGCTCCAGATCCAGAGGATCCTGAAGGGCGTAGATGTCCCACCCGGCCTTGTGAAAAGCCGAGACGATCAGGCGGTTTCCCTCCAGAGACCAACTGGGCGTCGTCAGCCCACCCATCACGTGGGTCAGCTGCGTGACTTCCATCCGATCGAGGTCCAGGACGTGGAGGTCGTCCGTACCGGACCGATCCGAAATGAACGCCAGCCGCTTCCCGTCCGGAGACCACGCGGGGTGCTGATCGTTGGCCAGCGAATGGGTCAGTCGCCGCTTCTCCCCCGAGACCACGTCCAGAAGGAAGAGATCGTGGGTCCGAGCCACCTCGATGGGAGAGCGCGTGGGTTCAAACCAGGGCTCGTCCGACGAGTACGCCAGGGAGGTCCCGTCCCGTGACCAGATCGGAGCCCGCTGGTCGTAGATGTCGTGCGTCATTCGCCGGATCCGGCCATCGGAGAGCCTGACCTCATACAGATCGGAGAATCCATCTTTAAGACCCACTACGGCGATCCGCTCCCCGTCGGGCGACCAGGTCGGGGAATTCATTCCATCCAGGTCCGTCGGAATTTCCTGGAGGATGTCCCCCTTCTCCATGTCCATCAGGTACAGCACGTGGCGTTCCACCGAGCGCGCCACAAAGGCCACTCGCCGGCTGTCCGCAGCCCAACACATGGAGGAGCGGAAGGCCGAAAGCGATTCGTACTTGCCCGAACGCTCCCCCTTGAGAAGACGCCGGATCACCTTGCCGTCCAGTGCGGACATCAGGTACACGTCGCTGAAACCGTCCCGATCCGAGAAGAAGACGATCTTGTCCCCGTCCGGGGAAATCGCTCCCCCCATGTTGCTGAAGGACCCGTCTTTCTCATGATCGGTCAGCTTTCGCGCCGTGTCTTCCAGGTTGTCCCTCTTAGCGACCTCGGGCCAGTACAACCGCTTCTGATGTTCGAGAAACTTTTCGGACAGCTTCGGTGTCGTGAACCCGATCGTGTTCTCCAGGGCCTGATCCAGACTTCGGGAGTTCTTCAGCGCGTGCAAAATCTCCGCAATCTTCTCCTCGCCGTAGGTCTCCCCGATAAAGCGAATCGCGGCCTGGCCCTGCTTGTAGTTCATGTACCCGCCCGTGTACTCGAGGGGCGGGATCCACTGATTGACCACGGCGTCCCGCATGGTGCGATCGCCCTCCGTGTCCCACTCCTCGGACAGGTACTCCGCCATCCCCTCCATGTACCACAAGGGGATCTGGAACAGGTACTGCCGGGCAAAGAGCGATTCCAGAAGACCGCCGTACAGGAAATCGAACATGAAGGCGTGCACGAGCTCGTGGTTCACAACATGCCGCAGATCCTCATAGGAACCGCTGAACGGAACCACGACCCGGTTCTTGAAGATCTCCGTGAACCCCCCCGTACCCTCTCCGATGATCTCGGTGATCACGTTGGTCTGTTGGAAATCGGGATGCGACTTGTACACAAGCACCGGGATGGGCTTCGAGGGCGAGTGATCAAGATCCTCACTCAGCTGGACGTACACGTCCTCGGCGATGTCCCCGACCGTTTCGGCCAGGATTCTCCCGCCTTCATAGAAGTACACGTCGAAGTGATCCGTCCTCAGGATCTGCCAGTCGAAGTTCTCATACTGCACCTTGTTCTTGCCGAAGAGCTGAGCCTGGGCAGGCTCGAGCGGCAACAGACATCCGAGGAATACGAGAATGCAACTCAGTCGCGCAATGGTTTTCATGGCTAGTACCGGTGTCTGAACTTCACGTCAAAGTTGAAGTACGACTTGCCGTTGACCACACTCGCTTCGCCGTCCAGGGAGAACGATCGACTCAGCCGGTACTCCAGGAGCAGCTGCCGATCCGGCAACTCCGCTTCCGAACGAGTCACGGCTCCCCCGCTTCCGCCGGAGCTATCCCCCTTTAGCGGATTAACGGCCAGGGATTGCTTGTACTTTAGGTAGAGGCGGTCCGACAAGTACTTGCCGACCCCTACCCTGGCGCCTTCGACAAACTCCCGCGCTCCCGGGTCCCCGGGTCCGGGTTCGATCTCCACTTCGTCCAGACCCAGGCTCCTCGCGAGCTCCGACCCGAACTTCCTCGCCAGGATCCTGCCCCAGGAGCGGGCCAATGCCCGAGAAAAGGGAGTGGCGGTCCCCTGGTCCTCCGCCCCGGCTTCGTCCCCCAGAGCAAGGAGCCGGAAGATCTCTGGCTCACTATACCCACTTTCCGACGTAGCCGCAAGATAGGGTTTGGCGATGGTGCCGGTGATATCCAGCGTCACCCGCTCCCGTCCCTCTTCCGTGGCAACCTCCGTCTCGGCCCGAACTTCCATCCGAGCATTTCGAATGTCGGTCACGTCGGCAAACTCAAGTGTTCCCTCGGTGATGCGGAATTCGTGATTGTAGAGGAAGTACCGCCCCCGGATCGTCTGAACGTCCCCCAAGAACGTCATTCCACGCGAACTCTTTTTGAACAAAACCGATCCTTCCAGCTCGATCTCGGCATCCGAGTTTCTTACCCACACGTTGTTGCCGGCCTCGATGGCCAATTCGGCCGTCCAAGTGGGGAACGCCGTCGGTGCTTCCCGCTTTCCCGACCGGGGGAGTTCACGCGTGATCTCGGCCTGATGAACTTCCACGCGGCCCGAATAATTGGGGACCACATTTCCGAAGTCCGTCGTGTCGGGCCCCACCGCAAGATCTACATCCACCACACCGATCACATCGTCCAGTAGAGACCAGATTTCCGACCGCTTCGCCGACGCCCGGACCAGGAAATCCGTGGCTCTCAGCGAATCCAGCGTCACCCGACCCCGGGCGGTCAGTGCCCCCCCGCCCAGAGCCCCGGTCAGCCGGTCGATCCGGATCTGGTGTCCGGCTAGGGTCACCCCCGCCTCCATCGACGTCACTTCCTCGGCGAGGGGTCCCAGGCGCAGCATGCCCTCGCGCACGTTCAAGCGTCCGTCCATGAGAGGATCCCCCAGGGAACCGGAGATCGAGAGATCCAAATCGTATCGGCCGTCCGACATCTGGAACACCGAGCGCTTGAGCACGGGGAGGAACGTCAGCCGGCCGTTCTCGACCTCGATCCTGAGAGACGCGTCGGCGGATCCAAACCCCATCCAGGGAAACGTCCTCGTCGTTTCCAGAGGAATCGTCCCGGCGATTCTCCCGGTCGCCTGCCCGCTCGCAATGCCGATCTCGTCGATGACCCACGTCCGATTCCGGACTCCCCCGCGGAGGTCGACGCGTCCCAGGTCAAAGGACTGGAAACGCGCACCTTCCACCGTAGCCTGGATCTCTCCTTCCGGATTCTCTGGACGGCCGGAGAACGCGGCGACGAGGTCAAGATATCCCCCGAACGGCGCCGCTTCCGGTGTTCCCGCCCCAAAGGTCTCCAGCGGGATCCCCGAGACCTTCAAGCCGACGTCGCCCGGCCCTCGAATCTCGAACCGACTTCCTCCATCGCCACCCAGTGCGAAGTCCACGGGCAGAAACCCGCGAAGATCCCCCCGACCTCCGGCGACGATGATCTGAAGGGAATCCACACCCAATCGCCCCGAACCCAGATCCAGGGACCCGATGACGGAGTCCACCGTCACGGGTCCGACCACGAGAGGATACACGCCCACGACGGTCTGAACCCGGGGCTCCTCAAGACTCCCCGTGACCCGTGTGTCGAGATCCAGAGTGCCACCGAGGCTTCGACCGGAAAGAAAGACTTCGGAGAGGGCCCGAAGATCGACCGCCTCCCCTCGCAGGACGAGATCTAGGGCGCCCTCGGGGAGAACCGTCGCCTGCGCCTCGATCGAACCTCCGGCGCATTCCCACCGGGAGGGTTTCAGCTCATAGCCGCGGGAGAGAATCAGATCGACCCGGCCCGCATTCTTCCACAGCTGCGATGGGCTGGAGATCTCGGCCCGCGAGAAGGAGACCGTTCGCACCCCCGATCGATCGGTCATCCGGCCCTCCATTTGTAGAAGCACGCTGTCGATCTGACTCATGGCCTGGAATTCCTCGAGTTCACGCCCCAGCGCTTTGAAGCTCACCGCAGCCTTGCGCGCCATCACGCTTCCCAGGTGAAGGTTCTGCCCGCCGGCAAGACCCGACACCTCGAGCGGGCCGTCTCTCCGTCCAAAGACCAGATTCGCGAACAACGTGTCCATTGCGGCGGGGCCGACTTTCAGTCCTTCCAGGTCAACGGCCGCCCGCCCCTGAATGTCCCCCGGGCGCCCCCCCATCTCGACATGGAGGGCGCCGCGCCCCCCGAGGTCCACCTGCAGGCAGCGGCCGACATCTTCGAGTGACGTGAAATCACAGGAGATCCCGGCCCGCATCGTTTCATCCCGTCGCCAGGCACCCGTTCCGACGCATCGCCAGCCCGGGCCGTTCACTGCCAGATCGGACACATCGAATCGGTCCCGCCCCAACATCCCCCCGATTCTGCCGCCCGTCAGACTCCAGCGACCCGCCCGGCTCGATTCCAGGTCAAGGTCCATGCGGATCGAGTCGGGGAATCCACCGAGTCCCCATCCGGTCACCTGACCGCTGGCGTTGAGATCCGTCTCCGTGTCAACGTCGGGCACCACGCGTCGCAGGTCCAGCGCCCGAACCTCCACATTCCCGTCAAACCGGCACGCATCCAGGGCAACTCGAAAGTCTCGTCCCACGAGCCGCGCCCCCCCGATCTCGAGGATGAGCTCGGGGATGGCAACCGATTCTCCCGATACGGCGACTTTGCCCCGAACCATAGCCGGTGGGCCGCCCGCCACCTCCCCCTGGAGAGATACGCGAGTCTCCCAGGCGGTCGGCGAACCGGTGAAATACAGCGCGCCGGAAATCCAGCCGTCCGCCCAGTCCGGGACGGACGGGGTGAAGGTTCGAATCCGCTCCAGAGCGAGGTCTTCAACCCCGATTTTCAAATCCGAGGAAACTCCGGGATCGAGGCTGGCCTCTCCCCTGACCGTCACCGAGAGACCGGGGATCTCCAGGGCCAGCTGGGGTCTGAGATGTGAGCCCTGCCCCGTCAACCAACCGGTGAGAGATCGAATCTCCAGATCGGGGGGCGCCAACGTCGCTGCGGCATGATCCAGCCGGAGGGCGAAACCGCCTTCCCCCACTCGAAAGAACCCGGCAACGCGGAGCTCGCTGACCTTGCGCTCCGCCCCGAAGAGCGACCCGCGAATGCACCCTCTCCGGATGAGAAAATCCTCGATTTCCAGACCCGACGAACCTTCCCCCCCCAAGACATGTTTGCCCGAAGAGGCGGGCCCCGTCAGGACCACATCGGGTGAAACCAGAACCAGCGATTGGAGTTGGATCTTTCGCTTCAGGAGTCCCAGGAGCGATGCTTTCAATCGAAGCGTGTCCGCATGCGCCGACACGAGAGGTCCGGCTCCCTCCACACGAACGTCCACTAAGGTCAACTGTGTCAGGGGCGTTCCCGTCACTTGGCCCAGCGCAATCCGAAATCCCCGAGGCTCTGCCCAGAACCGGTTGATTCCCCACGAAACCCCGTCCGCCCAGCGGTCGGGGGCCATGACCGAGGGACGCACCACGACCAGGAGAAGGGCCGCCAGGCACCCGGCTAGAATCAGCCCGATCGCCTTCGATCGCTTTGAGAACCGGTCCAGCACGCAACACCCTCCTTAGCCCGGATTGCGCGTGGGTTCTCTGCGCCCAGAGTCCACGCACCGACGGGTCCGGACCATCGAGCAATGCAACAACCGACCGCCATGAAGCGGGGTACAGATCCTCTTCAGTCTTCTTTTCCTGTGTCTACGTGTTCGACTGATCGATGGCTCCATGGATCTGTGGCCCGTATCATGGACACACCCATCCGGGTATGCCCCTGATACGCACTACAAGGACTGGCCAAAGATGACCCACCCCACCGCCGAGGGGATGATGTCACCCGCCCGAAGACCGGGCCGCAGCTTCACCCCGTAGCCGACCTGAAGCGGACCCACCGGGGTCGGGAACCACAGTCCCACGCCGGCGGCGTAGCGATAGTAGTCGGGATCCTCGCTGACAGAGAGAAAATGCCTTCCCTCCACGCGCGTGAAATCGCTCCAGACGTTCCCCCCGTCCAGAAACACGGTGCCGCCGAGTTTCCAGACCAGCGGGAAGGTCAACTCCAGTTTCGTCACCAGAAGCGCCGATCCGGGGCTCGAGGGCGTACCCACCGCTGTCGAATCCGTCGGCGCCGCGGCCTCCCCCGGAACCTGAATCTCATCCTCCCGGTACCCCCGAACCGTTGTGGGACCTCCCGTTCGGAAGCGCTCGTACGCGGGGACTTCGGAATCTCCCCAGAAACGATTCACCCAACCTGCGCTCACCTTGAGGGAGAGCACCGAACGGGGCGAGAACTGGACGTAGTAGTTCCAGAATCCGGTGATCTTCGCGAATTCGTTCCTCCCGCCGAGGGGCCCTCCCGCCAGCCCGGCGGAGAAGCGAAGCATCGAGCCCTGCGACGGCTCGAAGAAATGGTCCCGCGTGTCTCGTTCGAACACGAACTCGACGATCGAGGTTTCGCCGTCTCTCTCCAGCCCCAGATCCCTGAGAACCTCGATCCTCTGGCTGCCCAGGTCCGAGGGAACGTCGATGGATTCATAGCCGTAGCTCAACCATGCGCGGATGCGCTCACCGACTTTACGGCGCGCGCTGAGGGTTCCGCCCGTGCGCTCCAGCCAGAAGCTCGTCCCGGCGTATTCTTCAAAGGTATGCTGCCGGTAGAGATTGACGATTCCCGTCAGTCGCGTCGCCATCAGCCACGGTTCCAGGTACCGAACCTGGGTTTTGATCTTGTTGAGCTCGGCAGGGAAAAACCCTGTGCCCAGAACCCCTTCCAGGCTCACCTGCCGACCGGTTCCCCGGAGATTCCGATGGCCCCATTCTCCTGAAAGACGAAAGAGGTCCCGGGTCCCGTATCCGATCCCCATACCGACCCAATGATCCTTCTCCTCCCTGACCCGGACGGTCAGATCGACGGTGTCCGCCTCCGCTTCCCGGACCTTCGGGTCCATTTCGACATCCACGAAAAGCCCGGTCTCGAAGATCCGCTGTTGGGACAGCAGGACATCCTGGCGGCCGAAGATGTCGCCCCGCCGCACCACCAGCTCCCGGGCCACCATCAGCCGCCGGGTCCGCTCGTTGCCCACCACCTCGACGTTTCCGAGATACGCCCGCATCCCCTCATCGATCAGATAGGTCAGGACCGAATGTCCATCCCCCCGGGTAAGAGTGTGAGACACCTCGCAGGCGATGAAACCCTGGTCCGCGTACAACGCGTATATGTTGTATTCATCCTGAGGAACAGATAGCGCGCGAAGCGGCTCACCGGCTTGCAGAGACAGCACTCGGGCGATCCGGCGCGTGCCGATCGACGTGTTGCCGAAGACGCGGACCTCCGACAGGACGGTTTGGGGTCCCTCATCGACGACGAAAACGACGGTCACCCGACCTTCGGACTCTTCCTCAATACGGGTTTCCAGTACCCGAGCATCCAGGAACCCGAGGTTTCCGTACGCCTTCACGATCTCCTCCGCGTCGTCTTCCAGCTGCCCGCGGTCCAGGCGGCGGTTCCGAAGGAAGGACGCCTTCTCCGTACGGATCACCTCTCGGAGCGCATCATCATCCACCTCTCGGTTTCCCTCAAACTCGACATGGCGAACGGTGGGCGGCGCGACGGGATCTGCCCAGGCGGGTCCCGCTGAGACGGCAACGGGCCCGAGAGCGAGCAAAGCCACCCAGAACCTCGCAAGGCCCCATCTTCGTCGAGCCGATAGCCGGCCATGTTTTCCCGATTGACTCAACCGCATCGATATGGTTCGCTCACCCCATGAAAAACGCGTCCATTCTCCGAAGGATCCCGGGGCACCGCCCGGCGGGATCGGCAAGCGTGTGTCTGAGCATGCTCTTCGCTTTGGGTGTCGGAGGATGTGAACCCAAAGAACACGCCAACCTGGTCTCAGCGGAAACCTTCGTCGAGTATTACACGGTCCTCCTCCGAGCTCAAGAAAAGGCTCAGGAGGACCCGGCCGGCCTACGCCGTTTGCTGGCCTTGGAACCGCTGCCCGAAGGCTGGGGCGAGCGGATGATTGCGTTCGCCGAAGAGAAGCCCCTGCGCGCGCGGGAGTGGGCCGATCTGCTCGCCGAAGCACACGCCCGCGCCGAGGAACCGACCGACGACTAGCCTCGAAGCTTGTCTACATCCAGTACGGCAACCACCACCATCAGCAGCAGGAGCAGGACGAAACCGATTTGCTGGAGTGCGGTTCGCAGGCGAAGGCTGAGAGGCTTCCGCATGGCGGCTTCGATGGCAAGGAAAACCACGTGCCCGCCGTCGAGCACCGGGACGGGCAGCAAATTCAGAAGAAAGAGGACAACCGACAGGTAGGCAATGAAGAGGAAAAGCTCCGAGATTCCCCACATGACCATTTCGCCCGCCATCTGGCCGATCCGAATCGGCCCCCCGACCATGTCTCGGGACGCGGCCCCCGTAAACAGCACCTTGATGAAGGCCAGGACCTGTTTGGAAACCCAGATCGTATGATCGAACCCTATGGTCGCGGCCTCGGCGAGAGAAACATCTCGCTGCGGGTAGTATGCCCTGATCTGGATCAGCCCTCCACGGGTCACGGTCATTTCGTCGACAGCGATATCGCCCTCCTCGGGCACCACGTCCGCCTCCATCCGGACGCCGTCCCGCCGCCACACGATCGGAACCGCGACCCCCGGGTTCTCGTGGATGATGCTCGCAACATCGCCCCACTGAGTCACAGGACTTCCTCCCACGGAGATCACCCGGTCCCCGGATCGCAGCCCCGCCCGGTGTGCGGGTGAGCGCCGCCGGACCTTCCCGATGACGGGAGGTTCAAACGGACCGACGCCAAGATCCGGATATGCGTCCCCGGGTTCTGTGGCGGTCAGGAGGATCTCCCGATGGAGAAGGCTGTCCCCCCGAGACACGGCGAGGGATATCGGACCGTCCGCAGATGCGGCAACGGCCTCGGCCAACTCGTTCCAGGTGTGAACTTCCACCGCCCCGACCGAGACAATCTCGTCGCCCACTTCGAGGCCCGCCTCGGCCGCGATCGATTCGGGTTCCACCCGCCCCAACGTCGTCGTATCAATGTATTCGATCCCGCCCACGTAGATCACCGTAACCGCTATCACGAGCGCCAGCAGGAAGTTCATGGCCGGACCCGCCAGGACGACAATCAGCCGCACCCAGACCGGCTTTGACGCGTATTCCCACGACTCGCCCCGAGCCTCCTCTTCATCGCCCTCGCCCGCCATCTTCACGTATCCGCCGAAGGGAATCACGGCCAGGGCATACTCCGTTTCCTTGCGGCGCCAGCGAAACAGTACGGGGCCGAAACCGAGAGAGAACTTGAGCACCCGAATCCCCGACAGCTTCGCCGCCGTGAAATGACCCAGCTCGTGAGTGAAGATCAGAAGACTCAGCGCGAACACTGCGGCAAAGATATAGTCGATCATGAGGTCTTCCTTCTCGCTTTCCGTTCTCGCCCGTCTTGGGCCGGCCCTCCGGCCGCCTCGGGAACCATGACGGAGAGACCTGCGGCACCGCGCCGGGACAGGCCATCGAACTCATTGGCACAGAATGATCGCGCCCACCGGTCCGCTTCCAGGATATCATCCACCGTCGGGTTCGGCACGGGGGTGTGACCGGCCAGACATTCCTCGATCAACCTGGGGATGTCGAGAAACCCGATGCGCTTCTCCAGAAACGCACGGACAGCCATCTCGTCGGCCGCATTCAGGACCGCCGGATACGTCTGGCCACTCTCGCCCGCCTCCCTCGCAAGCCGCAAACAGGGGAATCGATCGCAGTCCGGGCCCTCGAAGGACAGTGGGCCGACATGCTCCAGATTCAAGTCCGGGACGGCGGTCGGCAGGCGTTCGGGACACGTGAGCGCGTACTGGATCGGCAACCGCATGTCCGCAACGCTCAGCAGCGGAATCCAGAAACCGTCCACCAGCTCGACGATCGCGTGCACCACCGACTGGGGGTGTACGATGATTTCGATATCGGAAAACGGAAACCCGAACAGCCAGTGAGCCTCGAGAATCTCAAAACCTTTGTTCATCATGGTGGCCGAATCCACGGTGATTCGGGGCCCCATGTCCCACACCGGATGCCGGAGCGCTTCCTCCACCGTAACCCGCTCCATCGCCCCGCGGTCCAGACCTCGGAACGGTCCGCCGGAAGCCGTGAGATACACCTTTCTCACGACCTTCCTCCCCTCGGCGGCCCCTGACCGGCGTACACCGCCCGGAGGGGTGCCCAGCGTCGCCAGACACTGGCCCATCGCGCTGAGTTCGCTGTCGATGGGGCGGACCTCAGTGCCCGAGCGCTCCGCCAGCGCCATGATGATCTCCCCGGCCATCACCAGCGACTCTTTGTTGGCCAGCGCCAGCGGGTTTCCCGCTTCGAGCGCCGCCACCGTCGGTTTCAGCCCCGCGGCACCCACGAGCGCGTTGACCACCAAATCTGCGTCCTCAATCTCGGCCAATCGGGTCAGCGACTCTTCTCCTTCCCATATCTCGAGATTCGCCCCCCCCGACATCCGTCTAAATTCCTGTTCACCTTGCGCAGACGTGGCACACACGACCCGTGGGTGAAACTCTTCGACCTGCCGCCTGAGGAGACTCCCCCGACGATGGGTCGAAAGCCCGATGACGTCGAACCGGTCCGGGAACCTGCTCACGACATCGAGCACGTTACAGCCGATGGAACCGGTCGAACCCAGGATTACAATCTTCTTCCGTTGCACCGCGTCGAACTCCTGCCTCCCTTACCCAATCACAAAGAGGCGGATATAGTAGAAGACGAAGGGAGCCGAGAACAACATGCTGTCGAACCGATCCAGGATCCCACCGTGCCCGGGGATCGCGTTCGAAGCGTCTTTGACTCCGGCCTCCCGCTTAATCATCGACTCCGCGAAATCCCCCGCCTGCGAGACCACTGCAACGCCGACGCCGAGAATCACGACATCCGGCGCCCCGAGAAAGGGTGCGAACCACGCCCTGGCCATCCCACCCATGACCAGGCACCCCACGACCGCTCCCAGTGCCCCTTCGATGGACTTTCTGGGACTCACGCGAGGGAAAAGGGGGTGCCGCCCCCAAAGGGACCCGACGGCATAGGCCGCCGTGTCACCCGTCCAGGTCAGCGCCAAGGTCAACCAGACATAACGAGCTCCCACACCGTAAGGAACCCCTTGGATTTCCGGCAGTTCCCTCAGCAATACCAGGTGGGATCCCATCCACCCCACCCACACCAGGCCCACCAGAGTCACCGCCGCCGTCGAGAGCGTTTCCCCGCGGGGGCGCCACAACAACGTACCCACCAAGATGAGGCCGACCATCAGAGCGAGAGCGCCCTCGGCTTCTCCAACCGACGCCCCCATACAAAGGACCGCGCCCCCTACGGCGCCCAGGCCGGTCAGAGGACGCTCGCCTTTGGCCCGGGCCATTCGATAGAACTCGAGCAAACCCACGAAGACGATTGCGGCAACAAGAACGATGAACCACCAACCGCCTGCCCAGCTCAACAGCAGGATGGCCGGAATCGCGATCACACCGACCGCAGCTCGCCGAATCAGGTTCGTACCTCGGCCGCCCTCAGACACCACTTCCTCACCGTTCGGAGGTCACACCCCCGAACCGACGATCCCGGGCTTGATACGCCTGAACCGCCTCCAGAAAATCGACCCGCCCGAAATCCGGCCAGAGAACGTCGGTCACCCAGATCTCCGAGTAGGCCAGCTGCCACAGCATGAAGTTGCTGAGGCGCATCTCGCCGCTGGTTCGGATCAGAAGGTCGGGATCCGGCAGGTCCGCCGTGTAGAGGTGCTTGGAAAGAGAATCCTGGTCGATCTTGGCTTCATCGATGCCCGAGCGAATCGCTTCGGCAAGCAACTTCCTCACTGCGTCGACGAGCTCGGCCCGGCCGCTGTAGCTCAGAGCCAGGTTCAGAACCAAGCCGGTATTGGAAGCCAATCGGGTCATGGTTCGGTTCAGCTCGGCTTGCACGGACTCCGGGAGGAGTTCGAGTCTTCCCATCGCTCGAAGTTGAATGTTGTTGCGGTACAGATCGTCTTCTTCACGTTTCAGAGTCTCGGTGAGAAACGCCATCAGCATCGAGATCTCTTCAACGGGGCGTCGCCAATTCTCCGTTGAGAAGGTGTACAGGGACAGAACCTGGATCCCCAATTCGGTGGCCGTCTCGACCACCTCACGAACCCTCTCCACTCCCTTGCGATGTCCTTCGACGCGCGGGAGGCCGCGTTTGCCCGCCCATCGGCCGTTTCCGTCCATGATCACGGCCACGTGGACGGGGAGGTTCCCCGCATCCAAAATGTCTTTGACCAGTTCCGGCCCCGGGTCAGGTGTCGACGTACTCAACGCAAGGACTCCGCTGCTCTGATGATGAGAGAACCACCGGCTTGCGTCCGGACGGGTCTTTCATCATCCACATGTAAAGGAAGGTTCAATGACGCCGCCGCGACAGTCGTTCGCCCGCCTTCCAGCATGGAGCCCGGGGGATTCTCCGACGTCCCGCAGGCTCCCCTCGGGCTATACCTCCATGATTTCCTTCTCTTTATCCGCCAGCATGCCGTCCATCTCGGCAATGAACTCGTCCGTGAGGTCCTGGACCTGCTGCGTCAGACGCCGGCTGTCATCCTCCGAGATGTCTTTGTTCTTCTCCCTTTTCTTCAGCTCTTCGTTGCAGTCCCGCCGCACATTGCGAATGGCGACCCTGTGTTCTTCGGATACGCGCCGGACCAGACGAACGAGGTCCTTTCTGCGATCCTCGGTCAGCTGCGGGACGGGCAGCCGGATCACCGAACCGTCGCTGTTCGGTGTCAATCCCAGATCCGATTTCTGAAACGCCTTCTCCACTGCCGGGATCAAGCTCTGATCCCAAGGTTGCACGACGAGAAGTCTCGGCTCGGGAGCGCTCACGCTCGCCACCTGCACCAGCGGTACGGTCGAACCGTAGGCCTCGACCTTGATCCCGTCGAGAAGCGCCGTCGTAGCCCGTCCCGTCCGGATGGAGGCAAACTCCCGCTGAATCACTTCGACCGCCCTCCCCATTTTCTGCCTTGCCCGAGTGATCGTCTGATCCTCACTCATCTTGATCCTCTCCCCCGACGACGGTTCCAATGACGCTACCGCGGACCACCGATTGCAGATTGCCGCGTTTCGTTCCGTCAAAAACGATGATCGGAATCCCTCGGTCCCGGCAAATGGAGACGGCCGCACCGTCCATCACACCGAGACGCCGCTCCAGGACTTCCGTGTAGCTCAAGCGGTCGAATCGCTTCGCCTGCGCATCCACCTTCGGATCCGCGGAATACACGCCGTCGACCTTCGTCGCTTTGAGCAAGACCTCGACTCCGAGTTCGGCCGCCCTCAGAGCGGCCGCCGTATCCGTTGTCAGATACGGACTGCCCGTGCCACCGGCCAGAATCAGGATGCGTCCCGTCTCCAAGTGACGGCGAGCACGCTTCTGCGTGTAGGGTTCAACCATGGCGTGTACGTGGATGGCGCTGAGGACCCGCGCTTCGACTCCACGGTGCTCCAGGAGGTTCTCTAGAAACAGCGCGTTCATGACGGTCCCCAGCATCCCGATGGCATCTGCAACCGAGCGTTCGATGGCTCCTTCCCGGGAAACCATCGCTCCCCTCAGAAGGTTTCCCCCACCGACGACGACACCGACCTGCGTACCCGATCGATGAACGTCGACAAGATCCTCGACTATTCCGGCATCTCCCAATCCGGATCCAGGGCCCCCGAAGCCGGAGAGCAGTTCACCGCTCAACTTCAGCAGAACTCTATGGTACGAGGTCACGTCTACCGATCCTCCGAGAGGCTCAGGCGGGCTCGCATCCCGTCATCCTCCGATGGGGTTCGGCGACTTGCCCGACTCCGCCCCACCTCACGTCTCGTCGGACAACTCACCCAGCTGGAATCGGGCGAAACGCGCGACGGACAGAGTCTCGCCCAACTCGGTCGACTTCTCTCTGAGCAACATTTCGATGGAGCGTTTCTTACCGCCCTGGTCCTTGACAAACTCCTGCTCCAGGAGCACGTTCTCCTTGTAGTATTTCTCGAGCCGACCTTCGACGATTCGATCGATTACGTTTTCAGGCTTCTTTTCGGCAAGAGCGATCTCCCGGAAGATTTCCCGCTCTTTTTCCACCAGGGCCCGATCTACATCCTCTCGGCGGACCACGAGCGGAACGGCCGCCGCGATCTGCATGGCGAGGTCTCTGACCAGGACTCTGAATTCCTGTCCCTCCGCAAGCCCGTCCGTCTCACAGTGAACCTCGACAAGGACACCCACGCGGCCTCCGGGATGGATGTACGCTTCGAGCCGGCCCGGGGCCGTTCTTTTAAAGCGCGCACATCGCCGGACGACGATGTTCTCTCCCAGCGTGGCCGACATGTCCCGGGCCAGATGGGCCAGCGTTCGCTTTTCGCCGCCGAACTGAAGCTGGACGTCCGGATTCAACACCGTCCCGTCCTCGAGGTCCTCCGCTGCCAGACCGGCGGCAACGTTCTTGCAGAAAGTCTTGAAGTCATCGGTGCGCGCAACGAAGTCCGTCTCACAATTGACTTCGACCATCAGGCCAACGGGGCTCTCGGTATGGAGGAACGCATCCACCTGACCTTCTGCGGCCGTACGCCCACCCCTCTTGACCGCCGCATCCTGTCCCGTCTTTCTCAGATGCTCGATTGCGGCCTCCACGTCCCCCTTGCACTCCCCAAGAGCCGCCTTACAATCCATCATGCCCGCTCCGGTCTTCTCTCTGAGTGCCTTGACCTGGGCTGCGGAGATTTCCATCCGTCTCCTCCTTGAGTTCTCACTCTATCGGGAATCTACTCTTTAGTCGCGGGTTCCGGAGCGGATGAGGCGTCGCCGCCAACCGGCGTCGACCGCTCCTTGAGCGCCGCCTGGCGCCCCTCGATCACGGCATCGGCGATCGCAGCCGTGATCAGCCGGATGGAGCGGATTGCGTCGTCATTGCCCGGTATCGGGTAGGCAATCAGATCAGGATCGCTGTTCGTATCCACGATGGCCACCACGGGAATGCCAAGCTTGTTTGCCTCGGCAACGGCGATCTTCTCTTTCCGGGCGTCGATGACAAACACCAAGCGCGGGACTTTCGTCATATTCTCGATGCCGCTCAACACCTTGTCCAATTTGGCGCGCTGCTTTTCGAGACTCTGCACTTCCTTCTTCGGCCGCGACGCCAGCGCTGATTCGTCGGCAAGGGTTTTCTTCAGATCAGCCAGCCGGTCGAGACTCCTCCGGATGGTCTGGAAATTCGTCAGCATTCCCCCCAGCCACCGCTCGGTCACGTAGTGCATCTCGCTGCGCTCGGCCTCCTCGCGCACCACCTGCCGGGCCTGCTTCTTCGTACCCACGAAGAGAATCTCCCCACCCGCCGCCGTTGCCCGCTGGACCATTTCACAGGCCGTGCGAATCGCCTTCTGGGTTTTCTGAAGATCGATGATGTAGATTCCGTTTCGCGAGAGGAAGATGTATTTCTTCATCTTCGGATTCCAGCGGCGCGTCTGGTGTCCAAAATGGACACCGGCTTCCAGCAAGCTCTTGAGTGGCACTTCGTTCACGACGTTTCTCCTTCCATATTCATCGGTTTCTTGCCACCGCCCCCATCGCTTCGTGGCAGACCCGGACAGCAGGCAGCCCTGCTCCGGGAACCGCCGCCACGATCCGGAGGCGTGCGAGATGATTCAATCCGGGACTTCCCAAGATGTTTACCGCTTGGAGAACTGGAACCGCTTGCGAGCACCGGCCAGTCCATACTTCTTCCGCTCTTTCATGCGCGGGTCTCGTCTCAGGTATCCGGCCTTTTTCAGCGGTGTCCTCAACGACTCATCGGACTTCGCCAGAGCCCGTGCGATACCCAATCGCAGCGCGCCCGCCTGGCCGGTCATCCCTCCACCTTTGACGGTGGCCTTCAGATCCAAACCCTCGGCGGCCGGCGCTACCTGAAATGGCGCTTCGACAATTTCCACCAGGGTAGCTCTGGGAAAGTAATCTCCCAAAGGCCGCCCGTTGATCTCGCGCTGTCCACTACCCGGCAGCAGGCGAACCCGCGCCACGGACTCCTTCCGCCTACCGGTGGCCTCAAACACTTCCATCGATACCGTGCCCTCCCTTCCTTCCTTCTGCTCCCGTGAAACGTGCCGCAGGAGATTCCCGGTGGAGCTCACCGCAGGCTTCAGTTCGTCTCAACGTCCGCTGACACCCGCCGAGCGTGTTCGATCTCAAGCACCTGAGGCTTCTGCGCTGCATGCGGATGTTCCGATCCGGCGTAAATCTTGAGTTTCCGAATCATCTGCCTCCCCAGACGGTTCTTCGGCAGCATTCCGCGAACGGCTTTCTTGATCACCCGATCGGGGTGTTCGCGCAGAAACGTATCGTATCGAACGCGCCGAAGCCCGCTCGGGTACCCGCTGTACCTGAGATATTCCTTCTGCTCCAGTTTCTTGCCCGTGAGCACGACCTTGTCGGCGTTGATCACCACCACATGATCACCCACGTCCATGTGGGGCGCAAACATCGGTTTGTTCTTGCCTCTGAGAACGGTGGCAATCTGCGTCGCCAATCGGCCCAGAACAGCGCCTTCCGCATCGACGAGCCACCACTGCCTGCGAATGTCCGCGGGCTTCGGAGAATACGTTTTCATCCACTCCCTCCACAAGTCCTGTTTGATCTCGCCACAATTAGACTAAACAAATACTTTATCTTACTCGTCACTCCCCGTCAAGCAGAAAACGTCTTCCCGTTTCACCCGACACCCGGCCCCGCCAGGGATTCCTCGTACGGGGAGCGGTGAACCCCCTTCTCGGTGATGATGGCCGTGACCAGCCGCGCGGGTGTGACGTCGAAGGCCGGGTTGCGAACCCCGACCCGTGGGGGGGCCACACGGATGCCGAAGGGACACACGACTTCCTCGGCCGACCGTTCCTCGATCGGAATTTGGTCTCCGGTCGGCGTCGAGACATCCACGGTCGACGTGGGCGCCACCACGTAGAAAGGCACTCCCGCGGCCGACGCCGCCAGCGCCACGCCCAGGGTTCCGATCTTGTTGGCCACATCCCCGTTTGCGGCAATCCGGTCGGATCCGACGATCACGGCATCCACCTCACCCCGCAGAATGAGCCAGGCCGCCGCCCCGTCGCACGCAACGGTGACCGGAATCCCGGCCCTTTGCAGCTCCCAGGCCGTGAGGCGCGCGCCCTGCAGCAGCGGCCGCGTTTCATCCGCAATGACCCGGATTTTCTTGCCCGCACCGTGGGCCGTGAAAATCACCGCCAGGGCGGTACCATATCCGCCCGTCGCCAGCCCACCGGCGTTGCAGTGGGTGAGCACGCACGCGTCTTCGGGAAGCAGTGCAGCGCCGGCTTCTCCCATACGGCGCGATTTCTCGAGGTCCTCGGCCAGGATCCGGTGGGCCTCTTCGAGAATTGCATCGGCCACGGCCGGCGCCCCACCCTCCGTCCGAGCCACCACGCGCCTTACCCGGTCCACGGCCCACGACAGATCCACAGCGGTCGGTCGCGCCGATGCCAGCGCCGAGAGGGCCTCTTCCAGATCCGCGCGGGCCGATGGTGAGTTGTACTTTGCCGCCTCGCGCGCGGCCAGAACGGCACCGTAGGCTCCTGCGATCCCGATGGCGGGGGCTCCCCGAATCTCGAGCCGCTGGATGGCCCGAATCACGTCCCGGTAATCCGTGATGGCCCGGGTCTCCAAGCAGCCCGGCAGCCGTGTCTGATCAATGATGTGCAGCGTCTCGCCCCGCCACACAATCGTCTCGACACGAGCCGATGAGTTCAGGCCGTCCACAAGTCTCCTCCCATATGAACAATCTGCACAACCCGCGCCGAGAGAACCCGCGTCATTGTGTCATCCCGCCACAGAACCGACCCGACACGAGCCGATGAGTTCAGGCCGTCCACAAGTCTCCTCCCATATGAACAATC
>CAZSXU010000003.1:0-1347 GCA_964610505.1 uncultured bacterium | reverse complement strand
TGCACAACCCGCACCGAGAGAACCCGCGTCCTCCGATCCGAGCGGAACCCGAACATCGATCCGTCGGCTAACCGTCGGATTCTCCAATCACCTGCACGACAATCCGCCTTCGGCGGGGATGGTTGTCGAAATCCACGACCACGATCTGCTGCCATGTTCCAAGAATCATCCGGCCCTCGGAAAAGGGAACGCTGAGAGACGGTCCCAACAACGCCGCCCGGACGTGGGAATGACCGTTTCCGTCTCCCCACCGCTCGTTGTGCGCGTACGGGATGTTCGCTGGGGCCAGATGCTCGAAAGCCCGTTCCAGATCCGCCACGAGTCCCGACTCGAACTCGATCGTGGTCACTCCGGCCGTTGCGCCCGGGACGAAGACGGTCACGAGTCCCCGCTCCAGATCGCTGGACTCCAGGACCTCGGCCACATCTCCCGTCACGTCCAGAATGTGAGCGTTTCCTCGAGTTTTCCTTTCGATGGTTTCGAAGACCACAGTCAACAGACTCTCCCTCCTCCAGCGGCGGCGTGGCTATGCACCTTGGGAGCCGGCGGGCGAGGTGAGCGCGTCCAGGGTCCGGACCAACAGCGCGAGAGGCAAACCCACCACGTTGTAGAAACACCCGTCGACCGATTCGACAAACATCCCGCCGTACCCCTGCGCGCCGTAGGCCCCCGCCTTGTCGAGGGGTTCGCCCGTGCCCACGTACGCCTCGATCTCGGCCTCCGAAATCGAACGAAATGTCACCCGTGTTTCGGCAAGGGCGGAAAGGGCCCGGCCGGTTTCCGCGTCGATCAGGGTGATTCCGGTCACCACCCGGTGCGTCCGCCCCCCCAGGCGTCGGAGCATTCCCTTGGCCTCCGAAGCGGAAGCCGGTTTGCCGAGGGCGTCACCGTCCAGAACCACCAAGGTGTCGGCCCCCAGTACAATGCCCTTCGAGAAATCCTTCGCTACCGATTCGGCCTTCGTGCGCGACAGACGGACCGCGCGCTCGGCCGGATTCGAACCTCCTGCAACGACCTCCGCCGAGTCAGGTGGACGAACCTCGGCGAGAGCCTCCACCCGCTCCAGCAGAATACGCCGACGCGGAGACGAGGAAGCCAGAATCAGTTTCGGCCGTCCGATCCACATCGCCGCGCCGCTGGTCGACCCGTCTTCGATTACCATGCCACACCTTATCGGAGAACCCTATCGCCGGGACTCCAGAACCCGAAGCGCCTCGAGCAGCGGATTGCCCGCGCGGCTCACTTCTCAACAATGATCGTCAGGCAGCTGCCATCCGGCTCACTTCTCAACGATGATCGTCAGGCAGCTGCCATCCGGCTCACTTCTCAACGATGATCGTCACGCAG
>CAZSXU010000002.1:160331-298776 GCA_964610505.1 uncultured bacterium | reverse complement strand
AATGAAGCTAACAACGTCCCTGAAAGCCCGCACACAATGAAGCCAACTGCATCCCCGAAAGTCTATGTGCAATCCGCCAGATCGAGTTGAACCCGCCACCTCAATGAGACATAGACAGATGCTGCAGCAAAGACGCACACTAAGCTAACAAAGCTAACAACGTCCCCGAAAGCCCCCGAAAGCCCCTCTTTGACTGGCATCCCTAGTCCCAGTCTCGCATGCTGATCTTGGGGCGTGTCTCAAAGCCCTTTCTCCGCCCACAGGCCATCCAATGAAATCGAACGTCCGCCTTGCCTCCGGCCGACTCTACCGTGAACCCCCGGGGGTCTGCGGAGGCAATATACAGAGCGCTCCAATCGCCAACAGGAGTCACTGTGACAAGCACCTCGACGTCAGACGACACCGCCTCCGTGAACAGCGGGTCGAAGGACACGTCAGTCTTCCCACCTGCCAGATGAGCATCCCCTGAGCAATAGACCATCACATCCGGAGCATCCACCGAGAAGATACTCTCTGTGCCCTTGGACGTTTCCATGGCTCTGGCCATGAGACCAGATTGATAGAAGGTGCCCCTCAAATAGAGTCCTTCCGCGCCAGAGCTGACGGCCCTGATTCTAATAACATACTCGTCGTCGTCTGTGTACTTAGTGAAATCCCCAGCTTTGCCCTTGTAAGTAGTCGCGTCAAGTACATGCGTGCTGCCATCTGCGTCACTTGCGGTCGACTTCAGCATCAGACAGTCGCCCATGGAACCGGAGTTGTCGATGCGCATTGCGTAGCCCCCGGGCTTATCGATGAAAAGCCTGCCCGTCGTCATGTTCCAGTGCCAATCAGTAGTGCCTATGTCCATCGGCTCGGAGAGCTTGCCAAACACAACTGCACCATCCTGAATGTGGTCCGTCTTGATGCCGAAGCCTGAGTTCGTGTCCTGGCCTGACGTCCCGTCGGCCTCGCGGACGTGCTCGGAGTGGATGGAGTCCGCTCCTGGGGGACCAGGCATTGCAGAAATCTGGATATCCTGTCCACTCTGAACGAGGGTTACGTTCGTGCCCTCACTTAGCGTAACGTCTCCCGTGAGCTGGACCTCACCTTGCTCACTGAGGGAAGTGACGGCCTCCGATGACACTTCCGTGTGTAACATGTATTGAGGGTGATCGTCATCCTCCAGGCCCGTGAGATCGCCATGATCGGTTGGCCCACCGTTGCCTTGTGCCACGAACGCATACGCGGACGAAGCAATGGGCTTGCGTGGGAGCAGGTCCTCGCCGTTCACAGTTGTCTGAAGCCACAGGACGGAACCGTCAAAGATCAACGGATCAATGGGAACGAACTCACCGAGCATGACCTCGAAGAGACCGTAGTCGACGGTCACTTTGCGGGTCGTGTTGTTGTGATCCTCGATCCAAAGGGCCGTACCACCAGTGGAATCAGCATAGACTGCAAATGTCATGTTGTATTCACCAGTCTGCGGGTCGTGGGGTCCCTCAGGCCCGGTCAGGTATCCTTGGTAGAGCATCTGCGTAGGCACGGTCCCGGCGGTAGCCGTCGGGGACAAGGTCAACACGACTACTGTGAATAGTGCTAGAGCCACTAGAAAGCAGGATCTAGATTCCATTGTCCGATCCTCCTGTTGTTAGTGAATCCATACCGACCACGCCGCAGTTACCTGACGAGGACGAGCTTCTGCGTCTTCCGCACATCATTGGTTTCTAGGACGCAGATGTACACACCGGGGCTCATCCGAATCCCGTCCTCGTTGGACCCGTCCCAAAAAGACGTATGCGACCCCCTCGATCGCAGGCAGTCTTCGATCGTCCGAACCTTCCGTCCTGCCACATCGTAGATGGAGACTCTTACCCGTGCGTCCTGCGCCACTGCGTATGAAACCTGGGTCCCTGAGCTGAAAGGATTCGGATATCCCCGGCCTAGTGCTGTCTCGCCAGCGAAGACTTGGGTGCGTTGATCTGGAGTGTCTGTCAGCATCAGGAAATACCTGGGATTGAAACCAGCATAAAGGTTGAAACTGCCTGAAGCGGAGTGGCCGACCGTCGGCTCCCCAGAACTGAAGGCCAGTGTCATTCCTGCAGAGCCGACAGTTCCACCCGAGCTACTTAGAGCATCGGGAACAACTAGGTAGCTCTGAGATTGCCTGCCGGGGCTGGCGCCTATCAAGACCACGACTCCGACGGCTATTACAAACAGACCGGCACCTCTTGAAAGCAAACGCTCCAACGTGATCACCACCTTTCAAGGTATCTCCATAGAATCCACAGATTCTGCCTGCATCTGCCAAGAGCAGACAACCGACGTGCGGCTCTTGGCAACGGACTGTATGGGCTCATGACCATCCAATCACCTCCCTGCCGGTCGATGCCTCAATCTCCCTCCTGCTTGGATAGCGCTGTTCCACAGAGATCAAGTTTGTATCATCCTCAAGGGTCACTTTCCGGGACGTTGTCAGCTCTCTTAGCTTCTCAAGCGGCCCCTGCGTCATGACAACCGATGGATGGGATCAGGCACGTCTCGACTCCGCTTCGGCTGATAGACAACATGCTACAAACGTCCCCGAAACCCCTTCGATTCAAGCCGCGAAACCAGGATGGTCAGCGTCTCTCCTGTAGTAACCAGTTATCCCCCCGGATTTCACTCGGACTTTTTTTCCTGCGGATCGTTTTTTTGCCCTCTTCCGGCCTTTGGGGCTGTTCGAGATAGAGCGTGATTCGCATAATACGTTTCTGGATCATTGGTTACGCGATCGGAAGTGCATGAGTCTAGAGGGACGCGACCCCCGGCTCGACGGGCAGTGTGCATCTCGGGACTCTGCCGCGGAATCCCGGCGTGTTCGATTTCGGATCCCGGGCCAGGCGAGCGAGGTTCATCCCTGGAATCGGGCACATCCTGCGATAATGTTTAGAGCATAATATGTCAGGAACAGAGAATTGCCTATCTGATTAAGAATAGCTCTTGACATACTATGATTATATAGGTAGAATAGCTGACGTCTTCGGCCGCATGAATGAAACCGAATACGCGGGTACCCAGCGCACTACGGAAGGCAGTCATGTGACCGCGGCCGGGCAGACGAGGCCGAACCGATGTCGGCATCCAGAATCAGTGCAACAGCGCTCCTGCTCATGGCGTCGATTGTCGTCACCGCAGTGGGTCTGGAAGTAGGTCTGCGCCTGCTTGCCCCACGCAGTGACTTCGCCGTGACGGTCAACACCTGGGACAGGGATCTCGGAACCCGGCAGGTTCCCGGCGCTCGGGGGTTCGTGGTCTGTCGCGACTACGACATCGACCTGGTTGTCAACTCGAAGGGTCTTCGCGATAGGGAATACCCGCACGCTAAGCCGCACGGCACACGCAGAATCCTGTGTCTGGGGGATTCGTACGCCTGCGGGTACGGGGTCGAGGCGGAGGACACGTTCCCCAAGGTGCTGGAGCGGGTGCTTGCCGCGAGCCGGGGGCAAGATTCCCGGTGGGAGGTGATCAACGCCGGAGTAGGGAGCACGGGCACCGCACACCATCTCGCTTACTTCGCCAAGGAAGGATACAAGTATGAGCCGGACTTCGTCGTCCTCTGCTTCTGCGAGGCGAACGACTTCTGGGACAATGCCATCTGCGGACTTTACTCCCTTGATGCAGGAGAGCTGACGAAGCACGATGCTCCCCTCACCGGAGCGCGAAGGATCCAGCGGGTAACCCGCTGGATTCCCGCCTACAATACTCTCTTTGCAAGATCCCACCTGCTGAACCTCGTGAAGTATCGAGTGGCCAGATTCCACTACCGACACTTGGCGGAGAAAGCCCAACGGATGCCTGATGAACCAGCCGGCAACTCGGCTGACGACGGACAAGATCTTGAGCTTACCGAAGCGTTGGTCTTGGCGTTGCGTGACACGTGCGAAGCCTGCGGAAGCCGGCTGATCATGATGGTCGTCCCCTCACCCTCGTGTGAAGACCAGCTGCCCGAGACGGACGCGCTGGTCGTTTTCATTGAGAGCGAATCCATTTGCCATGTGGACCTCCTGCCCCGTTTCAGGGAACGGATAGCGAGTGGCACTCCCTGTTACCACGTGCACGACCGCCACTGGAACGCGAACGGGCATTGGCTTGCGGCAGAGGTTTTGTTGGACTACCTCCAACGCGAGTGCAGGCTAGGCCAAGGCAGAATGGGTTCCTCGAGTGCCGGGGACACGCCCGTCGTCGCCTCCGAGGCGTCCCCAAAATCAAGTGAGAATCCTCTCCTCCCTCCATTCCAGAAGTGAGGCACAGTGTGGATGCACGGCCCGACCTCAAACGATCCGCTGCCGGCTCGTCGCAGAAATGCTTTCCACTGAATTCCACTCTCATCAGTTACCTTGAGCGCGCGCCGCCCGGGGCAATCGACCATCGAATACCAGATCCCTCCCATTCACCACGCATGATGCCCATGAGAACAGCGGACGCAGGGACGGAACTCATGCCTTCCGTCCAGCCAAGCCACATGTCCACCTGCCCGCCGATTCCTAGAAGGAGGTGTTGCGCTATGCGTTCCCGCATTCTCGCGCTCACTACACTCGCTCTGATTCTTGTGGCAAGCTCAGCAGACGCGCGCACGTGGTATGTCCAACCGGACGGTTCCGGCGACGCGCCAACGATTGCGGCCGCCGTCGATTCTTGTGCCCCTGGAGATTCCGTGTTCATCTTCGATGGGGTCTATGATGAGACTCAGATCATACTCGACAAACCCATGTTGATCACCGGCGAGAGTACCCGGGCGATCGTTGATGGCGGGGCTTATGACACGATTTTCAAAGTAAGGGAGAGCATTCACATTTCGGACTTGACCCTGAGAAACGCAGAGATCGGCATCCGGCAGCGATTCAGCCCCGACGTCCCCTGGTGGGCCTCGGGCATTGTGATCATCCATTGCACGGGCGCCGGGCTGGCGGTCGACGATGAGCGCAGCCGGTTCGGAACCGCCCACATCTCCAACTGCACCATCCATGACTGCGGATCGGGCGTGTTCGTCAACGACGCCCGCGAAGTGTACTTGCACCAATGCATCGTGGCCGACTGCGGGCTTGCCTTCCACAGCCACAACCGAGACGTGTTTGAGGTATCATGCTCCGCCTTCTGGAACAACACCGTCCTGGTCGACGGAGACGCGGGGGTCCAGTTCCTCTACGGGAACATCTACGAGGATCCACGCTTCTGCGACCCGGCGAGCGATGACTACACCGTGAGTTCCGGTTCGCCCTGTGTGCCCTGGAACTCTCCCTCGGGATGCGGCCTAATCGGCGCGCTGGGGGTCGGATGCTATTCGCCGGGTATCTGGTACGTTCCATCGCAGTGTCCGACGATCCAGGCGGGGATCGATTCGGCCAGCGCGGGAGAAATCGTTATCGTGGCGTGCGGAACGTACTATGAACATGACATCGTCATGAAGTCGGGCGTTACCCTGCGAAGTGAGACCGGCAAGGCCGAGTGCGTCACCATCGACGCCCAGCAGCAGGGTCGCGTTCTCTACTGCAACGGCGTCGACGACGCGGCCAAGATCCTCGGATTCACGATTACCGGGGGGCTGGCTACGGGTGCCGAACATCCCGACAACTGCGGCGGCGGAATGCTCTGCTACGACTATTCCTCTCCGAGAATCGAGGAATGTACATTCACTCAGAATTCCGCCGTGGGCCACGGCGGCGGCCTTGATTGCCGCCACTACTGCGATCCCTTCGTCTTTCGCTGCACATTCACGGAGAACGATGGATGGGACGGGGGGGGAATCCACGGCTGGGAGCACTCCTCCCCGCACATCAGCAACTGCATCGTCCGGGAGAATCACTCCGAGGATGACGGCGGAGGGATCTCTTGTTCTCGCTGGTGCCATCCAGAGATCACGGGCTGCGCCATCTTCGGAAACAGCGCCCACGGCAGCGGCGACGCGGGCGGCGGGGGAATTGACTGCGATTACTACGGCTCCCTGACCCTCACCGACTGCACGATCGTTGGAAACAGCGCGGAAAACACTCCCTACGGGAGGGGCGGGGGGATTGCGTGCGGAAATTCGTCGCCGGCGACTGTGCGGAACACAATCATCGCCTTCGCCGTTCAGGGGGAAGCGTTCTACTGCTACGATAGTGGAAGCACGCCCACTCTCACCTGCTGCGACGTCTATGGAAACGCCGGCGGGGACTGGGTCGGGTGCATCGCGGGGCAGGGCGGGGTCAGCGGCAACATTTACGAAGACCCTCTGTTCTGTGACGATTGTCTATACCTGCAAGACTGCTCCCCGTGTGTGGAGGGGTACGGTTGTGGGCGCATCGGGGTCTACGGAGTCGGGTGCCCCTGTGGAGGAGGTCCCACACGTGTAGAAAAGTCGACCTGGTCGGGTCTCAAGGCCATGTTCCGGTAGGTGGGGAAAATCGGGGTCAGCCACCTGTTCAGGCAAGCTATCCCACATGGCAGTAGCGTCCGACCCTATCTCGATCCGTCGGCAAGCCCAGGAACAGAAAGCGGCCTTGAGATATCTCTGACGAAAATAGGTGACTGTCCCCACATAGGGACAGTCACCCTTTTTGGTGCAGTATCCAACAACGTGGCTGTCCCTCCATGGGGACAGCCACCCGTTTCTGACACGTTCCTCCCCACAGGTCTGAGAGTTCCGACCCCTTTTCCGATGCTTGTCATGGGAATACGACTGGTCCAACGCGCGGGCACACATCGGCCCCCACTGCCCGTCTGTAGGCCCAAGAATCAGCAGCGGCCTTGAGATATTTCTGATCAAGATGGGTGGTCGGCGATGATTCAGACCTCACCTCTCAACCCCTTGACGTGACCGGCTCGAAAACCTAGATTGAGAGAAACCCATAGCCCGAATGCCCATGACACAGTCCAGGAGGTGTGCGATGGCAAGACGCAAGAAGCTGACCATGGCCTCAGGTGCCCCTGTCGACAATGATCTGAACAGCATCACGGCGGGGTCCCCGGGTCCCATCCTGATCCAGGACATCCATCTGCAGGAGAAGCTGGCCCACTTCAACCGCGAACGCATCCCCGAGCGCGTCGTCCATGCGAAGGGCGCCGGCGCCCACGGGTACTTCGAGGTGACGCACGACGTCGCCAAGTACACCAAGGCCAGGTTCCTCTCCGAGATCGGAAAGCGTACGGATGTATTCGTCCGTTTCTCCACGGTGGGCGGCGAGAAGGGCTCGGCCGACGCGGCGCGCGATCCTCGCGGGTTCGCGGTCAAGTTCTACACCGAAGACGGGAACTACGACATGACCGGGAACAACACGCCCGTCTTCTTCATTCGAGACCCGCTCAAGTTCCCGGATTTCATCCACACGCAGAAGCGCGACCCGGGAACCAATCTTCCGAATCCCGACATGTTCTGGGATTTTCTCTCCCTCACTCCCGAATCCGTCCATCAAGTCACCATTCTCTTCTCGGACCGGGGCACGCCCAAGACCTACCGTCACATGAACGGGTACAGCAGCCACACGTTCAAATGGTACAACGAGAAGGGCGAGCACTTCTGGGTCCAGTATCATTTCAAGACCGACCAGGGGATCCGGAACCTAAACCGGCAGGAAGCCGAGGTCATGAAGGGAAAGGACCCCGATCACGCGACCCAGGACTTGTGGAACGCGATCGAGCGGGGCGAGTATCCCTCCTGGACGGTCTATGTACAGATCATGACGCCGGAAGAGGCCAAGGACTACCGCTTCGACCCGTTCGACATTACCAAGGTCTGGCCGCATGGGGACTTTCCGCTGATCCCCGTGGGCAAGATGGTCCTCGACCGGAATCCCGAAAACTACTTCGCCGAGGTCGAGCAGTCTGCGTTCTCCCCCGGCAACCTCGTGCCCGGAATCGCTCCCTCGCCGGACAAGATGCTTCAGGCCCGCATTATCTCTTACCACGACGCGCATCTGTACCGGTTGGGGTCCAACTACCAGCTGCTGCCGGTGAACGCTCCCAAGGCGACGGCCGCGAGCAACTACCAGCGCGATGGTCACATGCGCTTTGACGGGAACGCGGGCAGGGCTCCCAACTACTATCCCAACAGCTTCGGCGGGTCCGAACCCGATCCGAACGCGGGCGAGCCGCCCTTTGAAATCTCCGGAATGGCGGCGCGCCAACCGTACACCCACCCCAACGACGATTTCGTCCAGGCGGGTAATCTGTACCGTAAGGTCATGACCGACGAGGACCGGGATCATCTCGTCGGCAACATCGTGGATCACCTCGGGGGAGCAAAGAAGCGGATCCGGCTGCGGCAGGCGGCCGTCTTCTATAAGGCGGATGCCGAGTACGGCCGCCGGGTGGCCGAGGGGGTCGGGCTGGATGTCAAGGAGGTGGAGCGCCTGGCCGAGATGTCACAAGAGGAAAGGGCGAGGGCAACCGCGGAGGGCACGTACGCCGAGGTGAAGTAGCGCGCACCGAGAGGTAGAAGAAGGGGAGCCACCGCTTCCCCACACGGCGACGCCCCGGGTCCAACTCACCACAAGCGAGGCCCATCCCCCTTGTTCGGGATGGGCCTCCGCTGGATCTTGGAGCCAACGTGTGGAACGCGGGCTAGTCCTCCTCCCACTCCCCTCCCCTCCAATCATCGTTCCGCCAGGGATTGTCGATCCCCTCTTCGTCCCACAGGAGCCTCGCCTCGTGGACGAGGTCGAGGAGCTCGAGCGTCTCTCGGTCCGCCCGGCGGAGGTCCGCCCCGCGGAGGTCCGCCCCGTGGTCGTCGGCCAGCCGGTCCAGCAGCCGCTCGACATCGCGAAGATCACCCTCCCGCGCCCAGTAGCTCTGCCTCAGAATCTCGGCGAACTCCACCACGGCCGCATCCCGGCGAAAGCTCCATGACGCATTCTTCATGCGGCCGTGGATATCCGACGCGTCGATCTTCTCGTCGATCTCCCTCACCCGCCCTGTCTCGGGATTCTCCCAGCGGAGCCGAACCGTCGCCATCCGCCCGCCCTTCGCCCGGTCCTCGAGACGCACCTCGTAGAGTGCGGTCACCTGGTGCCCGGACCCCACCTCGCCGGCGTCCACGCGGTCGTTCCGGAAATCCTCGTCGGCCACGTCTCGATTTTCGTAGCCGATCAGGCGGTAGCGCCTCACGACCTTCGGATTGAACTCGACCTGGACCTTCGTATCCCGTGCGATCGTCTGGAGCGTTCCCGTCAGATTCTCGGTGAACACGCGCCGGGCTTCCTTCATCTCGTCCACGTAGTAGTAGTGGCCGTCCCCATGGTCAGCCAGTTGCTCCATGAGAACATCGTTGTAGTTACCCATTCCGAAGCCGACCGCCGTCAGGTAGATCCCGCGGCGCGCTTCTTCCTTGATGGTCTTGAGAATTCCCTCGGGTCCGGTGCGCCCCACGTTGGCCACGCCGTCTGAACAGAGAATCACCCGGTTGTTGGCGTCTGGGTCGTAGGCCCGGTCCGCCATCTCATAGCCCAGCCGCAATCCCTCCTCGGCGTTGGTCGAACCGTTCGGGCGGAGATCCTCGATGGCGTCGATGATGTCATCCGCGTCGGCGAAGGACGTCGGCCGGAGCACCACCCGGCCGCGGCTTCCGTACTCCACGATCCCGACTCGATCCCGGCGGTCCATCCGGTTCACGAGCGCCATGAGAGCCCGCTTGACCAGCTCCAGCCGGTTCTCACGATTCATCGATCCGGACGTATCGATCACGAACACCAGATTCGACCGCTTGCGGTCTCTTTCGGCGACCACCCGGCCCTGAAGACCCACCCGCAAGAGCACCAGATCCTCACCGAACTCCGACGGGGCCGCTTCCAGATGAATGGCGAAGTCGCCCCTCCTCGGCGGATCGTAATCATGCGAGAAGAAGTTGACGAACTCTTCCACACGGACCGCGTCCGGCCGCGGCAGGTGTCCGTCCTCCAGGTACGCGCGGCAGACCGTGTAGGACCCCGTGTCCACGTCGATCGCAAAGGTCGAGAGGTTGTCATCCTCGGCGGGGATGAAGGGATTCACGCCGTAGTGCTTGAAGAACATGGCGTCCACGTCCTCGCCGTTCGGAGGAACCACACCGCCGTGGGCCATGGGAGGCCCGCTCTGGGCATTGCCGTACTCCTGGTCGAAGCCGCCGCTGAGCACGTTCATCTTGGCGACGTTCTTGGGAGTCACGCCGTTAAGGTCGGGCTCGGTCACCGACGTTCCATCGACGTAGTACTTCACCTCCGAGGATCGCCCACCGCGCACGTGGATCACGCCATTGCGATATGTCACACCTCCGGTTGTCGACTTGGCGACAGGACCTTCGCCCGGACCCACCGTCCGGACCCTGATCTCGTCCCAGGTATCATCCTGCTTCGCATCCCCGCCGCCCCCTTCCTCCCGCGCCGTCTGCGGGACAGGCCTTGGCGCACTCTCTTTCTTCGGTTGCACTGTCTGCTTGGAAGGAAATGCTTTCTCTGCCTGCTCCGGTCCCTTTGCCGTGGATTCCGTCAGGTGTTGACCTTGCTTCCCACGTGGCTCCAATGCCTCGTCACCCGCATCAGGGACCACCACGTCGGCGGCAATCTCAAGAGCCTCACCGCGCGTCCCCACTCCCTTCTTTTCCGGCTCCGCCGCCGTCATCAACCGCTCTACGTCCGGCGCGGTCACCTGTGTCTCTCGAGGCGTTACGTCCAGATCCGGTCCCCGCCCGATCACGAAGATGAGAAGCGCGGCGGTGGCCACGGCCACCGGGGTCCCGACCGCCCACACCCAGTGCCACGACTTCCGGGGCCGAAATGCCCGCCGGCGAATCCCGTTCCAGACGGCCCTCGCTTCCCGTTCGCTCAAGCGATCCTTGTGGCGCTCCAGTTTCTCCTTCATGACTCTCACTCCTCGGCGCAAAGGGTTCCCGTGGGGGAAATCCCGGGTGTCAGCAGAGCCTGCATTCTTTCCCGCGCTCTCAAGTGGTGTACCCGGGCCGTGGCTTCGCTGCAGCGCATCGCCCGGCCGATCTCCGCGAAGCTCAGATCTTGGAGCTCCCGGAGAAGCAGGGCGGTCCGCTGCCGGCTCGAGAGTTTCGCCAGCGATTCCCTCAAGCACAGGGATTCGCCCGACAACCGAATCTCGGGCGGCCCGTCGGCCTCCACCGTTCGAGCTTCCTCCAGCGGCCGCGTCCGCCTGAGGCGGGGCACGAAGCGGCGTTTCCAATCCGCCGCCCGCCGGAGGGCGATCACGGCCAGCCAACCTTCGAGACTGCCTTCCCCGGAGAACCGATCGATGTTTCGGATGGCCGAGACGAACGTTTCCTGAAGAACGTCCAGGGCCTCGTCGCGGTCCCCGACGTGGTAGGACAGGAGAGCGAAGAGGCGGTCCCGGGTTCGATCGTAGATCTCCCGCCAGGCTTCTTCCTCGCCGGCCGCTGCCCGCTCGGCGAGATCCCTATCCGCTTCGGCCTTGGATCTTCCGCCCGAATCCCGATCGTTCGAGGTTTCCATCCCATGCCTCCGGGTCACTCCGGGTGGGCCCGGACGATTCCGGGCCCGGCGGTCTCACCCATGGAGTCGCAGAAAGGCCCGGGATCGTTTACACCTGCGCCGAGATTTTCCGGACCTTCCTCCCCGCCATACGACGCGTGAGGCCAAAAGTCAAGCATCTGCTCCAAGACGCGGCTCCCGATTCGCGATTTCCGATTTCCCATTTCCGATTCGCTTGGGTTGGCCGGAAATCGGAAATGGCAAATCGGAAATCGGAAATGGGGTGGAAATGGATTGCATCCACCCCGGCCGGGAGACCTGGGCCGGTTTCTTGGCACAGGACTTCCGGCCACAGAGTTGATCTGCGTAATCTGCGTAATCTGCGGATAGTGTTTCGGGTTCTGGATCTGTGCACATCTGTGAAATCTGTGCCTGGGGTTTCGGGTTGTCGCGCTTCCGTGCCCTCGCGCGGTCGCCGTGTCGGCCCATCGCCCCGTTCTGTCGCTTGACTCCATGATTCTCCAATGATAGTTTGTAGTGTTCACGCATCTTGGCTACGGATTCGCGGGGAGATCGGAGCATGAAGCGGGCCGTCATTTTGATCGTCGTCCTTGTCCTGGTGGCAGCGGTCGTCGCCGCCGTGGTCCTTTTTCGAAAGGACCCACCCGTCAACGTCGTCCTGGTCGTCTTCGACACCTGCCGGGCGGATCATCTCGGTTGCTACGGTCACACGACCGCATCCACCCCAACGGTGGACCGGCTGGCCGCCGAGGGGCTGCTCTTCGAGCGCGCCTACGCGCAGGTTCCGCTGACCCTGCCGGGTCACACCACGCTCTTCACCGGCACCTATCCCGAGTTCCACCGGATCCGCGACAACGCGTCCTACACCATCCCCGACGAGCAGGTCACGCTGGCGGAGATCCTCGGCCAAAACGGCTATACGACGGCCGCCTTCATCGGGGCGTTTCCTCTCGACGGGAGATTCAACCTCGACCAGGGTTTCGACACCTACGACGGCCACTTTCCCCGCGATTCCGAGCGGCCCGCGGGACTGCTGAACCGGGCCGTCGAGGAATGGATCGGCGTGCAATCCGGAACCGGCCCCTACTTCATCTTCCTCCACTATTTCGATCCCCATCTGCGCTATCTGCCACCCCCGCCTTTCTCGGAGCGTTTTGAGGATGCGCCCTACGACGGCGAGATCGCCTACGCCGATTTCTGCCTCGGGGAGATCACCGAGAAGCTCGAGACCATCTGCCCCCGCGAGCGGACCCTCTGGATTTTCACGTCCGATCACGGCGAGAGCCTCTGGGATCACGGTGAGCGCTACCACGGGATCTTTCTCTACGACAGCACCCTTCGCGTTCCCATGATCTGGTCGTTTCCGGAGCGAATCGCCCCGAATCAGAGAACTCCCGCGGTCGTCCAGCTGGTCGACGTCATGCCGACGCTCCTCGAGTTTCTTGGAATCGATGCACCCGCCTGCGTTCAGGGATCTTCGCTGATGCCGCTTCTTCGCGACGCGTCCGAGTCCGTTGGGCCCGGCCGTTCCCACGCCGAGACCTATTTTGCCCGCCTCCGGTACGGCTGGAGCGGCCTTCGATCGCTCAGGACCGATCGCTGGCTCTACGTCGCGGCGCCCCGGGAAGAGCTCTACGATCTCAACGCGGACCCCGGCCAGACCCAGAACGTCATCGACGAGCACGCGGACGCGGCCAACGCGCTTCGCAAACGGCTTGCGGCCGATCTCCAACAGTTCAGTGCTCCACCCGAGGAACCCCGCCCGGTGTCCCAGATCGACCCCGAGACCGAAGCCCGTCTTCTCAGCCTCGGCTACCTGGGCCGCGTGTCCAACACCATCAATGATCCCGGCCTGGAGGACAGCCTTTTCACCGGACCCGACCCGAAGGATCGAATCGGCACGATGGTTCATGTGGAGAGCGGCCGCCGCCACATGGACGAGCAAGACTGGTCCCGCGCCGAAGAGGAACTCCGCCGGGCGCTCGCCATCGCTCCCAACCTCGTGGAGACTCGGGACCTTCTGGCGCGCGCGCTCCAGCGTCAGGAGAGGTTCCTCGAGGCCTCCGAAGTCTGGCGCGGGCTGGCGGGCGATTACCCCGACGACCCGCTCTACCACATGTGGCTGGCCCAGTCGCTCGAGAAGGCCGGGCGCGAATCCGAGGCCCTCGAGGCCTATCGTCGAAGCATACCGCTCGTGCCCGATCCGTCGGCCGTCCAGACCGAATTGACTCTGGCGCTGGCCCGCATGGGACGAATGAGCGAGTATGCGACCGAGCGACGACGCCTTCTCGAAATGGACCCGCTGCCGCCCCAGCTTCTCAACCATCTGAGCCTGAGTCTGATCGAGGCGGGTTTCCCCCGCGAGGGAATCTCTCTCTTCGAGGAGTGCATCGTCCGGTTCCCCGAGGATCCGGACGCGTACAACGCACTCGCCTGGGAGCTCATCGATTCCGGGGAAGACGTCGCCCGCGGCGTCGAACTTGCCGAACGCGCCGTAGTCCTGGATCCCACCGAGCGGGCGTTCCTGGACACGCGGGGATGGGGATATCTCAAGCTGGGACGCGCCGAGGAGGCCGTGGTCGAACTCCGTAGAGCCGCCGAGGGCACATTCGTGCCCGACATCGCGCATCATCTCGCTCTGGCGTGTCTTGAGGCGGGGAAGCCGGAGGAAGCGCGGGACCAGCTTCACCGAATCATCGATGAATCGCCCGACTACCCGCGGATCGATGAGGTGCGCGTGCTGCTCTCGCGTCTCTAGGTCCGGATTCGGCCCAGGGCGAACCTATCCGTGCGGCTTCTGAGGTCCATGACGCGGGCCCGCGAGAAACGAACGCCGTCCGTGGGGCGGGTCTCCTCCCCCTCAACTTGACTCCGCCTCCGGCCGATGCTAGCCTTGAGGGTAGTCTCTCAGGCGCTCACCGGACTCTGAGGAATGCTCGGATGCAGAAGCCGCGGATACGCTCTCTTCACGCTATGTCGGTGCTTCTGAGCATCGTCGTCGCGTCCGGCTGCGCGCAGAAGGAGAGGCCCCCGAACATCGTCCTGATTTCAATAGACACCTGCCGATCGGACCACCTGAGCTGCTACGGATACGAGCGCGCCACCAGCCCCACGATCGATTCGCTGGCCGCGTCCGGCGTGCTCTTTGAGAACGTCACGGCCGCGTCTCCGTGGACCCTCCCATCCCACGCCACCCTGTTTTCCTCGACCCACCCGCTCACGCACGGCGTCGTCGACGACGGCTGTGGGATTCCTTCGGGTCTTCCGATGCTTGCCGAGATCCTCCAGGCGGAAGGGTACCACTGCGGCGGCGTCGTCAGCTGCACGTACGTCGGGCCGACATTCGGCTTTGACCGGGGGTTCGACTACTTCGAAGACTTCCAGGCCGACATGTTCAAGCAGATCGAGCCGGAATACAAGATTCAGGCCCGCGCCGTGACCGACAGCGGCCTTCAGTGGCTCGAGGGCGTCGAGGAGCCGTTCTTTCTTTTCCTTCACTACTTCGACGCGCACGTCAAGTACGCGGTTCCCGATCCCTACCGCCGGCTCTTCACCGGCAATGAACTGATCCATGACTGGCTCTACGCCGGCCCCCGCCACTACGAAAAGCACCCCGTCAAACCGAGCCATAAGTTCCACATCCTGGCCCATTACGACGCGGCCATCGCATATGTGGACGCCAATATCCGCCGGGTTCTCGACACGCTCGGCGCTCGAGACCTGGCGGACCGAACGGTGATCGCGGTCACCGCCGACCACGGCGAGGAGTTCTTCGAGCGGGGCCGCTGGAGACACGCACACACGCTCTACCGCGAGCTCACCGCCGTTCCCCTCGTCATTTCCGATCCCCGCGGCGCGCACCGGGGAGTCCGTGTGCCGGAACCGGTTCGGCTGCTCGACGTGATGCCCACCCTTCTGGCTTCCGCCGGTCTTCCTCCCCCCACCGGCGCGCAGGGAGAAGATCTCTGGCCTCTCGTTTCGGAGAATACCGACGCGTGGGATCCGCTCATCTTCACAGATACGTCGCGCTACAGCACGAATCTCATCTCACTCGCGAGCGGTGGCCGCAAACTGATCATGAATCTCAACGACGGGACGAGGGAGCTCTACGATCTCCGTTCCGATCCTCTCGAATCAGACAATGTGGAGACCACGGAAGCCCCTCTCGTGGATGCCCTGACGGGGGACCTGCTCAACATGGCCGGGGAGCTCATTCCCTGGCGGCTGTGCGTTCGCTGGATACCGGGTGACGAAGGGCACGTCTATTCCGGCGAAATCGGAAATCTCCATGTGGTCCTTGCGGGGATTGAAACCGCCGGGGATCGGGCTTGCCGGTTGCGGGTTCCCGACGACCGGCGCCGCCTCATGTTCGAGTCCGTCCATCCCGGCGAAATCCGTCTGGCGATGATTCCTCCGGACGGATCTCTCGACGTGGACCTCCGGATCGGCGGCGAGCCTGCCTTCGACCACGTGTTCGTCGGGGGAGATGCCGTCGAGCCCAGCCAGCTACCCCTGTCGCTGGATTTCCCGATCGAGTCACCCGCCCTCTTCGACGCTCCGCCCGAGACGGGACCCGGATTCTATGTCTGGATCGATCGGGGCGACAGAACGCCTGCAGAACCCGTGGAACTGAGTGTCGAACTCAAGGATCACTTGCGGTCCCTGGGGTATTTGCACTAGCCTGGATGATGTGTGGCTCCGGCACGCGGAGCCACACATCATCCAGGCAGAGCAATGGAGCAATAGAGCAATGGAGCAATGGAGCAATAGATTCTGGACAAAGGCATCGTAGAAGAACACACCCTGCTCCATTGCGGTCTAGTTGGTCCATTGATCGATGGCTCAGCCCGTGGCCGCTCGCGGCGGCCGAAGCCTGCTCACGAACCCGCCTGGTGTACGTCCGATTCGTCCAGTTTGCCTATCCCAGGCAATCCGGATAATGCTTCTCCACCACCCGGCGAACCTCCGCCAGGTCGGGCGCGGCGCGCGGCGGTTCCTCCACGGCCCTGAGCGCGCTCTCCACGTCTTTCAGCCCGTTGCCGGTGACCAGAACCACCACCCGCTCGCCTGCACCCACGAGTCCCTCCCGAATTGCCCGGCGGAGTCCGGCGAACCCCGTCACGCCCGCGGGTTCGCCGAAGATCCCGGTACCGCGACCGAGGACCCGCATGGCATCCAGGATTTCCTCATCGGACACCGCCACGCCGAAGCCTCCCGAGTCGGTGATCGCGCGGACCGCCTTTCGCGCGTCGCGCGGCCGGCCCACCGAGATGCTGTCCGCAAGCGTCTTGGGCGTCACCCACTCAACCGGCTCGCCCGTTTCGACCGCCGTCACGATCGGCCGGCACCCTTCGGCCTGAACCCCGACCAGCTGCGGCATTCGATCGAGAAGACCGATGTCGACCAGGTCCCGGAATCCCTTCCAGAGCCCTCCGATAATGCAGCCGTCCCCGACAGAGACAAACACCTTGTCCGGAGAGCGCCAGCCCAGCTGCTCGCCGATCTCGAGCGCCGCCGTCTTCTTACCCTCCGAGAGGTACGGGTTGATCCCCGTATTCCGGCAGTACCACTCGCACGATGCCGCCGCGTCAAAGCACAGATCGAACGCCTCATCGTACGTGCCCTCGATCAAGACAATTCTGGCGCCGTAGATCAGAAGCTGCGCGATCTTCGCTTTGGGCGCGGCCGCCGGAACGAAGATCACGCTTCGAAGATTCATGCTCGCCGAGAGGCCGGCCAGCGAAGAGGCGGCGTTTCCCGTGGACGCGCAGGTGACGATGTCCCGACCCAGTTCCACGGCCTTGGCGATTCCGACGGCGCTCGCCCGATCCTTGAAGGAAGCCGTCGGGTTACGCCCGTCGTCCTTGATGAACAGATCCGGACAGCCGATCTCCCGGCCGAGGCGTTCGACCCCGTAGAGGGGCGTCCAGCCGACGCTCAGCGGCGCCCGCGGCGTCTCCTCATCAACGGGAAGGAGCGGCAGGTACCGCCAGATCGTGTAGTCCTTCGACCGCTCGAGAGACTCCCGGGTCAACAGCCTCGACACCGTTCTCACATCATAGAGGACGTCCAGCGTGCCCTCCGGACCGCAATCGTCACACGTGAAGAGGCGCGAATTGGAATCGTACGTCTTGCCGCACGCCACGCATTTCAGACCTACGGGCTGTCCCATCGGCGTCCTCAGCTCTCGATCGTTGTCCCCCGCTCCCCGCGAACCGCCTCGACGATTACCTCGGGACACGTGATGATGACCCGCTTCCCTCCATGTTCGAGGAAGCGGATGGCGGTCTCGATCTTCGGTTTCATGCTTCCCGGGGCGAAGTGGCCCTCCGCAAGATAACGGCGAGCATCGTCCAGCGACAGTTTCGAGAGACGCTGCTCCTCCGGCTTTCCGAAATGGAGGGCCACGTTCTCGATCGCCGTGGAAATGATAAGATCCTTGGCGCCAATTCGCGACGCCAGGAGTCCCGAAGCGAGATCCTTGTCGATCACGGCCGCCGTGCCGACAAGATTCCCCTGGTCGTCTCGAATCACGGGAATCCCCCCACCTCCCACGGACACCACTACGAACCCCGCCCGGGAAAGCGTTCGAATCGCCTCTTCCTCAACGATCTCCCTGGGTTCGGGCGAAGCGACCACGCGGCGGTAACCCCGGCCGGCGTCCTCGACCACGGTCCAGCCCCGCTTCACCCGATACTCGTCCGCTTTGTCCTTCTCGTAGAACGGGCCGATGGGCTTGCTCGGTTTCTGAAACGCCGGATCGTTCCGGTCGACCACGACTTGAGTGATCACCGTGGCCGCCCGCTTGTCGATGCCGCGCTCCCGGAACTCGTTGGTGAGCGCCTGCTGGATGTGATACCCGATGGCGCCCTGGGTATCCGCGCCGCACGAATCCAGCGGCACCGGGTGCAGGATCTCGCTCGCCAGCTCGGAGCGAAGGAGAATGAACCCCACCTGCGGCCCATTCCCGTGAGTGATGACCAGGTCGTACCCTTCCTCGATCAGGCCTGCGATGTGACGGCAGGTCTCCGCCACGGCCTCATATTGGTCTGCAACGCTCTGGTGTTCCTTATCCTTGATCAGGGAATTCCCCCCAATCGCGATCACCGCCAGTCTTCCCATTCGCTACTCCCCCATCGTCAGCGCCATGACGGCCTTCTGAACATGAAGCCGGTTTTCCGCCACGTCGTAGATGATCGACCGGGGGCCGCTGGCCACCTCATCGGTCACCTCATGACCCCGATCCACCGGCATCGGGTGGATGAAGAGCGCGTTGCGGGTTCGCTCCATCTTCTCCCGGTCACAGATCCACTCCGGGTACCCGAGCGCCTTGCGGACTTCCGGCTCCTTGTCGAAGCCATTCTCGTAAGCCTTCGGACTCATCCAGTTTCGGGCGTACACGACATCCGCGCCCGTGTAACCCTCGGCGGGATCATGGACGATCTCGAAAGCCGCGCCGTTTGCCTTGCAGTTGGCCTCCACCTCTGCCACGACGTCCGGGTCGAGATCGTACCCCTCCGGGTGGGCCAGCGTCACGTCCATCCCGAAGCGGGAATTGATCAGGAGGCTCTCCTGCACCGAGCACCACGAGCGCGCCAGGGCCCCATGGGACCAGACCTGCAAGAGCTTCTTGCCCTTGACGTCCTTCGTCCCCAGGTGCTGCCGCAACCCCATCACGTCCGCCAGTCCTTGGCAGGGATGAAACTTGTCGTCGGCCATGTTGATGATGGGAATGTCGGCGTGTTTCGCATACTCCAGGAGAAGCGCATCTCCGTCGCCGTAGGCGTCGATCTTGTCCTCGAGAATCCGAATGCCGATCCCGCAGGCGTAGCGGGTCATGACCTTTGCCGCGTCTTCGATGGTCTCCCCCGCACTGTGCTTCGTCTTCAACCGCATGGCCTTCGGCTCCAGGAACTGCGCATGCCCGCCCAACTCGGTGGCCGCGCCTTCGAAGGACTGGCGCGTCCGCACCGAAGGATTGTAGAAGAACATCATGAAGGTCCGCCCCTTGAGGATACCCAGGTGCCCCTCCGAGAACCGGTTGGCCTTCATGTCGACCGCCAGATCGAGTGCCTCGTTCAGCTCTTCGACCGACCAGTCCTGTGTGCAAATCAGATCTCTTCCGTAAAGCTTCGATTTCGCCATCGTTTCGCCTTTTCTCCCTCGACCGTCCGCTCCGCCTAGCGCATCGTCAGAGCCATCACGGCCTTCTGCACATGAAGTCTGTTCTCCGCCTCATCAAACACAACCGAGTTCGGTCCGTCGACCACGTCGTTCGTCACCTCGAATCCCCGGTCGCACGGCAGGCAGTGCATGTAGAGCACATCCTTCTTGGCCTTCTTGAGCTTGTCCTTGTCGCAGATCCAGTGCTTGTTCTTGGCGAACATTCGCTTCGTCGCCGCCAGGTTGAACTTCTTCGAGAACGGCGGCAGGCTCTCCAGCACGGTCCAGCTCTTCGGGTACACCACGTCCGCGCCTTCGAAAGCCTGGTCCATATCGTACATGACTTCGAAGGACCCGCCCGCGGCCCGAGCGTTTCGCTTGCAGGCCTTGACGACTTCGGGATCGAGGTCGAACCCTTCGGGCTGCACCTGTACGACGTCCATTCCCATCAGCGTCGTCGCGATCACGGCACTCTGCGGAACGCTCATCGGCTTTTCCCAGCTCGGCGAGTAGGCCCACGACATCACGAACTTCTTGCCCTTGAACGTGCCCAGTTTTTCTTTGATCGTGAGGATGTCCGCCAGGCCCTGGCACGGGTGGTACTTGTCGCACTCCATGTTGATGATGGGAATGTCGGCCCACCGGGCAAACTCGTTGAGAACGAGATTGGCTCTGCCGTAGACCCAACCCACCGGATCTCCGTACATCCGGATCGAGATCGCGTCACCCATTCGCGCCAGCGTCCGGGCCACATCGGATACGCGCTCGGTGGAGTACGCCTTCTCGTCGCCTTCGAGCGCGGGAGCATAGATCTTGCCGGGATCCAGAAAATGCGCGTGCCCGCCCAACTGCGTCATGCCGGCCTCGAAGCTGTTTCTCGTCCGCAACGACTGGTTGTAGAAAATCATGAAGAGCGACTTGGCGTCCAGCAGCTTGTGCGGCTCACCCGTCGCGTATTTCTTCTTCAGGTCCAGCGCCACGTCCAAAATCGTTTCCACTTCCTCCTTCGTGTAGTCCAGAAGAGTGATGAAATCTCTTCCCCGAAATCCCTGTGTGATCATTCCTCTCCTCCTTCAGGGTCGTGACGTCGATGCTTGGATACCCTCTCGGTACGTCTCGTTGGGTTGCAGCCGTTTCGCCGATCAATGGAGCAGCCTGTGTTCCTCTATGATGCCTTTTTCCGGAATCTATTGCTCTATTGATCGATGGCTCCATTGCTCCGCCTGCATGATGCATGGCTCCGGTCCATGCATCATACAGGCTAGAGTCGTTCCCACAATCGGGCGGCCGCCGCCCGCGACCGCGCCAGGACGTCTGCTTCGTCGATGCCCACCAGCTCCCCGGCCCGCATCAGCCATCGCCCGCCCACCATCACCGAATCGACCGGGGTGCCGGCGATTCCGAAGAGCAGGTGGCCGATCTGATTGTCCCTGTGAAGGGGCGTGGGCGGCCGGTAGTCCAGCACGACCAGATCCGCGTACGCGCCCGCCTCCAGCACCCCCAGCGGTTTGTCGAAGAATAGACCCGCAATCTTCGGATTGTTCTTGAACAGAAGGTCGCAGACCTCGATCGTTCCCACTCGGGGGTCCCGTTTCACCAGCTTGTGGAGAATGTTGGCGACCCGAAGCTCGTCCAGGGGGTTGGCGCTGAACCCGTCCGATCCCAGCCCGACCATCACGCCTTTGCCCAGCATCGACAGCACGTCGGCGGTTCCCACGGCGTTGTTGCAGTTGGACTGGGGATTGTGGACGACCTTCGTCTCCGTCGCCGCCAGGATGTCCATGTCCCCCTCGTCGACGTGGATGCAGTGGATGGCCAGCGTCCGGGGCCCCAGGATCCCGAGATCGTTCAGCCGGCCGACCACCGATGTTCCGCACCGCTTGCGGGCATCTTCCAGATCGGCCCGGTCTTCGGCCACGTGGACATGGAAGCCGGCGCCCCCGGCCGCTTCCACGCACCGGGCGAGCGTCTCATCCGAGAGCGTGAAGGACGCGTGCAGCCCGAAACTGGCCGCCAGCCGCTCGCTCGACCTGCGCCGGCACGCCTCGATGAACGAACGGTTTTCCTCAATTCCGGCCTTCGCCGCTTCCGGACCGTCGCGGTCGGATACCTCGTAGGCGAGGCACGCCCGCACGCCGACCTCTTCCACCGCCTCCGCCATCCTGGACAGACTCCCGCGGCACTCGAAGGGGCTGGCGTGGTGGTCGATGATCGTGGTGGCCCCGTGGCGCAGGCAATCCATGAGGCCCACCAACGCGCTCATGGTGACGGCCTCTCCGTCCAGCTGTTTGTCCAGTTTCCACCAGACACGATCCAGGATCTCAACGAAGTTGGACGGCGCCTCGCCGGAGAAGGGCATGCCGCGCGCAAGCGCGCTGTAGAGATGGGTATGAGCGTTAATCCATCCCGGCATCACGAGCTTGTCGCCGAAGTCCACCCGGGACGCATCCGGGTGCGCTTCACTCAGGGCCGCCCCGTCTCCCACGGCGTGAATCACGGATCCTTCGACCAGCACCCCGCCCGAAGGAATCACCTCCCCGGCGTTCCCCAGGGTCATCACCATCCCACCGGTGACCAGGACCTTCTGCTCCGCCATGCTTTGTCCTCCGTCCTCCGCTACCGCAGGGGACCTTTCTCGACCAGCTCGATGCAGCCCGTCACCGGACACACCTGGACGCATAATCCGCATCCGACGCACTTCTCCTCGTCCGTCTCGGGCGTGCGGTCGGCCTTCAACCCGATCGCCTGGTGACCGCCGTCCCGGCAGGCTACGTGGCACAGATCGCACCGGATACACTTCTCTTCGATCACGTGAGAGACCACCCGGAGTCGGGGTAGGTCGTCGTGCGACACGATGTGCGGGAGCGCGCGCCCCAGCAGATCCGCCGGGCTCGAGAACCCCTTCACGCGCAGGAAGGACTCGAGACCCTCCTTCAGATCGTCGATGATTCGGAAGCCGTACCGCATGGGCTCGGTGCAAAACTGTACCGTCCCGGCACCCACCAGCATGAATTCCACCGCGTCTCTCCAGCTGCACGCGCCGCCTGTTCCCGTGATCGGAATGTCCACCTGTCGTGCGATTTCCGCGATCACGCGAAGCGTGATGGGCTTAATGGCCGCCCCCGACATCCCGCTGTAGGTGGTCCGCCCGCCCACGCAGGGATTCGGGCAGAACGTATCCAGGTCGATCCCCATGAGTGAGGGAATCGTATTGGACGCGCAGACGGCGTCGGCCCCGCTTTCTTTCACGGCCTGTGCCACCTCGACCACGTCCGCCACCATGGGCGTGATCTTGATGATGACGGGCGCCCTTCGCGCGGCCCCCTTGACCCAACCCGCCACGCGCCTCACGAGCACGGGATCCTGGGCCAGCATGGCCCCCGGTTTCGATCCCAGCGTGCCCTGCGGGCAGGAGAAGCTGCACTCGATGAAGTCGACTCCGGCCGCTTCCAGCCGGCGGACCAGACCCTCCCAATCCTCACGCGCCGCGCCCATGATGCTGGCGCCGATCCTCTTCTCCGGAAACCCTCGTTTCAGCGACCGGACCCGTTTCTCGACGACGTCGATGTGGTGTTCCGAGATGAGATCGACGTTCCCCATCCCGACCATCCCCTCGTCTCCCACGCGGAAGCTGCTCATCATCGGATAGGCCAGATCGACGACCTCGGAGGCGACCGACGTCGTCTTCAGGACAACGCCGGCCCACCCGGCCTTGAGCGCGTCCTTCGCCATGTCGAGATCATCCGTGCAGGGCGAGGCGGAAAGCAGGAAGGGATTCTCAAACCGAAGCCCGCAGAAATCCATCGTCAACGTCACGTCCTTAGCCACGGCTCTTCCCCCCCCTCTTCCCGGATCGCAGGAACTCGTCGATCCCCTCGGCCGCCCGCTTTCCCTCGGCCACCGCCTCGACCACGGTGGCCCCACCGCTGGCGCCGTCGCCCCCGGCGAAGATCCAGGGAACCGATGTTTGTCCCGTTCTCTTCTTCACCTTGAGGAGCCCACGCCGGCCGGTCGCAACACCGTAGCTCTCGGCCACGGCCGGGTCCGGGCACTGTCCGATGGCCAGATACACCCTGTCCGCAGGGAGAGAGAACTCGGTGTCCGCAAGATCCCGGGCGTTGGACGGAACGTACCTGCCCGGCACTTTCCACTCGATCCCGACCCCCCGTACTCCACATACGTGACCCCGACGGTCGGAGATGATTTCCGTGATTCGGGAGCGGGTCAAGAATTCTACACCCAGCGCCCAGGCCGATTGGATTTCCGACGGGTACGCGGGCATTTCCGCCGGCCCTTCGAGACAGACGGCCGTCACCTTCTTTGCGCCCAGGCGCATGACCGCCTTGGCCGCATCGACCGCCACGTTTCCTCCTCCGACAACCACCACTCGCTTTCCGGCCTTGATCGACCGGAGATCCCGCGCCGTCTTCGCCGCCGCCACCCGACCCAGGAGCTCCCGACCCGAGCCCACACCCTCTGCATCCTCCCCCGGAACACTGAGACAGTAGCCTCCCGGCAATCCGGCGCCCAGAAAAAGAGCCCGAAAGCCCTGCTTTCGAAGTCGGGAACGCGACAGCGTCTTGAGGCTTCGAACGTTGAATCGAAAGACCACGCCCAGGTCCCGAAGCCGGCCGATCTCCCGCTCCACGACGCCCCGCGGCAGCTTGGGTTCCAGAATCGACCAGCGCGCCTGCCCACCGGCCTCCGCGGTTTTCTCAAAGACCGTCGGCCGGTACCCGCGCCGCGCCAGCTCCGCCGCGGCCGCAACGCCGGCCGGACCGGCGCCGATCACCGCCACTTTGGCGCCCGAGGGTTTCGCCCCGCGGGGCTCCGGGAGGAATTCGTGCTCGCACGCAAAGGCCTGCAGCGCGCCGATCTCAATGGGCCGCGACAGCTCCGTGGTGCTGCAGGCCTCCTCGCACAGCTGGTCCGTCGGACACACGCGACCGCAGACCCCACCCAGCACGTTCTGTTCCCAGATCAGCCGATGCGCCCCGGTGAAGTTCCCGGAGCGGATTCGCCGAATGAAGCCGGCCACGTCCACCGCCGCCGGGCACGCCTTCGTGCAGGGCGCGTCAAAACAGAACAGGCACCGGGAAGCTTCGGCCACGGCCTGGTGAACCGTGAGCATCCGGGACGTCTCAATCGGTGTTGTCATTCTTCCGCCCTCGCTCCCTTTGTTTCCGTATAACAGCGGCAATTGCAGCTACGGTTTGTCACTCCGTCGGGACTCTTTCTGCGCAGCAGCAGCAATCGCATCCACGATCTGCTGATACCCGGTGCAGCGGCAGAGATTCCCCGAGATCGCCACTCGAATCTCTTCTTCCGTGGGCCGGGGATTTCGGGCGAGAAGCGCCTTGGCCGACAGCAACATTCCGGGCGAACAGAACCCGCACTGGACGGCGCCGTGGTCGATGAAGGCTTCCTGAAGCGGATCCATGCGGCCGTCTCGTTCGAGTCCCTCGACCGTCATGATCTCCGCACCGTCGGCCTGAGCCGCAAGCACGAGGCACGCGTTGACGGCTTCTCCGTTCAGGATCACCGTGCAGGCGCCGCACTCCCCGATGCCGCAGCCGACTTTGGTCCCCGTGAGCCCCAGACGGTCGCGAAGAAGCTCGACCAGGGTCAGCGCGGCGTCGACGTGAAGCGCGTATTCCCGCCCATTGACTCTGCACCGTACGGAGACACGGTTCACCGGATTCACCACCTTACCGATCATTCCCATCGGCGTCCCAACCCAGGGCCTCACGGAGCGCCCGGGCCGAAAGCGCCGTTACCACGGGAGCTTTGTATTCGGTGGACCACCGAACTCCCGTCTCCTCCACCATCTCCGACGACACGGCCGCAGCAGCCGACGACACGAGTGCCGCCGTCGCCACCGAACCCAGGAGCACGCCCTCCGCCTTTTTCATGCGATGCGGCCGGGGGGTGACGGACCCACATCCGATGCGGACGTCGTCGAGCCTGTCCTTCTCGCCCGGCAGCAGGATCACGGCCACCGCCATTCGCGCTTTGGCTGCGGCTCTGCGGCGCGCCAGACGAACGTAGGCGGTTCGCGCGCTTGCCGGCAGACAGGGCACTTCGATTTCCGTGAGGAACCATTCCGTCCCGAGAGTCATCGAGTAGGGCCCGTCGATCGCGTCCTCCACCGAGAGCCGCCGGTCCTCCACTCCCGAGACGAAGTGGAGTCGCGCTTCCAACGCCACGAGGGCCGGTATGGAGTCGGCGCAGGGAGAGGCGTTGCAGACGTTGCCGCCGAGCGTGGCCCGATTCCGAATCTGGGGATTGCCCATCTTCGCCGCCGCGGTCGCCAGCGGGGGGGCACACCGCCGCACGAGCGGGGACGCCGCGATCTCTGCGAACGTCGCGAGCGCGCCGATCACCAGACGGCCGTCCTTCTCCTCGATCCGGTTCATCCCCGGAATTCTTCCCACGTCCAGCAGGGTGAGATCCTCGCCTCCCGGTTCATCCCGAAGGGAAACGACGAGATCCGTCCCGCCCGCCAGGAGCCGCGCCCCGGAACCCAGGGAGGAGAGCGCCTCACACGCCTCGGGGACACTCGACATTCTTCTGTAGTTCACGGCGCGAATCATGGCTTCACCAACTTCTTGCCCAGGCGCACGCGTTCCAGGTTGGCGGGGAGGTCGCGAACGCGCCGTCCCGTGGCGTGGAAGACGGCGTTGACGACGGCGGGGGCGGCGATCTCGTTGGTCGGCTCCCCCACGGACTTGGCCCCGTAGGGGCCGTGCCGATCCGGATTCTCCACCAGGATCGCTTTGACCCGCGGCACGTCCAGAGATGTCGGAATCAGATACTCGTCGAAGTTGACCGTAGACAGCTTTCCCTCGGAGTGTTCGACGTCCTCCAGAAGACCGTAGCCCAACCCCATCGCCACACCGCCGTAAACCTGTCCGAGTACCCCCTGCGGGTTGACGGCCCGGCCGACGTCGTGCGCGGAGGCGAACGCCACGACTTCCACCTCCCCCGTCTCCCGGTCCACCTCGACTTCCGCCATGTTGGTCCCATACACATAGGCGAAGTACGGGTTCCCCTTCCCGGCTTTTTCGTCCCAGTGGATGTCCGGCCCCCGGTGCCACCCCGTCTCGAACAGGCACACGCCGCTCTGGAAACAGGTCCCGGCCAGATCTCGAATCCGCATGCGGCGATCCCCGGTCCGGGTGGAGATGACCCATCCGTTCTCCAAGGCGAGAGGCGCCGACCGAATGTTGAGAGTCCGCCGGGCTTCCGCCAGCATTCTCCGGCGCAGGACGGCGGCCGCCTTTCGAGTGGCCTCTCCGCCCATCATCGTCGCCCGGGAAGCCACCGAAGGACCGCTGTCCCCCATCACGGAGGTATCCAGCGGCAGGACGGTCACGTCCGAGACGCGAACGCCCAGCTCCTCCGCGGCCACCTGGGCGATCACCGTATAGAACCCCTGTCCGACCTCGGCCAGCCCCGACCACACGATGACACTTCCGTCGGTCTGGACCGACACGGCCGCGCCCGCGGCGTCCACGCCCTCCGCACCCAGGGCACACCCCCGGTAGCTGGCCGCCATCCCGATCCCGCGGCGTTTCCTGAGGTCCTTCGGCTGCGCGTCCAACTCTCGCCGTCTCTTTTCCCAGCGCATCACCCGAGCGCATTTCTCCATGGTCTCGATGAGCGCCACCGGTTGCTCCATCTTCTGCCCGGTACCCGTTCGAGATTGGGTCGTGAGTCCATTCCGAATGCGAAGTTCCAGAGGGTCGAGGGCCAGCTCGGCCGCCAGTTCATCCATCAGCGACTCGATGCCGAAGTTCCCCTGCGGCGACCCGAAGCCCCGCATCGCGCCCGTGTAGACCGTGTTCGTATACACCCCGTACACGTCCGCCCTGACGTGAGGAATCCGGTAGGGGCCCGCGCACTGTACGGCGGACCGCCACGAGACGAAGGGCGTCATCGACGCGTAGGCGCCGGCGTTGGCGATCATCCGAACCTCGAGCGCGGTGAGCCGGCCGTTCTTCTTCGCCCCCACGCGGTACTCCAACACGTAGGGGTGCCGCTTGTAGCTCTCGTTGAAGGATTCCTCGCGGGTGTTGACCATCCGCACGGGTCGGCGGGTCTTGAGCGCCAGCATGGCCGCGCGGCAACAGAGCGCCGTCATCACTTCATCTTTGCCCCCGAAAGAGCCCCCCATGGTGGTCTGGCGAATGCGGATCTTCCCGAGGGGCAATCCCAGGACCGTGGACAGCGAACGACGCGTCGAGTAGAGATTCTGCACGCATCCGGCGACGAGAATTCCACCGTCGCCGTCGAGCTGGACCACAACGGCCTCGGGTTCGAGGTAGGCGTGTTCGATGAAGGCGGTCGTGTAGGTCCGCTTGAGCTCCACGTCCGCCCGGCGAAATCCCTCGCGGAGGTTCCCTTTGCGGACCTTGTGATGGACGAAGACATTGCTCTTGCCGTGAATTCTTGGGGCCTCCGCCTCCATGGCCTCGACCGCGGAGAAAACGGCGCCGAGCGGTTCTAGATTCACTCGAACTCGCGCGAGGGCCTCCTCCGCTTCCCGGCGAGAGCCGGCCGCCACCAGCACCAACCCGTCGCCGCGAAAGCGAACCTTGTCGTCGGCCAGGACCCTCTGATGTGGAATCACCACGCCGAACCGGTTGACTCCGGGGACGTCCGCGGACGTCAGTACGGCCTCTACTCCGGGGGCCGAGAGGGCGCCGGAAACATCCAGGGAACGGATGCGGGCATGGGGCAGCGGCGACCGCAGGACGGCCCCGTGCAGCATGTGGGGAAGGGTCAGGTCCGCGGCATAGAGAGCGCTGCCGGTGACTTTACCGCGCGCGTCAACGCGTTTGACCTTCTTGCCGATAACCCTGAAGTTGCTCATGTGAGGAAATCCCGCAGTCCCTTTGCCAGAAGGACGCCCACCATTTCCCTGCGATACTCGACGCTCGAACGAACGTCGGCGATGGGGCGAGCCTCCGATGCGACGATCTTCGCCGCCCGCTCGATGGTTCGATCGTTCAGAGAATGATTCTCGAGGAAAGCCACCGTTTCCGGAGCCCCGCAGACCGTCGGAGCAACGGCGCCGAGCGCAATTCGAACATCACTCAGTCTTCCGTCTTCTTGCTTCGCCAGGAGCGCCACGGATACCTTGGCGATCGCCATGGCGCGGCGCTGACCCAGTTTGAGGTAGAAACCCCGGTACCCGGGCGGCGTCTTCGGTACTCCGATTTCAGTGAGCAGCTCCTCGGGGGAGAGACACGTCCCGCCCGGACACGTACAGTAAGCACTCATCAAGACCTCCCGCCCGTCGCTCGCGCTGCGGATCTTGCACGCCGCGCCGAGAACGATGAGCGGAGGAATCGAGTCGGCCGCCGGCGACGCGTTGGACAGATTCCCGCCCACGGTTCCAAGATTCCGAATCTGGACGGATCCCACGGACCCGCAGGCCTCGGCCAGAAGTGGAAGATGCGTGCGAACGGTCTCGGATTCGGCAACCCGGGCGTGGGTCGCCAGCGCGCCGATATCGATCCCGGTTCCATTCTCGCGAATGCCTCGCAGATCGTCGATGCGGGAGAGGTCCAAGAGTTTCTCGGCGGTGCAGGCGCCGCTGCGGATGCCGGGGATCATGTCCGTCCCTCCCGCCAGCGGCTTCAGCGAGCTACCATGTTCGGCCTTGAGCGCAAGGGCCTCGTCCAGCGTCCCCGGCGCGTACACTTCCGGAATCCTCATGCTTCACCCTCTCCGGCCGTTGCCCGACCCCCGCGACGGCACTCGACCAGTTCCGCCAGAATGCTGACGGCAATCTCTTCCGGCGTCTCGGCTGCGATATCCAGTCCGATGGGCGAGTGGAGATCCTCGATCTGTTTCTCCGCAAATCCCGCCTCTCTCAGGTGAGAGATCACGGTGGCCACCTTCTTCCGTGAACCGATCATCCCGATGTACCGGTACGTCTTCCCGAGAATCGCTCGAACCACTTCCTCATCGTACTCGTGGTTCGGTGTCACCACCACCACGTAAGCATCGGGACCCAGCGGAAGGCTCTCGGCCACCGGCACAAACTCCTCCACGATGATCTCATCGGCCGACGGAAGCCTCTCCGCGTTGGCCAGCTCCCTGCGAGGATCAATCACGGTGACGGCAAAACCCACCCTCCCGGACAGTTCCGCCAGAGCCCGCCCCACGTGTCCCGCTCCGAAAACGTACAGACGCTCGCACACCGGCAGCGGCTCGAGGAAGATCTCCACACGCCCTCCGCAAATGGCCTCGCCCCCGATGGTTTCCTCCAGGTCGTACGCCCGAATCCCGGGCGTTCCGTTTTCGAGGACCGCTGCGGCCTCCCGAACCACAGCCGCCTCAACGGCGCCGCCCCCGACGGTTCCCCAGGTCCGGCCGTCCCGAGCGATTACCATCTTGGCGCCCGCCTTGCGGGGCGTGGAGCCTTCGGCCCGCACGACCGTGGCCACGACTCCGGTCATTCCCCGGCGGATCAGGTTCGCGAGCTCTTCGTAGGTTTGCCTCATCTGCCCGGAGTCTCCCTTGTCCGGCTCGGGCCGTCCCCCGCGGCCGCGTGGTCGACGGCTTCGATGATCTTCGTGTATCCGGTGCACCGGCACAGATTGCCCGACACGGCCTCCACGATTTCCTCCCGGCCGGGGTGAGGATTCCTCCGGAGCAACGCGTAGGCCGACATCAACATTCCCGGCGTACAGAACCCGCACTGCACGGCGCCCGCCGAGACGAAAGCCGCCTGCAGGGGATGAAGCCGCCGGTCTCGCTCCAACGCCTCGATCGTGAGCACCTCGCGCCCTTCCACCTGCGACATCAACACCAGACAGGCATTGACCGCTCGGCCGTCGAGGAGCACCGTGCACGCACCGCACTCGCCCTGTTCGCAACCGACCTTGGTTCCCGTGAGCCCCAGATCCTCCCGCAGGACACTCACCAGCCGGCGGCCCGGCCGCGCCGGGACCTCCACCTCGCGGCCGTTCAGCGTGAACCGAATCGCTCCTACTCGCTGGCTCTCGATGGCTCCATCTCCTTCTTGAGTCTCTCCGGCGTCAGCGGCAGCTCCCGAACGCGGATTCCTGCGGCATGATACACGGCGTTGGCCACCGCCGGCGCAACGCCCATCAGCGGTTGCTCCCCAAACCCTTTGGCTCCGTGGGGTCCTTTCGAGAATCTCGATTCCACGACGACCGGGACGATGTCGGGTGCGTCGCTCGCGGTCGGGATGATGTAGGTCGAGAAATTCGGATTGAGGACAACGCCCTCCTCCGAGATCACGTCCTCGGTCAGCGCGTAGCCCGCGCCCTGAAGGGATCCTCCCTCGATCTGACCCTCCACGCCGATCGGATTGAGTGCCCGCCCGACGTCGTGCGCGGCCGTCAGCCGGACCAGATGAACGACACCCGTCTCCACGTCCACCTCCACCTCGGCCACATTGGTGGCCCAGGCGTAGACCATGTATGCGTCCCCCTGGCCGGTCTCGGGATTCCACGACGTCCGGGGCGCCTGGAACCATCCCTGGGCCGCCAGATGAATCCGTTGCGCGATGCACTCCTTGGCGACCTGTTCGACAGAAACCGACGCCCGCCGGTCCCGGCCCGCGAAGAGGACGCCCTCCTCTCCCAGCACCTCGTGGAGTGGAACGTCCAGAAGGGACGCGCCCACGCCCCAGAAGTTCTTGCGTACCTTGGCGCACGCGTCGCGAAGGGCGTTTCCCGACATCATCGTCGCCCGCGAGGCCACGGTCGGACCGCTGTCCGGAACGCGCGACGTATCCGTTTCCATCGCGGAAACCTGATCGAGCCGGAGCCCCAGCTCGTCGGCGACAATCTGCGCCAACACCGTCCGCATTCCCTGACCCATCTCGGTGGTCCCCACGGCGTAAAGGGCACTCCCGTCGGCGTGTACCTGAACAAAGGCGCCCGCGCGCGCCAGATACGGCGACAGCCCCCCGAGGCCCGCTCCGTAGAAAATCGTCGAGACGCCGATCCCGCGCTTCAGGGCACCCTGGTCCTTTCCCCACCGGGATCTCTTCGAGCGATAGCCGGATTCCCGCTGTGCCCTCCGAAGCGTTTCGAGGAGCCCCACGCTGGATCCGAGCTTCTGGCCCGTCGCCGTCACGTCCCCCGTTCTGAGAGCGTTCTTCCTGCGAAGGGCCAGAGGGTCCATGCCGAGTCGCGACGCAATTTCGTCCATCTGGGATTCACCGGCGAAGAGGACCTGCGGGCTTCCGAAGCCGCGGAACGCGCCGCTGGGCACCTTGTTGGTGGCTACCGCATACGCGTTCACCTTCACGTTCGGACAGCGGTACGGCCCCGCTGCGTGGACGGTGGCCCGCCACAGGACCACCGGGCTCAGGGTCCCGAAGGCCCCGCCGTCGTACGTCATCTCCACCTCGACGGCGACCAGCGTCCCGTCTTCCCGCACACCGGTCTTATACCGGACGTGGGCCGGATGCCGTTTGCTCATCGAGCGGATATCTTCCTCGCGATGATAGACCAGCTTGACCGGCCGGCGCGTCTTCCACGCCAGAACCGCCGCCTGCCCCGCCACCTCGGAGGGCACGTCTTCCTTCCCGCCGAACGCGCCTCCGGTGGTGGTCTGAATGATTCTCACGCGGCCCAGCGGCAATCCCAGGATGTGGGCCACGGCGCGCTGAACGTAGAAGGGACACTGCATCGATCCATAGATGACGACTCCGCCCTCCGGCGTGGGAATCGCAATGGCTCCCTGGGGCTCGAGGTATGCATGCTCCTGTGCCGGGGTCCGATAGACGTTCTCGACGATGAGGAACGCTTCCCGAAATCCATTCTCGACGTCGCCTTTGCGAACGCGGTGGCAACCGAAGGTGTTGTCCTCGCCGTAAAGCCGGGGAGCGCCGTCCAATCTCGACTGCAGGGGATCCAGGAGCGGAGTTTGCGGCTCGTACTTCACCCGAACCGATTCGGCCGCCGCATCCGCCTCTTCTTTCGTTTCCGCGCCGACGACGGCGAGCGCCTGCCCGTGGAAGTTGACCTCGCCCGGCGCCAGGAGAGGGTGACCCGGCAGAATGAGCGGGACGTTGTTCTCCCCCGGAACGTCTCCGGGGCCGGCCACGGCGACCACGCCCGGCCGTCCGAGCGCCGCATCGAGATCCATGGAGAGGATCCGGGCCCTCGGCCGGCTGGATCGAACCACGGCTCCGTGGAGCATCCCTGGAAAGGAAAGATCGTCGACGAATCTCGCTTCGCCCGTCGCCTTCTCGCGCGCATCGATCCTGGAAACACGTTTACCGACGACACTCATCTTCCTCAGCCTTCTCCAATCATGCTGCGGTAGTCCCCGGGCGTGTCGATGTCCGCGCGCACCCCCGGGTCCTCCACCGGGACTTCAAGAACCGGAACGCCCCCACTCCTGAGCACCCAACGGGCGCCGACATCCAGGGGCGCGTTCAGAAACTCCGAGAAATGCTCCGACCCGAAGAGAATCGGATGACCGCGCCTACCGTGATATGTGGGTATGACAATGCATTGCCTGTTTTTCTTGAACTGTTTTATAAGGTTCTGATAGGTCTCGGCCTTAACCAGCGGATGGTCCACCAGAGTCATGAGCGCTCCGGATTCGTCCCGCATGGCCCCTAATCCACACCAGAGAGAGGACAGTTGTCCCCGTTCATAGTCCTCGTTGAGAACCCATTCGACGCCTTCCGGATGGACGCGCCCGTCGATGCGATCCCACCCAGCCCCAACGACCACCAGCACGCGGCCGACCCCCGCCTCCCTCATCCGGCCCGCAATCACCTCGACGAACGATCGGCCCTCCACCCGGAGCAGCATCTTGGGCGTTCCCATTCGCCGGGACTCTCCGGCCGCCAAAATGATTCCGCCCAGATTCACGCGGGGCGTTCCCTCCGCAATCCACTCATCCTCTCAACCACGACGTCCACAAGCCGGTCCCGGTTCTCTCGACGTACCTCGAAGACCTCTACGGTCGCGGCCCTCCGGACGGCATCGAGAAAAGGGTTCCTCTCGGCCTTGACCACTCCCAGCACGCCCCGGGGTCCTTCCAGAACGGTGAAGACCGTGCGCTGAAACCGTTTTGCATCCAGCTCCATGCGGCCCAACTCGTCCAGGAGCGTCAACTCCGCCTCCTCCATCGAGCGGCGGACGGCCTCGACCCCGGTCGTCTCAAAGACGTTCACGTCTACGGTCACGCCGCCGGCATCGCCGCGCGCGAACTCGACCGTCATTCCGGTCATCACGTCTTCAAGCACGTACGTCGATCGGTCCCCACCGGCGGGAACTCGCCGGGTGCGGATCCCTCCTACGGTGAGAGGAAGTCTTGTGAGCGCCCGGTCGATGACCGTGCTCTTGCCGATCTGCACCGGCCCGGTAAGAAGAATCTTCGGGGCCTGACCCGCGGCAACCCTCTTCCCCATCGTCCCTCGCTATGCAGGTGCAAAGTACGTGGTATATTAGCAGTTGAAGACCCGAGAGGGAAGCGGAATTTTGGGGATCGGCGAGGGGCGGGGCGGGGACGTGGCGACGGCGGGCGACGGGCTTTCGAGATGTTCCGATGGCGGGAAATGGAAAACTCCGCATTCGCAAAACGGGCGGGCCTCTCGGTGAGACCCGCCCGTTGAGTTCCGTCACCTGCTCAGAAATTACTTCAGCATGATCACCTTGCGGGAGAACTTCTCGGCCCCGGCCGTCATCCGGCAGAAGTAGACCCCCGAACTCACCGCGACGCCCTTCGAATCGGTCCCTTCCCACTCGACGGTGTACCGCCCCGTCTCCCTTGGAGCATTGACCAGTGTCGTCACTCTCTGCCCCTGGACGTTGTAGAGGGTGATCTCCACGTGACACGGGTTCGCCACCGAGTAGGAAACCGTCGTCCGCGGATTGCACGGGTTGGGGTAGTTCTGATCCAACGCCGTCCGAATCGGTTCCCGAGGGAAGATCTCTTCCCCCGCCACCGGGGTAATGTCGATGTACCCGAACAGGCCCGTACGGTTCACGTCGTGCCGGAACATCGGCCAGGGCACGTTTTCCTGGTTCCATGACGAGCTCAGATCATACACGTGCACGGCCGCATCATAGGACGCAACGATCACCTCGATATCGCCGTCCTCGTCCAAATCCGTGATCACGGGTGTGCTGTAGATCGGCTCTCCCGTATCAATCGGGAATCCGTAGACGGCGCCGCCGTCTCCATGATACGCGTACAGCCACCCGTCCGTGGAACCCACCAGCATCTCCAGGTCGCCGTCCTCATCCAGATCTCCCATCACGGGAGAGGACCACACGTCGTCCCCACAGTATCCCAACCGGCCGTCCGCGTAGGTCGGATTCACGGAGGTGCCGTCGTGGTGCCAGGCCCACAGGTAGAAGTCGTTGCTGCCCACAACGATCTCGAGATCATTGTCCCCGTCGATGTCCCCGAGCGCCGGGCTCGAGTAGCAGCCCGACCACGTCTGTTTCGGCCAGCCGGGCAGCACGGCGCCGGTGTCGTCCCAGACGTACACGTAGCCGGACATGTCCGAGATGACGATTTCCAGCCCCCCGTCGTTGTCCACGTCTCCGATCGCAGGGGACGTCCAGATCCCCCCGCAGTCACCGAACAGTCCGGTGGAATCCACCAGACCGGTGCCGTCATGATTCCATGCGTAGAGATCCCCGGTGACCCGTCCGATGAAGATTTCCATGCACTCGTCGTTGTCCACGTCCGCCAGCGCGGGCGACCCTCCCGATTCCCCGGGCCCGAGGGTCTTGAACACACCGTCGGGATTAAGGTATCCGGTCCCATCCCGGTTCCAGGCCATCAACCGGCTGTAGGCGACCAGGAACACCTCATTTTCCCAGTCGTTGTCCACATCCGCGATCGCCGCCGTGGAACGAGTTGCGGCCCAATCGTAAGCGAAGATCCCTGATGTACGCAGGAGTCCGGTACCGTCGTGATTCCACGCGTACTTGTCCCCGTCATTGCTTCCGGTGAAGATCTCCAACTCGTTATCCTCATCCAGATTGGCCACGGTCGGCGACGACCAGATTTCATCCTCCGTCGACACGGGAAAACCCGATCTCAGATTGCCGAACGCGTCCCACACCCAAACGCGCCAATCCATCGAAGCGACAACGACGTCCAGCACGCCGTTCCCGTCAATGTCCACGACCGCCGGAGAAGCGTACACGTGATTCAACGTTCGCTGCGGCCATCCCGACAGCTCGTACGGGTTGGTCCACCGCGTGCTCATCCCCGAGACCGGGCTCAGGTTGCCGGAGGTATCCACGGACGCGATCCTGTACCAGTACCGCTTGACGGGCAACAGATCATAGTCCTCGAAGTACGCCATCTTGCCCAGAACTCGATCCGTGATCCGGTAGTAGATGTACTCTCCATCCATGGCCCGGTAGACGTTGAAGCCCACCACATCGTCCTCATCCATCGGGTCCCATGTGATGAGGGCTTGGGCCGGACCGGCCGTTTGGCTCACGAGCCCCGTCGGAACCGCCGGAGGCGCCAGCTCCCAATCCTCCCGCCAGACGGCTCCGTAGGCGTCCGTCAGTTCCAGGCGAACACTCGGCGTGTCCCCCGTACACTCCACCGTGAAAGCCTGGAAGGCCTCCAGCATGTCACCGGCGGCGATGTCGCCAAGCGTCTCATCGCCGTCCAGAATCACCGCATTGGCCAGAGCCGTGAGGGTTCCCTCCACGCCCACGGCCTCGGCGGCTCCGTCGTTGGCGATGTAGCAGGTGACGATCAGTGTGTCTCCGGTTTCCGGAATCCAGTTCGCATTCCCATAGGTCGTGTCATCCAGAATATGGAAATGATCCGAGAGGATGGGGGCGCCGATCTCCAGGCGGAAGCCGTCCACCCACTGACCGGCCTTCGTGCCCTCCGCGATATCCAACAGGAATCGCGCCTGATGCTGGTCCATCGTGTTCACTTCCGCACGTGCCGCAAAGGACCGGGTCACCGTAGCGCCCGCATCCATCCAGCCGAAATCCTCGGTCGTATCGACGATGTCGACGAAGAAGGAATCCGCCAGCCGGAAATCCAGTCCGTCTTCGCATTCGGTCGTATCCACGGAGAAGCCAAAGGTCAGAACGTCGGTCAACGAGAAAACATCATCCTCCAGCCCGAAGGCCGATGCGGCCTGAATCTCCCCGTCGGTCGAGAGCGTCCCCGCGAACGTGTGAGCGCCCAATCCGCCGTCGCAACGAACGTGCCAACCCGATGCATCCTCCCACAGATACATGGCCGTGTCGGAACACGCCGCGAAATACGGCTTGCCCCACAGGCTGTCCCCCGAGAGATTGACCGCGAATGGAATCGCGGCGGGGTTCACCCCGTCCCGGCCGATGTGAACACGGCTTGGATCCGGAACGCCGTCTACCGATACATCCCCCGTGAGAACAGATCCCGAAGGAAGTCCGAGTTCGGCCGTCACGTTGTCTGCCGCCGTGTCCCCGCCGTTCTTCAGGGTCACGCTAATTTCCACGGTTTCTCCCGCGTCCCAGAAGCCGTCGCCGTTGCCCGAGCTCAATCCCACGTCGTCGTCGTCGATTTCCACCGACTCGACAAACACCCGGGCGGCACCTCCGGAAACGATCACCGAATCCATGGCCGGATAGAAATTCTGCCGGGTCACCACCAGCGTCGCCCCACCCAGGCTGCTGGGGTGGAGTTCCAGAGTCGCCTGCCCCAGGGCATCCGTGACACCCCGCGCATAGTCGCTTCCTTCTTCTTTCCAGAAGCAAACGGTGGCTCCCTCGACGGGATCGGTGCCATCGCTGACCTCGACGAGGTAGCCGCCTCCCGAAAGACCGATCGTTCCCGGATGCGCGATGACCAGCGACTCCGGCAGGTCGGTCCACACCGTCATCTCCGGATCGCCCATCAGCATGTACGTCAGCGCCGTCCAGCGAAACGCCGAGAGATCCGCAGTACACTGACTCATGTAGGGCAGCTTGTGCGCGCCGTTGATCTCGCCCACGCGGGTCATATCCGTCTGCCACATGAGCCGGCAGAACTCCCCGAGATAGAACTGGCCGACGTGGGGGAAATCGAAGTGTGTACATCCCAGCGGCGCGATGAGCCCCCCGTTGGGGTTGAAGAGGAATCTCTCATTCATGCACTCGAGGTCGAATTGACTCAGGTGGCAGTTGAGGTCAAACATGATGCCCCGATTGCCCCCGTTGGTGAACGCATTCACGTCCCCAACGTAGACGAACTTGTCATCGGCCGTCGACATCTTGAAGGCGTCACCGTGACTCACGTAGGCCGTGAAAGCGTAGCCTTCGTCAAAGGCGGCAATGACGCTCTCGCGAGTCTCGGTGTCGTCCGGGTATTCAAAGAGCGTCGTCGTATCCCAGTGGCTCGGCAGGTAGTTCATGCCGTACTGGCAGCAGTCCTTACCGTTCAGGTAGATGTCTTCGCCCGGAGACCAGAAGGTCGGGAACACGACCTCCCCGATGAAGAGCGCCCGTGTCTGATACCCGACGCTGTCGGGAAACTGGTACTCCATCAGGTGATCGATGAACATCTCCACCTCTTCGGTCGTCTGCGCCGGAACCCGGCCGACCGCGACCTCAGGATACAGGTCCGCGTCGTCTCCCGGATCCATGATGTTCACGTAGCCCTCGCCGAAGAGATTGTCACCGTCCGCGTTCCAGTTTCCCTCGAGACATTCGTAGTAAAGATCGCTGGGGATCATCCAATCCCCGCTCCCGTAGTAATTGCAGTGGGCAACACGGGCCGGGATGATCTCTTCATCACCGCCCAGGACCACCCAGAGGGTGCCCCATTTCGTATACGCATCCCGAATGAAGTTGCGGATCTGTTCCTGCAGATCGGCGCCCCCGGGATAGTGATCTTGTATCCAGGAAACCGTCCGAATCTCCGCCGGGACGCCACACCGTGTCTTCCACTCCGCGAGAGGCTCGAAGGACAACACCAGATCATCGCCGGTGATGATCAGATACTCCACGAGACTGCCGTCGAGAGACGGGATGTCGGTGGGCGAATAGGCCCGAGACATGCCATCGGAGGAAACCACGGGCACGCCCGATTTTCCCTCGGACCAGTTCTCGACGACGTTTGCCACGAACCGGCGGTCCTGTTCCCATCCCTTCTGGCTGACCCTGGACCTTCGTACAACGTCCGGCGTCTCGTCGGGCTCCAGCACCAGGCGGAAGGAAATCTCCGGATAGAGGACCAGCCGATGATCGCTGGGCCGATACTGGAGCGGGGCGACCGAGACACTCGCCACGCGGTGACCGCGCATCCAGCCCTCGGTGGCCAACTCGACCAGCGGTCCCGGGTACTCGCGCGGCGAGTTCGCGATATCGGCCCTGAGCGGCTGGACCCCGCCGTTCATGGACGCTTCGAAATGCCCGCCGGGGAGAACTCGGTGTTCACCGTCCAGCTCACGTCGGGTCGAACTCACGACCTCCACCCGCGCCACGCGCATGCCCTCGGGAAGCAGGTACGTGCGGCCCGTCACCGGAACCATGGGTTCTCCCTGTCTCACTCGTGAAGAGAAACCCTCCAGCGCGACCTGTTCAAAACCATCCGGGCCGGCGGAGGTTCGAACGAGGGCTTCATCGACTCTGATAACGTCCACAATGTCAGCTGCCGCCGTGACCGAACCGACCAGCACAACGACGATCGCCGCCAACGCAAACCAGGACGATCTACCGGCAACACGAAGACAATCGCGGGCTCGTTCTCTCATGGGTTCCTCTCCTTCGAAGTCGGGCAGAGCCTAACCCTCAATTTCGCCGTCTGTCCCTGCAGATACAAGAAATCGGGCGACCTCATAAAGATCCCCCGATGGACCGGTCGCTTGACGCATCAAACCCCCGATCGCAATTAATGTTACTACACATCGCCCCCGGAATCAAGCGAAATCGGCGCATCCCGGTTGCGGCCGGCTGATTCGCGTACTCTTTCGTCACCGGGCGGCAAAATCGGCAAACCGGGGAAAGACCTGACAACGGGACCCTGGAGAGCGGCGAGAGTCGAGAACCGCTCTCAGACCCCTCTCACGCCCCTTTTTGACATCTACTGTCTATTCTCTATTCTCTATTCTCTGCATTTCCAGTACAATGGTCCCGGGTGTCCGTCCAACACCAATCCAGGAGGAGCAACCGTGGCGCCGGAGATCTCCGAACGAGCCCGAACCGTTCAGGCATCCCCCATTCGGAAGCTGGTCCCCTTTGCGGAACAGGCGAAGGCCGGGGGCCGCCGAGTCATCCATCTCAACATCGGCCAACCCGACATTGAGACTCCGCGAGAGATGCTGGAGGCGTACCGCAGCTATGACCAGAGGGTCCTGGCATACGGCCACAGCGCCGGGCTGCCCGAGTACCGCCAGGCCCTCGTCCGCTACTACGCGGGTCATGGAATCACGGTCGGAATCGACGATATTCTGGTCACCGTCGGCGGATCCGAGGCGATTCTTCTCGCCCTCTTGGCCGCAGGATCCGCGGGCGACGAGGTCCTCGTTCCCGAACCGTACTACACCAACTACAACGGATTCGCTTCCATGGCGGGTGTGCGGATCGTGCCGCTGACGACGCGCTCCGAGGACGGTTTCCACCTGCCCGATCGAAAGGAAATAGAGGCGAGAGTGACCAAGCGAACGCGCGCGATCCTGTTCAGCAACCCGGGCAACCCTACGGGTGTCGTGTACACGCGCGAGGAACTGGATATGCTTCGGGATCTCGCCATCGACCACGACCTTTTCCTTCTGAGCGACGAGGTATACCGCGAATTCGCCTACGATGGAGAGACGCCCATCAGCGTACTGCATCTGGAGGGCATCGAGCCGCACGCCGTGATGCTGGACAGCGTGTCCAAACGGTACAGCGCGTGCGGGGCCCGAGTCGGCGCTGTGGTATCCCGGAATCACTCGCTGGTCCAGGCGATGCTGAAATACGGCCAAGCCCGTCTCTGCCCGGCCACCATCGATCAGCGGGCGGCCATGGCGAGTGTCGATACGCCCGGCAGCTACCTGGAGAACGTCATTTCGCAATATCAGCGTCGCCGGGACATCTGCCACGAAGGCATCCTCGCGATCCCCGGGGCCGTGTGCCTCAAGCCGAAAGGCGCGTTCTATCTGGTGGCCAGGCTTCCCATCGACGACGGAGACGCCTTCGCCCGCTGGATGCTGGAGCACTTTCACGCCGACGGGGAGACCGTCATGGTAGCGCCGGCGGCCGGGTTCTACGCCACGCCGGGATTGGGCAAGGATGAAGTGCGACTTGCCTACGTGCTGGAAGAGAACACGCTGAAGAGAGCCATGCGGATTCTCAAGGCGGGGGTCGAGGCGTATAACCATTCGCGCAACGCCGATCGAAGCCCGCGACGGGAAAGCGTTCCCAAGTCACCTGAACGAGCGAGACCCGCGTAAGCCGCAGGGGGGAGCCCCGGCTCTCCTTTGCAAGGTCTTTCCTCCGACACAAGCCTCCCACACATTCAGCCGTCTGCGCGATTCGAACGGTAACGGCAACGAGTTGACAAAGCCCGTAGCGAGTGATATACTTTATGTGTATGTTGTTCTCCCTTGACTGGGCCACTGGATGCGTCGCCTGGCCCGCCCATCAAGGGTCTTCTTGCCCCCCACACTTGTGCTCACGCAAGGAGGAAGTATGCGCGACTGGTCACGGTTCTTGGTCGCGGCGCTGGGGATTTTTCTCGCGTCGCTGTTCGCTTTTGCTCCCGCCGCCTCCGCCGGCCTTCGAACCGTCCTTCTCGAGGGTTTCACCAACACCGGCTGACCCGGTTGTCCCTTCGTGGACGCAATCGTGGACTCGATTGCAAAGAGACACCGAAACGTAACCATGGAGATCATCAACTACCACACCTGGTGGCCGGCCGGTCATGACACTTTCTACATCTATGCCCAGGACGAGTGCAACGCCCGAATCAGCTACTACGGCGTCTCGCACACCCCCTGGCTGGTGGTCGACGGGGCCATGGCTGCGGACGGCAGCGAGGAAGAGGTCCTGCGCGCGATCGAGGAGCGGCTGCTGATTCCTCCCCAGGTGGAAATTTCGGTGGCCGACACGCTGATCGGCGACAGCGTCTACGTGACGGCCGAGGTCATCGGAACGGAAAACCTCGACGGCAAGGCCACTCTCACGTTTCAATGCGCCGCTGTTGAAGACTGGCACCGGTATCTGTTCATCCGGCATCGTTATATCGGCCGGGACATGGTTCCCGACGCGGGTGGGGAGAATTTCAGCATCTCGCAGGGAGACACCCTCACCTTTGAGCGCGTGTGGTGGATGGATCCGGTCGTTTACAAGAAGACGATGAGAACCCTTGTCTTCGTCCAGGATCCGGCCACTCAAGAGATCCTGAATTGCACCAGCACGGTGCCCAAACCAGAGCATTTCGTGTGGTACATGGCCGGCAACGTCAATGAGATGGTCACGCCGGACAGCACCGCCGAGTTCGTCTCCACGGCCTACAATCTCGGGACCGTGACCGATACCTTCGACGTGGACATAGCCGTCGATCTCCTTCCCGGATGGACGGGCTCCTACACGACGACCCACGGAACCTTCAGCGGGGCCAGTCAGGTGTTCCTGGCGCCGGGTGAGGATGAGCCGATTGTCGTCCATGTCGATCCGGCAAACATTCCCGGAGACGGATCCGCCGAGCTGTCCGTCACCGGGCCCCTGGGCACCGGCGTCGATGTGGAGTCGATCACCTGGGCGAAGAACTTTACGGCAATCCACGATGTGGATGTCCTCCTGGTGGACGACGACGGCCTCGCCTCGCTGGAGTCCTACGCCGAGGCGGCGCTGGATTCCACCGGACTCGTCCACGGCACCTGGAACCGTATGAGCGAGACTGTCCGTGCCGATGATCTTGCGCAGGTGGACGCCGTGGTCTGGATGACCGGCCGCGCGTATCCCACCCTGACGTCGAGCGACCGCAACGCGCTCAAGAACTATCTCCTCGGAGGCGGGAACGCTCTGGTCTCCGGACAGGACATCGGCTGGGCGCTCTGCGATCTCAGCAGCACCGAATGGACGCCCGGCGGCTCCAATTGGTTCCGGACGTATCTGGGCGCGCTCTACGTCGGCGACGACGCGGGCAGCACCATGGTCTACGGGGTATCGTCGGATCCCATCACCGACGGAATGACGCTCACGATCGAAGGCGGCGACGGTGCAGACAATCAGCGAACCCAGGACTTGATCGAGCCCTTCGGATCGGGGTTACCGATCTTCCATTACGACGCGGCGGAAAGCATGACGGCCGCCGTCCGGCTCGACTCGTCGGGCGTGTTCAAGACCGCTTACCTCGCCTTCGGATTCGAGGGCATCGACAACGCCCAGGACCGGGCCGACCTGATGACCGGCGTCATGGAGTGGTTTGGACTGTTGGCCACGACCGGCGTTGAAGACACCGAGATGCGCGCGGCGTCCGCCTGGCTTGCCCAGAACATCCCGAATCCTTTCAATCCCGAGACGAGGATTCGCTTTTCGCTTCCCGAGCAAGGACACGTGCGCCTCCACGTGTACAACGTCCGCGGACAACTGGTCCAGGTACTTCGGGACGGCGTCATGGAGGCCGGCGAGCACTGGATCCGGTGGAACGGCACCGACCGGAACGGTCAGGCGGTGGCCAGCGGGTTGTATTTCTATTCGCTGGAAACCGGGGACTTCGCCGCATCCAAGAAAATGATCCTGCTGCGGTAGCCGGGGAGGGCGATGGGGTACCGGAGGTACGGCATATGGCTGGTCTTTCTGGCCGTTCCGATGATGTGTTTGTGCGGTCAGGATGACCCGGTGTTTCCACCCGATCCCGGCAATCTGGTCGTGCGCTCCGAACCGTTCGGGGCTTCCGTCGAAATCGACGGAAGCCCCGTCTACGCCGATGCCGGCGGGACGACGCCCAAGGTGACGCCTGCGACTCTCCAGCTGCCCCCCGGGAGGTACAGGGTATCGGTGTCCCTGGGCGGGCACGAGGCTTTCCCCGCCGAGATCGAGGCCCAGGTCAAGGAGAACACGGAAACGAGCGTGGCGTTCTGTCTCCGTCTCACGGAGCCTCTCGTCTCCCGGGTCGTGCTGGTCGAGCACTTCGGCAATGTCGATTGCGAACCCTGCGGACCGGCCGAGATCGCCATTCGCGACCTGCAGCAGGCATACGGGTATGACCAGCTGGTCACCCTCGGATACCGGACCGACTGGCCCTACCTGTTCGACGCTCTGTACCAGGAGAATCCGGATGACCACGGCGAGCGAATTCTCTACTACTACGTCATCAATGCCCCCACGGTGTTCTTCGACGGGAGCTTCGCCATGTTGACTCCGACCCAGGAAACGCTGGAGGCGGCGATTCAGCTGGCGTTCGCCAATCCCCCCCACTTCTCGGTGGAGGTAAGGGATACCCTGTCCGGCACAGACTATCGCGTCGCGGCGAGCGTGACTCCCGTGGATTGCCCACTGGATAACGACGTCCTCATCCACTTCGCCCTGGTGGAACGCGAGGCTCAGGTCTCTTCCCCGAACACCGAGGAGGAGACCGTATACAACGTGGTGCGCGACCTCATGCCCGACGCTTCCGGTGAGGCATTCACGCCCGCGTACGGGGAAACGCTCACGTTTTGGCGCTCCCGTTCACTTGACAGCGGCTGGGACACCGACGAGATTGAGACCGTGGTCTTTGTTCAGTCCTTGTCCAGCAAGGAAATCCTGCAAGCCGCATCGACCTTCAACACGACGCCCGCTCGGCGCTAGGAGGAGTCGTTCCCCATGTTCCGTTTCAGACGCTTCCGTTCTGCCATTGTCCCGGTTCTCGGCATAGGATCCCTGGTTGCCGCCGCAACGACGGCCCTCGCGGTTGACTATACGTTTACGGTGGATGACCCCGTGGGAATCACACAGGTGAACTGGGCCATCGAAGTCGACGCCGTCCTCACCAACAACGCCGCCGTGGGCGACCGCTACGATATTCTGCGAACGGTGATTCACCGGCCGCCGAACTGGACCACGCCCATGTGCGTCGAAACCTGCCTGCCGGATTTCGTGGACAGCACCGCCGTGCTGGTCTCCGCCGGCCAGAGCGACACGATCGGCATTCAATTCAATACGGCCGTGGACGAAGGCGGAGCGATCATCCGGCTGACGGCGCGGTCCTGGACGGACCCGCTCGACGTGAAGACCGTTACGATGGCAATGATTACCGACGGCACCGAGGTGCTGATCGTCGATGACGACGGCGGCCAGGCCTACCAGGACTATCTCTCGGCCGCGCTCGACGGCCAGTTCACGTGGGGCGTGTGGCCCCGGGATCTCGAGGCGCCGGTGTCGGCCGACCTCCTCGAATTCGACGTGGCCGCGTGGATGACGGGCGAGTCGGCCCCCGCCCTGAGCGAAGAGGACACGCTTGCCATCGGCGCCTGTCTGGACGGAGGCGGCCGTCTGTTCCTCTCGGGCCAGAACGTCGGCTACGACCTGTGCGATCCGGCTTCTCCGTACTTCAGCGCCGGAATGAAGGCGTTCTACGAAGATCGCCTGGGCGCCGAGTACATCCTGGACGACACGGACCTCCTGACCGTAGAGGGCGTGGGCGGCGACCCGATCACCGACGGGCTCACGCTGGCCATCTCCGGTGGGGACGGCGCCGACAACCAGACCGCGCCCAGCGAAATCAGCCCGCTGGGGGCGGGATCCGCGGAGATCTTCCACTACCTGGGTACGACCCGGACCGCCGCCGTTCGCGTCGAGAGGGGCGGATCCAAGTGTGTGTACCTCGCCTTCGGTTTTGAGGCAATCGCCTCGGCGAGTGACCGGGCCGACCTGGCCGCCGGAATCTTCGATTGGTTGAGCCCGGTGGGCGCCGTGCAGGAAGACGCGGGGCCCGGCTTCAGATCGGCCGACCTGCGCTGCTACCCAAACCCCTTCAACCCCAGCGTCAACATCGCTTTCTCTCGGTCCTCGCCCGCCCGGGTATCGGTGGACATTTACGACGTTCGAGGCAAACGGGTCGTCTCCATCCCCGCCGGCACGGAGCCCCTGGCTTCGGTTTCGGTGGAGTGGGACGGGCGGGACGCCCACGGGCAGCCCGTGGCCAGCGGGATATACACATGCCGCGTATCGACGGACCACGGCGAGACGTTTACGGAGAAACTCATTCTGTTGAAATAGAGTTGGGCTCGTGACGTTGCAGGAGACCTTGATGAGATCGACGGGACCAGACACGAAAGTGGAGGAACTCTGATGACTCAACGGACCGCGGCGATCGCCGCCGTTCTGGCGTTTGCGCTCCTGGCGGGGCCGGTCTCGTCAAACGCGAAGGACGCCTCTCACTCACCCGACTTCAGCCTGCGGGACCTCGACAACACCAAGGTCACGCTCTCGGATCTCTACGGCGAGGGACCGATTCTCGTCTCGCTGTGGGCCCTGTGGTGCCGCCCGTGCCTCGAGGAGCTTCCGCATCTCGACGCTCTGTACCGCAAGTACAAGGACCGGGGGCTACGGGTCCTCGCCGTCTCCCAGGATTCCCCCCGCAGCCAGAACAAGATCAAGACCTTCATCAAGAGCCGGCGGTACGATTTCCAGGTCCTTCGGGACCCCAACGGCGATCTCACCCGGAAATTTAAGACCAAGGTGATTCCCTACACCCTAATCCTTGATTCCCAGGGTCGGATCGTGCATTCTCGCACCGGCTATCGAAAGGGCCAGGAGAAAGAACTGGAAGAGATCCTGGTCGGCCTGCTGAAAGAGAACTCGGCCGGCGGCGAGACGGACTGATCTTCGGGGTCCCCCATGCACTCGATTCCCTCATCCGTTTTCGGGAGAGTACTCCGGCCCTGGGCATTCCCCGCGGCCGTCGTTCTCTTGGGCGCGGCCGGCTTCCCGGCCGCCGGTCCGGCACGCGCCGAGGTCGACTGGCGCGGGGGAAACCAGCTGGAGTATGCCCTGGAGCGCGAGGGCGGGCGGGAGGTTCTCGAGGACTGGTTCGACCTGGAATGGTCCTCTGGAGATCTCGCCGCCGCTATCCGCTACGAGATCTTTCAGCCCCACGAGATCAGCCCGGACAGCGTCCGGCAGGGCCTCTCGTTCAAGTCATTGAGCTACTCCGGACGGATCGTCTCCATCACGGCCGGGAACTTCTACGCGCTCTGGGGACGAGGACTCGCGCTGCGAGCATACGAGGATCGAGGCGTCCGTCGAGATTCCAATCTTGAGGGCGTTCGTGTGGACCTGGTCGAGGGACCGGCGGAGCTGAGCCTCCTCTCCGGTCGCGCGCTGGACCAGAATGGAAAGCGGACGGATCTCCTCCACGGACTGGACGCCAACGTGGAGCCCCTCGGTTTCTTACGCCTGGGCCTCAGCTATCTTTCCAACCGCGCTCCCCACCGCCCCGGAACCCGCACTCACGAGCTGGCCACATGGAGAGCGCAGCTGACGACCGGGCCTCTCGATCTCTATGCCGAAAGCGGAACGCGCTCCGGCCTCCAGGGATTCTGCCCCAACGCACGGCGCGATGGAAGGGGCGTCTATCTTGCCGGCAGTCTGTCCGCAGGACCCGTGGGACTCAGCGTTGAGCACAAGGACTACAAGGGCTTCCAATTTCTCCAGAGTGATTGCACCACTGAGTATAACCTGCCTCCCGCCCTCATTCGCGAGCATGCCTTCACGCTCCTCAACCGCCATCCGTACGTGCTGGACGCAAACGACGAGCGCGGCACTCACGTAGAAATGGTCGCCTCGCCCGGAGCGCTGGGGGACTTCGTCATCGCGCTGGGCAAGACGGAGAATCAGGCCGGCCGGTTCCTTTTCCAGGAAACCTACCTCCAGTGGGAGAAGATGACCGGATCCGGGCAGGTCCTCGGCGCCGCGGACATCGTCAAGCGGCCCGATCAACATGAATTGACAATCGTCGGAGAGGCGAAGATCTGGTTCCGCGAGGCGATGAGCGGCAAGGTCCAGGTCCAACACCAGCACGTCGAGGGCCAACCCGCGGGCGGATACGACGTCATCGGTGCGTACGACGACGACCTTGTGCTTCTCGAGTTCTCCCCCGATATGGATCTGACGCTGGCGCTGGTCGGTGAGTGGACGAACAAATCGGAGACCCAGAGAAGCACCGACGAGAGAACGCGCTGGCTTCACGCCATTCTCACCCACAACATCGGCGCCGCGCACTATCTGAGCGTGATGTACGGGACCCGCCAGGCCGGATTCATCTGCGCCGGGGGCGTCTGCCGATATGAACCCGAGTTCGACGGCCTCGAGGTCAAACTCTTCTCGACCTTCTAACCCCAGCCACAGATTTCACAGATTCGAAAAACGGGGAGGCAGGTTCTGGCCTCCCCGCGAGGGATTCTCATCCGGGAGTTCACCACCCACGCCCCAGCATCTGTGAAATCTGTGGCTGGATTGTGGCTTTTTGCACAGTCACCTTGTCGCCCGGTCGGGTTACCCGGCCGGCGAGTGGGCCATCTTGCGGATTCGCTCCACTTCCCCCACGGCACCGATCATGATGAGGGTATCGTTTGCGCCGATCGTCACGTTCCCCTTCGGATTGAACATCGTCTCACGGCCCTGCTTGAGTCCGACCACGACCACGTCCGCATGTTTACTCACCGCCACATCCTCGAGCGTGCGCCCGATCCACGATGAGTCCGGGCCGATCGCGGCCTCCTCGACTCGATAGGCTGCGTCCGCCCGCCGAAGCATGACGTCCAGGAAGGACACCACCGTCGGCCGGATCAGCTCCGACGCCAAACGCATCCCGCCGATCTTGTGCGAGGACACCACGCCGTCCGCGCCCACGCTTCGCAGCTTCCCCTCGGCGTTCTCCTCCACGGCCAGAGACACGATCCGGAGATCGGGATTCAACCGGCGCGCCGTCAGCACCACGAACAGGTTGTCCTGGTCCGAGGACAGGCAGGTGACCAGGCCGCGCGCCGCCTCCAGACCCGCGTCCATCAGCACCTGCTCGGACGTTGCATCCCCGACGAGGGAGAGGATTTCCTTCTCCTCCCCCGGCATTTCGAGTCGTTCCGGATCCCTCTCGACGACGACGAACCCCTTGCCGGACTTCTCCAGCTCGCCGACAATCTGTTTCCCCGTGCGCGAGAACCCGCAAACGATGTAGTGGTTACGGAGAGCCTTAATTTTCTTCTCCATGCGTCTTCTCCTCAGAATATTTCGGAGCTCGCCCTCCACCACGAAGGCCGTCACCGTGCTGATCACATACAGCAGGGTCCCCAGTCCCACCAGAATCAGGACAATGGTGAAGATCCGGCCCGCGTTGGAGAGTTCATGGACTTCCATGAAGCCGACCGAGGCCAGCGTGATCACCGTCATGTAGATGGAGTCGAGGACCGTCCATCGCTCGATCACACGGTACCCGATCGTCCCGGCCACGAGAATGAAGACCAGCAGGATGACGGCCAGTTGCAGCCTTTCCTTCAACTCCATGTCGTGAGCCTCCCGAACCCGAGTGGGGTACGCGCCGGCCGTCGCTCGGTTTCCACAACCCCGGCGCCGAGCGCGCCCCCCTATGCTATGGGTGGGTTTCCGCCGGAGTCAATCCAATTTCCGTGTTTTCTTCCGGCCGATCCCGCCGCCCGTAGATCCGCCGGTAGTGCTCGTAGCTCGCGAGGATTCGCTTCACGTAAAGCCGGGTCTCCAGATACGGCATCTGATCGATAAACTCGTCCGTCTCCAGTCCCCTCAACTCGTCGCGCCAACGTCGGACCCTGTGATCCCCCGCATTGTAACCCGCCAGAGTCATGATCAGATTTCCGTCGAACCGTTCCAACCGCCGAGACAGAGAGTAGGTGCCCAGGCGGAGATTCGTGATCGGATCGAAGAGATTGAGATTTCGAGTGCGCATGCCCAGCCGGCGAGCTTCGTCCTTCGCCGTTTCGGGCATTAGCTGAAGAAGCCCCATCGCACCCGCGCGAGAGACGGCGTCTTCCTCGAACCGACTCTCCTCGCGAATGACGGCCGCCACCAGAAGCGGATCCAGCTCGAATTCCCCCGCCATCCTCTCGACATCCGACCGGTGGGCAAACGGGAAGGACACTTCCCAGAATTCCCGGGGTAATCCCATCGCGAGGGTTTCGATCAACCGCGCGTAGTGGTTCTCGATGTCATCGGTGCCCATCCGGTACTCGCCCGCCTTCTGCGCCAGGTGGGCGAACTTGAGCCGCGCGCCCGGAGGCGCGTTGTTGAGCAAGGCCCGCATCTCCTCCACGGCGAGATCGTACAAACCCACTTCTTCCAGAAGCAGGATTCGAACGTAGGGATCCCCTCCCCACCCGGGAGGAAGGCCGAAGTCAACGACCGGGTCGGCCGCCGCGCCGTCTCCATCGGCGGCCGGACGCTCCACGTCCTTCAGGCGCTTCCCTGCCTGAATACCGTAGTAGTCGCCCGGATATCGCTCCACCAATTGTCGCAGCACGCCCAGCGCCTCGCCTTCGCGCCCCAGGCGATGGAGCGATCGGCCCGCCCAGTAGGTCGCGGCCTTCCAGTATCCCGAGGATTCCTCCGACGCCAGATCCGAGAAACTGCCGTACGCATCCTCGTACCTTCCGTCCCGATAGTCCATTCGTCCCAGATGCCACAGAGCGTTGCGGCGGCGCGAATGCTCTCGAGGGCCCGCGACGATTCGGCCGAGGGCGGCTCGAGCCTCATCCCGCTTGCCGCGCTCCGCGTAGAACACCCCCAGAGCAAACTCCGCGTCTTCCGCCGCCCGTTGTCCTGGATACGTTTCTCGAATTTCGTCACACGTGGACAGGAAGTGGTGCCGGAAACCCTTTCTCCAGTAGGCTCTCGCAATCAGATAGAGCGCATCGGGGGCGCTGTCGAACTGAGGATACTCCTTGAGCAGCAGCTTCAAGGTGTCGATCGCTCGCCGGTTCTCCACCAGTCGAAAGTACAGGGAACCTTCCTCGTAGAGAACCTCGGGCACAATGGAATGATCCGGGTAGATCTTGAGAATCTTCTTCAGCTGATCGATGGCTCCGGAGAAACGACCCCCGTGCCGCAATCGACGGGCCCGTTCGAACATCTGCTCGGCGGACAGCGGCTCTCGCGCCAGGCCTCGAGTCTCCTCGAGTGACTCCAGCGCGTCGCCCGCCGCGTCCCCTTCGGGAGTCGCCGGGTAATCGGTCCACAGGCGTTGGAACACCGCCTGTCCCCCCCGCCAGTCCTCAAGATCGATCATCGCATGCCCGAGAAGCCAGAGAGCCTCCACGGTTTCCTCTTCCGGACGGCCGAGGCCGACGAAGGTTTGGAGCGCATCCCGAGCCGTCGTCGCGTGGCCCAGCGTTCCCGCCGCTCTTCCCAAACCCAGCCACATGCGCGCGGCGTGTGGAGACTGCGGGAACCGCTCCAGCCCCTCCCGGTAACCGGCCTCCGCCTCCTCGAAGTGCCCGCATCGCAAGGCCAAATGGCTCCGCTCGAGATCGGCGCAATCGCCCAGGAGGGGAACCTCTCGCTCGGCCTTCCCGTACGCGTCGAGAGCTCCGCGAAAGTCCCCCTTTTCACCCCGGAGTCGGGCAACGAGCAACCACCCATGCGGGGCATCGCTGGAGCGCTCGAGACCGTCTTCCGCCACCGCCAGCGCCAGATCGATTTCTCCGATCTCCGCAGCCGCTCGCGCTCGAATCAGAAAATGGTCCTTCACTTCACCGCCCGGGGCGGTTCCCGCCCAGAGAGCGAAGAGCAAACCGCACGCGCCGATCCGGCGAATGATCCGTCTTCGATGTCCGGAACTGTCCCGTCTCACCAACGCGATCCTCCCACTTCATGTATCGGCTGGAGATTAGCAGAGAGGAGAACATCCGTAAATCGCAATTCGATGCGTGGCTGCCTCGGCTTCGGGTTTCGTCGCGCACCGGCGCTCGCGTGTCGTTTGCGCTGGTTTTCCGCAACGTGAAGGAGAACTCAGACCCGCAGGGAGGGCAGCCGTTTGCCTGCGTGAGGCGGCCACGCTGCGGCATTCGATCCGGCCGCCTTCCTCACTGCCGGCCGGGCGTCTTTGCCTGCGGTTCTCGGCTTTCCGCTCTCGGTAAGGTCGCCCGGTCCCCGGGTCGTTCTACACGCCCACCCCAAGCCAGTCTCTGAGCAAGAACTGGAAGCGGCCGATCAGAAGCGTGATCCGACCCATGACCGTATAGCCGAAGGTTGCACCGAAACCGGCAAGCAGGAACCAAATTCCGAGGCGCGCAACATGTCGGACGACTCCCCTCCGTTGCGCGGAGAAGTAGAAGTAGACCAGCGTTGAGAGCACTCCCACGAGAATCACGAGCACCGTCAGGGCGCTCCCGACGGTGCTTCCGGATCCGAAGGGATTCCGAATGGTTCCCTCCACCTGGAGCAACACCATGGACTTCATCACCGAGGGAATGAGATACCCCGCGCCCGTGGCCACGTAGAACGCGACCGGGATGTTGCCCCACGGCCGGGTTCTCCGATTGAGTTTCAAGAACATCATTCCACCGAGAAGCGCCCCGAAGATCAGCCAGTAGTTGTGCTCCGCGCTCAACGGGTACCAGAATTTCTTGATGAGCCCGGCGTGCGCGTACTGAACCAGATAGTATCCCGCTGAGACACCGACGAGAAGATGCTCGGCAAACCGGAATACCGGATTCTCCTTGTAGAGGAAACTGAAGATTGCGATCGTCCCCAACGCCGCAATCCAGATCCCGATGTCGGTTGACAGGTGCATATCGGCTAGTCCTCTACTCGTTCTTCGTCTGGCCCGCCCGACGCGCTCGTGTGCTTTTTCGTCAGCACGTATCCCACGTTCCCAAGAACGATCAGCGCAACGATCAAAAGATGCCCGCACGACTGCGACCCCATGGCGATCATCCCGTCCCCGCTCCGGTCCAGGAGCGTTTCATATTCGGCCGCTCCCTTGATACCCGCAAGGAAGCCCGAAATCTGGCCCGTGTTGTAGTAGTGGTAGACAAACGCAGAGATCACGGCCGTGTTTCCCGAGATCATTCGCTGCCCGTACCGCGCCTCCGCGTAGGCCGCCCAGTACTCGGTGTAGAGGCTTCCGCAGATGGAGACAAGCAACTCGACGTCTTCATAGGAATCCACGTCGTCCAGAATCGGAAGGTCCGCGGTCGGCGTCCCCCACTGATCGTTGGGGTAGGTGGCGCGAATGCTTTCGCCCAGGCGGAGCATCGTTCCCGACCAATCGGGATTGTAGCCCAGGTAGACGTAGTCCTCGCCGTAGGCTTTTCCCGATTCCTGCGCGGCCTCGCTCAGAAGTTGCTGCGCGATTCCCGGAGCACCCGGATAGAGACTCAGACCGATCACCTTGAGGTTTCGGCGGAAGGCGTGTCGAAGGACGGCCACCGTCATGGGATTGAGTTCCGCCATGGTGTCCGGCTCGTAATCGATGGCCAGCAGCACGGCGCTCCCCTCGGGCAGCGATTGCATCTCCTCGAAGAAATCTCGAGTCTCCTCGGAGACCACGACCGGAAACTCGATCGGCACAAGCAACGGAAAGAGGACGACGAGTCCCAACAACACGAAGATGATCCGGCGGTCGAGATTCTCCAGCCTTCGTGCGATCTTGAACTTCTTGGACATTCTCTCCACCTGTCTCAGGCAAAACGGCTCGGAGTCGGCGACCCGGCCGGCGCCGGATGCACGCTTCCGGCTAATCCTTTCCCAGGTACGTCTTCTCGAGGCCGATGATGATCCGGAGCGCCGTGGCGATCATCCCCAGACCGACGCCGATCAGGATTCCCCGCTTCGCCGCCACGTTCACGCTGTGGAGCAGCCATTCCGACACCGAGGCCAGGCTGACGGTCTCTCCCCCCACGTCCACCGACAGCAGGGCCCCCACGGTTACCCGGCCCAGCATGACGATGATGCCCACGGCCAGCAGTACGCCGGCATCCAGATTCCGCACGCGGAAAGCCCGGTAGGCCGCGCTCGCCACGAAAAACGCCAGCAGCGCGAACATCGTGGCCTGCATCGGCGCCTGCACGTGGTCAAACATCCACCGGTATGGGCCTCTCTCCGTACCCCAGACGACGGCCGTGATGACCATCACGGCCAGGCCGATCAGGGCTACGCCGCTGTAGCCGGCTTCCTTCGGCCTCTCGCGCATTCGCCGAACGTGAAACTGAATGAGACTGAGCACTCCCAGCATGAAGGCGCACCCAAGGACCACCTGCTTGATGTCGAGCAACGCGTTGTAGAGCCCCGTCACTCTGGGGTGAGGAACGAAAAACTGGACCGCCATGAAGAGCCCCAGGACGAAGGCGATCAGCGTTGGAAGCGTTCTCTGCACGGACACACCTCGCGATGTCGAACGAACGCTATCTCAGGAGAGCACCCAGATCGATGCCGAATACGGCCAGAACGAGCCCCGCCCCCATCAGAGCGATGAGAATCAACTTCGCCGCGTCCTGCCCTCTGAGACTTCCCGTAAGCACCGGCTCCCTGGACAGATACGCCGACGCTGCGTAGAGTTCCTCGCCCATCAGTGTGTAGTCGCACGTCGTGATGAAAAAGGGCAACTGGGTATCCGAGTCCGAGCCTGCGATCTGCATCGCACCCGTCGTGTACCCCGTCTCGGCCAACACCAGGGCTTCGCCGTAGAACTTTCCCATGAAGAAGTTGACGGCCGGTTTCTCGCGCGCCATGGTTCCCGCAACCGCCGCCGCGTACCCGAATTGGCTGTAAGTGGCGTAGTAGATGTCGGCGTCCCGGTGAAGCTCCGGCCGGCCGGCGATGAGACACGCCTCCCGGCCGATCTCCCTGGCCACCGTCATCACGACCGGATCCCGATTGGGCACGAGCGTCCGGGTGCCGCTCGCGGCCGCCTTCTCCATCACCTTCCCGAGGATGCCCAGGGCCGCAATGGTCCCCGGCTGGTCGGCTTCGTCGAGGCCGGGGGAAAACAGGATCGGCCTTCCCATTTCAGTGGCCCGCCCCACAGCCTCATCCACCGCTTCCAGTCCGGGAATCCGCCGGATGGAGATCTCCGCTCCACGCCGCGCGCGGCGGATCGAGAACAGGACCAGAAAGCAGAGGATCAAGACGGCCACCGCCACCTCCAGCCTGTCCCCGTTGAACCACTGGGGACGGGCCTCGATCCACTCCGTGGCGGGGCCGAAGGGAATCCCCGAGCCGTCCTCGAAGCCAAGCCGGTACCGGTATCGAATGCCGGGATCGATGCCGCGAGTATCCTCGTATGCCTCGACACCGAGGAGCGTCCGCCCCACCTCGGCAAAGCCCGGACCCCCCTGGGTCATTCGGTAGACCAGAACCACCGTCTCTTCAGGCATCATTCCGGTGGACGACCAGAGAAGCGTGATCGAGGATCCGTTGTCGTTCGGGGTATCCTGAGCGGTGAAACCGGCATACGCGGGTGCGGCCTCGCTCCCGTCCGCCCCGGCGATCGGCTCGACCGCTTGACCGGCAAGCGACGACGAGGCCCGGGCCGGGACCGCACCGAGGGTGGCGGCGACAACGGCCGCTAGGATCGGGATGTGTAGGCCGCGCCCAATCGCTTCAGACAGGCGCCTCGCTGTTTCCACAAACGACCCGCTTTCCGTTTTCGGCACCGCTCCAGCTGGTAGGCGGTCCACAGGGGCACCAGCACCGTGCAATCTCCGTAGCAGACGACCGTATCCGGAAGCCGATCGGGATCGACCTTGCCCCATGTCATCGCTTCCGAAGGTGTCGCTCCACTCAGACCACCGGTATCCTCCCGGGCATCTGTGAACTGCAGGAAGAAATCGTGGCCGCGCTCATCGAGTCCGAGGACCTCCTGGATGTGGGGTTCCGTCTGGAGCGTGAAGTTCTTGGACGTACCGCCCCCCAGGATCACCACGGCGGACTTCCCTCCCGCCCGCTTGACGTCGTACACGTACGCCGCCGTCTCGTTGATGTCTCTGGCCACGTCCACCCCTACACGCCGACCGGCCAGCTCGAGCGCGGCCACGTTCATTCCGATCGAGGAATCCCCCGGCGCGCCCGCGTAGACGGGTACGTCCCACCGCGCGGCCGCGGCCAGTAGACTCCTCCCGGCGGCGCCCGGATCCATCTCGAGAAGGGCGTCTCCCAGAATCCGGTGGATGTCGCCCGAGGAACACGGCGGCTCCAGCCGGCCCGCTTCCAGCGCGGCCGACACGGTGTCCCGAACGAAGCGATCCGTCTCCATCAGCGCTTCCATGGGGAGCAGGATGTCGTAGATTCGGACCTTGCCCTCTTTTCGAAGGTCGGCGTCGTCGACGTCCCGAGGGCATCGCTCGGGAGGAAATCCCAGAGTCACGTGGAGATCATGGTACAGGTTGGCACCCGTCGAGACGATCCAGTCCACCCATCCGCGGTCGATCAGGGGAACCAGACACGAAGCCCCGAGGCCCGCGGGGGTCAGGGCGCCCGAGATGGCCAACGCGATTCTCGTTTTCGGCCGCGCGATCTTCTCCGCGAACAGGCGGCACGCTTCACGGAGGCGGCGGCCGTTGTAGGCGAGGAAGGAGTCGTCGATGACGGCGGCCACCGTCTGGCCCGACCGCAGCTGGGGAGGCGAGATGATTCGGGATGGATGAGGTCTCTTCTTTGTCATCCTGAGCACCCGGATATGAGGAGTCAAGCACCTACGGTGTGACTACACGTTCCCAACATCACTGTCAAGGCAAAAGCCGGTCGGGAGCGCCGACACTGATGCACAGTCATCCCCATTTCCGATTTCCGTGTCTTCTCGTCGGTCCCCGTGCAACGATTGTATCCCAGAGAACATCGAAACTCGTGAATCGCTAATAGCCGACCGGGCTTGGAGAAGTGCACCGGAGAAGGTGCCGATGGTCGGAGGCAACGCACACCGGGACATCACAGATTGCACGGATTGCGCAAACAAAATCGGGATGCCGCGTGCTGCATCCCGATCATCTTCCCCTCTTCGAATCCGTGAAATCCGGGGTTCCGGCGTTTCAGGTTCGCCCGCCGTCTCGCCCTCCCGCTGCCCCCTTATCTCAGAAGAACCACGCGCCGGACCTGGCACCCGTCGTCCGTCGTCAGTCGACAGAAGTAGGTCCCCGAGGCCACCGCCCGCCCATGTTCATCCGCTCCATCCCATACAACCTGCCCGCGGCCGCGAGTGACGACCCCGTCCACGAGACAGACCACCTTCTGGCCCGCCGTGTTGAAGATCTCCAGGCGAACGCGCTGGGCCCTGGGAACGGAGTAGCGGATCGTGGTGGACGGATTGAACGGGTTCGGGATGTTCTGTTCCAGGCGGAGGTCCGGATGGGAATCCATCCCGGATGTCTGGACGGCCGTGTAGGCAATCTCCTCCGCCGTGTTCAGGATCCAGTTGTCCGGGTCCAGCACGATGTCCGTCACTGCGTGCTCCACGTCGATCTCGAAATCCTCGTGCGCTTCGTCGACCCAGACTGTGGTCAACAGGCTGTCGGTCGTCCCGTTCACAATCAGCACATCTACGGGCATGGCATAGACGGGACCGTTCGTCTGCACCTGATCGATCGCCAGATCCAGGGTGCCCCGGGAAAGCCGCCAGGCGTATTCGTATTCCGGCCAGCCGACGTCGTAGATCCATTCGTCGAAGAACCAGTCCAGATCCTGCCCATACACGCCCTCGACCGCCTGCTGGAAATCGGGCGTGATGGCGCTCTCGTACTCGTGCGCCGCCCGGTACGCGGCCAACGCGTCGAAGAACGTAGTATCCCCCAGCACGTGCCTCAGCATGTGGAGTGCGCAGGCGCCCTTCTCGTATACGGTCGTACCCCAGAGGTAATCCGGGTCATAGATGGGGAAGTTCTCGGCGCTGTTGAATACCGGCGTCATGTGACTGTCGCGCACGTAGTCGTGATAGCTCTCGACCCCGTAGGCGTATTCCTGGAAAATCGCTTCCGAGTAGGTCGCGAATCCCTCACTCAGCCAAATGTCTCGCCAGTCGTTGACCGAGATGCAGTCCCCCCACCACTGGTGTCCCAGCTCGTGTGCCAGCAGCCAATCGTACATGTGGTGGGCCCCGATCAGGAAGGCGTTATGCGTGACACAGGTCTGATGTTCCATGTCCCCCTTGGTCGCGGCCACGTATCCGAACGTGTCGAAGGGATAGGGACCATAGCGATCCACGAAGGCATCCATCATGAGGTGAACGTTCTCGAAGTGGATCACGGCATCTTCGCTCTGATCCGGATAGACCCAGTAGTGAATCCAGTCGTACGTCGAGTCCACGAGCTCCGCGTACCGCCTCGCGGCCACCATCATGACGTGCGGGGCAATCTGGTGAGTTTCGGACCAGTGATAGGTCGTCGTGTTGGCTACCGTGTCTTCCACGGTGGCCGTCAGAACCCCATTGCTGACCGCTTTCTTGACTCCGGACACGGTGGCGTGGACATCCGCCGTGGCCTTGTCACAGGGCCAATCCCAACAGGGAAACCAGTACTTGCCCATCGAGGGCGGATCCGCGACGAGCCCCACGCCCATCTGGAACGCAGTGGTCGGTGTGCCTTCGAAGTAGAACCCGCCGAATCCCCCGGCTCCCTCGTTGCCCGGATGGCCGTGGTAAATCACCCGGACCTCAAAGGAGTCGCCGGCGGCGCACGCCTCGGGCAGATCCACGGTCAACACCGGGTCGGCGTAGACGTAGTCCAGCGTGTCCTCCCCCGACAGCACGGCATCCACCGTCAGGACCGTCAGATCGAGGTCGATCTCGGTGAGGTCCGCCTCCTGACTGACCGAGATCACCCGCGTGTCTCCATACAGGAGCTGGTTGGCGTGGTCGATCTCGAGCGTGATATCGTAGTGGAGCACGTCGTAGGCGTGGGGGCAGTTGTCGATTCGTGTTTCCCCGGACCGCCAACCGTGCTTCGCGGCATCCATGGCCCGGGCCCAGGCTCTGGACCCGAGCTCGATCTCATCGGGAGCCAGGAACTTGTCCCGGGTCACTGGAACCGGCTCGTCATTCTGCCCGAAGGCTCCCGCCCCGCCCCCCAGCACGATCAACAGCACGAGGCAAAACGAAAAACGATAGGTCATCGTGGATACCTCAGAATGAAGGAATGGTCGCAGAAACAGACACTCGAGTGCACTAGATTCATATGGGGTTGTTGGAAAACCCTCGGGCTCTGGACCCGGTCCGTCAAGACGGTCCGTCAGGGGTACGACGGGCGGTCTCGACGGACCCTGCGGCAGCGAACAGGGCTTCTTCAACAGCCCCCATGTTACCAAAAATGGAAGCGGGCGTCAACCTTTGTAGGTCTACGCCCGCTTTGCACTCCATCCCATGCAAACCGCTATCGAATCGAAAGTCGCCGATTCACGCCCTCGTAAATGATGTCCTCCACTTTCCCCTGAGACTCGCAGTTCTTCCACATCTTGGCGCTGCCCTCGTCCCAGCCGTGGATGCTGACGGCAATACCCATCGTGGATTCGTACAGCGATTGCCGGGTGATCGTGATATCGATCTTCATGCGGCCGCGCATGATCTGTGAGTCGAATCCCATCGGGCACGTTCCGTACTCGTTGATCTCGTCGAAACCGACTTCGACGAACTCCGTCGAGATCTGTCCCGCCTGCTTATCCGCAACCGCAATCGGCCAAGCCTGGTTGTTCAGCGTCTCCAGCACGGCGGGCCACACATCGTCGAAATTGTGCGGAATCTTCTTCGATTTCAGCGTGGATGATCCCGAACTCTGCTCGGACTGAGTCGCCGCTCCCGCACAGCCCAGCACGAAACTCATCAAGACAAGCACCAGAGTAAGTCTCTTCATGATCCCCCCCATGCCTACCGCAGGAATAGTAAGCGGTTACTAAGACCGCAGATTCCGCGCTCCAAGGCCTGTTTGCACTCGCACGGCGCCGGATTCTAACAAAGGATCCCGGAATTGGCAACAAAAAACTCGGAAATATCCCGAACGGCCCGGGCCGTGGGCATCCCCCCTCTACCCTTTCGCTCCGCCCCCGCCTGTGCTAGGATACGCGGTTGCCGGGAAACCCACCGGAGGAGGACAACCTCACATGCCTGCTAATCTCACACCCGAGTACCTGGAGGCCGAGAAGGTCTTCAAGGAGGCCGCCACACCCGAGGAGAAACTCGAGGCACTCCGGCATATGATGGCCGTCATCCCCAAGCACAAGGGGACCGAGAAGATGCGGGCGGACATCAAGAAGCGGATCTCGAAGCTTCAGGACGCGACGCAGAAGGCCAGAAAGTCCGGCGCCCGCCGGGCCCAGATCGACCACGTGGAGAGAGAGGGCGCCGGTCAGGTGGTGGTCCTCGGTCCCCCCAACGCCGGGAAATCCAGTCTTCTGGTGGCGTTGACCAACGCCAAGACGGAGGTTGCGCCTTATCCCTTCTCCACGCAACGCCCCATTCCGGGCATGATGGCTTTCGAGGACGTGCAAATTCAGCTGATCGACACTCCGCCGCTCGCCGAAGGCATGACCCCGCCCTGGTTGTCCAACACCATCCGAAACGCGGACGGAGCTCTCCTCATGATCAGCCTGGCCGAGGTGGACGTGATGGGCCAGGCCGAGATGGTGCTCGCCGAGATTCAGAAGGGCAAGGTCGAGGCGGTCCGGGATCCGGAGGAGGACGACCGGATCGGCTGGCTCCGGAAGCCCACCATCGTGGCCGGTACACAGATCGATCGTGAGGGGGCCGCCTCGCGGCTGCGGGAGCTCCAGGCCTGGGTCGGGGAACGGTTTCCCACGCTCGGCCTCTCGTCCGAATCCGGGGAGGGTCTGGACGCTCTCCGGAAAGAGGCGTTTCAGATGCTCAGGCTCGTCCGGGTCTATTCGAAGATTCCCCAGAAGCCGCCGGACATGACCAAACCCTTCGTGGTCAAGCAGGGCAGCACGGTCCTCGACGTAGCAAGGCAGGTCCACAAGGACATTGCCGGCGGCATGAAATTCGCCAAGATCTGGGGGCAGGGGAAATACGACGGACAGCGCGTCAAGATGGACCACGCTGTCCAGGATGGAGACGTGCTGGAGTTGCATGCGAAATAGTCCCGGAACATGAAAGGACCCTTTTCCCATCGCCCTGTTCTTCTGCAGGTGCGGAGCGAACAGGGATACGCGGAACAGGGGCAGAGCTAAATGGCAGGAGGAAGATGGGACGCCGGGAGGGGGATCACCAGATTCTCCAGCGTCAAGTGGGTTCTGTGTCCACAGTGTTGAGCCTAGCTAGGGAGTCAGTATCTCCTGAGGCTTGCCGCCTGCGCGTTCCACCTGATCCGCGACCCAGGGATACGTTCTGCCAATGCCTTCCCTGAGCGAAATCCCGGGCGCCCAGCCCAACACCTTCTTGATCAGCGTATTGTCGGAGTTCCTGCCCCGAACGCCCTGCGGCTTCGTGAGATCATGCGTCGTGCCAACCTTCCTGCCGGCCACATCGCAGACGATCCCCACGAGCTGATTGATGGACACGAGCTCGTCCGATCCCACGTTCAGGGGCTGATCGAAATCCGACATCATGAGGCGATAGCTTCCCTCCAGGCAATCGTCGATATAGCAGAAAGAGCGTGTCTGTTCACCGTCTCCCCATATCTCGATCGTGCCCCCATCTTCCGCTTCGGCCACTTTGCGACACACGGCGGCCGGAGCTTTCTCCCGTCCACCACACCAGGTGCCGTAGGGACCGAAGATATTGTGATAGCGGACGATCCGGGTCTCGAGGCCGTGCTCCGTCTTGTAGCTCGCCACCAGCCGCTCGGTGAAGAGCTTCTCCCACCCGTATTCGTTGTCCGGGTCCGCCGGGTATGCTTCGGATTCCTTCAGCGGAGTCACCTCGGGGTTCTTCTGGTTGTAGGTCGGGTAGATACAGGCGGACGAGGAATAGAAGTAGCGATCGACCTGGTTCACCCTCGCAGCTTCCAGCATGTGGGTGTTGATCAGGACATTGTCACGCATCACGTCGGCCTTCACCGTCTCGATGAAACCAATCCCGCCCATGTTGGCGGCCAGGGAATATACGTGTTCAATGCCCTCGGTTGCCTGAAGACAATTCTCCCACTTCCTGAGATCGAGAATCTGGAAATCGTCGGCGCTGGTCTCCATGTACCGGGAGTGGACAAGGTCTACGCCCCGCACCCAGTAGCCGGCGTCCTTCAGGAACTCAACGAGGTGGCTCCCGATAAACCCACCGGCACCCGTGACCAGCACACGAATCTTCTTCTCCCTCATTGCCCCTCCAGGATCGATCCCTCACCCGTTCCCCGTGAAGCGAGCAGCAGTGATCGAAGTTCCCCGTCCCATCGATCCATGATCAGATCTCGCCGGAACTCGCTTTGATACGTCTCATATGCCCGGGCCTGCCACGTCCTGAGAGCAGCCCCGTCGGCGCTCAAGTCTACCAGTCGTTTCGAGACACGGTCAATGCTCTCCTTGGACAACAGAGTACCAACATCCTTCTCCAGAATCAACCGGGCAATGTCCGAATCCGCCGGGCCGTCGTACAGAACCGGCCGGCCCACGGCGAGGGACCCGAAGAACTTGGAGGGCACCGATATGCCCGACCACGCCGCCTTGAGGCTCATCATGTGGAGATCCGCACTGTTGAGGCGGTCCTCGAGCCCCGCCTCGGGGGCGAAGTCCACCAGACGGATGTTCCGATCCTCTGCCGTCAGTGCCTTCCCGAGTGTGCTCCTGCGTCCATCGCGGCAGGAAAACGCAAACCCGACATCAGCGCCGGCTGTCCGGCAGGCCCGTGCGAGACCGAGCAGATTGTCGACCGAATGAGCCCGGCCCAGCGTGCCGGAGTACAAGACGCCAAGCTTCGCGTCCCCGAAGAGCTCCCGCCTGGGCCCCGGTTTCGCGGACACCACATCGTCCGGCTCCACAAAGGCCCAGGGGGCCAGGGTCGCCCGCCTCACCACCGCCCTTCTCGCCGCAAGCCGCTTTCTCATTCTCGGTCCGAGATCGACGATCAGGTCAAACGCATCGTACGACGCCCGCATCCGGCGTCCGACCTGTTCCAGCAGCGGGTTGAACAACGGAGAGAATCCCTCGGCCTGGATGGCGTCCGGGTAAACGTCGAAACACCAGTGCACCAGCTTCGTCCCGGGCCACCTTTTTCTCAGTACCGGCCCCAGGGCCGCGGCGAAAGGCGGATTTGAACCAATCACAGCGACATCGACGCTGCGCATCTTCGACGCCTGGCGCACCCAGCGGGACAGTGTGACCCCCGCCACCAGCAGCCGATGCAGCGGTCTGTCGATGTTCAGGCCGAGCCGCGCGGTCCGTTGAATGCGAATCCCATTCCAGGTCTCTTCGGCCCCATATCGATCCGCCGGATTCCGATGGGACCGATCCGTACTCAGCACCGAAACATCCCACCCGCGATCTTGGAGCGATTGGGCGAATTCGGTGTAGTGCCTTGCGGTCACACCCGGATCGGGATGGAACACATCAACGATGAGGAGAACGCTGGGCATACCGGCCTTGTCCCTCCACAGGGAAGATTACCTCGAGATCCAACTGACGACTTTGCGGCAATCACTCCAGAACAGGCGCGGGTCCTTGACATACGCGTTTCGCCTCGCCCAGGCTCGCCTCCAGAGCCCCGCCGGCCGTGTGTTGTGCCGGTGGACATCCTCCATCAGCCGATCGGCCAGGCCCCGGAACGTCTCCGGCTCGATTGCTCTCACACGCCGGCGCGGATCCCTCAAGAAATAATCCTTAGGATTCGTAGTGAAGAAGTGATCGAGAGAAACGCCGGGATCGACGATCCCCATCTCCACACCGACGTCCCAGAGCTTCGTGTTGGGATACGGGGCATAGAGCCCCAGACCGGCGTAGGGGGGATTCAGCTCCTTGAGGAATTCCCGCGTGGCGGCCAAATCCTCTTCGGTTTCCTGCGGGAGACCGTAGATGAAATAGGCGCTCCAGAAGAGCCCCCGGTCGTTCAGCAGATCCGCTGCCCTGCGCACCTCGTCCAGGCTGACACCCTTGTTGATCGCGTTCATGATCCTGGGGCTGCCCGTCTCCACGCCCAGTTTGACCGTGTTGCACCCCGCACTCATCATGAGATCCACCAGTTCCGGATCCAGAAGATTCACTCGCGTGGTGCAGTCCCAGTTGATCCCGAGGTTCTCCCGAATCAGCCGGCGGCACAACTCGACCGTCCGCCGGCGGCTCAGGCTGAAGGAATCGTCCTTGAAAGCGAACTGCCGGGTCCCGTAGGCATCCATCACGCGCCGAATCTCTTGAATCACGCCGTCGACGGACCGGAACCTGACGACGCGTTCATGCGAGCAGAAGGCACACCGGAACGCGCATCCCCGCGAGGTCATGATCGCGCCCATGTCCTCCGACGTGTACCGGGCCCCATGGAGGAGCAGGTCCCGGGCCGGATCCGCAAACCGATCGAGGTCCTTGGGCGGACGCCCTGCGGGATTCAGAACCGCCTTGCCGTCGACCCGGTACCCGAGCCCCGGAATGCTCTCAAGGCGAGTCGCTCCATTCTCAAGCGCCGAAATCAAGGCAAGCACCGTCTCCTCCGCCTCCCCCCCCAGACAGTAGTCGACGGCGGCGCTGGCCAGCGTCATCGCGGGCCAGTCCTTGGCATGCGCTCCTCCGACAATCACCGGAACGTCCGGAAGCAGCCGCTTCGCGAGCTCGGCCGTTCGAACGGTGGATCCGAAGGTCATGGTCATCGAGGTGAGACCGATCAGGTTCGGGCGGACCTCGCGAAGGACCCCCTCGATTCGGGACCAGATCGCGTGGGCATGATCCTGAATCCCTCTCAGGTAGGTCTCGAGCCTGTGGTACTCGTCACTGAAGTCCAGATCGTTCCCGCCCTCCATCGCATCCACGTGGAGGACTCCGACGTCGTGACCCGCGCTCCGGAGAGCGGCCGCCACGGAACACAACCCCATGGGGAAGTATCGCGTCGCATATCCCGTGAAGACATTGTATGGCGGATCAATCAGGAGGATTTTCATGAGCGTCTCTCGGAGAACTCGTTCGCAGCCAACCGTCGATCGTCTTTTGGTCGATGCCCTTTCCGGAACCGCTTCTCTGCTTCTCCGCTCTGTGCTAGTCCGCCAGCATCTTCGAAACCGAGGTTCGCGGGAACGCGATGGACACCACTCGGGTCACGCTGTCCGTAGGGTTCTGCCAGCGGTGGACCCGGGAACTCTCGTGCCAAAAGGAATCGCCCGTCTTGAGATGGTGTGTCTCGCGCCCGACGGAAATCTGGAGCTCTCCCTGAAGCACATAGTGGCCCTCTTCCCCTTCGTGAACCATCGTGCCGGTCTCTGCCCTGCCGTCGACCGTAACGAGCAGCATCTCGAAATGGTTGGTTTCCAGGAGCCACTCGAACCGGAATCCCGGCATCTTATCGTACACCCGGCCCTTCCCGTTCGGCGTGAGAACCACCTTGCCCGGCGTCGGTTTCTTCCGTCGCATTTGCCCCTCCCTATTTCCGCGTTCCCGTTGAGCACCCCGAATGCATGCTAACCCGTGCCCCCCCAAAACACCAATTAATTACTCCCGGATTCTCCCAAACCCCGGTGCCATGCCATCGGGCCGGCACATCTGCGGAAGGCTCGTGACCTTGTTCACCTCCCAAGAATCTGTGCAATCTGTGGCTGGCTCTTGATCTTGTTCGCCTCCCAAACATCTGTGCAATCTGTGGCTCGCCTTTGAACTTGTACCTTCCCCTCCGACTCTCATCCGGACGGCGTTCAATCCTTCCGCAGCGTCATTCGCCCTTCGCTGAAATCCAGATCGATAATCCAGTCCTGGAACAACGACATTCCAAGAAGCCCGGGTGCCGCCACGCCGGCCCACCGGCGCGAATCCTCCAGCGAAAAGGTCTTGACGCTGAGATCCTCCAAGACCACGCGATCGTCGACGCTCACCGAGGGCAGATCGAAGACAAGCAGCGCCATCGCCCCGTGCGGGTTCTCCTCGTAGCGGAGGTCTCGAATCCGGTCCAGCGGAATCATCCCCATGACGTCCCGCTCAAAGAACTCGTGATCCAGCGACGCCGCGCTCGAAGCGCTGTCCAGGACCACCACGGCGGGCCGGTCTTCGTAAAGGTGTACGGGGATCATCAGCGGTCCGCCCGTGTACATCCTGGACGTCACTTCCCCCCGGCTGTAGCGATACGCCCATGCCGGATCTCGAGCAGGATCCAGGAGGGTCACCTGGCGGGCCCCGAAATCGAAGATCCAGACAAACCGCTTCATGAACGGAAGTCCGATGATCCCGTCCACACCGGGAAACACGTGCTCCGTCACCAGGCATGGAACGTCATACATTCTCAGGTCGCCGATTGAGATCTCCGGCAGAAGATGGAGTTCATCCCGGGATCGGCCCTCCCGCCTCCGGCCTTCGAGCGTGAGAATCCACTCGCCGGCGGCGCCCTCCACAACGGCCGGGTGCGCAACGAGACCGCGCGCAGCGGCCGTGTCCAGCAAAAACCGCCCTTCGACTCCCACACCCAATCGAACCCGGACAACCGGAAGATCCTCTTCCAGGGGCACCGTGGTCCGATCGAAGGCGGCCGACACCCGATACGGGTCCCGTCCGGCCAGGAAGTCCAACCGATCCATCTCCAGTTCGAGGGATGCCGGGGCGATTCCCTCCCGGGCTTCGATGATCCCGACGGCCTCACCCATCCATCCGTAGGCCTCGCCCCAGCCGTCCATCTCTTCGTTGGCCCGGGCCAGCATCAGGCAGGGCAGCTCGTTATCCGGCCAGAGATCGCGCGCGGCACCCAATTCATCGACGGCGGCTTCCGGATTGCCCCTGGCGAGGTAGTAGAGCCCCAGACCGTAGCGGGCCCAGAAGTGGTTGGGGTCGATGGTGAGAGCCTCGTCGAAACGTTCGCGGGCCTCTTCGAACCGGGCGATCTTGAAAAGAATCCGTCCCATGAGAGCGTGGGCGTCCGGGCTCCCAGAGAACCACTCGACGGCATCAAGCGCCACATCCAGCGCCTCGTAATACCGCGCTTCCCGGTACAGCGCGTCCGCCTCGTCGAGCATGTCCTCGAGCGTACGCGCGGCCGCCGGGGACGTGACCCCGAGACACACGATGAGAGTGGCGACGAGAATCCTGTTCATGGGCGTCACTCCTCCGAGTTCCGATCCTAGCAGAACGCCGGCGAGGCCGCACGGCAAAAAGGGGACCGCGCGGGCGGGACTTCCGGGGCAGCCCGACGAACCCCGTCGGGGCGGAGCATGTCATTTCTCCGGTTCCAGGTGTCGGATTTCCGGCGCTCCGTAGTCCCGGATGGGGTCGGTCACTTTCTTCGCCACCGTACGTTTTTTTGTTGCCGGCCCACGCCCAATCTGCTAAACATGTCCCTCACATCTTCCGATGAGGGAGATCCATCTACAAATGCCGGATCGAGGGTACAGTCAACATCGTGACGGTCCCCTTCAATCCGCAACCTGCACGTGGAGTGTGTGTCATGTCGGAACAGATAGCCAACTCCATAGGGATCGAGGGCCGGTTGCAGACGCAATCGGGTCTCGGGAATCCTGATGGGATCGGTCTGCCCGGTGTGGCGACTTTCACAAGCAGGGCCTCCGGGTATCCCTACTTAGTCTGAGTCGATCCCAGAACAAGAATGTAGGAGTACTGTGCGCGGGGTATGTTCGCACGCTGGCGGATGGGGTCCATTTCCATCCGTGAAATCTGTGCAATCTGTGGCTTGCATTTCACGTTGACGCCGGACCGAGGTACTTCAAATGGCACGCGTGATTGAGTTCAAAGTTCATGGCAGAGCATTCGTCCGGATCGATCTCCTCAAACGGGTGTACCCGAAGAGCAAGTCGCCGGGGCACGTCAACCTGCTGGAGGCAGTGCTCGAGGTGGTGGTCGGCGAGTTCCGTATGGAGATCGAGAGCCATGTGACGGCTCAGGAGATCGGTCGATTCCATACTCGTCTGACGCATCTCTACGACGTGCTGGAGGGCCAGCCGCTCCTCTGCGTGCAGCCGTACGGGATCGCTGTGAGCGTCGACGATCTCGGTCACATCCTCGTCGAGTGCCGAACCGTCGACGCGTCAGAGGAGAACAGCGTGATCGCACGGTTGCTTATGGACCAGACATATCTGCCGCCCGTCATCCGGCAGCTGAGCGAGGCGGTATCCAAGTTTCCGGCTAAGGGCTGTGCCAGCGAGGCGAGCTTCAACGACGTCTATGAGAAGCAGAACATGCGGCCCAACCTCAGGAAGTGGTTCTACCGGATCTATCGTGAGGTGGCTCGTCGGCCCACGAATCTGGAGTATCTCAGGGTCGCGCTCAAGGGGCTGTTGACCGTGTTGCGGACCCCGGAGGCACAGACGCTCAGCCACTACGGCCAGGCGATTGCGTTTTTCCAGGGGCACACGGACCTCTGGGAGTCGGATTGGACACATCTGCCTGAAGAGTATCAGGGAGTCTTCGCCGACTTCGAGAACGCGCTCATGCGCGAGATGGAACTCCGCGCCGCACCGGAACAGGCTCCGAGCCTGGATGAACTCATGGAGCGCGTCCGCAAGCTGAGGACGGTCGACTGGGAACCGTACGATCCGCATTGGCTGGTTCAGATCGCCAGGGAGCAGCTGCCCGAGGAACGCTGGCTCCCGGCGGCGCTGTCGATATGCACGATCTGTCAACGGAAAAGCGAGACGCGGGTTGAGTTTATCAACGGGAGCGGATTGAAGAAGACGGGCGGCACTCAGCCTCCAAATGGCAATCTGATACTCTCTCACCCCTCGGGTGGGGAGCTGAGGCTGGACGTCCGTAACAAGACCATATCGGGGATCGAGCTCCCGACCGTACTGGGGGCGTCATCTCAAGAGTCGCCGTGAAGCGACGCGCAGGGCGGGGACAAACGAGTTCATGTCCCCCCCTGCGCTGGAGGAGGATTGGATGATGGAGAGGTTCAAGGAGCCCCGGAGGGCGCGGCGGATTCGGGAGCGGCGGCGCATGGTTCGCCGGGCCTGGAGGAAACAGGCGGCGACGTGTTCTGCGGTGCCGGGATCAAGAAGTTTCTGGCGAGACTCGGGAGGGCGGACACGCAGATTTGAGACGTGGGAGGATGTGCACGAGTTCCGGACGATGAGGGCGCGCCGCTGGGCCGACAATCTGAAGATCTGTACCTGCTACGCGTGCGGGAATCCGAGGAGACATTTCAAGGCCGCTACGAGGCAGGAGTGTCTTGGGGAGGTGGATGAGAAGGAGCAGATGGAGGAGGAGTCCGAAGCGTAGTGCGGGCACGCATAGCCTGTTCCGCCCTACCGCCGAGCTCTAGAACACGAAAGGAATGATCCGCTTCGTGCGCTTCGCATACTCCTCATACTCGGGATACTCGGCACGCAGGAGGTGTTCTTCGGAGTACACGCGCACGAGCATGGCGCCCGTCCCTATCACTCTCAGAAGCAGGGGCAGGAGCCACAAACCGTACAGGACGCCGGCCCAGACGAAGAGGGTCACGGCGGCGTAGATCGGATGGCGGATGTAGCGGTAGGGTCCCGCCGTCACGAGTCCCCCTCCCGTCGGGCTCGCCATGAAGTGGAAACTCCGCCCTCTGAACGCCCATCGGGCCCAGAGCATCAGGACCGCGGCTACGATCTGCAGCCCAATGGTCACCGGATCCCGCCCGAAGAGGCTCCCGAGGAAGAAAAGACATACGACGCAGGCGACGCCGATCAGGGTCGCCAGGGTAGTGAGGAGATTGAGTTTCGTCATCCGTCTCCCTTCTGCCACGTGCTCACGGCCGAGGGCGGCCGTGTTACACAACATCGTAGGAGCCGAATCCCCTCGGCGAGGTGGACAGGCGGGACCGCAGGTCGGTCCGGTCCACCGGGGAAAGGATTCCCCTCCTACCATTGCAGAGGAACGGGGTCAATAATAGAAACTGATCTGTACCAGCCCGCTCGTTGGTGTCGCCCCGTACTCGCTTCGAAGCCGCCCATCCTCCGGATCCGCGCCGTGAGCGACGTACGCGCTGGCGGCCACGGTGAACCAGTCGGTCGCCGCCCATGTGATCGACGGAATGAGAACTCCGGAACCGTCCGTGGGACTGAAGATCCAGGAGAGCGTTCCCGGTGACAGTGTGCTGATGCCGTACGACACCTGGAGGACGCCCGCGTGGCGCCCCATAATCTGTGTATCGCCGCGGAGAGCTCGATCGCGAAACGCCGGATCCTCCAGGCGAGTTTCCAGGTCCCCGATCTCCCCCACTCCAAACCCCGAGAAGTGGTGCTCCGCGGCCACCAGAATACCCATCCCCACGTCCACGCTGTACGAACCGCCGATCACGGACTTCGCGGCGAGGTCCTCCCTTCCGAGGATGTTGCCGTGCGGGAGCGTCTCCGGAGTGTTGAACAACGCAACTTCGCCGTGTAGCTCGGCGTCCCAGACCGGAAGCGACGCCGTGGCGGCGTAGAAGGTGTCCGAGTAGCGCCGCCCGACAATGATCTCTCCATCCAGGCTGCCCACATATCCGTGGACGCGCAGAGCGAAGGCCGACGTCTCTTCCGATTCCCCGAACGCGGCGACCAGATCCATGGAGAACAAATCGCTCAAGGGCAGCGTTCCCCGAACGGCGTCCACCCCCCGGCGCCACTCCCGGTCCACTTCCAACGGAGTAAAAGGAGCAAATATGTCGACCGCGCTGAACATCAGGCCCCGTCCCCATCCGATCGCCTGCCGGCCGATCTTGAGATCCACTCCCCCGAGTGACAGGGCTATGGAGGCCCGATCCAGTTCGTGGCGCCAACGATAGGTTTCCCCCACGCCGAGTATCGAATCATCAAGTGGCTCCAATCGGTAGGCGGCATCCGTCTCCGAGAACAGAACGCCGCTGCCCCCGCCCGCTCCCGATCCTTCAGACATGTGACGGGTCCGCTGCTCGTATGCGGCCTCGGCCTTGAGCCACGACACCGGACGCCCCTGGAGAATGAGCCGGCCGCGCGTCAGTGCCGAAGCGCTCCACCTCTCCGGAAACAGCGTTGTATCCTCCGGCGCCCGGGACAGGAGCGAGGTCGATTTCAGTGTCAGGTTGGCCGACAGATAGCGATCCCCGGCGCCGCTCGACCACAGGTCGGCGGCGCCCGCCGGTCGCGCGCCGGCCAGAATACTGACCATTCCGATCATTCCGATCGATCGCCGCACGCGGCCACGCCCACACATTAATGTGCCACCTCGGAATTCCTGTCCTCGTCTCCGACCACCCGGCCGTCCCTCAGCGTCACGACCCTCGATGCGTGCGACACCACGAGCGGATCGTGCGTCGAGAACACGAAGGTCATGTTCCGTTCCTCGCGCAACCGTCTCATCATCCGCAGCAGCGATTCCGAATTCTCGCTGTCCAGGTTGGCGGTCGGCTCATCGGCCAGGACCAGCCTGGGCTCCGACGCCACGGCCCGGGCCACGGCCACCCGCTGCTGCTGCCCGCCGGACATTTCGTGTGGACGCCGGTCCGCCAGTTCCTCGAGAGACAAATCCGCCAGGACCGACATCGCCCGCCCACGCCGTTCCTCGCCCATGCCCTGGAGCTCCAGAACAAACTCGACGTTCTCCAGCGCCGTCAGCACAGGAATCAGATTGTAGGCCTGGAACACGAATCCGAGTGACCTCAGGCGCAGATCCGCCCGGCTTCGCCGCGAAAGAGACGCCAGATCCCGGTCGAACACCCGCACATCCCCGTCCGTCGGCACATCCAGCGCGCCGATCAGATTGAGAAGCGTCGTCTTCCCACTTCCGCTCGGACCCACGACGGACATGAAGTCTCCCTCGCGGATGGCCAGATCCAGTCCCCTCAGTGCATGGACCACGATCTCACCGGTCCGGAAATCTTTCGTGACCTTCCTGGCTTCTACCAACGCGCTGTTCATTGTCGCCCACTCCCTCGTTCCTCGCCCTCGTTCCTTGTCCCATGTCTGTCCGGCTTTCAACCTAGGCTTCCCTCAGACTCAACGCCGACGTGGGATCCGTCTTCATCGCGTACCAGGCCGGATAGAAAGACGCCAGGACGGCCGACAGCAGCGCCACGGCCGCCGTGTACGGAAGCATCCAGACCCCCATATCCGCGTACACCACCGGATCGACGAGAACGCCGCCGATATTGAGGTCGTCTCCCATGATCGCCGCGAAATTGAATCCCTCGGTTGCCGTATAGTAGACCGGGAACGCACCCAGCAACAGGCCGGCGAATGTCCCCAGAATCCCCAGGACTGCCGCCTCGAGCACCACCATCCGGATGACCTGCGTTCCCTTCATTCCGAGTGCCATCAGAACCGCAATTTCCCGCTTCCGTTCAAGGATCGCCGTCAGCTGCGCGCTCATGATTCCAAGCGTCACCACAACGACGACAATCCCGATCAGCAGATTCGAGAACGCCCGGTCGCTGGCTGCATCTCCACCCTGGGCCGGAACGATCACCTGCCAGGTCAGCACCACATCGTCGCCGCGGGCCGCCGAACTCAATCGCAACGCTGTCTCTTCTATCCGTCGCGTATCGTCTACGGTGATGGTAATCTCCCCAGCACCCTCGAGACCCGTCAGACGTTCAACATCGTCGAGGGTCACGTGGCAGATGGTCGCATCCAGGTCGCTGCTGCCCGTGCGGATGACACCGACAATCCGGAGCATAGCGTATTCCATTTCGCCTTCGCTGTTGACGACGGTCAGAAACAGATCATCCCCCAGCTCCACGTCGAGGCGCTCGGCAATGCTCCCTCCAATGACGGTCACATCCCGATCGCCGGATTCCAGGTACCGGCCTTCGGTGACCGCGCCCGCCACGCGGCTGAATGCCAGCTCCGCTTCCGGATCCACTCCGAGCATCACAACGCCCGCCACCCGCGTGCCGAACGCCAGAAGCGCCATGCTTCGCGCATGCGGAGCGGCCACCCGGACCGCCTCCGTGGCCCGCGCCGCGTCCAATTCAGCCTGCCACTCCTGGAGACGGAGCTTGTCGTCCCGTGTCTGTTCCCACTCTGGAGGTGCGATCCGCATATGTCCCATCCCGCTCTGCGAGATGGCCCGGAGCCGCATCTCACTGCCGCCCCGCATGAACCCTGTGAGGAACAGAACCACGGCGCACCCGACACCGATGCCGACCACTGAGAGAAGGGTCCGGCGCGGATTCCGGCCCAGCGTGCGGAACGCCAGCTTGACCGTCAGCGAAACTCTCACTGTCTCAGTGCCTCCATGGGCTCCAGTCGCGAGATATGGAGCACCGGCCAGATCACGGAAACGAACGATGTCAGAAGCACGGCCGATACACCGGCCAAAATATCGAGCGCGCGAATTCTCGGATACACGTGCGAAGACAGATGCAGACCGCCGAATGCCACGTCATACGACTGGTCGCTCCCGCCCAGCGCCGCGTAGTCGATCCCCGTCCCCGAGGTTGCCAGTACGAAGCCCAGCCCGACGACGGTTCCCGCAGCCACACCGATGAGTCCGAGGAATACGGCCTCAACCAGGATCATTCTGGACAGGCGACTCGGCCCACATCCGAGCGACAGCAACATGCCGAACTCGTGCGTGCGTTCAAACGTTGACATCAGCATGGTGTTGGCAATGCCGGCCGCAGCCGCGATGAATACAATGATCAGGATGATCAGGGCGTACCAGTCCATCATCCCGATCATCCCGACGAGCTGTGGGACGACGTCCTGCCACACCAGGACCTCCATTCCCCGGAGGGCGGGGAGAACCGCCAGCCGCTCCCGGGTCGAGATCAGATCATCCGGCTGCGTAGCGTGAATCACGATCTCGTGCGCGGCATCCTCCAAACGCAGGAATTCCTGAGCATCCTCCAGGGACATCACCAGCCCGAGATTGTTGACCACGTCCACCGGCGTGAATACGATTCCCGAGACCGTGTACAGATCGTTCGCGATCGAACCGTCGATGTCCTGCCCCACGAGGGCCAGCTCCATCCCGGGCTCGATGTCATGTTTCCGGGCGAAGCCATAGCCCACCAACACCCGATGGTCGCCGAGATGGCCCGCAGGGTCCTGTCCTGAGAGCAGTCCCATTTCGTGGAATTCGGTTTCGGGCTCCACACCGACCACTATTCCCGTCAGGCCCTCTTCCGACAGTGCGGCCAGGACCGGACAGAAGACCCGCGGTGACGCGCGGTCGATTCCGGGATCACTCCGCAGGGCTTCGAGGGTGGTTTCGAGATCTCCGATCGTCAAATCGATCGATCGGTTCTCGCGCCACTCGGGTGCGTGGATCTGAATGTGTCCGACCATGGGACCCGTGACGGACTCGAAGAATTTCTCTCCGTAGCCGTTCATCAGCGCGGCCGTCAACAGGAATGCCAGTTGTCCGACCGCGATGGCCAGCATCGCCAGGAGCGCCCGTTTGCGGTTTCGCCCCAGGTTGCGCCATGCGATCCTGAGAGTGCTTGCGTGCATGACCCCTGCCTCTATCGATTTCTTTCGAGCTGGGATAGGCTGAACATACTCTCGTCCAGTTCTACATCGAAGTCGATATCCAGATATCGGAGCTCGGTCCGGCGCCCGTCCTCCCTCTCCGGGGTGATCGTGGTCGTCATGGGGATCAGGCGTCCACCGGCTTTCCGAACATCTTCGAAGCGCATGGTTCTGGAGAGACGTCCCTTCCGGTCGAAGAACTGCGACTGGACAGGCAGTTCGTTTTCAGAGGAGAATACGACCTCAATCCGGTCCCACAATCCCACGGCGCCGGACCGGGCGTCCAGCCCCACTTTCCAGCCCGGGGGTTCCGTCGAGGGACCGATCAGTTCAGATGTATAGTCATCCCTGAAGGACGACTCCCGGACGATATCATCGTTTGTCAAATCGCTTCCCATCCAAGATCCCATCATCATCGAGGGCGGAACCCGAATGGTCCGGGAGATCTTCGGGAGGTAATTCCAGAGGTTCTTCCCCACCCTGAGAGTGGCCATCCCCGCGTCCCGGGCCGGTGACTCAACGACGATCAGCGCCCGGTCGTCCCCCTGGCTCCACATCCGCATCCGCAGGGTCCGGGTCTTCTCCGATTTGACGATGGAAATCTCAACCCGCCCCACCGTTCCCGATGACTCGAAGAGTGCGTCGAATTGCTCGAGAAGCCGATCCACATCGGGCTCAGCGAGCGTCGGGTCACCTCCCGCAGCGCAGGGACGCAAGAGACAAAGGACCACAATCAGGATGAACACCACTCGTCCCGGAGCCGATATCCGGTGACGGGTGCGCGTTAGCCTCGCTCCTTCTTCCATCTCTCCTCCCAGCGTTCGACGAGCGCGGGCATTTCCCGCTCAATGAAGCTGCAGTAGCTGTGGATTTCCTTTAGCCGCAGAGCGCTCTCCCGATCGTTCGAAGACAGGAACGCCTGTCCCCTTTCCGCCAGGTCACGCATCGTACCCGTATGGGACATGCGCTTCTTCAGCAAATCGGCCCACATTCCGGGTCGAATGCGAAACAGGGCGCTCCGCTCTCCCCGCGCGCGCACCCGCTCGATCATCCCGGCCTGCATGAGAGCTCGGGTCGCCGTGCTGATGGAGGCAATGCTCATCCCGCCCCCCTCGGCGATCTGACGCGCGGTCTGCTCGGGCGGCTCACAGATGAGCAGCCACCCGAGGATCTTCCCCATCGCTCGGCTGCCGCCCATCACCTCGAGGAGCACACCCCACTGCTCGACGTACCGTCCCATCTCCATCTGCCGCTCCCCTTTCATCCGGCCCTCCTTTACATTCTGCCCCCAGTCTATCGAATTCGATCATATTCGTCAAGAGTGTAATTTCAGTAATTCGTGAAATGTTGAAAAAACGACGGGAACGGCGGGAGAAATGGGAAGGGGCAGTCCATACGTCCTATAGGACCAATACGACCTATGCGACCTATAAACAAGAGGTTAAAGGTTTTTCCTGGATCTCGTTATTAGAAGCCAGCCGCACGTCAAAAGGGGCCGCGAAGCGGCCCCTTGTCGATGCGGTCAGACCAAAACCCGAAAGGTGACAGCCGATAGGCGACCGAGGTGAGAGGTTTGTACCCTCCAGGCGGCAGCCCCTCCGGGATTTCACCTCTCGCCTCTCTCCTCTCACCTCTCCACCAGCCGCACGTCAAAAGGGGCCGCGAAGCGGCCCCTTGTCGATGCGGCTGGTGCCCGGGGGGGGATTTGAACCCCCACGGAGTTACCCATACGCCCCTCAAGCGCACGTGTCTACCAAATTCCACCACCCGGGCAGTATACTAGTTGCCTTCGGTTTGCGACTGAGGAGAAGGCGGAGGCGGTGTCTCCCCTCCGGCCTGTTCCTGACCCGAACCTCCGAGGTCGAGCGGCGGCAACCCTTGGGCTTCCTCTCCACCCATCACCCCTTCACCACCGGGCGGGGGCAGCATGGGCTGCTGTTCGACGGCCCTGCGGGCTTCTTCCATCAAGACACTCTTGGGCATAGATTTCTTCCCGGAGAGAATCGAGAGCGTCACTGACGTCAGCATGAAGACGATGGCCAACACCGCGGTCGCTTTGCCCAGAAAGTCGGCCGCCCCGCGCCCCCCGAAGACGGCCCCACCTCCACCACTGGAAGCGCCGAAAACACCGGCAAGACCCGCTCCCCTACCCGCCTGCAAGAGGACGACGAAAATCAGGGCCACACAGTTCAGGACATGAATGGTCGTCAAAACGGCGATCATGCGAAACTTCCCTCCATCCTTTGCGGAACCAGGGGCGAGCGGATTCCGGCCCCACGCCGTAGCACCCGAAGACCGACTTCACGCTTCACCCGATCTCTGGTACCCGGCCTTATCGATAGGCTGACTCTACCAAATCTCATCTGCTCAATCAACCAGAATCAGCGGGGGAAATCCAGGATTCTCAGGAACACGTCCGCTTTCAGACTCGCCCCTCCCACCAAAGCTCCATCGATATCGGTCTGGGTCATCAGCCCCGCGACGTTATCCGGCTTCACGCTTCCGCCGTACTGAATGCGGGCCCTTTCGGCCGTCTCCAGATCGTAGGACTCCTCCATCAGGCCGCGGAGGAAAGCGTGCATTTCTTGCGCCTGCGCATCCGTGGCGGTCTTGCCCGTTCCAATCGCCCACACGGGCTCATACGCGACGATCAGCTGACCCATCTGATCGGCCGACTTGCCCTCGACGGCTCCCACGAACTGCCCCCGGACCACGTCGTGTTCGATGCCCCTTTCCCTTTCTTCCAGCCTCTCTCCCACGCACACGATGGGGCAGAGACCCGCCTCCAGCGCAGCGGCCGATTTCCGCCGAACCGTCTCGTTGGTCTCCCCGAAGTACGCCCGCCGCTCCGAATGCCCGATGATCACATATCGGCACCCCGCGTCTGTGAGCATTCCCGGAGAAACCTCCCCGGTGAACGCCCCCTCCGATTCCCAGTACATATCCTGAGCGCCGAGAGCAATCAACGACCCTCGGACAACTTCGTTCACCGCCGACAGGGAAGGAAACGGGGGACACACCACCACATCGACGCTCCCGCTCTCTCCCATGCCGCGCCGAACACGTTCGGCCAGATCGCGCGCCTCGCCCGTGGTCATATGCATCTTCCAATTGCCGGCAATGATGGGCTTGCGAACCACACTCATGTGTGAATCTCCCGTTTGACTTCACCCATGCGGAAATCAGATTTCGCAGATTCCGTGGATTCGAGAAGAACGCAACTCCCAAGCCACAGATTCCGCAGCGGTCATTCCTTATCTTTCAATGCGGCGATACCGGGCAAGACCTTGCCCTCCAGAAATTCAAGCGATGCGCCCCCGCCGGTCGAGACGTGGCTCATTCGGGATTCCAGGCCCAGACGGTTGACCGCCGCCACGGAGTCCCCTCCCCCGACGATGCTCGTTCTGCCTTCCAGGGATGCCATCGCCTTTGCAACCGCCTCGGTTCCGTCCGAAAAGCCGGGGATTTCGAATACGCCCATCGGGCCGTTCCAGACAACCGTCATCGCTCCGACAATCGCTTCGCTAAAGATCTTCACCGTCTCAGGCCCGATGTCCAACATCCGCCAGCCCGGCGGGATATTCCCGACGGGCACGCGTTTCTGCACCGCGCCGGCTTCCACTTTCTCGGCGATCACGGCATCGACGGGCAGCAGCATCGCTATTCCCTTGCGCTCTGCGTCCTCCTGGGTCTCGCGAGCCACATCCACGAGATCCTCTTCCACCAGCGAGGCCCCCACGTCCAACCCGCGCGCCTTGAGGAACGTGCACGCCATCCCGCCTCCGACAAGCAGCGCATCGACGCGGTCGAGGAGATTCTGCACGACCTCCAGCTTACCGGACACCTTGGCCCCGCCCAAGATGGCCAGGAAGGGCCGCTTCGGCGTTCCCAGTGCACGCCCCAGATACTCGATTTCCTTCTCCATCAGAAAACCGGCCACCGCGATGGGCAGAAACGCCGTCACTCCCGCCGTCGAAGCGTGAGCACGATGTGCGGTTCCGAAGGCGTCGTTGACATAGACGTCTCCGAGAGACGCCAGCCGCCGGGCAAATCCGTCGTCGTTGGTTTCCTCTTCCGGGTGAAATCGCAGGTTCTCCAGCAGGAGAACATCCCCATTCGCCATCCCAGCGACGCGCTTCTCCACCTCTTCCCCAACGCAGTCCTCCGCCAGGGGCACGGCCGTTGACAGGAGATCCCCCAGCCGATCGGCGACCGGCCGGAGAGTAAACTCGGCGGCGCGTGTGCCCTTGGGCCGCCCGAGATGGGACATCAACACCGCCTTCCCGCCCGCGTCCAGAATGTACCGAATCGTCGGCAGGGAGCGCCGGATACGTGTGTCGTCGGCAATCGTCCCGCTCTTGTCCAGCGGGACGTTCAGATCCAGACGCACCAGCACGCGGCGCCCCGTCAGATCCACGTCCCGCAGCGTCATCTTTCCCTCGTACACGTGTTCCACCCGACTCCTCCGCGCCCCGCCGGGCCTATCCGCCCATCATGCGGCTGCAATCCACCATCCGGTTCGCATATCCCATTTCGTTATCATACCAGCACAACACCTTGATCATCTTGTCGCCCATCACCTTGGTCGACAGGCCATCGACGATGGACGAATGCCGGTCGCCCACGATGTCCACGGAGACAATGGGGTCCTCCGTGTAGCGGAGGAATCCCTTGAGGGGACCTTCCGCCGCCGCTTTGAGCTTCGCGTTGACCGCCTCCGCCGTGGCGGGCTTCTCCACCTGAACCACCAGATCCACGATCGAGCCGTCCGAGGTCGGCACCCTCACCGCCATTCCGTCAAGTTTTCCCTTGAGCGTCGGTAACACGAGACCGATGGCCTTGGCGGCGCCCGTCGTCGTGGGGATCATGGACACGGCGGCCGCCCGAGCGCGCCGAAGGTCCTTGTGGGGAAGATCGAGCACGTGCTGGTCGTTGGTATAGGCGTGAATGGTCGTCATGAGACCGTGGACGATGCCGAACTCGTCATCCAGGATCTTCGCCGCCGGGGCCAGACAGTTCGTTGTGCAGGAGGCCGTTGAGATGATCCTGTGCTTCGATGCATCGTAGTCCGCGTCGTTGACTCCCATACAGAGGGTGACGTCCACGTCCTTACCCGGGGCGGAGATGATCACCTTTCCGGCCCCGGCCGCCAGATGCCTCGAAGCGGATTCCCGGTCGCGGAAGCGACCGGTCGATTCGATGACGACGTCTACGCCCAGCTTCTTCCACGGGAGCTTGCCCGGATCGGGCTCTTGGGTAACCCGAATCGGAACTCCATCGATTCGGATGGCCCCCTCCTCACCGACGACCTCTTCGGTCATGGTGCCGTGGACCGAATCGTACTTGAGAAGGTGCGCCAGGGTCCGCGTGTCCGTAATATCATTGATCCCCATGACCTCGACGTCGTCGTACGTCCGGCTCAGTCTCAGGACCAGCTTCCCGATTCTGCCCAACCCATTGATCCCCAGTTTGACTGCCATCGTTTCCTCCTCCATCCCCCGGCCAGGCGGAATGATGCGGGTCCCCAGGCTCCGGTCCCTGCAACATCTCCACTACGCGGCCTTGCCCTCCGAGCCGAAGAGTCTCATTTTTCTTTTCACAACATCCTTGATCGCGTCCCGGGCGGGCCCCAGGATCTTCCGCGGATCGAACACCTCCGGTTGGCTCACCAGCACCTCTCGAACCGCCCCCGTGAAGGCGAGACGAAGATCGGTGTCGATATTGATCTTCGAAATGCCCAGCTGGACCGCCGCCCGAATCTCCTCCTCCGGTACGCCTTTGGCTCCGGGCAGCTTGGCCCCGAAACGTTCCGCCCGTTCCAGCACATCCGCCGGCACACCCGAAGCTCCGTGGAGCACAAGAGGGATGGATACGCGCGCGGCGATTTCTTTCAAACGCTCCATTGCCAGTTTTCCACGGCCCTTGAACTTGTAAGCGCCGTGGGAGGTTCCTACGGCCACGGCCAGGGAGTCGCATCCCGTCTCCGCAACGAAGCGCTCGGCCTCACCCGGATCCGTCAGATGTGCCTCCTCCTCCGCAACTCGAATCTGGTCCTCGATCCCCTTGAGTTGCCCGATCTCGGCCTCCACGGGAATGTCTCTGGCGTGGGCCCGATCCACGATCTCCTTCGTGGCGGCCACGTTCTCCTCGAAAGGCTTGGCGGATGCATCGATCATAATAGAGGTCCAGCCCCATTCGATGCACTTCCGAATGATATCCGGGTCCGTACCGTGGTCCAGATGAAGAGCCACCGGCACGTCGGCGGCATCCGCCAGCATGTTGACCATGCTCTGGAGATTCGCTCCACCCGCGTACGCGATGGCGGACTGCGACGTGGCAATCATCACGGGAGCACCGAGCTCCTGTGCACTCGAGATGATCGCCTGCGTGCTCTCCAGGTTGTTCGTGTTGAAAGCACCGACGGCATAGCCGCCCGCCCGCGCCCTCTCCAGGATTTCTTTGCTCGAAACGAGCGCCATCGTCGTCTCCTCTCCCACCATCGACCGCCGAGGCCTCCGGTCTCAACCGGAGTTCAGACGCCGCTCTGCTCACGAGGGGAATCTTCCTCGAACCACGGTGCACGGCGGAGGGCCTCGCTGGCCGCCATCTGCTCCGCCTCTTTCTTGCTCTTGCCCGTTCCCAGTCCCACCACTCGTTTGCCCACCGAGACTTCGACGGTGAAGATCTTCTCGTGGTCGGGTCCTTCCGTGTTCACCACTCGATAGCGGGGATGGATGCGGTAGTCGGCCTGGACTCGCTCCTGGAGTTCGCTCTTGAAGTTGGGGTGTTCGTCGGTCACGTCGACCGAGCTAACGGGCACCAACAGGTGCCTTCCAACAAAGTCTGCGGCCGCATCCAACCCCCCATCCACGTATAGCGCGCCGATGATGGCCTCGAGCGCGTCCGCAAGAGCGGAGTCCCGATCGCTCCCCCCTGCGTCCATCTCCTCTTCGCTCAACCGGAGGAAGCGTCCCACCTCCAGATCTCGGGCCCGCTCGGCCAACATGGTCTTGGATACCAGAATCGATTTCCGCTTTGTCAGGTCCCCCTCCGTCCAGAAAGGCTCGCCCTGATACAGGTCCTCGCTGACCACCAGGCCCAAGACCGAATCCCCCAGGAACTCGAGCCTTTGATTGGAGGGAACCTCCCGATCCGGAAGCCTAGACGAGAACGAACGATGGGTCAGTGCCTCGTCCAGCAAATTCAAACGCGCGAACCGAATTCCGGTCTTCCGCTCGAATATCTCGAGAACCTTCGCTCGCTCGCGCTCGATTCCGCGTGGTCGCTTTCCCGAAAGCCGAGAAAGCCAATGTCTGATGCCTCCGATGGGTATCGACTCCTCTGCGTTGTGATTACGACGAATACCTCTTCAATGCCAGCGTGACGTTGTGCCCCCCGAAACCCAGGGAGTTCGTCAACGCCGCCCGAACGCTTGCCTGCCGAGGCGATCGACCCGGAACGTAGTCCAGATCGCACTCGGGATCCGGATTCTCAAGATTCATGGTGGGTGGAATCCGGCCTTCCCGAACGGCCAGGGCGGTAACGATGAATTCGGCCGCTCCCGCAGCGCCCAGCAGATGGCCGATCATCGACTTGGTCGCGCTCACGGGAATCTTGTACGCGCGATCACCGAACACGCTCTTGATTGCCGCCGTTTCCAGCTTGTCGTTGAGATTCGTCGATGTGCCGTGGGCGTTGATGTAGTCGATCCCATCCGCACCTGTCCCTCCATCTTCCATAGCCGCCTTCATCGACCGCGCTGCGCCCTCCCCCTCCGGCGCAGGCGCCGTCAGGTGAAACGCGTCCCCCGTCGATCCGTACCCGGCGAGCTCCGCGTAAATCCTGGCGCCCCGAGCCAGAGCATGATCCAGCGACTCGAGAACCGCAATCCCGGCCCCCTCGGCAATGATGAAACCGTCCCGGTCCTTGTCGAAGGGCCGCGAGGCGGCCTCAGGATCGTCATTCCGTGTCGAGAGGGCCTTCATCGAGCAGAATCCGCCGACGGCCATTTTCGTAATGGGAGCTTCCGCCCCGCCGGCGACCATGACGTCCGCGTGACCCCGCTCGATAATCTTGAAGGCGTCTCCCAGGGCCTGCGCTCCCGACGCGCACGCGCTTACGGTGGACGCGTTCGGCCCTTTGACCCCCAGGCGGATAGAGACCAGCCCCGACACGGCGTTGATGATCATCATCGTAATGAAATAGGGGGAGATTCTCGAGGGACCGCGCTCGATCAACACGGAATGCTGCTGTTCCATAGTCTCCAACCCACCCACGCCCGAGCCAATGAGAACCCCGACGCGTTCCGGGACCAGGCGCTCGCCGTCCAGCCCGGCATCCCGGAAAGCCTCCAGCGACGCCGCCATCCCCAATTGGGCGAATCGGTCGGTCTTGCGAATCTCCTTGCGGTCGAAACACGCCTCGGCTGAGAACTCGGTCGCTTCCCCCGCGATTTGCGAGGAGAACGGCCCAGGGTCGAATCGCGTGATTCGAGCGATCCCGCTCCGTCCCGCGCACACCCCCTCCCAGAGAGCGGTCACGTCGTTACCGAGCGGAGTCACCGCACCCAATCCGGTCACCACGACTCTCGTACCCTTTTCCTTCATCCGGACTCTCCCACGGATCTCTGTTGAGCGCCGCGCGGCGCTCGTTCCGCTAGTCCACGTGCTCGTTCAGGTATTTCAACGCGTCTTTCACCGTGACCATTTTCTCGGCGTCTTCATCGGGAATCTCAATGCCGAACGATTCCTCAAACGCCATTACCAGTTCGACGGTATCCAGCGAATCGGCGCCCAGGTCGTCGATGAAGGATGCCTCATTCGTCACCTTCGCCTCGTCGACCCCCAGTCTCTCAACGACGATCTCCTTGATCTTCTGCTCCAACTGTGCCTGTTCCATATTGTTTGTGCCCTCCCTTCGCTCCGCAGGATTGCTCCTCACTCGCTACATTACCATACCGCCGTCCACGTTCAACACCTGTCCCGTCATGTAGGAAGCGCGATCGGACGCAAGAAACGTCACGGCCGCGGCCACATCTTCCGGGGCGCCGAGTCTTGGAATGGAGACACGGCGCAGAAGCCCCTCTCTCACCGCATCCGACAACGCCTGGGTCATCGCCGTATCGATGAATCCCGGCGCCACGGCGTTCACCGTGATCCCGCGGGGCGCCAGTTCTCGGGCCATGGACTTGGTCAGACCGATCATCCCCGCCTTCGAAGCCGCGTAGTTCCCCTGACCGGCGTTTCCCGCAAGTCCAATCACCGAAGAAATGCTGATGATCCGGCCCCGGCGTTGTTTGATCATGGGACGGCAGAAGGCCCGAGAACAGGTGAACGCCCCCTTGAGGTTGACCTGAATGACGGCGTCCCACTCGTCCTCGGTCATGCGCGCCAGCAAGTTGTCCCGTGTGATCCCAGCGTTGTTCACGAGGATATCAACCGAGTCGAAGGCGTCGAGCACCTTCGGAACCAGCGCCATGACCTCATCGAAATTCGAAACATCGACCTGAAAGGCAACCGCCCGTCCTCCACGTTCATTGATCTCTTCGGCCGCGGCCGTCGCCTCCCGGCCGTTGACATCAAGCAGGCAGATCTCGGCACCGTGATCGGCCAGATCAACGGCAATTGCCTTGCCGATGTTCTGCGCGGCCCCCGTCACAACCGCAACCCGATCCTTCAACAGCATGATTCCGCACCCCCCCTCAACCCCAGTGCTTTCCGGAGGTCCTCGACGGATTCCCGGTCTCCCGCCGCATGGACGGTCTTCCCTCGGTCGAAGCGCCGCATGAGACCGCTCAGAACTCGACCGGGACCCAACTCTATGAAAGTCTCACATCCTTCGTGGATTAACGTCTCCATGCAGCTGACCCATCGAACCGGAGACGTCAGCTGCAAATCCAGCGCGCGCCGGAGAGCCTCGCCTTCCGCCAGAGAGCGGCCCTCCACGTTGGCAACCACGGGCACTTCGGGCGGTCCGAAGGTCACCCGGCCGAGGGCTTCCCTCAAGCCTTCTTGCGCGCCCTCCATAAGGGCAGAGTGAAACGCTCCGCTGACCTCCAGCCGGATCACGCGCTTCGCTCCCGCTTCCCTCGCCAATCTCTCCGCTTCCTCAACTCCGGGAACCGATCCCGAGATCACGATCTGCTCCAGGGAATTCAGGTTGGCGACTTGGACGATTCCCCGGCCGCTCGCCTCTCGGCAGATCCCGGACACCACCTCTTCGTCCAGCCCCACCACGGCCGCCATGGTTCCCGGGTGGCTGATCCCGGCCTCATACATCAGTTCCCCGCGCCGCCGGACCAGCCGCACGGCATCCTCGAAACTCAGTGTCCTCGAGGCCACGAGCGCGGCGTATTCCCCCACCGAATGGCCGGCAACCCGATCGGCCGTCAGACCACCGGACGAGACCAGACTCCAGACGGCCACGGAATGAGTCAGGATCGCGGGCTGAGCGTTCACGGTTTTGACGAGATCCCCCTCGGGCCCCTCAAAACAGAGCCCGGAAAGATCCATGCCGAGCGCCTCGTTCGCCCGTTCAAAAACAACCCGACACTCTTCCCAGGTTTCATACAGGTCCCGGCCCATACCCACGTGCTGTGCGCCCTGGCCGGGAAAAAGAAAAGCGGTTCCCATGGTCCGGTATCTCACCACCTCAAGAGAGCGGCGCCCCAGGTGAACCCGCCGCCGAAAGCCACCATCTCCACCAGACTCCCGTCCTTGAGCCCCCCGGAACGGTTGATCTCGTCCAGAGCAATGGGAATCGACGCCGACGACGTGTTGCCGTAGCGGTCCACGTTCACGTAGACTTTCTCCATGGGAACGTGGATTCTCTCGGCGGTGGCCTTGATGATTCTCAAGTTGGCCTGATGCGGAACGAAGTAGTCCAGGTCTCCACTGCTGACCCCCGCGTCGTCGAGCACCTTCTGCGCCGCATCACCCATGGCTCGGACAGCATGTTTGAACACGTTGTTGCCGCTCATCTTCACGTAGTGCATGCGATCCTGAAGGGTCTTCTCAGACGACGGAAAACGGGATCCGCCTCCCGGAACGTAGAGAAACTCCCGCAGGCTTCCATCGCTCCGCAGAAAGGTTGAAAGTACGCCCTCCGAACCCTTCGAAGGCTCCAGCACGGCGGCGCCCGCGCCATCCCCAAAGAGTACGGCGGTTGTTCGGTCCTCCCAGTCGGTAATGGTCGATAGCATCTCGGCGCCGATCACGACGATCTTCTTGTAGGTCCCTGCTCGAATGAAATGGTCCGCAATCGACAGTCCATAGACAAATCCCGTACAGGCCGCAGCGACATCGAAAGCCAAGGCGTTTTTCAGTCCCAGCTTGTCCTGAACGATACATGCGGTTGACGGGAGAATCTGGTCGGGCGTCACCGTGGCTACGATCAGCATCTCGACCTCGTCGGGCGAGACACCGGCATCCGCCAGCGCCCGCTTCGTTGCATCGACGCAGAGGTCGGAGGTCGCGGTGTTGGTGTCGCTCACATGGCGTTCCTTGATCCCCGTCCGTTCCATGATCCACTCGTCCGTGGTTTCCACCATTCGCTCGAGTTCGGCGTTGGTCAGGATCCCTTTCGGCACGGCTGAACCTGTACCGCTAATTCGCGCTCGTGGCTTTCTGTCTTGCTTTGACATATCCGTTGGCCTCTAGCTGCTGGCAGATTGACCCATTGACGTTCCGATCGACAAACCGTCCTGCAACCTTCACGGCGTTCTTGATCGCCTTCGCGGACGAGCTTCCGTGACTGATGATGCACACCCCGTCCACTCCCAGTAGAGGGGCTCCCCCGTATTCCGCGTAATCCAGCTGAGTTCGGAAAGCCCTGAACGCAGGTTTGAGCAACGCGCCCCCCAACCGCCCCCGCCAGTCCGCCGCCACGTGGGATCGAATCATACTCGTCAGAAGACCCACCACGCTTTCCGTGAACTTGAGAATGACATTTCCCACGAAGCCATCGCACACGACGACGTCGGCTTCTCCCCCGAAGACCCCGTCGCCTTCCACGTTCCCGATGAAATTCAAGGGAGAGGAGATCATCAGGTCATGGGCGGCCTGCACCAGTTCGCTCCCTTTCGATCGCTCCGACCCGATATTCAGGAGTCCCACGCTGGGTTCGTTGCGGCCGAGCAACATTTCCGCGTACATGCCGCCCATGACGCCGAACTGCAGGAGATTGAGCGGCTTGCAATCGGCGTTCGCTCCCACGTCGATCATCACGCACCCGCCCCGCTCGGTCGGAAGGAAAGTCGCGATTCCCGGACGATTGACGTGTCGCAGCCGCCCCAGCGACAGGAGGGACGACACAACGACGGCGCCCGTATTCCCTGCACTCACGAGTGCGTCCACCCGACCTTCACGGTGAGCTCTGGCGCACAGAGCGATGGAGGAATTGGGTTTCTTCCGCGCGGCGGCGGTCGGAGATTCATTCATGGCCACCGCTTCGGGGGCGTGGATCAATTCAAACTCGTCCCGCCGAAGCCCCTGCTGCTCCAACTCGCGACGCAGGAGGGGTTCGTCACCGACCAGCACAATCTCGACGGCACCCTTCATCTCACGTGCGGCAAGGGAGGCGCCTTCAACGATCACCCCGGGCGCGTGATCCCCACCCATCGCATCGACCGCTATCCGCATGTTCGCCATTCCACGCCCAGCCAACCCCACAGAGTGGAACCCCTCGAACCCCGAGTCTCACGTTGCAGAAGCGGGACCGCACGCACGGCCGGTCGGCCTCTCGTCCCGCCACGTCCGTCTACCTCATCGAGGCTACGACCCACCCTCGAGCACCTTCTTGCCGTTGTAGTAACCGCAATGCGGACAAACCCGATGAGGCAGCTTGGGTTGATGACAGTGCGAGCAGATGGATTTCGGCGGAGAATCCAGTTTCCAGTGCGTTCGACGTTTGTCCCGACGGGACTTCGAAACCTTCCGTTTTGGAACAGCCAATGTACTCCTCCACAGCGATTGGGCGGAGGCCATCCGCCCTTACCGCAACCACTCGTTGTCGCCTGTACCGGCCGGCCGGAATGCGCCGGAGGTTTCATTCCTCGACCGCTTGGCCGGATTCATGGCCGTCCTTCAACTTCTCCAGTGCCGACCATGCCGGATGTCCCTGCTTACGGGAACAGGAACAATCACTCTCGTTCAGGTCCGCCCCGCACGTCGGGCACAAGCCCCTGCAACCGGAGTCGCAGAGCACCCGGATCGGAAGAGAAACCAGGAGAGCCTGACGGATCTCACCGGTCAGGTCCAACCTGGGCTCATCGTAGCGGACATGATACAGTGCGTCGCCCGCCGAGTCTGGGTCCGTCGGCGGATCACCCGGCGTCCGGAAATACCGGACCTCCAGACCGGCCTTGACCTCATCCGCAAAGAGCCGCAGGCAGCGGGCACACTCCGCCTGCACGGGCACCGTCACCACACCGGTGATGGCGATGTCCTGCTCGCTTTTGTTAATCTCGAGGTCAACCTGCACCGGCGAGAAAAAGACGTACTCATCCCGGTGAAGATCCAGAGACTCAACGTCTTCCGAGAGACTTCTCGTAGACGTCCCGTTCGGAAGATCCCTTAACTCCAGAAGAATCCTGCTCATACGGCCACCGTATGCTATGGGATGACAGCGGCAGTGTCAAGCGAAAGTTCGGCAGGCCAGTTCGTAAACGCTTTCCTACATATAGGGACTCGCGGCCCGGACCCTCCGTGTGTCTCAAAACCGGGGCGTCCGCCTCGCTCAACACGTTGTATGTGAAAGAGTTGTCCCGGAACCCCGCAGGCCGATCTCCCCCACGCTCCCCCGGCCCATCGAGCCGACGCATCCGGCCGCGCGGACCCCGCCGGACACCAGAGGCAACATTCCGAAGTCATTCCTCCCCGAAAGAGGAAAGGCAGACGGGAAACCCGCCTGCCTTCTTGCCTCCATAGCCCGTGAAGCGAACCTAAGGACTACTTTTTCTTTCTGGCCTTGCTTTTCTTCTTGGCTTTGGCCTTGGTTTTCTTTTTGGCTTTGGCCTTTTTCTTTTTGGCCTTGGGCTTTTTCTTTTTGGCTTTGGCCTTTTTCTTTTTGGCTTTGGCCTTTTTCTTTTTGGCTTTGACCTTTTTCTTTTTGGCTTTGGCCTTGGTCTTCTTCTTGGCTTTGGCCTTGGTTTTCTTCTTCGCTTTGGCCTTCGTCTTCCTCTTGGCTTTGGCCTTGGTCTTCGCCTTAGCCTTGGCAGCGCTCATCGAACAGCCCCCCTTCGGTTGAACTCCGTCTCCCCATGCCTGTGAAAGCGAACCTTCGGGGAAACACGACATCAAACCTAAAGCGCAACAACCAACGGTGCAGACTTGGCTGGCTGCAGAGAAGTGTACCAATGATCGGTGCGCTTCACGGTTCCACGGACGCCAACCTATCCGACGTCCACCTCGCTGTCAAGTTCTTTTTTTGAATTCCACTCCCGTTCTGAAAACGAACTCTGCAATTTCGCTTTCATCTCTTTCACAACCGAGCTGTCAGCGAGGATTCGTCACGCGTTCCGTCGTCCAACTCCGTCGCTCCATCCGTCAACTCAACTTCGCCTTCACGAGATCAACAATCTGCGAAGGAATCTCGGCGACATCTACGTTTACTTCTCGGAAAGCTCTGATCTTTTCTTTAGCTGTTCCGGTACCTCCCGAGACGATCGCGCCGGCGTGTCCCATCCGTCTTCCCGGAGGCGCCGTTTGCCCGGCGATGAAGGAGACCACCGGCTTCGTCATGTTCTCCTTGATAAAGCGCGCCGCTTCCTCTTCATCCGTGCCGCCGATCTCTCCGATGAGAACCACGAGATTCGTTTCAGGATCCGCCTCGAACATTCCCAGAACATCGATGAAGTTCGTGCCGATGATCGGATCGCCGCCGATCCCGATACACGTCGACTGGCCGATGCCGGCGTTCGAAAGATGATACACGACTTCATACGTCAACGTGCCGGAACGCGACACGAGACCGACGTTGCCTTGCGTCAGGATCGCTCCGGGCATGATGCCTACCTTGCTCTTCCCGGGGCTGATCATTCCTGGCGAATTGGGCCCTACCACCCGTGTCTTTCCATCCGATGTCAAGTCCTTCATCACGCGGGCCATGTCCAGGATGGGAACACCTTCGCTGATACAAACGACCAGAGACACCCCCGCACTCGCCGCCTCGTAAACGGCATCTACCGCAAAGCGGTGAGGGACGAAGATGATTGAGGTGTTGGCGCCGGTCGCATCGACGGCCTCCCGGACCGAATTGAATACCGGAACCCCATGGATCTTCTCCCCCGCTTTCCCGGGAGTGACGCCGGCCACCACGTGGGTTCCATAATCCAGCATTTCCTTGGTGTGGAACGACCCATCCCGCCCCGTCGCTCCCTGCACCACCAGTTTCGTCTTCTCGTCGATCAGAATACTCAAGGCCCAGCTCCTTTCTTACCCCTGCTCCTCAGCGGGAGGAACGGGAACAACGGAACGCCCGCGGAACGACGACGCCTACTTTCCGGCCAGATCCACCACCTTCTGAACGGCTTCGTCCATCGTCTCCGCGGAAATCAGATCCGTCTCCCGCAGGATCTTTCGTCCCTCTTTCTCGTTTGTGCCCGTCAGGCGGACCACGATGGGAATCGGCGGCCTCGAGCCCTTGACCGCCTCCACGATGCCCCGAGCCACGTCGTCGCAACGGGTGATACCTCCGAAGATGTTGAACAGAATCGACTTCACATTCGGGTCCGAGTAGATGATCTTCATGGCGGTCGTCACCTTCTCGGGTGACGAGCTGCCGCCGATATCGAGAAAGTTTGCCGGCTCGCCGCCGTGATGCTTGATGAGATCCATCGTCGCCATGGCGAGTCCGGCTCCATTGACGATGCACCCCACGTTACCGTCCAGCTTGACGTAGCTGAGACCGGCCGAGCGCGCGTCACCGTCTTCCGGCGTCTCGCTTCCGAGATCCCTCAGGTCCGCGATCTCGGGCCGGCGGTCGAGCCCGTTGTCGTCGATGTTCATCTTCGCGTCGATTGCCCAAACCTCGCCGTCCTTCGTGGTGATCAGCGGATTGATCTCGGCCAGAGACGCGTCACTGTTGACGAAGGCATTGTACAGACCCATCAGGATTCGGGCCGCCGCCGAGGCCGACTTCGCATCCGGCATGACTTGGAATGCAAGATCCCGCGCCTCGAACGCCCGCAGTCCCCGTCGCGGGCTCACAGCGAACTTGTGAATCTTCTCCGGGGTTTTGCGTGCGACTTCCTCGATGTCGATTCCCCCCGCCGCACTCACCATAAACAGAGGACCGCCCGACTTCCGATCGAGGAGGACTCCCACGTAGATCTCGGCAGCAATATCCATGGCCTCCGTCACCAGCACCTTCCGGACCGTCAGACCTTTGATGGACATCCCAAGAATCTTCTCAGCGGCCGCCCGAGCTTCTTTCGGGGTCGAGGCCAGTTTCACTCCCCCCGCCTTGCCGCGCCCGCCGGCGTGAACCTGTGCTTTGACGACAACCGGCTTGCCATAGCCGGCGGCCAGATTCTCGGCTTCTTCAGGCGTCTCTGCGACTTCTCCCCAGGGCACCGGGATCCCGTGCTTGCGGAAGATCTCTTTCGCCTGGTACTCATGGATGTTCAAGGCACCCTCCTCACAGTTTTGCAACCAAGCCTTTCAGATGGTTTTCATGTCCCCACCGCCCATCGGCCCCACCCACCGTCACATACGTTTCACCAGGTTCTTCACCACGTCCTCCAGATTCGGAGAACCCGACTCCTTCAAGGCGTAGCGCACCCGGATCATGGGAAAGTCGACCTGGACCAGACGCCCCAGATCGATCGGCGTAGCCACAACCACCGCCTCCGGTTTAGCTTTGACCAGGGTCCTCCGGAGATCCTCCAGCTGTTGGGGGCTGTACCCCATGGCCGGCAGTACCCGATCGAGATGCGGGTACTTCTCGAAAACCCCTTGAATCTCTCCCTCGGCGAAGGGTCTCGGATCCATGATGAAACCGACACCCACGCTCTCCGCCGCCTTGATCCCCACGCCGTAGCTCATGCCGCCGTGGGTCAGCGTCGGCCCGTCCTCAACCACGACCACGCGCTTCCCCCTCAGCCCATCCGCGTCGTCGATCGTGAAGGGCGACGTGGCATGAATGACCGTCGCGCCGGGATTCACCCGGGCGACGTTCTCCACGACGGTTTCGATGTCCTCGGGCCTTGCCGTATCCTCTTTGTTGATGATTACGACGTCCGCCATACGCAGGTTCGTTTCCCCAGGGTGGTAGAGGAGCTCGTGTCCGGCCCGATGCGGATCGACGACCACCATGAGAAGGTCCGGGCGGTAGAACGACGTGTCGTTGTTGCCACCGTCCCAGACTACGACGTCGGCTTCCTTCTCGGCCGCCCGGAGGATGTCGCCGTAGTCGACCCCGGCGTATACAATCCGGCCCTCGACGATGTGCGGCTCATACTCCTCCCGCTCCTCCACCGTGCACTCGTGCTTGTCCATGTCCTCCAACGTTTCAAACCGCTGGACACGCTGCTTCACCAGATCGCCGTAGGGCATCGGGTGGCGGATCACGGCGACTTTCTTTCCCATCGCATCGAGGATCTCGCAGATCCGCCTTGTCGTCTGACTCTTCCCGGCCCCGGTTCGTACGGCGCAGACCGCCACAACGGGAACCTTCGACCGGATCATGGTCTTCTGGGCGCCCAGCAGAACGAAATCAGCCCCGCGCGCCGTGGAGAGGGACGCCAGGTGCATCACCTGCTCGTGTGAAACATCACTGTAGGAAAAGACAACCTCATCCACCCGATGCTCATCGATGAGTTCCGGCAACATCTTCTCCAGAACAATAGGAATCCCTTCGGGATACAGCTTGCCCGCGAGCTCGGCCGGGTAGCGCCGACCGTGAATGCCGGGGATCTGTGTCGCCGTGAAAGCGATCACCTCTCGAGATTCATCCTCTCGGAAGCAGACGTTGAAGTTATGAAAGTCCCTTCCGGCGGCTCCAACGATCACCACACGTCTTCGTTTCAACGAACACCCTCCGTTCCTTCCGTTTACCGATCTCGACACGGAGTGACACCGCCCTCCATGGCTCGTCATGTCTACCCGCAGTATCGCTCAAGAATCACCGAGACCAGGTTTCGGGTGGCGTGCCCGGGCACCTGGTCTACGACGATCACCCGGCCGCCCGACGACTCGACAACGTCGCGCCCGACGATCTCCTCGGTGCGATAGTCTCCGCCCTTCACCAGCACGTCCGGCACGAGGAGACGAATGAGTTCCCCCGGCGTGGGCTCGTCGAAAAGGCACACATAGTCAACGGCGGCCAGGGCGGCCAGGATGTAGGCTCGGTCTCCTTCTCCCACGATGGGGCGTTTCTCTCCCTTGATGGCCCGCACCGATGCATCGCTGTTCAGCCCGACGGCCAGGAGATCCCCCGCTTTCCGAGCCGCCTCCAGACAAGCCACGTGCCCGGGATGCAGCAGATCGAAGCAGCCGTTGGTGAAGACAAAGCGTTTGTTCTCCGCACGAGCGCGCCCGCGCACCTCGAGCAACTCATGCCGGGTAACCACCTGTCCCACGCGTGACCTCCACAGCCGTACTCCCGAGAAACCGTCGACACTACGCGGACGAGATGAAGGACTCGAGCAGGGTCTGGCGGGTTACACTGGTGGTCCCCACCTGGCCGACGGCGATCCTTGCCGCATGGTTCGCGATCTCGGCCGCCTCAACCATCAGAGCCCCGGCGGCGACCGCCAGCGTCAAGGTGGAAATGACGGTGTCTCCGGCCCCCGTAACATCGTATACCTCGCGGGCCTTCGTCGGCAGGTGAACGTACCGCTCACCCTTCTCAAAGAGAGACATCCCCTCCTCGCCTCTCGTGATCAATAGCGCGTCCAGTTGAAGATCGCGGAGAAGACTCCAACCGACTTCCTGCAGCGTATTCTCATCTTCGACGACACGCCCGGCCGCCTGACCGGCTTCGTGCTTGTTGGGGGTGATTACGGTGGCGCCGCTGTAATCTCCGAAATGCGTCATCTTGGGATCTACGGTCACCATTTTCCCGGCGCGCCGAGCGGCCGGTACGAGCACCTGCAGAAGAGAAGGACAGATGACACCTTTGCCGTAGTCCGAGACAATCACCGCGTCCGCGTCCTCCAGGACCTCCAGCACTCTCCGTTCAATCCACTCCGCCTCGGACGGTTCCAGGGGTCCCTTGGCCTCACGATCCGCCCTCACGACGTGTTGGCTGTGCGCTACGATTCGCGTTTTGACCGTCGTCGGGCGGTGTTTGGATTGAATGATGCCGTCCAGGCTGAGTCCCCGGGCCTCCATCCTCTCCAGAAGCACACTGCCTTCCCGGTCGTCACCGATCACGGCCACCAGCCGCGCCGCGCCTCCGAGCGTCCGTACGTTGCTCGCCACGTTGGACGCGCCGCCGAGCGTCACGCTCTCTTCGTTCACATCCACCACGGGAACCGGCGCCTCGGGAGAAATTCGTGCGACCGACCCCCAGAGGTACACGTCCAGCATGCAGTCGCCGACGATGAGAACCTTCCGGTCCGCAAACGCCTCGACGATGGCTTTCAACCGCTCCGCATCAAGAAGAAGCACCTGTCCGATCTCCGTATCCGCAAAACGACGCGCCGGGGCCGACGTCCGGACGCGCCTTCCGCGCTTGAGAGAACCATGGAGGCTAACACCGCAAGCCGCGCGGGTCAAGCACTTAATCCGAGCGGTCTGTGGCACCTAATTGCCTTGACTTGCCCCCGCCGGGCGCCTAGCCTGGATGATGCACGAGTTCCAACAAACGGTTGGCGCATCATCCGGGCGGAGCCGCTGAGCCGTTAACAGGCAAGCATCGGCCTGGAGAACAGCGTCGGCGGAACAGCGCCTCCGGTTACGGTGGATTTCCGACGCTCACCTTTCGCCGCGAGCCGCCCATCGGATCTCGGGATTTCGCAGACTCAAACCGCACGGATTCTCAGCGCATGAGAATCGTAGGATGCCACAGCATGTTGCCCGCCAAACCAAACAAGCGGCGGCTCGGGACAGCGCTGTCTATTGCTCTCGCCACCGCGCTCTGGGTTCCCGCGAAAACTGCGGCGATTCCCCCATATCCGCCCGGCGATTTTGAGAGCCAGTTCAGAGACGACGGGAGGCTGAAGGCGGCGCTTGCTGCGATCGCCATCCATCAGGGCACGACCCGACTCGGACCGCTTCCGGCTCGCGGACTCTTCAATGTCCCGATTCTACTGATCGACTTCGAGGACCACGCCGCGGACACACTCCAGTATCCCGCGGCCCATTTCGAATCCCTGCTCTTTGATCCGGCGGTCGGGGCAAGAAGCCTTCACGACTACTACCGCGAGAACTCCTTTGGAGCCTTCGACGTCCGTGGAGTCGTGACTCCCTGGATGAGAAGCCAGTACTCGTACAACGGCTACTATGTGAACGCCGACGGGGTCACGGGCAGCGCCGACGATCACGGCTTCGACACGTCCGCGGCGGCCGCCGCCGGGACGAATCATCCGAGGAACGTGTGGGGCCTCGTGAAAGAAGCCGTCGAACTGGCGGACGCACATCTCGATTTCTCGGAATTCGACAACGACGGGGACGGGTACGTCGACGCCGTCATCGTCGTTCATGCGGGCTGCGGGGCCGAGTTCCAAAGCTGCCGGCCCTCGGCCGACCAGATCTGGTCTCACCAGTCCAGCCTCGGCGATTACCTGGAACCTCGAGCCCCTCAGCTTTGGCCCATCGTCGTCGACGGAGTCATCGCCGACATCTACACGCTCAACCCCGAGGATGGAGAGATGGGCGTCTTCTGCCATGAGTTCGGACACACCCTGGGTCTCCCCGATTTCTACAACACCAGCTCCCTGGAATCCCGCGTCGGCCGGTTCTGTCTGATGGACTACGGCGGGTGGAGCGGCTGGCCGGTGGGAACGAGCCCGTCACACCTGAGTTCCTGGTGCAAATCCTATCTCGGGTGGCTCGAACCCGAGGCCGTCGACTCCACGACCGATCCTCTCCTGGAGCCCTGGCCCGTGGTACTCCCTCCCATCGAGGAGGAGGCTGTTGCCTACCGTGTTCTGGATAATCCGGGCGGCAACAACTGGTCCCCTTCCGGCTCAGGATCCGGAGAGTACTTCCTTGTCGAAAACCGACAGCTTCTCGGATATGACGAGGAATTGTTCGAGACGACGGGCGCCGAGGGTGAGGGACTTCTGATCCTGCACGTGGATGAATCTCAGATCCACAACAACGGAACGGATCGATTGCTGGTCTCGGTGGTTCAGGCGGACGGCGGCTCGTTCGATGAAATCGGAACGGGCGGCGTCGAAGATCTCTGGCGACCCGGTCGCGAACTCACGCCCTGGACGACGCCGCCGAGCCAGCTATTCGGCTCCATCTTCTCGGGTGTCTCGGTCACTCAGATCTGGGATGCGGGGGCAAACCGGATGGGCGTCACGCTGTCCCGGGGGGAAATCCTCCCCGGCGACGAGCTGTACGTTTCTCCCAACCCCTGGATCATGGAGGACGGCCCGGAGCGTTTGACCATCACCTTCGCGGACTCGCCCGGCACCCGTCCCGACAAGGCGCCGGGGCAACTGACGGCCTGGATCTATGACATCTCGGGAGGATTGGTTCGGGTTCTGGACGATCCCCTGGAAACTCCCACCACGGGCGACAGAGCCTACTGGGACGGTAGAAACGAAGACGGAGACCCCGTCGCCGCCGGCGTGTATTTCCTGGTCGTAGACAATGGGCCGAGACAATCGACCGGGAAAATCGCCGTGGTGCGTTGATCAAACCCCTACGATCTTTCACGGAGGAGCGCACGATGAACAAACAACAGCCGCGTCAGCTCAAGATTGAACTGGGGGAAAAGGAATCCGAGGGCATCTACTCCAACCTCGCGCTGATGACTCACTCCCCCGCGGAATTCATCATCGATTTCGCCCGCATCGTCCCCGGCGCGCAGAAGGCCAAGGTCTACTCCCGAATCATTATGACGCCTCAACACGCCAAGGCCCTCCTCGACGTCCTCGAGAGGAACATCAAGGCGTTCGAGGACAAGCACGGTCAGATCAAGAAGGTCGGTCCCGAGGATCAGGCGAGGGAGAACATCGGCTTCTAGCGCATCCCGGCTCCATCTCTGGAAGCCGCCCGGCGGAGAAACCGGCGTCGTCTCCCGCACTCCCGGCGCTTGACACTCCCCGAACTCGAAGGTAGAATCCCGCGGTTGGCAATCGCCTCGGGCCATGCACTCGAGGCGCGATCAGCCTGTTGCATGTGCGCGCGCCGGCCGGTTCTCGGCTCACAGCCGTTGCCGCGCGGCCCCTGTCACGCACGCTGAGGTCCTACCAAATGAACATTGGCCGGCCGCACGTGTGGCGCATCGCCCTGCCCACTCTTCTCATTCTGTTGTTCCTCGCCAACGGTCTGAACGATGCACTCCAGCACTCCGCCGTCGCGGACGAGGTCGGGGGCCACACGTCCGCCGGGTATCTCTACTGGACGACCGGGAAATACTCCGGTGGAATCGCCAACTTCCCTCTCCCTCATTTGCTCATCGCTCTGCCCGTTATCCTGTTCCATCGCACGTACGAGCTCTTCACCGAACAGCATCTTCTTCTGTTCCGCCTCCCGGTCTTGCTGATGGGGACGCTGCTGGCGATTCTCGTGTACCGTCTTGCGGCGGGTCTTTTTGACCGCAGAACGGCGTTGGCCTCCCTGTTTCTGTTCAGTCTCTCACCCAATCTGCTCGCGCACGCTTCGCTGGCGACACTGGACGTGCCGCTCACGTTCTTTGTCTTTCTGACCGTCTACACGCTCTGGCGCGCCGTGCGGCAGCCTCACTGGGCGCGAATGTTGGCATTGAGTTTTGCCCTTGGCTGTGCGCTGGTCACCAAGATTCCGGCTTTTTTGTTGGTTCCGACCGTGCTGATCGTCCTGCCGGTGCTCCGGCACACGCGGAGAGACCGGAATGCGCACACCCCCCTCCCCCGCTGGGCATGGTTGTTCCTGCCCCTGGTGCCGTGGTTGGTCATCAACACCGTCTATCTGAACTTCCCGTTTTCCTCCGGGCATCTGCTGCCTCCGCAGTACCTCGACGCCGTGACGATTAAATTGACTCATGCCTCCGCGCAGCTGGCGACGGGGCACGCCGCGTATCTCTGTGGCCGGTATTCCGAGAGCGGGTGGTGGTACTACTTCCCGTTCGCGATCCTCGTCAAGACGCCCGGGCCGATGCTGGTCCTCCTCGCACTCGGGCTCGTTCGCAGGCACACGCTTGAGTCTCTCCTGATCGTGCTCCTCCCCATCGCCGCCTTCCTTGGCGTCGCCATGGCGGCGAGGCTGAACATCGGTATCCGGCATATACTGGTGATCTACCCGTTTCTGTTTCTTCTGGCCGGCAACGGGGCCGCCCGCCTCTGGACGCGCGGTTGGCGGGGCGGCGTCCTTGTCGTTCTCGCCGCGTGGTACGTCTGGCAGGCGGCCGTCATTCCGCCCCACCACTTGTCCTATTTCAACACGCTGTCCGGAGGCACGCGGAACGGCCATCGACTGTTGATCGATTCCAACTACGACTGGGGCCAAAACGACGGATACCTTCGCCGCTACATCCGGGAGCAGGGGATCCCCTGCCGGATTAACCCGGATCCGTTCCGACCCACAACCGGCCGCATCTTCGTCAACGCCAACGCACTCCATGGAACCTACGGGGCCGGCGGCGAGATGGGCTACCGATGGCTCAAGCGCTTCCAACCGGTGAACCAGATCGCCTACACATGGTTTGAGTACGACGTGCCCGAGGACGCGCTTCCCGAAAACCCTACGGACCCTCGGCGCGTGACAGGCCCGACCGCCAAAACGGTGTTTCGCCCCTGGAACTACGATACGGACCCCTCGGAATTGGACGCGGCGCTGGAACACGTGGAACTGTACCTGCGCGGTCTCAGCGAACGGTACCGGGACATTCGCGAGCCACAGTTTCGAATGCCTCTCGGCCTTGCGTACGCTGCGACCGCCTCCTACGGCACCGTTCTTGACGAGATGAGAGCGCTCGTCGAGCAGTATCCGGAGTGCGAACTCGCATTGGGACTGGGCGGAGAAGTGATGGTCCGCTGGAAGGTCGGCAGTCTGAAATTCGAGAACACCGAATACTTGACCGGCTTTCGGGAAGCGCGACTTTCTCAGGACGGAACCCGGCCGGACACGGAGAGTGCTGCCAGGGCGGCCGCCCTGGCGGGAATCACCGCCGCGATCGCCATTGCCCACTCCGAGCTGGGGGCGGCCCTGGAAGGACGGGGCCGGATTCGAGAAGCGGCTCACAACTATCGCGCCGCCCTCGAGATCGAACCGACCTACGAACCGGCGAGGATTCGGTTCGCCGCAATTCAGGCGGCCCTCGGAGGGCGCTGAACCAACGGGGGACCCCGGCCCTGCGAGTTCCGTCTCACGGCGAGTCTGAGCGATTCGAGACCCGCGGTACGGCGCCCGTCACAAAGCGAGGCGCGCCCGACTCACCGGATCTCAAACCCCGTCGTGATCTCGAAGCCCACCCCCTCACGGGACCGGGTCCAGAGAAACAAGCCATCGGAACTTCATCCGGCGGCCGGCACGTTGTCGCCCGGTCGGCCCGTCGGCCAATGCCTTTCCTCTTTTAGATAGAAAGGACCCGGAGTATTGTCAAGAGTGATCTTGTTTGTGGCGTGGGCAACAATGATGACCTGCCGCGCCCTCGACCACTCGCGCCTTCACGCCCTCGCGCTCTTCGGCTCTCCGGGTGGCCTGGTCTTCCATCTCTTGTGCGGCCAGAACCAGTGGTCGGGGTAGTCGCGGATGTACGTCTCGAGGACGGACGCGTGGGCCTGCGTGTATCGGCGGACATCCTCCTCGGGATCGTCGGAGGGCACGGCTTCAATCGGTTCTTCGAGCACGACCTCGTGTTTCCCGGCGTCCTTGCGGATGATGAACGTGGGGATGATGAGCGCGCCCGTCTTGAGCGCAAAGGCCGCCGGCCCCTTCGGTGTGGACGTCGGCCGGCCGAAGAAATCAACGAATACGCCGTGGCGCCTCGCGTCCTGATCCGCCAGGAACGCCACGAGCTCATTCCTCCGAAGCGCCTGGATCACGCCTCTCATCGAGTAGCCCTTCGGAATGATCCCGACCCCGGTCCCGGCTCGAAGATCATTCATCAGATCGTCTACGGCCCGATTGTGCTGCTCCCCCACAAGGAAATTCATCTTGTAGCCGATGAGTTGGAAACTCACTCCCAGGAGTTCCCAGTTCCCGAAGTGTCCGGGGATGATCAGCACTCCCTTTCCCCGCTCCAGCGCCCCGTCGAGGTGCTCCAATCCCCGAAACGTCAGAAGGGATCCAACGTTCTCGCTCGTCAGAAGCGGAAACCGCGCGTACTCGATCATGAACCGACCGAAGTTCATGTACGCGCCGCGCCCGATCCGCACCCGCTCGACCTCGGTCGTCCCCTCCCCCAGGGCGTTTCGAAGGTTCTCCAGGGTGACCTTTCGCCGAACGCGAAAGGCGTCGAAGACCAGCCGGCCCAGAAACGCGCCGTACGCCAGACCCCATTCGAGCGGCAAACCCCGCGCGAGCGCGGCGACGAACTTCACCGCGCCGTATTCAATCCTGTGCGAAACCGATTTCCACGTCACCGGGTCACCCGCTCATACCGGGCCCCGGCCGTCCGACGGACGAGGCCCCGCAGCTCCATTTCCAACAACCGTTCAAGGACAACCGATACGCCATGTCCCGTGCCTCCGGCAATCTCATCCACGAGCCCCACCCCCCCCTCGATCGCCTGCAGGATCGCCTTCTCTACCTCGCCCTTAGGTTCCGGCGGCGCCGTCTCGAGATTCGCCCGCGCGTCCCGTCCGATCAAGGGAAACTCCTCCAGAACGTCGGCAACCGACATCACCAGTTTGGCCCCTTCCTGGATCAGCCGGTTCGGGCCGAATGCGACCCGCGACCGGGGATTTCCCGGAACCGCCATCACCTCGCGCCCCTGATCGAGCGCCAGACCGGCCGTCAGCAGCGCCCCGCTTCGGGCGGCCGCTTCGACGACGACCACACCCCACGACAGCCCGCTGATAATCCGGTTCCTCCGGGGGAAGTGCTCCGGAATCGGGGGGGCCCGCATCGGGAATTCAGAGACCAGCGTCCCTCGCGCGGCGATCTCGTTTCTCAGGCCTCTGCGCCGCATGGGATAGAGAACGTCAATACCACATCCCAGCACGGCGAGCGTGGCCCCTCCTCCTTCCAGCGCTCCCACGTGCGCCGCCGAGTCGATGCCGCGGGCCAGCCCGCTGACCACCTCTATGCCCAGGGCGGCCAGATCTCGAGCCAGCTCCCGCGCCAGCGAAAGCCCCGCCTGCGTCGGGCGCCGCGTCCCCACGATGGCGACTCGGGGCCGGTCCGGCTCCGGCGGCCGGCCCAGATGATACAGGACCGGAGGTGGATCCGGGATTTCCAGAAGGAGCGGTGGGTACTTCGCGCTTCCCAAGCCTAAAACGGACGCGCCCGCCTGTCGGACGTTCGATATCTCCTCTTCCAGACGCTGTCGATCCGGACCTCGATGAATCGCTTTCGAGAGTCGAGGACCCACGCCAGGCACGGCCTCGAGATCCTTTACGCTCGCCGCCAGAATCCGTTCGGCCGAACCAAAGGTATCCAGCAGCAGCTTGCCCGTTCGCCCTCCCAGCCCAGAAACCATACTGAGGGCCAGCCAGGATGTTTCCAGCTCCACCCCACCCTATCCCATCTCCCCCGCTGTTTCCTCTTCCCCGCCCTCTTTTCCTTCCTCCACCAGATCTCCCAGGCGCCACAGAAGTTCCCGAACCCCCGCACCCGTCAGACCCGAAATGAGGAACGTCTCGTCCGGCAGTGCGGGACCGTCCGCGGGCGCTTCCACCATGTCGATTTTGTTGAGCGCAACCACCCGCGGCTTGTCCATCAACGCCGGACTGTGGCTCTCCAGCTCTCGAATGAGCGTACGGTATTGCACTTCGATATCCCCCGCGAACAGATCGATGACCAGTGCGAGAACGCGCGTCCGCTCGACGTGCCTCAGAAAAACGTGCCCCAGCCCCTTTCCCTCGTGTGCACCCTCGATCAGTCCCGGAAGATCCGCCAGCACGAAACTCCGCTCCTCGTTCAACCGAACCACTCCCAGCCAGGGCGCCAGCGTCGTGAAGGGGTAAGCGGCGATCTTCGGCCGGGCGGCCGACACCCGCCCGAGGAGCGTCGACTTTCCTGCGTTCGGAAGTCCCACCAATCCGGCGTCGGCCAGCAGTTTGAGTTCCAGATTCAGCGTCCGTGTTCGACCCTTCCCGCCGGGATCCGCTCGCCGGGGAGCCTGATTGGTAGACGTGGCGAACCGCGCGTTTCCGCGCCCGCCCTTCCCCCCCTCGAGAAACACCCGACGCTTTCGAGGCATCACCAGATCCGCCAGCACTCCGCCCGCCTCGTCCTTGACCACGGTGCCGCGAGGAACCCGCACCAGGACGTCTTTCCCCTTTCGCCCGGTCTTGTTCTTACCCTGGCCGTGTGCGCCCCGGCCGGCGCGAAACGCCTTCTTGAACCGGAAGTTGACGAGCGTCCGCATGCGGGGATCCACGACAAAGATCACACGCCCCCCGTCGCCCCCGTCTCCCCCATCGGGCCCGCCCTTGGGCACGAACTTCTCCCTTCGAAAGCTCACGCAGCCGTTGCCGCCGGCTCCCGAAGAGATCTGAATCACCGCTTCGTCGACAAACATGTCTCCGTGCCTTCGCCGGGGATCTTCCCGGGGTTCATCGTGCCGGACGGGTCCAGAGCCGCTTTGACGTTCCTCATTGTGTTGAGTCCCTCGGGGCCGAGTTCCCATTCCAGGAAGGGGGCTTTCGTCAATCCGATTCCGTGTTCGCCGCTCAGCGTTCCGCCCACGTCGAGAGTGGCCTTCAGCAAACCCTCGACCGCCTGCTCCACTTTCTCCATGTCCCGGCGATTCTGCCGGTCCACCATGAAATTGACGTGAAGGTTGCCGTCCCCCGCATGTCCGAAGATGGGAACCAGCAGACCGTGCTCTCTGGAGAGCGACTCAATCGTCTCGACGATGTCCGCCATTCGGCCCCGCGGAACGCAAACGTCCTCATTCACTTTCGTTGGCGCCAGCTTGGCCAGCGCCGGGGAAATAGCCCGCCGCATGGCCCAGATCTGCTCGCGTTCGTCCTCATCGGAGGCGACCCACGACCGCGTGCGGCCCGCCCTCCTCCCCGCCCTCTCCGCCCGGGCGGCCATCTCGTCGACTTCGTCCGGTTCGCCGTCCACCTCGATGAGGAGAACGTGTTCCTGCTCAAAGGGAAGATCCGTGAGCCCGGCCGAACGGACCGCCTTGAGGGAACTCTCGTCAATCAGCTCCACGACGGACGGAAGAACGCCGGCCGAACTGAGAGCCACCACCGCCTCTGCGGCCGCCGCCCGGGCGGCGAAGGTGAGCAGGATCGTTCGTTCCGCCGAAGGCCTGGCAATCAGTCGCAGCGCGGAACGTGTGATGACACCCAGGGTTCCTTCGGAGGCGGAGAGCAGTCCGCTCAGATCGTACAAACATTCGTAGCCCTCGGCCAGGGCGCCGCAGCGGACCACGCAGCCGTCGGCGGTGATGAACTCCAGCCCCGCCACGTAGTCCCGGGTCACCCCGTATTTGAGCGCGCGGGGTCCCCCGGCGCACTCCGCGATGTTGCCTCCCAGAGTGGAGAATTCCAGGCTTGCCGGATCCGGGGGATAGAACAGGCCCTCGAGCCTCGCGGCCGCCTGGAGATCACCGTTGACGACACCCGCCTCGACCACGGCGATGCCGTCCGCCCGGCTCAGGCTCTCGATCCGGTTCATTCGCTCCATGGCCAGCAGAAGGCCCCCGCAAGCCGGCACCGCACCGCCGCTGTAGCCCGTGCCCGCGCCCCTGGGAGTCACGGCCATCCCCTCCCGGTGCGAGAGCCGGATCACGGCCGCCGCCTGCTCGGCGGTCTCCGGGCGGACGACCACGTCCGGCGATCGGTGGAGCCCCGTAGCGTCCGATCCATAGCAGTACCGGTCTTCCGGACGCTCCAGAACACCGAGGGATCCGGCGATGTGCTTGAGCTCTCTTACGAAGGACCGTCGACTCATGTCGCTCCTGTGCCACCGTTCAGCCTTGTGGCCCACCTTGCGCACGAGGCAGGCCCGGCAAACGATCTCCCCCCGGTCTGAGAACAGACTGCCCGAAGAGGATCGCTTTCTCTACAATTCCCTTCTCCGGGATCGATTTCTCTATTTCTCTGCTTCTCTGCTTCTCTGTTTCTCTGTTTCTCTGCATCGATGATGCTGGGGCGAAAGACCCAAGTTCATGCATCATCGCGGTTTGGTGAACTTGCCCTTCAGCCTCGTCTGGACAATCTCCGGAACCAGCGTGCTCACGTCCCCACCCATCTTCGCCACTTCCCGGACGATTGACGCGCTCAGATACGTATAGCGCGCACTGGGCATCAGGAAGATGGTCTCCACATCCTGATCCAGACGCCGGTTCATGAGCGCCATTTGAAACTCGTACTCGAAGTCCGACACGGCGCGGAGTCCTCTGAGGATGGCGCTCACCTTGTTCTTCCTCGCGAAGTCCACCACCAGGCCCCTAAACGGCGTCACCTCTACGCCGTCCAGGGAGCGCGTGGCCTGCCGGATCATCTCCACCCTCTCGTCCAGGCCGAAGAGCGGTTCTTTGTCCGCTCCCTTGGCCACGGCCACCAGGAGCCTGTCGAACAACCGGAGCCCCCGCCTCATCAAATCCACGTGCCCCTCGGTCACGGGATCGAACGTTCCCGGGTAAAGCAGCACACGCATGGGATCCTCCTCCGCAGTCACTCTGCTCCGTCATTGTCTGTCGGTTCGTAGATGTCCAATACCGTGTCGCCGTAGCTACGCCAACGAGTTCGGGACAGACCACCGGCCCGGTCCGGCAGGACCTCCCCCGGCCCGTGTTGGATCATGACACACCCGACCCCACCGGAGCCACCTTTTCCCAGAACTTCCAGAACTCGAGATGCGAGGCCCGTGTTGTAGGGCGGATCGGCGAACACGATGTCCGCGGCAAAGGGGACCTGCTGGAGCCAGCGGATCGAGTCCATGGCCACCACGTGCGCCCGGTCCTGCAGCCCCAGAGTCGACAGATTCTCGAAGAGCACGCGCCGGCATCGGCCATCGGTCTCGACGAACACGGCCCCGGCCGCCCCCCGGCTCAGCGCCTCGATACCCATGGTCCCGACCCCGGCGAAAAGGTCTAGAAACGTCGAATCCGCCAGGACATTTCCGAGGATGTTAAACGCAGCTTCCCGAACGCGCGAAAGGGTCGGCCGTGACCCTGCGCCCCGTACCGTTTTCAACCTACGACCGCAGAAGGTTCCGCCCGTGACCCGGATCATTGACCCTCGATTCAACGCACTCGGCTTTCGGGCAGAGATCACTCAACTCTGTGGACACCCCACCCTCCCCCACCCCCTACTCATGAAGAAGACGTGCGAAGACACCCTTTATCCGTAGCAACCGCGAGGACATCTGTCAAGCGGATTCGCCGAACGGGCATGCCCGCCGTATCGGAACGCCGGCACGCGTCTTCCTTCCGATGACGACACCAACGACACGCACGCACCCCCGAAGCGAAGGCCGGGGCACCCGCCCCGGCCTGTCTCACCCATGCCATCTGTGAAATCTCTGGCCGACTTCCATCTGGTCGGCGAATCGATCAGTCCATTCTCTCGCAGATCCCGATGAAGAAGCTCCCATGCTCTCGGTCGTTGAGCTGGTACTCCGTGCTCAGTCGAAACGTCGGCGACAGGGGGAAATCAAACCCCAGGAAGAGTCCGGTTCCCGGGCCCTCACTGAAAGTCTCTTCTCCATCGCCGACCTTCACCGACGTATCCTCGGAGAGCACAAACTGTTCGCGGTCCACCGATCCGAAGACCCGCGTGAAAGCCAGTCCGGTGTAGACCGAAACCTTCTCGAAAGAGCGCGCGAGACCGAATGCCGCGCCGATCTCCCGCCATCGGTATGACGTCTCCAGCCGTTCGTCCCAGGTCCATCCCTTGTACGTCTCCCGACGCACGAACTCGCCCCTGGATTCGAACTGCAACCATTGGACACTCGTGAAAAACCGAGAATTCCCGAGCGAAGGCACGGCACCGGATTCCAGGCGTACGCCTCCGCCGAGCGCCATCCGGGAGTCGCCCTCGAATCCCGAGGTGTTTGTCACGCCCGGGGAATCCACGTTGAGCGCGCCCGTTCCCCCCTTTGCGAAGACGTCGATGTTGCGCGTGAGACCGTAGGTGAGCTTCGCCAGGAATCTCTGCGACCGGACTTCGTCGCTCTCGAACGCGTCTTTGAAGCGTTCGCTCTCCAGTCCAAGGGCGATTTCCCCTTTTCCAATCACTCCACCCGGGTTGCCGACGACCACGGCCTCGGCCGCGGCGCCCCACAGCACGAAACCGGAAACCACGAATGCCACAAGCTGCTTCATCGAAACCACTCCTCGAGCGCAGGCATTTGCGCTACTCGACCTTCAAGTCGACGGTCGTCTCCACACTTGTGTTGCGGACTCTGGCCTTGACGGAGAACAACAGTCCGACGTCGTCCTCTTCGAACGCCACCGTGACAAGCGTGCCTGCCATTCCGCTCTCATCGGTAACGGCCGTGAACGGACTGCACGTCGCCCGCCCGCTGTCGCTGTAGAAATCGATCACCGCTCCGTCGATGAAATGGGCATACTTGTCCAGCAGGGTCACGGCGATCACACTCGTATTGTACTCCTCACTCAACGTGGTCGGGCTGGCCACCATCAGGAGTTCTCCCGCGACCAGCGGCATGCTGACCTCATAGTAGTTCTCGATCTCTCTGGACCCGTTGAAGGTATGCGCCCGAATCCCGACGGTCTCGAAAACGTCTTCGCTGGCATAGCTGAGGCAGGTTCGCGCGACGCCCTCCATCGCGGGCGCGGGCCAGGTCTGGTTGCAGTCGATGGGATTCCCGGTGTACGCATTGCCCTCGATCATCACGTGCGGCGGGCTGGGATCCAGATCGTAGTACACGGCGGTTCCGTCCTCGACCGGGTTTCCGTAGACGTCTTTGACGATGCTGGAGACGATCAAGAAGTAAGTTCCATCGCCTCCCTCCGCCACGAGACCCAGGTTCACCGATGTCGTCAGGGTATCGGGAGGTCCCGAATCAATCGTGATTTCCGCATCCAGCGCCTCGATTCCGGCGCAGACCGCGGAGACACCCACCACGCCGGATTTGGTCCCGGCACTCAGCGTTACCGAGGCCCTTCCGTTCGCAGTCGGGATCTGTACCGGCCCCCAGCCCTGATTGTTGAGGTTCTCCTCGGTGGGTCCTCCCGGCCCGGCGACGATGGAGAAGTCCACTTCGGTCCCCTCCTCCACCGGATTGCCGTTCTTGTCGCGGACCTCCGCCGTGATTCTGGCCGTCTCCACCCCTCCCACACCCCTCACCGTAATGGAAGACTCGTCGGCGGACAGGACGATGCTGGACACCCCGGAGGCCGTCAGCACCAGCGTGGCCTCGGCGACCACGGCTCCGGCCGCCGCCGTAACCATCGCAAGTCCCGCTCGCGTAGCCGCCGTGTAGGACGTCGACGCCATCCCTCCGCTGGTCGTCGAACTGACGATCACCGTATCGGCCGCCACCGTGTCCGCCAACCCCACAATGATCCGGAAGGTCACCAGGGTCTTGTCCTCGACCGGGTGCCCGATGGAGTCCTGCACCGTCGCAACAAGACTCGCCGTGGTCGTCCCGTCGGCCGGAATGGAGTCGGGCGATACGGTCAGCTGCATCGTTGCCGGCACGCCGGGCACGAAATCGACATGCGTGGTGTCCGAAACCCCCTGGCAGACCGCGACAATCTCCACGTTCGCCTCCACCATCGTACCGCTCCGGAGAATCGCGTTGGCCACGCCGTCGATCGTGTGAGCCTGGGCCGTGATCAGCCCGCCCGAGGTGTAGAAGCTGACGATCAGACCGTCCGGAACCGCCCGGTTGCCGGTATCTTTGACGAACGCCTGGATCTCGGCGCTGCTGAACCCGTCCGCGAATATCGCCCCCGGACGGCAACTGAGAACCACCGACGCGACGTTGGCCGCGACCAGCTCGATTTCCAGCGACGAGGTGAGTCCGTCGCCGTACTCCAGGACGAGGGTCGCGGTTCCCGTATGGGAGCCGCCGTGGAACGTGGCCGCGGCGATTCCGGACGAGTTTGTCACGGCCACCGAATCCACCGTGCCCAGATTGGTCTCCAGCCGGATCTTGCGACTGCCCAGGGGCAGACCCGATTCGGCCTCTACGAGAGTGATTTGAATCTCCGACTGGGAGCTGCCGTCGGCCACGAGGCTCGCAGGATCAGCCTCGCCCATCAGACTCAACCCTCGAATGGGAATCTCCAGCAGTGAGGTGACGCCGAGCGCCGTCACGGAGACCACCGCCGTGGTGTCCGTCGCGCTGGACGGCGCCGTGAAGGTCGCCAGCGCCAGACCCGTGGCGCTGGTCGTATCCCGTGCGCTGACGGTCCCGATGTCCGAATCGAACTCGACGGTCCGCTGTGTCAGGGCCTCGCCTCCCAGATCCTTCAGAATCGCCCGAATTTCCACCTCGCTCACACCATCTCCGTGAGCCCAGGACGGCGAACCCGAGAGGCTCAATTCCAGGCTCGAAAACACGACTTCGACCGTGTCGGAAAGGGTGTTCCCGTAGCTCGCGATGACCGTCGCCGTGCCGGGACTGAGCGAACTCGTCAGCTGACTCTCCGCCTGCCCACGTTCATCGGTCTGGACTTGTCCGACCATCTCCCCGCGGTCCGTCGCAAACCGCACGAACTCGTTGGCGATGGGAACTTTCGAAGACGTCTCTTTGAGCGAGGCCCGAATCGTGGCTTCCGAGCTTCCGTCCGCAGGAATCAAGAGTGGAGACGAGTCCACCGTCATTTTCAGACCTTTGAACGTCACCAGCGTGATCCCGAAGGGTTCGTTTTCCGACTCGGGATCGCCCGATTCCATGGTGGCCGTGATCACGGCGGAGATGTCTTCGGCACTCGCCGTGGTTGTCAGCGTGGCCTTGACCACGCCGGCCGCGTCCGCGACGCCCCGGGGCGTGATGCTGCCCGCCGTGGTTTGAAACGACACCACACTGCCGGAATCCGCCTGTCCCGCGGCCCCGATGACTTGGGCCGTGATGGTGCTGGTCTGGATCCCGTTGGCCAGGAGGATGGACGGAAACGCCTCAAGGCTCCCCTGGCCGATCAGGATAACGGTGCTCTTGCTGAACGCTTCCACGGTGGCGGTGATCCTGGCCAGGCCTTCCATGGACCCGGAGGTGAAGAGCGCCCGGGCCACTCCGGTCGAATCCGTCGCGCATTTCTCGGTGATGGTTCCCCAGGATTCCGCGTTGAAACTCACCGGGACTCCGGCGACCCTGACTCCGTCGCGGTCCACCACCGTGGCGGAGATCGTCGCCGTGGCGCCCCCGACACCCATCTGTCCCGGAGAAGCCGTCACGGTCTCGAGGAACAGATTCGGTTCGAAGGGCGGCGCCGAAGGACTGACGGGTTCTTCGGCGCATCCCATCCAGAGCGCAAGACTGATCAGCAGGAGACCCAGCGAAGATCCCAGCGCCACTCGTCCACCATGGCCGCCGAAGACCATCGGGGTTCGTCTGTCGTATTTCCGGGCTCGCTCATCCATGGTTGACTCCGTCCCTCTAGCTCACGATGCGGGGCGTTACGAAAATCAGCAGCTCCCGCTTCTCGATATTGGTGCTCATCGACCGGAAGAACCGGCCGATCAGCGGAAGGCCCTTCAAGAACGGGACGCCCGTCGTGTACTCGGTCTCGTTGTTCCGGATCAGACCGCCGATCACGACGGTCTCTCCGTTCCTGACCATGACGCGCGTTCTGGCCTCGCTGGTCACGATGATGATGCCGCCCTGCACGGTCGCCTGCGCCGCAAGATCACTGACCTCCGGGTGCAGGTCCAGTGTGATCTGTCCATCCGCGTTGATGTGCGGGGTCACGGTCATCTGGATGCCGATCGTCGTCAACTCCGTGATGGGATTGCCGGCCTCGTCGGAAACGATCAACGGGATCTTCTTTCCGACCAGGATCCTGGCCTCCATGTTGTCCAGCGTCGTGATTCGCGGGTTCGAGATGATGCTGGCCTTGTTCTCCCTCTCCAGCATCGTCAGAGTCGCCTCCAGCATCCCGTTCGGTCCCTCCACCTTCCCGATCGAAAACCGGCCCACCGGACTCATCAACCCCGCCGTGACGGTCACCTCTCCCTCCGCGCTCACCGACGGCACCTTCAATTCGAGGGCCGTCCAGTCGATCCCCATGTCTCGCGAGATGGAGGCATCCACGTCCACCAGCTTGGCGTTGATCTCCACCTGCGGGGTGCGCGTGTCCAGTTCGAAGACCAGCGTGGCGATCTTCTCGACGTTCTTGGCTATGTCCGTGACCAGGACCGTGTTGGTTCTCGGTTCGACTTCGATGGACCCTCGCTGCGAGAGCATCTTTCTGAGGGGCTCGCGGAGTTCCTCGGCGTTGGCGAAATTGATCCGCAGCACCCGCGTTTCCAGCGGCAGGAGTTCCTCTTTCTTACGAGCAGCCGCCTGCCGCGTGATTTCCTCGTTCTCCATCGTCTGCGATCCGCCGACCCGAATCACGCCCTTCTCCTCGACGATGGAGAACCCGTGCGCCTTGAGCACGACGTCGAGCGCGTCGCGCCAGGGAACGTCGTCCAACTTCACCGTAACCAGTCCCCTGACCTCCGGCCCGGGGACGATGCTGACCCCGGCGTACTCGCTGAAGCTCCGAAGGACCGTATTGATTTCCGCGTCCTGCAGGTCAAGACTGATCAGATCATCCCCGACTTCGGGCACCCGCTGCGGTTCGTCGACGACCGCTTGAGCGGCGGCCTCTGGCGCGGGGGCAACCGCGGACCGTCCCGGGAAGCCCGTTCCGAGGACCCGGCGGACCGGGGGGACGTTTCCACCCCCAATCTCCACGGGATTGACCACGAGGAGAAGACCACCCTCCAGCGGTTTGATGACGTAGGGGGCTCGGTGGTCGAGCTCCACCACCGCCCGGGTGACCAGATTGGGTTCATAGCTGTACTGGCTCACCCGCACCTCGGAGATGCCGGTTCCCGCCGGACCGTCCAACCTGTCCATGGGCGTACGTCGGCGGGCGTCGTAGAGATCGACCACGATTCGATCGGGATCGGTGAGCGTGAAGTCCACGTACTTCAGCGGGCCGTCCGCAGCCAGCAGGATGCAGGTTCCCTGATCCGCACGTTCGGCCGTCACGTTCGAGACGACGGTCTCGGGGTTGGCGAAGCAGGGCGTCGCAACCACGCCGAGCGCGAGAACTCCGGAGATCCAGACGGTTCGGAATTTCCTTCTCATAAGCCACCGGCCTTTTTCTTTTTTTCGAGTTCCAGAGTAACGGTCTCGGTTCCTCCGTACCGGTATTGATTGAACACAACGGCGTCCGGGCGAATCTCGACCAACCGCCCATTGTGTACGCGGTCTCCCTTCTCAAGACAGAACGAGACCGTCTCGCTGTCCTCCAGGAGAGCGAGCACGCGCTCGCCCCAGAGGATGCCCACGAGTCTGGCCCCGTCCAGATACAACCGGTCGGTTTGCCTTTCCTCCTCGTCATCCTTGCACAGCAGTGGCCGGAAAGGGTCCCTCCGCCCATGCGACCGGTAGTCGTACTTGGGACGGAGGGGATCGCCGCTGCGGCGAGTATCGCCCGTTTCCGCGAACACCGGCGGCGACGGCTCGCGCTCGCCGCGATCGGCGCCGGCCGCCGAGCCCTCCGCTTCGATCCGACCCTCCCCAGGGAGGGCCGAGCTACCGACGGCGTCCACCTGGCACTCCACCGGCGGCAGCGATCCCGCACAGATCCGATCCTTCTCCTCCCACCCGGGGTTCGCGAGCCGCCTCGGGTCGGATACCGGGCGCTCCCCGACATCCTGAACGTCCGGCCTTTCCAGCTCCGGCGCTTCGAATTCGGGCGACTCCCCACTGCCCAACGATACTCCAACCTTGCCCGACACGACGCCGAATCCGGTTTCCGCCATTGCCTTCTTATTCTTGACCTTCGCCAGTTCGATTCGGTCGGGAGGCGTTTCGGGCCGTGCCGATTCCGAAGGCTCTCGACCGTCCTCCGACACTTCGGAGGCGCAGGCCGGAGGAGGATCGATGAACCCGCCGCCGCTCGGCGAAATGTCCTGGCACGAGAAAAATCCGACCGCCGTCGAGACTACCCAATCCCCGCACTCCCGAAACCCGGCCCGCGACAAAAGCGTGACTCCCACCGCGATCGAGAGAGCAACAATCCCACTCACATATGCCGAGCGAATCTTCATGATTCGTCCTCTAGTGCGCCTTGGTCGAGCGGGTCGAACCCGCCGATGCTTCGGAACCCGCCGCTGCCTGGGAAGGAGGCGGTCCCTGCTCGAGGGTATACGCCGAGAGGACCAGCTCCATTTCCACCGTATTCCCCTCATCCTCGGAACCCGTTCTCTCACGAATCTGGACTCTCTCGACGTTCACGAGTCTCGAGAGGTTCGCCACCCGGGCCAGAAACTCCCCGGCCTGGTGGTACCGTCCCGCCACCCTCATCGCGACGGGGCTCTCGCTGTAGAACTCGTAGCGGACCGCCTTCTTCGGTTCAAACATGAGGACGTCCAATCCGCAGTCCAGCGCCGACTTGGTGACTCCCGTCAGGAAGTCGGGAATCTCACTCTTCTCAGGCAGCATCGCCTGGGCGCGAGCCCAGCTTTCCTCCAGCTCGGCGTACTGCGTCTGAAGCGAGGTCAAACCCTGCGCCGTTTGTTTGGCCCGGACCACGTCCGCGCTCACGCGGTCCACTTCCGCACGGATCTCTCTCGCCTTTGCCGCCTGCGGCTTGTAGCACATCGGGAGAACCGACGTCCCGAAGAACAGATAGAGGACGCCCGCCAGACCGAGGCCCGCCAGCATCGCCCTCTGAACGAAGGGATCTTTCAGATCAACCGCCATGGTTCGCTTATCCCCCCACCAGTCTTGTCTTCAGGGTAAACCGGGTGACCTCGTCCTCGCCTTGACTCGCACGCTTTAGATTGCTCAGCTCCACACCGGCAAACCGCGGCATCGATTCCAGGTCCACCATGAACTCAAAGACGGCCAGCGAAGAGAACGCCGCCCCCTCCACCGTGATGGTGCTCTCCGACTCCAGGAAGGAAGTGAGCCAGACGTACTCGGGCAAGGCGCTGGACAGATCGTCCATGACCGCGATCCTCAGTCCTCGATTCTCATCGAGCTGATGGATCACGCCCAGCCGCTTCTCCAGGTCCGACTTCTTGGAACGGAGTTGTTTCACGAGATGGATCTGGGGGGCGTACCGTTCCGCCTCGGCTCGCAGATCGACCGCCTGGGTCTCAAGCCGGCTGATGGACCGTGCCTGCCAGCTGGCGGTTCCCACCACCGAAACCAGGACGATACCGAGCGACGCCAGCGTCAGCAACATGCCGCGCCGCACGCGCAATCCGCCCCTCATCTGGGGACGGGCCTCCTCGGGAAGCAGGTTAATCCGGAACACGCTAGTTTTTGACTCCTCTCAGCGCCAACCCCGTGGCGACCATGAAGTGAGGCGCCAGATCTTCGGGCGCTCCAACCAGCATTTCGTTGCTCCAGACCAGTTTCCGGAACGGATTGGCGATCTCCACGGGGATTGCCAGCCTCTCGGCCAGCAAGTCCCTCAACCCCAGGATTCCGCTCCCCCCTCCCGCCAGGATCATCCGGTTGAGAATTCCGGCGTCCCCACCGGAGTCCGCGAATGCCAGGGAGCGTTCAATCTCACCCACCAGCTCACCGCCGACCTCGGCCACGATGTTCGGGAGAACCGCGTCGCCCCGCTCGGGCGACCCGAACAGAACATCCTTGGCCCTCGCCCTCTCAACCGAGAGGGTCTCCTGGATCTTCTCGAGAAACGTGCCGATCCCGATGGCGAGATCCCGCATGACCCACGGGACCTCTCCCTGGATCACGGAGATGTTGGTCACGTAGTTGCCGATGTTGAGGATGGCGACGTTCTCGTCCGGGGAAGGTTCGTAGTTCACCAAGTAGGCGTTCGACAGGGCAAACGTGTCCACGTCGATGATGGCCGGCGTGAGACCGGCGGCGGAGAGGATGTCCGCCTGCAGATCGACCAACGGTCTCTTGGCCGCGACCAGCAGAACATCCATGCTCTCTGCATCGGCCGGCGCATCCATGATATGGAGATCGAGGCAGACCTCGCCGGGTTCAAACGGGATGTGCTCGGCGGCGTCGTAGGCCAGGGTTTCTCGAGCAAAGTCCGGGTCCGTGTTGTCCATCGAGATCTTCTTCACGATCACGGCTCGCCCCCCGAGGCCCGTCACGGCGAGCCCGGGTTCCATATCGTGCTCCCCCATCGCGACTTCGATGGCGCTCACGACCGCATCCTGATCCTTCACCTCGCCGTCCACGATGGCCCCCTCCGGGACCTCGGCCATCGCCGCGGCCGTGATCTGGAGATCCCCCTCCTCGTCGGTCAGTCTCAGAATCTTGATGCTGGTCGAGCCGATATCCACACCGTACACGGGCTTCGTCTGCCGGCGGGTCACAAGGCTCGCGATGCCGTACAGCTCCTTCACCCAGGTCAGCTGGGCAAGCCGCAAGAAGACTTCACGAACGCGTGCCCTTCGAAGGACGCTTCTCTTCGGAGATTCGGGCCGTTCGTCGGAGGTGTCATCGCCGGCGTCCGGGATGGGATTCGGGATCGAACGCCCCCCCCGCAGCCCGCTGAGTCTGGTCTTCAGTTTGTCTAGGAACATGGCCTGCTGTCGTTAAGGGTGGTGGAGGGCTGCCGAGCGACTCGACCAGTTTTCCGACCAAGTTCCGCTCATGATGTGTTTTGCGCCCGGCAGCCCAACGCGAGATGCTCTATCCCGAATATCGCAGCTTGTGTGCCACGAGTCTAGACCTCAGAGAACACATGATATAAACTACGTATCGATTTGCGGTTAAATGAACTACCATCGTATCCCTCGCCGGATCTTCCCGATTGTCTTTCGTGCCCTCTCCCGTTTCATCGTGCACTTTGCGCAATCCGATTGCAGATTGCACGGGGCCGCACACACCTATGGGACGACTTCCTCCCACGAGAACACCTTGGCCACGTAGAGAGCAAAGGGCGGCTGATTCCACGGGCTCTCGAGATCCGGATCGTATGCGTAGTCGCGTACCGGCGGCATGTAGTGACTGTGCTTCTGCCAGGCGATCTCTCCGGGCTCGTCCAGGATGTTTGTCTCGGGGTCGTCGGCCATGTTCGCCTTCTGGAGGTGCATGATGGATCCCCGCTTCACGAGCATTCGTTCGGGCCCTCCGCCCCAGACCTCCAGGAGGAAATCCGAGTTCGCCCAGCAGTCTCCGGAATATCCATCGGGAGTGCCGTCTCCGTCCAGATCCGCCCAGTTGGCTTCGTTGACGACAGGCACGGCGTCCACGATCGCCGCGTTGATCGTCGTCGTCCCGTTACTCGCCTGCCGTTTGGTGAGATCTCCCTTGGTGTACTCCTCCTCGTCCTTCCAGCTCGAGGACACGTGCCAGACCCGGCCCGTGGTGAGAATGGAGGCCGGTTTCTTGTCCACGGAGTTGAAATTTCCCTTGGTATACACCGAGTTACTCGCCACGACGGTCAGTGGCGAGAGCAGCTCATCGGCGTTCGAGAGCCGGATCGGCCGGTCCGCGAACAGAAGACCGTTGGAGGGGAAATATCCCGAAGCGCTCAGTGCGGCGACGTCGATTTCCTGGACGGTAACGTACTCGTCCAGATTCGCGTTGTAGAATGTGACCTCTTTGATCGCGTCCCCCAAGTCATCGCTGATCTCAACACCCGATGACGTGGTCTGTGAATCGCCGCCGTGAATCCGAAGTGCCGCCTTCCTCTCGAAGTACCCGCCGGTTTCCATGGCGGACAGATCGGGAGGCTTGATGTACTCTCCCCCGAGTTGGCCGTCCCGCACGATGCCGTCCCATTTCTCGAGAGCGCCTTCGATTCCGTTTGTGGAATCCGCGTCCGTCCACGCCGCGTTCTCGCTGTCGAAGGCCGTTCCGGGATCGCCCCCCTCCATTTCTTGCCACACCCCGTCGCCGTCCTTGATTTCGACCGTCGACCCTGGCGGTGCGTCGCGGCCCCAGACGTCCCGGGATCGGATCATCTGCCCCGTGCAGGTGAGTCCCTCCGTGACGATGCTCAGCGTCTGGCCGGATTCCGGGCGGAAACAGATGTCCCCGTTGGCGTGAATGCGGCCGCCGATGGTCTGATCACGACCGCGCGTAAACTCGCCCATATCGCCATCCGAGAAGATGGCGTAGTCGTATCCGGAATCCTTGAACACACCGATCCGGAGGATTCGTGTGGCGTTCCCGACGCGCCCCGTGGCCTCGACGTAGAATTCGTCCTCACCTGCCTCAGCGGTCCTCGGATAGATCTTGAACCGGAACGACTCGGGGAGGTTCGTTCCGGAGAGTGACATATTGGCATCGCCCGGTTGCCACTCCCAGACGAAATCTCCGTTGTTCCTCTCGTCCCGGAGACCGTTGTTTTCCGCATTGTCGACCACGATATTGGGAACCGTAATCCACTCCAGGTATGAGGTCGGCGGATAGCTCAGGTTCGCGTTATGGGTATAGTCGTTGAAGTTGACGTTGGCGAACTCCTTGAACGCCACGTTCCATCCAGTCTCCGCCATCATGAGCGCCTTGGTCGCCAGATTCTCGTTGACGGCAATCTGGCTCTCCGTCGCCGAGAGCGCCACATACAGTGCCCCGAGGATACTCATGGCCGCGAGGAGAGAGAGCGCAATCACGAGCGCAATGCCGCTCTGCTCTTCCCGCAGTCGCCTGCAACTCCGTCGAACACGATGCATGTCCACGTGAATCCCTCCTCACACGCTCGGTTACCGGCAGTCCAGGATCACGACGTAGTTCGTTTTGACCTCTAGACCTGCCCCGGGAGCGCGGTTCCCCGAGAGCGCGATATGTCCTTCGGGATACTCCCGAGCCCACAGGTTGAGCACGTCGACCTGGTTATCCGACACGTCGATCGAGAGGCCCACGGGCGTGTAGTAATTCGTGATCCAGGCCGGAGGATCCCCGCGGGGATCGAACGCGATGTACACCATCACCCGGCGATCGACGTCGAATTCGAGGGTGAAATCCGAGCCTTCCAACTTGTCGTTGTTGGCCGTCTTGATCCACTGCAATCCCTCGAAGCCCGCCGGGATACCTTCGATGACGTAGTTTCGATCCGTGTAGTACCGGTCTCCGACCCCGAGGTAGGCGGTTTCGTAAGGCCTCGAGGAGGTGACCTCCAGATGGGTCACGGCGATGGTGCAGCCGCTGATGAAGGAATCCGCCGGGCAGACGCGGTACGGCGACACCTCGGACTGGAGCTTGATGGTCGCCCCGTACATCGGCATGTTCTCCGCCCCCCCGGGATTCCACTCCCCATTCTCATGCCAGAAGAAGAAGCGAGCGCTCTCCTTTCCGGAGCCGGGCAACGCAAAGGGAGAATCCAGGGTGATGGTCTCTCCGCTGGATGCCGCATCGTCGACCAGCGGACCCGCATCCCAGACCTCCGTCCCTGCCGGGATCTCAATCCGGTGCAGGCGGGCAACGGACAGCTCCGGAGTCTCTGAGGTCCAACCCGCCGTGATCGCAGTCAGGTCGCAGGCCTGGACGGCACTCGTGTTCAGAATGCCGAAGTTCACTTCCTCGTCGAACGCGCCCCCGAGCGAAACGGGAACCGTGGGATCCACCCGGACGCATCCCGGGCCTGTGCCCGTGTTGTCGATCAAGACCTCGATGGTGTCTTGCCCGCAGCAGTCATGGTTGTCCGTGGCCGACAAAACGAGCTGGTAGTACCCGTCCGGCCACCGCTGCGTATCCCAGCTGCAGGAGAACGGTGGTTCCAGCCAAGTTCTCTCCGGGAATCCGTTGATTTGGAATTCGACCTTGAGCACGACTTGGTCCGGGCAGCCGGTTACGCTGGTGGCCACGGGGACGTTGTCATAAAGGATCGATCCGTTCGTGGGATAGACAAAGAATGCTGTCGGATTGCACGTACACCCGTACGTCGGAACCCCGGTTTCTTCCAGAGAATATCCACTGGCATTCGCGCACCGGTCGTACGCCACTACCGATATGAAATACGTTTCCTCCGGAACCAGGCCGTCGAGGACATGGAAGACCTCTTTCCCGACATCGATGGGGGTGCCGTAGGAGTGAGAGGCGCTTCCGTAGTAAACCCAGTAGCCGGCCAAGTCCGGATCGCCGCTGGGCAGCCACGAGAGAATGAGCGCGTCACCGTACTCGGAACGTGCGTCCTCGACCACCACGAAACTCGGCGCGGCGGGCGGAACGTCGTCCCCGGCGCAGGTCATGGGCCGAATGACGATCGAGGCCGACTTGCCGCTCCGGTTGCCACACGCATCCACTGCGGCCAGACAGAACGTGTAATCCGTTTCATTGATCAAGCCATGGAGTTCGTAGTGCGTCCCCGTCCCCACATCCACGGAATCCGCCCCTGATGCCCAGGTGTAGAACAGGCGATACGTTGAGAGATCCGGCTCGGTGTTGGCCGACCAATCCAAAACGGCCTTGCAGTCTCCGGCCGTGCCATCCAGACCCTGGGGAACCGCCGGAGGCGTTGCGTCTTCCGAGCACGGCTTGGGAACCGCGGTGATTTCCTCCGAATAGGGGCTCTCGTTTCCGCATTCGTCACCGGCGGTAACCGCGATGTAGTGTGTGGAACCGGTCTCCAATCCCTCGAGACGGATTCCGGCGATCCCCGTCGAATCCGATTCCGCGTACGGCGGACCGCTCTCATCCGTGTCGTAGTACACGCGATAGAAGGCGACATCCGCCTCGGGATTCTTCGTCCACGCCACCACGAGCGCGTCCTCGCCGCCGACCTCGGCAGCGACTCCGGTCGGCGCCCCAGGGGCGGAGCCATCGTTGGGGATCGTCACGCGCTCCAGGGAATACGCGCTCTCGTTGGCCGAGACGTCAACCGCCGTCAGCACGATGTAGTAGGTCTCGTCGGGAGCCAGTCCGGTCAGCTGGAAGGACGTGCGGTTGCCCACAAAGATCGGCGACGAGCCCTGCGCGGCCCCGGTCCCGGCGTAAGGTTCACCACTGGATCCGGTTTTGTAGAACACCCTGTAGCCGGCCAGATCGTCTTCCGTGTTGGCATCCCACGTGATGTCGACAACTCCGCAGGTGGGCGCCAGGTACACGTTCGTCGGGGCGGCAGGCGCGTCTCCATCCGGGTTCGGGGGTTGGGGCAGTCTCAGGTTTCTCGGCCGCACGACGGTGGAGAAACTGATTTCGGTGGAATCCGCGAACTGATTCGGCAGCCGCCCGCTCACGGTAACCTCGACGCGGCGGATCTGGCTGGGGGCCTGGGCCTCGGATGCTCCGTCCAGTGAATTCAGATACCGGAATCTAAGGCCGCCGACCGATGTAGCCACCTCGTCCGTCTGGGTCGTGGCGTTTCCGTCGTCACCCGGTTCCCGATGGAGAAGGAGCTCGTCCGTATTCCCATCGCCGTCCCGGTCCTCAAGGTCGACCATCAACATGCGCGTCTGCCCCGTGGTGAAGAGGTCCGACACGAAGGATACCCGGTCTTCCTCCATCACCTCGATCGACCGCGCGGACCGCAGCTCGCCGGCGATCGTCTCCAGCGCGACCCGCGTGTTCTGTTGCATGTCCATGACGGCCTGACCCTTGAGGAGATGCCTCTGGCTCTCGTTATACGTCTGGTAGAAAGCCAGCGCCACGATACCCAGAAGCGCCACGGCGACCATCGTCTCGATCAGCGTCATCCCCGCTTCGCTCCGGCGCATTCCCCGGTTGTGATCCGATGCTCTGTGCGTTCGCATGCCGCATCGCCTTCTTCTAGTCGATGTTGGTTTCCATCGTACTGCTGAGATTGACTCGTCGCTCACTCCCCCCACCCCACCAGCGTACCGATACCCGGGCCGTCGCCAGCCCATCACACAGGCTGTCCGGAGCCACGTACCATGTCCTGTAGAACTCTCCCGACAGCGTGTCGGTCCCCGATTCCAGATGGCCGAATCCTGCGTCGAGCAGGTCTTCCATCTTTGAATGGGCGAACTGCGTTGCGCGAGTCATCATGGCGCCCTGGTTGACGTTTCGAACCGCCAGGGGGAAGAGGGCCCCTAGGCCCAGTACGCCGATGCTGAACACGACCACGGCAACCATAATTTCGATCAGGCTGAAACCGCCGTGTTCTACGAACATCCGCCGAATTCTGTGCCTTTGCTCGGTCATGACCATTGTCCTCGCCCGCAACTGTGTTCTCAATTTCCCGCGCGCTTCTCGATCACGTTCCCGGTCGCCCTCACGACTTCAACCCGCCTTCGAACCGGACAGTCCGTGTAGAGGTCGACATATCCCCCCTTGTCCGCACTTCCGTTCGGGCGGAAGGTCAACGCGTTGGACGCCCCGATATTGATCGTCCCGAACTGAACTCCCTGCGGCAGGGGAAGGACCCGGACCTCCTCGCCCGACGAACGATAGCCGTCGCTCTCATCATCGTCCCAGATCTCGTAGCTCTCGCTGGCCGGGTCGAACGTGATGGTGTAGTTGTTGTTCTCGGTCACGGCCTTCTGCCGGGCCAGACGCAGCTCCGAGGCCAGTTTCGTTGAGGTCCCCTGTAGCTGGTGTCCCGGCATCCCCTGTTGCAGCGAAACGAAGCTGAAGGCGAGGATCACACCCACCACCGAGATGACCACCAGCAGCTCCACGACGGAAAAACCGTCCGTCGTCTTACGGCCGATCGCCGTTCGAGCGGATTCAACATCCACTTCGTTGTGTCTCCGGATCCTCATCGTCCCGCTTCCTTCTCCTCGGACCCTCAGACGGTCCGGCTGCGTTCCACCCGTTTCCATCGCACGTCCCGTGCCACCCGCGCCTGTTCCGGACGGCCGCATCAGCGCCGAGAGAGCCCTCTCCCGGCGCGTTGGGGCTTTTCGCCCGACCCGATGCCCCCGAAGTATGTAGCCGCCTACCACTCCTCGGCACCCAATCACCCAACTGCCGAGCTCATTCTCGAGCTCCTCGAGGGTTCGAAACGGCTTTCGGCAACGCGCTCCCCTGCGTCCCCGCCCGACCGCGCCCCGGCTTCAGGGAAGATCCCGCCTACCCGAGCCCGTATTCTTTCAGCTTGTTCCACAGGGTCTTGTAGCTGACGCCGAGCCGCTGGGCCGCCTTCCTGCGATTCCAGCGCACGTCTTCCATGACCTTGAGAATCATTTCGATTTCCGCCTTCGCCGACGCCATGCGGCTCACGTCTCGAAGCGCCTCGGTACGAACGCCGTCGGAGGCGGCCGCCCCCTTCCCCCGCCCGACCCGATGCCGAATCACGACGTGTGACGTCGCCAGCACCCGCTCGTCGCAGAGGATCACCGCACGCTCCATCACGTTTCGAAGCTCCCGAACGTTGCCCGGCCAATCGTGATTTTCCAGAACCGACATGGCGTCGTCCGAGACATCCTCAATCGACTTGTTGAGATCACGGCTCATCTCCCGAACGAAGTGCCGCACAAGGTCCGCGATGTCCTCGCGCCGATCCCGAAGCGCGGGCAGATGAAGCGGAAACACGTTCAGTCGATAGAACAGATCCTCCCGAAACCGGCCGGCCTCGACTTCCAGCGCAAGGTCCCGGTTGCTGGCGGCCATGACGCGCACGTTGAGCGGAATCGTTCGAACTCCCCCCAACCTCTCGAATTCCCGTTCCTCCAGAACCCGCAGGAGTTTCGCCTGGAGGCTGAGGTTCAGGTCTCCGATTTCGTCCAGCAGGATCGACCCGCCCTCCGCCAATTCAAACTTCCCGGGTTTTCGTTGCTGGGCTCCCGTGAATGCGCCCTTTTCGGATCCAAAGAGCTCGTTCTCCATCAGCTCGCCCGGGATGGCGGCGCAATTGATAACCACCAGCGGGGCCTCTCGCCTCGGGCTCCGCCTGTGGATGATCCGCGAGAGCATTTCCTTTCCGGTCCCGCTCTCCCCCAGAAGGAGAACCGTCGTATCACTCGCCGCCACCCTCTCCAGGTCCTCCATCACCCGCAGCATACCGGGCGATTGTGCAATGAAGGGTGGCTCGCCGGCGTGGTGGACGCGTCTCTCCGCGGACCGTGCCTGCACCGGGATCTGGCGATGTTCCAGGGCCCGCCCGACGACGCCCAGCAGATCTTCGGAGCGGACGGGTTTGGCGAGAAAGTCGAAAGCCCCCTCCCGCATTGCCTCGACGGCTCTCTCGATGGTGCTGTAGGCCGTGATCAGAACCACGGGGGCCGCCGGATCCCTCCGCCTCGCCTCGGCGAGAACGTCCATTCCGCCGATGGAGGGCATCTCGAGATCGGTCAGGATGACGTCGAAGTGCTGCCGCGCCAGATAGGCAACCGCCGCCTCGCCCCCGGACGCTTCGGTGACCTGATAGTCGTTCATTCGCAGGAGATCCGACACCACGGCCAATACGTCTTGGGCGTCGTCCACCACCAAAACACTCGCTTGCTTCACGCGCGTTCGCCCCCACGTTTCCAACGGAGATCTACCCTCCGTTCATCATCACCACGTACCAGTGAAACACGTCGTCTCCAGCAATCCAGACGCAGATGGCGGCCGGAGCCAGGAATGTTCCGAAGGGAAGGGCCGCGCGACGGCCCTCTCCCTTCAAAGCCATGAGCCCGAGTCCGACGACGGTCCCCGCCAGCGCTCCGATGAAAATTGTGAACAGCGCGCCCTGCCATCCGACGAAGAGCCCGATCATGGCCATGAGCTTGATATCTCCCGCCCCCATGCCGTCGACTCCCGTCGCCCATCGATACAGAACCGACACGCCCATGAGCGTGCCCCCTCCCACCAACGCGCCCAGCAGGACCCCCGCGATGCCGGGAGAAATCCACGGCGCCGCCGCCAGTCCGATCCCGGCGCCGACCAGGACGACCCGGTTGGGGATGATCCGGAAATCCAGATCCACGAGGGCGACGACGATCAGCAGGGCCACGAAGGCGCAGCCGACTGCGGCGCTCCACACATCCGCAGACGCTCGAACCACGGCGACGAAGCCGAGACCGGCCGCCAGTTCGACCAATGGATAGCGAATCGAGATTCTCGATCCACAATCGCGGCAGCGGCCCCTCAGGACCAGGTAACTGACGACAGGAACGTTGTCGTACCAGCGCACCGGACGGCCGCACCGTGGGCACGCGGAACCCGGCCAGACAATCGACCGCCGTCTCGGGATCCGGTAGATGCACACGTTGAGAAAGCTCCCGACCATAAGACCCAGAAGGAAAACGGCCACTTCGGGCATGCCTAGGTCCTCCCCACCTCGACCGGCCAGATCCGGCCGGATTCGGGGTCGTACGCGAAACGGAAACCGAAAATCGTGCGCAGGTCATGAATGAATCCGTCGTCCACCAGATTCTCGAGCCGGTCCGGATATTGGCCCCACTTCGCCCTGTACCGGGCGAGGGAATCCTCGATCTCTTTGCAGTGCCGATCCAGCATCGACTGGATGCGCTCTGAGCTCCCCACTTCGCCCGTCTCCGGGCGGTATGCGTAAAACCCGCCCTTCGGCTCCGGCGGGATTCCCTTGAGGTCTCCCGACGCGACGAGTGCTCCAAGGCTGGGAGGCCTCCGGCTTTCTCGAGCCTCGTACGCGGCGATGGCGGCCCGCAGGACGTCGAGGTCTTCCTCGATTTGAATGACCGCCAGCGCCTCTTCGGCGAACGCCTTCATGCCGGCGTCGTCCGTGCGACCGATGATCTCTTCGCACACCTGCCGACTTCGATCTCGGCCCCCGCCCTTGGCATAGGTCCACGCCGCGAAGCGCCTTGCCATGCCCGGACAATCGTCTCGAGAAGCGGCCAACTCGAAGTACTTGCCCGCGCGCATCGGTTCATTCAGATCGACGTAGAGCAGGAACCCCAGCTCGAAGGGCAGCTCCCAGCGATCCGGGTTGGCCGCGATCCCTCGAAGCAGCAGATCCACGGCCTCCGTCGGCTGATCCAGATCCTGAGCCAGAACCAGCCCGCCGAAGATGTACGGCGCGAGAAAATGAGGATCCAGGCCGACGGCGGCGTCCAGGTACTCTTTGAGACGAGGCATGGGGGCCCGCGCCAGCCGTTGCTTCCCGTAGTACTGGAGTCCCTTCAGCCACATCACGTCCGCGACGACCCTGTCGTATCCGAAGGACAGCCTTTTCAGCACCGATCCCGATGGAACCGGTGTCCATCCCTTCGCCAGACGGAACGAAGCTCTCTCCGCCACGGCGCGATGCTCGGCGAGAAAGAACATCCCCGTCAGGATCACCGCTGTGAGGACTCGGCCCGCTCGACCCAAGGGAAACGACGCGCGGGTCCGGCTCTCTCCGGACTTTCCGCATTCCATCGACTCTGGATGCTGGCTCATCCTAGGCGAGATCCCTTCGTCCGAAGATCCAGATGGCGACCCACAGGACCACGGCCGCGTACAGAATCCCGTAGAGGAACGCCCAGATCAGGTAGCCGGAGTCGATGGGATACCCGTGGACCGCGGCGGCCCGCACGTCGAAAATCTCCAGATTCGGCAGTGTGTAGTAGAACAACTCCCCGATGGTTTGCGCCCACGGCTCACCGATTCGAGCCGCCAGTTCCCGGACGTCCGCCGTCGCGTGGCCGATGAACATCATGAGCCCGGCGAACACCATGGCCACGACCGGCGAACACGTCACGGAGAACAGCACGGCCAGCGAGCCGACCACGGCGACTTCCACGACCGAGAGCGCGGCCGCCCACAAAATCCCGCTCGAGCCGCCCGCGCCGATGAGGAACAGGGCGACGTGGAGACCGGCAAGGACGGCTACGATGTTGAGAACGACCACCGCCAGGACGCCCCCGTACTTGCCCAGAATCAGTTCCCCCCGGGGTACGGGCCGCGTCAGAATGGGAAACACGGTTCCGCGGTCCACGCCGCGCGCCAGCGTCGCCGTGACCGCCAGGATGACGAGCACATCCGAGAAGAAGCAGATTCCGGCCAGTCCGAAATCCTGGAGAAGCTTGGCCTGCTGGCCCAGGCTCAGCGTCCGCGTGAAAAGCGCTCCCCCGATCATGAGACCCGCCAGGAGAACGGGGACCGAGAGGGTTCGATCCCGCACGGATTCGAGAAACGTGCATTCGGCGATGGCGCCGACCCGGCCCACGCGCCCTTTCTTGATCTTCAGGGACCGACCGTTCATGCAAGTCCTTTCCCGGAACTCCTCACCCTATCGGGAACTCCGGCGTGCGGATGATTCGCGGGACTCCGTTCTCTCGCGTGGCTCCAGGACCGTCGCCGCCATCGCCCGAGCCCCGGACGTCTCGCCGGTCTCGCCCGATCCTTCAAAGCCCGCCGGCTCCGGAGTCCGACATCTCACCTGCTCCAGGAAGAATTCCTCCAGGGATTCCCGGTGGGGGACGACGGCCTGAACCCGAGCTCCGGCGTCGGCCGTCCACTGCAGGACACGATCGATCCCGTCGCCGTCCTGGAGTTCGATCAACGTCTCCTCGCCGAAGCGGCGAATCCCCGCGCCCATACGCACGATCCGCTCCGCGACGTCGGGCGGCAGGTTCGTCACTCGGATCTCCGCTCCCTCACGCCGACGGTTCAGGATTCGACTCAGTTGGCCGCACTGGACAAGAGTGCCCCGAAGAAGGATTCCAACTCGATCGCAGATCATTTCCACGTCGGCCAGGATGTGAGAACTGAAGAATACGGTGGTTCCCCGAGCGCGCTCCTCGAGAATGATGTCCCTCATCCGCCGCCGACCGACCGGATCCAATCCCGACATCGGCTCATCCAGGATCAGAACCTGCGGTTCTCCCACCAGCGCCTGCGCCAGGCCCAGCCACTGAAGCATTCCCTTCGATAGGCAGTGCATCCGTTTTCGCGCCGCTTCTTCAAGACCGGTACGCTCCAGGAGATGCTTCGCTCGGCGCGTGGCCCCGCTGCGACTCAAACCCGACAGGCGCCCGCAGAGCGTGAGGAGCTCTTCACAGGTCAGGTGCCCCGGAGCGCTTGGATGTTCGGGCATGAATCCTGCGCCCTGCCTTGCGCGCGGGTCGCCCACCGGACGGCCGAAGAGCCACGCACCGCCCGAGCTGGGAAGCGTGAGCCCCATGAGCAGCTTGAGCGTGGTCGTCTTGCCCGCCCCGTTGGGACCGAGGTAGCCGAAGATCTCGCCCGGGGAGACTTCCAGATCGAGTCCGGAAAGAGCGTGGGCGACCGTTCTCAGCCCCTGATAGCGTTTTGACAGATTCTCCGTTCGAATCGCGTCCACGGTTCTCCTCGCCCGCGCGAACGTTTCCCCGGCAGACGGTCGCCGCATACGTTTCGATGGACTCAGCCCATTCCCCGGCGTCCGGTGCCAGAAGCGCATCGACCTTATCAGACAGGCTGAGGTTCGCGCGCCCTGTCCTGTTTCAGTCCATAGCGATGGATTTTCCGATACAGCGTGGAGGCATCAATCCCCAGGATATCGGCCGCCACCTTCTTCCGCCAACCGACCTCCTCCAACACCTTCGCCATGTAACGCCGCTCCAGTTCCTCCAGAGTGACGTTGGACACCTCCACGACGTTCCGCTCCCGCTCACTGTCCGCCAGACCTCTGATCTTCGGAGGCAAGTCTTCCGCCAGAATCACCGGCCCGTCCTGGAGAATGATCGCCCGCTCAATCACGTTTTCCAGTTCCCTGACGTTGCCCGGCCAATCGTAGCGCACGAGGATGTCCATGGCGTCCGAGGCCACGCTCTTCGGTTCACAGGACGAGCGCTTTCCCGCCTCCCGAAGGAAGAAGTCCGCCAGGAGGACAATGTCGTCGCGCCGCTTTCGCAACGGCGGAAGCCCCACCTGGATCACATTCAGGCGGTAGTACAGGTCCGAGCGGAACATCCTCTCCCTTACCCTCATCTCCAGGTCCACGTTGGTGGCGGCGATCAACCGGCAATCCACCTTGACCGACTTGGTCCCGCCCAACGGGATGATCTCCCTCTCTTGAAGCACGCGCAGAAGCTTGACCTGAATCGCCGGCGAGGTCTCCCCCACCTCGTCCAGGAAAAACGTCCCGCCCTTCGCCACCGTGAAAAGACCGTCCTTGTCCTTGACCGCGCCCGTGAATGCACCTTTCGTATGCCCGAACAGCTCACTTTCCAGCAGCGTCTCGGGCAGGGCCCCGCAGTTGATGGAGATGAAGGGCCCCTCGCACCGCGGAGACTTGTAGTGGATTTCCCGCGCGACCAGCTCCTTGCCCGTACCGCTCTCGCCGTAAATGAGAACGGTGCTTTCACTGGCGGCCACCTTCTCGATCAGCCGGAACACTTCCTCAATACGCTCGCTCTTACCGATGATCTTCTTCGACACGTGGCGGGTCTTGAGTTGCTGCTTCAGGAACTTGTTCTCGGCCTGCAGCCGTCCCACTTCGAGCGCTTTCTTGATGACCAGTCGGATCTCGTCCTTCTTCGCCTGCTTGACCAGGTAGTAGAACGCGCCCCGGTTGACCGCCTCGATCGCCGTCTGTTCCGACGAGAAGGCCGTCATGATCACCACGGGGGTCCCCGGAGAGATCGCTCGGAGTTCTCCGAGAAGCGTCATCCCGTCCATGCCCGGCATCTTGATGTCGATCATCGCAGCGTGGAACAACGTGTTCGTCGCCAGCCGGATCGCATCTTTACCGCGATTCATCGCATGGACTTCGTACCCTTCTTTCTCGAGCATGATCGTGAGGAACTCGCACATGCTTTCGTCATCATCGACAATCAGGATTCTCTCACCGGTCATCTCTGTCTCCCAAGCGTGCCGCCGTCGCAGAGGGACCCGAAAGCCCCATTCACATGATGCCAACTGTCTCGGTTTCTTCCGGCCCGCTCGATACGGCCGGAACACCGCCGGGGAGCACGATCGTCACACAGGTGCCCTGCCCGACTTCGCTCTCGATCTGAATCCGCCCTCCATGGTCTTCCACGATCCGGGATACAATCGAAAGCCCCAGGCCTACGCCCTTCGGCTTGCTGCTGTAGAAAGGTTCGAACACCTTGTCGCGATCCCGCCGCGGAATCCCGCACCCCGAGTCCGTTACCTTCAGCACCAGATCCTTCCGATCGTCTTGTAGACCTCCCGCTTTCCAATCGCAAGAGACGCCTCGGACCGCGCACCCCGCCCTCCCTTCCACGACAAGCCGCCCACACCCCGCCATGGCGTCGAGCGCGTTGTATCCCAGGTTCAATAGCACCTGCTTCAACTGCTCCTCGTCGACGTCCACCCACTCCGCCTCTTCCGCATGCGTCACGTCGAATGTCACGCCCTCCCCAAACCATTCATATCCTCTCAGCACGCACGCGACTTCTCGTAGGATTTCACCCAGATTCACTCGCTGGATCCGCGTTTCCCGAACCGACGCAAAGTCCAGAAATTCGCTCGTGATCCGCTTGAGCCGCCGAGATTCCTTGAAAATCAGATTCATCAACCTTCCGTTTTCATCCGAGAGCTCGCACTCCCCCTGAAGCAGCTCGATCGATCCCCCGATGGAGGCCAGCGGATTTCGGAGCTCGTGAGCGATTGCGGCCGACAGCTCGCCGACCGCCGCCAGGCGATCCGCCCGCCGGATCTGCCGCTGCATTCGCTGCGCCTCCGTCAAATCCTGAAACACGCCGATGACTCCACGCGTGGCTCCGTTCGAATCGCGCAGCACCGAAACGCTGATGCCCATCGGGACCTCGCGTCCGTCGGGCCGTTCCACAGTGATCTCCAGCCTGGACGGCGGGGCCTCACCGCGGAGAACGTTCATGAGCACGTTGCGGAAGTTCCTCCGCCCGTTGTCGAACACGGCTTGCAGACTCTGGCCGATGGCCGCCTCGCGATCGAGATCCAGCATGTCACCCGCGGCGCCGTTCAGGCTCACGACTGTGCCGGCCGCGTTGACGCTGACCAAGCCGCTGGGCATGTTCTCGAGGATACTCTCGGTATCATGGCGCATTTCGCGAAGCTCGGCCGTTGTCGAGCGGAGCGCCTCGCCCTTTGCCTTCAGCCGACCCGACAGCGATCCGGCCCCGACCGCTGTGGTGTAGAAAAATCCCATTTGCAGGACAACGTAGAAGAACGCGTAGGCGACGTCGCGGCTGACATCCACGTTGAGGGCCAGCGCCACCGCCGGTTTCAGCACGCCGGAGAACTCCAACCACCCCAGACCGCCGAAGCACGCGGCGGACACGGTCGCGGCTACAAGTGCCGGCCGGGTTTGAAACACGGCGCCCACCGAGAGAATCGTAAGGATATACAAGAGGGCGAACGGCGACTCGATCCCGCCCGAGTAATGGACAATCCAGGTGTTGACCACGATGTCGATGAAGATGGGGCCGTACACCTGAAAACGGGACCGATATCCCTCCCGGAAGGCGAACCAGTAGAGTGCGGACACAATGTACGCGGCCAGCAGCAGCGCGCTCACGCCGAACCAGGCGTCGGGCCCCTGGCCGCTCAGCAGCAGGATACCCGTGCCGCCCAGCGCGAGCGTGAACACCCCGATCCGCAGAAGAAGGAGCACGCGCATGAACAGCGCGGCATCTCCCCTCACTTTGCCGAACCGCGTTGTCGGTGTCCTGTCCTCCACAATGGACTCCTAACTGCCCACGATGACGGTAATCATCTTGAAGATCGGCAGATACATTGCGACGACCATGCCGCCGACGATTCCGCCCAGAACAACCATCATGAGCGGTTCGATGACCGAGGTCAGGCCGTCCACGGCCGTGTCCACCTCGTCTTCATAGAACTCCGCGATCTTTGCCAACATCTGGTCCAGCGCACCCGTCTCCTCACCGACCGACACCATCTGCACGACCATCGGAGGAAAGACGTTCGCCTCTCTCAGCGGTTCAGTCAGCGTCTCGCCCCGGCTGACGCTCTCCCGGGTCTTGATGACCGCCTTCTCCAGCACCACGTTTCCCGAGGTTCGCGCCGTGATGGTCAGGCCCTCCAGGATCGGGACACCGCTCATCTGAAGCGTGCTCAGCGTGCGCGTGAAACGCGCGACCGCTCCCTTGCGAATGACGGGGCCCAGTACCGGCAGGTTCAACAGCAGGGAGTCCACCCTCTCCCGGCCTTTTTCCGTCTTCCGATACCGCATCAGCGCGAAGCGCCCTCCCAGGACCAACCCCAGCACTCCCCACCAGTATCCCCTGAGAAAGTCACTCATCCCGACCACGACGCGAGTGATGAGCGGCAGCTGCCCCCCGAAGTCGGAGAACATCTTCGTGAACGTCGGGATCACGAAGATCAACAGGAACGCCGTCGCTAGAAGGGCAATAACGGTAACCACGGTCGGGTACATCATTGCGCTTTTGATTTTTCTACGAAGTTGGTCGGCCTTCTCCAGGTACTCCGCCAGTCGCTCAAGGATCGTGTCCAAGGCTCCGCTCGACTCGCCCGCCTCCACCATATGAACGTACAGATCCTCGAACACCGACGGGTGCTTGGCCAGCGAGTCACCGAGCGTGTTTCCCGACTGCACGGAGTCTTTCACCTGAGCCAACACCTGGCGGAACACCTGTTTCTCCACCTGTTTCGACATCACGTCCAGGCAGAGCACAATCGGAAGCCCCGCGTTGATCATGGTCGCGAACTGCCGTGTGAAGACCGCCAGGTCCTTCACCTTGACGCCCTTTTTCATTCCCAACTTCAGCTTGACGTCCTTCGGTTTTTCACGAACCTGTGTCGCAGCAATCTTCCGCCTCCGGAGACGCCGGATGGCCTCGGCGCGGTCCTTGGCTTTCTCCTCGCCGGACACAACCTTGCCGCGCGCGTCCTTCCCCTTCCAGACATAGACCGCCAATGCTGACTCCCTCCATTACCGCTGCGCCGAAGCTGCAGCGCACCTGTCGAGAATCTGTACAACTTCTTCAGCGTCCTGGCTACGCATGAGCGCATCTTCTCTGCTGAGAGCACGCTTGCGAACGGCATCCGCCAGACTCATGTTCATCGTCTGCATGCCGAACTTCTGTCCGGCCTGCATGAGGCCGTAGATCTGGTGGATCTTGTCCTCTCGAATCACGGCCCGAATGGCGGGCGTACACACCATCGCCTCCGACAGCAGCACCCGCCCCGTACCGCTGCTCTTCGGGGCGAGCTGCTGGGTGATGACTCCCTCCAGAACGAACGCGAGCTGACTGAGAATGTTTCGCCGCTCGTTCAGAGGAAATGAGTCCGCAACCCGGTTGACCGACTCATAGGCCGAGTTGGTGTGGAGGGTGGCGAAGGCAAGGTGCCCCGTCTCCGCGATCGTCAGCGCCGCCTGCATCGTTTCCGGATCCCTCATCTCCCCGATCAGAATGACGTCGGGATCCTGACGGAGAACGTGCTTCAGAGCCGACGCGAAGCTCGTCGTGTCCGCCTTCACCTGTCTCTGATTCACGATGCTCTGATGGTTCTCGTGGACGTATTCGATCGGGTCCTCGACCGTCACGATGTGGCAGCGCCGCGCGTGGTTTATTCTGTCGATCATCGCCGCCATCGTCGTCGACTTCCCGCTTCCCGTCGGTCCGGTCACCAGGATCAGTCCCTTGAGATTCGTGATCAGCCTGGACGCCACCGAGGGCAACCCGAGTTTCTCCAGGGGTGGAATTGTGAATGGAATCCGCCGAATCGCCATGCTCATCGCCCCTCGTTGCGTGAACACGTTGGCGCGAAACCGGCTGACTCCCTGAATGCTAAAGGCCAGGTCCACTTCCTTGTTGATCTCGAACTCCTTCTTCTGCGCTTCGTTGAGAACACTGTAGCCCAACGCCCGCGCCTCGTCCGTCGAGAGCGGGTCTCCCTGAGCGATCAGCTCCCCATCGATACGGAGCTGGGGAGGCGCATTGGTGATGACGTGAAGATCCGAGGCCCCCTTCTCGACCATGTCTTCCAGCAGAGCTCGTAGATCTGGCATGTGTGTCTCCCATCGGCTACCTGGCCGTTTCCTCCAGGACCTCCGTGATTGTCGTGATGCCGGCCTTCATCTTGTTGATGGCATCCTGTCTCAGCGTGACCATTCCCTCCTCAATCGCGGCGGCCCGAATCTCCTCCGACGACTGCCCCCCCAGAATCAACTTTCGGATGGTATCGCTCACCGGCATGACCTCGTAGAGTCCGGCCCGTCCCGAGTAACCGGTGTTGTTGCATTGGGCGCAGCCCTCACCCTTGTGGAGCTTCAGGCTCGCGGCCTCTTCGGGAGTCAGATTGACCTGCGAGATCAGGACCTCCTCCGGCTCGTACTCCACGTTGCAGCGCGTGCAGATCCTCCGGACCAGCCGCTGCGCCACAACGCAATTCACGGCCGACGCTACGAGAAAGCGCTCCAACCCCATATCGATCAGGCGGTCGATCGTGCTCGGCGCGTCGTTCGTGTGAAGCGTGCTCAACACCAGGTGTCCCGTAAGGGCCGCCTTGGTCGCAATCGATGCCGTCTCCAGATCTCGGATCTCGCCTACCATAACGATGTCGGGGTCCTGCCGCAGAAACGACCTCAGTGCGGCGGCGAAGGACAGCTTGACCTCATCATTCACCAACACCTGATTGATTCCGTCGAGGTTGTACTCCACGGGATCCTCGGCCGTCAGGATGTTGACGTCCGGGGTGTTGAGCCGGCTCATTGCGGAATACAACGTCGTGGTCTTCCCGCTGCCCGTCGGTCCGGTGACCAGCACCATTCCATAGGGGCTTTCGATCGCCGCCAGGAAGTCCTCCAGCGCCTTGGCCTGGAATCCGAATTTCTCCAGGTCCATGTTGAGGTTTGACTGATCGAGGATTCGCAGAACCACCTTTTCTCCGAACATGGTCGGCAGCGTCGACACGCGAAGATCGACGGTCCGGTTCAGCACTTTGATCTTGATCCGGCCGTCCTGTGGAACGCGCCTCTCGGCGATGTCCAATTCCGACATGATCTTCAGCCGGGAGATGACGGCCGACTTCATCTTCACGGGCGGCGACATGACTTCGTGCAGCGTGCCGTCGATTCGAAACCTCACGCGAAGAGTCTTCTCGTAGGGTTCGATGTGAATGTCGCTCACGCCCCGCCGCACCGCATCGGCGATCAGGGAATTCACGAACTTGACAATGGGCGCTTCCTGAGCGCCGTCGAGAACGTCCCCCTCGTCCTCTTCCTCGGACTCGACGATCTCGACATCTTCTTCGGCCATGTCCTTGACGATGTCCGCCAAGGCATCCACGTCCTCACCGTAGAGACGATCGATGGCCTGCGTAATGGCCGAGTCGGCCGCGACGGCAACGCGGACTTCCAAGCCGGTGATGAACTTGATATCGTCGACTGCGGCGAAGTTCCCCGGGTCCGCCATCGCCAGGGTCAGTCTTCGACCGTCCTGGCCGACGGGGATGATGCGGAACCTGCGGGCAACGTCGACCGGGACCAGGCGGATGACGGCCGGATCGATGTCCGTCTCCGACAGGTCTATCGCCGGCACGCGATAGCGCTGCTGCAGGAACTCGCAGAGATCCGATTCGCTCAACGCCTCCATCCTCAGGAGACACTGGCCGACCGGCTCTCCCGTCGATTCCTTTCGGCTGAGCGCCTGCTGGTAGGCCTCCTCGTTGACCAGGCCGGCCTCAAGCAGGACTTGCCCCAAACGATCCCGCATCCGGACGACAGTTCCTCACCTGCGGGACTCCGCCTCCGAGCCTACGCCCGACGGACCCGCGGTCGCAATGCCTGTGCCTGACGCCGCGTCCAGACACTCGCGGCAAACCCACCAACATTTCCCAAGGGACGTCATCCGTCCCGTTACGATCCGTCGCAGAATGCGCCTTTTCCGTTCCGCCGTCTCTCACTTTGCACGATCGGGACCCCGCTCTCATTCCACGCAGATCCAGGGAGCCATTCGCGCGAGCGTCCGCGGTCCGATTCCCTCCACCCTCTCGACATCCTCCAGAGATCCAAAGGGGCCGACCTCGGTCCGGTAGCGCACAATGGCCCGGGCGCGCTTGGGCCCGATCCCGTCCAATAGAACCAGCTCGGCCTCGCTCGCCGTATTCACATTGATCTTCCGACGCGCCGGACCCGTCCTCTCGGCCGGCGCCCCGCCGCCCTGATCGATCCTCTTCTCTACTCTCGCCAGGTGAACCGCCAGGGTCTCATTCTGCGGCTCGGCCCGGGACACGCCTTCGACGCGCTCCTCGCGAGCTCTCATCCCGTCCGATCCAAACACCCACAGATCCCCGGCCACGCGGGGATTCGCCCACTTGCACACCAGGACAACGCCCCCGACCAGCACCACACCGATCATGACCAGGACAATTCGTTTCTCCTGCCGGTTGAAGGACACTCACCGCCCCCTTCTCTCGGCCAGCAAACGCAATCATACGCTGCCGAAGACGACTACGTCCCAGAGATGGTGTGTTCTGGAAAACCGCTTCAGGACTTGCTCGCAGTGATACCTATCGACTTCTGGCGAGAGGTCCTTAACTCGGAAAATGACATCGTGGGCTGGGAAAATAGACCCGCTTCAGGTCGGGTCGTCAAAGATGACGATCGAGCGAGGAAATTGCCAGAAGATGCACCAGATCGCGGACTTTCTGGTCCGATGAAGTCGGACAAATCAACACTGCGTCAGGCGTGTCAATAACGATCACGTTCTGCATGTCGACGAGCGCAACGAGCCGGTCTCCGCTGTGGACGACACATCCGCGCGAGTTCACGGTGGTCGCCTGACCCAGCACCGCGTTGTCCGAATCGTCCTTTTGCCAAAGGGCCGCAAGTGACGACCAACTTCCCACGTCATTCCACCCGAACTCACAAGGCAGGACAACCACCTCCCGAGCCTTTTCCATGACGCCGTAGTCGATGGACACGGCCTCGAGACGCGGGTAGAGGTCTCTCAGGCGCCGGGCGCGGCCCGCTCCGTTCCGATCGGCAAAAAGATCGTCGAGCGCGGCGTGGAGGGCCGGCATGTGGATCCTTAGCCGGTCCCGAATCGCCGACGCCCGCCAGATGAACATCCCGCTGTTCCAGAGGTCCCCCTGTTCGACGTATGCCGCCGCATCCTCGCGTGAGGGTTTCTCGGCGAACCGCTCGACTTTCAGAAACTGTCGCCCGGCCTCGATTTCCCAGAGTCCGCCGGGCCGGATATACCCGTATCCTGTTTCGGGCCGGTCGGGTCGGATGCCCAACACCACCAGAACATCGGACCTGGAAGCCGCCGTTGCGGCCGCACAGAGGACCTGCCTGAAATCATCTTCGTCATCGATCACATGATCCGCCGGCAGAACGACCATCACCGCATCGGGATCCCGTTCCAGGATCACCCGGGAGGCCAATCCGATGGCGGGTGCCGTGTTTCTTCCCACCGGCTCAACGATGAAGTTCGTGTGCGGAAGATCCGGCAGCTGTTGGGAAGCCAGTTGGCGTTGATCCTCCCCCAGAACGATGAGAACCCGGTCCGCCGGAATGACCGGCTCAATCCGCGCCACGGTATTCTGAATCAACGTGCCGCCGGGGGTGACTCGAAGGAACTGTTTGGGGCGGTCACGGCGGCTGAGCGGCCAGAAACGGGTTCCTCTTCCTCCCGCCATGATCACGGCGAACACCGACTCTTGCATCTCCGGTTTCCTCCAACGCGAGCACGTTCGGATCGGTACCGCCTTGTTGAACATCCGCGCCCCCGCGGGGGCGCCTTTCGTGAGCGACCTTACCGATCCATGTTCCGCAACGTCAATTCAATTCTTGGCGCCCGGTCCTCCTCTCGAGTCCGACGGGGCGACGGCGACGGGTGAACCCCGCTGCCGGAGCCGGAGATCATCCGGGAAGATTCCGGCTAGTCATAGAGAATCAGACTGACTCCGAAGTACGTTTCTCTTTCGGTCCGCGATCCGTACCTCGGCACACATTCCAGCTGCTCGGTGCGGCCGGTCCAACGTTCGCGAAGCACCAGGAAAGGACACTCGGATATCGGGGCGTCGAACAGGTTCCGAATCCCTCCGACGATTCGGAAACCCGAGAGCTGGAAGCCCGCCAGAATGTCCACCTCCAGACCGGCGGCCTGCTCTCCTCCCTCCGGTAACCCGTACCGGCCCCATCCGCGCCCGTCCAGCCGTGCGACGGCCGAAAGATCCCTGAGCGGAAGCGGGTGGCGGATCTCGGCTCCGAAGGCCGCCCTAGCCCAAGGAGACAGCGGCACCTCGCCGCCGTCGGAATCCCGCACGCGGCACACCGCGAGAGAGCCTCCCACGCGCACCTTTTCGGCACAACGCCATTGACCCCAGAGCACGCCTCCCCCAGCGCGAATCTCCTGTTCCAGAATCAACCAGCGCCGGGCGGTATCGTTCGCGAGATCCGCCGTCCGCCAGACGGCACGCCCGGTTTCCTTCCAGAGGAAGGCCCGAACGCCCGCTCCCGTTCCCCCGTCGCCCCCGCCGTATCCCACTCGCACACCATGGCGCACCGTCGGCTCTGGAGGGTGTTCCGAGAATCGCTGTTCCGCTTCGTCGGGTGTTCGGAAGCCGCGGTGAAGAGCGATGTCCAGCACTCCCGCACCGGCGGGCCGTGACCATCCCAGCTCCGCCGCCGATTGCATTCCCCAATCCTGGCTGTAGTCGCCCCGGATGCCCGCGCGCATCGTGCCCCCCCACCGACTCAGTTCATCGCCCAACCACCCTCCACCCTGCCATTCCACCCTCGAGCTCTTGCTCAGCCAGGTAGACGACCGGCGCTCGATTTCCCCGGCCACCGTCAACCGGTGGCCCTTCCCCACCGTCCACACGGCATCGACGAGTCCTCCCGAGAGTTCATCCTGCGAGCTACCCAGCACTCGGCCCCCGGACACGGCCTCCTTCCCGCTCAAATCCCGAGACCAGAGGGAGACCGAAAAACTCTCCGAATTGAGTGCCCGAGACTTCCCGAGCACCGTGATCTCCCTCGCGCTTTCATCCATCACCGTTCCGCCGGGAGGATTCTCGTCCGCGGTCCATATCCTCTCCCCGCTGTGCCGCCGGACCGAAATACGCGTGTACCATCCCGCCACGCGCCCCTCCACGGAGGCGCCGAACTGGTCGAGCCTATGGCGCACGGAGGAGGGCGTCGGGGTTCCCTGTCTCGTCTCGAGGCTGAGATACGCGCCCCACGACGCGCCGATGCTTCGGCCGAACTCCGCCGCGTTTCGTTTGTACCCACGCGGGCCCTGTACGAACGCCAGCCGAGACACGGGAACATCGAGGCGACCGCGCTTGGCCGTGAATGCAATGCTGCCGGCCAGCGCGCCGTCTCGACAGCGGGCTCGCCACGCCCCGGGAGTGAAAGCGGCCGACTCGATCGATCCCAGCGACACGGTGGTCCCGTCCACGCCACCCGTCCCGGGATGGTTCAGCGTCACGCCGTCGAGGGTCACCAGAAGGGAAGACACATCTCCCGCCGGGCCCAGGAAAAACAGTGGAGTGCCCAGCGGACCGCCGCTGGAGAGCCCGCCCGCGCCCCTTCCGCTCAGCCATCTCCAGGCATCCTCGTGCACTCCAGGGGCACCGGCCTCGGGCTGCGGATCGGCCTCTGCCCCCTCCGCGAACGAAGCGGCGGTTGAAAGGGCGACGGCGACGGACAGACCCCGGCTCAAGGTTCGTCCGCCTCTCCCAATGCTCCCCCCCGCAGTCCGTGTCATCCTCTGCCCTCACCCTCCCGATCGATTGGATCGCCTCCAGTGTGCGAGCGCGCGGATTACCGAGCCCCCTACTCCACAGAAGATGAGACCATTGGTTGCCACGTGTACCAGGGAAAACGCGGACCCCGCAACGACCAGGGCCCAGAATCCCTCGTTCGAGCCTTCCCTCGAACCCGGGGACGCGGTCAGGTCCGTGCCGACCATCAGGCCGGCCAGCGTCACCGTCGTCACGAAATCGTACAACAGGGTGAGCCCGACGCCGGTGACGGCAAGTAACGCAAACCCCGCGATCGATCGGCCACCGTCGGCGGAGGGGATTCGCGCGTAGAGCGGTGCTCGTTCCCACCCTCCCACGGCACCCACCAGACCCATCGCTCCCATCTGCGCAAGAGCCAGGGGAAACGGCGCGGGGCCGTACACGTTGAACGTCGTGAACAGGAACATCGACAGCACGCCCGCCAGCGCGCCCTTTCGCGGTCCCAGGAACACGCCCGAGCTGAACACCGAAAGCGTGATCAGCTCGACGTTCGGCACCGCAAGAAGAGCGAACCCGGAAGCCACCGCCAGGGCGACGAAGAGCGAGATCTCCGTGATGTCCCGAGCCCTCACCGTACCTCCATCTTCCCCACGGAGTGATCGTCGAAGGACGCGCCGCCGCCGACCGGAGCACGCCGAACGGGTTCAGCGGTCACGGGTCCGGGATCGCACAATCTCTTTCAACGCACGCACCGAAGCGTAGGTCGCCTCGACCCGGCTGAAGTTGGCGAGCCCCGTGCGCCCGCCGTGGGAATCCGATCCTCCCACCATCGCCAGGCGATGCTCGAGGGCGAATCTCCTGTATTGCTCCGTCCGGCTGTCGTTGTGTCTGGGATGCCAGACCTCAAGCGCCTCCATGCCGCGGGGAACAAAACCCGGCAGCAGATGGTCCCGGGCCAGCGTACCGGGATGGGCGACGGCGGCCACTCCCCCGGCCGAGCGAATCAAGTCGAAAGCCTCTCCGGGATCGAGCCGGTACTTCGGGACATGGGCAGGACCGTTGTACCCGATGTACTTGTAGAAGGCCTCATCGAAACTCTGGATCAAGCCTTGCTCGAGAAGCGCGCCGGCCACGTGCGGGCGCCCCACGGATCCGTCCCCCGCGAGGCGGAGCACCAGATCGGGCTGTACCGAGAGACCCAGACTCCGGAGCCGGTCCACCATCTCCAGGGCCCGCTCCCGCCTTTTCTGGCGGAACAACTCGAGCCACTCCACAAGGGACGGATGATTCACGTCGATCAGGAACCCGAGGACATGGACCTCCGCGGAATCCACACGAGCGCTCAATTCAACGCCCGGGAGGATCTCCAGACCCGTGCCCTCAGCGGCCCGGAGGACGGGCTCCACTCCCATCACGGTGTCGTGATCCGTCACCGCCACGGCGGCGACGTCGTTCTCCAAGGCCTCACGGACAAGCCTCTCCGGAGTGAGATCCCCGTCCGAATACCGGGTGTGAACGTGAAGATCCACCCGTCGGTTGTCTGGCCGGCTGCCATCGGCGCGAACATCCGCCGGTCGGTTGTCTGGCCGGTTACCATCGGCGCGAACATCCACCGGTCGGTTGTCTGGCCGGTTGCCATCGGCGCGAACATCCACCGGTCGGTTGTC
>CAZSXU010000002.1:146193-160231 GCA_964610505.1 uncultured bacterium | reverse complement strand
CCGGTCGGTTGTCTGGCCGGTTGCCATCGGCGCGAACATCCACCGGTCGGTTGTCTGGCTGGCTCCCATCGGCGCGAACTTCCGCCGGTCGGTTGTCTGGCCGGTTGCCATCGGCGCGAACATCCACCGGTCGGTTGTCATTCATGCTTTCATTCCCGTCGCTCGGGTTCGGCTACACTCGTGTGCCGCGATCCACCACCAACCGGCCGTTCTTGACAACCCGATCCACCAGGTTCACGCCGTAGTGGTAGGGAAGATACCGGAAGGAAGGAGCCTCCAGAAGGATGAAGTCGGCCTTCTTCCCGGGAGACAGGCTCCCGACCGACTCGGATCGGTCCACCGCCCGGGCCGCATTGAGGGTCGCCCCTACAATCGCTTCGGCCGGCGTCATCCTGAGCATCACGCAGGCGAGCGTCATGATCATGGGCATCGACTCGGTCATGGAACTCCCCGGGTTCAGATCGGTTCCCAACGCGACCTTGAGTCCCCACTGGAGCATCTCCCGGGCCGGAGCATAACTGTCCAGCCCCAGGCTGAAGGATGTGCCCGGCAGGAGGACCGGAATAACCCGGCTCTCCCGGAGAGCATTCAGGCCCTGAACCGAAATGGCCAGAAGGTGATCGGCCGAAACGGCACCCACCTCCACCGCCAGTTCCGCGCCTCTCTGGTTCGTGAACTCGTCGGCGTGAATCTTCGGTTTCAATCCCTTCTGCGCCGCAGCCACCAGGATCCTTTCGGACTCCTCTCGCGAGTACACGGCCTCTTCGCAGAATACGTCGCAGAACTCCGCAAGCGAGCGTTCCGCTACTTCAGGAATCATCTCTTCGATCAGCTGGTCAATATACTCTTCTTTGTGATGTGCGTATTCCTCGGGAACCTCGTGCGCTCCCAGAAACGTGGGGATGAGATCCACGGGGTGCTCGTCGTTCAGCTTGCCGATCACCTCCAGCATCTTGATCTCGGAATCCCTCGAAAGACCGTAGCCGCTCTTGGCCTCGGCCGTGGTCGTACCCAGCGCCAACATCCGATCCAACCGGCGCAGGCCGGCTTTGAACAGGTCTTCGGCCGACGTCTCGCGTACCGCCTTGACCGTAGAGCGAATGCCGCCCCCCGTGGCGGCGATTTCCTGGTACGTCGAACCGCAGATTCGGAGTTCGAACTCGTGTTCCCGGGAACCCGCGAACACAACGTGGGTGTGGGGATCCACGAAACCCGGCAAGACCACGCGGCCCTGACCTCGCATCCGGATTCCACCGGTCGTCAGGCGGTAGGATTCGGACAGGGCCAGAGTGGGACCGACCGCAAGGATTTCCCCGCCTCCGCAGGCAATGGCCCCGCTCCGAATGACACCCAGGTCCCCTTCCTCCCGATCTCCCTCGGCGGGATCCACCGTGACCAGCTCGTCAATATCTTCGATGATCAGGTCTGCCGCGCGCTTCACGGGTGTTCCCCCTCTACCCGGTCAACCCGGGGATTCGAATCCCCTGTTGAGTGGCCACTTCGCGGGCCCGCTCGTAGCCGGCGTCCGCGTGCCGTACGACACCGGTCCCCGGATCCGTGGTGAGGACCCGCTCGAGCCGGCGCTCCGCCTCCGGAGTTCCGTCGGCCACCACCACCATCCCCGCATGGATCGAGAGCCCCATTCCCACCCCACCCCCGTGGTGGACGGAAATCCAGCTGGCTCCGGCAACCGCGTTCAACAGCGCGTTGAGGATGGGCCAGTCGGCAACGGCGTCCGATCCATCCGCCATGGACTCCGTTTCCCGGTAGGGAGACGCCACCGATCCGCTGTCGAGATGATCGCGCCCGATCACAATGGGCGCCTTGACCCGACCGGAGGCGACCAGACGGTTGAGAACCCGGCCGAAGGCGGCCCGCTCGCCGTACCCCAACCAGCAGATTCGGCAGGGCAAACCCTGAAACGGGACCTTCTTCTGGGCCATTCGGATCCATCGCGCGAGCGCTTCATCCTCAGGGAACAGGTCCAGAAGCGCCCGGTCCGTCTTCAGGATGTCCTCGGGGTCGCCCGAAAGCGCCGCCCAGCGGAACGGTCCCTTGCCTTCGCAGAAGAGGGGTCGGATGTAGGCCGGAACGAAACCCGGAAAATCAAACGCGCGGTCCACGCCGGCGATCTCCGCCTGTCCCCGAATGTTGTTTCCGTAATCGAATACCACGGCGCCCGCCGCTTTGAGCGCCAGCATCGCTCGAACGTGTTTGGCGATGGATTCCCTCGCCCGCGCGATGTAGCCGTCGGGATCCGTTTCCCTCAGACCGTCCGCCTCTCTCGGCGACAGCCCTTCCGGGATATATCCGTTCAGCGGGTCGTGCGCCGAGGTCTGATCCGTGACGACGTCGGGCCGGAGATCGGATTCCACCATCCGATGGAACACGTCGGCGGCGTTTCCGACCAGACCGATCGAGCGGGCCAGGCCGCCGGCCAGAGCCTCCTTGGCCAGGCGAACCGCGTCGCCCAGGCTGTCCGCGGAACAATCGCAGTACCCGAGGTCCACTCGCCGGGTGACTCGATCGGGATCGACCTCCACCACGATACAGACGCCCTCGTTCATCGTGACCGCCAGCGGCTGGGCGCCCCCCATCCCACCCAGCCCTCCCGTCAGAACGAGTCTGCCCTCGAGTGTGCCGCCGAAGTGCTGGCGGGCCAGCTCGGCGAGCGTTTCATAGGTACCCTGCAGGATCCCCTGGGTGCCGATGTAGATCCAGCTGCCGGCCGTCATCTGGCCGTACATGATCAGGCCCTTCTTCTCCAGCTCCCAGAAATGCTCCCAGGTGGCCCATCGGGGAACCAGAAGAGAATTGGCGATGAGGACACGCGGCGCGTCCTCGTGCGTTTTGAAGATCCCCACGGGCTTTCCGGACTGGACGAGCAGGGTTTCGTCGGACTCCAGAGATCTGAGGGAAGCCACGATCGACTCGAAGGCCGCCCAGTTCCTGGCCGCCTTGCCGGTGCCGCCGTAGACCACGAGGTCTTCGGGTCTCTCCGCGACTTCGGGATCGAGGTTGTTCATCAACATTCGAAGGGCCGCTTCCTGGATCCATCCCTTGCACGACAGGGTGGTCCCGCGCGGCGCACGCAGATTCTTGCGATCCACACTCACCGTACCGCCTCCCTCATGATACCTCCCGTGGGAGGTTACCGCGTGGGTTCTTTGAACACCCCGGTGGATTTCTTCACGGCGCAAAATTCCCCGCACATCGAACAGAGATCCTGGTTCCCCGGGGGACTTGCGGAGCGCAGCCGCTCGGCCCGAATCGGATCCATCGCCAGTCCAATCATGGTCTTCCAATCCAGAGCCCCCCGTGCCTCGGACATTCGGCGGTCCCAGTCCAGCGCCCCGGGTAGTTCCTTGGCGATGTCGCCGGCGTGGGCGGCGATGCGGCATGCCATCACGCCCTCGCGCACGTCTTCGCGGGTGGGCAGACCCAGGTGTTCGGCAGGGGTCACGTAGCAGAGGAAATCCGCGCCGGCCGCGGCGGCCAGCGCGCCACCGATGGCGGAGGAGATGTGATCGTAGCCACAGGCCACGTCCGTCACCAGCGGTCCCAGAACATAGAAGGGCGCCTCGTCGCAGATCTTCTTCTCCATCACCACGTTGGCCTCGACCTGGTGCAGCGGAACATGGCCGGGACCCTCCACCATGACCTGCACGCCGCGCGCCCGGGCCCGTTCCACCAGTTCCCCGATCACAATCAATTCCGCAATCTGCGCCCCGTCCGACGCGTCGGCCAGCGCCCCCGGCCGGAGGCCGTCGCCCAGACTCAGCGTGACGTCGTAGGTTTCGGCGATCTCAAGCACCCGATCATAGTTGGCGTAGAAAGGATTCTCCTTGCCGTTCTTCTCCATCCACTCCGCAAGGAGAGCGGCTCCGCGGCTGACGATCGGGATCACCCGGTTCACCCGTCTCAGTCGCCGGAGAACCTCGCGGGTCACCCCGCAGTGAAGCGTCGCGAAGTCGACACCGTCGGCGGCGTGCCTCTCGAACACCTCCAGAATGTCTTCCTCGCGGAGGTCGACGATCTCGCCCTTCTGTTCCAGGATGTCGGCGGCGCTCTGGTAGATGGGGACCGTTCCCACGGGAACGGCGGACTCGTCGAGAACCCGCCTTCGCACCCCGTCGATCCGGCCGCCCACGCTCAAATCCATCACCGTGTCGGTACCCGCTTCCACGGCCGCCTTCAGTTTCTCGATCTCCTGATCGGCGCCCGAGGCGTCCGGGGATGTACCGATGTTGGCGTTCACTTTGGTCCGAAGACCTTTTCCGATACCCACCGGGATCCGATGCTCGCCGCGGACATTCCGGCAGATCACAATCCGGCCGCTCTCGACCCCGGAGCGGATGACATCCACGCTCCTCCCCTCGGCATCGGCCACGCGTTTCATCTCTTCGGTGACGATGCCCTGTCGTGCGGATTGGCACTGCGTCATATAGCGTCACTCCCATCTATCGCAAGAAAAGCACTCGTACACTCCCGAAACTCATCATAGACCCCGGCCCGCCAACCGTCAACCGGCTTGTCCGCTCCCCGGACGGCGTCCGATCATCTCTTCCAGCGCGGCCACGTCGATCACCGGTACGCCCAGGGACCGGGCCTTGGCCAGTTTCGAACCCGGCTTTTCTCCCGTGACGAGATAGCTCGTTCTGCGGCTCACGCTTCCCGAGACGTCACCTCCCTCGGCCCGGATCAGGGCTTCCACGTCGCTCCGGCTCCGCCCGGGAAGGGTGCCCGTCACGACGAACCGGAGATCTTTGAGCCTTCCGCCCTTTCTCGCGGAGCGGGATTCCATTCGAACCCCCGCCGCTCGAAGCTTGTCGATGACGACCGCTGTCGGAGCCTGGGAGAAGAAGTCCGCCACCGATGCGGCGATCACGGGTCCGATATCGCCAAGGGCCGAGAGTTCCTCCTCACCCGCCTTGGCCAATCGATCCATCGAACCGAAATGCTCGGCCAGGATACGCGCCGCACGCACGCCGACGTGCCGTATGCCCAGACCGAACACCAGCCGCGCCAGCCCCCGGCCCTTGCTCTCCTCGAGCGCCCGCGTGAGATTGTCTGCGGATTTCTCACCCATCCGTTCAAGCGCCGCAACTTTTTCCGGGTCCAGACCGTAGAGATCCCCGGGATCCGACACCCATCCCTGTCCCACGAGGCTCTCCACCAGGACGTTCCCCAGTCCCTCGATGTCCATCGCATTGCGCCCGGCGAAATGGCGAATGCGCCGCTGGATCTGGGCCGGGCATCGAATGTGGGTGCACCGAACGGCAACCTCATCGTCGAACGTCTTGAGCGGTTCGCCGCAGGAGGGACAATGCTCGGGCATAGTGAAAGGTCTTTCCTCACCGCTGCGCTGGTCGAGGATGACCTTGACCACCTTGGGAATGACCTCTCCACCCTTCTGGATGACGACCGTGTCCCCTACGCGAATGTCCTTTCGACGGATCTCATCCGCGTTGTGAAGTGTGGCCCGAGAGATGGTCGATCCGGCAAGTGCGACCGGTTCCAGAATCGCCACGGGGGTCACGACGCCCGTCCGTCCCACCTGGGGTACGATGTTCCGGACGACCGTCATCGCCTCGAGCGCCGGAAACTTGAAGGCCAGGATCCAGCGGGGATTCTTTGACGTGTGACCCAGCGCCCGCTGTGCGGCCAGATCGTCGACCTTGATCACCATTCCGTCGACCTGGTAAGCCAGGTCGAAGCGGTGCGATTCCCATTCCCTGCATCGCTCCAGCACCTCCTCCGCGCTCCGCACCACCTGGACGGACTCGACGATCCTGAGGCCCAATCGCCGGCCGCGCTCGAGCGCCTCGGCGTGGGTGGCCGCTCCCAGGGCCTCGCCGTCGACGACGCTGTGAATGAAGATATTCAGGGGCCGCGCGGCCACGATCCGTGGATCCAGGAGCTTGAGCGATCCGGCGGTCGCGTTTCGGGGATTCGCAAACACCCGCGCGCCCTGTTCCAGCTGATCGCTGTTGAGGCGCTCAAAGGCTTCCGTCGGAATGTAGACTTCTCCCCGGACCTCGAGGCGTTCGGGAGGGCTCGGAACGTCGACCAGCCTCATGGGAATCTGCCTCAGCGTACGCAGGTTGGCCGTGATGTCGTCCCCGCGCTCCCCGTCTCCGCGGGTCGCGCCCCGAGTGAACACCCCTCGCTCGTAGAGGAGAGAAACCGCCACGCCGTCGATCTTCGGTTCCACGGCGTACGTAACGCGGGCGACTCCCAACAGCTTCTTCACACGCTGATCGAATTCCCGAACTTCGTCCTCCTCGTAGCCGTTCATGATGCTGAGCATCGGTGTGCCGTGCGTCACGAGGGCGAACCCCTCGCTTACGCGCCCGCTCACCCGCTGGGTGGGAGAGTCGGGGGTGACGAGATGCGGGAAAGCCGCCTCCAAGTCCGATAGATCGCGCAGAAGACGATCATAGGCCTCGTCGGAGATCACCGGATCGGCCAGAACATAGTAGCGGTGGTCGTGTCGGGCAATCTCGCTCCGGAGTTCCTCCATCCTCTTCGCAGCTTCCTGTTCCTTCATGATGATCATGCCCTCCGTTCGAGATCGCCGCGGCCGAGAGGCGGAAATCCTACAGCCACAGATTCCACAGGGGCTTCTTTCAGGCAACGTGCCGAAGATGGGGCCTTGGGCTCGAGCAATACGGCCGAGAGCCGAGAGCCGAAAGCCGGAACACACCACCCCCGGGCCGGCTGCGGGGAGCACTCGCCGGAACGACGGCCGCAGCGTGGGGTGTTCCAACGCCGCGAGTCGCCACGCTCCTTGCTGAACACAATCCCCCCTTCACGCTGGGGCCAAGTGACGCCGAGTGCTTCCCGCGGCGCAAGGCCCTTGCGAGAGATGCGAAAGCCGAGAGCCGAAAACCGGAACATGCCATCCCGGGCCCGGCGCTGTCGCATTCGTTTCTCGGATCTCGGCTGTCTCCATGTCCTCCGCTTGCTTCACCTTCGCGGCCTAGAACTCCCCTTCTACACGAAGATGGATTTTCCCCTCGGTCAGCGGATCGCCCCGAGCCAGCCCGAAGTCCACCCCGATCATACCCAATCGGGATTCCGAGCGAAGACCGAACCCGTACCCCAGGAGCCAGGTTTTCCGATCCTCCAAACCTCCGGACGCGGGAAGCCTCCGATCCAGCCGTGCGCCGTCGGCGAACACATGAAGACGCGATCGGCGTCCCAGGAGAAACCGGTATTCGATTCCGGCCGAGAACACCCGCCACCCGAAAAACGCGTCCTCGCCGTATCCCCGGAGACTCTCCGCTCCCCCCACGTAGAACTGCTCGTGTTCGGGGACATCTCTCTCCGACGTGTCCAACCATGCGCCCCCCCCCATGAGCGCCAGGACCTGCCGGCGGGCCACGGGGACAAAGAACTCGGTCATCGCTTCGTAGACGACGGAACGAATGGCGTCGTGACCGCCGTCGTATTGTTTGCGGCCGTAGGCGGCTTCCATTCGCCCCCGCCATCCTCGGGTCGGATTCAACGGATCATCGCGAACGTCACTCGTGAACGCCAGGTCCGCGGCCTGCTTTCGGCTCCCCAGAATCAACCTTTCCCCCCCCGAACCCGCCGTGACGCCCTCGGACCGGACACCGACACTCGCCCGGAACCGATCCCCAAGGGGAACCTCCAGACCCACCTCGCCCACCGTCTTGGTGAAGGTGGAATCCCGCACCTCCTGATGAACCGAGATCCGTCCCTCGAGCGGGATTCCCAATATCCACGGCTCCCCGTAGGAGAAGGTCCACTCGAACGCTCCCGGCTGGTACGTGCGCCAACGGACGGCGGCCGAACGCCCGGTCCCCCCGATGTTCCCGAAGGACAGGTCGAGGATTCCCGTGAGATAGCCCTCGGGCTCCCGGGGCACATAGCCCACGGCGCCGTACAGGCTGTTGGTCTTCCTCTCCACGACCCGAATGTCGAGGGCGGCCCGGCCCGATTCATCTTCAAGAGCGACGGAAGCCGTCACGTCGCTGAAGAAACCCAGTCGCTGGAGACGGGCCCGAATCCTGTCGATCTTCTTCTGGGCGTAGATCTCGCCCGGATGGATGCCGCACTCCCTCTCGATCACGTGATCTCGGGTGGACGTGTTGCCGTCGATGCGGATCGCCTCAAGCAACACCCTCGGGCCCTCGTCGATCTTCAAGGCGAGATCGATCTCACCGGAAGTCTCCCACCCGGGCCTCGTTTCGATGCGCGCGTAAGGATACCCCCGGTTCTCATAAGCTTCAAGCATCCCCTCGAGATCGCCCCGAACCACGTCGCTTCGGAGCAGAGAACCCTCTCGAGTCTCCAGCATGGACTCCAGGATCTTACAGGGCACCCCCCGACAACCTTCGAGAGACACGGACCGGACCCGGTATCGGGGTCCCTCCTCGACCTGCACGCGCAGGTCCATCCTTCCTCCGGAAGCCGGTTCCCAGAAGGTTCTGGCCTCGGCCCGCGGATAGCCCGAATCCCGGTACCGGGCGAGCAGGTTCGTCAGGCGATTCCGGACCTCCGCCCGAGTCACTCGAGTCTGCGGCCGGATGTCGATCCAGTCGAGGATCTGCCTCGTCGAGAAAGTCCGATGACCCTCCACCGCGATCCCGGCAACCCGCACCGTGTCGGCGCCCGCGCCGACCGGAGGGCGGTCGGCCGAGAAGACCGGAGCCGTCCAGATCAGGACGGCGCCGAGGGTCCACATCGGGCCGGCTCTCCTGAGTTTTCGTCGCTCGCTCATGGTTCTCGATTCGTTCCGCCGTCATCCGGCCCGGCCCGGACGGTCCACAGCCGGGCCGACCCAGCTACTTCCGGGTCACGACACTAGAAGTACGCGCGGACTTCCGACTTTCCACTGTGCATCGTATCCCGACCTTCGAAACTGCTCCCCGAGTAGGTGAGCGAGGCGGTGACGTACTTCCCCACGCGGTAGTCGGCGCTCAACCGCCATTCCCAGCCCGGACGCCCGGTGTACGCGATTCTCGAGAAAGATCCCGTCTGCTCGTCTCCCGAGGCCCCCCGCCATGTGACCGCGGATTCCGCGCGCCCCTTGCCGAGGAAACTGTACGTGAGCTTGGGCTCCATCTCAACCGCCCGGACCTTTCGATCGGAGACCCGATCGATCGAGTCCTCCCACTGGCTTCGCAGCGCCAGCCTGGCGCGGGCTCCCAGCCACGCCGTCAGCAGGACCTTCAACCCGTGAGAGCGTCGCTCCTCGCTTTGAACCGCTCCACCCTCCTCCAGGTCTTCCCCCCGCCAGCGGTTCAGGTATTCGACGTCGAAACCGAGACCCTCCCGTGGAGAACTTCGGATCAGAACGCTCCTCCGGCCCTCAACCACATCACGAAGCAATCCTTCGAACCTGTTGTCGGTTAAATCGTTATATTCGTACCGGAGGCGAATTGAGAAGGTCGGCTGGTCGGGCAACAGGAACACATCCTGGCGCAGCGTGAATCGCCCCTCCAGGGTCGTCCGGTCGTCCTGAAGAACCCCGGGATCGAGAAGGTAGACCCGCCGACGGTCCGTCGAGGTTGTCCTCTCATCGACCTTCAGGAAGGTCTCGGCGGCAAAATGTCCGGGCCAGCCGTCCCCACTCGGGCTCCCGGCCGGACCCGGCTGCCATTTGAAACGGGCGCTCGCCACGACTTCCGTCACGGGCCGAGGATTCCCCGGAACGGTCACGGACTCGTAGAACCCCTCTCCGTCGACGAAATTGCCCAGACTATCGTAGTCCGCGCCCTCACCGACGTACACGTAGTGGCGTTCTCTCATCGTCCTCGTGGCGTTGGAAATCCGGTAGTTGAAAGTGTTTCTCAGACGACCGGCGAACATCGAGTGCTTCAGATCGAGGTCCGCCAGATCCGTTGTGACGTCGGCGTCCTGAAAGCGGCGGTCGTATTCCACTCGCCGGTGCGACACGGTCGCCCCTCCCGACAGGGTTCCCGCCCCCTGGTACTTGAGAAGCATCTCCGTCGTGTTGGAGGTCGACTTGGGCACCCACCGCCCGCCGAGCGGCACGTCGTTCTCCCTCCTTCCGACCGTCACCGACGCCCCCCAAGCCCCCGCGTCCGCCAGAGACGCCGAGACGCGGGCTTCCTCAAACCGCAGCCCCCAGAGCAGGCTGTCCGGGTTGCCCCGGTCCCGGGAATCGTGTTCAAAGGAAAACTGGGAGAGGATTCCGCCCAACCGGGCCGAGGCATCCGATCGGAACCTGCGGGTCTTGCGGCGATGGTCGCCGGCCGGACGCTTGTCCCAGGAATCCACCTTCTCGACCACGCCGGACACGGCCGTGCCGCGTCCCCAGTCCTGAGAAGCGACGGCTTCCTTGCGGATGGAGGTGAACTGATCCCCCTGGTCCAGGCGCCCGTAGTTGAGCGCCATCCGGTTCCCGTTCCACGGCTCGTAGACCACTTCCGCCTCCCGAACCTGTTCCTCCCGCTCGGGAGCGGTCGTGTAGAGGTTCCAGCGCTTCCCGTAGTACGCCGCCTCGGTGCGTCCCAGGGATTGAAACCGCTCCTCGCGGGAGCGAGACAATCCCCGAACCGAAACCGCCCCCAGGGAGCGGCCGCCCAGGCCCATGGGCTTCTTGTCCAGGGCCATCCGCACCTCGTAGACTCCGCCCACGTTGTCACCGTCGTCCAGATCCGAGAAGGTATTGAGATCGAGGCTGCTGAGGGCGGCTTCCCCGGAGAGCGTCAACCGGCGGGTTCCCCGAACGTTCCAGCGGAGATCCGCCAGCGTGTGGGACTGCGGGCTGGGCAGGCGAACGCGCGGCGTGTACGATCCACGTCCCGTATACTCGTAGATGAACCGGCCGGCACGGTCGTCGAACCGGCGGACGTACTGCCCCGAAGAATCTGCCAACTCCGTGAAGCGAACTTCGTACGAACCGGAATCCGAACCGACCCAGATGAAGTACCCTTCACCGGGGGCCGTTTCGATCCAATTGTAGAGCCCTTCCCCCGCACCCACCTCCGTCGCTCCGGTCACCCACGCCTCTTCGTCGCCCGCGGCCGCAAGAATCTCTCGATCCTTCGCCGTCAAGTCCTCCGCCAGCGGCTGGGACTTCTGGTCCTGCTCGCTGAAGACCGACATCCCGATATCCACCCGCTCGCCCCAGAGATCCAGCGCCTCGGTCTGCCCGAAGTACAGGCCCCGCTTGTACTCTTCCGTCATGTACTCGTAGTCGACGGCGATCTCCGCGTCCTCGGTGATGAGGCGCTTCGTGGTGAACTGGATGGTTCCATCCGCGTAGTCGATCGTGTAGTCGTTGTTCTCGCCGCGCACCATGCGCTCGCCGAAGACGGTGACGCGCTCGCTCCCGGCCACCACCACGATGTACGTACCGCCGTCCAAGGAGAGGAGCTGGTAAGGACCCTGCTTCCCCTCTTCACCTCGAAACTCCATGGACGCGAACTTCCCCTTGGACACCGCCCCTGCCGCCGCGACCCGCACGCGATCGTAGTCGGCTCGACCCAACACCCCCTCCAGCTGGCGCTCCAGAGACGCGAACCGGCTGTCGGTGATGGATACGGCGTAGTCTCCAAGGGTGGCCGAGAGGTGGGTGCTCTTGACTTCCACGAGGACGTTGTCCAGCTGCTCCAGCTCCTGGGTGGTTCCTTCGGGCTGAAGCGGAATATCCGTGTCCGAGAGAATGGCCCGCACTTCCACGTCCCGGGCCACCGAGCCGCCGATCTGAAGGTTCAGGGCCTGCTTGAGCGTCATGTCTTGATTCGACCCCAACTCGACCGAGAAGGTCTTGTTCCCCGCCACGGTCAGCCGGGCAAGATCCTGCCCCGTCCCGCCGCCCGGTTTCTCCCACGCGGGAGCGGAATGCGGTTCGATCACACCCGACCGTTCGGGCGCAATTTCCATCCGCCGGTGGAAGGAAACGGGTTCCAGATCGTAGGGGAATCTCTCGTAGCGGACGTAGAGGATCTGTCCGGTCTCGAGGGAGCGGGTCAGGGTCAGAAGACCCCGGATCGCGTCCAGCTGATAATCGGGTCCGGCGCGAAGCCGTCTTCCCTCCAGCTCGACGCTTTCGGATCCGGGAATGATCAGGCGATCGGGGAGTGGAAACGGACCCGGCGTGCCGTCCCCGCGAACCAGAGCCTCGCCGCGAAAGAGGGATACCGTGTCGGACGGCGCCGTGGCCGCCCGCAGGCCGCCCGGCGTCAGGAAGAGCGAGATCGTCAAGATCCCCAGAATCCCGAGGACCCGAGGATCAGTGCGGGACCGTATCATCGATGACCCGGAATTCCAGAACCCGATTGTGGCCCGTGTCGGCGACCCAGAGGCGATCTCCGTCGGCGGCCACGTCGCCGGGGTGCAGGAATTCCCCGTGAGAATCCGTCTCTGGAAGCGTCGACAGCCAGGCTCCCGAGGCGTCGAACACCTGGACGCGGTGGTTACCCGTATCGGCCACGTACACGCGCCCGCGCGAATCCACGGCGACCCCCTGAGGTCCCTCGAACATCCCGCGGCCGCTGCCGCGCCGCCCCCAGGCGCCCAGCGAGCCTCCGTGAACATCGAAGATCTGAATGCGATGGTTTCCCGTGTCGGCGACGTAGAGCGTCTGGGCACGAGAGAGGGCGATTCCCATCGGCCGGTTGAGCTGGCCGCGGCCCGCGCCGAAACCGCCGAAGTCGAATTCCACCTCTCCGTCGAGACCGACGACGACGATGGTGTGATCCTGAACGTTCGTCAGAAACAGGCGGCCGTCCTGGCCCCGGGCGATTCCCCACGGAATGCCCAGGCGCTCGTCGGCCGATTCCACACTCCCGGCGAGGAAGTTGCCGTTGAGATCGAAGGACTGCCAGCGCTCGTTTCGCGAGTCGGTCACCGTCACCGTGAATCCGTGGGCCGCCGAGGCCTTCACCGGCTCGATGAAGCGCCCCCCCTCCGAACCGAAGATGCCGAATTCCAGGACGAACCGTCCGCCGCCGAATTGTTGGATCCTGTTGTTTCCGGCGTCAACGACGTACAGATTGCCCCTGTAGTCCAGCGTCAGCCCGGTGGGCCGATCGAACTGCCCCCCCGCCGTCCCCGAGGACCCCAACGTCTTGTGCCGTTCGAATCGAAGGATCGGTGAGAAACTCGAAAGATCACTCGGCGCACCGCTCCCGCCACTTCCGCAGGCACCGACAAACGCCGGCAGCAGCCAGAACAGAAAGCGTCTCATCGTGGACGTACTCCCTCTCACCGCAGAGAGCCGAGAGGCGAAAGCCGGAGATTCGTGAATAACCCGGGCTAGAAGGCTCGGGCGAAGAATAAGAAGGGCATGGGGGAGTCGCTCCCCGGCAACGTTTTCATCGAGAACACCGGCTGCAGCCCGCCCGCGTATTGCCTCTTCTCCCGACCCATCACGGTGTCGATGGCACTCACCAGGCGGTTGAGCACCGAGAGACCGATCACGTTCACGGCCGTACGGTACGCCCGCTTGCTTCGCCGCCTGAGGCGCTTGTACTCGTCGAAGGTCGCCTCGGTCGGCCAGGACCACGCCATGTCTGCAGGATAGACATTCTCCGAATAGTACAGGCGCTGAGCCTCCGGGTCATCGGGATGGAGCGCCCGACCGTCCCAGCGGACCACCGTGGCAAACACGTCACTGGATTCATAGAGCGCCAGGTTCTTGTAGTACTCGTCGTCGTCCACTCCGGGATCCGCCCCACCTACGATCTCCGCGTACTCCCTGTAGCGGTCCTCCCGCATTGAGCCCTGGACATAGAATGTGGTCACCGCGGCCCACACGCCGGCCTCCGCGCCGAGGTAGATCCACGCGCGTCGATGCTGGCCCAGATATCGCTGCCCCAACCCGGGAAGGAGGAGAGACAGGAAGAAGGCTTTTCGAGCGGACTTGCGCGACACGGAAGGGACCGCTTGCGCGCGCGTTCCTTGAGCCAGACTCGAGGCGAGGGCGTCCAGTCGGGCCTCGTTCGCTGCCGTCAGGACCGTACAGGCAGCTCGGTCCAAGCTGTTCCCTGCCGTCCGGATCGTACAGGCAGCTCGGTCCAAGCCGTTCCCTGCCGTC
>CAZSXU010000002.1:120562-146093 GCA_964610505.1 uncultured bacterium | reverse complement strand
GTTCCCTGCCGTCCGGATCGTACAGGCAGCTCGGTCCAAGCCGTTCCCTGCCGTCAGGATCGTACAGGCAGCTCGGTCCAAGCCGTTCCCTGCCGTCAGGACCGTACAGGCAGCTCGGTCCAAGCCGTTTCCTGCCGTCAGGACCGTACAGGCAGATCGGTCCAGGTCCTGCGCATCGGCCGAGCCCGAACCGACGGCGCAACCCGAGGCCCACAACAGAATCGCCATCATCACCCGTACCGCCAACTGCCCGCCTCCGTTTCACCGCGCCCCGCTCCACCGGGTCCTGGCCATGGATGGATCCGGGGCGATGGATTGACTCAGAACCGCTTTCTCAGGAAGATACGAGTCTCCATGTCGTTCTCGAGGGGTCGCGCATCCAGAGCCACATCGATCGCAGACGACTCTCCCGCCAGCCGCCGGTTGTGCGTGCGCGCCGTGAACGCGGCGTCCAGCGCACTGGCGACGTGATTGACCAGCACCAACCACGTGAAGTAGGTGGCCCGGTCCAGATGGTCGTTGCTCTTCCTCCGCATCTCCCGGTAGTCCTCCCGGTAGTTCGAGCGCATGCCGATGGTCTCGTTCCAGGGTTCAACCGTGGTCGGCCAGGGTTCGCCCGGCTTCCAGGTGGTCCAGTAGATCGCGTCACGACTGGGGGCGTAGGCTTCGTACCAATCGTCCCAGCCGAAGATGTACTTGTCGTACTTCCCCAGGTCTTCGTAATAGTGCTGGCCGTTCTCCTCGGGGAGAATGAAATGGCCCCGAACCATCTCGCACTGGCTCTCGGAGTAACCTTCGTACGATCCCAGATCCTCCCGGCAGTGCTCGTACTCGCACTCCGAACACGGCCAGCTCGGATCGTCGTCCGTGTATTTCCCGCAGATTTCGTTGACCACGTCCTTGTAGTGGTCCCGGTCGTAATGGAGATCGGCGAAGGCCTGGTAGTTGGCCCTCTCGTCCTCCCCCTTGCTGTCGTAGTGGAGATACCCGGCCCACGAGATGATTTCCAGTCCCAGGAAGGCAAGCCCGCGCTTCGATCCCGAATACAGCTCCCCCGTCCCCGGAACCAAGAGGGAGAGAAAGAACGCCCGCCCGGGAGACTTGTACCCCGACTCCCCCGGCTGGAGATACTCGACGCCCCCGGCTTCCAGCGGCGGCGTCTCCGTCGAGGTCGAAACGGCCAGATCATCCAGCATGCGCTCGACCGCGTCGCCGGACCAGAGAAACTCCGGGATGAGCTTTTCCCCGTCAAGGATCCGCACGGGATCGGCTCCGCCCGCCACGGGAGCGACGACAAGCATCCCGGCCGTCAAGATCATTAGCGCCAGCGTCCTTCTCATTTCGAGAACCCTCCGCGGTGTTCGGCCGCACCTGCATGCGGCCGTCCGGTTCTAGTTCAATACGGCCACTTTGCGAAACACGACGGTCGTACCCGACCTCTCCTCCGCCTCCACTCTGCAGAGATACAGCCCGCTCGCGATCGAGTCCGTCCGCCACTCGATCTCGTTGGGGCCCTCGGGAGAGAACTCCTCGTAGTCCCACACTTCCTGGCCCGTGAGATCCAGGATGGTCACCTTCACCGAGGTGCCGAATCCCAGGCGATACTGAATGTGCGCCGTACCGCCGCGGCACGGGTTGGGATAGACAATGAGATCTCCGTCCGCCAGGGCGAGGCTCCGAGCCTCGGGCGCCGCAGGCATGAGAGCGGACGGGAAACAGGCCGTCCTCGCACTGTTGCCCAGGAACGCGCCCCAGGGGATCGGGCCGCAGTCCGGGATCCAGCTCACCTCGTATGCGTACAGCCACCCGTCGCCGCCGGGGATCACGATTTCGGGAGTGCCGTCGTCTCGAAGATCGGCCACCAGTGGGGTCAGCGAGGCGTCGGCCCCGGCAGAAAGCGGCCACCCGGAAACGGCGTCGGCTCCTGCGTCCCACGCGGCCAGCTGGCGAGCCCTAAATGAACTTATAAGCTCAACAACCGAATCGCCTGTAACATCAGCAAATACGGCCGCTGGCATCTCCATCCTATCGACCCTCCAGCCGATGAGGGGCGCTCCCGTGTAATTGAGGACCTCGATCTGCCCGTCCGCCGTGCCAAGGGCCAGATCCAGGTATCCGTCGCCGTCGAGATCGCCGACCGCAGGCGCCGAAACGACGCCTCCGCTCAGGGAAACGGGCCAGCCGGGAAGAGTCTCTCCTCCCATGGACAGCATCGTGACCAGACCCTCTCGGGTGGCCACGAGGACTTCCTCCCCGCCGTCGGGCGCGCGATCGAAATCCGCCAGCGCCAGATATCCGGCGGCGCTCTCCACCGGCAGCGAGACGGGCCAGCCGGGAAGCTCGGCGCCCCCACCGTCGACGACGGAAACGAGATCCGGTTCCACGAGGGCGGCCAGGAGAGCCGGACCGGAAGTCGTCTCGTCGAATCCGCGGACCGCCACGGCGCGAACCGTGTCGCCCCAGCCCACGATCCACTTGCAATCGGCCTTCTCACCGCCAGCCTCCCACCCCCAATCACAGGGCTCTCCCCATACCATGAGGGATTCACCCACGGCCGCCACCACGTCGAATTGCCCGCCCCACGAGCAGAAGCTCCCGAGAGCCACGTGGTTCACGGGCGACCCTTCGGCAGAAATCCGAATCCCTCCCAGCGTATCCGAGCCGGCAAAGAGGGGCGTTCCGTCGTCCACCCACGCATAGATCCGTCCGCTCGCCGACCCCACGACCACTGCGCCGAACCGGCCGTCGGCTCCCTGAGCCGCAACCGGCGTCAGCAGGGAATCCCGCGTGTCGATCGGCCAACCCTCCACCAATCCCGCACCGTCCAGGTGGAACGCGTAGACGGTGCTTCCCCTCGCGACCACGATCTCCTTGGTTCCGTCACCGTCGAGATCCACGGTGGCCGGGGCACCGGCCTCCGTTCGCACCGTGTCCGAAAAGGCCACCGGCCAGCCGGTAACGCCCGCACCCAGACGCACGGTGAACCTCATCTCGTTGGACAGGGTGTCGACGTCCGTGACGGCGACGTGGCTCACCGCTCCGAAATTGGAGTTGGAATTGGGAATGCTGGTCTCATTGAAGGTGTCGTTGTTCCCGCGGAAGAAGGGGTCGAACTCACTCCCCTGCCCGTACCACGAGTACGGGTTCCCGATATCTTCCATCCCGTCGGCCTCTTCCAGATCGACGCCCCGCCGCCAGTAGTCGCAATTGATCGCATTGCCCGCCGCCTGAAGCGTCTCCCAGATGAGCTCGTCGTCGATGTGCCACACGAGCAGGCCGGAGCCCGGGAGTCCGAAATCGTAGTGGTAGTTCCACGCGTCCGCAAAACAGCTGCTGTCCGGGTCCGCCTGGCGGCACTCGTAGAGGCGCAGGGTATCCACCGTCCCCATGATCACGCCCGTGTCCCGGTCCTGGAAAATCCCCTCCATGCGGTCGGGCTCCAGGTCGCGCTGGCGATTCTCCAGAAGGAAATACTCATCCCCGTTGATGGGAATCCTATAGGCGTTGGCCGTTCCGTCCTGCAGCCCCGTGGCCCTGAGAGAATACGTCCCCGAAACCGAAATGGTCTCCGGGTCCAGGAATCCCAGCCACCACTTGGTCCAGGCGCACAGGCTCGGAGGCAAAATCCCCTCGACGGCGACCCCCAGGCCCAGGTCGAAGGCGACCTGATTGCCCGATCCCATGAGCCCCCAGAATCCGACACCCGTCAGCCAGTTGCACGTGTTGTAGAGATCCAGCGCCCCCAGGATGTGTCCGAACTCGTGGGCCAGGACGCCGTTGATGGCGCCGATGAGTCCATCCTGGGAGACCGTTTCCGGAATCATCATTCCGTCGAAGACCATCAGCGAGTCGGGCCGGCGGATGTAGAAGCGATCGCTGTCACCCAGCGCAATGGTGAAGGAGGGAATGTCGTTCGGCGAGTCGTAGGCCACGTCCGTCTGGAGATCGGGCCCCGCGTGGAAAACGACGTACACGCTCAGACTGTCGGCGTCCCTGAACACGGCCGGATCGCTGCTGTCGGCGTGCACAATCGCGTCACGGTAGAGCTGCGTGAGTCCCTCCACGGTCCAGCTCCACTGGCTCGCCTCCGGGTTGTACACGCTGATGTCCGGCAGGACGAAGGCGCTGTCTTCCGCCTGCGGAAAGACGTCGTAGTCCAACGCCAGCCGGCCGTAGGATTGCGCTCGGTAAAAGTAGTCCAACGCCTCCAGGTGCTTCATGAAGTAGCTGCGACCGTGGGGCGGCGGATCGATGATGGCTTCGGGAAGGTCCGGATCCCCGTAGGGCTCGATCCGGAAGCGTCCCTGAGTCATGCCCTCGGACTGCTCGAACTCGACCCGAATGGCGATCACCCTGAGGGTTTCCGGATCCGCCGCGGACCACCCCTTGCCGGATTGGGCCGCCAATCCGCGCAGGGCGTCGGCTCGAGGCTTGGGGGAAATCCGGTCGGCAAGAATCCCTTCCGTCACGACCGAGGAGACCGGGGGCCGTTCTCCCTGCCAGGGGGAAATCACTCGAATCGGGCGGTGGCGGTCTTCCGCTCGCGGCGCTCCCCCCCACAACGCCCCGCCCAGGAGGCTCAAGGCGAGAATCCCCCCCAGAATTCGCGGGCCGTCCGTGTACATCGAGCATCGCATACGCGAAGAATTCCTTCCGTGAAAACGGGCCGGCGACTCCCGTCAGAATCCTAGAACCCTACGGAAATCGAGAACTTGTCCTCTCGGCCGATGTCCTGCGCTTTCGGCACCGTGGCGTAGTCGACCGTGAGCCCGACGCTGGCAATGTGAAGGCCGCCTCCGTAGGACATCCCTTCGATGTCGCCGTCCGGATCATAGATGTACCCGGCTCTGAGGGCGAGGAACGTGGAGAAGGCCCATTCCACTCCGCCGTTGAACGTGACGTCATCCGACCAGGCGGAGAAGTCATCGAACTTTCTCTCCAGACCGGTCAGGGGGACGTTTACCTCGAAAGACCCCAGCAGGCGATTGAGTTCCGTCTGCAGCAGGGCCACCCCCACACCCGCCTTCAGATTTCGGGGAAGCGGCGCCGACTGCTCCACGTCGATGAAAGAGATGTCGGGCCCGATGTTCTGCAGGTTCGCGCCCAGGTTCACCCGCCCCGAGAACAGCTTCCAGAGGAATCCCAGGTCGGCGGCAAAGCTCGTGCCGACGCCCTCCTCTCCCTCGATCGTCGCCGTCGCCGGCGCCAGACTCACGTGCACCAACTTCAACGACACTCCGGCCGAGAGGTTCTCACTCAGAAGCGAGCTATAGGTGGCGCCGATGGCGAATTCGTAGCTCGAGAAGAAGTCCCCGGGCTCCCCGCTCTCCCCCATCGCCTGCCACTTGCCGTACGTCAGGAAGGTGAAACTCAGGCCCACCATCCCCAACCCCGACACCTCCTGCGTGTACCCGAAGTACTCGTAGTAGACGTCGTCGGCCAGCTCCGGAATGAGCTGAGAGTGCATGAGCGCCACGTTGCGGCCCTTCATGAATCCGATGCCCGCAGGATTCCAGTACATGGCCGTGGCATCATCGGCAATTCCGATGAAACTCTGCCCCAATCCGCAGGCGCGCGCGCCCGGTGGAATGATCAGGCTGGGCGCCGCCGCTTCCGACACCGCGCCGGCTTCCGCCGCAGTCAAAATCCCCAGTGCAAGAACGCCGATCAAGCAGACCATCTTTGTCATGAAACCGATCCTCCCCGGATTGCCTTACTTGAGTCTCAACGCTTTTCCAAGGGCGTTCACCGTGCCCACTTCCGTTCGTGCATCGATCTTGAAGAGGTACGCCCCATTGGCAACCTCGTCCATCTCTTCGTCACGCCCGTCCCAAAACACGTGCTGCGGTCCTCCGGACTGGGGACCCGCCTCGATCTTCCGAATGAGATGACCCGACACGGTGAAGATTCGAACCGTGACCTCGGCATCCCGGCTAAGCCTGTAACACAGGTACGTGCCCTCCATGAAAGGGTTCGGGTACGGATACACCTGACTTAAGCGGAGTTCCCTCTCCGCAGACACCGTCACGTTCCAGGTCTGCGAGTTCCGGTTCCCCATGTTGTCTATGGCACGAAGCTCGAGCGAATGACTTCCGGTGTCGAACGAATAGGAATGCTCCGCGCAGGCCCGCGTGTGACTCCCCGTCTCGTATTCGCATACGTCCGTAAGGTCGACGAAAGTACTGCCGTCGACCACCAGCAACACCGCAGACGTATCGCTCAGGCCCTGGATGTTGATGCCGCTGTCGTCCTCGAAGCAGATCCGCAGCGTACCCTGCGGACTGAGGCGCGACCCGTTGCCGACGACGTCACCGCCGGCTGACATCGCGAAGCGGGGACCCTCCAGGTCATCCGTATCGGCGATCCCCGCGACGGAAATGGAGTCCGCGATTCCGGCGCCGTCGATCTGATCGTCGCTCACGTACACACGAACATCCGCCAGATCACCCTCCTTCGCGTCCCACGGCACGACGAACGTCGCGTCGAACACTCCCCCCACCACCGCCGCCCTCCCGCGAAAGAGGGCGGCTCCGGGGACGTTGTAGTCGATATGCGAGGGCGAACAGCCCGTCAGCGGCTGCCCCAAATGGTTCACACACCAATGGCCGCTCGTGTCCGCCGTCCCTCCCGCCTCGATCCAGGCATCGCCGTTGAACCACACGGCCTCCGATCCTTCCTGCATGATCTGCCCGTGGATCGAGACGCTGTCCCGCCGGACGAAGCGAATCGGGTCCGAATCCGACGACGTCACTTCCACCGTAAGTCTCGGCGTCGCGAGCCGCATCGACGGGTCTCCCAGCAGCTCCAGCCTCTCATTGTGGTAGAGCTTGCCGGCCTCCAGACCGTTGAAGCGAACGTCGTTCTTCCCCAGCATCAGTGCATCGCCGACGGGCCGGTCCGAGATCCGGCGGTCCGGAAACAGGTTCGAGAACAGGCCCCGGATCACCCGGTAATTGAACAGACTATAGGCGAGGTACGTCGACGAAAAGACGGCCACCGCCCCCGATTCCGGCTGGCGCAAAAGATTCTCGCCCAGAGAGGACCCGCTGGGTTGCGCGAAGTCCCCGACGTCGCAGGAACCGGCAAGGAAGAACGTCGGCCGGCCGGCGTTGGTCGGCGGCTGGGATGAGTTCCACACGTAGAGCTCCTCGTCCGCCAGCTTCGACCGGTCTCCATGGCCGATGAACAGCGTGATCAAGGCACCCTCGTCCAGCGCCCCTCGGAAGGCTTCCGTGGCACCGGGCTTGAAGCACGCGCTGCTGTAGGCGTAGTCGGGCAGATAGATCTTCTCCAGGGCAAGGACGTCGGGGAGGTACTGCATGGCAAGCGCGTCCGCATCCATCGTGTGCACAGGCTCGCAGGGAGAGAACACGCACTTCTTACCGAGGTCGTCGCCGGCGATGACGGCTCTCGTACGCCAGGGGCCGAACTCCGAAGTCGAACCGTATGCGATGATTTTCTCCACCAGCGCCTCGGCCTGGTCCTGCGTCTGCACGGGAAGCCGCCCGACGGCCACGTCCATCAGCTCGTCCGATGGATCCAGGTATGCGTACCAATCATCCGTGGAGTAGACATCATCGGGTCCCCGGCGATACCGCCCGTGCCAGGACGGGACGTAATTGGGAATCGTGATGGAACCCTCCGCCCGATAGTTGAAGCTCGCGTCCCCGAAAAGAAGAGCGTATCCCAGCACCCTTTCTCCGGCGTCGGTGTAATTGCCGGAAGCGAACGCTAGGAAATCCCGAATGGCGACGGGGTCGAACAATCCCCAGGAAAACTCGTCGTAGACATCGTCAATGCTGACCGCCCGCACCCGCCAGTCGGCGGAACGGTGCGCGGCCAGGCTCAGGGCCGCGTCACGGAACAGGGGATGATAGATGATCACGACATCGGCCGGAGACGTGTCGGTCCGCAGGCCGGCCCCATCGTCCGTTCGAATGTAGGCACAGGATTCCCAATCGGCGACGACCCTGTACTGCATCGAGGAGTCGGCCCGCGCGCTGTCGCGGAAAGCGATGGCCGTTCCCTCGATCTGGACGGAATCCAAACGAACCGGAGAAAAATGCTCGGTGACGTCAAAGACGAACACCCCGCCGGGGTTAGCGCCTTCGGCTTGGTATTCAACCACGCACGTTGAATCGGGCGATCGCGCGGGAACCTGCCCGCCCAGCGTCAGACTCCGCCCATACCGGATGTCGATCCATGCGAGAGTGATCTCGGCCACGTCGGACGTATCCGATGTGGCGACTTTCACGCCGACCAGGTTCTCCCCCTCCACAAACTGGGCCGGCGCGTCCAGATCCGCAAACCCGCTCGAGACCCACGACGCCGTCACCAGAGGGACCCCGTTGAGCGAGACGGTCGCCTCGTGGCGAGCGCCCGTAGCTCTCTGGCCGCACAGACGAACGACCAGCCTGGACACCTGAGTCGTATCGACGCCCTCGAGGGTAACGGGAATGAGCTGCTCATGGGTGGCGTTATCGAAGTTGGTGTACATCCACCCATCCTCGTAGGAGATCTCGAAATTCTCGATGCGGTTCTCCTCATCCCGAATCCACTGGGGCGTGCTCGTCCGGATACACACATCCGCCGCGTCCCACCCCTGCCGCCGAGTGTCCATTCGGCGCGGAGGTTCGGCGAACGTTCCCCCCGTCGTCAACCAGTAGACACTGGTGTCGGTGTAGACGTTTCTCCACCAAATTCCTTCATCCAGCCTCGCGTCGAAGTCGTCGGCCCACCCTTGCGCGCCCAACCCGTAGAAAATCACCTCGTCGTCCGGGTCCAGCACGCCGGCGGTTCCTCCGTCCCGCACCCAGATGCTGCATTCCTCCATCCAGTCCCCGTTCACGCGAACCGGGTCCAGATCTTCGGGCAGCGGCCGGCCGCCGCCCGAGAACAGGCGAACGGCGTTCGGATCGATGGACGAGAGGCTGAGTCCCGCGTCGGCCAGCATAGAGCCGCTCACGCGATACATGCCCTTTCGAGTTATACCCAGTTTCACCCAGTCAGTTCCCTGCTCGAAGCCCACCGGCGCCTTGCGCGCGTCCCGCCGGACCGGCTGCGCACGCCAGTTCCGTGCGGACTCGTAGTTGCCGAGCCGCCGCCGGAACCAGTCCTCGTGGAGATCGACGCCCGGCGGACTTCCCTCCGGCTCCCCGCCCGAAAGGTCGAGGGCCACCGTCATCGGGCCCAGGAACTCAAGGGCACCCGACTTCGCCCGGTACCGGAACGGAACCAGCTCCACGACGATGATCCGCTGGCCCCGGAAAACGGAGTCCAGAACGATCCGGGCCGGGTCGTCGGGGTAGGGCGCGTCCGACGCATAGTACGAAGCACTCGCTTCGTAGATCTCGCTCCCCAGTCCCCACCCATGGGCCGGCGGCTCCCAGCGCGCGACGGGCGCGAGACGGTGCGTGCCGAGAGACTGACTTCCCGTCGCGACCACACGAAGGTCCACGCGAGCTCCGTGCGGAACCCCGAAGGCCACGCGTCTGGCCGGAAGACCGGGCGCCCCTTCGCTCCCCGAGACGGCCGCGCCGGGCAGCTGCAGCATCTCGTAGGCTTCGCCGGAGGACCAGGGAGCCAGGAACGGGTCGCCGGGATGATACTCGAACAGAATCCGCTGTTCCGTGGAGCTGCGGAGCGTCACATCGAGGGGATTCGATTCCGCTTCGGCAAAGGCAATCGCCGCAGCCCAGGTCGCCAGCACCAGCAGCAGCAGGACGACTCCCCTTCTCTCAACGACGGCTCGGATGCATCGCATGCGCACCCCCCAACTCCTCAGAACCCCTCAACGTTAGACCGCGACGATCTCCCGAAAACCAACCGGACACCCCAGAACTCGGATCACCCTCTAAGCACAACCAGACACCCCAGGGCTCCCATGATCAACAGAACCTGGGGGAGCGCCCCTCGGAAAGAGAGCCGCCGGCCGTGGCGGATGAGTCCGGAATGAGAGGGGAACACCATCTGCGTGTCTCTGAGCAAACCCAGCTTCCAGAGCAAAATCTCCACGTCGGGGAGGACGCCTCCCAGGGCACCCCAGAACACCGGAGTCAACCAGTAGCCCCATCCCACGAGTCCGCCGACGGCGACCAACGTTATCCCCAGATCCAGGCGGAAATCGTCGAGCTCGTAGTGAGGGACGGCATCCAGAACCGCGTGGGACACGACCCCCAGGGCGAAGGCGAGCGCCCCGTGGCCCGTCCACGCGCCCACGGCCCCACCCACGACGAGATGTGTTACCGTGCACATGGCGTCCTGTCCCGACGGCCGCGTGTCACGCGGCGATCGGCCCCATTGCCCATCGGTCGGTTCCGCCTCATCCGGAACCCGAGCCGGAAGAGGCATCCAGATTTTCCGCTTCATCCAACAGCATGACCGGAATGTCATCTTCGATTCTGAACCGGAGTCGGCACCGGTCGCACACGAGGGCGTTCCGATCTTCCTCGTAGCGAACGGCTCCCTTGCACCCCGGGCAGGCGAGAATGTCGAGCAGGTGTTGATCGATCACTTCACGCCTCCTTCCAAGACCCCGCCCCGCGCGGCGCCCGGCGGCGCCCACATAAGGGTCGGGCCGGCCCATCGACCCATAAAAAAAGACCGGGTACCGCCACGCGTCCATGCCCGCTCGGCAACCCGACCTCGCCGGCGCTGATTCGCTCCTGGCCCCGCGCCCGTTCGCGTAACGCGCGGGACGTGTTCCGATGTCCGCTGCGCCTCGAGCTCTTCCACGCTTCCTGAGGATCGGCACTCGCGTGCCGACGAGCGAAGGCCGACGGCTCCCTGGACAAGCTAGCGACCCTGGAGCCTTCTGTCAACTTGTCCGGTCTCGACGGCCTCAGCAGATTTCCACGTCGCTGGACGCCTCTTCCCCATCCAGGGATTCGCGCATCGTCTCGCCACCGGTTCCGGCCTCATCGTAGATCCCCATCGCCCAGTATTTCTCCACCCGCCGTCCAAGGAGTTCGTTGACCGGAATCCGGTCGAGCCGCGCGAGATTGGAGAGAACGGCATCCCGAACTCGATGCGCCGCATCCCGGGGTGCCCGGTGGGCGCCCCCGAGAGGTTCGGGAATGATGCCGTCGATCACTCCTAAATCAAGAAGATCCTGGGCCGTGATACGCATGGCTTCGGCGGCCCGCTCGGCCTTGGATTGATCCGCCCAGAGAATGGCCGCGCAGCCCTCCGGGGTAATCACGGAATAGACGGCGTTCTCGAGCATCAGGATGACGTCCGACACCCCGATTCCCAGGGCGCCCCCGCTCCCCCCTTCCCCCAACACCACCGAAACGATGGGACAGGGCAGATGCGCCATTTCAAAAAGGTTCTTGGCGATGGCTCCCGCCTGCCCCCTCTCCTCCGCTCCCAGCCCCGGGAAAGCCCCCATCGTGTCAATGAGAGTGACCAGGGGTCTGCCGAACTTCGCGCCCAGCTGCATGATTCGAAGCGCCTTCCGGTACCCTTCCGGGTGCGCCATTCCGAAATTGCGCCGAATGCTCTCTTTGGTGTCCCGCCCCTTCTGCTGCGCAACCAGGGACATTTGCCGCCCGCCCATGGTCATCAGACCCGACACAATGGCCGGATCGTCTCGAAACAGGCGATCCCCGTGGAGCTCGATGAAACCGTCCGCCATCTCCTCGATGTAGTTCAAGGCGCAGGGACGTTTGGGATGACGGGCCAACTGAACGCGCTGCCAGGGGGTCAGCTTGCTGTAGATCTCCCGGCGCATCTTGGCGGCGCGCTTCTCCAGGTCCGCCAGGTCCTCCCGAATCTCATATCCCTCCGATTCCGAGAGAGCCTGGAGGTCGCTGATTCGCCTCTCCAGCTCGATCAGAGGCTTTTCAAAATCCAGCCATCCCCCCGGCCCGCCGGCGTCCTTTGCCACGGCTCGCTCCTAGAAGTACTCGAGGTATTCGATCTGGATCCCCCGACTCCACTGTCCCACTTCCTTGAACTCTCCCTCGGAGTTCTCGAACAAGTTGCGGAGATCTACCTCGATCCGAAGCCTCTCGGCGAAAATCCATGAGAGCCCGATGTTGAGATACCCCACACCGTCGCCGAAAGCCTCGTTGTCCTGATTGTCGTTGACGGCCATGTCGTACTCCGCCAGCAGCGACAGCTCCGGGGACAGGCTCTTCTCCACACCGAAGAAGAAGTTGAGGGCTTCGTCGTCGTCTTCGTTCTCCAGCGAGTAGTTGACGCCGCCGTGCAGCCCCAGAGTCCCCAGGAACACGTAGTGCTTGGACCCCACCGCGTAGAAACCCTTGGATTTGACCTGGTACCGCTCCACCCGAAGGCGCCGCTCGGGATCCGGCTCGACGGCTTCGTCCGGAAAGTCTTCAAAATAGCGCCCAAAGCCCTGCGAGTCAAAACCCAGGGCAATCGCGGGCAGCGCAAAGGATTCCTGGATCAGCTTGAGCCGCGCCTGAAACTCGACCCGTGGATTCCAGTCCGGTTCTCCTGAACCGATCACCTCGAGACCGCCGTAGGTGAACCCGACGGAGAGATTATGAAGAAGCCCGATGCCCACGCCCACCAGGGCGCCCCCCTCGGGGTAGACCAGTGTGTTGAAGGCGTAGCTTCCCCGCTCGAGGACCTCCGCCGTCGGGCAATCCACCAGCCGACGGAGACCCGGATCCTGGGCGCTCACTGTACCGGCCGAAGCCACGGACATGATCAGAACCGCGCATCCAAGTGCTCGCCTCATCTCCCCCATCCTCCATTGTCGTCGAGATTGTCCATCGACCATCCACCAATCTCCAAAAGTAGCAACCTCCTACGAGGGCTGTCAACCCCATTCCGCGGGGAGAATCGAGAGCCGCAAGCCGGGACTCGAAAGACGGAAAACCGGCGGTTACAGATCGCATACGCTCCGGGGGAACTCGGGGGCACAGACTCGCGAGCGCGACAGGACTCCGGCGCTCGCTCCAAAAGCACGGGTCGCCATCACACGGGGCCGGCCGGGGGGAAAGTCGGCCGGAGCAGAAGACCGGGCGGCACGTATGTCAACGCCGCGAGCGGCTACCTCGATCGGAAATCGCCCCCCTGCCGCCGTAGCCCGGGCGGCCGCGGAATCTCCGCCCAGGCACAAGGCCCGTGCGCATCCTCTCGGAACAGGTCCCTAGGCCCAATCGTCCACCGGGCATGTTGCCACCCAGACATCCTGCTCGCCCACGAGCCGACGGAGCTCGTCCACCACTTCCCTTTTCGGGGCGATCCGCTTCTCCCGGACGTTCATTTCGATTTCCCCCCGGTCTTCCGCCACCAGATGAAAGAGAATCCGGCTGTTCCCGGGATACCGCTCCAGCAGATTTTCCAGGTCTCGCACGAGAACCTCATCGAGTCGATCCGCCCGGATTCGAAGATGGACGGCGGCGGGAATGTCATCCAGCGTGCCCGAGAGGGAAACCACCTTGCCCACGATGATCTTCGGTTCCTCGTTCTCGCGGCAGGTTGTCCGGCCCGTAACCAGGACGGGCGATTCGGGCTGGATGAGCGTCTGGAACTTCCCGTACGGATCCGAGAACACCAGGAGTTCGACGGTTCCCGTGAAGTCTTCGAGGGTGGCGAAGGCCATGCTGTTTCCTTTGCGGTCTACGGTGGTCTTGACCCCCGTCAGGATTCCGCCCAGACGGACCGACACCGAATCCCCCAGCTCCCGAAGCGCTGACACGGCGACCGTAGAACAGGTCTCAATTTCCGCCCGGTAGCGATCGAGCGGGTGGCTCGAGAGATAGAATCCCAGCGCGTCCCGCTCCTGTCGCATGATCTCCTCTTCGCTCCAGGGTTCCACATCCGGGAGGTTCTCGACCGCGATCTCGACGTCTCCCTCTCCAAAGAGAGACGCCTGCCCGCGCTCGCGGTCGCGCTGGATTCGAAGCCCTCCCTCCAGGGCCCTGGACACCTCCGCCATCAGCTGCGCCCGGTGCCCTCCCAGGCTGTCCATCCCTCCCGCCATCGCCAGCGATTCGAGGACTCGACGGTTGATGCTTCGAAGATCCGTCACCGTGGAGAGGTGCCGTAGCGAGCGAAAGCGTCCCTCTTTCTTGCGGGCATCCACAATGGCTTTGGCCGCTGAAACGCCGATGTTCTTCACGGCGCTCAGTCCAAAGCGGATGCCCTCGCTCACGACGGTGAAGTTCTCCTCCGACTCATTAACGTCGGGGGGAAGAACCGGAATCCCCATGCGTCTGCACTCATCAATCAACACCAGAACGCGGTCGCTGTTCCCCATCTCCGACGAAAGGGTGGCGGCCATGAACTCTTTCGGATAGTGCGCCTTCAGATAGGCGGTCCTGAGAGAGAGCAGGGCGTAGGCGGCGGAGTGGGACTTGTTGAACCCGTATCCGGCAAAATGGGCCATGAGGTCGAATATCCGCTCCGCAACGCTCTTGGAAATCTTCCTCTTCGATGCGCCGTCGAGGAACAGCTCCCGCTGCCGAGCCATGGCCTCGGGCTCCTTCTTCCCCATTGCCCTCCGCAGAATGTCCGCCTGGCCGAGGGAGAATCCTCCCATCTCCGCGGCGATCCGCATCACCTGCTCCTGATACAGGATGACACCGTACGTTTCCTTCAGGATGGGTTCCAGGATCGAGTGGAGATATTCGATCGTCTTCAGCCCATGCTTCCGGGAAATGAAATCATCCACCATGCCGCTGCTGAGCGGGCCCGGCCGGTGAAGGGCGTTGACCGCCACGATATCGTCGAAGGCCGTCGGCTTCAGCCGGCGCAGGAGGTCCCGCATGCCCCCGGACTCCAGCTGGAAGATCGCCACGGTGGACCCCTCGGAAAGCATCTCGTATGCGTGGGGGTCGTCCAGGGGAATCTCTGAGGAGGAAAGCGCGCGACCCGTGTGCTGCTCGACCAGCCGCAGTGTGTTTTCGATGACGGTGAGCGTTCGAAGACCCAGGATATCCATCTTGAGAAGACCGATTTTCTCCACCGATTTCATGTCATACTGGGTTGTGATTTCGCCCTTGCTCGACTTGTACAGGGGAACGTAGTCGACCAGCCGGCCCGGCGTGATGAGAACTCCGGCCGCGTGGGTCGAGGCGTGCCTCGCGAGCCCCTCCAGGGTTTTCGCATGGCCGATGAGTTCCTTCACGCGCGGGTCCGATTCCGCAAGGTCGGCCAACTCGGGGTTCTTGTCCAGGGCGGCTTGAAGGGTGATACCCAGATCCGTGGGCACGAGCTTCGCGATCCGATCGACTTCGGCATAGGCAAGTCCCAGCACACGACCCACGTCGCGAATGGCGGCCCGGGCGGCCATGGTTCCGAAGGTGATGATCTGACAAACGTTGTCCTGGCCGTACCGCTGCACGGCGTACTCCAGTACCTCGCCGCGCCGTTCGAAACAGAAATCGATATCGATGTCCGGCATCCCGATCCGCTCGGGATTGAGGAATCTCTCGAAGAGAAGATCGTGTTCGAGCGGGTCCAGTTCCGTGATCCCCAGAGAATACGCGATGAGGCAGCCGGCGGCCGATCCGCGGCCGGGTCCCACGGGGATCCCTTTCTCGCGGGCGGCTTCGATCAGGTCCCGGATGATCAGGAAGTAGCTGGCAAAACCCATCTGACCGATCATGGCGACCTCCGCCCGAAAGCGCTCTTCGATTTCGGGAGTCAGCCGCTCATAGCGTTCTTCGAGGCCCTTGCGCGCCAGAATCTCCATATACTCGTCGGCGCTCGTATATTCCTCGGGGAGTGGGAAATCGGGCAGGAGAATCTTCCCCAGCTCGATCTCGAGGTTGCACTTCTCGGCCACCTCGATGGTATTGCGGATGGCCTCGGGGACTTCGGCGAACAGAACCGCCATCTCCTCGGGCGTCTTGAAGTAGAATTCCTCGGTCGCCAGACGCAGACGGCCCGGATCGCTGAGGTCTTTCCCGGTCTGGATACAGACCAGGATATCCTGGGCGCGGGCGTGTTCCCGGTCCAGGTAGTGACAGTCGTTGGTCGCCACGACGGGGATCCCGGTTTTTCGGCTGACCTCCAGGATGCCTCGAACGGCGTCCCGGTCCTCCTCCATTCCGTGGTCCTGGATCTCCAGGTAGAACCCGTCCGGGCCGAACAGGTCCCGGAACCACTCCGCCGTACGGCACGCGTCGTCCATTCGCCCGGAAAGAACCGAGGAGGCGATTTCGCCCCGAAGGCAGGCACTGAGCCCGAGCAACCCTTCGCCGTACTCCGCAAGGATCTCCTTGTCGATTCGGGGGCGGTAGTAGAAACCCTCAAGGTATCCCAGCGAACACAGCTTCAACAGATTCTGGTAGCCGCGACGATCTCGGGCCAGCAGGATCAGGTGATGGGATCTCTCCGAATGGAGCCCCTCTTCCCTGCGTCTGTGCCGCGACTCCCGGGCGACGTAGACCTCGCACCCCACGATGGGCTTGATCCCCTTGGCCGTGGCTTTCATGTAGAACTCGACGGCGCCGAAGAGATTGCCGTGGTCGGTAAGGGCCAGCGCGGGCATGCGGGCCTTCTGAGCCGCGGCGATCATGTTCTCGACCTTCATCGCGCCGTCCAGAAGGCTGTAGTGGGAGTGGTTATGCAGGTGAACGAATGCCGCGTGACGCATCGGTTGTCGATTCCGGAAGGAAGATAGAGGGCACGCGATCCGATGTCCCCGGCCGCCTGAATCATGCACGAATCCGGAAGGGTCCATGCACGTCGCGCATGAGAGCTTACGGGCCTGAACTCGGCTCGTCAACCCAAAACGCGGATCTGGATTCGGAACGGTTCCCGGCGCGGTCCTCCGCCCAGACCCTGAGTACGTGCCTGCCGGGGGACAGGGGGGTGTCCACCTCGGCCACCATCAAGTCGAGCTCGGGATCAAACTCCGTAATGAGCCGGTCCCCGTCCAGTTCCATCCCGACGGACTCGCACCCCAGACCCGAACCTCCGTCCGAGGCCGTGGCCCGGAATATTCTTTCGACGGTCGCCCGGTGAGTTCCCTCCGCGGGTTTGACGATTCGGACTCGGGGAGAGACCGAATCCACGCCGAGGCAGAACCCGCTGAGATAGCGAACCGAAGACCGGAACCTCCCGCCGGCCGAATCCGGCCGCCCCCCCACCCATTCCCAACCGGAACCCTCACAGACCGAGCAGATTCCCATTCGCTCCGCGGGCGGTCCCGGTCCTTCCCAAGACAGAGCGATCGATACGGGGCCGGCGAACACGGCGTCCGGCGGGTGAATCTCTAGGGTGCTTCCGGCCGGCCGGACGTCCCCGAATCCCGACCACGGCTCGCCGGGGCGGGCGATCAACCAGAGATCCCGGTAGGCTTTCCCCGGAGGGATCCGCGCGGAAAAAACCTCCCGACCGCTGTCCGCCGGGTACACCAACCGCCCCCCCGCTTCCGGCGAGACGCTCCAGATGCAAATCTCGCAACCGCCCTCCAGAACGCCTCCATCCAACGCGCGACCGGCCGCCCGAACGGGGACCCGACCGTTGAATTCCCTCGTGAGGGGAACGACCGCCCGATAGAGAGAGGGGCCGACCTGTGCAATGGGGCCCTGCGAAGCTTGGGTGTCAAGACCGGGAAACCAGACCGTGGGGGGGTGGGTCAGAGACACCGAACTCTCGATCTCGATGTCCAGGTAGTCCAGGGTCGGACCCAGATCCGCTCGGACATCGAGCGAGGTCCCCTTCGACGGTCGGGTGCATGGACCGAGGTCCCGGTACTGCGGGTTCGAAGGACTGCCCCACCGATCCGCGGCGTCCACCGCGACGCCGGCCCCGTCGGGCTCGATCCCGGGAAGAAACGCCCTGAACCGGCCGCTTTCCAGACGCTCCGCCCGCCTCTCAACCCATGTCTTCCCGCGATCACGAACGGCCCGAACGCGAACCGAGACGTCGTCGCCCTCGGGATCTTGGACCGTGGTCGTAACCTCCACCCCCCCCTCGGTCGGCCGAACGTCGATCTCCCGAATCATCGGGGCTTCGTTGAGAACCAGATCCACGCGCGCCTCCGAGGCGTTTCCGGCGGCGTCCCGGGCCCGTACCGCGACAGCGTGCACGCCCGGTTTCAGGCCCGCCCCCTCGTCGCGTCCGTAGCGAATCACGCCGTCTCCCTCCCGCCAGGGATCGCAGAAGGAAAACCGGTTTCCCTTGGCCCGAAACAGCCGGTGGAACTCCTCCTTTCGGGAGCGACGGCGGCCGCGGTCATAGTAGGTATCGATGCGGCCGGTCTCATCGTAGCCGAACTCGTGAAGATGGATTTCGAAAGCGGTCTCCCCGTCCAGACCGAGCGTGATAACGTTGAGAGACAGATTCCTTGCACAGGCATTCACACGATCATAGCCCTCGAGCAGCAGGCCGACGCGCCCGGAGCAGATCACCTTCTCGGACGGCACGTAGCACCCTTCGGCCGGGCTCCACCGCAGATCGACCTCGAGCTCCGACCGCCCTCCATTCACAAACGACGCGTGATCCAGAGGGCGGAAGATCAACCGGGTCAGGACGGGGGCAATGCCGTCCTCCACGAGAACGCCGCTCGCAAGCGGGTTGACGGGATGTTGGTTCGGGTCGCGAAGCTCGAAATGGAGGTGCGGAGGTCCCGCTCCCGTCTGGCCCGTGTAGCCGATGATTTCTCCGCGGGCCACCCGAATGACGCCGGGGTCCAGTGACAGATCCACTTCGTAGGATCCACGCCGTCGCTGTTCCTGCCGGATCACCCGGGCGACGGCGGGCGAGAAGCGGGACAAATGCGCGTAGACCGCGGTCCGGCCATCCTCGAGGCCGACGTACACAGCCTTCCCATACCCCCCGCAGGACGCGCGAGCCCGGGACACCCACCCCGAATCCGCGGCGAATACCGCCAGGCCCTCCGTCCCCCCGGTGGACAGGTCGATGCCCGCATGGAAATGCCCCGGGCGGTAGTCGCAGAAGGACGACGTGATGCAGTCGAAGTCTCCCAGCGGCCAGACGTACGGTTCTCCCGCCCGTGCCGAAACCGATGCGCTCATCCCGACCGCCAGGATCAACCCCGCCCGCCACGAACCCGCCCGACCGCCGTACCCGCCCGCAGAAAGGGGGCTCCAACACCGCTCCCGATGGACGCGCCGCGTCCGCCAGGTGGTCCGCATACCTCGTATCCACATGTCCGGATTTCCCTCTCTCGGCCGTCGGGGGTCAAGAACCGGTCTCGCGATGCGAGAGGGATTCAGGCTAGAGGTCGGCGCGGGAATTGTCAAGCCGGCGACAGCCAGAATTTACTTGTCAGCCCGCATGGCGATTGGTATTCTTATTGGCGTATCCCTGTGGGCCCGCCGTCGCGGGCCTTCGAGCCTTCGGGCGACAAAGTAATCAGGAAGGAACGACGAGATGCTGAAGGAATTGCGGTCGGGAACCAAGTGGATCCTCTGGATTGTGGTGGTGGCCTTCGTCGGGTCCATCGGCCTGATCTGGGGTGCCGACGTGCTGGATACGGGGGCAGGTGGAAACCGTTCCCAGGATATGGGTATCATCGGAAACATCAACGGAGACAAGATCTCCGCAGCCATGTACAGCCGGGCGGTCGAACAGGCGTTCGCCGCCTACGAAGCCGAGAACGGCCGTCGCCCGTCCACCGAGGATGATGCGCTGCAGCTTCGCGAGGAGGCCTGGGAGGGCCTCGTGGCCGATGTATTGATCGCCCAGCAGATTCGCAAGCGCGATATTCGGGTATTGGATGAGGAGATCCTGATGCAGGTCAAAGGAAATCCGCCCGCCGAGGTGCGCCGCATGGAGGCTTTTCAGACCGACGGGCAGTTCGACCATGCGAAGTACCTCCAGGCTCTCCAGGATCCGCGCTACGATTGGCGCTCCCTCGAATACCACGTCCGGTCTCAGATCCCGCGCATGAAACTCGAACAGGAGATCATCTCCTCGGTGCGCGTCACGGAGGACGAAGTCCGGGATGCCTTTATCAAACAGAACGTGCAGGTGAAGGTATCCTATGCGTTCTTCGGACCGTCCGATTTCTCGGATCGGGAGGTCGCCTGGACGGACGAAGAACTCCTCATCTACTACCGGAGTCATGAGGAGGACTACCGGCAACCCGATCAGGTGAGTCTGCGGATCGTCCGGTGGCCCAAGGAACCCAGCCCCGAAGACGAGCAGGTCGTTCTGGAACAACTCGACGAGATCTACGCCGACCTGGACAAGGGGGAAGACTTCGGCGAGCTGGCCGAGATTTACTCCGACGATTCCGGTTCCGCGGAGAAAGGCGGGGACCTGGGATTCTTCGGCCGCGGCGAAATGGTCAAGGAGTTTTCCGATGCGGCCTTCTCTCTGGGCGTCGGGCAAGTCGGCGAACCGGTCAAGACCCGATTCGGGTATCACGTGATCAAAGTGGAGGACAAGGACGGCGACAAGGTCCGGGCTCGACACATCCTTCTTGAGCTCAAACCGAGTCGGCGAACGATCGAGGACATCTGGACATTGGCGGCCGCCTTCGATTCCGCGGCGACGAAGCGGAGCTTCGTTGAGGCCGCCGAGGCCGCCGGGCTCGAGATCGTCACGACGGACCCCTTCGCCGAGGGCGGCTACATTCCCGGGGTCGGTCGTTCCCTGCGCGCAACCCGGCAGGCTTTCAAGGAAGCGGTCGATACCGTGATCGGGCCGTTTGAGCTGAGCGACGCTTTCATTGTGGCCCAGGTCGCCTCCCGAACCGACTCGCGAATCCCGCCGTTCGATGACGTCCGCGACGTCGTCACGCGCGGCTTCGAAACCGATCAACGTCGGGAGATGGCCAGGGAGAAGGCCGAGGAGGTCGCCACCCAGATTGCCGGCGGCAAGACACTCGAACAGGCCGCCCCCTCGGAGTCCATTCGACACTCGGGGCCCTTCAGCGAGACCTCGGCGACGGGAAGCGTGACGGCCGATCCCGCGTTCATCGGAACCGTGTTTGCTCTTCCCGAGGACGAGATGTCCGCGGTTCTGGAGACGCGCTACGGCTTTGCCATCGCTCGGGTGGACGAGAGAACACCGCTCGATGAGGAGGCGTACGCGAACGAGAAGGATTCGATCAAGACACAGCTGTTGCTGCGCAAGCAGCAAACCGCGTTTAGCCTGTGGTTCAATCAGATCTACGAAACCGCCAAGATCGAGGACTATCGCGACCGCGGTCCGGTTTCATCCTAGATCCCGGCCCGAATGATTCACAGACCTCCCTCGTGAGCAAGACCGGGCGGCGCAAGGAAGCACATCGAACCATCGGTCCACTGGCTTCGAAAGAAACGGGGTGCCGCAATGCGGCACCCCGTCCTCTTGCATTCGGGCGTATCCGAGATCTCCGGTCATGCTCGGCACCCCGAAAGCCCGCATCCAAAAGGCAAGACATGCGTGACGCGAACTCCCGGCGCAACCGGGTCCCCGAAAATCGGACTACGCCTTCTTGCTCTCGTCCTCTTCCTTCTTGACCTTGTTCTCGGTCGGGGTTTCCCCCGAACTTTCGATCTCGTCTCGAATCCCCTTGGTTGCACTGCGAAATTGCCGGATTCCCTGCCCGAGGCTCTTTCCGACCTCGGGCAACCGCCGTGCGCCAAACAGAAGCAACACGATCAAGAAGATCAGGAGCAGTTCTTGAGCGCCAATCCCACCACCGAACATATGCCCCTCCATGGCATGAAGCCGAACGTGCGCCGTTTCGTCAACGATACCAGCGAAATAGATATGCGACCAGACAGACGCCGAGAACGCTGATGATGTTGAGCTTCAGTCCGAATCCCAGTGTAATGGAAAACGCGTGAAGATCAAGCGTTACCGGTCCAACCGACGACCGAACCGAGCGAATGAAGAACTCCTTAATCACACCCTCGGGCAGAAGAAGACCTATGATCTCGCCGATCACGCCCCCGATCAAGACCCCGACGACGATGATGGTGAGAAGAAACCCGATCCCCCGACCTTTTGCCATGGCCATCCCCGATTCTGGCTTCCGGATCGCGATGCCCGCCCGACAGGGGCTCCGGCGCCACACGTACGTGTCGTTGTTTTGCCGCTCCGGCGCAACAACCGGCCTTCGTCCGAACGCGGGTCACCAACGCGACCCGTGCGGATCGAGCCGACAATTCCGCCAGACGTCGTCGTCCCCCAGGATCACCGTGACGTCCAGGAAAGCGTCCGACGCCACCTGCCGGATCACACGCGAGCATCCCAGGGAATAGGCCACGCGACGCGCCTTATCCTCGGACCCGGACCGATCGATGACAACCGTGACCGGGTAACGGAAGTCCATCGCGTTCCCGATGCTCACGACATCGAACCCCTCGGCGCGAAGATCTTCCGCCACGACCCTGGCAACCCCTCGGGCTCCGCATCCGTTCAGCACTTCCACCAGAACACGATCACCGGCTTCGACCTCCGCGGGCGGCTCCGTGTGGTAGACCTGCCCCTCTCTCCGGACGGTCAGCAGCAGGACGGCGACCACGATCGCGATGAACAGCCCGGCCGCTCCCAACCCGCGCCGCCATTCCCTCCTGGGGGCGGTTTTCTTGCGCGTCATAAAACCACCTCACGCGCCCTGGACAGAAAAAACCCGGAACTCGCCGATCAACTTCTCATAGGTCGCCTTCAGACCCTCCGGTAGGACCTTATGATCCGCCAGCACCGGCATGAAGTTCGTATCTCCGTTCCACCTCGGAACCACGTGAAGATGAACGTGCCCCTCCACTCCCGCGCCCGCGCAGCGGCCGATATTGAGGCCCACGTTGAATCCTTCGGCGCGAAACACGCGGCGGAGGATGCGCTTGGCACCTCCCGTGGCCGCGATCCATTCCACCGTCTCTTCTCGGTCGAGATCCGCAAGCCCGCCCACGTGGCGGTAGGGGCTCACCATGAGATGGCCCGCGTTGTAGGGAAAGGCATTCAGCATGATGAAGCTGCGCTTCCCGCGCCAGAGAACGTAGTTTGCCTCATCGTCCTCGGCGCGTCCCACCCGGCAGAAGAGACAGCCCTCCACCTCGGGTGTCTCGATGTACGCCATCCGCCAGATCGCCCAGAGCCGCTCCATGATTATTCCTTCTCTCCATTCCCCCGCTTCTCTCGCTCGCGAATCAGACGGTGCGTATTCTCCAGGTCCTCCGCCGTGTTGATGCCAAGGACCTCGTTCGCGTCCGCCGCCACCACGGCCCCCACGGACACGCCCTCACTCTTCAGCAGCGACACGGCGTCCGTCAGGTACAGCTCCCGCTGCTCGTTGTCTGTGCCAATCGATCGCAGGACGGAACGCAGAGCATCGGCGTCGAAGCAGTACGTACCGGAGTTGAATTCCCGAATGGACCGAATCTCGTTCGAAGCGTCTCTCTCCTCGACAATGGCCCGAACGTTACCCGTCCCGTCGCGCACAATCCGCCCGTACCCGGTCGGATCCTCGAGCTCCGCCGTGAGCAGCGTCATTCCCCGGCGCTCCTCTTCATGTTCCCGAAGGAGGAGATCCAGAGTCTCCCGCCGCAGAAGCGGCACGTCGCCCGAGAGAACGACGACGGTACCGTGGAAATCCTGCAGCACGTCCAGAGCCCGGCTCACGGCATCGGCCGTGCCACGCTGCTCGGGCTGCACCACGAATTCACAATCCCAGATCGGACCGATGACCGACAGGACCTGCTTTCGGCCGTGGCCCACGACGACCACCGGCCGTCCCAATCCCGCGTCACGAACCAGGCTCAACACGTGAGCCAGGAGAGGGACTCCGTTGACCTCGTGGAGTACCTTGGGAAGAGGTGACCTCATTCGCTTCCCCTCTCCCGCCGCGAGGATCACGGCAATCCGGTTCCGCACCCTAGCCCTCCACCATCAGCCGAACGTTATCGATCAGCCTCGTCCGTCCGACCCGGACGGCCAGCACCGCCAGGGCGTCCCGCGAGATCATATCCAGGTCCTCCAGGCTTGAGGGATCGACGATCGAAACGTACTCGGGTTTCGCCGACGGCTCGGCCTCGATGATTCGCCGCATTTCATCGACCAGGACGCCGGCTCTCCTCTCGCCGGACCGGAACAGCGTCTCCGCTTGTCGGAGCGCCCGATGGAGGCATGTCGCCTGCCTCCTCTCCGTGCCGGAGAGATAAAGGTTGCGGGAGCTCGCGGCCAGTCCATCGGTCTCCCGAATCGTCGGCCCGGCGACGATCTCGACGCCCAGATCCAGGTCCTCGACCATGCGGCGAATGACGATCAGCTGCTGCACGTCCTTCTGGCCGAAGACGGCGAAGTCGGGCCGCACGACGTTGAACAGCTTGAGGACAACGGTCGCCACCCCGTTGAAGTGGCCGGGCCGGAACCGGCCGCAGAGCCGGTCCGACAGGCCCGTGACCGAGACCTCCGTTCGATGCCCCTCCGGATACATCCCCTCTACGGTCGGTGCAAAGACGAGATCGCACCCCACCTCGTCCAGCAGATCGCAATCCCGCTCCACATCTCTGGGGTACAGCTCGAAGTCTTCCCCCGGACCGAACTGCGTGGGATTCACGAAGATGCTGACCACGACGCATGTCGCCCCGGACCTCGCCAGGCGTACCAAACTCAAGTGTCCCTCGTGAAGCGCGCCCATCGTAGGGACGAACCCAATGCGGTCCCCCCGCAGGCGCCGCTCCTCGGAGAGCGCCCTCATGGCGGCGGCGTCGCGAACGACCTTCATGACCCACCCTCTTTGCCGGTCCGTTTTCCGTCCTCATAGCCGTGTTCGGGCCCGGGGAATTCTCCGGCCTTGACTTCCGCCACGTAGCGCTCCACGGCGTTTCGAATCCGGACCCCGGTGTCGTCATATCGCTTCACGAACTTGGGTTGAAACTCTTCGACAAGACCCAGCAGATCGTGAATCACGAGAACTTGCCCGTCGCACGCCCCTCCCGCCCCGATTCCGATGGTTGGAATGCCGACCGCTTTCGTGACCTTTCGAGCCAGCCCGGACGGGATGCCCTCGAGAACGACGGAGAAACACCCGGCCGTCTCCAGGGCCCGCGCGCCCTCAACCACTTTCGCGCCCGCGTCGGGGCCTCGCCCCTGGACTCGATAGCCGCCCATTTGATGCACGGATTGCGGCGTGAGACCCACGTGGCCCATCACGGGGATTCCCGCCCGCACGATGGCCTCGACCATCGGAACCGCCCTCGTTCCGCCCTCGATCTTCACCGCCTCCGCCCCGCCTTCTTTCACCAGCCGACCCGCGTTGCGGACCGTCTCCGTCGGGTCCACCTGGAAGGACATAAAGGGCATATCCGCGACCACGAGCGCGCTGGGCTTGGCTCGGGCAACGGCGGACGTGTGGTGGATCATCTCTTCCAGAGTCACCGGAAGGGTGTTCTCATACCCGAGAACCACCATGCCGAGGCTGTCGCCGACCAGGAGAATCTCGACTCCGGCCTTGTCGAGCAACTTCGCCGTGGGAAAGTCATACGCGGTGAGTACGGCGATCTTCTCGTTGCGTGACTTCATCTTTCGGATACACGGTACGGTCATCTTCTTACGGATCACGGTTTGCCCCCAGCCTGCGGTACAGTCATATTCTTACGGATCACAGTCTACTCCCGGCCTGCGGCGCCGTTATCTTCTT
>CAZSXU010000002.1:51437-120462 GCA_964610505.1 uncultured bacterium | reverse complement strand
GTCATATTCTTACGGATCACAGTCTACTCCCGGCCTGCGGCGCCGTTATCTTCTTGCGGATCACAGTCTACTCCCGGCCTGCGGCGCCGTTATCTTCTTGCGGATCACAGTCTACTCCCGGCCTGCGGGGCGGTAGTATCGAACCCCACTGCTCAATCGGTTCAGCTCTCTCACGACGTCGTCAACATACGCCTCGTGCCGGAGAAAATCGACCTCGTCCGTACTGACCACCAGTACGGGACTTCCCCGGTAGTGGAAGAAGAAGTGGCTGTAGGCCTCGTTGAGGCCCTCGATGTAGTCGGTCGTGATGTTTCTCTCGAAGGATCGGTCCCGCTTGCGAATCCTCTCCATCAGGACATCGGTACTCGCCTGGAGATAGAGGATCGCATCGGGCTGAGGGACTTCCCGCTCCATCAATTCCATGATCTTGTCGTAGAGCGCCATCTCGTCATCGCTCAGATTCAGGGAGGCAAAGATCCGGTCCTTCGCAAAGAAGTAGTCGCTGACGACGTGCGACTGGAACAGGTCGATTTGCGCCAGTTCGCGCTGTTGCCGGTAGCGGCTGAACAGGAAAAAGAGCTGGGTCTGGAAAGCCCACCGCCGCCGGTCCTCGTAGAAATCCTTGAGGAAAGGATTCGTTTCCACCTCTTCCAGCTCGAGGTGCCCGTGGAGTTTCCTCGCCATGAGCCGGGCAAGGGTCGTCTTGCCCACGCCGATCACGCCCTCGACTACGATGTAACGGTGGACACAGTCGACCATCTGGGAATCCTCCCCCACTCCACGGGTCTGGGTGGATCATACGTTCGAGGCAGCCGCAGTTTCAGCTCCGCAACCGAGACGCCCGAAACCGGATGTCGTTGCTCGGGAGCAATCTCCGCCAGAGGATAGAGAACGAAGTGACGCTCCTGTAACCTCGGGTGCGGGATGATCAGTCCCGGCTCGCGCACGACTCGGGAACCGAACATCAGAATGTCAAGATCGATGGGCCTCGGCCCCAGGGGTCTCCCGGCGATTCTCCCAAGCGCCGATTCGATCCCCTTCAGCTTCACCAGCAGCGCCGAGGGCGGATAGGATGTTTCCAGCTCGATCACTGCGTTGAGAAAGGTCGGCTGTGGACGGTCGGACACCGGTTCGGTCAGATACGCGCTCGAACAGGCCAAGATGCGGATTCCCGGATCCCGCTCCAGAAGCAGAAGGGCCAGGACGATGTTCTCGTGCCGGTTGGCCAGATTCGATCCCAACCCGATGTACACGGGCTCATCCATCGCGCGAACCATGGCTCTCCCCTACGCGCGGAAACCGGCGCGCTTCAGCCTCCGGACGGCCTTCCGGATCTTGGGCGTTCCACAGGTCAGAGACATCCGGATGTATCCTTCCCCGGCCTTTCCGAATCCAACCCCCGGCGCGGTCACGATCCCCGCCCGCCGGATGAGCTCGGATGCGAATTGGATCGAGTCCTTCCGGCCCGGCACGCGCACCCAGATGTAGAAGGTCGCCCTGGGACTTCGAACCTCCCAACCCAGATCGCGAAGCCCGCCCACCAGAATATCCCTGCGCTCTCGGTAGACGGCGAGCATTTTCTTCCGCTCGGCCGCGCCACCCTTGAGCGCTGCTGTGGCCGCACCCAGGATGGCTCCGAACTGGTCCGAGTCGAGGTTGGATTTCAGCTTGGCCAACCCGGCGATCAGATCCGCGTTGCCGACCGCGAATCCCACACGCCAACCGCACATGTTGTACGTCTTGGAGAAGGAGTGGAATTCAATCGCCACCCGGGACGCGCCTCTCTCCTCAAGCAGACTCGGGCAGACGTACCCGTCGTACGTGATCTCCGCGTACGCGGCGTCGTTGACCAGGATCACTTCATTCTTCAGGGCGAAGTCCACCGCACGCCGGTAGAATGCCCGGTCCGCCACGGCTGCGGTCGGATTGTTCGGGTAGTTGAGAAAGAGCACCTTCGCGCGCGAGCGCGTGGAGCGATCGACAGCGTCCAGATCCGGGAGGAAATCGTTCTTCTCAAGAAGCGGTAGACGCTTCGATGTCCCTCCTGCCAGGATCGTGGCCGAGTGATACACCGGGTACGCCGGATCCGGAACGAGGACCACGTCGCGCGGGTTGACGAAGGCCAGCGGGAAATGCCCGAGTCCTTCCTTGGTCCCGATGACCGGCAGGATCTCGGTCGCCGGATTCACGCTTACGCCGTAGCGCCGTTTGAACCAGCGCGCGGCCGCGGTGGAAAACGCGTCCAGTGCCTGTGTGGAAGGATAGCGATGATGGGCGGGCCGGAGGACTTCCCGGCGGAGCTTCTCCACGATCCGGGCGGGCGTGGCAAGATCCGGGTCTCCGATGCCCAGATCCACGAGATCCATGCCCTGCCCGAGGGCGTCCTGCTTCTTCTTATCGATCTCCACAAACAGATACGGGGGAAGCTTCTGGAGGCGAGCTGCCCGCTCGAACACGATCTGCTTCCTGCCTCGGCCGGGGGGCATCGGCCCTCCAAGGGTTGGCTGCTTCGGACGTCCAACGTCTATTCATACCGCAGGTTACGCCCTCGTCGGAGGGGGTGTCAAGGGCAAAAGGGAGGGGCCCGCAAGCGACGTGCCGGGCAAGACCGAGGAGATCTGCGAGGGGTGCCTCAAGCAGAGGACGAACGCGAAATCGGACCGCCCGAACGGGCAGTCCGATTTCGGTTCACGCATGGACCGTGGATCCGGGCACCTAGTACCCGCCCATGCCCCCCATACCGCCCATTCCCCCGGCCGGCATCGGGTTCTTGTCCTCTTCCGAAGGCTTCTCGGTCACGATCGCCTCGGTCGTCAGCAGCAGAGCGGCAATGCTGGCCGCATTCTGCAGGGCGCTCCGGGCTACCTTGGTCGGGTCCACGATGCCCGCCTTGACCAGATCTTCGTACACGTTCTTCGCCGCATTGAATCCCATGGCGGCTTTCATCTTCTTCACCTGCTCGACGACAATGGAACCTTCGTTGCCGGCATTGGTCGCAATGGTCCGAAGCGGCTCCTCGAGCGCGCGAGCGATGATATCCACGCCGATCTGTTCCTCGCCCTCGAGCTCCAGCTTGCTCACGGCGTCGATGGCTCTGAGAAGCGCGACGCCGCCGCCCGGGACAATCCCTTCCTCCACGGCCGAGCGCGTGGCCGCAAGCGCGTCCTCGACTCGCGCCTTCTTCTCCTTCATCTCGGTCTCGGTCGCGGCACCGACGTTGATCACGGCTACGCCGCCGGCCAGCTTCGCCAGGCGTTCCTGCAGCTTCTCGCGGTCGTAGTCGGACGTCGAATCCTCAATCTGCTTCCGAATCTGGTTGACCCGGCCCTGGATCTCGGACTTCTTTCCACCGCCCTCGACGATCGTCGTGTTGTCCTTGTCGATCGTCACGCGCTTGGCGCGACCCAGATCGGTCACCGTGGCGTTCTCGAGCTTGAATCCGACCTCTTCCGAGATCACACGACCGTTGGTCAGCACGGCAACATCCTCGAGCATCGCCTTGCGCCGATCCCCGAATCCCGGCGCCTTCACGGCGGCGCACTGCAGCGTCCCACGAAGCTTGTTCACCACCAGCGTCGCCAGGGCCTCACCCTCCACGTCCTCGCAGATGACCAGGAGTGGCTTGCCGATCTGGGCGATCTTCTCGAGAACGGGAAGGAGATCCTTCATCGAGCTGATCTTCTTGTCGTGGATCAGAATGTAGGGATCTTCCAGAACGCACTCCATCCGCTCCGCATCCGTCACGAAGTACGGAGACAGGTACCCGCGGTCGAACTGCATGCCTTCGACGACCTCAAGCGAGGTGTCCATGCTCTTGGCTTCCTCGACCGTGATCACGCCGTCCTTGCCCACCTTCTCCATGGCGTCGGCGATGAGCTCTCCGATTTCACTGTCGTTGTTGGCGGAGATGGTCGCCACCTGAGCGATTTCGTCCCGGCCTTTGACCTGTTTACTCTGCCGGCGCACCGCGTCCACCGCCCCTTCGACGGCTTTCTCCATTCCGCGTTTGATATACATGGGGTTGGATCCGGCGGTGACGTTGCGGATGCCCTGATGAATCATACACTGGGCCAGCAGGGTCGCCGTGGTCGTACCGTCTCCCGCCACGTCCTGGGTCTTGGTGGCGACTTCCTTGACCATCTGCGCCCCCATGTTTTCGTACGGATCCTCCAGCTCGATTTCCTTGGCGATCGTCACCCCATCGTTGGTGATGGTGGGGGATCCGAATTTCTTGTCGAGAATCACGTTCCGGCCCCGGGGCCCGAGGGTCACCTTCACGGCGTTTGCGAGCTTGTCCACCCCGATCTTGAGACTCTCTCGGGCGGCGGATTCAAATTCGATTTGTTTCGGCATTATCCAGTATCTCCTTTCAGCGCCATTCGGCCTGCGAGCAGCTTGTGCGTCGAGCAGGAACACGTCCCGCCAACCGGCACGGCTAGACGATTGCCAGGATGTCCGACTCTTTGAGAATCAGGTACTCGCCATCGTCGACCTTGACTTCCGTTCCCGAATACTTCCCGTAGAGAACCCGGTCGCCTTTCTTGACATCGAGGGCCACTCTCGTACCCGACTCCAGGAGCCGCCCCGGGCCGACTGCCGATACGGTCCCCTCCTGGGGCTTTTCTTTGGCCGTGTCCGGAATGATGATCCCGCCTTTCTTGACTTCCTTCTCTTTGGCCGGCTTGACCAACACACGATCGTGCAACGGTTTGATGTTCACCTTGAGCCCTCCCTCCAAAAACGTAGTCCTACACACCGATTCCGATGTACCTCTGACCACAAGGGCGCACCCCCCAGCATCCCAGGGAGCGCCCATTAGCACTCCCGATAGAGGAGTGCCAGTAGTTTCCAGGACAATATACGCAACAGGCGGCGAATTTGCAAGCTTTATATAGATGTGTTAGTACGTGTCACGTGACCTCTGGGAACCTCAGAGGTATACTAGAGGTAGAAATAGCCTTTTATCTTTGTTTTTCACCGTTTTTCGGCTCAAGACAACGGCTTCATGTTGCCAATGGCAAGACACCGTCCCCCGATCTCTCGAAGAGGGGTCAAACCGATGCACGGACGGTCAGACCACGGTCCACGGACTGGGGGCGGAAGCAGACCGACAGGCTGCCGCCTACCGATTGAGGTCAAACAGGATCTTCAGACCCTTGAGGGTAAGGTGAGGGTCGATCTCATCAACGTTTGAGCACAGGGGGGCGATCGAGGACCCGAGCCCGCCGGTCACGATCGCCGGGCACTCCTCGCCCAGCTCTCGCCAGATGCGCCGGAGCAAACCGTCGATCATGTCGGCACTTCCCAACACGATGCCCGACTGCATGCACTCCTCCGTATCGGTTCCGATGACGCGATCGGGCCTGCAGATTTCGATACCGGTCAACTTCGCCGTTCTCCGAACCAGCTCGGCGAGAGACGTCGTCACGCCGGGGAAGATGACACCCCCGAGGTACCGGGCACCCCTCGCAATGACGTCGAAGGTGGTGGCCGTTCCCAGGTCCACGACCACCAGCGGCGGCTCACGCCACTGACAGCCGGCCACGGCGTTGGCGATCCTGTCGGCGCCCACCTGCTCCGGGACTTTGGTGCAGATCTTCACCGGCATGACAAGATCCGGCCCCACGATGAGCGGATTCTTTCCGACCCACCGGAGGGCAACCTCAGCGAAGGATCCGGTAGCGGCCGGCACCACGGAGCCGATCACGATTCCCTCAAGATCGGTGCGCGCCGCATCGGCCTGTTCCAGCAGATCAGCCATTGCGTGCGCGCACTCGTCCACCGTGCGGATGGGCTTCGTCACGAAGCGCCAGTCGCGCACCAACGCGTTCTCACCGAATAGCCCGATGTGCGTTTCCGTATTCCCGACGTCCACGGCCAAGATCATGGGTTCACCCCCGGTCGAGAATCTCGACGTCCCCGGCAACCACGTGGTGTTCCTCTCCCGATCGGTCGCAGATCCGAAGCGCGCCCGAATCGGCCACCCCGAGCACGGTCCCCGTGACGGAGCATCGGCCTTCGGCCAGTCGAACGGTTTGACCCAGCATCGACGACAGCGTCTCCCACTCCACGCGGAATGGAGAGAACCCCTCCCGCTCGACCCGACGATACCGCCCCGCCATTTCCTCCAGAACGGCGCGAAGCATCACTCGTCTATCAACGATTCCGCCAGCGTGCATGCGAAGAGAGCAGGCCAAGCGGCGAAACGATTCCGGGAAGTCCTCCTCCCGCTGGTTGACGTTGATGCCCATGCCAACCACCGCACACGGCACCCCTCCCGCGTCTCCCAGCTCCGAAAGAATCCCGCACACTTTCCGGTCGCCGATCAAAACGTCGTTGGGCCACTTCACGACGGCGTCCAGCGACAGCTGACGCCGAACGGCGGACGCCACCGCAATCGAGGCCACCAACCCAAGGGACGTCATCCCTGCGACGTCCAGATCGGGCCAAAGCACCAGCGAGAACCACAGCCCCACGCCCCCCGGGGAAAACCACCGGCGCCGGTGCCGGCCCTTTCCGGACGTTTGCGCCTCCGCAAGGACGATGGCATTCCGTCCGGGTCGCCCGGCGGCCAGTCGAGAGGCGATTTCGTTGGTCGAGCCCGCGAGGCCGAACACGTGCACGTCCGACAGAAATCCCGGAGGAGCAAGAGACGAAACTCCATCCACCGAGAACGGCTCGGGTTCGCCCACCAGGCGAACGCCGTGCCCCGCCCGCTCCTCGATGAGATACCCCGAACCCAGGAGCCCGTCGACGGCGCGAGCCGCGTCGGCCCGGTCCATCTCCGTTCTGCGACAGAGCTCGTCCCACGCGACGTCACCGCCCTCCCGACTCCTGAGCATCTCCAGAATTCGCCGCTCACCTTCGCGAAGGAGGGTCAAATGTTCCTCTCCCGCCTGAGATCAAGACTACACCCCATCCCTCGATGTCCCCGTGGCGTCTCCCGATCGCCACTTCCCGCCGCAGATTTCCAGGGCATGCGTCTGTCAGCTTCCGCGGCAGATCTCCATGGCATGGGTCTGTCAGTTTCCGCGGCAGATTTCCATGGCAATGTCCAGCGCCACCGCCGAATGCGTAAGCGCACCCACCGAGATGAAATCCGCGCCGACCTTCGCCATGGCCGCCGCCGTCTCAAGAGTTACGCCCCCCGAAAGCTCCACCTCCGGTCGCTGCCCGGGATGGGCTCGAATGACGCCCATCGCTTGCGCCATCCGCTCTTGATCGAAGTTGTCCAGCATTACGCGGTCAACGCCAAGCGGAAGGACGTCCCTCAACTGAAGCAGGTCCTGGACCTCCACCTCGATCGCGACGACCTTGTCCCGCGTCGCGACCCGAACCTTCTCCACCGCGGTGCGGATTGATCCGGCGGCTTCGATATGGTTGTCTTTGATCAGGACCATGTCTTCGAGGCAGAAGCGGTGATTCTCGCCGCCGCCGACGCGGACGGCGTATTTCTCGAGAGACCTCAGGCCGGGCGTGGTTTTCCGGGTATCGAGAATGCGTGTTGCCGAGCCGGCGACCGCCCGTACGTATCGCGCAGTGAGCGTGGCCACGCCGGACAGCCTCTGGAGAAAATTGAGAGCCACCCTCTCGCCCGATAGGACGGCCCAGGCGCTCCCCCGACACCGCGCGATTACGGCGCCCGGCCGCAATCGGTCGCCGTCCCCGACCACCTCTTCGAACTCAAATTCGGCGTCCAGACTCTGGAACACGGCCCGGGCCACCGGTATGCCGGCCAGGACACCCGCGCTTCTTGCCACGATGTTCCCGGCGAGATCATCCGTCTCCCCGAAAATCGACCGCGTGGTCACGTCCGCAAAGACACGGTCTTCCGCGAGAGCCAACCCGACCGCCTGTGCGACGGCTTCGTTGTCGACGTCCACCCCCCGACTCATCGGCGCCTCCTCTTCCCTCGGGGTCGAGACACGGCCGACTCGGCCTCCAGTTCAAACAGGCGGTCGCGCAAGGACGCCGCCCTCTCGAACTCCATCGCCGCGGCCGCCTCTCTCATGTCCGCCCGGAGCCGGGCCATCAGCTCTTCCCGAGACAGCCCGCCGGGATCCACGCTCATCCTCCCCGCCTCTTCCTCGCCTCTCGAGTCCGCCACGGCCGTGGCCTTCAGAACTTCATCGACGGATTTAACGATCGACACGGGCGTCAGCCCGTGCTCCCGGTTGAAATCCAGTTGAAGCGTGCGCCGGCGGGTGGTCTCCTCCAGAGCGCGGGCCATGGATCCGGTGATCCGGTCGGCGTAGAGCAGGACCGTCCCGGCCACGTTTCGGGCTGCGCGGCCCGCGGTCTGGATGATGGACTTGTCCGAACGGAGGAACCCCTCCTTGTCGGCATCCAGAATGGCCACCAGGGACACCTCCGGAAGGTCCAGCCCTTCACGGAGAAGATTGATCCCGACCAGGACGTCGAACTCCCCCAGCCTCAGCCCCCGCAGGATCTCGATCCGCTCGATGGTATCGATGTCGGAGTGCAGATACCTGACGCGAACGTCCATGTCCGCAAGGTATTCCGTGAGATCTTCGGCCATCTTCTTCGTCAGCGTGGTCACCAACACCCTCTCGTTCCGAGCCACCCTCGGGCGGATCTCATGGAGAAGATCGTCCACCTGACCCTTCGCGGGCCGAACGACGACCTCCGGATCGACCAGGCCGGTGGGCCGAATGACCTGCTCCACGACCACGCCCTTGGAGGCCTCCAGTTCGAACTCCCCGGGCGTGGCCGAGACGAACACCACCTGTTTCACCTTTTCGATGAATTCCTCGAAACGAAGCGGGCGATTGTCCAGGGCCGACGGAAGTCGAAACCCATGGTCCACGAGCGTGCGCTTCCGGGAATGGTCTCCGGCGTGCATGCCGCGAAGCTGCGGGAGCGAAACATGGGATTCATCGATGATCGTAAGGAAATCCTCCCCGAGGTAGTCGATGAGCGTCCAGGGCGGTTCACCGGGACCGCGTCCACTCAGATGCCGCGAGTAGTTCTCGATCCCTTGACAGTATCCCACCTCCTGCAACATCTCCAGGTCGTAGCGGGTTCGTGATTCCAGCCGGCGAGCTTCGAACTCCCCTCCCTCCGAGCGGAGCTCCTCCAATCTCTCGACCAGCTCTTCCTCGATCGTGACCACGGCTCGCTCCAGGCGCCGCTCGGGAGTGACGAAGTGTTTTGCCGGGTAGATGGCGAGCCGTTCCTTGAGCTCGAGGACGTTCCCCGTCAGCGGATCGATGCGGGAAAGCCGCTCGATCTCGTCGCCAAACAGCTCGATCCGATAGGCCGCTTCGTTATAGCCGAGGCGGACCTCGACGGTATCTCCCCTCACACGAAACGTGTTGGCCTCGAAGGACACATCGTTTCGCGCGTACTGCAGGTCCACCAGGCGGCGGAGAATCGCATGCCGCGATTTCCGCTCTCCGGTCGCGATCCTCAGCATCAGGCTCTTGAAATCCTCCGGCGACCCAAGCCCATAAATGCAGGAGACGGAGCTGACGATGATGACGTCGCGCCGCTCGAGAATGGAGGCGGTCGCCCTCAGCCGGAGCCGATCCAGATCTTCGTTGATGGATGCGTCCTTGTCGATGTAGGTGTCCGTGGCGGGAAGATAGGCTTCGGGCTGATAGTAGTCGTAGTAGCTCACGAAATACTCGACCGCGTTGCGCCGGAAGTAGCCCCGGAACTCACCGTAGAGCTGTGCCGCCAGGGTCTTGTTATGCGAAATGATAAGCGTCGGCTTGCCCACGTCCTGGATGACGTTGGCCATCGTGAAAGTCTTGCCCGACCCGGTGACTCCGAGCAAGGTCTGAAATCGCAGTCCCCGAAGGATGCCCTCGGACAGCTCTCGAATGGCGCGGGGCTGATCTCCGGCCGGAGGATAGGATGCTTCCATTTCGAAAGACAAACGTGATCACCTCGCGCCCGACGTATCGACGACGGCCGCCGGGCGGGTGAGTTCGGCGCCCAGCGGCGCCCGATCGTCCCTGCGGGGCAGGTCCAGCATCACGACCCGGCCCCGTTCCCGTGGAAGATCGACCGGATGACCGTTGAGGGTCAGCGTAACCCCGCCGGCGTTCCCGATCCGTATGGAGAAGACACTGTCCGCCTCCCACCGCTTCCATGCGCCGGGACCGAGCAGGGCCGAATACCTGCGCTCGCCGTCCATCTCGAGCCCCACCCACGTGCTCTCCCGCACCGCCATTTCGAGCACCACCTTCTCGCTCGGGATCTCCCGAAGCGCGGGCACCACCCCCGACGTCTCCGAGGCCGCCGCCGGAGAGACGGTCCCGGGAGACGTCCGTTCGCGGGGAGCCGGAGATTTCCGGAGCCACAACATGCCCCCCACCGCCACGACGACCACCACGGCGGCGAGGGCGATTCCTCTCCACCCCACGCGAACCCTCGGCCGTCCCGCCTCGGGCTCCCTGACGATCTCGGGTTTCCGCGGCTCCGACATCGCGCGGTAGCGCTCGAGGACGTCGGCCCGATCTACGCCCAGGGCCTTCGCATAGGCGGTCAGCGCACCTACGATGTACACCGGGGCGGGCGCAAAACCGTACAGATCCGCCTCCAGATTCCTCAGCACGTCGGCTCGTATGTTCGTCCGCCTGGAGATTTCCTCCAGGCTCCTGCCCTCGGCCTCTCGCTTCTTCCTGAGAAATTCCCCGGGCGTCTCCATCCCCGCTACACCCTCCCCGTCCTCACCGTCAAAGTCACCTTGATCTCTTGACCGGCACCCACGTTCACGGGGAATTCCACCGTGAACGCGTCCTTCTCCTCGTAGGCATGGCTGGAGTCCAGGATCCGCGAGTCCCCCCGGAGATGCTCGACCAACACCACGTCGGCGGCCTCTTCCTTGTGATTTCGAACGGAAATCTCATAGGATTCCTCGCGCACGCGGTCTGTGATCCGCCGGCTCTCCAGAACCTTTCGCTCGGCGACGATGTCAAACGCATTCCCGATGTACAGATCCACCTGCTCGTCCCGCGGCGTATGGCGAATCCGATCCTCGCCGATGAATTGCAGGCTGCCGCCGCGATCGCGCTTGTACATGCGGACCGTGCCCGCCGGAAGGGCCATTCCCAGACCGGAATCGCGATCGTTCTTCAGCTGGAGCTCGACGCGGACACTTCGGGGATCTCGGGCGCCGTCGTAGCGGAACACCTTCGTGACCCGTGTCTCGGTCGCGGGAAAGAGCGTGATCTGTTTCGTTTGCCGATCCCGAATCGTCGTCGGCCGCGGCAGCGTATACAGATGGTACTCGAAAAAGGCCTCTTCCTGAAATCCGACCTTCGCCGCATCAACCATTTCCGCGAACGCCGCCCTCGGCACGGGGCGCTCGGGCTGAAGGCGCCGGACCTCCCCGGCCACCAGCTTGAGTTCGGCCTCCGGGTAGGCGGCGCCCGACTGATTGTCGATGGACACCCATCCCGAGAAATCGAGTTCCCGGTCATCGTCATCCACGACCCCGACGTACTCCGCGTGCCACTGGATGCCCGACGTTAGGTAGTCGATTTCCACCGTTCGTTCCCCGGACGCTGCGACGTCCAACAACCACCGGAGCGTCGGCCGCATCACCAGGCCTTCCACGAGGTCGGGCAGCGACACGTGCACGACCTGTTCACGCCCGACGACGTTGACGCCCCCCGCGGCCTCTCGAAGCACCAGCGACTCGTGATCCGCGGCCAGAAGAATCCCGTCAAAGAAGCGATCCTCCTCCGTATAGACTTCCACCCGGTGGTCCAGGGCCTTGTCCAGAAGCTTGGTGGTGGAGATGAGATCGTACTCGTAATTCTGCTCCAGGACTTCCGCTCCCCCTCCCGCGATGGAGAAACGGACCGAGGTGGGATCGATGCGGGAAGCCACCTCGGTGAAGGACAGTTCGGTTCGCCCCCTCTCCACCTCGACGTCGCGAACGTCTTTGACGAGACCGAGATCACGGTTGTACACCGTAATGGAGACCTTTCTTTCGTCGGCCCCGGCCGGTCCGGCAACCAGGCAGAGCATCACGAGAACAACGCCCGCATAACCTCTCACTGGAATCACCCCCTGTATCTTTTCCGGGGACCTCGTCACGGCGCCGCGGGCTCAGGGTTCCCGAACCCACGTCCAGACCAGGCCCGCGCACGCGACGCCGACCAGGTTCGCCGCGACATCCTGCCAGGATGCCTTGGATGGGGGATGGTGCCGATCCAGGGCAACCTCCTTGAATACTCCGAGACTGAAGACGGCGCTCCCCGCCCAGCCGGCGCAATCCGACTCCGCCATCCCCCGGTCCCGCAACCAGACGGCCAGACCCAGAGACGCCACGAAAGACACCCCCAGATGTTTTGCTTTGTCGGGCGCGAGCCAGCGCTCCCGGCCGGGGGCCGCGACCGCTCCTCCCGATGTGTCCTCCCGCGGGGTCTTCCGCTCACCAGGGAAGACGCGCATCCGTTCCAGGACCGTCGCCGCCGACAGTTCCACGAGACCGGGCCCGTCCGCGGCCCAGAGGGCCGCGCCTCCCTCGCCTGCGGACGCCAGGGAAACCAGCGCCGTGAGACCGAGCGCGAGCCCGCCTCTCCTGCTTCCCGGACGGCGGTGTCTAGGGTTCCCCGAGAACCCGGTGAACCTAGGGTTCCCCGAGAACCCGGTGAACCTGTGGAATAATCCGAACGTCGTCAAGTTCCTTGTTTGCGACGGACTCCAGGGCCCTCAGTAGGCTTCGTGGCGCCGTCTCGTGTACGGCGCGGGACGGCGTCACCGGCTGGAGAACCAGGGGAATCCGCCTGTCGATCTCGGCGATCATTCGCGCCGCTCGAGCCACGTCGTTCGCGATCGTGTCGGGTCCGATGACCAGTTTGACGAACACGGCCCCTCGCGCGGCCACCCGGAGGAACTCGGCGTGCTCGTTCCAGAGGGGCGCCCCTCCGGCGCTGGACGGCAGTTTCACATCCATCGAAATGCAGTCGAAGAGACCCTCCAGGGGTCCGAGCGCGTCGGCGAGAGTCCCGTTGGTTTCCAGTACGGAACCGATCCCCTCGGCCCTCAGCGCCTCCACCACGCGCCTCACGAATTCTGCGGAAACCAGCGGCTCGCCGCCGGTCACCGAAACCCGTCGGGCCGGCGGTTGTCCGCGGAACAATCGGACGACCGCACGTGTGGCCCGCGTCCACTCCAGAGGATTCGGAATCGACTCGAAATCCCCCCTTCCGGGCGTCCGCTCCACCGCGCAGGTTTCTCGAGCCCCCTCCCGGGCGGGCGTATCACAGAAACGACAGTCCAGGTTGCAACCCGCCAGGCGCAGGAACACGTGGCGCTCTCCCACCATCAGCCCCTCGCCCTGAATCGCGGAGAAGATTTCCCACACCCCCGCCTCGGGCTTCACTCGACCCCCCGGACCTTACTCTTCATCATCTCGAGGTTCATACAGACCCGCGCGTAGGCTTCGAGCACGCTCTCCCCCAGCGGTCGGGCCTCGATTCCCAGATCGTCCAGGCCGACGGCCGCCACCGGGGCACCGGCGGCCGAGACGTTCAGACCCAGATGGATCATCGAGGACACGGGAGAGAGGGTCGCAATCGAGACCGAGAGCTTCCGCTCCTCGCAAAAAAGATCGTCGCCCCTCCTCTCCACCGCACGCCCCGTCAGCCGCCCGTTGATCTCGGCCTGGGTCAGACTCACCAGAAGCAGCTGCCGCAGGATCGCTTTTTCCAGATCCCGATCGAAGTGCTCGACGATGAAATGCAGCATCCGTTCACTCCGAATGTAAGCCCCGTCCTTCCGATCGGCTTCGTCCACGAGAGCTTCGGTGGGCACATCACACGGGCCGATGAAAGCGATGATGCTGTCCCCCTGTACGCCGTGATTCCGGTACGCCCAGAGGGAGTGCAGCTCGCGCCCCGTGTATGGAATCTCGGCTTCTGCGAAATAGTCCTTCATCGCTTGAACCTCGGCCGGATCCTGTCCCAACAACCGGCGGACCGAAACGCTCGCTCCAACCGCCGGCACGACTCGCACCGGCCGCAGTGATCGGATTCACCCCGATAGCATGAGTAGATCTCGCCCAGCGGAGCCCCGATCCGCACGCCCTCCTCCACCATCTCCGTCTTGTCCATCTCCTGGACGTAGGAGACGACTCGAACGCCCGTCAGCGTCGACGTTCGAAGTGACTCGTTCACGGCGTGAACGAACTCGGGTCCGTTGTCGGGAAACGCGTCGGCCTCCTCGCGATTGAATCCGCCGATGATGAACGAAGCGTCCCAGGCTTCGGCAAGGCAGGCCGCAACATTGATGAACAGCCCATTGCGATTCGGCACCCATACGGCGCGCGCGGCCGACTCGATTCTCCCCTTCTTGAGGTCGGAGACCGCGACGGCGGGAAGATTCCGGCTGGAATCCGTCAGGGCGCCCCCTGGGAGGTGTCCGAGCCAGGGAAGCGAGATCACCCGGTGCGTGATCTTGAGTCGCTTGGCGATCCGCCGGGCCGCCCGGACCTCTTCGGCGGCGGCCCGCTGGCCGTAGCGAAAGGTGACGGCCGCCAGGACATCGACGTCCGCAAGCGCCAGGGCCGTCGAGACCGTCGAATCCAGCCCTCCAGAGAGAAGAGCCAGCGCGCGCCCGCGGGCGCGCCCGCGGGCCCCACTACGCCTCCCGATAGACCGCTTCATAACCAGGGGACTCACCCACCGCAACTTTCCCGAGTCGCACTCCGGGCCGATCGATCTTCCTCGCAAGGTTCTCGAAAATCCAGCGGCTGATGTTCTCCGCGGTTGGAGACATCGACCCGAATTCCGCCACGTCGTTGAGGTTCTTGTGGTCCAGTGTTTCAAGAATGCCGGCCAGCGCGGCCTTCAAGACCCGGAAGTCGAGGGCCAGACCGGTCGAATCCACGGTTTCGGCATACGCCGTGGCCTTCACGCTCCAATTGTGCCCGTGGATCGAACGGCAATCTCCGTCGTATTCGGGCAAATAGTGGGCCGCCGAGAAGTGCAACGCTACCGATATTTCGTACACTGCTTTCCTCGCATGCAACAGGGCCGGGGCTTCGACAACGGATGACGGCGCTCCGGGCCCGCCGGAAGACGGAGTGAATCCCGCGAAGCCTATACCATCCCACAAGCTAGCAGAAGGACCAACCCACGTCAAGGCCCGCCGGTACGGGGATTCCCTTCGTGAAACCCCTGTCAAGGCGAGGACCCTTGCGTAGAGATCACCGATTGCCGGGGGACACGCCCAGACGTTCCAGGGCGGAAATGCCAAGCGAGTATTCCGGGTCGATGGCAAGGGCTCTACCGTACGCCTCGACGGCCGCGGCCTGGTCGCCCGTTCTCTCGAGAGCCGCTCCCAGGTGGTAGAAGATGTCTTCCGAACCGGGTCCCGGGGAGGCGCCCAACTCGCCGACGGCTGCGGCGAGCGTGGTTACGGCCGCCCGGTTCTCTCCCCTGAGATACTGAATCCACCCCAGTGTATCCAGCACCTGCGGATCGCCGGGCACGAGTGCCGCTGCTTTTTCAGCGAGGCTCCCGGCTTCCTCCAACTTTCGAGCATCGGCGGCCAGGATCCAGGCGAGGTTGTTGAGGGCCTGGGAGAAATCCGGCTTCCAGGAGAGCGCCTCCCGGTAGGCCGCTTCCGCGTCCGATGGCCGGCCCGCCTCTTCGTACGCCAGTCCCAGGCCATAGCACAGTTCGGGATTCCGGGGCTCCCGCCGAACCGCCTCCTCCAACACCCGGACAGCCGCGCCCCCCCGCCCGCCGTCAAGGAGCGCCCGGGCCAAGACCGACTGTGCATCACTCCGGCCCCGCCCCTCCGGGATTCCCCGGACGAGGTCTTGCGCGTCCTTGTCCTGTCCCAACATGCCCAAGGCCCGAATTTCCTTCAACCGCCACAGGAGGTCGTCCCTCGCATCTCGCCGGACGGAGCGGTAACAGGCAAGAGCGGAATCCGGGAATCCCGCCTCGAGAAATGCGTCTCCCAATCCGAAGGACGCTGCCACGGGACTCTCCATCAGTCCCCGGTCCAGGATACCCCTGAAGATCTCGCGCGCACGTTCCGGGCGCTCCGCGGCCAGGTACGTCTCTGCAAGATACAGATTGGCCCGCCAGCTGCCGGGATCTTCCCTCACCTTACGCTCCAGCTCATCGGCGGCCTCCTCCAGCCGGCCCTCGGACCGGATGGCCTCCACGTCGAAACCATCCGGGTAAACGACACGGTAGCCCGTCTCGAGGAGCCTGCGGTTCCGATCCCTGTTTCGGGCGAAGAGTGAGACCAGATCGTCCCAGTAGACCAGCACCCAATCGGGACTCTCCCACATCACCTCACTGATCCGGTGCCCGTACCGCTGCCCCGTATTGCGAAGAAGAGCAAGGTTGACGCCGTAACGCTCCAGGATCTCATCCCACCCGGGCGCACCCGCCAGAATCGGGAAGTACACCCGCCGCCAGAAGTCCTCTTCGTAGACCTCCTGCCTCCCGTCCACGAAGACCTTGTACCTGGGGTACAGGTGGAGAATCATCGGGCCGCCCCACATGTCTGAATTGAAGATCTCCCCATCGGGCCGCATGTCGTCGATGAACCGAAATGCCTTCTCGGGAAACGTGCGGGCATCGAATCCGAAGCCGGGCCGGAGCGCCCGATTCCCGGTCCCGTACGCATAGGCTCCGACGAGGAGCGCCGCGCACGCCGCCAGGGTCGAGGCCAGGGCGACGCCGGGCCCCATCCTGCGGCGAGTCCCCGTCAGACGTTCGCCGAATCCCTCCTGAACATTGCGCGCCAGAATCGGGACGACCACGATGCCGAAGACGATGATGATTCGGACCGAGGTCGCGGCCAGGAAACCGAAGACGCCCACCAGGGCCAGCTCGCTCCAATCCAGGTTGCGCCGGTTGAGCACCAGCGCACCCGCGGCGCCCAGCAACATCAATCCGAAGAGGGAATCCCGCGGGAATGAGACGTGCCCGTACTCCTCGATCACGGACATGAAGAACTCGCTGCGGTAGAACTGGAACGGGAGGAGCAATCCCTTGACGCTCAACGGATTCATGACCCAGACGATGAACACCGAGACCGCAAGCCCGATCCCCGACCATACCATCAGGGATCGCAATCGACCGGGTGCGAAACCCACGAGTTTCGCACCGGTCACTCGCGTCACCAGAGACTTCAGGACTTCCACCCCGCACACCGTCCCAAGCAGGATAACGCCGTAGACCATGCCCGCGTGGACGTTGGCCCACACCATGAACAGAACGGGCAGAAACCGGAAGGCCGGCGCCCGGCCCGACCGGGCCTGCATCCACCAGACCGCCAGAATCGCCAGGAGCAGCTGGGACCCCAGGAGAGGCCGGATCGAGAACCGCGGCCTGGCCATGACCAGCGCCCACACGACCAGAATGAGGGCCAGGGGCCAGACGACACCCAGGCGGCGAATCCCGCCGTAGAGAACCAGGAAGATCAGCGCCACCACGACGCACTTGGCCAAGATGAGACCCGAGATCCCCCACCGTGCATAGACCCCGTACATCAGCACGTCGGGGATCCAGTAGTGGAGCGGCCAGTCCTTGTGGGAGTTGGTGTAGGAGAAGATGTCCTTCTGAGGCACCGTCCCGGTTCTCAGGACATGCTCCCCGGTCTTAAGATGGAAACCGAGATCGACGTCGGCCTCCTGGTGCAGGGCCAGCCCGAAACACACGGCCGCCAGGGTCAGGACGAGGATCGTTTCGCCCGCCCAACGCCGGCCGTTCGTATGGACGTCCGCCGCCGTCACTCCGCCTCCCCCTGACCGGTCTCCCTCAGGCGGAAGAAATTGATGTAGAAGCCGTTGACCTGCTCACTCACCGGCTCGTAGACGCGCTTGAATTCCTCGCTCCTGAGAAGGTCTTCCTCGCCGGGATTCCAAGGGGTCTCGAACTGCTCCCGGGTGAATTTCGCCTTCGTCAGCAGGAAGAGGTGGTGGAAGAGATACGTGGGGCGCCGATCGACGACATACGCCATGTCGTACTTCTCGTGCCCGGCGATTCCCTCGCCCATTCCCGGCATCTTCCGGTGAGCAATCACCGGCTCGTTGATCCCCAGCATGTCGATGGCGTACAGACCCGAGTAGTAGGGTACCGCCCCCGCCGTCGTCACGGCGATCCTGTCGTCCGGTCGAGCATAGTGCCGAAGCCATTTCCCGATGGTGATCCAGTGCATCACGAACTGCTTGTCCTGCCGGACGAATTCCTTTTCCTTTGAGGCGATGCTGGGTTTCACCGTGAGAAGCCCGAGCGCCGCGCAGAGGAGCGCGCAGAGGCTCACCCGTGCCCACCGCCGGGCGCCCGGGAAAGAGCCGGCGGCCATTCTCGACAGAACGCGCACTCCCCGCTCGGCGAGCAGGCAAAGGGCCGGCAGAATCGGCACGAAGAAACGGTACATGCAGAGCCCGTCTCCGCCAACGATCACGACGTATGCGACATAGAGAACGGTCCAGAGGTACAGGAGCCGGACGGCTCGCTCCTTGAACCCGCCCGCCAACCCCACCAGCGCCAGGCTTATCACCGGCCATCCGAAACCCCGTGTAAAACCGCCCAGGTACGTCAGTCCCCTTAGACCTTGAGCTCCGGTCCACCCGACTTTCGCATAGTAACTGTTTGGAAACGGATGGCCGTAGTAAGACCACTTCCAGATCTGGTGGGGGAGAACCGCGGCCAGACAGACGGCGACCAGAACGACCGGAAACCGCCCAACGGTCTTGCCTTCACGGGCGGCCCCGAACACGCGGTCCAGCACCACCAGAAGAGCGGCGATCCATCCCTCGGGCCGGGTCAGGATCGCGAGCGCGAGACAAAACCCACAACATCCTTCCCACTTTGCCCGATGCTCACCCGCTCGATCCATGCGGATGCTCGCGGTGAGAGCCGTGAAGACCAGGAGTGTAAACCCACAGGTCTCAAGACCTCCGACCGACCACAGGGCAAAGGGCGGCGAGAGGCACAGGAGCGCCGGCGCCAGAAGACGAAGCACTCCGCCGCGACCGATGCCGTTTCCCGGCCAACCGAAAGTGAGGGCCAGCACTCCCGCCGCCGACAGCAGACCGAGAACTTTGGAAAACGGAACCGGATCCGCGCCCAGCGCCATGCCGAGCGCCGTCAGCATCACCCAGAGGAAGTTCGTGTAGCCCTCGACCCTCTCGCCCGGGTTATACACCAACCCCTCTCCCCCGACCAGGTTCTGAGCGTATCGGAAGGAGATGAAAGCGTCGTCGACCACGTAGTCATAGAGGAAGGCATGCCCGACGAGTCCGAGCAACAGAGGAACCAGACCGATCCACAGAAGTCGCCGTGAGCGCGCTTGCCCGTTGTTCATCTGCTCGAGCCACCCAAGCCTAGAGACCCCGGAGGCTCCTCGCCTCCCACCACCCCCTGCCGGATCACGCGGGCTTCCGGCTTCAGGAGATCTCCTCCTCCCACACCACGACGCGGTTCTTCCCGGCTTCTTTCGCCTCATAGAGGGCCTGGTCCGCGCTCTCGATCAACTGCGATTTCGGATCTTTGCGACTCCGCCCGCCCGCGTTTCCACGGCCGTCGTAGACCGCACCTCCGATGCTCAGGCTCACGCGCCCGGGCATGGCGCGGCCGAGGTGCGTAAAATCAAACTCCGCCACGCTCTCGAGCAATCTCTCGGCCACGCGGCGAGCCGCATCCACCTCGCTCATCCCGGGCAGGAGAACGGCGAACTCATCCCCACCCAAACGAGCCACCGAATCGACCAGCGGCCGGAGTCGGTCCCTCATCAGGCGGGCAACCTCGCGCAGCACCCGGTCACCGACCGGATGACCGCAGGTGTCGTTGATCGCCTTGAAATCATCGATATCGACCAGAAGCAACGCTATTTTCTGTTCGCTCCGGTCCGCCCGAGCGATCTCCCGGTCCAGGAGAATCTCGTCGAAGGAGCGCCGGTTGAATATGCCCGCCACCGCATCCATGAAGATCAGGCCTTCGAGGTGGTTCACGTTGGCGGCCAGGTTCGCGGCGAAGGACGCGAACGCAGCGAGGAAATCGGCGGTTTCGTCCGCGAACGCTCCGGGCGCGCGGCGCCAGACCTCGAGCACCCCGATCGGCGACCGCCCCGCGTCGGGTTTCAGGGGAAACGCTCCCATGCTTCTGAAGTATCTCCCCACCGGGTCCGTCCGCAGCACGGAATCGCAGCGCAGATCGGCAATCAGGAGACACCGTCCCTCGCCGAGAACGTGTTCATCGACGTAGTGGGGCAGAAACCTTGGTGTTCCGTCATAGGTGCGTCCTTCCGGGCCGCCAATGACACTCGCCTCGGCCCCCTCCACCCGCAGGACAACCATGTCGCCAAGATGCCGCTCGATCAGTTCCCGCCGGCAGGATCGGCGCAGGGACTCGGTGAGAGCCGCAGCCGAGATCGGCATGGGACACGGGTACAGAAACGGCATCCTCGCACGATGCGGATCTGCATTTCGAAACGATACCGGTGGGGCGGGGATGACGACGGTCGACCTCGAGGCCGTATCCTGGAACCGGTAGGAGAAGCCGCGCTCCCCGTTTTCCTTTCCGAGAAACCGGAACGTCCCCTCCCGGTCCAGCCGAAAGAAGAGGTTCAGCAGGCCTTCCCACTGACGAAACCGGTCCCTCTCCTCGACCAGGGCCCGCAGCTGAGACCGGGTATCCTCGTCCAGCGCCCGGCCGCTGCCCATCAGGTCGCCGAGGTATGCGATGAAATTCACCCTTTGCGGGTCGGCGGAACGAGAACCCGTCCGTGTCAACGTAGACTCCGTTTGGTCAAGTCCCTCAGGGTCCCGCTCGAGCCCCGGATCCGGGGCCCTCGAGGAGGCGCGGGCGCCGCGCGCTAGGCGCGGGCGCCGCGCGCTCGACGAGAAGCAAGAACCCATACCAACACCACAACCACCGCCACGGGGATCAGCCACATCATCCTTCCACCCGGGCCGCCTGCCGACTCTCCCTCGACCCAGTTGCGGAAATCCACCGTTCCGAGACCGGCGTCATCGAGTTGATCGTAGATCGCCGTGATGTTGCTCGGGTATCCTTGCGATTTCATCTCGACCGTGGCGGACCAGTTCCACTCGTTATAACGGGCGTCGATGTCGTTCTTGGTTTCGTTGGACACCAAGGTGCTGTATCCCGCCCCGAATACGTTTCCCGATCCGTCGCGCCCCCCGATCACCGGGGCGCTGTCCTTCCCGACGATCTGAATGGCCATGGGAGCCACGTCCTCGAATCGGTTTCGAACAACGAGGGGCGAGCTTCCGTGCAGGCGGAGCGCACCGCCGGGGTTCACCCGGAAGAGATTGTCCTCGATTCGACCCTGAGAGCGGCGGAAGAAGACGCCGACCGTCGTGGCCTTGATTTCGTTCGACAGGATGTCGACGAACGACTCCTCCGCCTGGATGCCCGCCGAAGCGAAGTACATTCCGTTGATCTTGAATCCTCGAACGGTGCACGGCTCGCGAACGGATTCAACGTGCACTGCGGGGGTCGCACGCTCTTGAGCGACGATTTCCGCCGTCGAGTCGCCTTCCGCAATCAGGTGAACGGACCGCGAGATCGACAGGTTTTCCGGATATTGCCCCGGGTCGACGAAGACCGTATCTCCCGCTCCGGCAGAGGCGAGCGCCTCGGAAATGGTGGCATAGTCCACTGGGACCCTCACGCTCCCCGCCCACACCGCCTGTCCGCCAATCGCGAGAATGACCGTCGCGCACATCACGCTTGCCCGAATCAAAGATCTCCCCCTGTCTTGTAGCCCAAGAGCACACCGGATCCATGGAGATGAACGAGCCCCGTACCGCTCGACTTTAGCAAAGGTACTGTCGAAGTACAACCCAATTGCAGAAAACCGAGTGCCGCCCCTCCTACAACCCAATTGCAGAAAACCGAGTACCGCCCCCGCTGCAACCCAATTGCGGAAAACCGAACGCCCTCCCCTGCCGGCCGGACCTCAGCCTTTGAACCCTGAATGAGTTACGTACATTTGCACTTCTCGAGGACCGTGTGCCGTCGAGCGTCTCCACGTCCCCGGCACATCCCAGGCCGACCGGATCGGCCAATATCCGGCGGATGATTTGTCAATTGGGGTTCAGCTCGCCGCTCCACCGACCGAAGGTATAGAAGAGAAATCGCCTGACCGGGCGCTCCGCCGGCAGGGGCGAAGGCCGGATTGCATGGAATCAGAAAAGGGCCCGAGCTTCTGGGGTAAAAAATCACGAATTCCCAGGCACGAGCGGAATGCCCATGCAGAGCGTAACTGCTTGCCCGATAATCAATTGTCGCGGTTTTGCTATGCAACACGCAAATAGCGACATAGGGAGCTTGTTTCTCTATTGACAATCGTTCTAACAATATGCTACCATGGTTACACGCCTGTGAAAGGGACCGGTGCACAGGGCGGGTCTGTCTATAGATGTGGAGACGCCGTCCCTGTGGGCCAAAGTTGACAGCGCAGGTGATCCGTGAGTAGATGTGATATCGTCCTGAGAATGCTTCAAGAGCGAAAGGGGGGATGAACCGCAGGTTGGTGGATGCGTGTTGCGGGAACCGCCGACTTCGATGTGCCTGTGCGGGTCCCGTCTCGTGCGGTCTCTCACCGCCCGCAAGGACGCGTGAGGGGATCGAGGGAGCAGGCCGCTCGGGGAGACTTCTCCAAACGCTCCCTTCACTGTAGGGTAATCCTTTGACTGTTGGCTTCCGCGGAAGCCACACGCATGAGGAGGGAAGACCAAGATGAAGAAGATTCTGCTTTGTGCCTTTCTGGTCCTGGCATTTGCTGCCACCAGCTTTGCCATTCCAGTAAGAACCCAGGACTTCCAGGCTCCCCAGAAGGAAATGCGGGCTGCCGAGGAAGACTGCTGGCTGTACTACTACAACCGGTGCACCAGCTGGATGTGGGGCTGGGGCGGGTACTGCTACTTCGGTTGGGTGGATGCCTACACCGTCAATGGCATGAACCCCGCGTACGGCACCTGCTTCGACCTGGCCGATTGCCCGAATGACTGCCGTCACCTGACGGATGTGTGTTTTGGCTGTTTCTTCGCCAATTCGTACGGCGTCAACGACGTCGAGATCTACTGCGCCAATGAGTGCTGCGCGCCGGTCGGCGAGCCGCTGGGCGGTGTCTACGGCACTCCCACGAATCCGCTCACGTACTGGCACTATTTCAACTTCGGCGAGCTCGCACTCTGCCCGTGCGATGAGCTCTTCGGCAAGTTTGTCGTGGTGGTCACCGACATGGATCCGCTGAGTGGCGCCAATGTTCCGCTCTCCGAGAACTTCGCCCAAGACATGGCGGCCGGTTGCATGGTGTGGGACTGCTTCGACCACCATTCGTTCGTCTTCGTCAACGGCTACGACTACGTTCTCAATTACGGTATGCCGTGCCCGTTCTGGGTCAGCGGTCCGGGTTATGGCTGCACCAACTACCCGACCATTCCCCCGGGATGCCACAACTACTTCTACAGCACTGGCGGACCGTGTGAGTGGCTGATCGACGCCTACATCACTTGCCTCGGCCCGACGGCTACGGAAAGCTCGAGCTGGTCCGAGATCAAGAGCCTGTACAGGTAGTCGATTCGATTCAACGATCGAAGAGAAACCCCGGTTCTTCGGAACCGGGGTTTCTTCTTGCCTCGAACTGCAGGAGATCAAACCTCGAAAGCGGTGGGGCGACAATCGGTCCCGGTCGTGTGCCCGGGCAACGGGGGCGGCCCAAAAAGACTTGCCGCAGACGCGTGTCTTCGCTAGCATGTCGGGATCGACCCCCTCCCCCTTAAAGTCGGGCCTTTAACCGACCGACCATAGGGGTGCTGCAAAACGACAACATCGGCGACCGCTTGGAGACGCAGAATGACAGGACACCGAAAGACCTTCGTTGCGACGCTGTGCACGGCCCTGGCCCTGGTCGGCCTGACGGGTTGCGCCAAAGGTCCGAAGATTTCCCGGGACGACGTCAACATCCTCTTCATCACCCTCGACACGACTCGGGCTGATCAGCTCGGCTGCTACGGGAACGAAACCGGGCTCACCCCCAATCTGGACGCGCTTGCCGCAGAGGCCACCGTTTTTGAGGAAGCGATTTCTCCCGTGCCCCTGACGCTGCCGGCCCACACGTCGATGATGACGGGACTCTATCCCCTGCATCACGGGGTACGCATCAACGGCTGGTTCCTTCTGGCCCCCGAACACATCACCCTGGCCGAACTCTTGAAAGAACAGAGTTTCGCCACCGGCGCCGTGATTTCTTCGTACGTCCTGGACAAACAGTTCCAACTCGATCAGGGCTTCGATTTCTATGATGATGACATGAGCCAGGGGTTCCAGAAGAACGAGTTCAGCACCATCGAGCGCCGCGCGGACGCCATCACGGCCAGCGGGCTGGATTGGCTCGAGGCGCATCGCGACCGGCGTTTCTTCCTGTGGCTCCACTACTACGACCCCCATCATCCGTACGATCCTCCCGCCGGGTTCAACATCTACGGCGATACGGAGTTCCTTCGCTACCAGGGCGAGATTGCCTACATGGACGACCACGTCGGCCGGGTTCTGAGGAAACTCAAGGAGATGGGACTCTACGATCGGACCCTGATCATCGCCGTCGGCGATCACGGAGAGGCTTTCGGCCGCAACAATGAATACGGCCATGCACTGCTCATCTACAACACGACGCTTCACGTCCCGCTCATCGTCCGGCTTCCGAACATCGACGGCATCTCCTACCGCGCCGGGCGCCGCGTGGGCGGGCGGGTCGGTCTCGCGGACATCCTTCCGACGCTCCTCGAGATCCTCGGCATCGAACTCACCGTCCCCGTCGACGGTCACAGCCTTCTCCCCTTCCTGGAGGGGAAGGAGAAAGACCCCAGCTGGCCTCTCTATGCCGAGACGGCCCAGGGAAAACTCACGAAGGATTACAGCCAGCTGAGCGGCATCTACGAAGACAACTGGAAGTACATCCTGGCCCCCGCGCCCGAGCTGTACGATCTTTCGGAGGATCCCACCGAGCAGCGAAACCTGGCCGCGTCCGTCCCGTCCGAGGCCGAACGAATGAAAGATCGCCTCGTGGCCCTGATCAGCCAACCCGCCACCTTGCCCGGTTCTTCCACCTTCGAAATGGACGCCGAGGCCGAGGAGCGTCTGAGGAGTCTCGGCTACATCGGCGGATCCTCCTTGCCGCAGGAGAGCCTGGACGAGCTCGAAAACGATCTGGTCCGGGCCTGCCAGACCGGCAAGGATCCGAAGGACATGATGGACTACAACAACCTGGTCATGGCCGCATCGTCCTACCTGGTCTCGAATCAACCGGGGCGGGCGCTCCGAACCCTCAAGAAGGCCAGTGACCTGAGCCAAGGGGAAATCGACGACAAGCTCCTGAATTACAGGGCGAGCGCGTACACACAGCTGAGACTCTTCGATTCCGCCATCGAGACCTACTATCAGCTCCTCGAGCTGCATCCCAACGACCCCGGCGTGTTGAACAATCTCGCCCTGGCCTATCACAACAAGGGACAATCCGACCGGGCCGTCGAGCTCCTCAGGGACGTGGTCCGGCGTTCTCCGCTGTTCTACAACTTCCATCTGAATCTGGGGAACGTATACGACGACCTGGCCGAGTACGACCAGGCCGACAGGCTCTACGCCAAGGCCCTGGAGCTGGCCCCCAATGCGGCCGGCAAACGGGAAGAGGTGCGCTACAACATGGCTCTCTCGCTGCATCGCCGCGGCAAGTCGGAGGATGCACGCAGCATACTGGAGAACATCCTCCAGGCGCGCCCCGACCACGAACAGGCCCGCAGTCTCCTGGGCACGGTCCAGTCGCGCCTCGGCAGAGAAAGATCGGGGGCCGCGCAATGATCGGGCATCTTCGATTCGCATTCACGCTCGTCGTGGTGGTTGCACTGCTCGGCTGCACGAGCTCGGTCGGCGCCTACCCGCCTCCGCCCTCGGAACCCTCGGAGGTCCCGGCCGGCCAGGCCGACTGGCCGAACGCGACCGCAGCCGATCTGGAGGAAGCCACGCGAATCTACTACGCCGGAATCGAGGAATACGTCGCCGGAGAGCTGGACCAGGCGGCCGCTCATTTCCGATCCGTCATCGACCTCCTTGCGGAGACGGCCGATGAGGGCACCCCCCAAGCGGACGATCGCGATCTTCTGGGCCGCAAGGCGGCGTACCTCCTGGGCAAGGTTTCCGGAAACGGAGAGTACGACATTCTCTGGATCGGGGAGAACCTGACGCTCGCTCACCCGGCGGAGGCGGCCGGTACGCTTCCCGCCGTTCCCATCATCGCCAACGAGAAGACGAAACACTGGGAGGCGTATTTCTCGGAGGACGCCAAGGAGCGATTCTCCACCTATCTGGAGCGTTCGGGGCGATACGGACCTCTGACGCGGAAGATTCTCCAGGACCGGGGACTACCCGAGGAGATCGCGCATCTGCCGCTCATCGAATCCGGTTATAACCCCAAGGCCTACTCCGTGGCCCACGCCGCGGGCGTGTGGCAGTTCATCCGATCGACGGCCGAGCGGTGCGGCCTTCGCATCGACTACTGGGTCGATGAACGCCGGGACCCCGAGAAATCCTGCGAGGCGGCCGCCCTCCATCTTCGAAAACTGTGGGAGATCTTTGAGTCCTGGCCCCTGGCGCTGGCGGCGTACAACGCGGGAGAGAAACGCGTGATGGACGCGATTCTCTCGGGGGGGACGCGCGATTTCTGGCGGCTGCGGCTTCCGCGCCAGACGCGCGACTACGTTCCGCGCTACATGGCGGCGGCCCGCATCGCCGCCGATCCCGAGGCCTATGGATTTGACGTTCAATACGAGCCGCCCCTCACGTACGACGTCTTTGAGGTGGACCAGGCGACCGACCTGGAGATGCTGGCCCGATGCTGTGGCGTGCCTGAGGCCGACCTCAAGGATCTCAATCCCCACCTGCGCCGGGGCTGCACGCCGGCGGGAGAATCCGGTTTCCCGGTTCGCATCCCCAGTGGAACGCGCGAGCAATGCGAGAAGAGCTTCCTTCGAACCCCCAAGGATCAGCGTCTCGCAAGCCAGACCCAGTTCACGGAGCACCGTGTGCGGCGCGGCGAGACTCTCTCCCACATTGCCCGGCGTTATGGGACCACCATTTCCCTGATTGAATCCGCAAACAACCTGAAGAGCCGCAATTTCATTCGGGAAGGCCAGACGCTCACGGTGCCGACCCCCGGGTACACGGGTTCCGCCGCCACTCCCGGTGAATCCAAAGATGCGGCGGAGAAAATCGTCTACGTGGTCAAGCGAGGGGACACGCTGGAGGGCATTGCCCGCGCTCACAACACGCGCGTCGAACACCTGCGCAAGTGGAACAGCCTCGATCGGAACCAGTACCTCATCCACCCCGGCGATCGGTTGCTCATCTTCCTGTCCGGAAGATCCTGACAAATGCTCATCTTCCTGTCCGGAAGATCCTGACAAATCGCAAACCCATGAACCATTATCCGCGAGACGCCGGACCTTTGCCGCGGCAAAAGGCCCGTAGAGCAGAGAGTCGAGAGTTGAAAGGTGAGAGTCGAAAACCCTGCAGCCACGGATTTCACGGATTCTAGAGAGCGGCCCGGCGCGGTGACGAAGATGGGGCCTTGGGCTCGAGCGAAGGCCCCGTGACACAGCGTAGACAGCCGTACCCTGCTCGGCCGGAAAGCCTACGCTCGAGTCTTACGACCCCATTCTTCGCCCCCTTGCCAGATCAAGCAGAGAAGCGAGAGGTGAAAGGTGAGAGGCGATAACCCATACCCCGGGCCGGCCGCGGTGAAGGTCCGCCGGATCGTAGGCCCGAGCGTGGCCTCTCAGTCCGAGCAGATCGCCGCCCTCCTTGCCCATTCAGTACCTCACTCACGCTCGTGGCCAAGAGACGCCGGACCTTTGCCGCGGCAAAAGGCCCGTAGAGCAGAGAGTCGAGAGTTGAAAGGTGAGAGTCGAAAACCCTGCAGCCACGGATTTCACGGATTCTAGAGAGCGGCCCGGCGCGGTGACGAAGATGGGGCCTTGGGCTCGAGCGAAGGCCCCGTGACACAGCGTAGACAGCCGTACCCTGCTCGGCCGGAAAGCCTACGCTCGAGCCTTACGACCCCATTCTTCGCCCCCTTGCCAGATCAAGCAGAGAGGCGAGAGGTGAAAGGTGAGAGGCGATAACCCATACCCAGGGCCGGCCGCGGGGAGGGTTCGCCCGAGCAACGGCCACAGCGTGGCCCATACTGCAGAAAGTTGAAAGTCGAAAGTTGAGAGTCGACAACCCACACCCCGGGCGGGGCGCGTGAGACGCGTTCTAGCGGACTTCCGCCTCCGGGCTCTCGGCTCCCACACCATTCGAGGGGAATGCGCGTCTCTCCCACGGAATCGTCACCGATTCACGGCCGGTCCGGTCCGCCGGATTCCGTTGGAGCTTGATCACCTCTCCCTCCAGCAGGATCGCGGACCGCTCGGCCCGCGGCACGTAGAAGGTCATTCCCTGCAGGAACTGCGGACTCGGGCGCCGCCAGATCCCCAGAGGATCCTCGACTCCGGTCATGTAGACGGTCACGCTGTCTCCGGTCGGAACCGCACGCCAGGACAGGGCGTCGCGCATGCGATGATAGTCCAGAAGCCGGGACGTCGTCGTCACGAAGATCTCTCCCGAATGATACTCGTTCGCCAGAACTCTGAGGGCGCTTCGTGACTCCGGAGGAACGGTATCGTCGAGACCTCGATTCCCCCCCAGATGCGTGTACAGAATCAGCGTCCCCTCTCTGGATTTGAGTTCCTCCAGAACGTCCGGCGAGATCTGCTCCGGGAGATTCCACACGTCGGCGCCCGAGAACCGGCCCGGAGAGATGAACCGGCGGAAGGAATACACCTGCCCGCCGTCGTCGAGATCGGCCAGCCGCATCAGCGAGTTCTCGAACCGGAACCGCGTCTGAGGCCGGCCGCGCACGCGATTGAGAACGTACACGAGGGCGGCGGCGGCGTCCTTCACCAGATCTTTCGGGCGGTGTCGCGTTTCCTGTCCCACGATGTGGGTCACTTCCCACATCCCGACGTATTCGATCCCCGCAGACAGCAGCATGTCCGTATGGTATTCGGGACTCCCGGGATCATCTCCCCGCTGGTAAGGCAGCCGCCCGACGGCCTGCCGGTTGAGGCGATTTCCGTGATTCACCCACACGCGAATCGGGTGACCCGCCCGCCCCCAACGGCGCAGCACGTCCACGCACGGGCCGGCCGATTCCCGGCGAAAACCGCCTTCGCTGAAGTCCCCGTAGCTGTGAAGAACGTCGATGTACCCCAGACGCACCATCTGTTCAATTAGGGCGGCATCGGGCGAAGGTCGATCCGTCCGGCCTTCGAAGTAGGTGAAGGAGGATCGGCCGGTCCAGTCATAGAACCAGAACGAGTTCCCCACCTCCAGATCCAGACCGGGACCGAGCCCCGTCGAATCCCGCGTGCAGAGAAACATCTGAATGTCCATGAACTCCTCACGCGACCAGGTCTCGTCAATATCGCTGGAGACGGCCAGAGCGGCCCGGTAGGGATACGGATACTTCCGGAGCTCCACCTGATCGCCCCACTCGCAAGCGCCCGAAACGAGCAGGAGGAGGATCCCTCCGATCCGCGGGGCCCACCGCCGAAAGCTCACTCGCCCCCCCTCTCTCCCGCGGCGTCCCGATACCCGGTCATGTACGCGTACGCCCTGAGGTAGTCATACACCGGATAGAGAGCCCGCCCCAACGGCGTCGCCCGGGTCAGAACCCGCGCGGCGCGAAACACGCCCGGCCGCAGACTTGCCTGGAAAAACCATCGCCGCAGTGAGGACCCCAGGGGTTCACTCCCCCACCGGGGAGGATCCAGAATATCCAGAGACAACAGCGCCTTCAGCTCCGGGTGTCTCTCCACCATCCCCGGCAACCCGTTCCGGCCGTAAGCCGATAGCCGTTCACAGAGCCGATCGATGCCCACGATGTGCAGATGATGCGCCAGCGCATCCGGCGCGTACAGAAAGACATAGCCCGCCTTCCCCAACCGCATCCCCAGCTCCGTATCCTCTCCGCCGTACAGACTGAATCCTTCGTCGAATCCGCCCACCTTCTCGAGCGCGGACCGCGGTACGGAGACATTGCCGGTGACGAAGTACTTCGCCGGAATCGCCTCTCCCCGGGGAATCTTCTCCGGGCCCCGGCTGTCCAGGTACCTCAGGAACGGGGCGCGTCCAAGTTCGGGAGCGGCGGCGATCTTCCCCAGGACCACGGCCTTCTCACGTGCGTCATGAATCCTGAGGTGCGCCTCCAGGAACTCCGGAACCACCTCCATGTCGTCATCCAGCATGACCACGACCCGGCCCGTCGCGGCCTGGATCCCCATGTTCCGGGCAGCCGCCCGGCCCCGGTTCTCATCCGAGCGAATGATCTTGACGCTCCTCGGAAGACGATGTCCGAAGAACGCGTCCGTCACCGGAGGATCCGAATGGTCATCCACGACCAGGACTTCGTACTCGTCCAACGGAAGACTCTGGACGATGAGTCCTCTCACCGTCCGCACGATGAGGTCGGGACGATTGAAACTCGGCACGATCACGGACACCCGCATCAGCCGGCCCCCCGGTGGTACAGATCCCTCACCAGACTCTTCACTTTGCCCCGCTCCTCCGTCGAGAAGAACCCGAACATGACCCACACGGGGAGCGCGGCCACAATGGCCACCTTGGCCAGCAGCACCCAGGCGAGACCGGGTAGATGCTCGGCCCAGGTCGAGACGCCAAAGAGGGCCACGCCGAGCACAAGCGTTCCTCCCAGGCGAAGCGCGGAGAACGGGATCACATAGAAGCGCCGCGAAATCCCAAGCGCCGCGCCGCACATGGCAATGTTGGCAATGACGCTTGCCGAGGCGGCGCCGACCATTCCCCATCGTGGGATCATCACCAGATTCAGAACCACGTTGAGCACCAACCCCCCGGCGGTCGTGAATGCCATGAATTCCGTCCGTCCCTTGATCTGCACACCGGATGCGAACACTCCGTAGAGCGCGAACAGGAGCGTCGCCAGACACAGGATCGGAATCACCGATGCCGCAGGGACGTACGCCTTCGAGCCGATCACCCGAATGATGTCCTCCGCAAACACCGACAACCCGAGTCCCACAACACCCAACACGACCGCGTAGTAATCCGTGAACAGGGAGAACACTCGTGGTGCGCGGGCCTCGCCCGCGTGCGCGAAGATGAACCGTGGCCAGGCGAGCTGCACGGCCGTCACCACGAGTCCCATCCCCAGACAGATCTCCTGCCCCATCTGGTACCATCCGACGTCTTCCAGGCGCGCCAATCTCCCCAGAAGATAGATATCACAATACGTGAGTCCCCACAGGGCGAAGGTCGAGGGAACGAGCGGAACGCCGAAACGAAGACTCCGCTTCAGATCCCCCGTGTCAAAGCCCAGGCCCACGCGCCGCAGCAACCAGGGGATCAGGATGAGTGAGAGGAGCGCCGTGGGCAAGATCGTGCCCACCAGGAAACCGACCGGGCCCCATGCCAGGTAGATCACGAACAGGGCCGCACCGCCGACGGCCAGTGCGCCCTTGACGACCGACACGACGGCGTACCGGGTCGGGGCCGGGACCGCCTGGTAATAGCTGAGGGTCACGCGAAAGAGCGTCGAGGCCAGAGCCAGAGCCAGTCCCAGGTAGATGAAGTGCGCATAATCCGCCCGCCCAAACACAACGCTGGACAGAACCCTCCCCAGTGGAAGCAGGAACATCGAGATCGCCACGCCCGACGCAACACCGGCAAGAACGATCGTGCTGACCACACGATCCTTCGACGCGGGTTCTTCCGCCTCGCTGAAGAACTTGATGAGGCTGGTCGAGAACCCCATGTCCATCACAATGGCGACCAGCGACACGAAAGCCAGGACGAGCGCCACAACCCCGTACTCATCGGCCGATAGAAAACGGGCCACGATCGGGATCAGGAACACCCGACCGAGCCCCCCCGCCACCACGCCCAGGGCGTAAGTGGCGCTGTGCCCGGCGACCTTCCGGATTTCCCCTTGCATGGCCCTCGCCGATTCAGATGCCGGTTCTCTACGATGCTCTTCTTCGAGAACCGCTCAAGACCGCCAACCTGCCTGTTGAAAGTCTGCGTCCAACGTCTTCTTCCGGGAACGATGCGCGACCACGGATTCACGATCTACGTTTTTGGGTCTTCGCGCATCCATCCCATCTTGCCGTAGAGTCGGTACAGATCCTGAACCACCGAAGCGGCATCGTGGTGCTTCACCACCCACTCCCGTCCCTCCCGGCCCTTGCTCTCCCGGAGCTCGGGCTTCTCCACCAGCTCCACCAGCTTCGCCTTCAGATTCTCCCGATTGACGTTGACGAACGGATGATCCGGCATGAAGGCTTCCAGATCGGATCTCATCTGGGTGCACGTGGCCATCTCCATCGACAGCGTCTCCAGCGAGTTGACGCCGTACCCCACGCCGCCCATGTCTCCAACCTGGTCGATCGCGATGTCGCAGGTCATCTTGGTGGCCAGGGCGTCCTCGTGCGACATGCCCTCAATCAGAACCAGCTCCACGGGGTAGTCCGTCTCCAGTTCCCGGACCTGCCGAATGATGATGTCACTTCCTTTGAACCGGCGATTCCGGGGCGCGTGGCAGATCCGTACCCGGTCGCCGCCTCCCCCGGACTTCGGCCGGAAAGGTTCCGTCTCGAAAGGCATGTAGAAGAACCGAATGTCCGGATGGAGTCCGAGATGGTCGAACTCACAGGTCAGGTTCAGATCGCTCAGCGCGTCCACCTCCGGAATCACGCCGCGGTCCCTGAGATCGGTCCCCAGGTAGTAGCACACGATCTTCTTTCCCCGGCATTTGAGATCCCTGAGGATGCGAGAATCTCGAAAGAAACCGATTCCCGACTCGAGGTGGTAGATATCGAAATTCAGCAGATCGTGCCGTTCCACGGCCTCCCAGATGCGCCGTTCCCAGAGCCGGTCCCGAAGTCGGAACAGGGTTGCCTCCACTGGACTTCGGGGTCTCCAGACACGCAAATCCTGCTCGGTCGTCCATTTCCTACGGTTTCCGTGGATTCTCGCAACCACGTCCTTGAGCCGCATATCCAGCCTGGAGCCCTTCACGAAAGGCAGGTGGAGACAGATGTCCTCGTCGTAACCCTCCCTGCACCGGGCCAGCGTCACCATGCGGCTCTCGTGCCCGAAACGGCGGTGCATCTTGACGAATGTCGACGCCGTGCCGACCCAGTTCTGATCGCAGAGATGAAGGATACGCATAGCCGACCGTTTCCCCTCCGCGGGTCCGTTCAACCGGCGACCACCGATAGAAACGCCTCCCGGCCCATCCATCGGCGTTCTTCGTCGGTAGGGCAGAGCGCCTCCAGAAGCCCGAGGTACATTCTCGGGTGAGCAATGGGAAAATCACTTCCCCAGATCATCCGCTGCGGCCCCACGGTTTCCATGGCGTTACGAATCAGCCAGTATTCCCGAATCCCTTCCGTTCCCAACCACACGTTCTTCGGCCCGGACGACCCGAGTGCCTCGGTGGTGGCTCGAACCAACGTCGGCTGATCGCCCCCCATGTGAGCGAGGACGAACCGGACGTCCGGATGGGTGGACGCCGCCTCCAACGCGTAGCGGTAGCTGCTCATTTCCTGCCAGCGGCCGCAGTGCACGAGAACCGGCAGGTTCTGCTCCCGCGCGTACTCCAGATAAGGTTCGGCCCGCGTATCGGTGATCCGCACCTCGTCGCAGGACGGGTGGAACTTCAAGCCCGCAACCGTTCCGCCCCACTCCTCGAGGCGGCGCAGGTCATCGCCCGTCCCGGGATTGATCCAGGGGAAGAACCAGTACTTCAGTTGCGCGTTCTCAATCTGTCGGAGCAGCGACTCGTTGTCCCTGAGATCCGTAGCGGTGACGGCCGCGCCCTCGAGACCGCACTCGGCCAGAACCTCATCGACCTCGGCCAGCCGCACGTCAAGACCGAAGAACCGTTCGCTCCAGCGGCCCACGTGGATGTGTCCGTCGATCATGTTGCTCCCGTCCCACGCATGCGTCCGAGCGCGACGATCGTTCTACCCGGCGCACGCGCACCCGTCCGCTTTGCTCATCCGATATCCAGGCGGTACCCTTCCCTCAGAAACGGATTGGATCCCCATTTGCCCTTGAACCGAAGCAGCCCCGGATTGGGTTCCCCCCCCAGGGAGCTCGTACCCAGATCATAGTACTGCGCGCCCCATGCCGAAGCGGCTTCGATGGAGGCCGCCATGACCGCGTCCGCCGGCCGGGAGAGCCTGGCCTCATGTTTGTGACACAGGTAGAAATTCAATACCACGCGCGAGTTGCACTGGAAGAGCAGCGCGCCCCCCACGGGCTGTCCGTCCACGTCCGCCATGAGCAACTTGAGCCGATCTCCCACGAGTTGGAAGAGCCTCTGCAGTTCCGCAAGCGTGTGAGTGGGATCGGTCCCGTGGCGTTCGCGATTCTCCTCCAAGATCGGATAGAATGACTCCAGAGCGCCGGACTCCCGCACGACCACTCGGTTCTCGCTCGCTTTGCGAACCCCTTTCCTCGCGCTCGCCTGCCAACGGGACCGCGCTCCCTCTGCCCCGTCCAGGAGAGGCAAAACGTCCGTAATCTCACACCGAACGCGCCGGAACCCCTTCGTGAGAAGCACGAACTCCGCCAGCTGGTTCGGGTCGCGAAGATAGAAGCTCGGGGGCGACGAAATCTCGATCGCCCGGACGTCCCGCGCCCGACACCAATCCAGCAATCCTCCCACGAGGCACTCGATGTCCTCGAAATGCTCCCCTCCTTTGAGAACCAGGCCGCCGAAAGATCCGCCCCAGGGAGACGCAAAGACAAGGTCCCCGCTGCGATCGATGAGAGCTCCGGGGAGTACTGCCCGGATCCTCCCAGAATCTCGAAAGATCAGGGGGCGGGCGTCCACCCTGCCCGGCTCGTGATAGGAGAGGAACACCAGACTGTGGAACAGAGTCCCGTTGTTGGATTCCTTCAGAAATTCCTCCCACGCCGCCCGGTCGTCCGCGGATGCCTCAACAATCTCAAGCATGCAGGCTTTCCCCCTCCGGCCGTGGTTTCGAGCGGCCCGGCCGCACCGCTATGAAGAAACCAGCCCCAGCGACACGCCCGCTCTTCGGACGGACCGGTCGGCGGGCCCGGCTTCCTTCCCCTCGATTTCCGCTTCCTCCACCAGGAGATAGCCCATCCCGGTGGACACGACAATCCCCTTGCCCGGCCACCGATTGACAACCGTACCCGGGAAGCACTCGGGGAGTTCAATGCCGAGCGGACGGGCTTTCCAGATGATCATCTTCTTCCCCCGGTAGCGGGTCCAGGCCCCGGGGTAGGGCCTGCTGAGGGCGCGAATCTGGTCGTGGATGTTCCCGGCCGATCTCGACCAGTCGATCCTGGCATGTTCGGGCCGGATGGATGGAAAACACATGGCCCGTTCCTCATCCTGAGGAATCCCCTCGACGGATCCTCTTTCGAAACGACCCACCACGTCCAGCAACAGATTCGGGATATCGCCCTCAATCCGCGTATAGAGCGCCCCGGCCGTCTCGTTCTCTCCAATGGCATACGCCCGCTGGGTAATGATGGGACCGGAATCGACCCCCTCATCGATGAAGTGAACCGTCAGGCCGGCCTCCTCTTCCCCATTCATGATCGCCCAGGAGAGGGGGGCCCGTCCGCGGTACCGCGGGAGCATGCCGGCGTGGACATTGACGAAACCCAGACGGGGCATCTGCAGAAGGGGAGGTTTGAGAATCGCCAGATACCCCACGACGATTCCAAGATCCACCTTCCACTCTCGAAACTTCGCAAGGAACGCCGCGTCGATGGTCCCCGGGGTCTCCAGGGGAATTCCCGCCCGACCCGCCAGCGACCGTACAGCCGCCGTCCACTCAGGATCGGCCGGTTCAAACGCTTCGGGGTGTGCCACGATCCCGACGACGCTCGCGCCGGCCTCGACCAGAGACTCCAGAGACCCACGGGCAATCCTTCGATGGCCGAAGAACGCGATTCTCATGTTCTACTCCGCACACGCCGATCGCGCCGGCCAAGGCCGACGCGCGACTCTCCCGCAGCCCGGCAACACTCGCCTCATGCCCCTCTCCGGCAGAAGACAATCGCGTCGGCCAAGGCCCGGCATACCGTCTCTACCTCATCCAGGGTCATCGACGGGTATAACGGCAACGTGAGCGTGTGGCGAAACGCTCGGTCCGATTGGGGCAGCTGTCCGGTCCGGTATCCGTAGTCGGTCTGGAACAGCGGTTCTCGATGGAGCGCATACGTCCCAATTGTGGTCTCGACACCCAGATCCCTCATTCGCCCGATCACCGCGTTACGGTCCACGGCATCGTCCAGGATAACGATGAGGGACTGGTGGCACTCCCGTCCTCTTTCGACGGCCGGCAGCAAGACCACCCCGTCCATATCTTCCAGCCGGGTCCGGTACTCGGCAACCCACCGCCCCTTGCGCTCCACGATGTCCTCCAAGCGAAGCAGCTGCCCCAGTCCCAAAACCGCGCCGATCTCCGTCATCCGGTAGTTGAAGCCGGCTGCTTCGAAGTACAGCCGGGCCCCGGATGAGCGCGCGCCGTGCGACCGCAGCGAACGGGCAACCTCACAGACGGCCGGATCCCCGGAGACGATGGCTCCTCCTTCACCGGTCGTGATGTTCTTCCTGGGATGAAAACTGAAGCAACCCGCCTTCCCGACGGTCCCGCATTTGTCGGACCCGAATTCCGACCCCAACGCGCATGCGGCGTCCTCGACGAGCACCAGACCGGACGCGTCCGCCAGATCGCGAAAGGCCGCGAGGTTCGCCGGGCGCCCGAAGGCATGGACCAGAACCATTGCCTTCGTCCGGGCGGTCAGGCACTCGCGGGCCGCTTCGGGATCCATGTTCAGTGAATCGGGCTCGATGTCGACGAGAACCGGAACCGCCCCGGCGTGAATGACCGCGTTGGCGGTGGCGGGAAACGTGTAGTCCGACACCAGGACCTCGTCCCCGGCGCCGATCCCCGCCGCCAGAAGGGCCAGGTGCAGCGCGGCCGTCCCGGAGCCCACGGCAACGACTCCCTCCACCCCCAGATACCGCCCCAGCGCCGCTTCGAAATCCCGGACCTTCCGCCCCTGAACCAGGAACCCGGACGTCAGGACCCCTTGCACCGCCTCCACATCGGAGGGATGGATGTCCGGGACGGTAAGTCTAATCATCCCCTTCGACGCCCCTCTCACGGTACCACTCGATGGTTCGAAGCAGTCCTTCCTCAAGATCCACCTGGGGCTTGTAGCCCAGGACCTTCTGCGCCTTGTCGATGGATGGAATCCTCAGCTCGACGTCCGCGTAGCCGATCTCGTCGTAGACGATCTTCGATTCCGAACCGCAGAGTCTCTTGATCTGCTCGGCGAGGTTGGCCGTCGTAATCGTGGCCCTCGGATTTCCGATGTTGAAGACATGGCCGACCGCCGACTTGTTCTCCATGCACTGGAGAGCCCCCTCCACCATGTCGTCCACGTAACACCAGGAGCGAATCTGGTTCCCGTCCCCGTGTACCAGAATGTCTTCTCCCCGAAGCGCCCACACCACAAAAACGTGGATCGCGCCGATTCCCACCTGCTGCGGTCCGTAGACATTGAAGGGCCGGATGGTCACCGTGTCCAGATTGTGCTCTTTGTGATAGCTGTAGACCATGTGCTCGGCCGCCAGCTTGCTGACCGCATAGGTCCAGCGGGATTCGCCGACTTCCCCGAGGTGGGTGGCGCTGTGTTCCTCCGCCTTGTACACGTAGCTTCCAAAGACTTCACTGGTCGAGAAATCGACCAGCCGCTCGACCTTGGATTCGACGCAGGCGTCGAGGACATTCAACGTGCCGAAGAGATTCACCCGCATCGTCTGCGTGGGCATTCCCATGACCGTGTCCACCCCGGCGATCGCCGCCAGATGCACGACGATCTGGCTTCCTTCGACGGCTCGAAGCAGGCTTTCCAGGTCCAGAACATCCCCCCAAACCACCGTGAGATTCGGGTGACTCGCCAGGTTCGCGTACTTCAGCGCGTTGCGGTGCCCGTTGTCATAAATCACGATTTCGTTCTTGTCCACCAGGCGCTTGGCGACCTGGGACCCAATGAATCCCGCTCCTCCGGTGAGCAGAATCCGCTTCCCTTCGATGGCCATGCTCGGTCCTCTCCCATCTGCGGGGGATCTCGGTGATCCCGGCCGTTTCTCTCCAGTTCGTATCTGCTATCGAATGATCGCGACTTTCCCCGATTTCACGTTCCCGTTGCCGTCCTTGCCGAGAAAGAGGTACAACCCACTGGCGACCGACTCCCCTCCGCGGCCCGTCGCGCCCCACGTATCCACCCCGGGCGAAATCGTGACCACCTCCCGACCGTCCAGGGTATACACCTCGATGGGATGGGCCGCCGAGAATCCCCGAAACGTGATCTGCAGGTGCCCCCGGTCCGCCCGGAACGGGTTGGGGAAGGCGTACACTTCCGATTCGGGCACTGCGGGGCCGGGGGAATCGAATGCCCACCGGCTCACGCCTCCGCCCCAGGTCCCGATCCAGAGGGTGCGGTTCGTCCAGTCGTACGCCAGGGCCATGACGTCATCGACGGCAAGCCCTCCGCCGGCCGTGTCGTGGAGCGTCAGATCGTTCCGGTTCCACTCGCCCAGACCTTGAGCCGAGCCGATCCATACAATCCCGCTGCGATCCACGGCGATGGATCGGACCTGGCCCGTCACCCCTCCGGCGCAGGCCTCATCCACCGGAAGCCACGATTCACCGTCCGTCCAGGCGATTCCCGACTCGACCCCGATCCATACGCCCCCATCGGGAGCACACGCCAGGGCATGCACGGGGACACTCCCCCCCCAGGCCGTCGCCGAATAGACGGCCAGCTCGTCGTCGTCCTTCTTCGCAAACGTCCCCTTCGTATCCAGGCGCACCAGTGTCGGAAGATCCGTGCTTCCTTCCAGACCGTACGAACCGGCCCACACACGTCCGGCCGAGTCCACGGCGATGGACCGGAAGAAAATCGTAGGGAGCCCGTCATTCTGACCGAAGTGCGTGACCACTCCCTCGGAATCCACCACGGCGATGCCGCCGTGCGGGTACGTGTATTCGGCGAACCAGACATCTCGCCCCATCCCGGCCACGAGGGCCGAGATGTGGTTGGAGAACAGGTCCCCCGAGGCGATGGACAGGGTGTCCCAGGCACCGGACACCGGATCGAAATGAAACAGCCCGGCTCCCCATGTGCCCATCCAAACGCCGCCCGCCCTGTCCCGCGCCACCCGGTAGACGTTGTCCGACCCCAGCGGCGAACTCGCCTTCCGGTAATTGAACCACTCATCCCCCTGGAATCGAAGAAGACCTTTGGTCGTCACCTCCGTAGGGAGAGGAAACAGATTCCCGTCGGAACCGGTTCCGCACCAAAGATGACCGTCGAGGCCAACGTCCAGATCGCTCACGTAGTTGGTCGCCGGGCTCGAGGGCCGCCGGGGCTCCCAGGCGGCCCCGTTCCAGAAGGCCACTCCCTCCGCTCGAACGCCGGCCCAGAGTCCTGCGCCGGCGCCGTGGCCCAGGGTCACGACGTGGTGTGCGGGGAGACCGGCCGTTTCCTCCACCCACCGGGAGACGGACTCATCATACCAGGCGGGCCCGTTCTCCGAACCGGCCCACAGGAGCGTTTCCGCCAGGGCGAAATCAAACACGTCGATATCTGTGAGACCGGCTGCCGCCGCAGTCCAGACCGGATCGTCATACCGATAGACGCCCACGGCGGTCGCCGCCCACACCCGCCCGTGTCGATCGGCCGCCAGGGCCCGCACGACCGAGCCGACGAAATGGTCGGCCCACGTGGACCCGTCCCGGACGCTGAGTCCCTCTTCCGTCCCGAACCACACCCTACCCTGCGAGTCCACCAGGACCGCGAGAACCGCACCGACCGCAAGACCCCCGCCCGAATACACCGTCTCGACCCGAACGTCTCCGACGAAGTGGCTGGCACCGCCCGATGTGCCGATCCAGACGCCCGTTTCCCCCGCGTCCAACGACGTGATTTCGTTCGACGGCAGTCCGTCGTAGCTACTGATCCATCGAAACGTCCCCGACGGCTGTTTCCAATGGACACCCGATTCTTCCGTTCCCAGCCAGAGATTGCCCGACGAATCAACGGCCACGGCCGTCAGCCGATTGGACTGCAATCCGTCCGCCTTCCCGTAGCCGGTATACACGGAATCGCCCGGGCTGAAGATACCGACGCCCCCGCTGGAACTCCAATACACGGCCTCGGAACTCACGGCAACACCCGTGACGCCGTTCGAGCCCAGGTAGACGGTCACGTCCTCGGCCCACGACGGGACCGCTAGCGCCATCAGGATCGCCACCCCACAGACCGTTCGCACGTCTCCACTCACCCCTTCCCGATCTCACTGCGCTCGACCCGCTCCACCCCTCCATGGGCCCGTCGAAGGCTCGCCAGCAGGATTCGAAGATCGAGGGCGAGCGACCAGTTCCGCTCGTAGAAGACCTCCAGGATCTCTTTTTCCCTTTCCCCCACCAGAATCCGGGCCGCCGCGCACGGACCCGTGAGTCCCGGGCGCGCCTGCCGCGCAACCGAGTGGCCACGCAACTGGCTCGCCCTTGACCGATCCGCCGGACGCGGCCCGACGAAACTCATCCGGCCCACAAGGACATTCCATAACCCCCCGACGCCCCGTCGCAGCCGGTCGTCCCAAGCCTCCGAGCGCCCCGGGTCCGCACGGAGCAGACGGAACACCGAGGTCACCGCCGCCACGGGCCAGGTCACGACAAGACCCACGACGGCGCCCAACACATCCAACCCTCTCTTGATCGCCGCGTTCAGACCGAAGAGAGGACCGCGCTCAAAGACGGCCACGGGCACACCGAGGAATTCTTCCACCCGCCCGGTGCGGGTCAGGACCTCCTCCAGGTCCGTCATAACTCGAACATCGACACCATACTTGCCACTCTTGAGGAGGAAATCGGCAACCGTTTCATTCGAAACACCAGCATCCGCAAAAATGACCTGCTGGATTCCCATCTCCTCGACCACGCGCTCCAGATCTTCCGGCCGTCCCAGGAGAGGAACGAAGTCCGCGGCGGCATCCTCCGGGGACAGCATCCCGACCAGCTCGCAGCCCAGACGAGGGTTTTCCCTCAGATTCTGCTGGACCTCCATCGCCCGAATTCCACCGCCCACCACCACCGCCCGCTGGAGATCGAACTGAAAGCCGCGAAGCTCCGAATGCAGGCGAAGGTTGAGAATCCTCCCCAGCGAGGCGAGAACGATCACACACGGCCAGAACATGGCTACCAGGGTCCGGGAGTAGAACTGCGTCTGCGACACGAAGGTCCCGGCCATGAGGATCACAAAACTCACCGACGCCCCCTTTGCCACGGCCAGCACCTCATCCACCGAACCGACGGGCCTGGCCCGATACAGCCCCAGGGCGGCGAAGGCCAGAAGCGTCGTGACGTTGATGAACACCAACAGATCCAGATACGCGCCGACACCGAAGAGAGGCTTGACCAGGATGGGCCCGAGGAGCAGACGGGCGAAGTAGGCCACAAAGAACGCCAGGTTTATCGAGATCATGTCGGACAGGAGAAACGTCAGCGCCTGCACCAGCTTCCGATGTCTCTTGACGGATTGAAAGAACCCGCCCCACTTGTCATAGAAATGAAATACGCTGTTCAAATGGTAGAAGAAGGGCCGATTGATCATGCGCCGCGCCGACGCCCTGCGATGATGATGAACCATTTCCGCTTCGGGGAGGTAAACCACCTTCCAACCGCGCTGCCTCATCTTGTAGCAGAGGTCCACATCCTCGAAGTACAGGAAGTATCTCTCATCCATCAGCCCGACGTTCTCGGCGGCCGACCGTCGAATCATCAGGCAGGCCCCCATCAGCCAGTCCACCTCCCGGACATCGTTGTGGTCCCAGTCCAGCATGAGGTGATCTCGAATCGCTCTGGAATTGGGAAAGAGCCGCCCGAGCGGCGTCCGGCGCATCAGCAGAACGCGAAGGGTGTAAAACGTTCGCGCCGAATACTGCAGGCTGCCGTCGGGGTTGAGCAATCGTCCTCCCACAACACCGGCCTCGGGCGTGGCCTCCATGTAGCGAACCAGGGCGTCGATGGCCCCCTCGGTCACCACGATGTCGGGGTTGATCACCAGGACATAGGGGGCCGTCGTCCTCCGGAACCCTTCGTTGACGGCCGTGGAGTACCCGACGTTCCGCTGATTCTCCACCAGCTGCACCTCGGGAAACTTCCCGCGGACCATCTCCGGCGTTCCGTCCGTCGACGCATTGTCCACGACGCAGACTTCGAAAGGAACCGACGGGCGCATTTCGTAGACCGAGCGCAGACAGGCTTCCAGGAGATCCTTCGTCTGATGGCCTACGATCACGAGAGAAACCACTCGGTCCCCCGGGAGTCTCGTCTCTCCGCCAACCGCCATGCTCTTGTCCACCCGCCTTCCCGCCGGCTACCGCCTCGCCCGCAGTCCCGATACCAAATGCTCAAAGCGCAGACGCCAGACCAGCCACATCGCCTCCCGAATGATTCGCTTCGACATCTTCGACGTGCCCGCGTGCCGGTCCACAAAAACGATGGGAATCTCGCACATCCGGAAACCGGACTTCCAGGATTTGAAGTTCACCTCGATCTGGAACGCATATCCATCCGACTTGATATCGGCGAAGTTGATGGCCTCCAGTACCTCTCGCCGGAAGCACTTGAATCCTCCCGTTAGGTCCCGGATGGGAACCCCGGTGATGATCCGGCTGTAGAGGTTGGCTCCCAGGCTCAGCAGCAGCCGGGAGAGCGGCCAGTTCACCACGTTGACGCCCTCGAGGTACCGGGAACCGAGAACCACGTCATAGGCCTTGATCTTGTCCAGGAAATTCGGGATGTACTTCGGATCATGCGAGAAATCCGCGTCCATCTCGAAAATGTAGTCCGCCCCAAGGTCCAGAGCGATTCTGAATCCCTCCACGTAGGCGGACCCCAACCCCATTTTCCCGGGCCGGTGAAGAACGTGAATCCTCTTGTCCTCCGCCTTCAGCGTGTCCACCAGCTGGCCGGTGCCGTCGGGGGAGTGGTCGTCCACCACCAGCACTTCGATGCCCGGGGCAACGCCCAGAACCTCCGGAATCAGCCGGGAAACGTTCTCTCGTTCGTCGTAGGTCGGGATCACAACGACTGTTTTCATGCGTCTTCCCCCGGACGCGGCAAGGACATGATCAGGGTCCTCACGCGTTGTCCCTCGGCCGCCGCGAGGCGCGACGCACCAGATGCACCACCAGCCAACCCAGGACCAGCACTCCCGCCGCCCCACTCACCCCGGCTCCGGCAAGCAGCGGGTTTGACCGATAGGTCAGAACCACTTCATGCGTGCCGCCCGGAACCGGAACCGCTCGAAAGGCGTAGTCGCATCGAAGAATGCGCGCGGGCGCCCCGTCTACGCGGGCCCGCCAATACGGGAAATAGTTGTCCCCGATGAAGAGGAGACCGGGCGTTTCTCCCCGGGTTCGAATGCGGATTTCGTTCGCCCCGTAAGCCAGGACCTCCGCGGGAATGGGCAACCGCGAGCCGTCGGGCCGAAGCCCGGGAGGAGCCTCCTCCAGGATCAGGATCGAGCGGTAGTCGAAATCGGGGTCCATCAGGCGCTCCAACGCACGCGCTCCGTCCGGGATCACCTCGAAGTTGAACGCCAGAAACGCTCTCGGCAAGACCATTCGATTGAGGTAGAGCCGTTTCCCCCCCAGGTCCTCCAGCAGTTCGAAAGTCTCGCCCGCGACGGGCCGGGTCGTGACGACATACTTGGTGTTGTACAGATCCAGAACTCGCCCGTTCAAGAGCCGCCCGTCCGCCGTGAACTCGTCGAAAATCCGTAGCCGGTTGTCGTGGAATCCATTGACGGTCTGCAGACCGAAGATCGGGAGGTAATTCCGGTCGTACGCCCGATTTCCGGTCACCGGCAGGACGCGAAAGAGGTCCGGATCCTCCGTCATCCTATGCGTAATCGGATCCCGAACGACAAACTCCTCGACGCGAAGGGTCTGAACGAAATCTCCGTCCACCGGCCATACCGACGCGATCGTCAGAATTCCAAGACCGCCCACCCCCCACGCGGGTCGCACTTTTTTCGTGGAGACAAGCCAGACGCACAGCGCGGCACCGGCCGCCAACAGCAGAGCGATCCCCACCCCCTTCAAGAACGCCGGATAATTGGCCTCCAGAATCCCGCGCCTGCCCCCCATCTCCGGAAACACGCCCCACTCCCAGGCGTTCACCAGTACCTCCCGACCGACCGCCAGGACGGCCAGCAGCACGACGCCCGCCCCCACACCCCAGACCAGAAACCGGAGGATCCGTTGACCTTCGGGCGACCTCCCGGCGGATTGGATCCGGTCGGCGCCGAATCCCGCCAGTGCGGCGGTCGCGAACAGGAACAGCATCATGATCGTGCTCGGCGCTCGAAAGAATTTGACTCCGGGGATGACCTCAAAAAAGACGCGGTAGAGCGGGGTGTGTGCACCCACGGCATAGAAGAGGGCGAACACACTTACGAGAAGGTAGAATGCCAGATCTCGAGCCCGCGCGATCGAGTACACGAACCCTCCTACCGCCAGCAGCGTGAACACCATCCGGACAGCCCCGGTGGAAGCCATGGACAGGAAGAAGAGTACCACGGACACGAGGAACACGGCCGCCGCTCGCCGGCCCCACCGCAGACACAGGGCTACGGAACCCAGAAGCAGCAGGAGGATTCCCGGCGCTTCGCAGTTCAGTTTGAACGGATTCCTGCCCCAGTAGGCATCGAGGTAGTGAACGAATTGTGGAATCACCAGAGATACGATCTCTTCCGGATGGAGCGACCACGATGTCGCGTACTCGTAGGACACCCCGCCGGCGCGCGGGGAGAAAGCGCTCGTGTAGAGGTAGGCGGGAAGAAACTGGACCAGCCCGAGAGCGAACCCGATGAAGACCCCCGCGGCGAAGAGGAGAATCGGGCGTCCCCAGGCTCGAAAGGACCGGTCCCGGCGCCAGACTCCGATCAGGTGAATGATGAGGTACAGCCCCAGCCCCCACAAGGCGTAGGCGGCCATCTGGACGTGGGACGTCAGCAGGATGAGACCCACGACGCCGCCCAGCATCACGAAGTAGAAAGCCTTCAGGGTACCGAGCCCCCTCGCCAGGCAGGTGAAGGCCAGCGGAAGGAGTGCCGTCACGTAGAGCTTCCCGTCATGCCCCGCATAGATGAGGGACACGAGATAGGGGGCAAACGCATAGCCCACCCCTCCGACCAGCGACGCCATGTGGCGAAGGCCGCGGACCCGGAGAAAGGCGTACATGCACAGGCCGGCCACAAACACATGGACCACCAGCTTGATCCCGATGAAACGATGAACCGAAAGGAACAGATTCATCAGAGAGGCCGGGTACAACGCGTCACCGTGCAGCGCGTCGATGAAAGGAAGCCCGCCCAGGATATACGGATTCCATAGGGGAATCACTCCGTGCCCCGTAAGAAACTCTGCGTAGACCTTCCGCGCCATGTACCCCGTCGGAACGGTGTCCGTTCCGAACAGCATCAAGTCGGAGAAGACGAATCGTCGGAAAAAGATCACGGTCAGGAGGGCCAAGACGCACACGGCCACGAGATCCGGCCGCCATCCGGTCTCCCACGCCCGGCCGGGCTTCCCTGAACCGTTTCCCGCGTTCACCCTCTTCGAATCAACTCTCATGCGTCCCCCGTCCTTCGATCGCCTCCCGATCCATGGAACCGTCGGAGAATCGTCTCAACGATCCGCTCCGACGCGCGACCGTCGCCGTAGGGGTTCCTCCGTCTCACCATGCTGCGGTACGCCCGCCGGGATCTCAGCAATTCCAGGGCAGAGCGCACAATCTTCCTCTCGGACGTTCCCACCAGCTTCGCCGTCCCCGCCTCCACCGCCTCGGGCCGTTCCGTGACCTCCCGGATCACCAGGACCGGTTTTCCCAACGAAGGCGCCTCCTCCTGTATCCCGCCCGAATCCGTGATGATCAGGTGCGCCTTCTTCATCAGGTAAACGAAACCTTCGTAGTCCTGGGGCTCGATCAGTTGAACGCGCGGGACTCCACCCAGAAGAGGCCGCACCGACTCCTGAACCACGGGATTGAGATGGACGGGGAAGATGACCTCGGCGGACGGTTCACTCTCGACGATGCGGCGAATCGCCCGGAACACCCCCTCCAGTTTCGGTCCCCAGGATTCCCTCCGGTGAGCGGTGACGAGGATGATCTTCCGGGTGTCGGCGACCGGGGACAGCCCGGTAACGCTCTTCCGTCTGGCGCGGCGCGCCATCTCGAGGAGTGCGTCGATGACCGTGTTTCCGGTCATCACGATACTGCGCCCGGGCACGTTCTCCTTGCGCAGCGCCTCGACCGCGGACCGGGTGGGTGCGAAATGAATGTCGGTCAGCGCGCCGGCCAGGCGCCGGTTCATCTCCTCGGGGTACGGGTTCATCTTGCGCCCCGTGCGAAGCCCGGCCTCGACGTGACCGACGGGCGTCTTTGCGTAGTACGCGGCCAACGCCCCCGCAAACGTGCTGGTCGTATCCCCCTGCACGAGAACGATCCCGGGCGCTTCCCGCCGAATGACCGGCTCCAATCCCTCCAGCACGCGAGCGGTCGTTTGGAACAACGTCTGCCGGGGACTCATGATGTCAAGATCGTAGTCCGGACGAATGGCAAACACCCTCAGCATCTGGTCCACCATCTCCCGGTGCTGGGCCGTCACCACGACCACGGGGCGCGTGCCCCGAGTTCTCCGAAGCCTCTTGACGACGGGCGCCAGCTTCACCGCCTCCGGGCGTGTGCCGACGACCACCATGACCTTCAGCGTTTCAGTCCGCCGCATTCCTCTTCTTCCCTTCGACGACGTCCCGGTAGATGTCCTCGTGGGTGGCCGCCATCCGCTCGACACTCCAATCCGTGACAACCCGCGCTCGTCCGGCCCGACCCAGGTCTCCCGCGCGTTCGTTCCGAAGCAGACCCAGAACGTTGCACGCGAGATCGGCCGGATTTGCTTTCTCAAAAAGGACTCCCGTGTCTTCCGTGACGATTTCCGGCAGTCCTCCCGTTCTCGAAGCCGCCACGGGCACCTCGCAGGCCATCGCCTCCAAAGCCGAAATCGAGGTCGCTTCCACCAGAGAGGGAATCACGACGGCGTCCGCCGACGATAGATACCCGGCAATCTCGGCGTTCGGGATCGTTCCCAGGAAGACGGTTTGGTCCGCCACCCCCAGATCCCTCGCCAGCGCCTCCAGCCTGCCTCTCAGGGGACCATCCCCGATCAGATACAACGTCACGTTCTCTTCCTCGGCGAGAATCATCGGCATCGATCGGATCAGATACTCGACCCCGTTCTTCTCAACGAGCCGCCGCGTGGTCAGTAGAATCTTCTCCCCGCCCTTGCGGGGCAGGGAAGGACTCGTGGGCTGGAACAACCCGGTGTCGACGCCGTTCACGATGGGCCGGACCCGGACGGCCGGATGCGCCCGGCGGCATCCCTCGGCGAGCTCCTCCGAGGTCGTCAGGACGCGATCCGCTCCTCTCAGCAGAAAGCCGAAGCCCCGGCGCCAGAGAGGCTTCCGGACCAATCTCAGAAAATGAGAGGAGTGGATCGTGACCACCAGCGGCTTGTCGTGGAGACGAGCCGCGATTCGAGGCCCCAGGGCCGACTGAAACGTATGGGCGTGAAGGATGTCCGCGCTGCGGCTGCGTTCCAAGAACAGCGGCAGCGAAGTGACGGCGAGGGTCGTCCACCCGACCACGTTTCGCCCCAGCATCGGCTGGCGTACGACCCGGATTCCCTCCACCGTTTCCGTCAGCGGACTTCCCCTCTCGGTCTTTCCGGTGACCACCTCCACTTCGTGACCGCGGCGGACCAGCTCCCGGCACAGGTAGAACACGTGGTTCTCGATTCCACCCGCCCGCGGAGGGAAATAGATCGATTGAACGAGGATTCTCATCGCCTCACTCGACTTTCCGCCCAATGGCCACCAGCGACAGTCCCACGGGCGGCCGCACTCTGCTCTCCGCCCAGCGGAACAATGGGACCAGTCTGTCGTAGAGACCGATCTGCCCCTCCGGCAGAATTCGAGCCTTGATCACTCGGGAGTTGAACCACCAGCCGACCGCCCCCACGAGATGCATGAAAAACATCCGGTCGACGACGAATCCGGACCGCTCCAGTTTGGCCCTCAGTTCGCGGCGCCCGTACCGCCGGTGATGGTCCAGATGGACATCCAGCGAGCCGTACAGCGCCTGGAGCGCGGGAACCAGCAACAGGAGTCTCCCGGACTCGGCAAGTAGGCTCCGCATCCTCGACAGGGCGCCCAGGTCATCCCGAATGTGCTCCAGGACGTTCAGACAAACCACCGTGTCGAACCCGCAGGTCTTCAGGTCACCGATCGAATCCGCCTCGATGTTCAGCGTGAGCGCCCGAAACCCGGGGTCGCCCTCGCCGAACTTCTCGCGCACGGTGCGGACGAAGTCCTCCTCGACGTCGATACTGACCAACAGATCACGGCCGAGGAAGGCCCCCGTCAGGTTTCCGATCCCGCAACCCACCTCCAGAATTCGCCGCCCGACGTAGGGGCGGATAACGTCAACAATCCACCCGTTCATGCCGTCGAGTCTGGAGATCCGGTCCAGTGTCTCTCTCGGGATATCTTTGGGATCCATGGCACCTAGTCGACGAATCGATACTTGATGAGGGTCCAGAGCGCGATGACAGCATCTCGCCACGTGATCTTCTTCCCTTCCTCGTACGTCCTGCCGTTGTACGAGATGGGGACTTCAAACGTCTTGAACTTTCGCTTGAACACTTTCGCCGTGATCTCGGGTTCCATGTCGAAGCTTCTGGACTTCAGGTGGAAGCTTCGAAGAACGTCGATGCGGAACGCCTTGTAGCACGTCTCCATGTCCGTGAGCATCGTGTTGTACAGAATGTTGGTGATGAAGGTCAGCGTGCGGTTGGCCATGAAATGCCAGAACATGAACACGCGGTGCGGTCCAAGGAATCGAGTTCCATAGACCACGTCCGCATGGCCGCGGACAATCGGCTCCAGGACCACCGGATAGTCGGCGGGTGAATACTCCAGATCCGCGTCCTGGATGATCACCACGTCACCCTCCGCGTGTTCGATGGCGGTCGCGACCGCGGCCCCCTTCCCCTGATTGTGGCTGTGCAGGATCTTCTTGACGCGGGGATCATCGACCGTCTCCAGAAGATCCCGGGTTCCATCCGTCGAACCGTCATCGACGACGATGATCTCCCTGTCCATTCCCAATTCGACGCCGAGGACCGCCTCGATGACCTGCAGCACGGTCTGTTTCTCGTTGAACACCGGCATGATCACTGAGAGCTTCAAGATCCCTCCTTCGTTTCCGGATTCAGAAACCGTACGACAATCGTCTGCGGTTCCTGTTCGGTCGCGAATATCACTTCGAATCGATCCGGATGGGCCAGAATCGTCGGCACGAGGTATTGCGCGCTTGTGCCCGTCCAGAAGAACTGGTCCACGGCGACATGTGTAGCGCCTGCTTCCTCAAAGCCGCTCAACACCTCTTCGGTGTCTCTGGAGAAATGGTATCCCAGCGAACGCCGATCGCTCGCCAGAAAGAAAAGGTACGGTTTGCGACAGATGATCACGCTTTGCGGATCCGTATGCGACCTGACCCAGCGGGCAGCCTCGAAATAGCTCTTCCAGTCGGGCGGATACTCTCGGTCCCGCGCGGCCTCGACCCGATCGACCAGCACGAACCCCACGGACATCACGGCGACAAGCCCAATCAGACCTCCCTCCCGAACCCGCTCTCCACGTCCTCGAGTCACGCACCCGAGCAGGGCCCAGAGTCCCGTGAGCAGACACAGGATCAAAAGAGGAATGACGGGTACCACGAAGCGCACCCCCGCCCACACGCGCGGCCACAGCACGCAGATCCCAAGGAACGCGAGAAGATACACATCCATAATCGTTCGCCGCCGCCACAGACGGTACACCAGCCCTAAGCCCACCAGAACGCTCGCGATCCACCAGAGGACCTGCAGGGCGGGCCCGGGAGCTACTCCCTCCTTGCCCAGGAACGGCAACACCGACTCGGGAACGATACGGCCAAAGTAGATCCCCATGTTTCCCGTAACTCGCGAGAGCAGTTCACCCGCCGACACCGTGCCCATGTAGGGCCGGTAGGGATCCTTCATGAACAGATAGTCGATGTACGTTCCGCCGTCGCCGATCCGGCGCACGCGCAGGAACCACGGCAGCACCAGAAGGATGAACCCCCCCGTGAAGGCGAACGCCCATGCCCGCTTCCGCCTGAAGAGCAGCGAGACCACGATGGCTCCCGCCAGTGCGATGCCTACGGCCTTGAGGTAATATGCCGCCACAACCAACACCAAGGCAACGGGGACCCACCTGCGCTCGGACCAGCGTCCCTCGACCGAAGAGACCCACGCCAGGATGCCGATCGACGCAAACAGGTACGGAACTTCCGCCAGAATGATCGTGCTGTGGCGGAGAATATCCGGGCTCATCACGGCCAGCAGGGCGGCCCCCAACGCCACGATCGCTTCGGACGATCTTCTGAACAGGGCGTAGTACAGCATGGCGGCCCCCGCGCAGGCCGCAAGGCCGACCAGCTTCAGAGCGACGATGCTCCCCGGCGCGACCAGGATCACTCCGGCCAGGATCAGGGGAAACATGAACGGGTACTTGGTGTCCGGCTTCTGGTCCGGAGCGTTAATATGGGACAACCCCTTGCCCGCCAGGAGCGATTTCCCCAACACGACGTACTGCGCGTTGTCTCCGATCGTCGAGAGGAGCGGGTTATAGAACAGCAGGCAAAAGCCGAGAGCGACGATTCCCAGAACCAATCCCACCACTCGCGGTTGGGCGATCCGGTCTCGCCGAATACCCGTTGAACGGGAACCCCCGCGCCGGGAACAACCGGAAGCGGTTTTCCCGGACCGCTTGGCTTTTCCTCCTTCGCTTTTTCGATTCTTCCCGTGATCCAGCTTCAAGGCGTCCGAACTCTCCTTATGTCGCGCCCGCACTCCGCCGCGTCCCGAACTCCGGCCTACTCAAGACGCTCACGAACGGAGTAATCCCGTTCATCCGACTGCTGGATTCGGGCGATCATTTCTCCGAGAAGTCCGATCGACACGAACTGAACGCCGACCAGCATCAGGAGAACGCCCAGCATCAGCAGCGGCGTTCGCCCGCGAATGTCGCCATACTGAATCTTCAGCCCCAGGAGATACAGATTGATCCCGGCCCCGACCAGGTTCAGGGCCACGCCCGTCGTCCCGAAGAAGTGAAGCGGCGAACGCGTGTACCGTGTGATCAGGACCACGGTCAGAAGATCCAGGAATCCTCGAACAAGTCTTTCAAGGCCGTACTTGGTTTTTCCGTGCTTCCGGACCCGGTGGTGCACCACCACCTCACCGACCCGGTATCCCCTCCAGTGGGCGAGCACCGGGAGATAGCGATGGAGTTCTCCGTAGACCCCGATCTCTTCCGTTACATCCTTGCGGTAGGCCTTGAGACCACAGTTGAAATCGTGAATCCGAATCCCACTGACGCGGGACGTCACCCAGTTGAAAAACTTGGAAGGCCAGCGTTTCGTCCAGGGATCGTGTCTCTGCCTCTTCCAGCCGGAAACGAGATCGTACCCCTCCTGCATCTTGTCGAGCAGCTTCCCGATCTCGCCCGGATCATCCTGGAGATCCGCATCCATCGTGACGATGAACGTCCCCCTGGCGGCGGCGAATCCCACGGCCAGCGCCGCCGCCTTTCCGTAGTTCCTTCGAAACCGGATTCCCCGGATCCCCGGTTTCCCCGCATGGAGTTCTCGAATCACGCGGAAGGACGCATCGGTACTACCGTCGTCCACGAAGACGATTTCGTAGGTCAGGTCAAGGCCCGACACGCTCTCTCGAATCTCTTGTTCCAGTTCGCCGAGACTCTCCGCCTCATTGTACAGCGGAACGACGACGGAAACATCCGGCCTCACATCTCCCGGCTCATTCATCGTTCGAGCTCCCCGGCCGTCATGACCTCCTCTGGAGCCTCCTCTGGAGAGTCCCCATGTACGATCGTGCCCGTGCGTCCCGCGGATTGAGCAGGAGCACGCGGCGCCACATGTCCACCGCTTCATTCACCCGCCCCAGACGCGCGTAGGCTGCCCCCAGGTCGGTGAGAAGCGCCAGGTCCTCCGGTGCTTCGGAAACCGCCCTTTGCATGAGCTCGATCCCGTCTTCGGGGCGCCCCAGCCCCTCCATGCACAGTCCCAACCCGAACAGCGCCGACGGTTCATCCGGATCTTCGGCAAGAAACGCCTGCAAATCGGCCGCGGCGCCGTTCAGATCTCCGTCCGCCAGCGCCCCCATCCCCCGCTCGTAAGCCGTGGGTTGATAGCCACCGCTCCCCGGCCACCCCTCCACCCGGAACAGGCTGGACTCCGAGGGACCGATCACGTAGCGGCGTAGGAAAACTGCTTCCTCCAACACCTCCGGGAAATGCGTCTTCAGGAAGTCGCTCCACCCGCCATCGCGGAGCATGATGTGTGTGACCGGATGGCGCCGCAATCGCTCCGCGTCCTCCTTCTTCACGATACGCCCGTACGCCGGCAGCGACTGCAGTCGATTGTCGAGGGTCAGGGTCGTGGCCGTCGTTCCAACAACAAGACCGCCCTCACCCAGGATCCTTCCGAGGTCGAGCGAAACGTCCCGGAGCGAATGTCGAATCCCCGCGCGCGTGGCCCGATGAAGGCTCACATCAATCATCACACTCAACGCCACCAGAACTCCCACCACGACAACCCGAGCCGGGAACGTCGTCCGCGCGCGCCTTGCCCCGCGCCGGCCTCGACCGACCCACGCGTACACACCGGCCGAGGCCGCGGCCGCCAGAACCGCGACAAGAAGCACGACCGGCGGCCGGCCCACGAATCTCGACAGCGCGGCAAACGCCTTTGTGGGGTCGATTCCCAGAGCAGACAGGAAAGCCTGAGACCCGGCGCCGTGCCGACCCATGTACACCGGGACTTCCATGAGAATCTGAAACGCTATGAAACTCGAGAACGCGAAGACCCACAAGGGGCCGGCGCGCCCGCTCCCGTTCCCCGTGCGGGGCCGTCCCTCGAGGAACGTAACCAACCCCAGAGAACAGAGAACCGCCATCGGCGGGATCATCTGGAGGTGATACCGAAGCGGCCGGTAGTCCAGAAAGGACAGCGCCACGACGGCTCCCAGAAACCACAGCGAGAAAAACGACTCCACCCGGTACTCCGGCCCCCGCCGCGACCTCCAGTTCAGCGCGAACGCGAGAGCCGTCAGGAGGGCCACAAAACCGACCACCGGCATCCTGCCGAAGAAGCGGACATTCGTGCCCAACCCCACGAGCGCCAGCAGCCGATCTCCCAGGAAACCGGCGATGCCGACCGTTGCCTGTCCCTTCCCATACTGCGAAATGAGATTGTGCTGGAGGAAATCGGCAACCGCCTCCGGCCGGGGTGCCAGAAACGCCAGAAGCCACACCCCCAGTCCCACCACGAAGCCGGCTCCAAACACGCCGATCGATCTTCCGATACCCGCCTTCCCGGCGTCCCCCGGTTCCCGGAAAAAGGCCAGCCAGACCAGAGCGACCGGCAGCAGAACCAGGGCGTGGAATTTGACGAACAAGGCCGCGGCGGCAAGGGCCACGCCGGCCAACCCGGCCTGCCACCACCGGAGGGGGTCCCGGAGCAAGAGCGCCGGAACCGCCAGCATGAGGGCCAGCATCAGCGATTCCGACATGGGCAGGCGGTTGTACGTCACCAAGTAGAAACTGAGGCCGGCCAACAGGCTGGCCCCCAGTCCCACCCACGCGCTTCGGCGCGATCCCACCCAAAACAGAAGCAGGAGCATGACGATGCCCGGAATCGCCCCTGTGAGATTGGCTTGCCAGAGCCCCACGCCAAAGACCCGGAAGATACCGTAGGCGAGAAGACTGGAGATCGGATAATAGAGAACCACCGGATTCTCGGGGTCCGTTTCCCACGTTCCCTGGAGAACTTGCGTCCGGGCGCCTTCGACGATCCGCGCTCCGTCGGTGTAGGGCGCGTGGCTCCAGGTCATACCGAGCGGGGGATCCGCGGGCAGATCAACCAACCGCAGGATAACGCCCACGGCCAGGACCACCGCCAGGATCCCCCACATCCAGATCCGGGGCACGGCGGCCAGCGGTCCGTTTCCCCCTGCAATGCCGGTCGCTCCGTCCGTCACCGCTCTACGGCTCCCGCGTTCCGAGGTCCCTTGACCCGCTCCAGCTCCTCCGAGAGCAGGGCCGTCTGCTGTGTGAGTTTCTTGACCTGTTCACTGAGCTGAGACACCTTGGTCGAGAAATGAATGCTGATCACCGTGAGGAACATCAGGGCGCCGAAGAACAGGGTGGACACGATGATCTTGGCCCCGATCAGCTCCGTGACCCAGACGACCAAGGACTGCCAGACCGCCGCGATGAAGATCGCCACTCCGGTCACGATCCACAACCACGAGTATTCTTCCCGCAGTTTCCGTTTTCTCACCAGATCGATAATCACCAGGAGGAGCACCACGCTCAGGATCAGCGCCATCGCCCGAATCCTCGGATTCATCCTCGCCTCCTGTTTTCAGTCGCTCGAGCCGAGCCCGGTCCACCGGACCTAGTCGATTCTGGGCTTTTCCCTCAGCAGCGTCACCAGAATCGAGAGACACATCTTGAACACGTAGTAGAAAGACCTCGTGGGAGACACCATGGGCGCTCCGCTCAACCGCTCCCGCATTGCCACGGGGACTTCCTCTTGTGTCAATCCCGCCCGCTTCATCAGAATGACCGTGTCCGCGTCCGGATAGTCGGTCGGATAGTTCTCGGCCAGGAAGCGGACGGCGCGGCCGTTCAACGCCTGAAAGCCGGACGTCACGTCGGTTACCGGCTCTCCCGTAAACAGGCCGGCCACACGACCGAAGAGAACCATACCTATCCTGCGGGCAAGCGGGATGCGGTACCGGGCCGTTCCCAGAAACCGAGAACCTCGGACCACATCGACGCCGTCCACCTCCAGGAGACGCCCAATCGAGCCGGGATCGTGCTGTCCGTCCCCATCGAGGATGACGACCCGCTCGAATCCCTCCCGGACGGCGAACAGAAACCCGGTTTGCAGGGCGGCCCCGTACCCCAGATTGACGGCCAGGGAAAGCACTCTCGCTCCGTGGGATCGGGCCACCTCGGCGGTCCCGTCGGTGGAACCGTCATCCACCACGACAATGGTCGCATCCGGTTCAACGGCCCGAGTTTCCACAATGACCGCCGGGAGGTTCTTCTCCTCGTTGAAAGCCGGAATCACGATCAGCAGGTTCGACTTCTTTGCGGTTTCCATCTAGCCACCGGAGTCGGACGTCCGGGCCTGGATCCGTCGGTCCGAGACCGCCTCCCATATTCGCAAGCCTAACACAAGACACAACAAAGAACCAAAAGTATACAGTCTCCAACCGATCACAAGCAACACCGTTTCCTCGGGTGCCAGCCCGCCCCACCTCAAGATGCCGTACCACCCGGCCTCCAGAATACCCAGTCCTCCCGGAGTAACCGCGGCCAGGGCGGCCACCTGAGCGAGCGGCACGTAGATGAAGGACATCCCAACAGAAACGGGTACGGCGAGAGCCCGTGCGACGAAGTAGAACCGGGCCACCACCATCAGCAGTTTCACCGCGCTCAGCGCGTAGACGACGAAAGACGCCCGCCCGCCCAGCTCGATGTCCGAACTCCGTCTCTGAAACTCCGGGATATCCATCCCGTGCACCCAAGGCAGGAACCGCAATGAACGAACGACTCGGGCATAGGCGCGGGTCAGTGCGTCGACCGCGCTCCGGTATCGGCGCCCGACCGCAACCGGGGTGAACACGATACCCGCCAGGCCGATGCACAGAGCCGTGCCCTCGCCGATCCACCCCCCCAGGTGCAGCAGGGCGGGAATCACCAGCCACAGGAGAACCATGACATCCAGCAAGCGGTCGAGGAGCACCGTATAGGCGGCCCCGGCGAGGGAAAACCTCTCGGACCGCTTGAGCGCCAGGGTTCGAACGCCCACGTCGGTGGCTTCCGCCGGGAGCACGAAGCCCAGGACGCGGCCCAGAAGAAAGGAGTACACGTAGCGCGTGAGGGGCGCCGATCCTCCACCGACCGTCAGGATGGCGATCCTCCGCCACCGCGCGGCCGCACTCCAGACCAGTCCGGCCGAAGCGAGGAGTACGCCGCCCAGCCAAGGCCACGAGACCTGCGACAGGCGTCGGAGCTGGGACGTATCTGCCAGAACAAGAAAAAGTGCCACCAGGGCCACCGCCACCAGCCACTGGAGCACCCGAGCGGTCCTCTTGGTCATTTCGAGCCCTTCTCTTGCGAAGGCCGACACGGAGCTCGGCCGTAGTCCCCACGGACCGCGGCTTTTCCGGTTCCCTCTCGTCCAGGGTACGGGCCCGATCGCAAGATCCCACCGCCGCGTGCGAAATCGGAAAACGGAGGGAAGAGGCGAGCGGAGAGTGCTGCTATGAGATGTAGCCCAGTCCCTTCAAGCGATCAATGATCTCGCCTTCCTCTCGATCGCTGTACCGGGGCCCGCCGGCCGACGAGTCCGATGCGTCCTCCCGGACGGTCCGCACCTCCCGCTTTCCCAGAAACTCGGGAGTCAGCGCCTCGTTCAGTACCCGGCCGTCCATGCCCTCGGGAACGGCCATTCCCATCAGGTGCAGGGCCGTCGGAGCGACGTCTACGATGCGCACACCCTCCAGGATCTCCCCCCTTCGAATGTGCGGACCCCAGACTCCCAGCACTCCGTCCATGCGGTGCTGCCCCGAAATCGCCGGCGAAGTGGGCTCCAGGACCCGATTCGACGAGAACTCAAAATCGCCAAACACCGCACAGCTCTCGTCCGAAGGGCTGAAATAGAGGTCGGGAGACTCCGAGGCAAAGGGCCCGGAGAACAGTTCCTCTCGGAACCATACCTTGGACACCAACGGGGCGCCCGTTGCCGGATCCGGCACCCCTCGAAGATCGTCGGCGATCCGGCGCCTTTCCCTTTCATAGGCATCGCCGGGTTCAATGCGGCCCAGGGGTTCTCTCCCCTTCACATTGAGGTAGATTCCTCCGGCCCACCCTCCCCCCAGCCCATAGGCCAGGGTATTCTCCCAGTCCACATCGCCAAAGGAAAGAAACAGGGATCTCAGAACCGCATATCCCTTGGCCGTCCAGCGGAGTTTGGTCTTGACCCGGCCCAGTCCCACTTTCGACGTTGTATTGTAAAGATTCATCGGGGTGAGCCCCCACCGGAAGAGGCGGTGTTTTAGACGAGAGATCGGGCGATGTCGAATCTGAAGAAACCCCCTCTCCATCAACCACAGGTTCGTGTGCAGAAACCGGCGGAGCGGTCCCGCACCGTGGTCCGAAACCAGCATCAGCGTCGTGTTCTCGGGCAGTGCGCTCAGGATGTCGTCCAAGATCGAGTCCATCTTGCGGTACAGGTCGAGAATCGCATGTCCGTGGTCGGAGGCCTCGGCCGCGTTGTAGTTCGGGTGCGACGGATCCATGACGTGCCACAGACCGTGCTGGATCACGTCGGTTTCGTTGAACACCTGCATCAGGAAACGCCAAGGTTTCTCCCGCATCAGCCAGAGCAGAACCCGACGCTTGTGCTCCAGCACCTCGTGGAGGTGGGTCAAAAACTCCTTCACTCTTCCGGGTGCGTACACCTCGGTGGGCATGACGGCATAGCCCGGCTCACGGGACTCCAGGGCGGCCGCAAACTCGGGGGGATGGGTGTACGTTCGGGCCGATCGGGGAGTGAGAATCCCGGACACCAGGGTCCCCGCCACCGGCCGCGGCGGGTAGGTCATGGGTACGTTAAGAGCGACGATCTCCCCGCCGGCACCACCCACACGCTCCCAGATCGTTTCGGCTCGAAGAGCCGATCCGTCCAGAGGTCCGATCCGGTAGCTGGCTTCCCGCCTTTCCATGAACTCGAAGACGCCGTGCTTTCCCGGGTTCTTGCCCGTCACCATGGAAGACCACGCCGGACCGGTTCCCGGAGGAATCACCGTCCTCATCCTGCCCCAGCATCCTTCCCCCATCACCCGGGCGAGCGCCGGCAGCTCGCCGGCTTCGGCCCACGGCCGGAGAAGATCCCACGTTGCACCGTCCCATCCCAGAATCAGGATCCGCTGGTCGAAATCCGCCCGTTCGTCCATTCCAGGACCCTTCGGGAAACGGCCCCGAGCGGAGGTCATTCCGCCGCCCTCGCCCCGGACTCTTGCAGAGTCGACTCCCCTGCAGCCGCATTCCCCTTCAGATCTCTCTCCAGGTTTCTGGCCAGTTCCTTCGATCGCTCGTCCTCCGGGTGGAGCGCAAGCCATCGGTTCACCACATCGAGAACCTGTCCGCCTTCGCCGTGCTTCTCATACAGAACCATGAGATCGTTGTAGAGAAGCGGCTCTTCCGGCGCGACCTCCAGCCCCGCTTCCAGGGCGTTCACGGCTTCCTCCCAGACACCCTTCTTGTCCAGAACAAAGGACAGCTGTCGGTATGCCTCGACGTCCCTGGGATCGCGCTCGAGCATCGCCCGGACATGACGCTCGGCTTCCTCAATCATGTTCGCCTTGATGTACATCGGGACCATCAGCTGTTTGTAAGGAACGTAATCCGGCGTGATCAATCCCGAGATCTCGCACTCCCGAACGCTCTTCTCCGTCTCCCCCTCCTGGCTGTGCACGTAGGCCAGCCGAATGAACGCGGCCGAGTAGTTCGTCATCAGGCTTCGAGTATTCCGGTCCTTGTACACCTTGGTATTCAGATTCCAATCCTCGTCCAGAAGCCCGCGATACCGGTACTTGCTGAACAGGTTCTCCTCGGTCTTGGCTACGTCGATTTCGCTGGAACGATTCGCCACCACCTTGTAGACCAGTCCCTCCAGCAGCAGGTTCTCGCCGACGCCCATCTCTTCCAAACCCGGGACGGTCACGGCGAAGTAGATGGGTCTCGTCCAGCCGTCTTCCGCAATCGCCATCAGGATATCGCGCACGGCCACGTCGCGTACCAGAATGATCTGTCCGTCTGACAGCCGAACGGGCATCAGCCGGTTGATCTCTTCGTCGCTCAGCCGCATGGGGACCTTGGGTTCCAGGTGCTTGAGCTGGAGAATATACCACGGTGTATTCAGCAGACTCAGGTTCACGACCCGCACGTCTTTGCGGAACCCCTTGACCTCCTGGAGGAACCATAGCGGAAACGTGTCGTTGTCTCCGTTGGTGAAGATCACGGAATCTGGTTCGAGGCCGACGAGAATGTTGTAGGCGTAATCGTGCGCGTTGAAGTCACCGCTGCGGTCATGGGAGTGGAAATTCGCAGCGGCCACACCCAGCGGTAGAGCGATCAACAGCACGACAGCGGCCACGGCCGGGACTCGAGGATTCCGGCCGCCCTGGGCCATGCGTCGCCACAGACGTCCGACCAGTTCACCCCCCCCGATTCCCATGTAGCCCGCGTACAGGAAGAACGCGTAGACATAGAAGTAGTCGCGCTCCCTCACCTCATGGTCCGTGAAATTCATATAGACGATCAGCCACAGACCCGAGAGCAGGAACAAGGATCCCAGGAGAAGGAAAGTCTTGCGGTGCTTCTTCATGTGGACCCAGAGCCCGACCAGTCCCAACAGGGGAAGGAATCGGCCGACCACTCGAGCCAGGGCCGAACCTTCGCCCGAGAACTGCTCGAGGAAGTATCTCCAGAACATCTCGAACTGAAACGTCCAGGTGGCCTGTCGGTGAAACAGCGTCATGGGTTTGTACTGTTTCCGATTGACGAAATCGAAGAAGCTCATGAACGTCTGCGGGGTGGACTCATCGATCGGAGGCTGGAGCGAAGAACGGATGGGAATGTGCAGGTGGACCAGAGCGCCCAGGACGGAAAGCGCCACGACCAGGCCCATAAACTTGGCGTCCAGCAGGAGACGCCAGTTCACCACCACAATGAAAGCCAGGAAGGAGAGCGCCGCCAGATAGGTTCCCAGGTGCAGGCCGATCCCCAGCGCAAGGAGGTAGGCGACGACCAGCACCAGGTTCTTCCGGCCCGGTTCCTGCGGCGAGGCCCCCCACTTGAGCATCATCCACGTGCCGAAGCTCATCAGGAACCCGCTCGGAGCATAGACCTCCGCTTCGATCGCATTCGTCCAGTATGTGGATGCGAACGCAGCGAACAAACTGCCGGCGGCCGCACCCGAGTAGACGACGAGGTCATTCTCGGGCGTGTGCTCCGGTCTCCAGATTCGAACGATACGCACCAGCGAAAGATACAGGAACAGCACGGCCATCGCGCCCGTCAGGGCCGAGAACCCGTTCACGCCCACCGCCGCCTCGGAAAAGGGCAGCAGCGAGAACAGGCGCCCCACCAGCACATACAGGGGCGTTCCGGGCGGATGGGGCGTGCCTAGAATGACGGCCGTGGCAATGAACTCCCCGCTGTCCCAGAAAGAAACCGTCGGGGAAATCGTGACGCCGTACATCACCAGGACGATCGCCGTGACCGCCCCCGCGACCCACAGGTTGATCCGATCCTTCGGCTTGGACCTACCCAGATGGTTCTCCAAAAGACTCGACCTCCCTCACGATCTCTCTTCGGACCTGGCCTCGCAAAACAAACAGAACCCCACCCACGAGACTCACCGCGACACCGACCAGATAGGCAAGGAACCCCATAGAAAACGCTTCCGCCTGGGTCACGCCGACCTGGCCGAAAAAGAGAATGCCGGCGCCTTCTCTGACCCCAATCCCGTTGATGGAAATCGGAAGCGCAATCAGAATCGCAATCACCGGTATGAACAAGAAATAGTACTTCATCGGAACCTCGATCCCCAGGGCCACGGCCACCTCGTAGTGCACGAGAACCCTCAGGACCTGAACGATCAGCGCCACGCCCGTGACCCCCCACAGCAGCCCGGGCTTGGCCCGATACGCGTAGGCGGATTCGTACACGGCCTTGAGGCGAGCGGCAAACCCCGAGAACCCGATGGGACGCAGCGCCCATTCAATCCTCCTGGCCAGCCGCTTGCTGAAGGTGACCCCCAGAACCACCGTCAGAATCACGGCCAGGCCCAAGCCGCTCGCCATCACAACGTCGTTCTTGAGTATTGACAGAGAACTCGCCGCGGCCAGGATGGCCAGGATCGAAAGGGCCACCAGCCCGAACAGTCGATCGAAGAACGTGGCCGCCACGGCACCCTCGGCGTTGCCCGCGTATCGGTGCACGTCGTAGACCCGAATCACGTCTCCCCCGAGATTGGCGGGGAGGAAATTCGAGAAGTAGAGACCCACGAAATAGAGCGACATCACTCTGCGGACGGGCAGGCGGATGCCCTGCCCTTTGAGAAGCAGGTCCCACTGCACCGCCCCGACCACGTTGCTGTACGCGAACAGCACGGTGGCCCACGCGGCGTGTCCCCAACGCAGCCCGCCGAACTGCGCCACGACCAGAGACAGATCAATCTTCCACAGAATAAATGCAAAAAGAAGTCCGCTGATTCCGATCTTCAGCGCGCGATTCACGCTCGGGCGCCTCCAGAATCTCTCCCGGCGCGCCGTTCCCGGCTCCTCTCCCTCGCGAGTCTCAACCATCGTCTTCTCTCGACCGGATTCGCGTCCCCGGGGCCTCCACCGGTCGCCTCACAGGCTCTTGATTCCCATGGCCCGGGCCACCACGATCCCGAGTCCGGCCGTGAGAAACAGACCGCTCAGGAGGAGTCCCTTGCGAAAATCCGCCGGCTCACAGGCCAGCACCACCTTATGCTCTCCGGCCTCCAACGGAACCGCCCGAAGCGCGTAGTTCGCCCGAAGCACGGGTCGTCGAACCCCGTCGACCCACGCCACCCAGCCCGGATAGTAAATCTCAGAGAATACCAGGACACCGTCGCCATCCAACCGAGCCCGGGTACTGATTCGATTCGGTCCGTAGGATACGATGTCGACCCAGGATTCGGACGTCGCCCTCGGCCCCGGCGGATCCCACGCTTCCGGCTCCTCTAGAACAACGACCCGGCGGGGATCGAAGTTGCCCTCGTTCAAAATCCGGCGAGCCTCTTCGCCGTCACGCGCCACAATCGCTCCGGCCACCACCCAGACTCTGGGCAGGTACCCGCTCGTCTCCACGGCGTCATAGGTACCCTGGGTATCTCGGGGCTCCATTCGATAGCGCGTATTCAGCAAGTCCAGCTTCAAGGTTCTCTCTACGTCAAACGTCTGGTAGCGGCTGAGCTTCAGCTGGTTGTATCCGTCAATACTGAAAACCCCTTCGATCTGTCCCTGGTTCCGCCGCATAAGCATCAAACCGCCGGGGGCCCGGGCCTGCACTCGAAACAGCGATTTCACGTCTGCAGGCCGCAGAGCCTCCACGACGGGGCCCGACGGGTACAGGCGATCCGGCGAGACGTTTCCCAGATTGTGACTCCGCCCGAAGGCAAACAGATCGGCCGTAACCAGGCCGACCAGGACCAGCCCCGTGGCCCAGGTCGCCAACCGGTCCCGCCCCCGAACGGAAAGCAGGATGCCCGCGGCCGCCGCGAAGACGACAAAAGGTACCGCACGCACGCGAAAGAAGGCCCAATCCACCACTGCGCCGCTCGCCAGGTCCCTCCCCGGTCCCATCCACCGGAACAACAGGACGGCGGATCCCAGAACACAGACGGAGAATATTCCCCATCCCCGGGCCAGCCGTTTCAGCCACGGTCCAAGAGACTTGTGGTAACCGGTCGTCAGGACCTCGGCTCCGTATCCGGCCAGCACGGAGGAGGAAAAGACAAACAACAGAAGGGCACGGGATGGGATTCGAAACCGGTCATACCCTGGAAGAGCGGCGAAGAACAATCGGTGGACCCCTCCGTATTTCCCGGCCGCCATCAGTAGAGAGACCAGGACCAGCGCGGCGAAGAATTTCCTGTGGGGCCGATCCGATTTTCGAAATCCGATCCAGGCCAGCAACAGCCCCACCACCCCCACATACCCGCACATCTCCCAGAAGAAGAAATATCGGCCGACGCCCCAGTAGGAGGAAAAATCGCCGCCCGCCGTTCCCCCGAAGAAATGCGGCATGAACAGCGTGATCAGGTTCTGCGGAGGAAACGAGGCTTCGACGGATTGCGCGTACGTCAGCTCGGGCCGGACCGAAAGCTGAGAGAGATGGTAGCTGGGAAGGAGTTGGAACAGGGTCAACGCCAGAGAGAATCCCACAGCGACGACGCCCAGGATCGGAATGCGTAGCCATGAGGGGGAGAAATTCCGGCCGCGCCGCACCATGCGGCCCATGGCATACACCGTGAAGAACCCCAGGCCGATGTAGCACAGCATCACGATCTGGGGAGAGCCGCCCAAGAACGCAATCGCCAGGATGGCCCCGGCCAGCGTGGCGTAACACAGAGACTGTTTCTCAAAGGCCAGATGCAGGAAGAGAAAGGCCAGCGGCAGCCAGATCACGACCTCGAGAACGTTCAAGTGGATCACGTGCGTGACGATAAACCCGGAGAACATGAAAGTGATACCCGAGACCCATGCCCCCCATACGCTCACACCCCATCGCCGAGACAGAATGAACATCCAGATTCCCGCCAGCATCAGGTGAGCGATCGTGAGCACCTCTACCGCCAGGAAGCTGGGGCGCCCACCCGGCGCAAACAGGTTCAGCGCCAGGTTCAAAGGATACAGGACGGCCGACTGGATGTCGGCCTGAAAGGGCATCCCGGAGAATACGTAGGGATTCCAGAAGGGAATCACTCCTCCGGCCAGCGAGTGCGCCGCGAAGTAGCGAGTCGGATAGACGAACTCCACGAAATCATCCCAGAAGTACCGGCGAGCGCCCCCGGAGCCGAACAGAACGTCCCAGAAGAACACCGCTCCAAGGACGACAAAGAGCAGCCAGGCCAGGTGATCCCATCGGTTGATCTCGGCCGCGTGATCCGCGTCGCGACCGCGCCCGGTCTCCGTGACGCGGGACCCTCCCCGACCACTCTTGCCGCGCTTCTTGCCCTTCGATCGAGCCACTCTCTATGGTCCCTTCACTCGCTTCCGGCCCACGCCTACAATCGAGACCCCGAAAGGAAACGTACCGACCCGAAGCCAACGCGCCTCCAGACACAACAGTCCGTACAGCAGCCGATTCACGACACCGGGGACGCTCCTGAGCGTCGTTTGCGCCCCGTCCCCGGCACCCGAGATCCGTTCGACCATCCGGTAGAGCGCGATGGGCGGAAACAGAAGAAACATCGCGTAGCTGAGCTTCAGAATCTCGAGCCCCGCGTCTCTCATGAGGGCGCCGATCTCGGGCGCTCGGTAGCGACGCAAATGATGGAGAACTTCGTCATGACCGCTCCACAAAAAACGAAAAGCCGGAACCGTCAGCAGGACCACCCCACCGGGGCGCGTGACCCGCTCGCTTTCTCTGAGGACTCGGGCGTCATCCCCCACGTGCTCCAGAACGTCGAGGGCGACGACGGCGTCGAACGTGTCGTCGGGAAACGGGATCTCTCCCGCCTCGGAACACACCAGAGAGGTCAGCTTCCGGGTCCGGCAGAATCCGAGCGCGGCCATCGACCGATCCAGGCCGACCACCCGGCCATACGCCCGCAGCTCGTCCACCGTTGCCCCCGTGCCGCATCCGACATCCAGAATGCGATCGCCTTCCCGCCAGACGCGGTACCGGGACAGCAGGCTTTGGGCCAGAGTGCGTCGTCCCCGAAACCACCAGTAGTGATCTTCGAGATCAAACATCTCGGCGAGCTCGTCGGCCCTCACCCGTCTCTCCTTCCCCGCCCGCCCTCCGAAACCATCTGCTCGATCACTTGAAGCGTCTGGTGCGTTGCCCGATCCCAACTGAAACTCCGCGCCCAGGCAATGGCTCGTCTGGAAAACTCTTCCCTCACGCGCGGATTGCGGAGCATCAGAACCACCCCGGCGGCGAGATCCCGCACATCACCGTAGCGGACCAGCAGTCCGGTCTTCCCGTCCTGCACCGCATCCCTGAGGCCCGGGACGTCGCTCGCGATCACGGGGGCGCCGCACGCGTTCGACTCGATCACCGTGACCCCCCATCCCTCTTTCCTCGACGGATTCACGACGATCCGAGCTTTCTGGAGCCACCGGATCTTTTCCTTCTCGGTTACCCGTCCCGTGAAGTGGACGGCCCCCGCAATCCCCAGATCGACCGCCGTCTTCTCCAGTCTCGGCCGGTCGTCCCCGTCTCCCACGACGGTCAGCTTCGCCTCGGGGACCTGCGCGAGCACGAGTTTCATTGCCTGGAGCACCAGGTCGATACTCTTGTACCTCTTCAGCCGTCCCAGGTACACAACGTTGGGTTCGGGCACCCTGCGCCGCAGATCCGGCTCGTAGCGGTTGTGGTCAATTCCGTTGTGAATCACGGTGATGCGGGACGGGGAAATCCCTTTGTGTACCAGCTCGTCTCGGGTGCTGTCCGAGACGACGGTCATTCGCGTCGTTCGATACACGAGGGGAAGGACCTGCTCGGAACCATGAACGTAGAGAGCGAAGGGAAGCGCCGTCTCATGAAAAATGCTCTCGCCGAAGAGGTGATGCATCATGGCCAGGAGAGGCGTGTGAACAAAGAGCGGCGTGTAGAAGGGAATCTTGTTGATGTCGTCTACCACGATGTCGAATCCCAGGTGTCGAAATCGGGACAGGTACAGGAAGGGAACAACGAAGTTGAAGTTCCACCACCGTCCCTTCCGGACCACGCGAATCCCGTCCACGGTCTCCTCTCCCGCTCCACCAGGGAAACCGGATGCCAGAAGAACGACTTCATGGCCTCGGGAGGCCACCCGCCGAAAGATCTCGTGAAGATGGACCTCGGCCCCCCCCGCCTCGGGATTCTTGATGTCCCTCCAGTTGATGACGAGAATTCGAAGCGTTCGAGCACGCACGGAGCACTCCCCAAGTACACACACACCCGCCATGCCCCCGGCCGTTGCCGGTCGACGACGCCGAGCACCCCTCTCGGGCGGCCCTCCACGACGCCGGAAACCCTGCGGCGTCCGACCGAGCGCGATCGTGTAACATCAAAATTTCCTAGATGTTAGTCCCGATTCCCCGAGGATGTCAACTGTTCTTTCCGAAGGGTATTCGACGGGGAGCGCTTGCCGGTTCGCGCCGCCGTCTCGGTGGGGCGTGCCGTGGTCTTCATCTCCGAAATTCATGCCCTCGACAGGTCCGTCGGTATGTCGCCGGGCGGTCCCGCCGGCCGCCGAGGGTAGGACAGTCTGCGCCGCAGAGAGCCACCGCCGAGGGTAGGACAGTCTGTGCCGCAGAGAGCCACCGCCGAGGGTAGGACAATGTGCGGGCGAAAAGTGCAATTGCCGTCATTCTTCGGCATTCGGGGCGGAGGTCAGTCCTTCAGCGCGATCTCCCTCGCCGATATCCCATGCTCCCGGAACCAGCGCCGAATCTCACCACCCGAGACTTTCTTCCGGCCGAGGATCCGCCGCCGCTCCTTCAGAGGATGCTGGAGACCGGCGAAGGCCGCCCAGTAGGCTTTCAGGAGAACACCGATGAGTGATGCGGCGGAATACTCCGAGGTGAAGCGCCCCGCCGCACCTTTGCCGGTGAGGGCACCGTACCCCTGGAGCGCGAATCGTGCCAGGGTGTAGAAAGGACTGACGAGCAACATGCTGATGGGCAGGGTCTTGACGGCCACCCACACGCGGTTCCGTTCCACGAGAAACGCCTTCCGGGCCGAGTACTGCCCGGTCGTGGCAGAGTAGCGGTGGTACACGCGAGCCTCGGGGACGAATGCGCAACGCCACCCGGCCAGTCTGCCGCGAAGCCCCAGGTCGGTGTCGTCGCCGTATGCGAAGAAGGTATCGTCGAAAAGCCCGATCTCTTCGAGCATGGCCCGTCGATACAGGGCCGCACATCCGGACGGAAACAGCGCCTCGCGCGCGCCGTCGTACTGCCCCCGATCGATCTCCAGGCGGCCCCGCCCTCGATTCAGCCCATCCGGATAGACCAGATGACCCGTATTGTCGATCTCGTCCCTCCGATAGAAATTCAGGATCTTAGACGCGCACATCCCGATGGATGCATCCGTCTCCGCCGCCGCCACAAGGGCCCCAAGCCACCCCGAATCGACCTCGGTGTCGTTGTTGAGGAGGATGATGTATCGCCCGCGCGCCCTCACGATGGCCTGATTGTTCGCCACGCCGAAACCCAGGTTCCGCCCATTCTCAATGATCTCGGTAACCCCCGGAAACCGCGTTCGAACCATCCCCACGGATCCGTCCTCGCTCCCGTTGTCTACCAGCACGACTTCAAAGCGCCGGAAGTCCTGCCGCTCGAGGGATCCCAGACAGGTTTCCAGGTATTCCCGGCCGTTCCAGTTTACGATGATCACGGTGGCAACGATGTCACCGTTCTTGTCCCCATCTCGATTGGGGCAATCCGCCCGGGCCTGGGGCGCTGGATCCCTGGGCTGTCTCATTCACAGACTCCGAAGGTTGCCGGAACACCGATGTCCGGCCACGTGAGCGAAGCGGCGGGCGACAAGAGCGCCCTCGAAGCCGCCGATTGGAACCGCAGCAGACCACGGGTGGAAGCACGCGCTAGCGTCCATGCTCGAGTCTCTCGGCAAGGGGAGCGGGGAGACCGGCCTCGAGAATCGCCCTCTGGGCGCCCCCGATGTCGTAGGGCACGCGCTCGATCCTCGCCCATCCGCGGTCGGTATCCAGCCAGAGAAAAGCGGCGTCCGGATTCCCGTCCCTGGGCTGTCCGACGCTGCCCCCGTTGATCACGTATCGATTTCCAGCGCGGATGCGGATGTCTTCGCGAAAGGGCAGGCTGCACGTTTCTCCCCGGTCACGGGCGACTACGAGAGGTCGATGCGAATGGCCGATCAGACAGATCGTTTCATCGAAACTCTCGAAGGCCTCCTCCGCCTGATGCGCCGTGAGGATATAGTGCCACTGCTCCGGCTCCCGGGGAGATGCATGAACACAGAGAACGTCATGGGCGCTGAGGACAAGCGGCAGGTCGGACAGGAACCGGCGGTTTTCCTCGGTTAGGACATCCGCGGTCCAGATGGCGGCCGCGCGGGCCCGCGAGTTGAACTGCCCGATTCCGGCGATCCCCAGAACCGCGTGATCATGGTTGCCGGCGATGCACCGGGCGCCGCTCCGGCGAACGGCATCGACGCATTCATTGGGATTCCCCCCGTAGCCCACGATATCCCCGAGGCATAACCGGCAATCGACCTCACGTTCGTCCATCCGCTCGAGAACGGCCCGAAGGGCCTGCACATTGCCATGAATGTCCGAGAAGACAGCGTACCGCAACGCGCCTACTCTCCCCCCTCGGCCGCCGCCCGCTTCGTCGAAACTCGCCGGAGCCGATCCAGAATCCCGTTGACGAAGTCCCCCGATCGCTCCGTACTGTATTTCTTCGCAATCTCTATGGCTTCGTTGATGATCACCTCTGCGGGAACGTCGGGGCGATACAGAAGCTCGCCCGCCCCGACTCTCAGAATCGCACGATCGACGGACGCCAAACGACCGAATTCCCAGTGGTCCAGGAGACACTCGATCGCGGCATCGATCTCCTCCTCGTGGTCGGCGACGATGTCGATCAACGCCCGAGCGTACTCCGAGACTTCGGGGCCCGCTGCGCGCCCGGCGAGAATCTGGCCCAGCGCCTTCCCCGCGGAATCCTGGCCGTGTTCCGTCTGGTACAGGGCCTGAAAGGCCGCCTCTCTCGCCCGGCGGCGTTTGCCGCGCGTCTGGCTCATTCTAAGACTGCCTCTCTCGCCCGGCGGTGCCTGCCGCGCGTCTGGCTCATTCTAAGACTGCCTCTCTCGC
>CAZSXU010000002.1:0-51337 GCA_964610505.1 uncultured bacterium | reverse complement strand
GCCTCTCTCGCCCGGCGGTGCCTGCCGCGCGTCTGGCTCATTCTAAGACTGCCTCCCTCGCCCGGCGGTGCCTGCCGCGCGTCTGGCTCATTCTAAGACTGCCTCTCTCGCCCGGCGGTGCCTGCCGCGCGTCTGGCTCATTCTAAGACTGCCTCCCTCGCCCGGCAATGCCAGCCGCGCGTCTGGCTCATTCCAAGATCGCCTCTCGCGCGCGGCACTCACGCCGCTCCATCGCCGGACGTCCGGACCTGTGGCATCACATCGGCCATCTCCAGCGCCGACAACGCCGCCGCCCACCCTTTGTTGCCGCTTTTCGCCCCCGCGCGCTCCAGTGCCTGCTCAAGATTCTCCGCCGTAAGGACACCGAAGACGATGGGCACACCGGTCTGGAAACCGGCCTGTCCAATCCCGCGAGTCACCTCGCTGCTCACTCTCTCGAAGTGGGACGTCGCTCCCCGAATGACGGCGCCCAGACAGAGGACCGCGTCGTACCGCTTGGATTCTGCAAGCGCCTGAGCCGCAAGGGGAATTTCGAACGCCCCCGGGACCCAAACCACGTCGACTGCGTCCTCGGCCGTGTCATGCCGCCTCAGGCAATCCAGTGCGCCGTCCAGAAGCCGATTCGAAACCAGCTCATTGAATCGACTCACCACAATACCGAAGCGCTTTCCCCGCCCGTCCAGCCGGCCCTCAAACACCCGCGCCATGGCTTGACCTCCTCTCCTCCTGCGATGCATCCTTCGCCTTCGCGCTCGAGGCGTCCACGCGGTTCAGCATGTGTCCGAGTCGTGCGCGTTTCGTACTCAGATACCGGCGGTTGCATTCCGTCGGCTCCATTTCGATGGGGATTCTCTCGACCACTCGAAGGCCGTACGCTTCCAACCCCACGATCTTCCGGGGGTTGTTGGTGATCAGGCGGATCTCGCTCAGCCCCAGGTCTGCAAGGATCTGAGCGCCGATTCCATAGTCCCTGAGATCCGCGGCGAACCCCAGCTTCTCGTTGGCCTCCACCGTGTCCAGTCCGTGATCCTGGAGCTCGTAGGCCCGGACCTTGTTCGCCAGTCCAATGCCGCGCCCCTCCTGTCGCATGTACAGGAATACACCGACGCCGGCATCGGAGATCATCTTCAGCGCGGCCTCCAGCTGTTGCCCGCAGTCGCACCGAAGAGAACCGAGTACGTCGCCCGTGAGACACTGGGAGTGCACCCGAACGAGAGGATGACGGACACGGTCCGGATCACCGGCGACGAGGGCCAGATGGTGGTTCTCCGAGTCGGCGCTCCCGTAGAGATGCATCAAGAAGGGTCCGAAATCGGTCGGCAGCTCCGTGGTGGCCAGCCGCCGAACGAGGACTTCATGACTCCTCCTGTATTGGATCAGATCGCTGACCGTGATGATCCGCAATCCGGACTTCTCCGCAAGGACCGTCAGCTCGGGAACTCGCGCCATGCTTCCGTCGTCCGACATGATCTCGCACAGCACGCCCGCCGGATACAACCCCGCTAGGCGAGCCAGATCCACGGAAGCTTCGGTATGCCCCGCGCGCCTCAAGACGCCCCCGTCCATCGCCCTGAGCGGAAACACATGTCCGGGGCGGGCGAGGTCCTCGACCCGGGTCTCCGGATCCACGAGGGCCTCGACGGTGCGCGCCCGATCGTAGGCCGAGATTCCCGTTGTCGTCCCATGGATCGCGTCCACGGACACCGCAAAGGGCGTCCCCATCTTGGCCGTATTCTGACTCACCATGGGAACCAGCCCCAACCGGTCGAGCCGTTCTCCCTCCAGGGACACACAGATGAGTCCCCGCCCCTCCTTGGCCAGGAAATTGACGGCCTGGGGCGTCACCCTCTCCGCGGCCAGGACGAAATCGCCCTCGTTTTCCCGATCCTCATCGTCCACGACAATGACGATCTTGCCCGCACGGATATCCTCGATGGCATCCGGGATCCTGTCGAATTCTCTCATCTCCGTTTCCTATCTCCTTATGAATAGCCTTCCAGACGCATCCAGCTTTCCGTCAGTCCTTCCGGCGTTTGTCCGCCGGCCAGCCGGCGCGCCACGTACCGTGCCAGTACATCGATCTCAAGATTCAGGTCCCGGCCCGCGGCGGCCTCGCCGAGCGTTGTGGTTTTGAGCGTGTGCGGAATCAGAGCCACGGAGAACCCGTCCTCCTCTACCGCGGCAACCGTCAGGGATACGCCGTTGAGGGCCACGGATCCTTTCTCCGCGATCATCGATCGAAGCGCATCCGGACAGCGCAGACGCAAAACCTTCTCGCCCGCTGCGGGTCCGACATCCGCGACGACCCGGGCCAGTCCGTCGACATGGCCGAGCACGAAATGGCCACCCAGCCGATCCCCCAGCCTCAGCGAGCGTTCCAGATTCACCCGCGTTCCCGGCCGGAGATGTACGAGATTCGTGCGGGCGATCGTCTCGGGCACCATGTCTACATCAAAGCTCCGGTCGCTCCGACGCGTCACGGTCAGACAGACGCCCGACACGGCGATGCTGTCGCCGACACGAGTATTCTCCAGAATCTCCGTCGCGGAGATATTCGCGCTGAGAGATCCGGCCCGGCGAGTTACCGCCTCGACCCGGCCAATTTCTTCCACCAATCCCGTGAACATGTCTCGCTGCCTCTCCTTGTCGGCGGATACCCCTCGGCGACAAGATCCTCGCCCACCCTCCGCCAACGAACGTCATCCAGGGCCACCGCCCGGCTGAGCTTCTTGATTCCCAAGTCACCCACGGCTTCCCGCGCTCCGGCTCCCAGAATCTTCGGAGCCAGTATGACGAGCAGCCTATGGACCGCCTGCGCCTTGAGCGCAGAGGCCATCACCTCACTTCCCCCTTCGATCAGAAGAGATGTCATCCCCTCTCTTCCGGCCCGGCGCAGCAGAGCCCGAAGGCTCACCCGCCGAGCGGAATCCAGAGGAAGCGGCCAGACCTCGACACCCCGGCGGCCGAGTGACTCGATGCGGCCGCTCGACGCATCCTTCCCGCACGCGACAACCGTACGAGCCCCGCACGAAACGTCCAGAACCCGGGCACCGCGGGGAATCCGGAGAGACGTGTCCAGGACGATCCGCACCGGGTGATTCGGCCGGCGAATCCCCTGACGCACCGTCAGCTCCGGATCATCGGCCGTCACCGTACCCACACCGACAAGGATCGCATCCATCTCGTGCCGCAGCCGGTGAGTCAGCCTGCGGGAGTGAAGGCCGCTGATCCATCGGGACTCACCGGTCGCCGTGGCGATCTTCCCGTCCAGCGTCGCGGCCATTTTCCCAACGACAAAGGGGCGCCCCGTGCGCGTGTAGGTCAGGTAGGACTCGTTCAACCGGGCGGCCTCCTCGGCCATCACCCCCACCTCGACCTCGATGCCGTGACGACGGAGAACACGCACGCCCTTGCCGTTGACGAGGGGATTCGGATCAAGAATCGATACCCGGACGCTTCGAATCCCGGCCGCAAGAATGGGGTCGGTACAGGGGGGCGTCCTTCCGTGGTGACAACAGGGTTCGAGATTAACATACAGATCGGCCCCCTTCGCCCGCCGCCCGGCCGCCGCCAGTGCCTCGACTTCGGCGTGGGGACCGCCCGTACGCCCGTGATACCCCTCGCCCACAATTCGGCCGTTCTTCACGACAACGGCGCCGACCATGGGATTCGGGCTCACCCACCCCGCTCCCCTCCGCGCCAGGCTGAGGACTCTCGACATGTGTGCCCTGTCAATGCGCGCCTCGTCCATCGGTCCCTTTGCCCATCCCCCCCACAAAAAAAGCCCCGAAGATCACTCCGGGGCAAGACCGTCCTGCGTTTTCCGCAGGCCTCTGCATCCTTCTCTCATCCAGACTCTCACTGTCGGCTCCGGAATCTCACCGGATCAGCAGACACGATTACGCATCCGCTCGCGGGCTCTCACCGCCGGTGGGGACTTTCACCCCGCCCCGAAGGATATCTATGCTGATGACAGGGTACCTTTTCGGGGACCCGCTGTCAAGTGGATTCCGGGTCCCCAGAGTAAGAGAGAAGTAGACCATAGACTATGGATCCCGGACAAGAGCAACATAGAAGCCCGGCCACGTCGAAGACACTCATCACCACGCGTGACGGCGCCGCACCCGCCGGAATCGCGTAGGTGATCTCGGTCACTGGGTTGAACGTATTCGGAATGTTCGCCTGGAGCGCAAACCGCTCAGGAACAAGGAAATCCTCCTCGCCCGGCTTGTCCCGACGCCTTCAAGCGAGATCTATTTCCTTTTCACTGTTTCCTGTTTCCTATTCGCTGCTTTTCCAGGAGCCTCAAGGCAAAAAGGCCTCGCAGTCTGCAGACTGCGAGGCCGCGATTGGACTCTGTCGGACGATTCGATCTACGTCACGTAATACGTAATACTCTGGGATTCCTGCCCCGGCTCGGGATCAAACAGCGCATCCAGCGCTTCGGAGTCCTCGGCGTGCCGCACGATGTCGTTGGCCGCCTTCTCCACCTTGTTGTAGTTGCCCTTTTTCAGTGCGAAGAGAATGATCTCGGCCTTGCCCGCCATCGGGGCCAGGTAGTTGTTGAACCGGTGTTTCATCCGACGGATGGCGCTCTCGCTTGTACGCTCGCCGCCGCTCGAGTCAACGAAACTCAGAACGTAGGAATCATCCCCGAACGACTCGTCCAGTCGATGGGCAACCAGGGGCTGCCTCCGGTCGCGGAACGACACCTCGACGACAGCGGATTGGCCTCGGGCGAGATTCTTCACGGTGTCAACCCGACTCACTTCCTGAATCTCCTGGAAGAAACCGGTATCCGCCGGGCTGCTTCGTCCGATGCCGAACGTGTCACCCGCAGCCCGATTGGCGAACATGACACGGCCGTCCCGGGATAAGACCAGAACCGGGAAGGAGAAAACATTCAGGATACGGAACTCCCGCCGAACGGCATGACCAACCGCTGCGGCCTGCATGCCTTGGCTCTCTACCAGATTATCCATGGTTCCCGCCTCTCTTGAGTTGACGATTCTGGGCGCCCACGTATGGCCCGAGCTCCACCCACTCCGCCTTCTCTCATCTTCGGCCGATCGGGGCCGATCCTTTACCGGGAAACCTCCGCACGCGTCGTCTCCGAATGCCGGGACGGGCGAGGGGCCCATTGCCCGGCCGACACGGACAGGCCGCGCCAAGGGGCCAATTGCCCGGCCGACACGGACAGGCCGCGCCAAGGGGCCAATTGCCCGGCCGACACGGACAGGCCGCGCCGAGGGGCCCATTGCTCGGCCGACACGGACAGGCCGCGCCAAGGGGCCAATTGAGGCTCAAGAATGGGTGCGGTGTGCCGATCGAAGGACATCGAGGAAGCCCTTCGTCCAGCCTGTGAGGAAACACGTGAGCAACGTTCTCGAGATTTCCATCGTCTGCCCGCTGTGCCGCGAACCCTTCAACTCCAGCGTTCCGGGCACCCGGGCCGACCTCGGACCGCTCCATACGGATTTCCGGCGCGAGGTGGTCGGGTTCCAACCCCGCTGCCATCTGATTCACACCTGTCCCTTCTGCGGCTACACGGCGATGGAACCCGATTTCGAGAGGCAAGTATCGCGCCCGGTGGCGCGCAGAATCATCCACGCCCTGCGATACCTGGTCAGGGGCGATATCCCCTTGAGCTGCCAGAGATACGAGTACGCGGCCCGGTGTGCGGAACTGCTGGCGGACAGCCCCCTGAAGATCGCCGACCTGTATCTGAGCGCTGCCTGGAGCGCCGAGGAAGACCAGCAAGAGGACGAAGAGATGGCCTATCGCGAGAAAGCCATTCACTTCCTGCGAACGGCGCTGAAATCCCCCGGCGCCGTCCCGGCTTCGGATCGGGCAACCACGACGTACTTGATCGGGGAGCTCTATCGCCGACGGGGCGAAACCCGGGAGGCGGAGCAGTGGTTGACGCGAGTTGGGCAGGAAATCATCGATCGCAAGGGCCAGGCATGGATCCTCTCGCTGGCCGAACAACAGCGGAAATTCCCACGAGACGTCATCGACCTGCCGGACAGGCCCAGCCGGTGACCCCGGCACTGCGCGAGCGGCGAGAGCACCGGACGGGGAGTTAGCCCCAGAAGCCAGCCACAGATTTCACAGATTTGCACACACTGGAAACCTCAGACCTTTCACCACGGAAGACGCGGAGCACGCAGAGGGTAGTCAAGCGCCATTCGGGTGGAAGGTACTTGTCCCTAATCCCTCGAGCTTGCAGTGAATCCCTTTGCAACTAGGCCCGGGCTGTTCAGAAGACCCGTCTCGAGAGCAGGGGAAGGACGTGGCTGACAAGGCGCGGCACTGTGGCAATCCTGTCTGGAACTGACACCCGGGCGTATGCCCGGGTCATTCACGAACGGTCGTCGCGAGGCAGAACAGATGTCTGTGATGACAAGGAATGCGACTAAGGCGACCGGAGGCGTAGCCATGGCCACGTCGAGGATCGGCGAGGGAGCATGACGCAGTCAGCGCGGGCAGATGTGCTGACGCAGCAGACTGGTCGTGGATGATCCGGGCACAGAAAGCCCCCGGCGCAGAACCCTCTAGGTCTTCCCCACTCCCCCTCTTAACATAGCGGGTAACCTGACCTTGAGGTTACTGACCCCCGCCATAACGGCCATAGCGCCGGGGGCAATTCCGATTTCTTTTGTCTATTCTTACACCCCTACTCACGCAACCCATGCTATGCTCGGCCGGGCCGGGGCGTCAAGGACTAATTTTGCCGATGAAACGAAACCCGTGAAACCTGATTGCCGGACGGGCCCGTCGTGGCCGCGGTCTCGGGGAGTCCGTGCCCCCCAAGGCGCATCCGTCGTCCGTTCCGACCGATCGACGCTAGTCCGTCAAGAGAGCGTCCACGAAGGCCACGGGGTCAAAACGATCCAGATCGTCCACCGCCTCCCCGAGCCCCACGAACCGAACGTCGAGACCGAGTTCCTCCCGGACCGCCAGAACGATCCCGGCCTTGGCGGTCCCGTCCAACTTGGCGATCACGAGCCCCGTGGGGGCCACCGCCTCCTGGAACATCCGAGCCTGAGACAAGGCATTCTGTCCCGTCGTCGCGTCCAGAACCAGGAACACTTCATCCGGAGCACCCGGCGCGCACGAGCCCAGCACCCGGCGAATCTTCTTCAGTTCTTCCATGAGGTTGTGCTTTGTGTGCAGTCTCCCCGCCGTGTCCACAAGCAGGACATCCACACCGCGGGCCTTAGCCGCCTCGAGCGCATCATAGGCCACCGCCGCAGGATCCGCGCCCGACCGCTGCCGAATGAGATCGATGTCCAGCCGCTCCGACCACACCTCGAGCTGCTCGGAGGCCGCGGCGCGAAACGTATCCGCCGCGGCCATCAGGACGCTCCGGCCTTCGGCCCGATACCGGGCCGCCAGTTTGGCTACGGTCGTCGTCTTCCCAACGCCGTTGACCCCTACAATCAGGATCACGCGGGGCCGGCCCGATTCGGCCTCCGCCTCCTCGGGTTCAGGCGCCGCGCCGAGAACCTCCAGCAGCGATTCCCTGAGCGCCTCTCGAAGACCCGCGTCTCCTCCGCCGACTTTCTCCCCCAACCGCCCGATGATCCGTTCGGTGGCGGCAACGCCGATGTCGGCCTCGATCAGGATCTCCTCGAGTTCCTCTCGGCTCTCCTCATCAAGACTCGAGCCGCCGGCAATGCTCCGGATACGTTTCCACGAGGCGCGCCGCGCGTTCTGGAGGCGCTCCCGGAGATGGGAAATCGAGAATCCCATGGCGACGCATATGCCAATCCCGCGCGCCTCTAGGCAGCGCGCGTTCTTAGGTCAACAGAGACAATGTGCCCCTAGGCAGCGTGCGTTCTCAGGTCAACAGAGACAATGTGCCCCTAGGCAGCGCGCGTTCTCAGATCAACAGAGACAATGTGACCCTAGGCAGCGCGCGTTCTTAGGTCAACCGAAACAATCCTCGACACCCCGGGCTCGGACATCGTGACCCCGTACAGGCAGTCGGCGATCTCCATGCTCCGTTTGTTGTGCGTGATCATCACGAACTGGGTCTTCTCCTTGAGGCGCCGCAGGAGAGATGCGAATTTCAGAACGTTCGCATCATCCAGGGCGGCGTCGATCTCGTCCAGAATGCAGAATGCGCTGGGCTTGACCAGATACAGAGAGACCAGGAATGCAATGGCCGTGAGGGACCTCTCCCCCCCGGAGAGCAGACTGATGTGACGCTCCAGCTTCCCCTTCGGGCGCGCGATGATGGCAATCCCGGAGCGCAACGGGTCGTGGGGGTCTTCCAGACGGAGATCGGCTTCCCCGTCCTCGAACAGAGAGGCAAAGGTCTCAATGAACTTCACCCGCACGATCTCAAAGGATTCCTTGAACCGTTTCCTCGCCGTGTGGTGAATCTCCACGATGGTCTGCTTCAGGGACTCCTTGGCCGTCTCCAGGTCGTCCCGCTGAGACGTCAGAAAATCGAGGCGCTCCCGTTCTTGCTCATACTCTTCCAGGGCAACGAGGTTCACCGGACCCAGGCCCTTGATCTTACGTCGGATCTCTTCCACATCCTCCGGGCCGACCTCTCCGGTGTCCGCAGGAATCTCGATGTCTTCCAGATCCATCTCGTACTTCTCTCGAATCTGGTCCCGGATGGAGTTCTCCTCCGCCTCCAGTCTGGCCACTTCCATCTCCGTTTGATGGATCCGTTCCCCCAGATGTTCCTTTTCTCTGGCGTGTTCCCGAATCTCCTGTTTGAGAGCGGCCTCGCGATCCCGGAAGCTCGCGCCCCCTTCTCTGAGCCGATCACGTGAGGCTCTACGCGCCTCGACCTTCTCGGAGGCCACCTTGAGATCGTCGGCCATCCCGGCCAGAGATTCCTCACATCGGCGAATCTCCATCTCGGCGTTCTGCGTATCTCGCGTTCGCTCGGCGATCTGATGTTCCGCCTCGGAGGACTGTTTCATGAGATCGGCCGCCCGACTTCGAAGCCGCGCCTCCTCGTCGTCCAGCGCCGCGATTTCCGTCTCCAGCGCGCTCAGGCGTGCGGTTTTCTCCCGATACGCAGTCTCCCACCCCTGGACCTTCTGCTCCAACATCTCCGTGAGATTCGCCGCCTCGCTCTCCTCATCACTGAGTCTGGACACGTCGAGTACCGCTTGCTCTCGGTCCCGGTCGATCTGGCGGATCTCCACATGCAGCCTTTCCAGCTGCCCCGAGAACATCTCCCTGCTTCGCTCGCATTGAACCAACTCGGCGTCCAGAACCGATCGCTGTTGCCGGCATCCCAAGTGTTCCTCGCGCGTCCGGCCCAGGGTCTCGGTCAGGAGATCGGAGATCTGCGAGAGCCGCTCGCGCACCCGCAACGCCTTGGCTTCGAAATCCCGAATTTCGTCGAGGAGCATTCGAATTTCCGTCGTCTGGTCCTCGGCCTTGGCGATCTCTCCCCTTCGCCCGACGACGCTGAGGTCTCCCCCGGAGCGCCGTCCTCCAAAGAGACGTCCGGGCATCGAGACCGCGTCTCCCTCAAGGGTGACAAAGGTCAAACCCTGGTATCGAGGTTCCTGAGAGAGCCCCAGCGCCGCATCCAGGGTCTCCGTAAGCACGGTCCTACCGAGCAGGTAGTCCACGACGGGGCGCACGCTCCCGTCGCACGCAACGTGCTCGGCGACTTTGCCCAATACCCCGCGCCTCTCCCAAAGGTCCGCAGGCACGCCGTCGGTGTCGACGTCCTCGAGGGCCTCCAGCGCGAGGAATCCGGCCACCCCGCCCTCGGCCGTTCGCAAGTATTCCACCAGCTGGCAGGCCGTCTCCAACTTGGAAGTGACAACCAGTTGGAGCGAGTCCGACAGCGCCGCTTCAACGGCCGTCTCATGCTCCGGCTGCTTGGCGGTCACGAGATCGGCGACGATTCCCTCGACTTCGGTCTTGCGATCGGAGAGCACCGTCTTGACTCCCGACTCATATCCCTCCAGGTTCTCCTCAAGTCCTTTCAGGAGTCCCAGCTTCTCTTCCAGCGATCCGAGCTTCGACTCCAGAGAAACGCTCCGGGAATGGATTTCCGACAGACGCGCCTCGTGCTTCTTCCGCCCATCTTCCACACGAGTCCGTTTGGTCTCGAGCCGCCCCATCTCACGATCAAGTCGCTCCGTCTCCTGATCCAGGGAAGCCAGGTCTGTCCCCATTTCCTCCATCCGGACCGCCACATCCGAGACCTGCCGGAGGATACGGTTCTTCTCGTCCAGCAGCTTCTCCAGGTTTTTTCCGAGCGTGCCCAGCTCGTTCGACCGGCGCACGCGATTCTCGAACACCTGAAGCGATTCGCCTCTTTTCTCATTCAGGGCCGATCGCCACCGCTCCCGTTCCGCCTCGAGCTCGGCGACTTCCGCTTTCAGAGTCTCGTGTTCTCCGCGGCGCGCCCCCCGCCGGCCTTCCAGCGTCACGAGAGCCAGCGATGCGTCCTCCCTCTCCGACTGAATCCGGTTGAACTGTTGCTCGAGCGACGCTTTCTCCTCCCCCGCCCGCAGCAGGAGAGCCCGCGTGCCCTTCTGTCGCTCCCTCAAAACGAGCGATTCGGCCTCCATGGCCTCGGTCCGCTTCTCGGCCTCGTTCAACGCTTCCTGTGCCTGGGCCAGTTCCCGCTCGAACTCCACCCGGCGAAGGCTCAGATTCTCGAGCTCGGCTTCCTTCTCGGCGAGCGCCGCCTGTCCCGCCTCGCGCCGGGCCTTGATCTCGCCCAGATCACGATCGATCTCCGCAAGCCTCTCCTTCCGCTTGCGGATGTCCGACGCGGCCCGAGCCGCCTCCATCACCCGCAGGCTCTCCGTCAGGCGTTTGTACCGCCGGGCCTTCCCCATCTGGTACTGCAGGCTCCGGACGCGCTTCTCCAGCTCCAGGATCACGTCGCTCAGGCGGACGAGATCCTGATCGGTCAGCTCCAGTTTGCGGCGCGCCGCGATCTCTCGATCCTTGTACTTCGCGATCCCGGCCGCTTCCTCGATGAAAGCACGGCGCGCGCCGCTGCGCTCGTCCAGGACGCCGTCGATCATGTCTCGCTCGATCATCGAATACGTGTCGGATCCGACACCGGTATCCAGGAACAGGTCCTTGATGTCCTTCAAACGGCACGGCTTCCGATTGAGAAGATAGTCGCTCTCCCCCGAGCGAAACACACGTCGAGTGATGCAGATCTCATCATAGGGAACGGGGAGAAGATTGGCCGTTCCACCGATGGTCAGAGAGACTTCGGCCATCCCGAGGGGCTTGCGATCCTCGCTTCCATTGAAGATGACGTCCTCCATCGTTCGGCCCCGAAGCTGGCGCGCGCTCTGTTCACCCAACACCCACCGAATCGCGTCGGAGAGGTTGGTCTTGCCGCAGCCGTTCGGTCCCACGACCGCCGTGACGCCCGGACCGAATTCGATATCCGTCTTCTCGGGAAATGACTTGAACCCACAAATCTCGACTTTCTTGAGGTACATGTGCCCGGTTGTCTCCTTCCTGCGTTCGCGCGAACTCTCGTTTCCCCCCGGAGCGGATGTCTCCGCCCTCGAACCGGAATCTATCTCTTCACGATTCGAGTATAGTCGAACCCTTGCTCTTCCTTCAATCGCCGAGCCAGTGCCTCGGCTTCCTCGCGTGACGGCAGCCGCCCGACCCAGACTCGATACCACGTCCCCTTGTCACCCAGATGCACCGTCCTCACCTCGGCAGCGTATCCTTTGGCTTCGAGGCCGCGCGTTTCCGTCTGCGCACGATTGAGCGACCGGTACGAACTCACGTGAACGGCAAAGGCGCTTCCTGACTCGACCCTGGATTCCGGTCCCGTCGCACGAGGACCCGTCTCCCCGGAAGACCGCACGGCCTGTTCCTCTCCGGCGCTTTCGCGGAGACGCCGTGCATCGACAACATCATGGGATTCTCCCGCGTCCATTGCACGGCCGGAACCGGTCGTGGTTCCCGCAACCGTCTCCGGATCCTCTGCCGGGAGACGGCCCCGCTCCCGGTCCCCAACCCTCGAGTCCGGTGCACCCGTCTCTCCCGGCTCACCCTGCCCCCGGGACGGAGCGTGAGGCTTGGGGAACACCCCCTCCTCGTTCCTGGCCGGCTGCGAGGTTTCCCCCGGGGGAGCCGAGCGCAAGTTCCATAGGACCCATGCCCCGGGGATTCCCAGCAGCAATATGGCGGCGGCGACCAGGATACTCCGGTTCATCCTCCTCGGCGCCTTTCTCGCGGGTGGCGGGGCAGCCGGAGCGGGAATGGGTCGCTCGGGCTCCTCGATTCGAAGGTCCGGCGGCGCAGCGGCCGTGGGTGTCACCTCCACCGTGCCGAAGGAAGAGCCCAGCGCCGCCCCCGGTTCGTCCCCCTCGCGAAGGACGCCTACCCAGCCGTCTACCCAACTCACGAGCGGATGCCGCCCGTCCGTCTCCACCGGGATGGCCCCACAGAGGAACGCGACATCGAACCGCTCGCGGAGGCCGGCCACGAAATCCTTCATCCTCTCCCCCTCCAGAGCACTCCGGGTTTCAGGAGAGCCGGCTCCGGCAGGAATGAGGACTAACCCCGGAATCCGCGTCTTTCTCTCGATCGTCCCCAGGGAAGAACCGAAGAGCAGATGGTCCCCAAGACCTTCTTCGCGCTGTCCGGCAAGGGGATCCAGAAAGGCGCCGCTTCCCCAGAAGAGGTCAACGACGGCCACTCTGCTCTCTTCGCCGACCCAGGACGCCGCCAGCGCCAGGGCGGCCTCAGCCAGATCCGCAGGGCGCACGGACCCCGTCACAAGGATCACCGTCGAGGAACCGGCCTCCCGCTCCCGGGCGACGACCTTGCGAAGAGAGCGGGCCGGGTCGGATTCGGGCCGCCGGTCGCCGATCGCGATCCGCTCGCCGGGCGCACCGGGCAGTACGCCAAGTGCGATGCTTCGAGAAGAACTCCTGTCATCTACCGCCATGAGACGGTTCCCATCCCTTTCCAGCCCAGGCTCGAGAGCGAGCTACGCGTCCTACTCCGCCGAACCCACGGCCCCGAGTACCGCCCGGACAAGCAGTTCCTCTTCCCCGGGAAGCAGTGTCCGCGGATCGATCCAGACGCGCTCGTCCTTGACTCGCACAACCACTGGAGGGTCGCCCCCCCGTAGCCGCCGCGCAAGATCATCCTCGCTCATCTCCCGCGGTGCGAGACAGACCCGCACCGTCGGCAGCGCCACATCCGGGGAAGCACCACCGCCGATTTCAGAGTATCCGTCCTCCAGCGTCACTCCAACCTGATTCTCAATCGGTTTCAGGCCGCCGGCAATCCGCCCGGCGGATTCCCCGATGTCCGTCTTCGACCGAGAGATCAACCGGAGCGTCGGAATCTCGGACATCGCCGCCGCCGGATCCCTGTACGCAAGAAGCGTCGCCTCCAGGGCCGCCAGGTTCATCTTGTCGATCCGGACCGCCCGGGCCATCGGGGAGCCTCGGGCCTGTCCAACAACGGATTCCCTCCCCACGATGACACCCGCCTGCGAACCTCCCAGCAGCTTGTCGCCGCTGAAAGTGACCCCATCGGCTCCTTCCGCGATGGACTCGGAGGGCAGCGTCTCGTGCGACACGCCCAGCCGGGCCATGTCGACAAGCGCCCCACTCCCCAGATCCTCCACCACGGGAACCCCGTGCCGCCGACCCAACGCCACCAGATCCTGGAGCGACACTTCCGCCACGAAACCCGACATCACGAAGTTGCTGGGATGGACCCTCAGCAGCATCGCCGTGTTGGGACCGATGGCCGCCTCATAGTCCGCCAGCTGGGTGCGGTTCGTCGTCCCCACCTCGACCCGGATCGCCCCGGATGCGGTCAGGACCTCGGGAAGCCGGAAGGATCCACCGATCTCAACGAGCTGGCCGCGGGAGACTACGATCTCACGCCCGCGCGCGACCGTATTGGCCAGGAGCATCACGGCGCCCGCGTTATTGTTGACCACCAGTGCGGCCTCGGCCCCCGTAATCTCTCTCAGGAGGCATTCCACATGTTGTTGCCGAGTTGTGCGCGCCCCCAGACCTAGGTCGTATTCCAAATTGCCATAGGCCGTTGCCGCCATCCGGGCCGCCTCGGCCGCTCGGGCACTCAGTACCGACCGACCGAGATTCGTGTGAATCACCACGCCGGTCGCATTGAGAACCCGTCGGAAGCTGGGCACCATCATCGCCCGTGCACGCTCCAGCACCCTGGCGGCCAGCACCTCGGATCCCGGCAGAGCCTTTGCGGAAGGAACATCCTGACCGGAGAGGATCTCACGCCGGAGTTCCTGGAGGATCTCGCGGGCCGACCGAACGATGACCGAGCGGGGATAGTCCTCCGACGCCTTCACGAGAATCCCTTGCTGTAAAAGGAGTTCCACCGCCGGGAGTGCCCTGAGAATCTCTTTTGCGTTGTGGGCCATGGGATTACCCCATTCATTCCGAACGCGGCTGTCTCCGACATCGGCCTAACTTGGTGCCAAAGTACCAAATATGGTGCTGGGGGTCAAGACGTTTTCAACATCCTGTGGTTCTTTCGACTTTGGCTGTAGATGCTAGTGTTTCCTTTTGAACAATCACCCCGAGCCCACATTTGGAAGTTTCCTGGGGTGCGGGCGATTCAGGAAGAACATGACCGATTGACGGGAACTAGGAGGAGAGCGTTTCCACGGGAACGGGGGTATAGAGGGTGTCTTCGACCCCCACGGCTCGCGGATCAATGCGATCGATGAAGTCGAATCCCAGGGGAGTCGTTTTCAGGATCACGGCACTCTTGACCCCGTCTCTCTTGGCATCCAGAGACAGGGTACCGGTCAATCCGCGAAATCCCCGGGTCGAGTTGATTGCGTTCTTGAGGTCCTCGCGGCCTCCTCCCGAAGATCGTCCGACGGCGTCGGTGACGAACCAGATCGAGTCGTACCCGAGCGCGGCAAGAGAATGCGGCGCATATCCGTACTTGGTCGTGTAATGGCGTGTGAACTCTGCCACGGCTTCGGTCGGCTCATCGGGTGCGAAATGAGCCCCACAGTAGTTGTCGGTACTCACCCCCCGGGGGGAATCCGCCAGAAACGGCACATCCCACCCATCTCCCCCCAGTACCGGGATCTCCAGTCCGCTCTCGCGCGCCTGCTCGAGAAACGCCCGCACTTCTCCATAGTACCCGGGCAGAAACACGGCGTCCGCCTCGACGGTGCGAAGAGACGCGACCAGATCGTGGAAGTCCTCCTGTCTGGACCGGTATTCGCCCCGCCATGTGATCCTGCAGCCGGAGCTCTCCACGGCGTTGACGAAGTAGCGGGCCAATTCCCGGCTGTAGAACGATCCCGTCTCGGTGACCAGAGCGAAAGTCTTTGCCTTCAGGAAGGTTACGGCGAAATGAGCCAGCACTCGGCCCTGAAACTCGTTGGTGAAGCAGATCCTCGACACGTATTCGCCCGGGCTCGTCACCCCTCCCAGCGTCGCGGCCGGAAGGACAATCGGGATTCCCCGCTCCTGTGCCTCTCGAGAGGCAACCAGGGCGTTTCGCGAAGCCAGGGGGCCGATGATCGCGACCACGCCCCGCTCGTCGAATCTCGCGACCGCCTCGAGGGTTTCTTCGGGCATGCTGAGATTATCGATGACAATGAGATCGATTTGCCGACCATCCAACCCGCCGCTGCGATTGATCTTCTCCACGGCCGCCAGGATTCCGTTCAGCGCATCCCGGCCATACGAAGCTCGCTTTCCGCTCATCGGAAGGACGGCTCCGATCCGGATGGAAGGCCGACCTACATCTTCCTCCCTGCATCCGTTTCCACTCAGCAGCAAGGTCGCAAGCAGGAGGAGAATAACGAGCCCGCATGTCCCACCGGTCAACCCGGCAGAAATGCGGGAGTGGAGGCATCTCCGTCTTCGCTCCGCTCGAACCGTTCCGTCCATACCTGCCACATCCCCGTCCGGAACTCTCGGCCGGGATGATGCACGAATCCAGCTCCGGAATTCGTGCATCATCCAGGCTAGGGCGAGATGTTCCCGAAATCCTCGGGATCCATTCCCTCGAGAAAATCCCTGAGGCGCTGCGCACCGTCTTCCGAGTCCAGCTCCAGGGCCGGCTTCGACTTGAACAGGTCTTCGGCGACGTAGATCGGCGATTGCGTACGAAGTGCAAGCGCGATCGAATCACTCGGGCGCGCATCGACAGTGACGACTTCGTTCTCCCGTTCGAAGACAAGTTTGGCAAAGAAGGTGTTGCTCTTAAGACCCGTCACGGCGACTCTCTCGAGCGTCGCATGAAAACCTTCGACGATCAGCTTCATGAGATCGTGCGTCAGCGGGCGTTCGAACTTCCTTCCCGCCAGGGCCATGGCAATCGCTCCGGCCTCCGTGTGGCCGATCCAGATGGGAAGCAGCCGCTCGCCCTTCACTTCCTGCAGGAGAACCACCATGCTGCGCGCGCGGTCGTCCACCCTCAATCCACTGACTTGCACTTCCACCATCACGCGCTCGCCCATGCCTAGTTGCTTCCCCGTTCCCCGCGGGCCCCGGCGGGGAGTTGGATATCCTCCATCGGGATGTCTTCCTGTCCCAGATTCTCCAACATCCACTTGGCCGATTCCGCCAGCTCGGAATCCGGGTACCGACGGATCACGGCCTGGAAAGCCGCCCGGGCGCTCTCGTCGTTGTTCATCTCCTCGGAGTAAGTGAAGCCGATCATGAACTGTGCCTCGTACGCCCGAGGATCGTCCGGGTACATCTGCAGAATCTGTTCGTAGGCCTTGATCCTCTCGGCCGGGGAACGGGAATTCTGCGCCTTGTCGAACAGATCCTGAACCGAGAGAGCCTCGTTCTGTTCGGCGAACTTGACTTTGAACCTCTTGCTGAGTTCGATGACCTTCAGGTCGTACAGCTCCTTGGACCGCATTTCCGTCTCCCGGTCCGAGATTCGCTGCCGCACGTCATCGAGCGGCACCAGACCGCCGGGATTCACCTCCAGGGCCTTGAGCACGTGGTATCCCAGTTCGGTTCTAACGACAGGACTGATCTGTTGTTCTTCCGTGAGCAAGACGGCCGCATCGACCAAAGCACTCACCTGTCCGAACAGCGGAACCTGCTGTCCCCGACTCAGGAACCCGGGGATGATTCCACCGCTCTCCTTGGTCTTGCCGTCGATCGAGTAGTTGGCGACCAGCGTCTCAAAGTCTCTCCCCATCTCCGCCAATTCTCGAACACGCTCGGCCTCGGCTTCCGTCTTCGTCAGGACATGCGCCACTCGGACTCTGGGATCGGTCCGGAATTCCTCCAGGTGCGTCCGGTAGTATTCTTCCACCTCCTCGGACGTGGGACGTGCCTTCTCAAGGATCTCTTCCTCATAGTACGTTCGCAGCATTGCCAGGCGGCGAGCCCCGTCCACTTCTTCAACCACCTGGGGGTTCTTGTCAAAACCCTCGGCCTCCGCTGCCTGGAAGAACGCCTCCTCCTCGATCATTCTCTCGAGCAGGTTCCGGCGACCCCGGGCTCCTTCAAACTGGCTGCGGGAAAGAGCCGGCATTGCCTGCAATCGCTCTTCCAGATCGGACTCGCGGAAGACGACGGAACCGATCCTCGCCAGTTCCTCACCGTCTTCATGTTCCTGAGAGCCGCATCCCGCCCATCCACCGAGTACCGCCAGGGTCATAACCCAGATGACCATTCGCCGACGCATGCCGAACGTCCCTCCTATTCTCTGACTACCCAGACTTTGATTCTGGCCTGAACATCCTGGAAAGTCCGAATTCCCACCGTATACACGCCCAAGGCCTTGAGAGATTCCTCGAGAACGATCTTACGCTTGTCGATTTCGAAATTCTGCTCACGCAAGGCGTTGCTGATGTCCTGCGCCGTGATCGATCCGAACAGCCGATCATCTTCCCCGGCCGGAACCGCGATGGTGCAGGAGACTCCCGCCAGCCTTCCGGCCAGCCGCTCCGCCTCGCGCCGCAGTTTGTTCTCCCGCACGGCCCGGAGCTTCTCCTCCTCTTCAAATCGCTTGCGGTTCCCCGAGCTCGCCTTGATCGCCTTACCCTGGGGGATGAGGTAGTTCCGGGCATACCCGTCGGCAACGTTGACCGCATCCCCGCGATTCCCCAGCGCCTTGACATCGTCCAACAGAATGACTTCCATTCACAGCCTCCACTTCTTACGTCTGCATGTAGCATCTTTCGTTCAAACCCGGTGGGTACCCAGCCGCGCCCGAAAATCAAACCACGTGTCCAGAATCCCGGCCGCCACCGCCAGCACGCTCGACATCGGCTGGAGGAACAAAAACCCTACGACCCACACGAGAACTTGCCCCGTCTTCGACACACGCCGGGTCTCCAGCAGATGGCGCAACACCGACGCACCTTGCACCATGTACGCGAACCCGGCGATGAGAAGCAGATTGTGTCCCGCCGCCATCGCCGATGGGACTCTCGAGACCTCGAGAACGAGCCCGACGGCCACCAGCCAGATGAACCGCTCTCCCACCGCCCAGCGACCGAACGGGGCAACGGGTCGAACGTCGATCCCGAACTTGGGAAAGAGCCATTGTGCGACTCTGTACAGGGTGAAACTCAGGATCGCGGCGGAGATGAATCCCATCGCAGGGGTCACGAGCCAAAGGACCTCTCCCACGCCCAGCACCAGATGCTTCGCCGCTTCCAGATCCTCGGGACGCGATCCAAGGAAGTTCGGCAAACGCGCGGTCTCGTCGATCGCCGCTCCCAGCTCGGAAAGAAACACCGCCCGGGCGTCCGGTCGTATGAGGACCGTCGCCTGAAGGGCCGAGAGCAGTACGAGGGGCACTGCCGAGAGCCCCATCACGCCCGAGGGCCGCCATCGCTTCACGTGCCCCCATGCCAGAAGGGTCCCCGTGGCCCCCCACGTCAGCGCAGCCACGCCCCCTTCCAGCGAACCCAGTCCGGCAGCCACCACGACGCTCAGACCGAGCGCCGACAGACTCCCTACCGTCCCGTAGCGTATTCGAATCCAGGCAAACAGAAGGGGAGCCACGATCAGTGCCGGAAACCCCATCTTGAAGACGGCTATCGTGGCCGCCGCCAGGCCGCTTCCCACGATCAGCGGCCCCCAGCGATGGTGCCCGGGCTCCCGATTCCGTGTATCACCCTCGATCTCGGGGAGCGCGCCCGCCTCGGGTTCACGTTCCCGATTCACTTCCGACGCATGCATTTCGACGACCATCCGCCCAACCCGCCAACCTCGGGAAACTCGATCCCGGTGATTCGCCCCTCCAATCTGGAGAGTGAACCCTCGGAGCTAGCGGTACTGGTCAATCGTGAACGGGATAATGCCCAGATGTCGAGCACGCTTGACCGCCCGCGTGACACGCCGCTGGTGCCTTGCGCACGTTCCCGATATGCGACGAGGCACAATCTTGCCCCGCTCGGTGACGAAACGCAGCAGCTTCTTGTCGTTCTTGTAATCGATGGTCAGCGTAGGATCCGCGCAGAACTTACAGACCTTACGCGAGCTTCTCCGATCTCCTCGAGCCACTCGGCAAAACCTCCTTGTGAACAACTGCCTCTGCCGAACCCACGCGCGCGCCCGTGCGCGCTAGAAGGGAACATCATCCAGATTCGGACTCCGAGAGCCCTGTTCCGTTTCCGGGCCGGTTGAATCCGAGGGGGATCCCACCCTCGCTTCTCTGGACCCTTTCTCCAGAGCCTGGAATCGATCCGCTCGAATCTCCACCACCGTTCGCTTCCTGCCGTCCTCGGCCTCCCACGAACGACTCTGAAGGCGCCCCTCGATGAGCAGCGGGGAACCTTTGCGCACGTTATCACGCGCGATTTCGGCCCACCTCTGCCAGGCCACCACGTTGATGAAAGCCGTATCGTCCTTCCACTCCCCGTTCTGGTCCTTGTACCGCCGCGTGCTCCCGATCCCGAAATTTGCTACCGCCGCTCCACCGGGGGTGTAGCGCAATTCCGGATCGCGAGTCGCATAGCCCGTGATGAGAACTTTGTTCAGAGACGGGAGTCGGATCTCCGCCATATCGCCTCCTTACGATCCGTGATTCACGATTCAAGATCCCCGCGGCCCTGCGAACCACCCGCCCGGGCCGAACTCGAACCATGCGAATCCTCGGGCCATCGCTCGCCCGTCCGACACCGGACCACCCTGGAGCGGCCTTCCGCCTTCCCACAATGCCGGTTTCCGGATTCTGCGTCTCCGCCGATCGACGGCGGCGGCGCTTCGCTCGGATCCTGCACGAGCGCCGGGCCCAGCCGCACTGCGCCACCCAGGCTAGTCGGACGCTTTGAGAAACAGGTGCCTCAGAATCGACTCGTTCATTCGGCACGCGCGCTCCAGCACCTGAATCTGGGCCGGCTTGGCGACAAAACGGAACATCGCAAAGAATCCCTCGCTCTTGCCCCGGATCTCGTAGGCGATCTTCCGTCGACCCCAACGCTGGACTTCTTTGATTTCTCCTTCTCCCTCGCTCACCATCTGGGACAGTTTTTCGATCTGCTGCTCGATTTCCTGATCCCCAAGCGAAGAATCCAACACAACGACAGACTCATACGACCGCTGCATTCAGCATCCTCCAGGTTCCCCATCATGGGAACCACCGTTTTCCACGGACAGGCCGTTGAATTCGGTCATCGCCGCGTTCAGCGATCCTCGAAGCACGGCCTCCACTGCATCCGCGGCAAGGGCCACCGCCCTGCTCATGGTTTGTTCTTCCTCCGGCCCAACATCGCTCAGGACGTAGTCCGCCGCATCCATTCCGTCGGGAGGGCGTCCGATACCTATCCGGAGCCGCGCGAAGCGGTCCGTGTCCATCTCCAGGGCCACGGAAGCCAGCCCGTTGTGCCCGCCCGACCCTCCGAACGCCCGGATACGCAGTCGCCCCAGAGGAAGATCGATGTCGTCGCACACGACCAACAGGCTTCCGGCCTCCAGTCCCAATCGATCGCTCAAGAAGCGAGCCGCCTCACCCGAGGCGTTCATGAAGGTCGCCGGCTGCGCCAGGACGACTTTCGCATTGCCAAAAGCCGTCACACCCCACCGGCAGAGGGCATCGAAAGACGACAATGGGCATGTCCATCTTCGACTCAGGCAGTCGACCACCCGGAACCCAGCGTTGTGCCGGGTCCGCTCGTATTCAGTTCCGGGATTCCCCAGCCCAAGCACCCAATGCACAGGCTACTGTTCCTTGGATTCCGTGGGTTTCCCCTCACCGTCCGGAGTCTCTTCACCTTCCGGCGCCTCTTCTCCTTCGGCCGCCTCGCCCTCGACTTCTTCCTCGGCCGGCACCTCCTCCGCCACCACGGTCGGACGGGCAACTGTCACCACCGCCGTAGCCGGCGAAGTGAGGATCGTCGCATTCGGAATCGTAAAGTCCGAAACATGGATCGAGTGCCCCACATCCAGATCCGACACGTCCACCCTGAGTTCGGTGGGAACGTCGGAAGGCAGGCACTCCACTTCCACCTCTCGAATCAGGAGTTCCAGAACGCCGCCGGAGGTCTTCACCCCCACGGGCTCTCCCGACAAGACGATGGGGATGGTCAGGTGGATCTTCTTCTTGAGCGAGACATGCTGAAAATCAACATGAAGCACGTCGCCCCGAGTCGGATGATGCTGGACTTCTCTCATGAGCGCAAGGCCGGCGCCGGCCGAACCACCCTCCACCTTGAGATCCACGAGGAAACTCCCCCTCCCAGCTGCGCGAAAGACCGCGTCCAGATGCTTCGCCTCGACGGCCAGCATCTGATTCTCGGTCTCCGCACCGTACAAGACAGCCGGAACCCAGCCCTCTTGCCGCAAGCGGCGGGCCATGCCTTTGCCTTTGGTCTCTCGTGCTCTTGCCTTCAACGGGTACGTTGCCATGTTCTCTCCATCCGGAAAACGTTCCTCGCGAATTTCGCAGACGCGACCCCCTCGAACAAAACACCCGGGGATTCACGCCGGCTCGCGCGACTCAAACAAGTGAACTCCAAACGTGCCGACGCCCGAAGAGGCGGGCACCGGACTCATGTCCGCCCGCGTTACTCGAACAAGGAGCTGACGGACTCACTTCGGTGAATGCGAACGATCGCCTCGCCGAGAATCTCGGCCACCGAAAGGACCCGGATCTTGCGGAAGGGAGGCTTCCGGGAAATCCGCACCGTGTTCGTCACGCCTACCTCCTCGATCGGCGCGGCGTCCAGTTTCTCCAGGGCGTTTCCGGCAAACAATCCGTGCGTGCAAGCGAGGTAAACCTCCTTCGCGCCGTTCTCCTTCAGCACGCGGGCCGCCTCACATACCGTTCCAGCGGTGCTGATGAGATCATCGACCATGAACACCCGCCGTCCCGCCACCTCCCCGATCACGTGAACCGCCTCACTCCGATCGGGTCCCACCCGCCGCTTGTCGATGACGGCAAGGGACAACCCCATCTTGCCGGCCAGCGCCCTTGCCATCTTGGTCCCCCCCAGGTCCGGCGGGACCATCACCGCATTGCGAACGTCCAGATCCTTGAAGTACTGCATCAGCACGGGGGCGGCGAACAGATGATCCATCGGGATGTCGAAGAATCCCTGGATCTGAGACGCGTGGAGGTCCATGGTGAGGACCCGGTCCGCCCCTGCAACCGTGATCAAATTCGCCATCAGCTTCGCGGCGATTGAGACCCTGGGCTGGTCTTTCCGGTCCTGACGAGCGTACCCGAAGTACGGGACGACCGCCGTGACCCTCTGCGCCGACGCGCGCTTAGCCGCATCAAGCATCAGCAAAAGCTCAATCATGTTGGACGCCGGAGACACCGTCGGTTGGACGATGAAGACGTCGACGCCTCTCACGTTCTCGTTGAACTTGACAAACGTCTCACCGTCGGCGAACCGCGAGACTTCCACATCTCCCAACGCGGCGCCAAGATAAGCAGCGATCTCCTCCGCAAGAGACCGGTTCGCCATTCCGGAGAAGATCTTCAGCTCCTGCCCCATCCACACCCCCTTGCCCCTCGTCCCTACGGCCCAGTTCGCATATGGAATCGTCCCGGCTGGCTGGGGCGGGAGGATTCGAACCTCCGAATGCAGGATCCAAAATCCTGTGTCTTACCACTTGACGACGCCCCAACCCGAGTTCCTCAGACCCCCTATCCAATCCGCCACTCGGGCGGGGTTCAGAAGACGGTATTTCCTTGGTGCTTCTCGGCGGGCTGGCCCGGCGACCCAGCCAATCGCTCGGCCAGTTGCCGCCGATACTCAGACAGCACATGCCCTTCAATCAGCTGGCGAGTCTCGTTGTTGATCGGATGCGCGATGTCTTGATAGGTCCCGTCCGGCTTTTTCCTGCTGGGCATGGCAACGAACATCCCGTTGGGACCCTGGATCACCTTGAGACCACGGACGACGAAACAGCCATCAAGCGTGATGCAGGCAAAGGCTTTGAGTCGCTCGTCGTCCTTCAACGATAGCCTAACTTCGGTGACCTCCATCCTAGCCTCACCACCTCTTCGTCGGGCCGCCCAGGTGGAGCGAATACCCGGCCGTTACAGGGATGCATCGAGACATACAGACCCCTTCGTTCGAGCTTGCATCGTTCACAAACCCGACACCCGTGGAGCAACGTCTTGTCGGACTACAAGATCTCTATGCCCTTCTCAGCAGGTTCGACCACGAAACAACGGTACCCCCGCCCGGCCAATCGGGCGCAAAGCGTGAGCGCCGCGTCACGCGACTCGAAGATCGCTGCCAGGGTCGGCCCACTCCCTGAAAGAACCACCCCGGACGCCCTGCAACGCAAGATCTCCGACTTCAGAGAACCCAGCTCGGGACAAGTTTCGAAGATCACCGGCTCGAAACGATTAAACAACCCACGAGCCACGGCCGAAAGATCGCCGTGGCCAAGTCCCGACTGAATCATGGTAATCAAGTCCTGCTTCGTTGTCAACGGCATTTTGACCCGCTCGTACGCCCACCGTGTGGAAACCTGGATCTCCGCACAAACCAATAAGATCCAGCACTCCGGGAGGGCGGGAAGCGGAGTCAATTCCGTCCCCCGGCCCATGCCCCTCTGAGTTCCGCCGGACAGGAAGAAAGGTACGTCCGAGCCGACTCCGGCGGCCAGTGCCCCCAGGTCATCCGGCTCGCCGTACATTTCGGATAATCCGGCGAGGACCCCGGCGGCGTTCCCGCTCCCACCACCCAGTCCGGCCGCCACCGGAATCCGCTTCAAGAGGGTAATCTTAAGACCCGGGGGTCGCCCCGTCCGCTCTCGAAAGACCCGCCACGCCCGGACGGCCAGGTTCTGCTCATTCAGCGGTACGCCGGGCATCTCGCACACCACTTCCGAACCCGACGCCCGCTCCTCCAACTCCATCTCATCCGAAAGTGCAACCGTCTGCATAACGGTATCGACATCATGGTAGCCGTCGCTGCGGCGGCCCAGGATTTCCAGATACAGATTGACTTTGGCGTGGGTTCGGATTCTCAGTCTCTTGGCCACGGCTCCCCCCCCGCTAAAAGCGGTACAGCACGAGGCCGACGACCAGCAGCCAGAGAAGAATATCGAGAGCCAGGGGCAAATCCGAGACGACCAGTTCGGAAGGGTTGCCCCCCTCGTCCTTTCGCCAGATGAGATAGAGGTAGCGAAAGAGCCCGTAGACCACGAAGGGGACCGTGTAAATGAGATTGCGGGTGTGGAACTTCTCCACCGTACCCGGCCAGATGGTGTAGATCGAGTACGCGATCGCAGTGCTGGCCGTGACCACGGCGATCAGCTGATTCAGGAGATCGTCGGAATAGTCTTCAAGCGACCGGCGGTGCTCAAACGCTCCCGTCTCCAGCAGCCTCAGCTCGTGCCGGCGCTTACCCAGTGCCAGCAGGAGAGAGAGAAACAGCGTACAAACCAGCAGCCAGGGGGAGAGGATCACTTCGGGATCGACGGATTTCAGCGCTTCGACTCCGGCAATGGCCCGCAGCACGAATCCCACGGCGATGCTGAGCACATCCAGAAGGACCTTCTGTTTGAGCCAGAAGGAATAGGCCAGGTTCAACAGGAAGTACGTACCGCTCACCAGCCCGAACGTCGTCCCGAGGATCAGGAACGATACCCACAGAGACCCCACGGCGGTCACCAGAGCCACGGCCAGGGCCGTCGCGGGAGAAAGACGCCCCGCGGCCAGCGCACGGGTCTTCTTGCGCGGGTGTCGGCGGTCGGCCTCAATGTCAAGAAGATCATTGATGATGTAGACGCTTCCCGACAACGCGCAGAATAGAACGAACGCAAGACACGCCGTGAGGGCCATCTGAGAATCGAGGACGCTCTTGGAGAAGATCAGGCCGGCGAACACCACCAGGTTCTTGACCCATTGCGACGGCCGCATGGTGGACAGCAGCGCCTTCATCCTCAGCTCCGATTTCCCTCGACGGCCAGAATATCCTTGATCTTCGTCACGATGAGATCGATGGCCACCCGGTTGTACCCACCCTCGGGGATCACGACGTGAGCGTGCCTCTTGGACGGCTCAACGAACTGAAGATGCATGGGCCTCACCACCTCCAGATACTGCTTCATCACGGAGTCCGGCGTGCGGTTCCGTTCGCGCACGTCGCGGCGAAGGCGGCGAATGAACCGGATGTCGGCATCCGTGTCGATGAAAAGCCGAATATCCATAACCTCGCGCAGCCGAGGATCTTCCAGGACCAGAATCCCCTCCACGAGAACGATTCGGGCGGACCCGATCGCCTGCGTGCGCTCCATCCGCGTATGGGTCTTGTAATCATAGATGGGAGCCTGGATGGGATCCCCCCGGCGCAGGCCCCGCAGGTGTTCGAGCAGGAGATCATTCTCGAATGCCGAGGGGTGATCGTAGTTGATGGCCTCGCGTTCGCGCATCGGCAGGTGGGATCGATCGAGGTAGTACGAATCGTGATGGAGGAGGACAACGTCATCGTCTTTGAAGTTCTCCATCACCCGTATGGCCACCGTGGTCTTACCGGACCCGGTTCCTCCCGCAACGCCGATGATCAGGATCCGACTGCGACTTGATTCCACACTTAGCTCCTCGATATCAGGACCACGCCGAAGCAGATGACCAAGGTTCCCAGCACGCGAACGGCCGAGACCTGCTCATGAAAAATCAATCTCGAGAGAATCACCACGGCAATGTATCCGACACTGACCATCGGATAGGCGAAGCTCAACTCCACCCGGGAGAGCACCACCAGCCAGACCAGGGCACTGACCGCGTAGAGCGCCACGCCCGCAGTGACAAAGGGCTGAATCAGCGCTCGCGCCAGGGACGTGACCAGCTCGGCGGCAGCGCCGGTCCGCAGAACAACATGGCTCATTCCGTGCTTCATCGAAAGCTGACCCAGGACACCCAGGAACACGGCCCCCAGGATGAGCATGAGATTCTTGGCCAGCTCACTTCTCACTACGGACCTCCCCTGCTTGAGATGCGAACTTCTTTCCCCTCAGCCTTGGTTTCGTCGGCGTGCACCCGGCCGGGGTCACTTTTCATGGGTTCGTCGGCGTGCACATTACCACGGCCGCTTTCCGTCGGCAATGGGTTTGTGATGCCCCTTCGCCGCGGGCGACCTCCGGACAGCAGATGGAAGAACGTACGCCAGAGGATCCTCACGTCCAGGGCAACCGACCAGTTCTCCGCGTAGAAGATATCGTACTCCGTTCTCTCCTCGACGGACGTGTCGCCCCGCAACCCATGGACCTGAGCCCAGCCCGTCATGCCGGACTTGACCCGATGGCGATCGAGGTAGCGATGCACGGCCGTCTCGAACTGCTTCACGAAGAACTCCCGCTCGGGCCTGGGTCCGACGAGGCTCATCTGACCCTTGAGCACGTTCACCAGCTGCGGTAACTCATCGAGACTGAGCCTTCGCAGATGCCGCCCGACTCGGGTGGCTCGAGCATCGTGCTCTCGGGCCCACGTGGGTCCACTCCCTTCCTCGGCATCCATCCGCATGGACCTGAACTTGTACATGACGAACGTCCGCCCGTCCCGGCCCACGCGGCGTTGGCGATAGATCGCGGGACCGGGAGATCCCATGCGGATCAGCAGCGCGATTCCGGCGAAAAGCGGCGAGAGCAGGACAAGCCCGAGCACCGAGAGGACCACATCCATCGTGCGTTTGGCGACACGATCGACGGGTCGAAGAGGAAACTCCCGCACCCCAATGAGGGGAATGCCGTCGACGTCGCTCACCGTCGCCGACCGGCTCACGAGCTCCACCAGGTCGGGAACGAACTTGACATCCACCCCCAGGCCATCCACCTGCCGGATGATCTCCGCCATCTCTCCATGCGCCTCGAGAGGCAGGGCCACGAGAACCCCTTCGAGGTCCTGACTCCGGCAGATGGTCCTGAGGTCCCGAATCTCGCCCAAGTAGGAAACGCCGCAGGGAGCGTCGACCTCCCGCCTCCCACCCACCCACCCCACGAGATGATACCCGAGAGAGGCTCGCCCCTCCACGGCTCGGCAGAGTCTTCCGGCCGTCCTGCCCCACCCCACCAATCCCACCCGCGTCGCTCCCCAGCCCGCCCGGCGCGCCGAATCGATCCCCTTCCGCACCGCCAGGCGGCCCAACATCAAGAGGACGGCCGATATCAGCCACGCCTGCAGGAACAGGACACGAGAGAAGGAGATCTCGCGATAGAGAAACGTGGCGGCCATTCCCACGATCGCGGCGACGGTGACCGCCTTGAACGTAAGGAACAGCTCGCTCCCGAGAGATCTTCCACTCCGAAAGCGATAGAGGCCGAACGCATGAAAACTCAACAGGAGAACCAGCAGAAGGAATCCGAAGGCGGGGACGTGAACCGCCAGAGGAGGAACCCCTTTGGGCGCCTCGAAAAACCCCGATTCGAAGCGCAGCCAGTAGGAAAGACGCAGAGCCGCCGAAGCCAGAGCCGCATCCACCAGGAACGGCAGCCAGGCCAGCAGGACCTGGGAACGTCTCGCCATGGAAACGTCACTCCTCAATCGCCCGGCGACGGGCGGCCCTACGGGCGGCCCTACGGGCCGCCCTGCAGGTCGAAGGCTTTCCGGATGGCCTCGTCCATCCGAGTGCGATACCGGGCCCGGCCGAATTCCAGGGCCCGGTTTCGAAGCACGTCCCGGTCGAACTCCATTTCTTCAAACGCGCGCACGGCGGCGGCCAACGCCACGGGAGTTTGCTCCTCGAAGAACACCCCCGTGGGGTCGGAGACGGGAACGCCATTCTCGCCGCCTCTCCCCCATCCGATTCCCCGGACGCTCTCCAGCACCCCGCCGCGGCCGTACGCGATCACCGGGGTCCCGCACGCCTGCGCCTCAACCGGAACGATGCCGAAATCCTCAATTCCCGAGAAAATCAGGGCGCGGCCCCTACGATAGTACTCCCGCAGAGACTCAGGTTCAACCCATCCTTTGAAGGAGACCCAATCCGGGGCCCGGTCCCTGAGTCGACCCTCTTCCGGTCCCTTCCCGATGACGACCAGGGGCTTGCGGAGATGTCGGAACGCGTCCAGGATCAGATCCACGCGCTTGTAGGGCACCAACGCGCTCACCACCACGTAGAAGTCATCCTTCTCGCCTCCGGGGGTGTAGAATTCGGTGTCCACCGGCGGATGGATCACCTCCGAGTCACGGCCGTAGTATCGCCGGATCCGGTTGGCCACGTTCTCGGAATTGGCGACGAAATGATCGACCCGGTCGAGGGTGCGAAGGTCCCAGCGCTTCAGATAGCTCATGATGCCTCGAAGAAGAAACTGTGACATCCGTCCGCCGGGTGCATCGGCGAAGTACTCGTCGTAGAATTCCCAAACGTACCGCATCGGCGTGTGGCAGTAACAAACGTGAAGCCCCGCGGTGCGACGGGCCCCCTTGGCAACGCAGTGCGACGTGCTGACGATGAGATCGTACGAGGAGAAATCGAATCTCTCGATCGCGGACGGAAACAGCGGCAGGTAGATCTGGTGTCGGCGACCCGCGAAGGGCAGGGACTGAATGAAGGACGTTCGAATCGGCATGTCCTCGATGACGGAAGTCACCGACCCGGGATGATGAACCAGGGTATACACATCGGCGCTGGGGAACATCTCGCACAGAACCTCGAGACATTTCTCCCCACCTCTCATCCCAGTCAGCCAATCCTGGACGAGCGCGACTCTCATCTCGACTCCCTCTCGGCCACTAGGGTAACCAATTCCCGCTCCCACGCGTCCACCCACCGATTCCACCCGAAGGTCTCGCGGATCCGCGCCGCGCCCCTCAGGGCGAGATCCCGCCTCTCCTGCGCACGTTCGAGAAGCCCGGAAACGGCCTCGGCCAGCGCATCCACGTCACCCGGAGGTACCCGAAGCACGCCCCCCGAATCACCGGCTATCTCATCGACGCCCCCGCCGGAGAAGGCCACCACCGGTACGCCGTTCGCCATGGCCTCGAGAACAACGTTGGGGAGCGACTCGGAGGCGACGGACGTAAACACCAGCACATCCAGGCTTCGGAAGACGCCCTCGAGGTCCGGCCGGAATCCCGCGAATTCGACCCGGTCACTCATCCCGCTGTCCCCGGCCATCGTCTCAAGCCGGGCGCCATAGCCCGAATCTCGGGAGTCGCCCCCTCCGACCACCAGGAACGAGACGTCGGGGATTCGGCCGGCCACTCTCGCCGAAGCCTCGAGGAACGCCTCCGGCCCTTTGCTGGGAATCAGGCGTCCGATCCACCCGACTCTCGGACAACCGCTCCTGAAAGCGCCGGCCGTATCGCGGCCCGCTCCAACCGGTTCGATCCCATTATAGACGACCCGGAGTCGCGAATCCGCCCGGGGTAACTGGAGCGAAGACGCGGACGTCCGCGAGACGGCGAGAATCCGGTCCGGCAACCGCCGCGCGCCCGCGCGGATCAGAGATCGCGAAAGCCGGCCGAAACTGGTACGGTCCACCGTATCGTGGAGCCACCAAATCAGAGGACGCCCGGCTCTTCGCGCCGCCCATCCACCGTAAAGATGCGCTTTGGTCGAACCGGTCACCACGACGTCGGCCTTCGTCAACTTCTCGGCCAGGACCCCGAGGGTCCGCCGCCACCGCGGACCGTCCACCAGCACCCGGAGCAGCAATCCCGCCGAGTTGTTTCGCCTCGCGGCCAGACTCCCTCCCGGCACGTGAACCCGCGCGACACCGACCCCGAGATCGCAGAGCGCATCGGGCAACGGCCCGTCGCCGGGAAGGAACACGCTGAGGTCGTGGCGGCCTCTGAGTGCTTCCGCCAGACGGAGGAGCGCCACTTCGGCCCCCCCGATCTCCACCTGGTGGTTCACGACGGCGATGTTCAGTTTCGTCACTGTGTTGCCCTTCGCGGCAGGGTTCCGGACCGCCCGCTTCTACCGGCTTGCGGCCAGCACATCGCGATAGACATCGAAAGTCCGCTGGACCACGACGCGCCAGCTGTACGTTTCCTCCACCCGCGCCCGCGCTCGGCGGCCCACCGCAGCGGTGGCCTCCCGGCGGGCCAGCATCTCCTCCAGCGCCCGCGCCAGGTCCTCGGGACGTCCCTCGGGCACGACCGTCCCCGCATCCCCGACCACCCGAGGGATTTCTCCCGAATCGGTCGCCACGATCGGGAGCCCCGTGGCCATGGCTTCCAGAAGCACGCGCCCGAACCTCTCCTCGAGTCCCGGCAGCGACACGGCCGGGAGTGCAAGGAGAGTCATTCTCTTCATCATCTCGGGAATGCGCGCGTGCGGAATCGCCCCGGCGAATTCGACGTGGCCCTCGATCCCCAGCCTGCGGCAGAGCGCGCCCAGCCGAGCCCGTTCCGGACCGTCCCCTACAATGAGGACGTGGGGCGTGTGGGCAAGTCGCGCGACGGCTTCCAACAACCCGTCGACTCCCTTCTGGGGAGTCAGCGCGCCCACGAAACCTACGACGGGAACGCCTTCGGGGACGGACGCGGGGGGCGCGAATCGGTCCGTGTCCACCCCGTGGGGGATGACGTCCACTCTGCCTCGAAACCCTCTGGCCCGTAGGACTCGGGCCGCTGTTTCCGACCGCGCCAGCGCGCCGTCGGCCCGCCGGAATACGGCTTTCTCGATCCCGCCAAAGGGGGGCGGATACGTTTTCAGGATATTCTGGGACGCGTGGAAGAGGAGGCGCGCCCGAGGACAGTACCGACGCCGGAACCACAGGACCTGCGCGGCGGCCAAGCACCAGGGTTCCCTCTCCAGATCGATGAGATCCGGCCGGAGGTCCCTCAGCACCGGACCCAGCCCTCTGCGAAAGAAAGCGAGGTGCCCGTTGCCGGCGAACACGATGGGCGCGAGGATGGAACGATACGGCTCCCGCCCGTCTCCGGCTTCGTAGCGAACCGGGCGGCCCGACGACCACTTCTCCTTCCACCCATTCGACGTGAGGACCGTCAGATCGACGCCGGGCAGACGTCCCATAAGATCGCACTTCGCCCGGTACGCCCGCTGCAGAAGAGACGTGTAGCTGATCATCAGAACCCGCACAACGGCACCTAGAGTTCCGAGGCCTGAGATCTGGCGCCCCGCAGCGCGCCTTTCAGTAGATCCCAGTCCTCCCGTGGAAGTCCCCCCAGCGCGATCAGAACCGCGGCGTACACGGCGCCACCGGCCGGGACTACCCAGAGGAGATTCCCTTCCCCGAAGACACGCCAGACGGCGGCCGCCGAGACCCCCGCCAGGAGCGGCTTCACGATGAACCGGGTCAGCCCCACGGATCCCACTGCTCGACCGACCGCCCTCCACTCGACGGCGAAAACCAGAACGGTGGAGAGAAGCGTGGCTATTCCTGCGCCCACGTGCCCCCAGCGCGGAACCAACAGAAGATTGAGAACCACGTTCGCCACGGCACCGCCCCCGAGCGCAATCATCACCCGGCTCTGCCGTTCGGCGGCATTCAGGGCCGTGACCAACAGGAAATTCAGAAACATGAAGAACATCGTCCAGCCCAGAAACGGCAGGACCTCTTCGGAGCCTCCGAAGTCCCCCCCCAGCACGCGCGTGATTCTCGGCAGCACCGTAGCGCCCAGGGCGAACGGTAGAGCCAGCACGAGGAACAACCGGAAAGACCGCGTCAAAATTCCCGTGAGCGGCTCACTCTGAATGAACTTGCGCGCAAGCACCGGGAAGAGGGCGCCCGCCATCAACTCCGGAACAAACAGGACCGCCTCGATAAATCGATACGCTCCACCATACCACCCGGTCGCCAGGTCCCCTTTCAGAAACCGCACCATCACCATATCAATCCGGAAGTATATCACGCCGAGAACCGCGCTGAGTGCAAAGGGCGGCGCTCTGTTCAGCAAGAAGCGCACCGTCGCCCCCGTCACGGTGTATCCAGACGTCACCAGACGGGCGCGAACGAAAAACAGAGACGTCCCCAGCTCAACCAGACTGGCTGCGGCGAAAGCCGCCACCACCGTTTCCAGGCCGACGCGGTTCACGTAGCACGACAGACAGAGCCCCAACAGAATCAGCTTTCCGACGACGAAGCCGAAGACCTCGTACTGCATCCGTTGGAACGCGCGAGATATCCCGTTGACGGCTGTCGTGAAAGACACCGAGAACACGCTCACCGCCGCCAGGTAGATGGCGCTTCGACTTGCCGGATCGTCCACGAGCGCGCGGGTCGAGAGGAACAGCGCGGCGAAACCCACCGCCAGCAACCCGGCCTTGAGCAACAGGGTGCAGGCGAGAAGCTCACCCGCCCTTTCCGGGTGCCGGGCGGTCTCCCGGGTCAGGAGCGGGTTCAAGCCCCCGCCCACGATCACGACGAACAATCCTACAAAGGAGAACGCAAAGGAGAACTTCCCGAATTCCGCGGCTCCCAGAAGCCGGGTCACGAGGAGAATCACGGCCAGCCCGATCAGCCGCGAGAGAATTCGAGACACGATCAGAAGGGTCGCGTTGGATGCGACGCGTTCGCCGACGGAACGACTCATCAACGCTCACTGTCCGGCGTCTGGGCCCGCTGCTGAGGCTTGAGGCCGAACACGGCCTGTTCCACGAGCGCGCAGAGGATATGCCCGATGGCACAGTGGATCTCCTGGATGTGAGCGGTCTCGCCGGAGCGAACCACCAGGGCGTGATCCACCGCCTCGGCCAAGCCCCCACCTCCCTTACCGAGAAATCCCACGGTGGCGATCGGGATCTTCCGGGCGGCCTCCACCGCGCGGGTCAGATTGGGAGACTTTCCACTCGTACTGATAAGAACCAGGAGGTCGTCGGGACCGGCCAGGGCATCGACCTGACGCGCAAACACATTCTCATATCCCAGGTCGTTGGAGATGGCGGTCAGAACCGAAGGATCCGTGGTAAGTGCGCGCGCCCGCATTCCCCTGCGATCGCGATCGAGGCGGACGACGAACTCGGCGGCCATGTGTTGCGCATCGGCCGCCGATCCTCCGTTCCCGCAGAAGAAGATCTGGCCGCCCTTGTGGATCGTGTGCGCCATGGCGTCGGCGGCGGTCAACAATGCGGGCCCCAGAACCCGCCGGGTTTCTGCGGCCAGGCGTTCCAGAGCCTTGAATTCGCGATCCACAAACGATGCTCGATCCACCGCCGAGGCGGTTTCGGGCTTTGTCATCACCGGACCATCCTTACCTGAGGTGGTTGCGTACGTACTCCGATACCGCTTCCCGCCAGGGCCGGAGCGGCGCACGCCCCTCCTGTTCCCAGCGGGCGTTCTTCAACACCGAGTACTCAGGGCGCCTCGCAGCGCGCGCCGTCGAAACCGTGGCGATCCGCTCGACGTTCGCTTCCACCCCGGCGACCCTCAACGCCTCGACGGCCAGATCATACCAGGACGCCTGGCCGCCGTTGGTCAGATGATACAATCCAAAGCCGTCCGATTCGATTAACCCGGACAGGGCGTCGGCCAGGTCCACCGTGTACGTGGGGGAACCGACCTGATCGTCGACGATCTCCAGCGGAATTCCGGAGCGCCCGCGCTCGACAATCGTACGCACGAAATTGGCGCCCCCCGGCCCGTAACTCCAGGCGGCCCGCACCACCCAATGGTCGGGGTGGTGCCGCCGGACCCACTCCTCTCCCATCAGCTTCGACCAGCCGTAGACGCTGAGCGGGCGAGGCTCGTCGGACTCATCGTAGGCTTCCCCTTTTGCGCCGTCGAACACGTAGTCGGTGCTGACGTAGAGCATCGGAGCGCCGATTCGGCGACACGCCAGCGCCACGTTTCGCGCGCCGACCGCGTTCACCGCGAACGCTTCGTCCCATTCCGTCTCGCAATCGTCCACACGCGTGAAGGCGGCGCCATGAATCACGACCTCCGGACGCACCTCCTCCACACGGCTCCACACAACCGTCCATGAGCGGACGTCCATCTCCTCGACGTCCACCGAGACGACGTCATGGATTGGAGCCAGCCGTTCGATGAGGGCATGCCCGAGCATGCCCTTCCCTCCGGTGACCAGGATTTTCAACGCTCACACCCTCTGAAACCCACCGCCCGATGTCAACGCTCCCAAGGGAGCTAACAGATCTCGATCTGGCTGTAATCTCCCACCATGAAACGGATGGCCTTCGGGGGACCCGGCGTGGTTCGCATCCGGGAGTTCCGGCCCACCAGGCTGCTCTCGATTCGGGTGCCGATGTCGAGGATCGAGCTCTCCTCCAGGATGATCGAGTGCTCGATCTCGCTGTTGCGAATCTCCACCTCCGAATGAACGGACGTGAAGGGACCGATGTACGAGTTCTCGATGACGCAGTTCCGCCCCACGACCAGCGGGCCGCGAAGAAGCGTGTTGGAGATCCGCGTTCCCTCTCCCACGGCGACGGGTCCCTCGACGCGAACGCTCGAATCCAGTTCCACCTCGACCGCGCCCTTCAGTCCGCTCAGGATGACGCGGTTGGCTTCCAGAATGTCCTCCAGCTTGCCCGTATCCTTCCACCATCCCGAGATGACCTTCGAACGCACCTCGCCGCCCTGCTCCACCAGATACTGAATGGCGTCGGTGATTTCCAGCTCGTTTCTCCAGGACGGGCGAATGTGTTCGATCGCGTCGTGGATATCCCGGTTGAACATGTACACGCCCACCAGAGCCAGATCACTCTGCGGCTCCTTCGGCTTCTCCACCAGCCGTTTCACCCGTCCGCCCTCCAGCTCGGCGACCCCGAAATCCTGGGGGTTCTTGACCTTCGCCAGGAGGATGTGACAGTGGGCCGTGTCGTCCCGGAACTCATCGACCAGAAGCCGGATGCCGTCGCGAATCAGATTGTCCCCCAGGTACATGACGAAGGGATCCTCTCCCAAGAACGGGCGGGCGACTTTGATGGCGTGGGCCAGGCCGAGCGGCTGTTCCTGGTGGACGTAGGTCACCCGGAGACCGAACCGGCTCCCGTCTCCGACCGCCTCCTGAATCTCCTCCCTCGTTTCGCCCACGACGATCCCCACATCCGTGATGCCCGCTTCGGCCATCGCGTCGAGACCGTAGAACAGGATGGGCCTGTTGGCCACGGGCAGCAGTTGCTTGGCCTGCGTGTGTGTGATCGGCCTGAGGCGCGTTCCCTTGCCACCGCTCAGAATGAGACCCTTCATGGTTCGCTCTCCCCGCTCAAGGGACCGACGTCGACAAGGACTCGCGCAAAGGCGGTCAACCTCACATCCATAGCCGGGCGTTTTTCAACAGCCCCTCACGTCCCCGGCTGTGCCATTTCTTCGGCGATTCCGGCCGCAGGCCGTACGGGCCGCGCTCGCCCGGCCGCATGGATCGCGTCTGCGAAGGCGCGAACAAGCGTCCCGCGGCCGTCCGTCTCCAGCACATTGCCGGTTACGATGAACCGGGCTCCGGCCTCGACCGCCGCTCCCGCCTCATCCGGCACCCGAATCCCTCCGCCGAGAATCAGGGGAATCTCCACATAGCCCGACACGGCGCGCACCATGTCCGTCGGAGCCGACATTCGCCCGCCGCTTCCCCCGTCCATGAATACGTAGCGCATCCCGAAGTACTGGGCGGCCAGGGCGTGCGCCATCGCAATGTCGGGCTTGTCTCTCGGAATCGGCAGCGTCGCGCTCATGAACTCGACGGACGTCCGCTCGCCGGAATCCACGAGCAAGTATCCCACGGGAATCGCCTCAAGCCCGTAAGACTTGATGAGGGGGGCGGCCTTGACTTGTTCACCCACCAGAAGCTGCGCGTTCCGGCCGCTCAACAGGGAGAGAAAAAACACGGCGTCCGCTCCCGGAACCACATGGAAGGCGTTTCCGGGAAAGATGATGACCGGGAGGCTCACGCGCTCGCGGATCGCGGCCACCGACTCCGCGAACGAGGGCTTCAGCGTGATGGATGAACCCACCAGGAGCGCATCGACGCCGTGCTCCTCCGACCGGTGCGCAAGGTCGACGAGGGCCTCGGTTTCCATCCGATCGGGGTCCAGAAGCACGAAATACCCGGCCCCCGTCTCTTCGAGAACTCTCCGCAGGTGCCGATCCACGGGACCTGCGAAGTCTCCGCGTCCATCGGGTTGTGTCACCGTTCACCCCCCCCGCTCAGTGCTTCTCTGAGACGCGCTCGAGTCCTGCCCAGCGCTTCGTCCAGATGCTCGGGCGTCTGGCCCCCTCCCTGGGCGAACACGGGCTTGCCGCCACCGTTCCCCCCCAGATCTCTCGCCAGGTCTCTGGCGATGATTCCGGCATGGACCGTCTTGGCTTTCGCCAGACCCTCGCTCACCCCTACCACAAGAACCACCTTCCGGTCCAGCGCCGAGGCAAGAACAAACACCCCGTTCTCCACCGAGGTTTTGGCCTCATCGATGACTTTGCCGAGCTCGGCCGTATCCAGGCCGTCGGCCCGGGACACCAGGAGACTCACGTCCCCGATCGTTTCCATCCCTTTGAGCAGGTTCCGAACGCTTCCGCCCGAGCCCCGAAGAAGAACGTCCTCCAGCTTCTTTTCCGCATTCGCCAGGGCATCGACCAGCTGTCTGGCCTTCCCCGGCGCCTCCTCCCGCGCGCCGCGCAGCACCTCCGCTACCTCTCCGAGGACATCCGATTCCCGCCGGGCCAGTTCGTACGCGGCCTCTCCCGAGACGGCTTCGATTCTCCGGATTCCCGCACCGATAGAGGATTCGCGCACGATTCGAAACGCCCCGATCTCACCCACCGCCTTCACGTGAGTCCCACCGCACAGTTCCAGACTCAGATCGCCGATTTTCACCACCCGAGCTTCCGCCCCGTACTTCTCTCCGAAGAAAGCCAGAGCGCCCATCCGTTTCGCCGAGGCGATGTCCGTGCTCACGATCTCCACCGACGCGTTGGTGAGGATCATCCGGTTCACGGTCCGCTCCACCTCACCCAGACTGACGGCGTCCACGGCGGACGGATGGCTGAAGTCAAAACGGAAGCCGTCGGGGCCCACGAGGGAACCCGATTGCTGGACGTGCTTGCCCAGGACCCGGCGGAGAGCGGCCTGGAGAAGGTGGGTGCTCGTGTGGTGGCGCTCGATCGCGCGCCGCCGCGACGTGTCGATCGCGGCCCTGACCTTCTGCCCGACTCGAAGCGTGCCCGTGTCCACCCGGCAGTGATGGACGACGTGGCCTTCGGCGGGCCTTCGCGTATCGGTCACGACGGCCCGAAGATCGTCCGCCTCCAGCCACCCGCGGTCGCCCACCTGGCCTCCCGATTCACCATAGAAGGGCGTCTGCGACAGAGCCAGAACCACCTCCTCGCCGGGACTCGCGAATTCGATCGCCGATCCCTCGCCCGCGAGGGCCGTGACCTGGGTGTCGCACGCATCCGCGTCGTATCCCACGAAACGGCTCTTCGGGCCCCACGTTGTCTCCACCTTCTGCTCCGCCTTTCCCAACCGGGATGTCCCCTTGGCCTTCTCTTTCTGCGCGTCCATCATGGCCTGGAAGCCGGACCGGTCCACCGAGAGTCCTCGCTCCGCGGCCATCTCCTCCGTGAGATCCAGCGGGAACCCGTAGGTGTCGTACAGGCGAAACGCCTGTTCTCCGGAAATCACCGCACCGCCCGAGGCGGTCAGATCCCGAACGCACTCCTCGAAGACCCCCGCCCCGTGTTCCAGGGTTCTCAGGAATCGTCTCTCCTCGCCCTCGATCACGGCCGCGATGTGCTCCTGCTGTTCCGCAACCTCAGGGTACGCCTCTCGCATCACGTCAATGACGCGGTTGGCAATCTGCGAGACGAAGGGCCGGTCGATCCCGAGAAGCTGACCGCCGCGCACCGCCCGTCTCAGAATTCGCCGAAGTACGTACCCCCGTCCCTCGTTGGACGGGGGGATGCCGTCGGCGATCGCGAAGGTCAGGGCTCGAGCGTGGTCCGCGATCATCGCCACCGTCCGGTGGTCGGGTTTGCTCTCCTCGACGAGATTCCGCACGGCTTTCATGGGGGGTGCGAGAAGATCTGTTTCGAAAATGTTGGGAACTCCCTGCAGGATGGCGGCAAGACGTTCGAGGCCCATTCCCGTGTCGATGCCGGGTCGTTCGAGCGGCCTCAGGGACCCATCCGGGTCCTGGAAGAACTGCGGAAAGACCAGATTCCAGAACTCCACGAAGCGATCGCAGTCGCAACCCGGAGCGCAATCCGCTTGACCGCATCCCGCCGCCTCGCCGGCGTCGAAGTAGATTTCCGAGCACGGCCCGCAGACGCCCGACAGCCCGGCGGGTCCCCAGAAATTGTCCTTCTTCGACAGGCGGACGATCCGCTCGGCCGGCAGCCCGACCGTGCGGTGCCAGATCTCATGGGCCTCGTCGTCGTCCTCGTAGATCGAGACCCACAGGGAGGACTTCGGCAGATTCAACACGCGCGTCACAAACTCCCAGCCCCACTCGACGGCCTCCTGCTTGAAGTAGTCGCCGAAGGAGAAGTTGCCGAGCATCTCAAAGAAAGTGTTGTGGCGCGTCGTTCGCCCGACGCTCTCGAGGTCGCTGTCTTTCCCCCCCGCGCGCAGGCACTTCTGTACGGTAACCACCCGGGCATACGGGGCCCGCTCCGGGTGGAGATAGTAATCCCGGAATTGAACCATGCCCGCGGTCGTGAACAGGAGGCCCGTCTCTTCGTCGGGAATCAAAGAGGACGAAGGCGCGCGCGTGTGCCCGCGGGCTTCAAAGAATTCAATGAATACTCTGCGAAGCGTTTCCGAATTCATCCGTCCCACTCTTCCAGGAACTCACACACCGTATCTCGGGAAAACCCCCGCTGGGCCAAGAACCCATAGAGTCGCCGTCGTCGCTTCTCGGCGGGAAGGCGATCCAGGCGGGGAAGAACTCCGGCGGCCGCTCTCCGGCAAAGTTCCGCCTCGGACTCGGCCGAATACACCTCGTCCAGAATCTCCGAGACCGTACGTTCCTCGATTCCCCTCGCCCGCAACGTCCGGTGAAGGGCCGCGCGCCCGGAGGGCATCCTTTCGAGACGCCGTTCGGCCCAGTCCCGGGCCAGCGCCCGATCGTCGAGGAGTCCCACCCGGCGGAAATCCGCAATCAGCCGGTGGATGATCCTCCGGCCGTATCCCTTTCGCTCCAGATACGTCTCGAGCTCCCGCTCGGACCTCATCCGCCGACCCAACTGTCTGGCCGCCAGATCCTTGGCCCTTAGGAGCCGGGCCTCCTCCATGCTTCTCTACGCCTCTTCGGGCACCTCCACGGGAGCCGGGGTGAGCCCCAGCGCCTCCCGTACACGGCCCTCAATCTTGTCGGCGATCTCGGGATTGCCTTTCAGAAACGTCCGGGCGTTCTCGAACCCCTGCCCCAATCTCTCCCCATCGTAGGAGAACCACGTCCCACTCTTCTCCACAATGTTGTGTTCCAGCCCCGCATCCAGCAGGCCCCCCTCCCGGGAGATGCCCAGGCCGTAGATGATATCGAACTCCGCCTGGCGGAACGGCGGCGCCACCTTGTTCTTGACCACCTTGACGCGAGTCCGGTTTCCGGTCGCCTCCGCCCCATCCTTGATGGAACCGATCCGCCGAATATCGAGACGCACCGAAGAGTAGAACTTCAGCGCCCGCCCGCCCGATGTCGTCTCCGGATTGCCGAACATGACCCCGATTTTCGTGCGGATCTGGTTGATGAAAATGACGCAGGTCCCCGACCGGCTGATGGTGCCCGCCAGTTTCCTCAAGGCCTGGGACATCAAACGCGCCTGCAGACCCACCTGCTGGTCACCCATTTCGCCCTCAATCTCCGCCCGGGGCACCAGCGCGGCGACCGAATCGATGGCAATGACCCCCACCGCCCCCGACCGGACGAGCATGTCGGTGATCTCCAGCGCCTGTTCTCCCGTATCGGGTTGCGACACGAGCAGGCCGTCGATGTCGACGCCCAGCCGACTCGCGTACGCCGGATCCAGCGCGTGCTCCGCGTCGATGAAGGCCGCCGTCAATCCCCGTTTCTGCCCACTGGCGAGAATATGAAGCGTGAGCGTGGTCTTCCCCGACGACTCCGGTCCGAAGACCTCAACGACCCGTCCCCGGGGAACCCCGCCGATACCCAGAGCGGCGTCCAGAGTAATGGATCCCGTGGAAATCACGTCGATCTTCTTCTCGACGGTATCCTGCCCCAGACGCATGATCGATCCCTTGCCGAAATGCTTCTCAATCTGAGCGATGGTCAGATCGAGAGAAGTACCCTCGGTTTTCTTGGGCCCCTTCTGTTTCGATTGCACCGCCATGATTCTATCCGCTCCCTTCGCCGCCGGCGAGGACGACCTCTCTCTGAACACTGTAGAGGGGTCCTCGTCTCGTCAATTGCGATTTCATCACTTCAACACGGTCAATTCGAATGCCTTCAAGGGCCAGTCTCTCGGCGGCGATCCTGTCCCCCAGTTGACGCACGGCCGGCGACACATCCTTGACGCGCCCGACCGTCGCGTGCGCCCTGAAGGGTCTCTCCTCCCTCTCGAATCCCACGTCCGCCAGCAAAGCCTCGACGGACGCCGCCAGCCGAGCCACCTCCTCTCGTCCCCGGTTCAACCCGATCCAGACCACCCGCGGGCGCCTTAGATTCGGAAAGGCGCCGACCCCTTCCAGGGACATCGCGAATGCCTCCTGCCCCTCACATCCCTTCTCCACCGCCCCGAAAACCCGATCGAGGCGATCTTCCGGTACGTCTCCCAGGAACTTCAGGGTGAGGTGGAAGTTCTCCGGTTCCACCCACTTCACTCTCACGCCCGGCACGTGGATTCGGTCCTGAAGATCGGCGACCGCCCTCTGGACGTCACCGGGAAGACGAATGGCTACAAAGGTTCGAACCGATTCCAATTTCGCTCCCGGGCTGTTCGCAGAAGACTCCGCCCCTCATCCCCTGCCGTCTTGCCGGATCCGCTTTTCCCCTTCTCCGCTTCTCCACATCCCTGTTTCGACGGCATCCAGTGTACCACCCCGAAGATACAACCTCAACAGATTGAGCGCGGCGCGGGACGATCGGTACTTGACGCTTCGACGGTCACCCGGGAACTGGAACCGGAACGCTCGGGCGGATCGGCCGACCGCCAGCCCGACGTAGACAAGGCCCACGGGTTTGTTCTTCGTCCCCCCTCCGGGACCGGCGATTCCCGTGACCGAAATCCCTAACGTGGTCCTGGATAGGCGCTTCACGCCTCTGGCCATTTCGACGGCCACCTCGCCCGAGACGGCCCCCCGGGCCCTGAGCGTCTTGGGACTCACCCCGAGAAGCGATGTCTTCGCCCGATTGCTGTAGGCCACCACCGCGCGATCGAAGTAGGCCGAACTCCCGGGCACATGGGTCAGGAGATTCGAGAGCAGGCCGCCCGTACAGGATTCGGCCACCGACACGGTCCACCCTCGCCGGAGAAGCTGGCGGCCCACCAGGGCTTCCAGCGGCCCCCCGTCCGCGCCGTACACGGCGGGCCCCAGAATCCGCCGGATCCGGCCGACGGCGTCGGCCAGAACCCGGTTCACGCGCGCCGGAGAACCCGCCGCACCGACGCGAAGATCCACCCCGCCGCGCTGCGGGAGATATGCCAGGGACCATTCACCCGAGCAACGCAGCCTTCGGGAGATCCTCTCGGCGATCGCCGACTCCGGCCAGCCGATCGTATGAAGCGTGCGGAATCTCCGAATCCGTCCACGGGCCCGAGCCGCCAGGGCGGGCAGCACCGTCTCTCTCAGCATTCCCGACATCTCCGCCGGAACCCCCGGGAGAACGAAGACATCGGTGCCCGCGATCTTGAGCCGAAACCCCGGGGCGCTGCCCACCGGATTGGGAATCACACTCGATCGGGCGGGAAGAAACGCCTGACGCGTGTTCGATTCCGGCATCGTCGTGCCTCGGGCCGTCCACCCGCGTCGCATGTCGTCCAGCAGATCCTCCCGCAAGACGAGCGGGCGGTCCGCCGCGGCCGCGATCGCCTCCCGCGTCACATCGTCGGGTGTTGGGCCGAGGCCTCCGGTGACGATCACCACTCCCGCGCGCTCCACCGAATGGAGGACGGCCCGCGCGATGTCTTGTGCGTCATCCGCCACGACCGAACCCCACTGCGGTACCACGCCCACTTCCAACAGTCTCCGCCCGAGAACGGCCGCGTTCGAATTCAGCGTCGCACCCGAGAGAATTTCATTGCCGACGGTGATGATCTCGGCTTTCAAAACCATTCCCACCCTCGCCAGATCAGCTGAAGCGCCGCGTTGCCGTAGATGCCCGCAATGACGTCATCGACCATGACGCCCCACCCGCCCGGGAGCGACTGAGAGCGCCCGGCCGGGAACGGCTTGACGATATCGAAAAAGCGGCAGAGAAAGAAACCCGCGACCACGAGCTCCCACCGTTTCGGGATCCACAACAGCACGATCCACATCCCGACGATCTCGTCGATCACAATCCTTCCGGAGTCATGCCCGTACACCTTTTCGGCCTCGTTCGAAGCCCAGACACCGATAAAGAAGCCAACGACAACGGCCGCGCCAAGAGCCGCAACAGCGCTCCATCCTTTCGACGGATCGGGAAAGAGGAGGTACAGAACTGCGGCCAGTGCGGCGCCGGCCGTTCCGGGCGCAACGGGGCTGAACCCGGCCCCGAATCCCGTGGCCAGCGTTAATGCGAGACGCTTCATCGACGATTGCCTTTCCCCGGCGCCCGACGGTTGCTTTCCCCGCCGCTCGACGGTTGCCTTCCCCGGCGCCCGACGGTTGCCTTCACCGGCGCTCGACTCATTGTCCGCCGTTGCGCGCGTGCCGTTACCTGAGAAACCCACCCAGCACGTCGCGGTTCCGAATCAGGTAGTCCAATCCCGAGAGGGTCGTCAGCAGCACCGTCGTCCAGAGGAGAACCAGGAGCATGGCATCGCCCGCCGAGTACGCCCCAACCACGTCGGGATGCTGCAGCCACTCCAGATTCCGCAGCACGGTCAGGGTCCCCAGAATCCACCCGACCAGACTCATTTGCACGACGGTCTTGATTCTCGCCACGCGGCTGGCGCCGATGACCAATCCTCGATAGGCGGCCAGGGACCGAAACCCGGTCACCACCAGCTCGCGCGCAATGATCACGACCACCATCCACCCCGAAAGCCCCGGTACGCCCCGAGCCAGCAGTCCCACCAGAGCCATCGAGATCAGAAGCTTGTCGGCCAGAGGATCCATGAATTTCCCGAAGGACGTCGCCCCTCCGGTCCTGCGGGCGACATAGCCGTCACAGACGTCCGTGGCCGCGGCGATCAGGAAAATCGCGAAGGCCATGTAGAGGAAGTGGATCCCGTCCGCCAGGAGAAAAACCATAAAGATCGGACTCAGGATGATGCGGGACACGGTGAGTTGGTTCGGCAGGTTCATTCCGGCCTTTTCCTAGCCTGCTTGATGCACGGACTCCCGGCTCCGGGATCGCAAGCGGTCACAGGGCGGGGCCATGGAACCACAGAACAATGGACCGCAATGGAGCAGCGAGCGTTCCTCTACGATGCCGTTTTCCAGAGTCTATGGCTCCATTGCTCTGCCTGGAGGATGCACGGATTCTGGAGAATCATCCGTGCATCCTCCAGGCTAAGTCACAGTGGTGCGCCCCTCCAGCGCTCTCGAGAGAGTCGCCTGGTCCGCGGCCTCGACGTCACAGCCTACAGGAAGGCCGAGGGCAATTCGGGTCACCCGCACGTTGCGATCCCGGACTTGTTCTCCAACGTAACGGGCCGTCGCGTCCCCCTCGATCGAAGGCGGCGTGGCCAGAATCACTTCCTCGACCGACTCCGGCTCCAAACGCTCCAGAAGCTGCCGGATTCTAAGATCACCCGGCCCGACTCCGTCGAGAGGAGAGAGAAGGCCGTGGAGAACGTGGTACCGTCCTCTGTGCACTCCCGTGTTTTCCAACGCAAGAACGTCAGCGATTCCCTCAACGACACAGATGGAACCGGTTTCTCGCGAGGCGTCCAGGCAAATCGGGCAGCGGTCGGCCTCGGCGATGTCGCCGCAGATCCGGCAGTAACCCACCTTCTCCTCGAGCGCGCGGATGGCGTCGGCCAGACCCCGGGCCTCCTCCGGCTTTCTCAACAGGTGGAGGGCCACTCTCTGTGCGCTCTTGCGGCCTATGCCCGGCAGCTTGGCGAGACGGTCCACCAGATGGGCCACCGTCGCCACACGACTGATTCCCTTGGCCACCACCGCTCCCCATGTCGGCCGAGTCCACCGAGGAGATCCCGAGTGCGTAGGGCTAGAACAGACCCGGAATCTGAAGTCCTCCGGTGATCTTGGAGACCTCTTCCATCATCAGTTCTTTCGCCCGCTGCCGCGCTTCATTCGCGGCGGCGAGGATGAGATCCTCCAGCATCTCAACTTCCTCGGGATCCACGACTTCCGGATCGATGTGAATCTCCAGAATCTCCTGACTGCCATTGGCCACGATCCTGACCATGCCTCCCCCGGCACTCGCCTCCACCCGTTTGTCCGCCAGTTCCTTCTGGAGTTGTTGAACCTTCTCCTGAATCTTGAACATGTCGCCGAGCCCGAATCCCTTCGCCAACGCTCTCGCCTCCCACTTCGCAACGAACCGTGTGAATCACCCGAGCGGGCTTCTTCTCGATGCCTTTCGAGGTTCAATCACCCGAACGACCTCGGCGTCGAAGACCGACATCAGCTTCTGAGCCGCCGGAGAATTCGCCAACTCTCGGGCGCTCCCGGTGGAATCGCCGGTGTCCTCACCGGCCCCGCTCTTCTCCCCCGCTTCGCCCCCCGTCTCCGGACGGCAGACAATGCCCAGCGGCCGACCGACGAGACCCGACAACGTCTCGCATACGAGCTTTCGGTTCTCCGGGTACATGACCTGTTCGGCGTGATACTCCTTCCCCTGTTCGAACAACAGGTGCAGGAGTCCGCGATCGAGCCCGTCGGGCCTTCCCGCCGCCAGGAAATTCCCGAGGGACATTTTCTTTGTCTTGACCTCGCTTACCACGCGCTCCCAGATATCCTCGACGGACCCGAATCCCAGATCCTCCTGAGGCGCGCGCCTCTCATCGGAAGCCGCCGTGTTCTCTTCCGGCTCCGCACTCGAGGGGCTCTCTCCCCCGATCCCGTCATCCGTCCCCGACGGTTTCTCTCTCCCCTTCGAGGGTTCCGCCTCCAACCGCCGCTCGAGGGCCTCCAGGCGTTCCACGAGATCGCCGAGCGAACGCGCCTCGGGGCGGGCCGAGAAACCGAGGAGCGCTACCTCCGCCAGGGCCCGCGGCTGATTGGACCGCTTCATCTGGGGCTCGAGCTCGGTCAGCACGCCCAGACACCGGATCAGATCCTCCTCCGAAACGTCCGCAACGGACGCTCGATACCTTTCGACCTCCTCGCCGGTCAGATCGCCCAGGCTGCCCGCCGTCTTGTCGATTCGGGCGACCAGCAGATTCCGCAGATGTCCCGTGAGACCGCCAACGACGGCCGTGACATCCCACCCCATTCGGGTGAGCTCGTCCAGATCGGTGAGCAGGCTCGCAAGATCCCTCCTGAAGAGATGCTCCCCCAGCGAAAACAAGCGGTCCTGCTCGACGATTCCAAGGAGCCTCAGAACCTCCGACTCCTCCACGCCCTCTCCCCCGAAAGCCACCACCTGGTCCAGGAGACTCTCGGCGTCCCGCATGCTGCCGTCCGCCTTGCGCGCCACGAGCTCGAGAACTCCCCGATCGATCTTGAGCGATTCACTGTTCGCGATCTTCCCGAGACGTTCCACGATGGTCGCGACGGGGATTCGGTGGAAGTCGAAACGCTGGCATCGCGAAGAGATGGTCAGGGGAATCTTCTGGGGAGCCGTCGTTGCGAAGATAAAGAGAACGTGCGGAGGCGGCTCTTCCAGGGTCTTCAGGAGCGCGTTGAAAGCCTCCGTCGTGAGCATGTGGACTTCGTCGATGATGTAGACCTTCCGCCGTCCACCCGGCGGAGCATACCGTACGCGCTCTCGAAGATCCCGAATCTCGTCGATCCCGCGGTTGGACGCCCCGTCGATCTCGATGACGTCCATCGAGCGCCCCCCGGCAATCTCGACACAGGGGTCGCACTTCCCGCAGGGCCTGGGCGTGGGGCCTTCCACGCAGTCGACCGCCTTGGCCAGGATGCGGGCGGTCGTCGTCTTTCCGACGCCCCGCGGCCCGGTGAAGAGGTAGGCGTGAGCGATTCGACCGGAGGTGATGGCGTTGGTCAGGGTGCGCGCCACGTGTGCCTGTCCGACCAACTCATCGAGCGTCTGAGGCCGGTATTTCCGGGCCATCACGACGTAGGACATGCATGCCTCCGTGGTGTTGCACAATACGCGCAAGGGCAGAGTGTGGAACGCAGCCGAGTACGGTTGTTCCCGCCGTCCGACCTCCCCGGGTTCGATTTTCAACTCTCGGCTGCTCTGTTCCGTCCCGGCGCCCAAAGGGCGCCGGGACGGAGCGGCCGTGCACCCTCCATCGATCTCGATCTCCAAGCGCCACCCAGGTCGCCGGCTCCGGCCAGAAGCACTCGCGGCACACGAAGGGATTCGCTTACCGCTGCTCCCTCCCGGTCCTGACGGAATTCACGAGTCTTCGTTGCGCGGGGTCCGGCCTTCAACACCACGTGCCCGGGGGTTGGCTCAAAGAAGCGGGACCTCACGGAGGGAATTCGACCCCGCTATAGCGGATTGCGAGTTCAGGGCACCGCTACCTCCCCGTCTAGCACGGCCTCCAAATCGGTTGGTGGAGATGAGCGGGATCGAACCGCTGACCTCTGCCTTGCGAAGGCAGCGCTCTCCCAACTGAGCTACACCCCCACCCGGTTGCCGGTTCTCGACGGCGTGATGCTCGATCACTCACTCCATCGAGAACTCTAACTCAATACTCGAATGGGCGAAAGGGCGAATCGGCGAATGGGCGGAAAACCTTTTAGATCTCCCGGCCATCGCCCGGCTTCTCGTCCATCCACCCGGGCCTTGCGAGTCTCCTGCTCTCTTCTCTAGGGACGATCCAGTCTCATAGGATCAAGGCCTGAGCCCATTTGCCCGTTCGGAAGTATCGCGTGGCGGAGAGAGAGGGATTCGAACCCTCGGGACGGTTACCCGCCCACGCGATTTCCAGTCGCGCCGATTAAACCGCTCTCGCATCTCTCCGCTCCGGAATGGCTCGACAGAGAGCCATTCCGGAGCCGAGCCATCGAACAATCGGGCGGTTGCGGTCGATTGTCTGCTTGTTCCTCTTCGCCCTTTCCCGGTTCCGTCCTCGTCGTGTCGCCCACTCGCCCTTTCGCCCGATCGCATGAATTGAGCTGGCGGAGAGAGAGGGATTCGAACCCCCGGAGCAGTTGCCTGCTCAACGGTTTTCGAGACCGCCCCATTCAACCACTCTGGCATCTCTCCGCTCCGTCAGGGCTCGCACACGAGCCCTGACGGAGCAGAGAGGTAAAAGGAGAGAGGAGAAAGGTGAAAACCCAAGTCTCAAGACGCCAATCGGACCCTCCCTTTCACCTCGGTCGCCTGTCTCCTTATCACCTCTCGTAGAACCCAACCCGGCTACGCTCCATTGCGGTCGATTGTCTGTTCTCTATTGTCTGCCTTTCCCCGCAGTCCCGAGAAGAACTCCTTCAGCATCGCCCCGCACTCATCCCCGAGCACTCCACCCCGAACACTCGGGTGGTGATTGAGCGCCGAGGCGCCGAAGACGTCCAGAACCGAGCCGCACGCGCCCGCTTTCGGATCGTAGGCCCCGAACACGACACGATCCAGCCGGGCGAGGACGATGGCTCCCGCACACATGGTGCAGGGCTCCAACGTGACGACCAGGGTGCATCCCGGAAGCCGCCAGGAGCCCAGTTGTTCCGCCGCGGCGCCGATCGCCAGAATCTCGGCGTGGGCGGTGGGATCATTCAGAGTTTCAACGCGGTTATAGCCCCGACCGACAACCTGTTCCTCGGTCACGACCAGCGCGCCGACGGGAGATTCGCCCTCCTCGAGCGCCTTCTCGGCTTCCCGGAGGGCAACATCCATCCACCGTTCATCCTCGTCCCACACTTCGGCCACCCGCCCTCCTGTTCAACATCGGCCCCGGCAGCCGAATCGGTAATCGCCGTACCACACGCAAAATAGCAAAGGAGAGCGGGCCGAGTCAATACAAAACCGGCGGCGTGCGGCGCTGCTGAAGAGCCGGACGCCGCTCCCCGGCCCTTGTCACTCGCCCTCGTGACTCGCCCTCCCCGGACCCCAAGGGCTGGCGGCAAGGGTGGGGAACGGCGGCGATGGGTCCGGGGTCATTCTCCTCCCCTGGCTCGCCTCCGGCAGAGAAACCCGAAGGCCAGTCCATATCCGACGTAACCTCCCAGAGAATAGACCAACCAGAAGACCTGCTTCCTGACTTGCAGCGTCTCATACGTGACCTTGTGAGACAGCCCCCAGAGAGCAACGATCAACCACAAGAAGAGAGCGTACTTCAGACCTCCCCACACTCCCGAGACACGCCGCGAGAGCGGGAAGGTCTCATAGAGACCGGTGAAGAGCAGACCGAAGAACACCCCCATGACGATCTTGGTCCAGAAGAAGTACCAGGCGCTGATCTGATCCGGCTCGAACTTGTCCTCCGGGGCGAACTGCGGACCGTACACGATTCTCGCGGCCAGCGCTCCCACGAGGAACAGCCAGAGCCCCATGTTGACACCCGACAACACACCTGTGACTGCAACTCTCTTGAACACGCTCGCTCCTCTCGGCAGGGGAAACCTCGGGGAAATGCTACCAGGCGGGGGATTCGCTGGCAATTTCAAAGTCCGGCGGCGCATGAGGCGAAATGACAAGGCGACATGGCGACCGGAGCCTTTCACCGCCAGACCCTGACCTCGTCGAATTCAACATCGTACTTCTTGAGAAGCCGTAGAAGCCTTTCTCTGCCGTCGAAGGGCATTATCACACTTCCTCTGGAGAGCTTCTCGCCTCCGAGTTCCCCGAGGAGACCGTTATACTCGTACTTGCCCTTCGTTCTCTCGTAGAGCTCCCGATTGAACTTCGCTTTGGTTTTCTGGTCCAGGCGAGCCAGCTCGAAGGTGAAAATCGAGTACGGCTTGAGGCTCAGCAGCGAATCGACGGGGATCTCCATCGGCTCACGGAGGTAGAGAACCATGCCTTCCCTGAAGACATTCTGGAGAAGACCCGAGTCGGTCTGCCTGAGCTCGGTCTCTGAGCGGATGGTTGGCTGGATGGATCTATCCAGATCGAGTCCTGCGAGAATTGCCATGACTTCCTCGCGCACTCCAGGCTTGCTCGTGACGATGAAGAGATCCAGATCCGATCGCGGACCGAAATCTCCCCTGGCGAAGCTCCCATAGAGGAAGACCGCTCTAACACCGCCCACCGTGGCCAGCGCTCTGACGACTTTCCTAAGGTTCCGCTTCTGGTTCAATCTTTTCACCGAATCGTCCCCCGAAGAACTCGAGTATCCGGTTCAGGTTCTCTACAATCTCCCGCGCTCGGCCACCATTGATTCCATCGTAGCCCAGGTCTCCGTACGCAAACCAGATCCGTCTGGTGGCCTCAAGGACCTCGGACGGGAAGTTCGACTTCGAATAGAGCTGTCTGTCCTGGTGCGAGCCGAAGTGACGGTTCGCCCTCGCCGCGTCGGCTTCGATGAGCTGCTCGAGGATCTTGATGGCCAGATCACCGACGACGGTGTGCCGCCCTTTCTCGTAAGACTCGACCAGGGCGCTCAACTTCTCCCTGGCGATGCTCAGATGCTTCTCGAAATCACCCATCCACCCCTCCCATCGGTTCGTTATGATAACGAAATTAGCCCGATTTCCACCCTATTTCGTTATTGTATCGAAATCCGCTCTGATGTCAAGAGCCGTTTTGGAGGACGTTCTGCGTAGCCGTGTTGTGGCTCCGGGTGTTTTGCTAATAGGGGTCTGTGGGGCTGTTGAAAAAGTCATCTTCGCGATCTCAGGGTCTCTCAAAACGGTCCGTGGTGCCCCCGACGGACCATTTTGAGAGACCCCGTGTCGGCCAAAGAGGGTTTTTCAACAGCCCCACAGACCCGAATTACCCTCCGTTTAGGCCCTTACATCCTTCTGCCTAGCTGTCTGGCAGAGAACGGCGATGCCTGATCATCCAGAATCCCATGCACTTCTCCGAGAACGAACCATGAATATCGAACTACGAATTGCGGCAGTCTCACAGGCTGACAAAGCTGACTACGTCTCCTAGATTCGCCCCTACATCTGCCTGAACATTCAGGACCGCGGGGTTGGCAAGTGTTATCCCGGTTTCCGCCCGCCGTAAACGACCTCTCGATATTCCTTCCAGAAAACGGAAACAGTATCGTAGCCTGCTTGATGAAGCAGGCGCAGGTCTTCCTTGAGAGTCAGGGGTTGGTCTCCCTCGGATGCCTCCAGCTCATCCAGAAAACGGCGTGTTGTTTCAACATTCACGAAACGGTTGTCTCCTTGTCGTGCACGACGCACGACGCCATTGAGTCGGATCTGTTGAATGCGCTGTTCGACTTCTAAGCTCTCTGCCACAACCAGATCGCCATTGAGAAACCAACCGCGCGGCTTGAGCACCTCCAGGCACTGCCGTAGGGTATCGAGTTTCTCGGATGCACTCAGGTGGTGCAAAGCATAGGCGCTCAGCACAGCATCCACGGGTGCTATACCGGACACCTGTCGAGCGACTTCCGCGAAGGTGCCAACGAGAAAGCTCACACGCGTTGATTGGTCTCCGAGTCTGGCTCGCGCGACCTGCAACATCGCAGCGGCCCCGTCGACTGCGACTACGTTACTCTTGGGATAAGCGCGAACGACCCGGAATTCCGGGGACAGGTTACCGATTTCGAGCCTCTCCCAGAGCCCCTCGCGGTGCACCGGCTCACACACCGCCTGGCGGAACTCCCACAGCGGGAACGGCTTTTCGTGATTATCACGAAAGTGTCTTATTCGTATCCTGTCCCCGGAATACCCTCCGGAATACCATGTCACGCAAGCATACCCCCGCGCG
>CAZSXU010000001.1:0-341850 GCA_964610505.1 uncultured bacterium | reverse complement strand
GAGACGATTCACCCGGAGGCTCCATCTTCGCGCCGATGATGCCGCCGTAGAAGTCGCACGTGTCGGCCGCGTCGTCGGAGTAGCTCCCGTAGTCGGTCATATCGACGCCGATGTTGTTACCGGCCATGAACAAGTGTCCACCCTTACGGACGAAGTCGAACAGACGGCAGCACATCGTATCGCCGACCGTGTACTGATCGAACCTCGAGGAGAACCAGATTACCATATCGTACCACCGGGCGGCGGAATCCGGGTTGGCCGGGTCCGGGTGCATGACGATGCCCCACGGTTGATTGGAGAGTCCCGTCGACGCCCCGTTTACATCGTACTTGTCGAAGCAGAATCCCAAATCGTACAGCGTGCTCTCGTAGAAATCCTCTGTCTCCCAGAGGGTGCTCTCCTCCATGCAGGGATGGAAATCGTAGTCGGTCCGGCCGAAATCGTCGACGAGGAGAATCCGGTGCGGAGCCCCGCAAAGGTTAATGCCCGGCAGGATGCTGAATTCGAAGTAGTTGTTGAAGTACGGGCGAGCGGGTGGATCCGACAGAGGATTGGCAGTATCGGGCCAGTACGCGATGTTGTTCAGGTTGTCCTTGACCGCGATGTAGTACCAGATCTCCGTGCCCGGCGTCCACAGAGGGCCCCCGCTGCTCGGAACCTCACAGGCCGCGATGGATCCGCAGTAGGTGCCGCCGAGCTCCGGGTTGTTCTGATCCGGGATGACGCAGACCATGTCGTTGTACCCCCACGAGCCCCCGCCGTCATCAGAGTAGTACAACCGGACCCAGGCGTCCACACCGTCCAGCCCGTTCATGTCATGGATATCGACCGTCAAAGACTCCGCCCGCGCGATATAGGCCTTCGGCATATCACCGTTCGCGAGAAGAGCGTTGTGAGCGTCGGTTTCCAGATCGAACGAATCCTGGAATAGATCAATCTCGCGCGCGGTAAAGTGTGTCCCGCTCTGGTCGTAGAGCCCGAAGCTCACGTTGTCGACGATGAGCTGGGTCTTCTTGTGAGGCTTGGGATTCACGGTCGTCCAGCAGTAATCACCCGTCTGGCCCGCATCCATGACGTCCCAGCAGAACTGAATGGAATCCGCATCGGGATCGATCCAGTGGCAGGCGTCGGAGCTGCTGTCGATCCAGAAGTAGTCGCACCCGGTGTACATGGACTCCGAACTCCAAGTGGTTTCCCACCCACACCAGGCTTCTCTGCCGGGATCATATCCTCTGACTCGGGTGCTGAGAATGTCACACGTGAATTCCGCCACGCAGGGGAAGACATCCGCTTGACAGACCACGCTGGCATATTCGACAGGCACGGTCGGTTCACCCCAGCCCACGTAGATGCTCGGTGACACCAGGCGGTAGAAGAATCCGTTGGCATCGGTGGGAATGCGCCACGCGCCGTCTACGAAGGGCGCCGCGGCCCACTGCCAGCTGCCGTTGGCGGCGCAGATGGAGGGTCCTCCGGGATCACTCGGCTCGAATGGAGGGTCCGGATCTTCGTGGATGTCCCAGAAGTCGGCGACTCCGCGCGGTCTCAGGCATTGCCACTTCTGGGGCTCGAAGTTGGTGTCCATGTCCTCCACTTCGAGAACCCCGCCGCCGAAGCTCATCGATTCGAGAAGCACACTGTCGATGAAAAACGCCCCATCCGTATCCCCCTCCCCGTCCTCATCACTCCAGGCGCCGTCGGACTCAAACTTGAAGGCCACAAGGAAGCTGTCCGGAGCGGTGACGATGATCTCCCCGTCGCCGGGGTTCGTCGGAAAATACTGCCAGGAGGGAGCACCCTGGTTGAGATCATCGTTTCCGAAGTAGTCCGAGCCGCAGGGAGAGCCCGAGGAGCTGCCACTGGTTCCGTTGAAGACGGCCATCGTGGCCCACGTGTTTCCCTGGTCCTCGGAGTACTGGATGTACGCATAGTCGTAGTCACACTCGGTGTCGTACCGGACCCGGCAGCTCAGCCGGAGCGTGTCGCCGGAGGAGAAACCCGGCAGATCCGGATCCAGCACGAGATACTGGTCCCAGTCGCTTCCGTACCCGGGCGCGTTGTCCCAATCCTCACAGGCGGTTCCCGTCGACGTCCCGCACCACCAGCAGAATCCCGAGTAGGCGTTGTAGTTGTCCACGTGCCAGTAGAACCGATCGTCTGGAGCGGGGAAGGTTCGAACATCGACGGTTGTGAAGCACCGGTCGGCGAAGTAGGGACTGCCGTCACCCCCGCAGAACTGGCCTGGAAGAGCCCGGCTTCCGGCAGAGCGCTTGTGTCGAGATTGCTCATCCGGGACCGATGCCAGGCCGGGTTCGAAGGTGAAGGTTTCTTCTTCGGAGGGCCCTCCCGAATGCGCGCCTCCATACTCCGGAGTTTGCGTGGCGGGTTGACCGACATAGAGCCACACCGTGTCGCCGCCCTGCTTGAAGATCAGGGGCAGGGACAGGTCGGTCGCCGACTTGGCTGCCGGAGGTGGCGTAAACGCGCGCGGCGGCCGGTCGGCGGCGGCGGTGGCGGAGCAGAATAGAACAAGGATAGCAGGTAGGATAAAGAAACGCATTTCCACCTCCTCGGGCTAAGGAGAAGAGGCAATCCCGAAGGGCACCCATAGTCCGGTCAAGGATTGTCAGCGCAGAATAAATTATACCAAGAAGGAGGGCGGATGTCAAGGGGCCCGCAATAGGGAGGGTAAGACGGGATTCTCATGCATCCCATTGCCCAATCGGACATAGGAAATGGGAAATGGGGAAGTAGTGAATACCCGATCGCCTTCTACATTCTATAGCTGCGCTCAGGATAGGAAGGAGACAGATCGGCGGCGCCTTCAATGAAACGGGTAGCCATTTGACCGCAGTTGCTGCCGATCGCGTTCTCCTCCAGCTCGCCGATGCTCACGATGACCTCAAAGCCCTCGTCCCGGAGAGAACGGGCCAGGGATTCGCCGGCCGTGCCCGAACGGTTTCCTCCGAGGAGTGTCCGGGCAGGGCGGTCGGCGGCCCGGTCCGTCGGGTTGATCGGGGTCAACTTGATGAGGAAGAGCGCAGGATCAAACACCTCTCTCAACTCATGCGGGGAGATCACCGTATCCTCGGCCGGAGCGAAATTGAGGCAGATCTTCGCATCGCCCCGCCAGACGAAGCGCCCGCCGAACTCCGCGATCTCCTCCAAGCTCCAGGTGCTGACCGGCACCAGGGCCGAGCGCTCCTCGGAATCCGTCGAGTGGATGGAGAATTGAAGCCGGAACCGCCCCGGCGGATAGTGCCGCGTCTTGATCCAGACGAGTCTCTCGAAGAATTCGTCCCGTCCTCGGGGGGCAATGGTCGAGATACAGGGCATGAGTCCGGGCGAACGGTATCTCCCCGGAAGTTCTTCGAGGACGTCCAGCACGGCCGGATTCATAGCGGGTTCGCCCATTCGCGCGAACTGGATCTTGAATTTCCGAACGGGGACCTCACGCTTCTCAAAGCGCCCATCCACAAGAAAATCAATCTGCGAGAGGATCTCGTCGGCCGTGAGCCATCCGTGAAAATGATTCCCGGCGTCACAGATCGGGCATCTCACCGGGCACCCGAATCCGCTCGATACCATGAGGACCCACTTCTCTTCCCGGGGGATGGGAGGTTCGATCGCTTCGACGAACTCCACCGTGTACCGATCGTTGCCGCGGAATCGACCGATGTACAGAATGGCCAGTTCTTCCCTGCCGTATTGGGATATCACTTCCAAGAATCCACTCCCCGGATCTGTTGCTCCATGGCTCTGCCCGGATGGTGTACGAAACGGACATCAGGGACGCGCGGACAATCCAGGCGCACAAGTCAGAAACGCCGCCGTGTGCATCGCCGCAGAAACGCCGTCGCCCACCGCGATGGCCGTCTGGCGGTGAAGTCCGCGCCGGACGTCCCCGGCGAACGTGAGTCCCGGAATCGGATGAGGTCCGTCCGTTTCCAGATCGGCGGACATCGCGGCATCCAGAAATCCGGAATTACGGTCTCGCCCGATGGCCACCAGGAGAGCGTCCACCTTCAGCCGTGTTCCGTCGGAGAGCCCGATTTCGGTGACCCCAAGATCATCCCGGATCTCTTCGATGGCTACTGCCGCGCGGATTTGAACCAGTGGCTCCTGGCGGATCCTCTCGACGAGCGAGGACAGCGCCTGCGGCCGTTCGCTTCGAAAGCATACATCGACGCGGGACCCCTCCCGGGCCAGTCCCAGCGCGTAATCGAAAGACGCATCGCCGCCGCCCAAAATGGCGATGTGACCCCGTTTCTCTAGCGGGAGATCCTTCACCTCGTAGAACACAGGAGAGGAACCGCACATCCGGCGGAGGTTGTCCGGCAGGGGTCTGGGCGAAGTTCCAGAGGTTACGACCACGGCGCGGGAACGAATCGGGTCCCCGCGGGTCTCGACCTTGAACTCACCGTCGACTTTGCACACCCGCTCGACGGTTTCCGCAGAGCACCGGACACCGGTATTCCTCGTCTGTTCCTGAAAGAGCCGCACGAGCTGGGGACCCGTAATCCCCGACGGAAATCCCGGATAATTCTCGACCCAGTGAGCGTTCCACAGAAGTCCGCCCATTCTGTCCCGCTCGATCAAGAGGGGATCCAGCCCTGATCTGCGAAGCTGGATGGCCGCGGCCATTCCGGCCGGTCCACCACCGATGACGACGACGTTCTCATATTCTCCAATCATGACCCCGATAGACTAGCCGAATCCGTCGGTTGTGTAAAGCAATTGGGACGTTCGGCATTGCAGGACCCCACCGCGAAGGTTTGTTCCCCGATCCCGGTCACTTGTCACCCCGCAAGTTGTCACCGGGTTGGCCCCAGGGCCTCGCCCGTGTGATGCGGGCGAGTGGCAAGTGACAGGCGTCGAGGAAATAGGGCGAGGCCCGTAACTCCTTGCAAAGACAACAAGACCGGAATCCGCATCCGGAAAGTAAGGGTTGACGGTAGACCTTCCAGAGTGCTAGTCTCAACGGGCAATTCCCAGAGTGTCTTACCATTGCTTAGTCTCGGGCTCTGCTCCCGGTAGCGACTTGCGATGTATGCGCCTTTGCGGATCTTCTGAGAGCTTGGCCTGTTTTTGAGTCTTCGGTCGTCCAGATTCTTTCACACACATGAGAATGGCTGGATCGCTGCACCCACAGAACACGCGATCCGGGCCAATCTACCTCTGACCGCAAACGAGGATCGACTCATGCACCCCAAGCCAATCTTTGAGGATACGCCCGGAATCGGCGGCGGAGCCGTGGAGTTGATGCGCAAACTCGGTCGAAAGGTCGTGATCCTCTCCGCCACACGCACGCCGTTTGCCGAGGTCGGAGGCGATTTCAGGGACGTGAATCCCATTGATCTGGGAGTCTTCGCCGCTCGAGCAGCCATCGCCAAAGCAGGACTCCAAGACCGGACGGGGCTCATCGATCATGTGATCATGGGCAACGCGCAGCACACGTCCATCGACTCCCACTATGGTGCTCGGCACGTGGGTCTGAAGGCCGGGGTTCCGTGGTCCAGCCGCGCGTTCACGGTCAACCGGATCTGCTGGTCGGGGGGCGAGGCCCTGACGCTTGCGGCCAAGGAGCTGGTCACGGGCGATTCAAGACTGGTCGTGGCGGGGGGCTATGAGAGCCCGAGCCAGTCTCCCACCCTGACGTTTGCCTCCGCCTGGGGCTATCCATTTATGGGTGGAGCGCGAACCTACTTCCTGTTCAAAGATGGGCTGAAGGATACGTACGCCAATGGCGACATGATGGACACGGCGGAGGCTCTGGGTCGGCGGTATGGGATCACGCGCGAGGAAGTGGATCAGCTGGCCCACGAGAGCCAGATGAAAGCCAGGGCCGCGATGGAAGACGGCAGCCTGGCGAAGGAAATCACGCCCGTGGAGCTCCCGACGCGGCGCGGGGTCAAGGTCGTGGCGAAGGATACTCACCCCCGGCCCGACACCACTCCCGAAACCCTCGCCCGCATGATTCCCGTGAAGCCCAACGGCGTAACCACGGCGGCCAACGCGAGCGGCATCGTGGATGCAGGCGCGGCCATGGTCATGACGACCGAGGAATACGCCCGGGAGCTGGGCATCGAGCCGATCGCCGAGGTCATTTCGTGGGGTGTGGCAGGTGTGGACCCGTACTACATGGGGATCGGGCCCGTGCCGGCAATGAGGATGGCGCTGGAGCGTGCGGGACTCGCCTTTGACGATATGGACAACATCGAGATCAACGAGGCGTTCGGAGTCCAGTACCTGGCGGTTGAGAAGGAAATGGGTCTGGATCGCAGGAAAGTCAACAAGTGGGGAGGGGCGATCGCACTCGGACATCCTCTGGGCGCGACGGCCGTGCGACTGACCATGGCCCTGATCTACCAAGGCGGCACGGGCATATCCTCCGCCTGCATCGGCGGCGGCCAGGGAGGCGCACTGGTGATCAAGAGTTATCTGTGATGACGACACGTCCTGCGGAGTGATTGGGCATATCAGGTGAGGGGTCTCGCTATGACCGAAGGACAGGCCAGCTGGAATGACGTGGAGATCCTGGTGATCGGGGCGGGGACGATGGGGGCCAGTATCGCTCAGGCCTACGCCCAGAACGGTTTCGCCGTGGGACTGCTGGATATCTCGGACGAAATTCTTGAGAAGGCCCGGGAGACCACTCAGAAGGAACTCGATGCCGCGCGCGGGCGGATCTTCACCGATGAAGACATCACAGCCATCCAGAGCAGGATCCTTCGGACAACGGACTACGCGACCGCCTGCGGCGGGAAGAATTTGAAGCTCGCCGTCGAAACGGCCACCGAGCAGATGGACGTCAAACTCAAGATCTTCGAGGAGCTTGACCGTCTCTGCCCGCCGGGCGTCCTCCTGGCGACAAACTCCTCGTCTTTGAACACCAATCTGCTTTCCCAGGCGGTCTCCCGACCGGACAAGGTGGTCTGGATGCACTACTTCTACCTTCCCCACAAGAATCGAGCGGGTGAGGTTGCAGGGACGGACACCGCATCCCGGGAGAGCATCGACAAGGCCATGTACTATATGAAGATGGGAGGCAAGGTCTCCACCCCCATTCTCTCCAGTCGAAAGGGCGGTGCGGCCGATGTTCTGTTCGTCGCCCTTCTCTTGGAAGCGTGTCGCATGGTGGCGGAGGGATTTGAGAAAGCGGACATCGAGGCAGCCGGCCGTACGGCCCTCGGCATGCCTCTGGGATTCCTCGGGCTGATGGACGCCACGGGATTGCCCATCGGACTCTTCGCCATGGAATCTTTCTCCGACGACTCTGATCCCAAGGATCCCCTGTACATCGTGTACAAGGACTTCTTCAGGCCGACCGACGGATTCCGGAAGCTCGTTCAGGACCAGGCGAAGGCGGAAGACCCCGCATCGGTGCGCTGGATCCCGATGGAGGGTCCCGGGGAGGGATCGGGCGACGAGGCCCTCGTTCGCCGGCTGACCGAACGATTCCAGGCGGTGGCGTTCGCCGCTGCATTCGAAATTGTCGGGGCGGGCGTCATCACCCCGAGAGATTTCGAGAATCTCGCCCGAAATGCGTTCCTCTGGCGCAAGGGCCCCTTCACGATTTTCAATGAGATCGGGATCTCCGAGGCCTGGCGGATGGTGGAAGAACGCGCGGCCCTGGCCAAGAAATTAGGACATCATTTTCCCGTTCCGCAGAATCTCAGGGATCTGGCCAAGGCCGGCAAGAACCTGGATCTGGATACGAGTCCGATCGACTACAAGATATCTGCAAAATGCCGAGCAGCCTGGATTACGCTCAATTCTCCTCAGACGGCCAATGCGTTGGACGACGATGTCTTCGATCACTTGGAGGAGGCGTTTGTTCGGGCCAATGGGGACGGGGACGCTGCTGCGATCGTCTTCGACACGGCTCCCATCAAGACCTTCATCGCCGGAGCCAACGTCCCGGGTTTCATCCAGAAGGTCGAAGCCTCGGACTTCACCGGCATTCGCACGGCCACCGAGCGCTGGCAGGACGTTCTGTTCCATACGATGACGGGCGGCGGGAAGCCGAAGGTGGCCATTGTGGACGGGCAGTGTTTCGGCGGCGGCGTCGAGACTGCGATGGCGTTTGCGTGGGACACCGACAGCATTGTCGTGGCCACCCAGCGGACCACCTACACGCTTCCCGAGACGCGTCTGGGCATATATCCGGGACTGCGGGGGACGCTGCTCCTGCCCCGGATCATTCACCGGGCGACCGGGGATGCGGAGTTGGCCGTCGCGATGGCCCGCTATTACATTCTGGCGGGCGGGACTCCTACAAGCTCACCCCGACTGCTGCGGTACTTCGGGCTGGCGGACCTGCTGGTGCCCTCGCACAGGCGGGACGAAGTCGCCGAGCGGCTGTGTACTGCGATCGCAGACAACGGCGGAAGGGCGCTCACCCGAGAGCAGATCGACGGGCTGGGGATCGAAGAGCTCCCTTTGAATCTCACGCTGGAGGAAAAGGAAGAGATTCGAATGATGAAGAATCTCTTCCTGAAGGGCGACGTCGTTCCCTCCCTGTATTCGTTCGGACGGCGCGAGGCCGAGGTCTTTCACACATCTCCGTGGCGGGAGCAGGTGGTCAGGATCGCCAACCGTGTGGCGTCCAACTCTCCCAACGCGGTCTGGACGGCAAACTGGCTCATCAGCAAAGGGTTCGACGACCATACGAAAGGGATCGACATAGAAGAGTCCGCCCGGTACGAGCTGGAGCAACATCTGGAGGAGATTTTCCGCCATCCCGATGCGATCGCCGGGCTCAAGGCGCTGGTGGAACGCAGGTTCCCCAGTTTCCCGCGGCGGTATCCGCTTTAGCGCGGGCGCTTCGCAGACCCCGGCGGGTTTACGAACGATCCGAGGCGGCGGGCTCGACAGTACGGAACGAGTTGCGACACCTTAGGTTTCCCCTAGTGAGAGCCCGATATGTCGCAAGTCCTGAAAACCCGCTATGCCATCGTCGGAGCCGGGATCGCCGGTGTCGCGGCCGCTGAGGCTATCCGGGAAGTCGATTCCGACGGTCGGATCCTGCTCATCAACGGTGAGTCGATTCCGCCCTACTGCCGTCCCCTCATCATCGAGGTACTGAAGGGCGAGCGAGCCTTCGGCGATATTCATCTGCGTCCGCCGGAATGGTCCGAGGCGCGGCGCATTTCCCTCATCACGGGCGACCCCGCGGAGCGATTGCATCCGCAACACAAGACACTCGAGCTACAATCGGGGCACACGATTGAATGGGAGCGTCTTCTCCTCGCGACAGGTTCGGAGCCCGCGCTTCCACCGATCCAGGGGCTTGAGGATGTACCGCGGATCTCGCTGTACCGCTACAAAGACGTCGGACAACTCCTGCGACTCTGCTCGCCGGGAGCCCGAGCTCTTTTGGTGGGAATCGGGCTCATCGGGCTCCAGGCCATCACCGCATTGAAAGAGCTGGGGGTGACGGTCACCGCGGTTGAGGTCATGCACAAGGTGCTGCCCATGATCCTGGACGCCGAGGCGGCAACGTACGCACAGCGGACGTTGGAAACCCATGGAATTGACGTACGCCTTCAAACATCGATCGAGCGACTGATGCCCGCCGACCCCGGCGAGAGGGCCTGCGTCGCCGTCACGAGCGGAGGAGAGGAGATCGAATTCGATTTCCTCGTGCTGGCGGCGGGAATGAGACCGGATCTCTCGCTCCTGAACGGTTCGGGTATCAAGACCGACCGCGGGATCAACGTCTCGCCGAGGATGGAAACCAGCGTCTCCGGCGTTTTCGCGTCCGGCGACGTCACCGAATACAGCAATTGGATCGAGGGACGACCCGAAGTCCACGCCCACTGGGTGAACGCCTACCGGCAGGGTCGCGTGGCCGGATGGAGCATGGCGGGAGGGAATCCGGACCCCTATGAGCCGGTCTATCTGAACTCCCTGAACCTGTTCGGCCTGCCCATGATCACGGTGGGGGCGTCTCGGCTCGACAAGCCTGAACACGCAGATGTGTACGTTTATGACACGCCGGCGCGGCCCGCCTACAGGCGTTTCGTGGTAAAGGAAGGTCGCTTGATCGCCGTCACCTTCATCAATGACGTGGATGGTGCCGGTGTCTTCCAGTACCTGGTGCGCGAGAAAGTGGACATCGGTCCGGTGGCCCGGGCCCTTTTCGAAGGCGGACTCGAGGGCGTAGAGTTTCTGAATCGACTCCACCGGGAAGCCGTCCGGGGGGATGTGGATTGGCCGGAATCGATGGATCGGATCACGCGGTACAGGAAAGACCACAGACACACACGCTGGGGGGAGTCCCGGGATCGTAACCCCGGGATTTCCCGAAGCGGCGGTGGGATGGAAAAACAAGGCGTGGATCTCGGGAAACAGCATCCTCAAAAGCGTGTTCGCGGGAAGCGACAGGTATGACGGGTTCCATTGGAAAGATGAGATCAAGGACCGCCATCGTCGATCTTTCCCAAGGCTCGGTACGGTATGAGAATACGCCGCGCGAAGTGGTGCGGAACTACCTTGGCGGGCGCGGGATCAATGTGGCGTATCTCCACCGCTTGCTCCGGCCCGGAGTGAATCCCCTCTCGCCGGAGAACGTCTTCATCATCGGTACGGGCGCGCTCACGGGCACCGGTTGCCCCAATTCATCCCGTTTCAACGTCACGACCAAGTCTCCCGAGTCCAACATTCTGGGAGATGCCAATTGCGGGGGGTTCTTCGGGCCGAAGCTCCGGTACTCCGGTGTGGACCGCATCATCATGCTGGGGAAAGCGCCAACGCCCGTCCTTCTGAAGGTCGAGGACGGCGACGTCACGATCCAGGGTGCCGGCGAGTACTGGGGTCTGGATGTCGCCGAAACCCAGGCGGCCCTCCGCAAGGACATGGAACCCTCCGCCGAGATCCTCACGATTGGCCCCGCGGGTGAGAACCGGGTCCGTTTCGCTTGCGTGATGACGGGCGTCAAGAACGCCGCGGCGCGCGGGGGAATGGGGGCGGTGATGGGGAGCAAGAACGTCAAGGCCGTTGTCGCATCGGGCGGGGACGGGCTCGAGATCGCGGACCCCGACGGCTTGCTCGAGCGAAGTCGAGAACTCAAGGACTACCTGATTGACTCTTCCATCATCAAAGTCCTCGGGCGGGTCGGGACTCCCCTTCTCTATGAGGTCAGCAACCATCTGGGAGCCATCCGCACGCGAAACAGCCAGGACAGCTCCTTCGAGCATACGCTGGACGCGGAAGTCATCCACGAGCATGTCCGCAAAATGATTTCGTGTCACTCGTGCGTCGTGCACTGCAGGCATCGAAACGTCTATCAAGGTGAGGGACCCGAGTACACGACCATCGGTCTTCTGGGAGCCAATCTCGGTATCGCCGACACAGAGCAGGTGATTCGCCTGAACAATCTGGTGAACCTGCTCGGCCTGGATGTCTCTTCAACGGGGGGCATTCTGTCCTGGGCCATGGAGCTCTACCAGCGAGGGATCATCGATGATTCGACGACGGGCGAACCCCTCCGATTCGGCGACTACGATCTCGTGGTTCGGTTGATTCACTCGATCGCGCGGAGGGAAGGGTTTGGCGCCGTCCTCGCCGAGAGCTCTCAGGCGGCGGACCGGCTGAATGATCCCGAAAGGAAGTACCTCACGGCGATCAAGGGTTTGCCGCAGTCCGATCCGCATGATTGCCGATACATCAAGGCCTTTGCCCTCGGCATCGCAACGGCGTCGCGTGGAGCGGATCACCTTCGCAGTCGTCCGACCCTCGAGGTGTTCAATCTTCCGCAGGAACTGCTTCTGGAGATTTACGGTGCCGATGTCGACCGAGACCCGATTTCCTACCACACCAAGGAGATCGTCGTCGCCGTCCACGAGAACATCTACGCCGCCATCGATGCCGTGGGAATCTGCAAGTTCGTCTGTCATGGATTCAATAGCCCGAGACTTCTGAAATACGAACATTTCTCGGAGCTCCTGGACAGGGCCTTCGACGCCACATTTTCGGCGGATGATCTCAAGGAAATCGGTCGGAGAATCGTCGATCTGGAGCGCGCCTTCATCAATCGGGAGGGCATCCGCCGACGCGACGACACGCTTCCGTGGCGTTACTTTGAGGAACCGCTGCCCAGCGGTCTCGCGAAGGGTCACTGCGTCGACCGGGAGAAGTTCAACGAGATGATCGATCGGTACTACCGATTTCGAGGATGGAACCGGGAGGGAGTTGTCTCCGAGGAGAGGATCGCGGAAATGGTCGCGCCCTGGGTCGAGACGGGGAGTCGGTGAGGATGAAGCGAATTCACACGAATCATTCCCTCTGTTCCGGGTGCCGCGCCTGCAGCGTGGCGTGTGCCGTGGCGCATTTCGGCGTTGCCGACGATTCACGTGGGGCGATCCGGATCCTCAGGGATCCGGTTCTGGGCTATGAGGTGCAGGTCGTCTGCCGGTTGTGCGACGACCCGGAATGTGTCGCCGCCTGCATGGCGTCGGCACTTTCTCGGGATTCGGAGACGGGCCGTATTCGGTTCGATCGAGAGCGGTGCGTGGGATGTTGGATGTGTGTGATGGTCTGCCCGCATCGGGCGGCCCTGCCCGACCGGAGGGCGGGCAAAGCGATCATCTGCGACCAATGCGAGGGACGAGACTCGGCCGCCTGCGTGGCCGCCTGTTCGACGGGCGCGATCGCGTTCGTCGATGTCGAGGAAGGCGCGAGCGCCGCCGGTCAACGCTGAGACATCATGGAGCGCCGATTGAACGCGTACGGGTTTCATTCCTCTTGGAAAGGCCGAGGATCGAGGTTTCTCGGTCTTGGGCTGCTGGGATGGGAGCGGAACGAACAGTCACATTCTGATGTACTGAAGCCAACTCGTTGGAGGCCGATATGCCGCGGGAAAAACTAACCATTGGCTCGGTGGGCGTCGGTCCGATGGGAACGATCTTGTCGGGATGCCTCGCCGAGGCCGGAGCGGAGATCATCGTCGCGGATCTTCCCCATCGCATTGCCCAGGTTAAGCAGCATGGTCTGCAGGTCGTGCGGGGAGCGAGACAGTTCAACTACTTGGTCAGAACCGTGGATTCCATTCGATCGCTGAAACACGCGCATCCCGATTGCATCATCGTGGCGACCAAGGCCTGCGTGCTGAACACGATCATGCCCGAGGTGGCGGAAGCCGCCGGGAACGATTGCCTTGTGATCAGTGCACAGAACGGCATCGGTACCGAGGATGTGATTGCGCGCTACGTTCCCCCCGAGAACGTGGCCCGGATGGTCATCAACTACGCGGCCGAGTGCGATGAGATGGGCGCGGCCCACGTCGCCTGGTTCAATCCCCCCAATTTCTTTGGACATTTCGTAACGGACGGGGATCCGAGGCTGGAGGCAATCGTGCACATGCTCGATTCCGTGCACGTTCCCACGGGCTTCGTCGACTCGCGCACGATCAAGCAGAAGGCCTTCTTCAAGACGATTCTCAACTCTGCGCTGATGCCGATATGCGCCGTGATGGGACTCACGATGAGGGAGGCCCTGGAGGGAGGGGCCACGAGGAAGCTGGCGGCCGATCTTGTTGGAGAGGGATTGGCGGTCGCGGAGCGGCTCGGCTATGACTACGGCGAAAACATTTCCGAGCGGTGCATGGAGTACCTCGAGAAGGGGGGTGACCATCACCCTTCAATGTTCATGGATCTCAGGGACAAGCGTCCGACCGAGATCGAATTCCTCAATGGGAAGATCCTGGACATCGGACGAGCATTTGAAGATCTCAGTCTGGAGGTCAACCGTATTCTTGTTTCTCTGATCATGGCCTGGGAGGTCAGGAACGGCACGCGGGACCCTGAGAACATTCCGTGCTATCTCGTCGGCAGGCCGACAGCCGACGATCATTGTTACAAGCCGGCGATCCAAGTATAGTGGGGACCCGGCCATCCCGTGCGACGAGACGCTTGGTTCGAACCCTCAACTTGTTCGGGAGGACATACCATGGCAAAATTGAAGGAGTCCATGCAGTACCGCAAGCCGAGGAAGCAGGCGCCAACGCTCTTCAGGCCAAAGGACCCCGCCGAGTTTGAATTCAAGTTCATCAAGTACGAGAAGAAGGACGGCATTGCCCGGGTTACGATCCATCGCCCCCAGGTCTACAACTCCTACAACCTGGAAACGCTACGGGAAATGACGGCGGCTTTCGACGATGTGGCCGTCGATGACCGGATCGGCGTGGTGATCCTGCGCGGGGAAGGAGACGCCGCGTTTTGCACGGGGGGAGACGTAAAGGAGTACGCCGAAAGCATCGTTCAGGGAAAATCACAGGATATGTGGGGTTGGATGAACTATTTCGTGCGCGCGCACGATGCGCTGCGAAATTGTGGGAAGACGACCATCGCCGCGCTCAACGGGATCGTGGTCGGCGGTGGCAACGAGTGGAATTTGAGCTGCGACATTGCCATCATGGCGGACGCCGAGTTTATCGAGAAAAAGGGAAGGAAGATTCCCACACGTTACATCAAGCAGGTGGGCGCCACGGTGGGGAGCATCGCAGCGGGCGGAGCCACCCAGTATCTCCCGCTGGTGGTCGGACTCCGGCGCGCCAAGGAAATTCTTCTCTTCAATCGACCGATTCTGCCCCAGCAGTGCAAGGAGTGGGGGCTCGTCAACGAGGTCGTTCCCTACGACGAGCTGGACGACGTGGTGGACCGGTGGGCCCGCGATGCCCTGAACCAATTTCCGGGATCGATCCGTTCTACTCGGGAGCAGTTGAACTTCCTGGGCAATTTCGTCTGGGGCGCGACGATGGGGTTCGCAAAGGACTCTCTCACGCGGAACATGGGCGGTATCGAATCCTACTTCGGCATGGTCGGGTTTGTCGGAAAACGGCCCGTCGACTACGACTCCATCCGGAGGGCGATGGCGGAGGGCGCGGATGCGGAGAGCCTGTTCGGGCCCTACACGAACACCTGTCCGAGCTGCGGGATTGAAGGGCTCCCGCTCGATTTCGAGTATTGCGGTTTCTGTGCTGCGAAGTTGGGAGAATAGAGGAGGACACTCAAGTGATTCCTGACAAGATGACGGCCGCCGTACTTCACGGGCCCAAAGACCTCAAGATCGAGGAAGTCGACGTCCCCGCGCCGGGTCCGGGCGAGGTACTCGTCGAGGTCTCGGCCAACGGTCTCTGCCACACCGACGTGACCTACTATGAGGCGCAGATCCCTGAGAAAATGCGAGTGTATCCGCTGATTCTCGGCCATGAGGCGGCCGGCCATGTGGCCGCTCTGGGAGAGGGCGTCTCGGATCTTGCCGTGGGAGACAACGTCCTGATGCCTCCGGTGTACGGCTGCGGGGATTGCGGCTACTGCCGGGCGGGTCTGGATAATCTCTGTGTCAAGTCGATCATGCTGGGGGGGACTCGCAACGGCGCGTACGCAGAGTACGTCGCTCTGCCGGCGGAGTTTGCCTACAGGATGGACCCGTCGGTCGATCTGGAGCGCGCCTGCACCGCAGCGGACGCTGTCTCCACGGTTTACTACGCGCTGAAGGAACGCGTAGCCATCCAGCCCGGTGACTCGGTCGTCGTCTTCGGGGCCGGGGGATTGGGCTTGGCGGCGCTCAACGTGGCCCGTGAACTCGGGGCCGGGAAGCTGTATGCCGTTGATGTCCGGGACGACAGCCTGGAAGCGGCAAAGAAGCTGGGCGCAGAGGTGATCAACGCCAAGGGCAAGGAGAAAATCTTCAAGGATCTGAAGAAGCTTTCGGGCGACGGCATTCGAATTGCGCTGGACTGCGTCGGGTTGGGAACCACCATCGCGGAAGCATTCAGCACGGTCTGCAGAGGCGGAGAAGTGGCGGTCATTGGGTTCACGTTGGAGCAGGTCACCCTTCGCGCCGGTAACTTCATGGGCCTGCAGAAACGAATCGGGGGTTCGTGGGGCTGCCCGACGCGCCTCTTCCCCGAGGTTGTCCAACTTCTGGAAAGTGGCGGGATCGATCTCAATGTCCTGGTCAGCAGGTTCTACGAGCTGAGAGAGGTAGAGCAGGCTTTCAAGGACCTGGAGGCGGGAAACATCGTGGGGCGGGCCGTGATCCGAATCAAGAGCTAGTTCCTCCGGGAGAGGGACAGAGGATTGAGGGAGACGCAAGATGAACCTAGAAGGCAAGAACGCAATCGTCACCGGAGGAAGTATCGGCATTGGAACGTCCATCGCCCTAGGCCTGGCCAAGGCCGGGGCCAATGTGGCCCTGAACTACCGCCGTCACGCGGACGAGGCCAACGCCGTGGTCGCCGAGATCGGGAACATGGGCCGCAAGGCAATGGCCGTCCAGGCGGATGTCGCTTCCTTTGAGCAGGCGCAGGCCATGGTGGAGACGGTGGCCCAGGCGTTCGGGTCTATCGACGTCCTGGTGTGTAACGCGGGGATCAACCGCGATGCGGTCATCTGGAAAATGGCCGAAGAGCAGTGGGATCAGGTCATGGACACGAATCTGAAGGGCTACTTTAACTACATCCGGGCCGTCGCTCCTCTCTTCCGCGAACAGAAGCACGGCCGGATCATCAACATCACGTCCATCAACGGGATGAGAGGGAAATTCGGCCAGTCGAACTACTCGGCTTCCAAGGCCGGCATCATCGGTTTGACGAAGACGGTCGCGCGAGAACTCGGCAAGTCTCACGTGACCGTCAACGCGGTGGCTCCGGGGATGATCATGACCGACATGGCCCGGGAGCTGGAGCAGAAATGGCTCGACGCGGCCACGGCGGAGACGGTTCTGGGGAAGCTGGGAGAGCCGGAAGACGTGGCGAACTTGGTGAACTTCCTGGCGTCGGACGCCGCCGGCCACATCACGGGTCAGGTGATCTCCGTCGACGGCGGACAGTACATCTAGCCTGGATGTCGCGAGCTCCGGTCCCCGGAGCCTTGCACCATCCAGGCAGAGAGACAGAGAAACAGAGAAGCGGAGAAACAGAGAAGCAGATGGCGGAAAACGGCATCAAACAGGGAACATGGTCTACTCTGTTTCGGTCTGGTTCTCCGTTTCTCCGGCCAGGCAGAGAAACAGAGAAGCGGAGAAACAGAGAAGCAGATGGCGGAAAACGGCATCAAACAGGGAACATGGTCTACTCTGTTTCGGTCTGGTTCTCCGTTTCTCCGGTTCTCTATTGAATGAGGGTAGTTGGGTGATGCCATCCAAGGAGACACTCATGCCTGAAGATGTGATTCTGCTCGAGAGGGCGGAGGAGAACAAGCACATCGCGATCCTTACCCTAAACAAGCCGGAGGCGGGAAATGCCCTGGATACGCCCATGTTGCAGGCCATGTCGGGGAAGTTGGCAGAGATAGAGGCCGACACATCCATCCGGGTCATGATTCTCCGGTCGACGGGGAAGCACGCGAGCTTTGGGGCTGACCTGAACGAGCTGGTGGTCAAGACGGAGGGTGGGTACACCCAGATGTCAAGAGTCGATGCCGAAAAGCATATTGCGGACGGTCGGAAGGTCGCCGCGCAGCTTTTTCAGCTGAGGGTGCCCACGATTGGGATCGTCCACGGCTTTTGCCTGGGAGGAGGCGCTGAGTTCTACACCCTGTGCGATGTTCTCTACGGGGCGTCCGGTGGGAAGGAGGAGGGTGGATTGGTATACGGTTTCCCCGAGCCCACGATCGGAGTGATGGCGGGCTGGATGGGCCCGGAGACCCTCGTCAAGCTCATCGACCCGGGACATGCCAGAGACCTTCTCTACAGCGGGCGAATGGTCGCGGCCGAGGAGGCTCTGGCCATGGGTATCATCCAGGCGCTCTACCCGAAGGAGGATCTTCTGCCCCGAGCGATGAAGTGGGCCAAGAAGGTCGCAGCCAACGCTCCGTACGCCGTCGAATCCAATCGCCGCACCCTGAACCGCGTTCTGTTTCCCGAGTTCACCGAAGTGCTCGAATCCACGGGGTCAGAGACGGCGGACAATCTCCTGACCGCAGATTTCGTGAAAGGTGCAACCAAGATTCTAACCCGATCGAAAGAGCAACCCGAGTACAAGAGACAGTGAGGGAGGCGAGAATGGCATTTCCACTGGACCCACCCGTCATGGTTCTCGGAGGGGCGCGGACCCCCTGGGGAAGATTCACCGGAAGTCTGAGCGAGTTCACGGCGACGGACCTGGCCGTTCTTGCATCCGGGGAAGCGATCCGGCGCTCAGGTGTGCCGGCCGAGAAGTTCGGACACACGATCATGGGCGTGACGCGCGCCAGCAGCAGTCTCGATGCACATCACCTGGGGCGCCACGTGGGGCTGAAGTCCGGGCTGCCCGAGGAGGCCGGGGGGCTGATGGTGAACCGGCTCTGCGGCGGTTCTCTCCAGTCGACGGTGAGCGGCGCATACATGATTCACTTTCGCGAGGCGGAGTATGTTCTCACCGGCGGCGCGGAGAGTCTCACCAACTGCCCGCACTCCATCTGGAAACTGCGATTCGGGCTGGGACTCGGGCAGGGAACGATGCACGATACGCTGTGGGACGGTCTGGTGGATACGTACTGTGGTCTGGGCATGGGCCCCACCGCGGAGAAACTGGCCGAGCAGTACGGGATCACTCGCGAGGCGTCGGACGAGTTCGCGCTCCGCAGCCAGACATTGACGGCGGAGGCTCAGAAAGACGGCCGTCTGGCGGAAGAAATCGTGCCTGTGGAATACACCGTTTCCCGGAAGGAAAAGGGTATGCTGGAAGCGGATGAGACGCCGAGGCCGACCACAGCGGAGAAACTCGCCAAACTCCGGCCCGCATTCGTCAAGGACGGTCAGGTAACCGCCGGAAACGCCTGCGGTCTGGCCGACGGCGCCGCCGCGGTTGTGATCGGTTCCGCCGAAGCGGTCCGGCGTGACGGGATCGAGCCCCTCGGTGAACTCCTGGGTTGGGCCACGGTAGGCGTGCCGCCCGAAGTCATGGGCATCGGGCCCGCCCCGGCCATCAAAGAGCTGCTGAGCCGGACCGGTATGAAGCTGGATGATATCGGCCTCCTGGAGGTCAATGAGGCTTTCGCCTGTCAGGTCCTGGCGGTTCTCAAGGACCTGGGTCTGGATCGGGAACAGGTGAACGTGCAGGGGGGCTCGATTGCCCTCGGCCACCCCCTGGGGGCCACCGGCGCCAGACTGACGCTCAGCCTGCTTCTTCAGATGCGCCGGAAGAAGATCAAGTACGGGATCAGCAGCATGTGCATCGGGGGCGGACAGGGGATGGCGGCGCTGTTCCGCAATCCGGCCGTCTCGTAGGGAGGATCTAGGTCAAAGGCGAGCCACAGATTTCACAGATGGTCCTTTGCTGTGGCAAGTACTTGCCACAGCGGGTGAAACATGCTCGGACGACTTCAGGAGAGTATTTCGTGTAGTGTTTCCAGAGCAACATTCCCAGGCGCATTTGGGGTATGGCACGCCGTATCGCCTGGGCTGGTGGGGCGACCGCTTTTCATCTGCGCAATCTGCGTAATCTGCGGAAAGGGTTTCTGGTTTCTGTGGTCCGGGTCGACAGGAGATTGCCATGTCCGAAGAGAAGAAGGCCATCAAGAAAATCCGATCCACCGGTCTCATGCGCGAGATCATGGGCGCCTACTTCATGGAGTTCAAGGAGGCGGTCGAGAAAGGGTCTCCCAAGATCGCGTGGTGCACGAGCGTGGGGCCGGCGGAACTCCTGCGAGCTCTGGGATTCCTCGTCTACTTTCCGGAGAACCACGGCGCGCTGCTGGGATCCTCGAGAATGGCTACCGATCTCATCCCCGAAGCGAACGCCGTAGGCTACTCCCCGGAGATCTGTTCCTACCTGACAAGCGACGTTGGGTCCTACCTGGCCCAGAAGACTCCGTTGACCAAGGCGTTCGGAATGAAAACGGTCCCCAAAGCGGATGTGCTCGTGTACAACACGAACCAGTGCCGGGACGTCAAGGACTGGTTTGAGTTCTATCATCGGGAGTTCAATGTGCCCATCCTGGGCGTGTCGACGCCCCGTGGGCTTGGGGATCTGACCGAAACCCATCTCGGCACGGTGGTTGCTCAGATGAAGGACATGGTTCCCGCGCTCGAGGAAGTGGCCGGACGTTCCTTCGACATGGACGAGCTGAAGAGAGTGGTCGATCTCTCCAGGCAATGTACGGAGGGGTGGAAGAGGGTGCTGAGATCCGCGATATCCGTCCCCTCACCCATCAGCTTCTTTGACGGAACCATTCATATGGGACCGGCCGTGGTACTGCGCGGCGAAGAGCGGGCGGTGGACTACTACGAAACGCTGGGGGCCGAGCTGGAAGAACGCATTGAGCAGGGCATCGGCGCCGTTGACGGCGAGCGGTTCCGCATCTACTGGGAAGGAATGCCGATCTGGGGGAAACTCCGGGAACACGCCGAGCTCTTCATGGGCCTGAACACCTGCGTCGTAGCCTCCACCTACTGCAACAGCTGGATTTTCGAAGCCCTCGACCCGGAGGATCCGTTTGGAAGCATGGCCCGGGCCTACACCGAGCTGTTCATCGTCCGCTCCGAGGATTACAAGGAGGCCTATCTCGAGCGAATGGTGAAAGACTACGGGCTGGACGGCATCCTGTTCCACGATGCGAAAACGTGCCCCTACAATTCGAACAACCGCTACGGGATGCCGGAGAGACTCAGGAAGAGACTGTCGATTTCCACTCTGACCATTGACGGCGACCTGAACGATTTGCGCTGCTACTCAGAGGAGCAAGCCCGCACAAACATCGAGGCCTTTGTCGAACAGCTGCAGACATAGATCGGAGAAGTGGCAATAGACAAGAGGGAGTGGATCTCGAAGAAGAGCGTTAGAGAAGACGGACAGACGTCTGCATAGGGAGGGGACGTGAAGGGCGGCTCCCTGTATTGCGGGGTGGACGTGGGCGCCTCGGCCACGAAGGTGGTCCTGGTAGACACACAGGACCAAGTTCGTGCGCGGGCCGCCCTGCAATCGGGTGTGGATTATCAAGCTTCCGCAAGATCGTGTCTTCAGAGCGCCCTGGCCTGCGCGTCGGCCACGGACCAGGATATCGCCGCTTCGGTGGCAACGGGCTATGGGCGCCGCAACGTGAGCTTCGCCGCGACCGCCGTCACGGAAATCACATGCCACGGGCGGGGGTGCCACCATTTCTTTCCGCGAAGTGTCGTAATTGTCGATATTGGGGGACAGGACAGTAAGGTCATCAAACTGGACTCGGAAGGCCGCCGGCTGGATTTCAAGATGAACCGGAAGTGTGCTGCAGGGACGGGAGCTTTCCTGGAGGAGATCGCTGCGCGCCTTGGAATCTCCCTGGACGATCTGGATCGATTGGCTCGCGGAGCCGACAAGGAGTTCACACTGGGCAGCTTCTGTACCGTCTTTGCCAAGACGGAAATCCTATCCTACATCCGCAAGGGAGAGCGCGTGGAGAACATCGTCCGCGGCGCCTTCAACTCCGTGGTGAACCGCATCATCGAGATGGACCGGATGGAGGGAGAGATTGTTCTTACGGGTGGAGTGGTTCAGTATAACCCTTATCTCAGGGAGGCCCTCGGAAACGCCCTGGAAAGAGAGGTGCGGGTGCCTCCCCATCCCCAGTTTACCGGGGCCCTGGGAGCCGCTCTGCTGGCCAAAGAAGGGGCATCCTGATTGGGCGGCGGGACGACAATCCAAGGCACTGAACCATAGAGAACGCGTAGAGAATGACGTTCGGAGATTCGGGGTGTTACCGAATCTCCGGAGATACGCGATCCGCGGAATCTGCGGAAACGAGTTTGTGGTTTCTTGATTTTCGGAAAAGGAGACCGTCATGCTGGACGCCCTGTTCAAGCCGAAGGCTGTAGCCATCATCGGGGCTTCGAAGAACCCCCTCTCCATCGGGCACATCGTTACGCAGAACCTGTTGGATCACGGCTACAAGGGTCCCATCTATCCCATCAATCCTAAGGAAACGGAAATCCAAGGCCTCAACGCTTACCCCTCCATCCTTGACGTACCTGGAGAGGTGGATCTTGTCAACATCTCCATCAAGAACACGATCGTTCCGAAGATCATTGAACAGTGCGGCGAGAAAGGCGTCAAGTTTGCCATCGTCCACACGGCCGGATTCAAGGAAATCGGGGAGGAAGGACTGGCTCTCGAGCGGGAGATGGTGAAGGTCGGCCGCGAGCACGGCGTGAGAATCTACGGTCCCAATTCACAGGGGGTCCAGAATTCGGATCCGGCGGTTTCCCTCTATGCCAACTTCACGTTTGTGCCCATGACGCCCGGAACGGTGTCCATTCTGGCCCAGAGCGGCGGGGTGGGCGAAGTCCTGAAGATTCCTCTGCACAAACTGGGAATGGGTCTCCGGATGTACGCCAGTTTCGGCAATGAGTGCGACGTCAGCATGAACGAGATCCTGGAACACTTTGGCAACGACGACGGCGCAAACGTGATCATGCTCCAGGTGGAAACCTTCAAGGATCCGCAGGGCTTCCTGGAAGTGGCGAGCAGAATCACACCCAGGAAGCCGATCCTGGCTTTGAAGGCGGGGCGAACCAAGGAAGGCGCCGTGGCCGTATCCTCACACACGGGGTCCCTGATGGATCAGGATACGATGGCGGACGCCATGTTCGAGAAGGCCGGGGTACTCCGCTTCGACAACCAGGATGAGATGACCAAAGCGGCCATCGCCTTTGCGTCTCAACCGCCCCCCTCGGGGAGCAAGGTTGCCATTGTCACCAACACGGGCGGCCCCGGGATCCTTGCCCTCGATGAGGCAATTCTGGGCGGGCTCGAGCTGGCGGAGCTGACCGAGGCGACCCAGAATCAGTTGCGCGAGAACCTTCTCCCCATGGCCAGCGTCAAGAATCCGGTGGATGTCATCGCCACGGCGACGCCCGAGCACTACGGGTTCACGGTGGAGACCCTCTTCAAGGACCCGGGCGTGGACATGGTTCTTGTGAACTTCATCACGGCTCCGTTCGTCGACCTTGAAGGAATCGCCCGGCGTCTCAAGGAGGCCGCGGAAGTCGCAAACAAACCTGCGGTGGTCGTGGTGATGACGATTGAGAAATGGTATGGCCTGATGCAGGCCATCCGTGACAGTGGGACGCCCGTCTACGATTTCCCTGAAGACGGGGCCAAGGCTCTCCTTGCCATGGCCCGATACGGGAGGGTTCGCGCCGGGAAGGTGGAACCGGCACCCGAACTCGATGTGGACGGAAACCGAGTAGCCTCCATCCTCGGGCGCTACGAGGGCAAGGACACCTTCCTGCCTCAGGCGGCGGTGTTTGAGATTCTCGAGTCCTACGGAATCCACTCGAGCCGAACCGTGGCGGTCAAAGAGGCTCCGGATCTGGCGGCTGCGGCGGCGGAAACGGGGTTCCCGTGTGTGCTGAAGGTGGACGCGGCCTCGGTCGTCCACAAGTCCGACGCGGGCGGCGTCGTTCTGAACCTCGAGGACGGTGCGGCTCTCGAAGAAGCGTTCGGGGGAATGTGCGAGCAGTTCGGCGGCGAGGACGTCGGGTTCGTTGTCCAGGCCCAGAAGCCGGAAGGCCGGGAGGTTATCCTGGGCACCAAAGCGCAGGAGGGTCTCCGTCCGCTGATCATGTTCGGTCTTGGAGGGATCTTCGTGGAGGCCATGAAGGACGTTGTATTTCGGCTCTCACCCCTGAGCGCGAACGAAGCCGTGGCGATGCTTCATTCGATCAAGGGGCTCCCCGTTCTCACCGGAACACGGGGCATGCCGGCCGTAGACATGGATGGTCTTGCCGGCGTCCTGGTTCGGCTTTCTCGATTGGCGGCAGATTTCCCGGTGATCGAGGAGATGGATCTCAACCCGGTATTCGTGTATCCGCAGGGGACGCCGCCCGTGGCGGTAGACGCGAGACTCAGGGTGAAGGGATAGGGAGGAGGATAGGTCCCATAGGACCTGTAGAGAGCTCTGGCCATGGACAGTAGCATCCCCGCACTCGTGATCGTCCTCTACATCGTTCTCCTCTACGCCATCTCGTGGTGGACGCGCAGACTCAGCGAAACAGGAGGGATGGTCGGATATCTCCTCGCCGGGAGGGGGCTTCCGACCGGAGTGATCGCGGTGATGCTCACCGGACTGGCCGTAGGTGGAGCGTCGACCGTGGGCGTCGCACAGCGGGCGTACACCTCCGGCATCGGAGCCGGGTGGTACAACGCCGCCTGGGCGGTGGGCGCGTTTGTGATGGGACTCCTGGCCGCCGCCCGCTACCGTAAGATCGAGGTGAGCACTCTTCCCGAGCTCTTCGAACGCCACTACGGAACCGCCGGGAGAATTCTGGGCGTGATCGGCCAGCTGGTGATCCAGGTGGTGATCACCTGCCTTCAGTACGTGGCGGGAGGCGCCATCCTGTCGTCATTGCTTCCCGGTCTTCTCACCTTTCAGCAGGGAATGCTCGTGACCGCCGTGGTGTTTGTGGGGATCACGCTCATCGGCGGGTTGTGGGCCGCGGGATTGACGAACATCATCAACGTGAGCCTGATTTATGTCGGCATCTGTCTCGGCGCGATCCTGAGCCTCAGAGGCGCCCTGGCTCAGGTGGGCGGCTTGGAGGGCCTGGGCGCGCACTTGCAGCAGCTGACCCCACCTCATCCGGGTTTCGACCTGGGAGGTCTGGGTTTTCCCTTGGTCCTGGCCTGGTTCCTGATCATGGTTCCGACGGCCCTCGGGACCCAGGCCGTGGTTCAGATCAGCTTCGCCGCCAAGGATCCAAAGGCCGCCAGAGGAGGTTTTCTTCTGGGGGGGGCGTTCATCCTTCCGGTGGGATTCATCAGCGCCCTCATCGGCATTGCTGCCGTCGTGCTTCACCCGGGTCTTCAGAATACGGCCGAAGCCCTCCCGCGTACCGTCCTCGACCTCCATCCTCTTCTTGCCGGACTCATCCTTGCGGGACTCTGGGCGGCGGACGTCTCCACCGCCTGTGGTCTCCTGCTCGGAAGCGCGACCCTCGTGGTTGGAGATGTCGTGAAACGTTTCATCGCTCCCGGCCTCCAAGAGAGGGGCGAGTTCTGGGTTTCCAGGGGCACCGTGCTCGCACTGAGCGTGATCACGTTCCTCATGGCCGTCTTCGTGGCGAAGGATATTCTGCGCGCGCTCCTCACGGGTTTGACGCTGAACGCGGCGTATGCCGTGATTACATTGATGACGCTGTTCTGTCCCGGGCTCTGCCGAAAAGGCTCCGCCGTATGGACCCTGGCCGCCACAATGGTGGGTCTGGGTTCGTGGTTCTTCCTTCCCGCTCCCTGGCGCGCGGGCCTGCATCACCCGGTCTATCTGGTTCTGCCGGCGAGCATCCTTTCCTTCTTTGCGGTTACCCTGCTCGACAAGCGGCCGGTCATTGGCGAGAGCCGATAGCCGAAGCCGACGGCTCATCGCGGAGGTCACAGAGAAACGCGGGGGTTCTTTTCGGGGCTTGGGCGTACGCCCGAGACCCCGTGATGTATCCGTCTGTGTAATCCGTGTAATCTGTGGCTAGGGTTCGGGTTTCTTCATCCACGTCATCTGCGGAAAGCTTTGGACTTTGCCCCTAGAACAGGTCATCCAGATCGTCTTCACCCTCACCGGGGGGCATGGAGCCATGTTGTTGCAGATACTCCTGAATGAGCTCGCTCTCGCGCTTGGAGAACATGGGGTCTTCTTCGAAGAGGAAGAATCTGGCCTTCGTTGAGGTCTCGAGCAGCTCCGACAGTGCGATCCTGAGATTCTGCACTCCCTTGACGGCATACACGGCTTTGTTTTCATCAAGAAGCTGGTACACACCTTCCGATTCGGGGACCCCGGCAACGTCTTCGGCCGTGAACTCGAGCCAGGGTTCGGGAGGGAGAGTGGGTGGGCGGAGGAGAAGTCTCAGGTCACAGCGGAGACATCGCTCGGCCTCGCTCATCGCTTCGCCGCGGCCGTACCCGATTTCCACGAGGGCAAAGCAGTTGGCCGCCTCCTCGGGGGGCATCTTCTCGGGTGCGACCCCCCCTAGATCGACGAACCCATCGGCCTGACTCAGTTCCCGGTCCGGCGCCGTATCATCAAGCAGCGGGATGTGGATATCCCCATCACCCCCGAGGCGGCGGTCGATCGCGACGGCCGCCCGACGACCCTCGGCGACGGCGTCGATCACCGACGCCGGGCCGGAAACGACCTCTCCGCCTCCGAAGACGTTTCCAAGCGAAGTCTCCATCGAGCTCACATCCACCGCCAGAGTGCCGGTCTCTGTCCGTTTGATTCCTTCGACCTGATCCAGGAAGCCGAGGGCCGGCTCCTGGCCGATCGCGATCAGGACGCGATCTGCATTCTGCGTCGCCGTCTCGCATTCATCAAATTGAGGGGCGAACCGGTTTTCCTCATCGAAGACGGACACGCACCTCCTGAATTCGATCTGCTGAACTCGTCCGTCACCTGAGATGGCGAGTGGTCCCCATCCGGGATGGATCACGATGCCTTCTGCTTCCGCCTCCTCGATCTCCCAATCGTGGGCGGGCATCTCGGGACGCTCTTCGAGGCAGTAGAGATGGACCTCACCGGCCTCGAGACGGAGCGCGGTTCGGGCCACATCGATAGCCACGTTTCCCCCGCCGATGACCACGACCGTCTCTCCGGCGAAGGACGGTTTGTCCTCATCGGTTCCGGACGCCGGACTCGCCAGCAGGTCCAGACCGCTCTCGACTCCTGGAAGATCGGCCCCCTCGCAGGGAAGTGATTTGGAGCGGCGCGCGCCGACGGCAATGAACACGGCGTCGTGACTGTCACGAATCTCCGAGAATTCAATGTCCTTTCCGACCTCAACTCCGCCCCGGACCACAATGCCGAGACCCGTGATGTCGTTGACATCCGAGTTCAGGGCGTCGGAGGAGAGCCGGTAGGGAGGAATCCCGCTCCGGAGCCAACCCCCCGGAGCCCTCCCGGAATCGAACAGAATGACTTCATGGCCCTTGAGCCGCAGGAACCAGGCCGCGGTGAGACCTGCAGGCCCGGCGCCGATGACGGCGACCTTCTTGCCCGTGCCCGGGCGAGGTTCAGCGCGAGGTTTCCAGTCGGCCGAATCGGAGTGCTCCAGCGCGGCGCGCTTCAAAGAACAGATGGAGACCGGCTCGGACACTTCTTTGCGCAGGCAATCCTCTTCGCAGGGATGGAAACAGATCTGCCCGAGGACTCTCGGGAGGGGAGCGGTCTCCCGGATGACCGCCTCGGCCCGGGCGAATTCGCCCCTCCGGATCTCTCGAAGATAACGCGGAATATCCATCCCGGCCGGACACGCCGCCACGCACGGCGTGACTCTGTGGCCGTCTGTTCGGGGATCCTCGAACTTGAGGCGGAGGGAACCGGTGGGACAGACCTCCACGCAGCTCAGACAGAATTGGCACCCCGACTCCCTCAGGGTGGGAGCCTTCGTTCCGACCACGGGTTCTCCGTCCTCCCCCAATATGAACCCCAGCGCGTCGACCTTTCTCACCTCCCGGCACATTCGGACGCAGCGCAGGCAACCGATACAGAGGTTGTGGTCTCGAAGGAAGAGAGGTTCATCCTCGACGATGGGGAAGTCGGCGGGATGGTAGCGGGACGTGTCGTCGGGGATGCGAACAAACTCGGCGACTCTTCTCAGCTCGCAGACATGAAAAATGGGGCAACAGCGCTCCTCTTTGGCCACGTTGGTCGAGCAGGGTTCCAGAGCACAGCCCGCTCGCTGAGCGCACTGGACACAGGCATGAGGGTGAGTCGAAAAGATCTTTCCGAGCCTTGCCCGACGTTGGGAGTCAATCTCGGCCGTTGATGTCGTCACCTGCATGCCTTCTTCGATCAGCGTGACGCATGCCCGAACCGGATCGCTCCATCCGTCTACCTCGACCAGGCAGAGAAGGCAGCCCTCGTAGGCGCCGTTCTTGGATGTGTCTCCGTCGGGATGCTTCGATTGAGTGCCCCAGTAGACCTCGTCCCATGTTCCGAGGGTCTCGGGATTCACGGCGGGCAGGTCGGGGTGCGAGCACAGGCGCGGGATGTAGATCCCCGCCGCGTCGGCGGCCGCAAGGATCGTCGAACCCTCGGGGGCCTGAACTTCCGTGCCGTCAATGATGAGCGTAATCATCAGGACTTCCTGTCCGCAGAATCGAGGTCAAGATCCCTAGCCACAGATTTCACAGATTACACGGATGACAAGCGGGGACCCTCCCTGGTGGTCCGGATCAATGATCCGCCCCACCAGGCCAGGTGATATGACCGACCACACACGGAATGCGCCTGGGAGTGGCAAATGTATCACACACCGGGAGTGCTCTCAATAGAGTACCCGAATGTAGCTTCCCCCTCGAGGCAAGGACTTGCCTCAACACAATGCCCACCTGCGTAATCTGTGAAATCTGTGGCTGGCTTCTGCTCTTATGTTTCACCATGAATGGACAATGGCGCCGCGCGTACAGGCGGCGGTGCATGGGAGAGGCGGTCGATCTCGATCGGGCTTGCACGGTGCGCAAGAGTACTTGATCTTCTTGCGATGGTCCTCGACGACCGCGGCCACTTCGTCATCGTAGTCGTCGCAGATGATCTCCAGGACGCCCTCCGGGCACGCCGCGACGCATGGACGATTCGCGCAGTCGATGCAGAGGTCCGTATCGATGATGATGAAGTAATCCCCGGAGCCGTCCTTGTACCCGTAATGCGCTTTCACCGGACACTCCTTGACCTTGACGGGACCGCTCAGGTAACGGCGAGTTTCTTCTTCAGTAGGTTCTGGGCGAATAGCGCACCGCCCAGGGCCCCGGCGATCTGGGTATCGAATTTGGCCGGCAGCGCTTTGATCCCGATCTCACCCTCGAGGCGGCGCACGACCCCGATGTTCTTGCCGATTCCACCGGTAATGGCGAATTTCTCCTCGATTCCGACTTGTTCCAGGAGCGTGACCACGCGATGGGCCATGGCAGAACAGTACGCGGCGACGACCTTACTCTTGGGCCACCCCTCTCGCAGCAGCCCCGTCGCCTCGGACTTGGCGAATACGACGCACGTACTCGAAACGGGCGGAGGTTCTTCGTCGACCTGGAAGGAAAGCTCGCCAACCTCCTCGATCGGAATGGCCAGGAGATCGGCAAAGACCTCCATGCCCCGTCCTGTCCCGGCCGCGCATTTGTCGTTCATGGCGAAGGCAGTGACCTTTCCCCTCTCATCGCAGCGGATGACCTTGCAGTCCTGGCCCCCCATATCGAGAACCGTCCGGACGGTGGGGCCGTACATGTAGTTCGCCCCCCGAGCGTGGCAGGCGATTTCCGTGATCGCCTTGTCGGAGAAGGGCACGTTGACGCGCCCATAGCCCGTTCCGACGGTAAACCCGATGGTGTCCAGGTTCATGCCCGTTCCCTCGAGAGCCCAATCCATGGCTTTGCGCGCGCTCTCGGGGCTGTCCGATCCTGTCCGTTGGTTCGAAAAGGCGTACAGCTCTCCGTCGGTGACAATCACCGCCTGGGAGGACACCGAACCCACGTCCACTCCGGCGGTGATGAGGGTCGCGTCACGCCAGTTCTTGTTCTCGTCGTGCCAACGGTATTCCTTCCAGCGCCAGTACTCTGCCATCCCTCAAGTCCTCTCGTCGCGTCTCACTCCCAGGGAAAACCACAACGCCGCCTGCTCCCGAAACCGTGACACCCGCCCGCCGCCGTCAGCTCTCCGCGGCGGCCAGCGCGGCACCGTAGGCACCGATGTATTCCGGGTTCTCGGGGATTGTCACCTTGCACTCCAGAGCTCTCTCCAGAGAATCGACGAAACCCGCGTTGTGGGCGACTCCGCCGATGAACACCACGTCAGGCTCGAACCCGACCTTGCGAGCCAGAGAAACAATCCGGCTGGCAATGGCGTCGTGTACGGCTCTCGAAATATCTTCCTTCGGGATCTTGTTGTGGAGCAGAGACACCACTTCCGACTCGGCAAACACGGCGCATTGCGCATTCATCGGAGTTGGATTCTTCGATCTCAGCGACATCTGCCCCAGCTCTTCGACACTCACCTCCAGCGCGCGGCTCATGGCCTCGGTGAAAGCTCCGGCTCCCGCGGCGCATTTCTCGTTGAGGGCGAAGTCCAGAACCTTCCCCTCTTCGTTGCAGCGAATCGCCCGGCCTTCTTCCGCTCCCACGTCGATCACGGTTCGCGCATGGGGATAGAGAGTCACGACGCCTTTGGCGTCGCCGCCGACCTCGGTGATGTCCCGGTCGGTATGTGGGGCGTTCTTTCGCCCGGCCCCCGTCGCGACCATCCCGTCGATATCCGCTTTGGATATCCCGGCGTCTTGGAGCGCCGCGTCGAATGCCTTCTCGGCCGCCTCGCGGCTCTCGAACCCGGCCAGCTCGATACCTCGACCGATGACCTCCCCGTCCCGAAGGACGACTACCTTGATCGTCTTGGATCCCATGTCGATGCCAACGGTGATCATAAGCGACTCCCGATTCGATCAAGTCCTCTGGTCAGTTCACCTTCGCTCATCACTTCTTGACGCCCAGGGTTTCCATGAATGCGTCAACACGCGTCATGGTCTTGTGAAGATCGAACTCGCGCTCATCTCCCATGTTGCCCTCGAAGGTCATGACGGGGAACCCGGCCTCAATCAGACCCAGGCGATTCTCGGCAATGCCCACGGTCAGTCCTTCACATCCGCGGTTGTAATGCAGCATCACGCCGTCGAGCGACCATTCCTTCGCAATACGCACCATCATGTCGGTCTTGAGATGTGGGGAGTAGAAATGCTGCCATTCGGGCTTGCTCAGGTTCCAATCGGTCAGGATTCGAAGGGCCTGGTCACGGGTCTTGATGTCCACCCCTTGTTCCTGGGGGGTCGTCCGCGGGCCCCACGTGCCGTCCGGTTTGACCTCCCACACCCCGATGAGGCCGAAAGTGTACAGGCTGCCGATGGACACCGCGCCGAACTTCTCCAGGTACCGGAACAGACTCAGGAAGCCCCACGGCGGTTGCGTATCGGACATCAAGCGGCACTGTTCGTTGGGGACGGCCGCGATCTGGTTGGCCACCCGCTCTCTAACCTCGTCTCTGAGCTCTTCGTAGAAGTCGGCCACGATCTTGCTGTGTTTCATCAGCGTGCCGAGGACGTAGAGAGAGTACATCGTCTTCTCTTCGAGAGGAGCCGGGATCGCCTTGTTCAGCGTGCAGACCTCCGCCCAGAGCGCCGTAGACCGGCATTCGTTATGGACGGCTTGAATCAGTTTCTCGTCGTCGTAGGCCCGTCCGGTCACCTTTTCCAGCCATGCAATGCCGTCGTGCATCTGACCCACAATGTAGTCCACCTTGTTCTCGGTGATTTCGTTGTAGGGTCCCACCGCCACGTCGATGCAGAACTGAGGAATGCCGGGCTCGAGGTCACACACCACCTGATACCACTTGGCATGGCTGCAGCAAATGTGGTCCTGCCAGATGAAGTCGGGTTTTGGGAACGGGCCGCCCCAGAGATATTCGTTGAGGATGACGGATCCCCAGTAGTTTCTCATGTAGGAGCAAAGATCACGGGCGTAGCCTGCCCGCTCTGTTGCTTCCAGGCACCGCATGGAGAATTCCTTGTTGGCGGCGATGGAGGCGGCGTAGGGTTCGCTGGTGATGCTCCAGACGTCGTCGCCGAGGCCGCAGGGAATCGCTCCGAAAGTCCAGGCGCCGCCGGCCCAGCGAAGTCCTCCTTTTTCGTGGGCTTGTGCATAATCCCGATAGAAGTTCTCCCGGATCTCCTTCGCTCTGCCCCAGCATTTGAGCGGTTGAGTCTCGTACTTCTGCTTGGTGGCCATCCTTGGTCTCCCATCAATCGAACAGGTCGTCATCCCCGATCATCTCGAGGAACGCCTCGACTCTTACCTTGAACTGTCCGATGGGCACGGTGACATCGAACTCGAGGAAAAGCGTCTTGGTCCCGTTCCGGTCGAGGGCTTCCCGTATCGCCGGAATGTCCAGCTCATGCGGATCGCAGAATTTCTGCTGGATGACGACGGCCCCGGCAACGTTCCAGTCCCGGGCGAGCCTGAGGATATGGTCGATCCTCGTGCGATCCTCCCAATCCTTCGAGGGGCATGGGACGCGGTGAACATACCGGGCCGCGATGGCTTCCAGGCGGTTGTCGCTCGGCTCCACCTCGTTCCAGAAGTACCGTGATCCGGTGCAGTGATCATCCACCACAAAAGTGGCCCCACACGATTCCACCATGTTCAGGAACTCGATGTCGTCATCCTCACTCCCGAGGATCATCAACCGTGTGCCCGGATCGCGGCCGTCTCGACTCGGAAGCTGTTCCAGTATCTTCTTGATCTGCCGGCTGTGTTCAGCCTTGTCGATCATCTGGCTGGCGATCACCATCTCCATGGCTTCTTCGCCGGTAAGATGAGGGTGATCGTCCTTGCGAAGTTCATAGACGGCCCGCATCAGCCGGCGATTTTCGTTGTAGACCTCGATGGCCTTGTCGAGATCCGCGTCGGAGATGGTCTTCCCGGTCCACTTCTCGACCGCCGTCTTGAATTCGGCCAGCTCCCCGGCCAGGTAGGGCAGGGCGTGGGGGCTCTGGACGCGGTTCGGCATGCACAAGTAGTAATGGAAATCCACAGGAACATGTTTCTGCCACGAAGTGAAAGCCTGGCGGATGTGCAGGCAGGATTGGGAAATCATGATTCCATCGAGGTAGTCGTAGCGCCCCTTGAGTCCTTGGGCGAGGCAATCACGGCAGAAGGGGCAGAACATGCCGAAGATATGGGGCTCGGTGACATCCTGAGGCTCATGACTTCCCAGGATGCGGACGGGGAGTACCCCGGCGGCGTAGAGAATTTCCTCGGGGGCATAGGTGCAGAAATATCCCATGACCTTCCCGCCGGTACGTTCTTTCCAGGCTTTCGCATACTCGTGACGGTTTCTCTCCCAATCGCGAAACTGGTTCAACATTCACGTTTCTCCTTGCGAAGTGGAACCGTCCAAAACGATTTCGGGAACACCCTCCTCTCGAGGCTCAGTCTCCGGCGGAGACCTGTGGCGGTGAGACAAGGCCGAGCGGATGATTCGTCCTGGATGCAGATTCCGGCTCGGCCCCGGCACACGTCGCCTTAAGACGCCAGTCTCGAACTCATACCATCCGCAATGCCCCATGTCAACAGGAATTGGCCTAGGCCGGCAACGCGATCTCGAACCGCCCTGCTCTCAAGGGTGCGTGGATGCCGCCGGAAACCACGACCTGTCTCAAGAACAACCCCCCAATGATACCGCAGATGGATGCCGACAGCGCGAGAGTCCCGGTTGCGGCGCCGACGGCAAAGATCTCGAGAACCAGGGGAACCACGAGCCCGACCGTCACCACCCCGGCCCAGAAGAGAGGAGCGATGGATCCGGTGAGGACCAGCTTGGCGGAAGCCCGGGATTCGGGAACACGGTGGGTCGCCTGCAAGTAGAAGAAGAGGACCAGAATTTCCAGGATGATCAGGAAAGAATCGATCCACGCAAGTCGGGCGAGGGGGACCCCGTGAGTCGCTCCCGTCACGGATGAAGTCAGGACAACGGCCATGATTCCGGTCGACAGAGCGGAGACGAGGAACAGCAGCGGCAGCATCGCCGTGCTCCAGAACGCGATGGGTCGCGCGGCGCCCAGAAGGATGCCGGTATAGATCATGGTACCGAACGCGAAGATGATACCCAGGACGCCGACGAGGTTCCGCGCGCCGTTGGCGTCTTCGAGTGAATGAAACGGCCAGACCCAGAATGCAACGTGGATGACTCCCAGAACCATGAAGATCGAGATGATGATGGTGCCCCGCGCGATCCACGATGTGTCGGGCCGCCTCCATGCCCGCCAGAAGTTGCTCGGGGTCCCCAGGTCGCCGATGAGGAACATGCATCCGACGAGAACGCAGGGAAACCCCAGGGAAACCCCGATCTTGGAAATGCCGGCCCATTCCCCGCCGGCAAAACCGGCCAGGACGCCGATCGCGTAGGCGCCGGCGCCGAGTCCGGCGAGAAAGAGATAGGCCGAAACCAGCCAGCTCCATTTGGACTGTGCCTTCATCTCCATGAGTCTCTACCTCGGTGGCAGGTAATAGCAGGACGGGTCCGTGCCGAACTCCGGGTTCAGCTGAAAACCGCGCTCGCGCCTGATCAGGATTGAAACCTCGCTCTCCGGATCCTCCAGATCTCCGAAGTACCGGGCCTTGGCAGGGCAGGATTCCACACAGGCGGGCTGGCGTCCTTCCCTCACCCGGTCCATGCAGTAGTCACACTTGGTGGCCATCCCGTAGCCGCTCTTCTGTTCCCACGCTCTTTTTGCATAGGCCTCGTACGGATCAAGATCCCCATCGGTGTGCGGAAAGTAGGTGCTCCACTTCTCCACGGTCTGCCGCGCGCCGTAGGGGCAGGCCATGATGCAGTATTTGCACCCCATGCACAGTTCCTTGTCTACAGTGACGATGCCATTCTCGTCCTGCTGGGTGGCGCCGGTCGGACAAACTTCCATGCACGCGGGCTCGGCACATTGCATGCAGACCAACGGGACCATCTGCCTCAGCGCGGCGGGAAACCGGCCGGCTTCAGCGGGCACGCACCTGGCCCAGTCGATGCCTTTGGGCGTGTGGTTCGAGGCCTTGCACGCGACCTGGCACGAATAACACCCGTAGCATCTCTTGAGATCGATGACAAACCCGTAACGCGCCACTTGGATTTACCTCCCTGGCCTGGTCATGCCTTGTAGATTTTCACCTTCACGCAGGCATCCGACCCCTGTGTGAGGGAATCGGTGTGCGCCTCGTCCGTGATGATCAGGTCGTCGAAGAACTGGCCCTTGCCCTTGGCGATGGGAATACCCCGCGCCCAGTGCCCGTGGCACCCCGCGATGCCCAACTGCTCGGGGTGCATGCCCTCGACGAGCTTGACGGGGCCCTTGATCTTCCTGCCCAATTTGTTCTCGACGTAGATGATATCCTGATCCTTGAGACCCTTCTTCCGGCCGGTCTCCGCGTTGATCTGAATCAGATACACGAATGGGTCGTTGACGGAAATCTCGTCGAGCCAGGGATTGTTCTGGGTCGAGGATTGCGTGTGGAAAGAGGGCCTCCAGCTGAACGCCCAGAGGTCGAACTCCGGGTTCTTTTCCTCGTGTGAAGGACACGGGAACCACTCGGCCAGGGGCGTGTAGAACCGCCAGTCCATGATGTCCTCGTGCCCGAAGGACGCACAGAGGGCCTTGGCCTTCTCGCCCGATTCGATAAAGTACTCGAAGTAGATCGGGACGCGCACCGGCACGAACCACCGCCAGTACATCTCCTCCACTTTGGTCGGCCACTTCTCGAGCCCGGTGTCCTTCAACCCCTCCAGGCCCTTGTTCTCTCCCAGGCGATCCTTGAGCACCCGATCGCAGATATCCTGCCAGCTGTAGTCCCCGTTGGGGTCGAGCTTGTATTGAGGGTCCATGTCGCCGCCGTAGCGGATGGGAATGGTCTTGTTGATCGCATCGTAGTACTTGTCCGCGATACCCAACCGCTTTGCGATCTCTAACATGATTTCGTTGAAATCCCGCCGCTCATAGAGAGGTTCGGTCACCGGTTGCCGAATCTGCCAGACCCAGTGATCCATCCCCGTCGGGTGACAGAACGTCGAGGGGAAGGTCACGCAGGGTGTATATCTCTCCAGGAAGCAGGCGTCGGGAAGGACAATGTCGGCCACGGCTTCCGTAAACTCGTTGTGGTAGATATTGAATGAGAGGGTGAAATCGAATTTCTTAAGGAAATTCTCCGTGACGTCATGGGCATTGGCCATGGTCATCACGGAGTTGGATCCGAAGTTGATCATGATCTCCGGCCGGTAGGGAATCTTGAAGTCCTCGAGGTATTTTTCCCACTCGGGGCTGCAAATGGTGAAAGCGTTGTACACCGAGCAGGGGAACATGTCCTGCAGATCAAGTCTCGTGGGAGCCTTGGGTTCTCTCAGCGGATAGGGCTTGTGGTCATAGACCCACCCCTTGACGACCATCAGGCCGTCCGGGCAGGAAAAGGGAATCGTCTCCGGTTTTCCGGTGTCGGGATGGCCGTGAGACACCGGGGGGCCATGGCCCATGGCGCCGCCCGGAACGTCCGCCGCGCCCACGATGTGATTGAGGAGGTCGATTTCCAGACAGTTCCAGCCGGAATTCACGTGTCCCTGGCTGCCCCGGAAGAAAATGGCGGCCGCCGGTCGCAGCGGCAGCTTCCGCCCGTCGATGGTGACCGTACTTCCGATCTGGGCCGCCTCCGCGAACTCTTTCGCCACCCGTCGGATTGTCGCCTGCGGCACGCTGGTGATTCTCTCCACTTTGTCCAGCGGGTAGTTCTCCTTGACGTGCTCCCTGAACAGATGGAAAGCCGGGTGACAGGGCATGCCGTTGACCTCAAAGCGGCCCTCGAGGGCATAGTCGAGGATGGATTCGTCGTCGAAGGTCTTGGCCCTCGCATCCCGGGGGTCCCAGACGAGCGGCTTGTGAGTGCGGGAATCGCGCACGTAGTGCCGGTCCGGGCCGATCAGGTACGGGGCGTTGGTCTTCAGCTTGAGGTATTCATCGTCCCGAACTCCAAGCTCGTTCAGGATGACGTTGATCATCCCCAGGGCCACGGCACCGTCCGTGCCCACGCGAATCGGAACCCATTCATGTGCCTTGGATGCCTGTGTGGAGAGGAACGGATCAAACACAACCGCCTTCATTCCCCTGGCTCGCGCATCCGCGACCCACTGCGCGGTCTGCAACGCGGCGTGGCCCGCTCCGTGACCTTTTGAGCAGCCGAAGTAGATCGTGTAGTTGTTGTAATTCCAGTCTGGGATGATGGACCACGCCGCGTGCATGATCCCGTTCATGAAATGGGCACCGTTGCCGCACCAGAGCCCGCCGCCGGAGACCCAGTAGTTCCTGAAGCCCCAGGCTTTCATGAAAGCGATGACGGCGAACCGGATCTCGCTGGTCTGGACCGTAGTGGCCTGGAAATAGGTCCCCCTGGGATCCTTCATGTTCTTGAACTTCGACACGATGATATCGAAGGCTTCCTCCCAGGAAATGCGCTCCCACTTGGGATCCACTCCCACGCCCTTCTCGGGGTTCGTTCTCCTGACCGGATGGTTGATGCGATGCCGGTCGTAGAGAGTCATCAGCTGAGCCGTGCCCTTGGCGCAGATCCTCCCGCTTCCGGCGGGGGAATCGGGGTTGCCCTCGATATCCACCACCACTCCGTCGACCCGGTGGACCCGGACACCACACTGAGCGTAGCACCCCCCGCAGGAGGTGTTAATCCAGACGTCTTCCTTGGTGCTCGTTCCGGGAATGCTCATCGTTTCGCCGCCTTTGCTCGCATCCGGTGTTCGACCTGACCAAAAGACACAATGATTCTCACTGCTTCACCAAACACTGTCAAGAACGATCTGGCCCGCGCGCGGGGTGACACGGGGCTTCTCGAAGGAATCCGCCTCACGGGGGCGGGTGGTCTCAAACGACCTGCCGCTCTCTCAATTCCTCGATTTTCTCCGGTCCATACCCCAGCACGTCCGCAAGGATTTCATCGGTATGCTCGCCGACCAACGGCGGAGGGAGGGAAACGATCCCCGGGGTCTCTGAATACTTGATCGGGATCCCTGCCAGGCGGAGGGATCCCACGGTAGGGTGTGAGATCTCGGCAAGCATGCGGCGGTGGAGGACCTGTGGGTCGGCGAAAAGGCTCTCCATCGTGTTGACCGGCCCGCAGGGAATCGCCGCCTTCACAAACGACGCCACCCAATCATCGCACGCTTTCTCCTTCATCACCTCGGCAACGAGGGGGATCAACACTTCCCGGTTCTCCACGCGCTTCGGATTGGTTTCAAATCGGGGGTCGGTGAGCCATTCCTCCCTGCCGACCAGTTCGCAGAAGCGTTTCCAGATTCTCTGATTGGCCACCCCGATGGCGATGGGACGGTCTTTCGTTGGGAAGACCTGGTAGGGGACAATGGACTCGTGCTGTGTGCCCCAGCGTTGGGCCTCTTGACCGGACACCAGGTAATTGCTGGCGATATTGGCCAGGCAGGAAACCTGGGCGTCGAGGAGGCTCACATCGATGTACTGGCCCCGACCGGAGCGTTCCCTCCAGAACAACGAGGCCACGATGGAACCTGATGCGTGGACGCCGGTGACGACGTCCGTGATGGCCACGCCGACTTTGACCGGTTCCCCTCCTCGCTCGCCGGTGATCCACATCAACCCTCCGACCGCGGAGAGAACCATATCGTAACCCGGACGATCGCGGTAGGGGCCATCCTGACCGTAGGCGGTAATCGAACAGTAGACAAGGCGGGGATTGATCCTGCGCAGGGACTCGTAGTCCAGCCCGAAGCGCTTCATGAGGCCCGGCGTGAAGTTCTCAACCAGGACGTCGGAGACCTTCGCGAATTCCCTGATCAGCTCCAGACCGCGCGGGTTCTTGAGATCGACCGTGATCGATTTCTTGTTCCGATTGCAGCAGAGATAGTAAGCGCTCTCGCCGCCTGCGAAAGGCGGTCCCCAGGTTCGGGTGTCGTCGCCCGTGCCGGGGCGCTCCACCTTGATCACTTCCGCACCCAGGTCCCCCAGGATCATCGTGCAATAGGGTCCGGCAAGGATCCTCGAAAGATCGAGAACACGAATCCCGTTCAGGGCTCGATCGATTTCAGACGGAGTGGCCATATGGCGACTTTGCCCTCTGCGCCCGGCGCGGTTTCTTCAGGCAAGTTGGAACCGTGGAGACCTTACGTGAAGGGACGCAGGGCTGTCAAGGTCACACCTGTTTCGCGCCTCTCCGTGCGCCGGGATCCCGGGGCCGGGCCTCAAGAACGAGCTTGCGGCCGTGCGGATTGCCGAGGATCAGTCTCCGTCCCGGAACGGAGACTCACGTGTCAGGTTCCAGCCCACCAGCGAATTCAGACACTGCATGGCGCGCCAGGCGGTAGGGTAGGTGGGAACGCCGCCCTCTTCCAGGGTGTTGACGAACAGGCTGTACAGATCTCCGGCGTTCACCGACACGACAATCGGCTTCAGAGACTGTTTTGTCTGACGGATGATGCGGGTGGCGAGATTCTCCTTCCGGCTCTCCATTTCCTGTCTGACGGTGCTGAGCGCCGTGGTGTGCGGAACGATGGAGATGAAGAGACAATCCACATTCGGATCGGAGAGAACCAGCTCGATACAGCGCTCAAAGAGGACGTCGTCGGCCATGGGAGTGAGATCGAGGAAAGGGTGGATCGCGACAATGGGGGGCAGGGCGTCCCGCAACGTGCGGACCGTGTCCTCGGAGAATGACGCCAGCTCCAAATCCCCGATGCTGTCCGCGGCGTATGTACTCTCGAATCCCGCATTCACGATCCCCGCCACCCGGCGCCCGGAGAACGTCTTGTCTCCAACAAGGGCAAAGGCCTTGAGCAGGTCCGTCAGGTGAAGGATATGCTCGGTCACGATGACGCCGGCCTGGAGGAAGGCGGACTTCGCGACTTCATACTCTCCCGTCATCGAAGCCGTGTGAGACGCGGCGGCCCTTGAGCCCGCGTCCGTCCTGCCGGCCTTGTACACGACGATCGGCTTCTTCGCCCGCCGGGCGGCGTCGAAGAAAGCTCTTCCGCCCGCGGGCCGGAAACCTTCGATATAGGCGGCGATCGCCTTGATCTCCGGGTCGCCGTCGAAGTAGGCGACCAGGTCGCCGGGGTCCACGTCCAGCTGGTTCCCGTAGCTCACAAGGGCCTTGAGATAGGGAGCGTGTTTGAGCTGGTCCAGAACAGTGACGCCCATGGCTCCACTCTGTGTCACTAGAGCCACGTTGCTGTCGGCGCTGGGAATGAAATCGACCCTCTGCTCGGGGATGAAGAAGGTGTTAATGCCGGCTTCATCCTTCGCCGAGGCATAGATGACTCCGAGGCAATTCGGACCGACCACCCGGGTCCCACTTCCCTCGAGCGTCCGGCGAATCTGTTCCTCCAGTGAGGTTTCGCCCGTTGTCTCCCGGAAGCCTCCCGGAATCAGAATCACGGCCTTGACCTGCTTTTCCCGGCATTCCCGGATGACCGGAAGCGTCTGTCCGGCGGGCACGGCGACGACGGCAAGGTCGACGGTCTTGTCAATCTCGGTCAGCGACCGGTAAAGAGGATGGGTTTCCCCCCTCACCGTGGTGCTACCGCCCTTGACATTGACCAGGTACAGATCCGTCCTTCCCATCTTGGCGAGCAGGTCGGCGATGATGTTGCCCATCTTGCCGCTGTCCGTTGCGGAAACCCCTACCACCGCAACGCCTTCGGGCTTGAAGAAGTATTCGAGATTGGAGACATCCACCTGCGAGGCCGCGGCATGACTCTTTTCATTCGGAAGAACACAGGCCAGCCCGTCCAGAGCGATCAGATTGCGGTTCCGATCGAAGATGATAGGATTCGTCTCGAACTCGGTGAAGACGTACGGCGGGTTCGCCGGGTTGAAGCTCGAGTAGTGAAACGCAATCTGGCTCAGCTTCCAGATGGCGTCGGCCAGCTTGTCCACGTAGTCGAGCTTGTCTTCCTCACGATACTTGATGACGATACGCGTTTCTTCGATGAGCGCTCTACACTCGGCGAGGCTCAGGGGGACGAGTTTCAGGTTTGGAACGGAGTAGTGGCGGGCGAAGTGCTCGGCGTCCGAGCCCCCCTTACTGAAGGAAAGTACGGGACCGAAGGCGTGATTTTCCTTGAATCCGATCAGCAGCTCGTTTCCCAGTTCCTCCGAGTAAAGGATGCGGTCGACGAGAAGGAAACCCTCGATCTCGGGTGCGGTGGCGAAGGACGGGTGAAGGGGGATGTCTCTGCGCATCCCCTCTATCGTCCATCGGGCCACCTGGGCATCGTTGGCGATCCTTTTGACTCCACCCACGCGGGCCTTGTGGAGAATATCCTGCGACACGACCTTAATAAAGAGCTCGCGGCGCGTGAAGGCCTGCAGGTGCTCCGGTCCGATACTCTCGTCCTTCTTGATGAAACGGTGCCGGGGCACGCGGATTCCAACGAGTCCGAGGATTTCGTAGACTTCATGCTCGAGAAGATGTTTTCGCTTATCGTCCTGCGCGCCCAGAAGAATCCGGTCGATGCGCTCAATCACTTTCGGTGCAATCCGGTCCATGGTCACCCGATCCGTCCTCCCCGTTACCGGCTCTTTCGCACTCGCCTTCATGCCATGAGAGTATCACCCGGCCCGGGGGGTGTCAATGCGGTGGGTATGGGGAAACAAACCGTCCGGTCGGGGATGTTCTCGACCGGCGCTCGCGCATCGGAATAGCATATTCTTGGGATTACAGGGTTTTCCTTGGGAAGAAGGGTGGTTCTTGAACGGGATTGAAACCGTTCCGGCAGGATGAGGAGAAGTCGGCCGACGGGGTGACTTGGATCTGGTTGTGGAGAGAGGAGGAAATAAGGTTTGTCGGGCCATAAGTGTTGACACGGTCTCGGCGATGTGCTATGCTTCGGCTGCTCGGTGGAGGAGTGGTGCCGCGGGCCGACGGTTGGGAGGGTTGGATGGATAATCTGGTAAAGGTTCGCCTTACCACGCCTCAAATGAGACTCATCGAGAACATCGTTGCTATCCCGGATGAACTTGAGAAATCCATAAAACAGGCGGCAAAGAAGGCCGACGGAGCGATTCGGGAAATTCCTTACGAGGCCCTGGATCAGCTGGCCGGATGGCTGGCGGCCGAGGCCAACTACGAGGAGAACGCTCGCCGGAGACGTTCTCTGGATCTGCTTTACGACGAGGTCCAGACTGCGCTGTGGGAGTTCGACGACCGGAGAATCGCCCGCGGCGAACCCATCCCGCTTGCTGCAAGTGAGTTCATTCCCCTGGCCAAACCCGCCAAGACGGCCAAACGCGCGAAGCCGGCGAAGAAAGCGAAACCCGCTCGCCCGCGGGGCGGGAAAACGACGCGCCGGCGCGGATAGAATCTCTCCAGGCTAGAATCCTGCGGTGAGGTGACGCACGAGTACATGAATGCCGATGGCGATTAGGGTTATGCCCCCGGTGAGCGCTGCCCATTTTCCCAGGCGGGGGCCGTGGCGCTTTGCGATGATGATGGCCCCCGTCGAAAGAACGGCCGTGACCAGTCCGATCGACACGGCGGGCAACAGGATCGGGGATCGGACCATGGCAAGCGAGAACCCGGCGGCCAGGGCATCGATGCTCGTGGCCACGGCCAAACCCACAAGCACGAATCCGCCGGTCGGATCCGATGAGAACGCAGGCCTGCTGCGAAGGGCGTTTGCGATCATGTGGATCCCGAGTCCGGCGAGAATGGCAAACGCGATCCAGTGATCCAGTTTCGACAGAGGGCCGATAAGGGCCCTACCGAAGACCCATCCCAGAACCGGCATCGCGGACTGAAAGCCGCCAAATGTCAGCGCAATGCGGGCCGTCTGCTTTCGGGACGTCAAGAACGTGGTGATCCCGATGGCGAGAGACACGGCAAACGCGTCCATCGCCAGGCCCACGGAAAGCGCCAGAATGGGTACAAGCCCGATATCCGTCCTCCCTTCGTAGAACCGCCGCCTTCAGGGATCGATGGTTCCATTGCCCGACTGCGCTCCGGCGCGCCCTCGGCATCACTGAGAGTGGAGTCGCGCGGCCGCCCAAGCGCTGTGCGCGTACTTCTCCATCCAGTCATAGGTGAGATGGCCAAAACCCCGCTTTCCCCACTTTCGGCCCCAGGAATTCAGAAACGTGAAGAGGCGGGCGTCTTGATCGTGCCCGACGACCAGGATGGCATGTCCGCCGCACAGCCTTCCCTTCGGTTCAGGGATGATCCCGGGCACTTCAAAGCGGCTGAAGTTCTCGTGAACCGGTACGCCACACACGAAGGGACCGCTGTGGGCGAGCTGGATCTCCATGGCGCGGGTGTCGTCCAGGCCGTAGTAGCGCCCGATGCGGTGCTCGTTGGCGTCGGCGATCATCTCATTCCACTCGTCGGGGTCGCACCGCACGAGATCGCGGTCGAATGGATAGTATTTTTCCAGTGGCACGCCGGTCCGGTTCAGGACCTTGAGGGCGCTTCGAATGCTGGTGCCGGCGAGGTCGTTGATCACGTTCAAGGCCCAGACGTCCACCTCCTTGGTGCCCATCCAGAGAAATCGCACCGAGAGCCGCGGCGCCCCGGCCCCAAGACCGGTGAGCCACCGCCGAAGCCCGTGGGCCACTGCCCACCCGACGCAGGATCCCGTCTCCCGTTGATCGCCCACGGGACCCACCTCTCGTGAATAGTCCGCCTTGCGCGGAACCGGGAGACCCCGGCCGGCCGGTCCGAAGTAGGCGGTCAGGTCGAAATCCCGGGCATCCGCCCGGTCGGGGGTCAGAAGGCAGACACGCTCGTAGAACTTGCGGCCGAATCGAACTCGCAATTTCCGCTTCTTCATAATTGGCTCTCCGGTCTGGGACATCCACGGACGACACCCAATCCTGAAGATGACACAGATTCTGCGGAATAGGAAGGGGAAGCGAGCGCTTCGGCTCTCGGCCTTCGCATCTCTCGCACGGGCCTTTTGCCGCGGGAAAGGTCCGGCGTCTCTCCTCCACGGCGAGAATGGGGGATTCGAATCGGCGAGCAGGGTAGTACCTCGCGGCGTTGAAAGATCCCTCGTCCTGTCGTCGCTCCGGCGGACCTTCCCCGCGGCCGACCCGAGGGGAATGCGGAAAGTCGAAAGTTGAGAGTCGAAAGTTGAGCTTGGACAAGAGCATCGGAAGGAGCCACAAACCTCCACCACGGAGAACACCCCGGTTCTTTTCGGAGTCTCGGCGATGAGCTCGAGACTCCGTGTCACATCCATCCGTGTAATCTGTGCAATCTGTGGCTAGGATTGCCGTTCCTCAGATCCGCGCCAGGATCTGTGGGAGGATGGCTCCGGCTCGGGCGTGGAACACAACGTCCGCCACCAGATCCACCGGGGTGGGGTCCACGTTGACGACGATGAGTCTGGCTCCCCCGGCGCGCGCGATCTCGGGAATCGCCGCCGCGGGATACACGGTGAGCGAGCTGCCTATCGTGATCAGTAGATCGGAAGCCTGGGCTTCCGCGATGGCCCGGTCCAACACGTCCGGCGGGAGAGACTCGCCGAAGAGGACGACGCCTGGGCGCACCACCCCTCCGCACCCTTCACAGCGTGGAGGAATTTCCGCACTCTCTGCGGGGAGAACTTCATCGATCGTGTACTCGGTTTTGCAGCTCATGCAGCGGGCGAGGCGCGCGGATCCGTGGAGCTCCCTCACCGTCTTGGAGCCCGCAGCCTGATGCAGCCCGTCGATGTTCTGCGTGATCACCGAGACAAGTCGCCCATCCGCCTCGAGGCGGGCAAGGCAAAGATGGGCCTGATTGGGTCTGGACTTCTCAAGAAGAGGGTGACGGATTTCCAAAAAGAAGCGCCAGTAATAGGATGGGTCCTGAAGGAAGTAATCATAGCTCGCGTAACGGTCGGGGTCGTATTTCCGCCAGAATCCCCCTTCACCGCGGTACGTGGGGATCCCACTTTCGGCGGATACCCCGGCGCCGGTCAAAGCGACGGCGTGACGGGCATCCCTCAGAAATCGTGCGGCTCGGTCGATTCGTCCATTCATGTTCAAGAGGATCGGGGCGGAATCCCGACGGTTCACGCCAGCGGAACGATCCGCAGACCGGCATGGCAGCGCCGAGGAGCGGACAAAAAGGAAGGGCCACGACGCCCAAAGCAATATGGCAAGAAATTCTCGCCCCCCTATGGATCGGTTGCTCTGGTTCGTGACCCTTCCAACCCAAAGCTTAGCAGATCTTGATCGTCTGTCAACAGCTATTCGCATTCTCATTGAATTTTGTGGTCGGCCCCTTGTGCGGGCAAGGTGTAGAATACGTCGCGGCGACTGTGCCCCGACGAACGGTTGGGATGTACATCGGATCTCCGCCGGGCGAATCAGAAAGCACCGGACGCAAGTCGCTCAACGGCGCGAGCAGGGAGGTTGGAAGATGATGGAATTCGGAGTCAAGACGAGTTCGAGATGCCAGATGATCGATATCACCGAGGACGCGCAAGACGCGGTTAGACGATCCGGAGTATCGGACGGTATCTGCGTGGTGTATGTGCCTCACACGACGGCCGCGGTGACCATCAACGAAGGGGCGGATCCCTCGGTATGCGACGACATCGAGGGCACGCTGTCCAAGGCGTTTCCCAAGAGCCCTCACTACCGACATGCGGAGGGGAACGCCGATTCTCACATCAAGACGACGCTGGTGGGGCCGTCGGTGACGATCATTGTCCGTGGGGGGAGCCTCTGCCTGGGAACGTGGCAGGCCGTGTTCTTCTGCGAGTTCGACGGGCCCCGGTCGAGAAACGTCTGGGTCCGGGTGCAGTGATCGTAGCGCCGGACCGAACGGGCCGCCCGCAGATCCGCTGCGCCGGGGGCGGGGCAGCCGGGGTGTGCCCACGATGTGCGGTTCGCAGGTCTCAATCGTTGCTTCACCGACGATGTGCGGTTCGCAGGTCTCAATCGTTGCTTCACCGACGATGTGCGGTTGGCAGGTCTCGAACATTACTTTGCCGACGATGTGCGGTTGACAGGTCTCAATCATTGCTTTGCCGACGATGTGCGGTTGACAGATCTCAGTTATCGTTGTACCTTGGGGTGAACCCCTCTGGTCTGGCACGTGGACCCCGGCATTTCGCGCCCACGCTTCCGCTGCATAGGTTCAATCGAGGTGGGGGATCCCGCGGACGATGGCGCGAGGAGGGTACGAGATGGAGATTCCCAGTAACTGTGAGCCGATCATGACCATCGGTGTGGCAGCGAAGAAGCTGGGCGTGTCGGAATCGACGTTGCGGCTTTACGAACGCGAGGGTCTTCTGATCTCTTCTCGAACCAGTAGCGGCCGCCGCCTCTATTCTCTCAACGACCTCAAAGTCGTGGATGTGATCCGAAAGCTGATTCAGGAACACGGGCTGAACTTCGCGGGGATTCGCGCTCTCTTTGCCCAGCTTCCCTGCTGGAAGATCAAGAGCTGTTCCGAGACCGAGCGCAAGAGCTGCGAGCGATTCCCGGTGGGCCTGTCCCCCTGTTGGCGCCTGGGTGGAACCGGCTGCGGCGCCACGGCCGAGGAGTGCAAAGCCTGCCCCGTTTACGCTTTCATTGAGAAGAGTATTTTCGCTGTCACCGATGCGGACAACTCCGAATAGACCCGGCTGGCTGTTTCGCCGGCGTGGCAGGCTATGAACGGCGAGCTCTTCTGCGCTGCAGGTATGCGCGCAGCGAGCCGAAGAGAAGATCCTTCACCGACTGCTCCGTGTAGGCTCTCACCGACACCAGGCACTTTCCACACTGATTCCCGCGAGTGAACTCCCGCAGCATCTCCTTCTGGGTTTCGAAGGCGGTTGTGGGGAAATACGCGCAGGGAACGAGGTCCCCGTTCGGCATCACGCAGGCGGATCTCTGCCCGGCGGCACAGTTCGGGAGGCTTCCCTTCTCGAAATAGCGGTACGTTCGCCGAAGGACGGCGTCTGGCGTAATGACGGGCGCGCCCCTCGATTTGGCGGAGATGACGTTCTCCAGCGTTTGCCTGAGAAGCGACAGGTCCTCGGGTTGTTTGATGTCGAGGCGTTCCTCTCCGGTCCGAAGCAGCGTATAGGCGCTGAAGGAGATGCAGACCCCCCAGGAACGGGCGAGGTCGATCAGTTCCATCAGATGGGGAAGGTTCTCACGCTGGATCGCCGTGTTCATCACAATGTCGCCGAAGCCGTACTTCCGAGCCAGGTCGGGAAGAAACACGGAGAGATGTTCGAAGAGCCCCGGGTACCCGCGAAAGGCATCGTGGCGATTGTCGGGGAAGTCGAGAGAGATGGAAAACTGGTTCACGCCGGCGTCCTTCAGATCGAGATACTTGTCTTCTGTCAGAAGGGCCGCGTTGGTCACGAAGATCAGGTAGGGGAGCCCGTCGGGTTGCTTGATCGCGCGAGCGATGTCGACGACGTCGGAGCGAAGAAGGGGCTCGCCGCCGGAAATCTGCGAGGCGGCGGGCCGGATCGCCTTCACCAACGACGCGTAGTGATTGGGCCCCGCCTGTTTCTCGCCGGGGATCATCCCGCCGAGCTGGCAATGACGGCAATTGCAGTTGCAGCTCCGGGTGACTTCGAAGGGGAGGAGGATGGGACGTTTCATCAGGATGTTGCGGAGTCCCCGCCAGGCGATTCGCGCGGCCAGCCCCTTGCCGATCCGGTAGCGGTGTTCGGGAATCGGTCTTCTGGGCCGTTCGGTCTCGGCCGCGGTCGGTGCGGTATCTGCAGTGTGTGTCTGTGTATTCATCGCGGCCTCAACGGTTCGGGACAATAACGAGGCTCTATTCTCGAGCATTCGGGATACAATGTCAACGTGGGAGTAGCCGCTCAGGTGCACGGGCCTTGCGGCGCCGCAAAGGTTCAGCGTCTCTCGGCCACGGCGTGAATGGGGGATGATGATCGTCGAGGAGGGTGACGGCTCGCGACGTTGGAAGAGCCCACGCTGCGGCTTTCGATCCGGCGAACCTTCACCGCGCCCGGCCCGAGGGCAGATGTTCCGGCCCTCGGCTCTCGGTTTTCGGAAAAGGTCGCCTAGTCACCGGGCCAGGAGACTCTGTATGCCACGATCAGAGTCTCATCCCTGGCCACGCGCGTTAGCCAAGGGAGAGCATCGAATTCCTTCATTAGCCCCTGCTGCCAGGGGAGTGTGCCATCCGGTGTCAGCAGGACGACGTAGCGGACGTGATATCGCAGCATGAACGCATAGTCCATCGGATTGCTTTCCCACTCCAGAAGAGCTTGCGTGTCCACGACCTGATCCCGCGCGAGTGCACCCACAAAAAGCGGCTTCTCGTGCGTCGTCTGGTAGTACATGCCGAGAACGGCAGGCTGCCAGCCCTCAACGGGGATTTGAAGGATCGCATAGTCCTCGCCGTCGTCGGCCATCTCACGAAAGAAACCGGGGATGGGCATTGCCCGCGTTGGGAGCGGGGCGGCCCACAACTCCGCGATGAGGAGGGAAAACACCAGGATCAGAACACCCGCCCGCTTTCCGGTTTGCCGGGGGGGGCTCATTCTCTTCAGAAGATCCATCAAGCCGAAGGCGGCCAGGACCGAGAGTGAGCAGCTGACCAAGATTGCGAGACGAGAAGGTACCCTGGCTTGTGAGATGACGGGAATGCTCTGAATCAGCCAGCGATATGGGAGGTACCCGGATTTGCCAACAGTTGTTCCCCCCACTTGAAGTGACGGACCGAGCGAGACGATGAAGGCGGCAAGCGCAAGCATCAACCACACAAAGCGCCGCCTGTCCTTCAACTTGCTCTTTCCCCAGACGGCAAACCCGGCCAGGCCCATCACAAGGAACCCGGGCGTAACCGTATTCTCGAAGAGGTTGCCCGGAAGCGCCACATAGTGCGGGAGCAACCATTGCCGGAGGAGCGGTTGGTAGGGAGAGGGCAAGACGTAAGCTAGAAGATCGGCGGAATAGGCCTCCTGGCGTCCGGGGTTGATCACACTCACATCCACTGCCACCGTTCTCACCATCGGGACGAGAACAGGGCCAACAACACAGGCCGCGATTACACCAACGGTCGCGAATCCCACAACGGTTCTTCGCCTAGACTTCTGGGCAAAAGCCGGCAGCATCCACACGACAGCCAGTACCCCCAGGATACCTCCCAGATACAGCAGGTAGTACAGATGACAGAGCCCCGTGAGGCCAAGAAAGAAGCCGGCGAGTGCCGCATTCTTCCATGCACCGCCTTTCCTCCACCGAATAAGAAAGTACAGGGTGAACGGGATGAACTGGATGCTGGCGACGTTGAGATCAACCATGGAATGGGCAACGTGAAAGGGAGAGAAGCCGAAAGCGATCCCGGCAAGAACGGACGCCGCGCGATGTTCCGTCAGGGAATAGACCAGAAGATACATGCCCCATGCAGCCAGGACGAATCCCAGCAGGATCAGGACGTTATACGCTCCAAGCAGACCGAACATCGCTTGGAGTGGAATCCCGAGTATTCCGTTGAACAAAGAGAGTGTGTGGAAGGCGAGACTCGTTCCGGCAGGGTAGTGCAGGTAGTCCGTGAAGAAAAGAGAAAGGGATGGATCCAACAGGGCCTTTCGGGTCCACCAGAGGTTCCAGAGGAAGATCCGGGAGTCGCCACCGCCTCCTATGACGTGAGTCTTGACCTGCAGCAAGAGTGGGTATGTGGTGATCAGGCCGAACACGGCATAAAGAAAAGGGGGGACGAGGTGTCCCGAACGTCGGGGCCGGCGCTCAGCATGTTCTCGGGAAGGGGCAGGGTCCATGGATCATCCTTCCACCATTGCACGCGCTGTCCGCCCGGAATGCGTTAGGATGACATTCCGCGAGCGACAGTGCCAGACAAAGAATCACTCTACGGGCTGGCCAATCCAGTAACAAGTGTGAAAATGAGTTCCCGCCGGAACCTTCCGCAGTCATGGCCTCTCGCTGCATGCTCGGGCCGGCCGCTTCGCCTTGTTGCCGTGTTGCCCATTCTCCCTTTCTCCCATTCGCCCATTCGGCTACCATGGAAGTGTTCACGGAGGTCCGCCGAGCGATGACGATGAAACAGCCTGAGCACAATATCCATTTCGAACAGGGTCCCATCCGGCCGCCGAGCGAGGCCACGTCGCTCCTCATCCGGGTCACGCGGAACTGTCCCTGGAATCGGTGCACCTTCTGCCCCGTCTACAAGGATACTCGATTCTCTCGCAGGACCGTCGACGAAGTTCTGTCCGACATCGACGCCATGAAGCGAGGGTATGACCTCCTCAAGCAGATGTCGGCGAACCTGGGCTACGGCGGCGCGTTTCCACCCGAGGTTCTGGGCCGGCTGCTCCACGGACCGGGTCTCAGCCTTCCGATTCGATCTCTCCTCCTCTGGTTGTCGGGCGGCGGGTCGTCCGCCTTCCTCCAGGATGCGGACAGCCTGGTTGTGAAGCCCGACGATCTTGCAACGATTCTCCGGGCGCTGAGGGAGGCCTTCCCCTCCATCGAGCGGGTGACCTGCTACGCGCGCTCTCAAACGCTTGCGCGGCGGAGCGTGGAAGACCTGCGGATGTTGCGGGAGGTGGGGCTGGACCGCGTGCACGTGGGCCTGGAATCCGGAAGCGATGAGGTTCTTCGATTGGTTCGGAAGGGATGCACGGCCGAGAAGCACATTGCGGGAGGGCGGCGGGTCCTCGAGGCGGGTCTGGAACTTTCGGAGTACGTGATGCCGGGACTCGGCGGCCGGGCGCTCTCGAAGAAGCATGCCGAGGAAACGGCCCGAGTGTTGAACGAGATCGATCCTCACTTCATCCGGCTGCGCAGTCTGGCCGTTCCCGAAGGCGTCCCTCTGGCGGATCAGGTGGAGAGGGGTGAGTTCGAGCCTCCGAACGACGTCGAGACCGTCGAGGAGATCCGTCTTTTCATCGAACAGCTGGAGGGAGTCGGTTCACGCGTCGTGAGCGACCACATCCTGAATCTCCTGATGGAAGTCGAAGGACAGCTGCCCGATGACAAAGACAAGATTCTCGCCAGACTCGACGAGTTCTTGTCACTGGACCCGGAGGACCGGGACACTTACGTCATCGGCCGGCGGACGGGTCTGTTCCGCCGTCTGGAAGACATGGACGATACGCGCCGTCGCCGGTGGGCGCAAGAGCGCGCCCACCGTCTGAAGGCCGAGGGAGGATTCGAGGAAACGGTGAGCGGGCTCCTTCGTCGGTTCATATGATATACCGCAGAATCCTCCTCCTGAGAGATGTAGAAGAGAGGTATATATAAAAGAGGTATAGAAAGAGGTAGTCGATGGAAGTGGGCCTTCCTGGGAGCGACAGGGTCCAGCTCTGGACAACAAACCGCCACTGTGGCGTAGCGCTTTGGCGTTAGCACGCCGGATGTCTTTATTAGCAACTATTTGCAAGGGCGGCAATGGTGTCACAATGGCAGTTGCGAAGCCGCTCTGTGTTTGGGGGCTGAAGCCGCAAGTTCCGGTTCGCCCATCCCGCCCTCGAGGATTGTCTAATCTATTGCCAGGCATAACATTGCCCCAACAGGAGGCGGGGACCAACGTTGGAGAAACGACCCCACTCAACAGTATCCCGCGATGCTCGGGATTGCGGTCGATGCTCGCGGGGGCCAAGAGTGGGGAATCGAGCCTGCTCGCGACCGGCCGAACGTCGACGGTGGGCGCGAATTCGGCCGCGCCGGGTGGAAAAAAGTGATGCAATCGGGCGATTTTTTTGTTGACACTTCCGGAGGGCTTTGTTATCTTGCATATTTACTTTGGGAAAGCTCTTGGCTGGGCTGGCGTAGCTCAATGGTAGAGCATCTCACTTGTAATGAGGAGGTTGGGGGTTCAAGTCCTCTCGCCAGCTCCAGGATGGGCGTCCGCGAGAAGTCGGACTTGGTTGTTCCTCAGTGGGCGCGCCGCCGTAGTGTGCTTGTTTGTTCACTACTCTCGCCGATGACGCGAAGCGGCGGCGAATGGTTATGGGGGAGGTTCCCGAGCGGTCAAAGGGGGCAGACTGTAAATCTGCTGGCGACGCCTTCAGAGGTTCGAATCCTCTCCTCCCCACCATAGGCCCTGCAGGGATCCACGTTCTGGTCTTCGGACCTAAAACGAAAAAGGCCAACAAACCATCATCGCTCAAGGGGAGGCGTTGGCAAAGGAGTCTCGGGCACTTGTCCCAATCGATATTGGACAGGGGAGACTCAAATCACGGAACCGCCGCCCCTCGCAGGTAAGATGACGGGTCATCCCCTGCGTTTCTAGAGCGAACGGATGTTGCCGGGGATGGGTTCATGTCCCTCGCGAGATCGTTGCCGGGGATATGTGTGCCCTTCGTCGTCGGCGCGGGAATAGCTCAGTTGGCTAGAGCATCAGCCTTCCAAGCTGAGGGTCGCGGGTTCGAATCCCGTTTCCCGCTCCAACTATGCAGAGACCGGACCTTGGAATCATCCGGCGTCAAGCCGGGAGGCATTCGAGCCCACGTAGCTCAGTTGGTAGAGCATTTGCATGGTAAGCAAAAGGTCATCGGTTCGAGTCCGATCGTGGGCTCCACAGGTTCAAAAGACGCACCGTTAGGAACGAGCCGACGAGGGAGCGGCGCATTGTAGGAGGGTGTGGGTAATGGCGAAGGAGAAGTTTGTACGCACGAAGCCTCACGTGAACATAGGGACGATAGGTCATGTGGATCATGGGAAGACGGCGTTGACGAGTGCGATCACGAAGTGTTTGTCGTCGAGGGGGTTGGCGCGTTTTGTGAGTTACGATGAGGTGGCGAAGGCTTCGGAGTCACAGGGGCGTCGTGATGAGACGAAGATTTTGACGATCGCGATATCGCATGTGGAGTACGAGACGGACAATCGTCATTATGCTCACGTGGACTGTCCGGGTCATGCGGATTATGTGAAGAACATGATTACGGGTGCGGCGCAGATGGACGGGGCGATATTGGTGGTGAGTGCGGCGGATGGTCCGATGCCTCAGACACGGGAGCACGTGTTGTTGGCGCGTCAGGTGAACGTGCCGGCGGTTGTGGTATTTTTGAACAAGGTGGATTTGGTGGACGACCCGGAGATTTTGGAGTTGGTGGACATGGAGGTTCGGGAGTTGTTGTCGAAGTATGAGTTTCCGGGGGATGACATTCCGGTGGTTCGTGGGAGTGCGAAGGAGGCGTCGGAGTGTGGTTGTGGGAAGGAAGAGTGTGAGAAGTGCGGTTTTGTTTGGGAGTTGATGAAGGCGGTGGATGAGCATATACCGTTGCCGGTTCGGGATGTGGACAAGCCGTTTTTGATGCCGGTGGAGGATGTGTTTAGCATAACGGGTCGTGGGACGGTGGGGACGGGTCGAGTGGAGCGTGGTCGGGTAAAGGTTGGGGACACGATGGAGCGGGTTGGGATCAAGGAGACCCGTAAGACGGTAGTGACGGGCGTGGAGATGTTTCGGAAGATCATGGATGAGGCGGAGGCGGGCGACAACATTGGGTTGTTGTTGCGTGGGATGGAGAAGGACGAGTTGGAGCGGGGGATGGTGTTGGCGGCGCCGAGTTCGATTACGCCTCACACGAAGTTTCGGGGTGAGGTGTACATATTGACGAAGGAGGAGGGGGGTCGTCACACGCCGTTTTTTGATGGGTACCGTCCTCAGTTTTATTTTCGGACGACGGATGTGACGGGGGTGGCGCAGCTTCCCGAGGGGCGTGAGATGGTGATGCCGGGCGACAACGTGGAGTTGTCGGTGGAGTTGATCACGCCGATTGCGATGGAGAAGGAGTTGCGGTTTGCGATTCGCGAGGGAGGCCGGACCGTGGGCGCCGGGGTCATCTCCGAAGTGATCGAATAAACCCACCATCAAAAGGAATCAGGCAAGGGATTCTTCGGTGGAGTAGAGAGACGTGAGAGAAATCGTCATCCTGGCCTGCACGAAGTGCAAGCGCCGGAACTACACACACACGAAAAACAAGCGCACGCAGACGGACCGGCTCGAATTCAAGAAGTTCTGCCGGTTCTGCGGGACGCATACCCCTCATAAGGAGACGAGGTAGGCGGCCCTTGCGGAAGCTGATTGAACGGTGGACCGGAACAGGCCTGTAGCTCTAACTGGCAGAGCGCCGGACTCCAAATCCGGTGGTTGCAGGTTCGAATCCTGCCAGGCCTGCCAATCTTGCAGATCTTTGAGAGCGTATTTTTGAGAGCGTATGCGGGCGGGTCGAGATGAAGGACAGAATCCAGAGATTCCTGAGGGAAGTCAAGGTCGAGATGTCGAAGGTCAGCTGGCCGACGCTGGAGGAACTGAAGAACTCGACCAAGGTCGTCATCGTGGCCGTGATTCTCATCACGATCTTCATCGGTGTGGTGGATCGGGTACTGGGCTGGATCATCGGGCATTTGATGAGATAGCGGCAAGACGTCTACCAGACGAGCGGAGTTATGACAAAGAAGTGGTATGTGATACACACGTACTCGGGTCATGAGAACAAGGTCAGGTCCAGTTTGGAACGGGCCGTCGCCGGCGCGGGACTGGAGGAGAAAGTCGGCCGCGTGTTGGTTGCGACGGAAAACGTCACGGAAATGAAGAACGGGAAGAAGACGGTGACGACGCGGAAGTTCTTCCCGAGCTACGTTCTGGTGGAGATGGATCTTGATACGGAGACGCTCCACCTCGTGACCAACACGCCGGGGGTCACGCACTTTGTGACCGAAGGGACAAGGCCGGTTCCCCTCCGGGACGAGGAAGTGAAGCGTGTTCTCGGGCAGGTGGAAGTCGCCAAGGCGAAGCCGTCCACGGAAATTCCTTATCGAATCGGGGACCACGTGAAGGTGGTCGACGGCCCCTTCACCGATTTCAGCGGCGTCGTGGAGGAAATCAACCCGGAGCGGGGAAAACTCAAGGTCATGGTGAGCATCTTCGGCCGTGCGACGCCCGTGGAACTGGATTTCCTGCAGGTGAAGAGTCTCTGATTCATAGAGCAAGGCGGATTGCAGTGTGCCCGGTCTGACCGCCGGGTGCCGTTTGGGAGAGAACAGACATGCCACCAAAAGTGCCCAAGGGGAAGAAGATCATGGCCACCGTGAAACTCCATGTCCAGGGCGGAGCCGCGACACCGGCCCCTCCCGTGGGACCCGCGCTGGGCCAGCACGGGGTCAACATTATGGAGTTCTGCAAGGCCTACAACGCCCGGACTCAGGACCAGGCCGGCCTGATTGTACCGGCGGTGGTGACGATCTTCCAGGACCGGAGTTTCCTGTTCGAGATCAAGACCCCCCCGGCGGCGGTGCTGTTGAAGAAAGCGGCCGGAATCGCCAAAGGGTCCGGGGAGCCGCATAAGGAAAAGGTCGGGACGGTGACCCGCTCGCAGCTGGAAGAAATCGCCAAGGCGAAGATGACGGACTTGAACACGGAGGATCTGAATCAGGCCGTCTCGATGATTGCGGGCACGGCTCGGAACATGGGCATCGAGGTGGAAGGGTAACATGTGCGATCCATGGGCCTGTTCGGGGCTCACGGACTGCACATGCTGGAGCAATGGAGCACGTCGAGCCGTGGGCCCACCGGAGCTCTGTAGTCGATCCTCCATTCTCTGTTTTCCTGAGACTTCAGCGTCAGAGGCCATGAGATGAAACGGGGCAAGCGATACGAAGAAGCGAGCAAGTCTTTCGACCGAATGCAGACCTACGCGCTGGAAGAAGCGGTGCGGTTGGTCAAGCAGAACTCCAAGGCGAAATTCGATGAGACCATTGATTTCGCCGCCAGGCTGGGTGTCGATCCCCGGCGGGCGGACCAGATGGTCCGTGGAACGGTCCGGCTTCCCCACGGTACCGGCAAGTCGGTGAAGGTGCTGGTGCTTGCAAAGGGAGAGAAGGAGAAAGAAGCCCAGGAAGCAGGGGCGGACTTCGTAGGGTCCGGCGAGTACGTGGAGAAGATCAAGGGGGGGTGGCTCGAATTCGACGCCGCCATCGCTACGCCGGACATGATGAGCGAAGTGGGAAAACTCGGGAAGATCCTTGGACCTCGCGGCCTCATGCCGAACCCCAAGGCCGGAACCGTGACCTTCGAAGTCGCAAAGGCCGTCCAGGATCTCAAGGCCGGTCGAATCGAATATCGAGTCGACCGCGCCGGAAACATCCATGCCCTGGTGGGGCGGGCTTCGTTTGAAGAAACGCAACTGGTGGGTAATGTGCGCGCCTTGGTGGCCGAGCTGGTAAGGGCGAAACCCGCCACGGCCAAAGGCCGGTTCATCCACACCATCACCTTATCGAGCACCATGGGCCCGGGTGTGAAGGTGGACGTGCAATCCGAGATCGGCGCGTCCCGCACGGCGTAGCGCCGCCGGGTTTGAGTTGGAAGGGAGTTTGGTCATGGCGACACCGGAGAAGGAAGCTGTCGTCAAGGAATTGGCGGAGCTGTTCCAGGAGAAACCGGGAATCTACCTTGCGGACTTCACGGGTCTCAATGTGGAGGCGATCGGTATTCTCCGTCAGAAGTGCCGGAAGAACGCCGTGCAGTTCCGGGTGATCAAGAACCGGCTGGCAAAGCGGGCGGTGGAGGGAACCGCGGTCGAGAGTGTCCTCCCATATCTCAGCGGTCCTACCGCACTTGTCACGTGCATGGAGGATCCCGCCGTCCCGGCGAGAGTTCTGAAGGAGTTCGTGGATGAGTACGAGCGTCCCAGCATCAAGGCGGGTGTGATTGAGGGACGTTTGCTGAATGCGGAGCAGGTCTGGCGCATTGCCAAACTGCCGGCGAGGGAAGTTCTCCTGTCGCAGTTCATGGGTGGCCTCCAGTCTCCGCTGAGAAGCCTGATCTGGGCCATGAAAGGCGTGGGACAGGGTCTCGTGAGAGCGCTGGCGGCCGTTCAGGAACAGAAGGCGGCCCAGGAAGGTGGACAGGGTTAAGTCGAGATGAGTGATGGGACCCCCCAAGCCTTGCGAGGGACGCTGGGGCAGCGGGGTCTGGAAACAGCAGAACGATGAAGCGGACAACGGAGGTGAACGGATGAGTCCCTCGGCCAAGGAACCAAAGGAAGAGGCGGTAGCCGAAAAGGTGGGAGAAACGAAGGAAAAAACCACGAAGAAATCGTCGGCCAAGAAGGACAACGTCGAGAAAGTGATCGAGATGATCGAGAAGATGACGTTTCTCGAAGTCGCGGATCTGGTCAGCGCGATGGAAGATCGCTTTAACGTCTCGGCTGCCGCGCCGGCCATGATGGCGGCCCCTATGGCGGGCGGTGGCGAGGGTGGCGGAGAAGCGGAAGCGAAGACCGAGTTTGATGTGCATCTTACGGCGGTGGGCGACAAGAAGATTCAGGTGATCAAGGTCGTGCGGGCGATCCTCCCGCAGTTGGGCCTGAAGGAAGCCAAAGACCTCGTCGACAAGGCGCCGACCGTGATCAAGGAAGGCGTGCCGACCGAAGAGGCCAACGACATTAAGGCGAAGCTTGAAGAAGTTGGAGCCCAAGTGGACGTGAAGTAGTGTCCGGGCGGCGGGCGGATGGTGCGAAACGCTGCCACAGGGATCAACTTCTTCCAGGGGGTGCGCGTTGACATTCAATTCTCCGACGGTGGCGGAGCGTTTGAGCTACGCCAAGCTGCGTCAGATCATGGACGTGCCAAACCTGATCGAGGTGCAGCTGGAGTCTTTCCGATCGTTCCTCCAGCGGGACGTGAACGCGGAGCGGAGAAAACGGCAAGGCCTACAGGCCGTGTTCGAGGATATTTTCCCGATTACGGACGCGCGGGGAAACTTCTCTCTGGAATTCGTGCAGTACACGATTGGGGAGCCCAAGTACAGTGTCGACGAATGTCAGGAACGGGACGTTACCTATGCAGTTCCGCTCAAGGCGGTTCTTCGCCTCGTGATCAGGGAAGGCGGCGAGGAAAAGAAGGAAGTCCGCGACATCATCGAGCAGGAAGTGTATCTCGGGGAGCTCCCGCTCATCACGGACAAGGGAACCTTCGTCATCAACGGCGCGGAGCGAGTCATCGTCTCCCAGCTGCACCGGTCGCCGGGCGTGTTCTTTGAGGAAGAAACCCACGCCAGCGGCAAACGCCTGTACTCGGCCCGAGTGATCCCGTACCGGGGTTCGTGGGTGGAGTTCGCACTCGACGTGAACGACCACATGTTTGTTCTGATCGACCGCAAACGCAAACTCCCCGTCACTGTGCTTCTCCGGGGATTGGGATACACGACGGAAGAGGCCATCATCGGTCTCTTCTACGATACCGAGAAGGTGAAGATCGCCGGCCAGCGCATGACGACGCTCGCGAGGCACGTGGGTCGGTTCACGGCCAAGGACGTCGTGGACAAGAAGACGGGCGAGGTGATGGTGGGCGTCAACGAAGAGATCACCGAGCAGCTTCTCGAGGCCCTGCGGGCGGGGAAGATCAAAGACATCTCTCTGGTGGTAAGCAAAGAGGGCCGCGACAACGACGTCCTTCTGAAGACGCTCAAGAAGGATCCCTGCAAGACCGAGGAAGACGCGCTTCGTAAGATCTACAACCTCCTTCGACCGGGGGATCCGCCCTCCGTGGAAACGGCCCGCACGCTTTTGCAGCGGTTGTTCTTCAGCACCCGGCGCTACGACCTTGGACGAGTGGGGCGCTACAAGATCAACCAGCGGATGAACCTGAACATCCCGATGGACACCACCGTTCTCACCAACGAGGATCTGGCGGCCATCATCGAGTACCTTCTGGTTCTGCGCGCCGGCAATGGATTCACGGATGACATCGACCATCTGGGCAATCGAAGGATCCGATCGGTCGGTGAGCTTCTGGAGAATCAATTCAGCATCGGCCTGTCGCGAATGGCGCGAATCATTCGGGAACGGATGAGCCTGCAGGATGCGGAAGGGATGATGCCCTCGGATCTGGTGAACGCCCGGACGATCTCGGCCGTGATTCGGACCTTCTTCGGTTCGTCCCAGCTCTCTCAGTTCATGGACCAGACCAACCCTCTGGCGGAGCTCACCCACAAGCGACGGCTTTCGGCGCTGGGGCCGGGCGGGCTCACTCGCGAGCGGGCCGGGTTTGCGGTCCGAGACGTTCACTATACGCACTACGGTCGGATGTGTCCCGTGGAGACCCCCGAAGGGCCGAACATCGGACTCATCAGTTCTCTCTGTACCTATGCGCGCGTGAATGAGTACGGCTTCCTGGAAACCCCCTACCGGGTGGTGAAGAAAGGAAAGGCGACCACGGAGATCCTCTACCTTTCCGCGGACGTGGAAGACCGACATATCATCGCACAGGCCAACGAGCCGCTGGACGACAGCGGGCGTCTCCAGGAACCGGTGATCCTGGCGCGCTACCGTGGAGATTTCCCCAGGGTTGCCCGTGAAGAAGTTCACTACATGGACGTCTCGCCGGTTCAGCTGGTGAGCGCGGCCGCGGCCCTGATTCCGTTTCTGGAGAACGATGACGCCAACCGTGCGCTGATGGGGTCCAACATGCAGCGCCAGGCCGTGCCGCTACTGAAGACGGAGGCGCCGATCGTGGGAACCGGGCTGGAGCGCAAGGTGGCGGAAGACTCGGGGGCCGTGGTTCTTGCCAAACGGGCCGGGGTCGTCGAGTACGTCTCCGCCGACACCATTGTTGTCCGCGTTCCGGGCAAGAGCACCGCCGAGGATCTGTTTGGGCTGGGGGAAGCGGACACCTATCGCCTGGCAAAGTTCGTCCGGTCCAATCAGGACACCTGTATCAATCAGCGCCCGGTCGTGATTGAGGGACAACGGGTGAAGATGGGCGATCTCCTGGCGGACGGCCCGTCCACCAAGGACGGCGAGCTGGCGCTGGGCGTGAACCTGCTGGCGGGTTTCATGCCCTGGCGGGGATACAACTTCGAGGACGCCATCGTCGTCGGCGAGAAGATCGTCAAGGACGATCGCCTGACTTCGATTCACATCGAGGAGTTCGAGATCCAGGTGCGCGACACCAAGAGGGGCCCGGAAGAGATCACCCGGGAGATTCCCAACGTCGGAGAGGATGCCTTGCGCAACCTGGACGAGGACGGCATCGTCTGCATCGGGGCCCGGGTCCGTGCCGGCGACATTCTGGTGGGGAAAGTAACGCCGAAGGGCGAGACGGAGCTGTCCCCCGAGGAAAGGCTGCTGAGAGCCATCTTCGGCGAGAAGGCCGGCGACGTGCGGGACGCGTCCCTGAAATCGCCTCCCGGGATGGACGGCATCGTGGTAGACATCAAGGTGTTCTCGCGGAGGGAGAGGGACGAGCGATCTCGGGCGGAGGAGAAGAAGAAAGTCGATCGCCTTCGGCGAACGAGGAGCCGAGAGGTCCAGAAGATCAAGGAAGCTCGAGACGTCAAGGTGAAGGAATTCTTGAAGGATTTCAAGGCCGAGAAGATCGCCGACCTGGAAACGGGTGAGGTCGTGGTCCGTAAGGGACAGAAACTCACGATGAGCCTTCTGGGCGAGCTGGATTTCGATTACGTCAACTGGGACTTTCCGGTGAGCCAGGAGCCGGCGGCCAACCGGAAGGCGCGCAAGGTGATCGACGCTGCCTGGGATGCGATCGATGAGACCAAGAAGGAGATCGGTAAGGAGATCGAGAGAGTTTCCCGCGGGGACGAGCTTCCTCCGGGAGTGGTGAAGCTCGTCAAAGTGTACGTGGCGCGCAAACGGAAGCTGTCCGTGGGAGACAAGATGGCCGGTCGTCATGGGAACAAGGGCGTGGTCGCGAAGATCCTCCCCGAGGAGGACATGCCCTACCTGCCCGACGGTGTCCCGCTGGAGATCATCCTCAACCCGTTGGGCGTGCCCTCGCGAATGAACGTCGGACAGATTCTTGAAACGCACCTGGGGTGGGCCGCTCACGCTTTGGACGAGCGCGCCGCTTCCCCCGTGTTCGACGGGGCCACGATCGATGAGATCAAGGAGAAACTGAATGAGGCCGGGCTTCCGAGAACCGGCAAGATTCGAACCTTCGATGGCCTGACGGGGGATTCCCTGGAATCGGAAATCACGGTTGGCTACATCTACATGATGAAGCTCTCGCACCTGGTCGACGACAAGATTCACGCTCGCTCGATCGGGCCCTACTCCCTGGTGACGCAGCAGCCGCTGGGTGGGAAGGCTCAGTTCGGCGGCCAGAGATTCGGAGAGATGGAAGTCTGGGCGTTGGAAGCCTACGGTGCGGCTTACGCGCTCCAGGAGCTGCTGACGGTGAAGTCGGACGACGTGGCCGGGCGGTCCCGCATTTACGAGGCGATTGTGAAGGGTGAGAACCCGCCGTCGCCGGGCGTCCCGGAGTCGTTCAACGTTCTGGTGAAAGAGCTTCAGAGCCTCGGGCTCGATGTGGAATTGGAGAAAGAGGACCGCTAGTTCGGGTGCCGTTGAACGTGGATTCATTTTCCGCCGTCGCAGGTGACGGCCAGGAGGTATCCGCTGTGCTGGAAGTCATGGAGCGTCGGGACAAGGCTTCCGTGGATTTCACCTCGATTCGAATTCGGCTTGCCTCTCCGGAGACGGTTCGTTCCTGGTCATACGGGGAAGTCACGAAGCCGGAAACGATCAACTACCGATCCTTCAAGCCCGAAAAGGACGGGCTGTTCTGCGAGAAGATTTTTGGACCCGTGAAAGACTGGGAGTGCAATTGTGGGAAATACAAACGGATCCGCTACCGCGGAGTGGTTTGCGACCGCTGCGGGGTTGAGGTCACGCAGTCGAAGGTACGGCGTGAGCGCATGGGACACATCGAACTGGCGGTCCCGGTTTCCCACATCTGGTATTTCAAGGGTGTGCCTTCGAGAATCGGGCACCTGCTGAACATGAGCACACGCAACCTGGAGAGAGTGCTCTACTACGAATCGTACATCGTCACGGATCCGGGCAACAGCCCGCTGAAGCACATGGAACTGCTGAGCGAGGATCAGCTCCGCCAGATGGAGGAGGAATTCCCCGGGCAGTTCCAGGTGGCGATGGGAGCGGGGGCGGTCAAGACGCTTCTCAAGCAGATCGACCTCGAAGAGCTCTCGGCCGAGCTCCGGGCCAGCTCGAAAGTGGAAACGTCTGTTCAGCGGAAGAAAGAGGTGCTCAAGCGACTCAAAGTGGTCGAGGCCTTCCGGCAGTCGGGAAACCTGCCCGAGTGGATGATCCTTGATGTAGTTCCGGTGCTCCCGCCCGATCTGAGACCCCTGGTTCCTTTGGAGGGCGGTCGCTTCGCCACCTCGGATCTGAACGACCTGTACCGGCGGGTGATCAACCGCAACAACCGGCTGAAGAAACTGATCGAGATCAAGGCGCCCGACGTCATTCTGAGGAATGAGAAGCGAATGCTTCAGGAAGCCGTCGACGCACTGTTCGACAACGGACGCCGCTCGCGGGCGGTTCGCGGGCCCGGCAATCGCCCCCTGAAATCGCTGTCCGACATGTTGAAGGGCAAGCAGGGCCGATTCCGGCAGAACCTTCTGGGTAAGCGCGTCGACTACTCCGGGCGATCCGTGATCGTGGTGGGACCGGAGCTCAGGCTCCACCAGTGCGGGCTCCCAAAGAACATGGCCCTGGAGCTGTTCAAGCCCTACATCATCCGCCAGCTGGAGAACCAGGGCTATGTCCAGACCGTCAAGAGCGCGAAGAAGCTGGTAGAGAAAGAGAAGCAAGAGGTCTGGGACATTCTGGAAGAGATCATCAAGGACCATCCGGTCCTCCTGAATCGGGCGCCCACGCTGCATCGACTGGGAATTCAAGCCTTCGAGCCGGTCCTGGTGGAGGGTAAGGCGATTCGGATTCACCCTCTGGTCTGCCAGGCCTTCAACGCCGATTTCGACGGGGACCAGATGGCGGTTCACGTCCCCCTCTCCTTTGAGGCGCAGCTGGAGGCCCGTTTGCTGATGCTCTCGTCGGACAACATTCTCTCGCCGGCGCACGGGAGGCCCATCGCGTCGCCCACGCAGGACCTTGTCCTCGGGTGCCACTACATGACCAAGGGGAAGCCGGGAGTTCGTGGTGAGGGGCGGTTGTTCTCCTGCCCGGAAGAAGTGGTGACGGCGTACGACCTGAGAGAGGTCGACCTGCACGCTCAGATCAAGGTTCGAATCGGCGGCGAGATCATCGACACGGTCGTCGGGCGCGTGATCTTCAGCCAGATCGTTCCCGAGAAGATGGGATTCGTCAATCGGCTCATGGATCGCCAGTCCCTGGAACGACTCGTGGGGGATTGCCACCGCACGCTGGGCTCCTTTGAGACCGCCCGGTTCCTGGACAAGCTGAAGAGCTTCGGCTTTGAAAACGCTACGACCGGCGGTGTCACCGTGGGAATCGACGATATTCTGATCCCGGGCGAGAAGGAACGGATCATCGGAACCACGGAGCAAGAGGTCAACGAAGTCACGAAGCAGCACCGGCGCGGCCTGATCACGGATCGGGAACGCTACAACAAGGTGATCGACATGTGGACCCGCACCACTTCGGAGGTGGGGGATACGATGTTCGAGAACCTCAGCAAGGACCAGGATGGCTTCAACCCCATCTTCATGATGGCCGAGTCGGGTGCACGGGGGAGCAAGGAACAAATCCGCCAGCTGGCCGGGATGCGGGGGCTCATGGCCAAGCCGCAGAAGAAAATCACAGGGCAGATGGGAGAGATCATCGAGTCGCCCATCACCTCCAACTTCAAGGAAGGGTTGACCGTGCTCGAGTACTTCATCTCGACCCACGGCGCCAGGAAGGGGTTGGCGGATACGGCTCTGAAGACGGCGGACGCGGGATACCTGACGCGCCGGCTTGTGGATGTGGCACAGGACGCGATCATCACTTCCGAGGACTGTGGAAGCATCATGGGACTCGAGGTCGGTGCTCTCAAGGAGGCGGAGGAGGTCATCGAGTCGCTCGCCGATCGGGTCCTCGGACGCGTGTCGGTGGAAGATATCAAGAACCCCATCACCCGGGATACCATCGTCCTCGCCGGGGAAGAGATCAAGGAAGAGCAGGCCGAGGAAATTGAGAAGTACGGAATCGACAGAGTCAAGATCCGGTCGGTTCTCACCTGCGAGGCCCGGCGGGGCGTCTGTGCTGCCTGCTACGGGCGTAACCTGGCGAACGGCAGAATGGTCAACATCGGCGAGGCGGTGGGTGTGATCGCCGCGCAGTCCATCGGCGAGCCGGGAACGCAGCTGACACTGAGAACGTTCCACATCGGTGGAACGGCCGGACGGATTGCGGAGCAATCCGGAATCGACGCAAAGTGCAAGGGGTCGGTGGAATTTCTGAAGATGCGGACGGTGAAGGCAGCCGACGCGAGCAGGATCGTGGTGGGGCAGAAGGGCGTCATGAAGCAGAAGGACGAGCAGGGCCATGTCCGGGGCCGCTTCAACGTGCCGTACGGAGCCACGCTGCGCGTCGCCGATGGCGACGCCGTCGAGCTGGGGCAGACGCTCTTTGAGTGGGATCCGTATTCGACCCCCATCGTTTCGGAAAAGAGCGGCACGGTGAAGTTCGAGGGAATCGTGGAAGGCACCACCGTCCGGGAGGAGCTGGACGAGAAGACCGGACTCCGCCAGAAGGTGATCTTCGACGACAAGGAAAAGGTGCTCCATCCGCATATTCACATCCTCGACTCACAGGGCCGGAAGATGGGGCTCTACGCGGTTCCTTCCGGGGCGCACCTGCTGGTGCGGGACAAGACCAAGGTTCACTCCGGCAGCTTCCTGGTGAAGATTCCTCGGGAGATGAGCAAGACACGAGACATCACGGGCGGATTGCCCAGAGTGGCCGAGTTGTTTGAGGCTCGCAAGCCCAAGGATCAGGCAGTGGTCACGGAGATCGACGGGACCGTCGAATTTGGAGGAATCAGCCGGGGGCTGAGGAAGATCATCGTCAAGGGGGAAACCGAAACACGCGAATACCTGATTCCCCACGGCAAACATCTCCGGATTCGAGAAGGCGATATGGTGGAGGCGGGCGACCGGCTCTGCGAAGGGCCCATCAACCCCCACGACATTCTGCGGATCAAGGGCATCAACGCCGTTCAGGAATACCTGGTCAACGAGATCCAGGAGGTCTACCGTCTGCAGGGCGTTCGGATCAACGACAAGCATATCGAAGTGATCGTTTCACAGATGCTCCAGAAAGTCGGGATCATTGATCCGGGCGACACTTCGTTTCTCGAGGGAGAGAAAGTCGACAAAGCGCGGCTGAGAGAAGAAAACAGGCGAATCGTGATGGAGGGAGGCCGGCCGGCAACGTTCGAGCCGCTGCTCCTGGGGATCACGAAGGCGTCTCTCTCCACGGAGAGTTTCATCTCCGCCGCTTCATTCCAGGAAACGACCCGCGTGCTCACCGAGGCGGGAATCCAGGGTCAGCGGGATCATCTTCTGGGTCTCAAGGAGAACGTGATTATCGGTCACTTGATTCCGGCCGGGACGGGAATCTCGAGAAACCGGGACATTCGCGTGATCCCGGAAGACGTGGAGGTGCCGGAAGAGCCTGTGGGGGAGAGTCTGGAGGTCGCGGAGCAGAGCGGGAGCTCGTAGAAACGCTGTTGACATTGGAGCCCGGATGAGCTAGACTGAATCATTTGTGTATCCGGGGGTCCCGTTCACCCCATTGGGAGAGCCGTGCGGGGGGAAGCCCCCTGCAGGAACGAGTGGAGGAGGGTTCGAGAAGCGTGCCAACCATCAGTCAGTTGATTCGAAAGGGACGCAAGCCGATCAAGGCCAAAACGACTGCGCCCGCGCTGAAGTCCTGCCCACAGAGGCGGGGAGTGTGTACGCGGGTTTACACCAGCACGCCCAAGAAACCCAACTCGGCGCTCCGGAAGGTGGCCCGAGTCCGGCTCACGAGCGGCGTGGAAGTGACGGCGTACATCCCGGGCGAGGGGCATAACCTGCAGGAGCACTCGATCGTGCTGGTGCGTGGCGGCCGAGTGAAAGACTTGCCGGGTATCCGATACCACATCATTCGCGGAACGCTGGATGCGAGTGGCGTACAGGATCGCCGGAAGGGAAGGTCGAAGTACGGTGCGAAGAGAGGGAAAGCGGTTGGCGCGTAGTACGGCGCCGCAGAGTTGAGGAATTCGAATGCCCAGAAGAAAAGGTGTCGCCAAGCGAGAGATTCTTCCGGACTCCAGGTATGGGAGCACGTTGGTGTCGAAGTTCATCAACGCCGTCATGAACGACGGGAAGAAGTCCACAGCGGAGCGAATGGTTTATGGTGCGCTGGAGATCATCGAGCAGAAGACCCATCAGGATCCGCTTTCGGTCTTCAAGCAGGCGATCAACAACGTCAAGCCCGTGCTGGAGGTGAAGTCCCGTCGAGTGGGCGGTGCCACCTATCAGGTCCCGGTGGAAGTCCGCCAGGATCGGAGGACGGCCCTCGCGCTCCGGTGGATTATCGGATTCTCACGATCTCGGCCGGAGCACTCGATGAGGGAAGCGCTGGCGGCCGAACTGATCGCCGCTTCCAAGAGCGAGGGCGCGTCGGCGAAGAAAAAGGAAGACACGCATCGGATGGCCGAGGCCAACAAGGCTTTTGCCCACTACCGGTGGTAGCGTGAGGGAAGCACCCGGGGGCCGCCGATGGCGGGGCTCGAGAGCTGCTTCGAGAGACGCGCGGGGAAACAGCGTGGAGAGATCGGGACATGGCGGGGAGATTTCCGCTCGAAAAGACCCGCAACATCGGGATCATGGCACATATCGACGCGGGGAAGACCACGCTCACCGAGCGCATTCTGTTCTATACCGGGAAGGTCCATCGGTTGGGGGAAGTGGACGACGGCGCCGCGACCATGGATTGGATGGAGCAGGAAAGAGAACGCGGGATTACCATTACCTCCGCGGCCACCACGTGTTTTTGGGGGGATCATCGAGTCAACATCATCGACACGCCGGGGCACGTGGATTTTACGGTGGAGGTGGAGAGAAGTCTGAGGGTTCTGGATGGGGCGGTGGCCCTCTTCTGTGCCGTGGGGGGCGTGGAGCCCCAGTCGGAGACGGTCTGGAAGCAGGCGGAGCGGTACAAGGTACCCCGTATCGCCTTTATCAACAAGATGGACCGGGTGGGGGCGGACTTTGATGGAGCGGTTGGCGAACTGCGGACCCGGTTGGGGGCGAGGGCGCTGCCGGTGATGCTCCCGATCGGTTCGGCCGAGACGTTCGAAGGACTCGTTGATATCGTCGACCGCAAGGCACTCTACTTCGACGTGGCCACTCAGGGGCTCGAGTTTGAGGAGCGGGACGTGCCGGAGGCATACCGGGAGAGGGTCGAGACGGAGCGGGACCGCCTGGTGGAACAGGCCGCTGAACACGACGAAAAGATTCTGGAGCAGTTCTTGGACGAACGGGACGTAAGTGCCAGGGATCTGAGGCGAGGGTTGAGAGCCGGCGTGCTGAAATCGGCGGTGATTCCTGTGTTCTGCGGGAGTGCCCTCAAGAACACGGGGGCGCAGCAGTTGCTGGACGGAGTGGTGGATTACCTTCCGGCACCCTGCGATCTTCCTTCGATCTCGGGAGACGACCCCCGGAAGCCGGGCAAGCGCACGGCCCGCCACGGGAAAGACGATGAACCCTTTTCGGCTCTGGCTTTCAAGATCGCCGTAGATCCCTACGTGGGGCGCCTGACCTATGTCCGGGTGTACTCGGGGACGCTTCCTCGCGGTGGACAGGTGTACAACGCTACCCGTGGGGCGAAGGAGAAGATCACTCGAATCCTGCTCATGCACGCCAACAAGCGGGAGGAGATGGATGCCGTGTACTCGGGAGATATCGTGGGCGTGGTCGGCCTGAAGAAGACGAGTACGGGAGATACCCTGTGCGATGAGTCGAAGCCCATCCTGCTGGAATCGATGGCGTTCCCCGAACCTGTGATTTCCGTGGCTATCGAGCCTAAGAGTGTGGCGGATGAAGAGAAACTGGAAGACGCGCTTCAGAAGCTGGCCAGCGAGGATCCCACTTTCCAGGTCAAGACGGACCCGGATACGGGACAGCGCATCATCTCGGGAATGGGCGAGCTGCACCTCGAGATCCTGGTGGACCGGATGATGCGGGAATTCACTGTCCGGGCCAACGTCGGGAAACCTCAGGTTGCTTTCCGGGAGAGCCTCCAGGGTGAGGCCGAGGCGCTCGGACAGTTCGTCCGGCAGATGGGCGGCCATGGGCAGTTTGCCAAAGTGAATCTGAAGCTGGAGCCCCTGAAGCGCGGCCAAGGGTTTCGGTTCGAGAATCGAGTGACCGCGGATGAGATCCCCAGTGAGTTTTTCCCGGCCATCGAGGAGGGAGTTCGCCAGTCTCTGGACAATGGAGTGCTGGCGGGGTATCCCACGAGCGACGTCAAGGCCGTTCTTCTAGGCGGAGAGGCGCACGAGACGGATTCCACCGACGTCGCGTTCAAGATGGCGGCCGCCGACGCGTTCCGCCAGGCGGTGGCGAAGGCCGGGCCCATTCTCCTGGAACCGGTCATGGAAGTCGAGGTGGTCGTGCCTCAAGACTACATCGGGGATGTAATCGGGGACCTGAACGCCCGCCGCGGACGGGTTCTGGCTCAGAGACCTCGCGCCGAGGCCCGAGTGGTTGAGGCGGCGGTCCCTCTGATGGAGATGTTTGGATATGCCACAGGATTGAGGTCGCTCAGCCAGGGGCGGGCGACGTACACTATGCAGTTCTCGACCTACAGCAAGGTTCCTCAGAGTATCACGGACCAGATCCTGGTGCGCCGGGGAAGGCGGGTCCCGAGCTAGATCTGGAAACGAACGAGCCGACGAGGGAGCGGCGCATTGTAGGAGGGTGTGGGTAATGGCGAAGGAGAAGTTTGTACGCACGAAGCCTCACGTGAACATAGGGACGATAGGTCATGTGGATCATGGGAAGACGGCGTTGACGAGTGCGATCACGAAGTGTTTGTCGTCGAGGGGGTTGGCGCGTTTTGTGAGTTACGATGAGGTGGCGAAGGCTTCGGAGTCACAGGGGCGTCGTGATGAGACGAAGATTTTGACGATCGCGATATCGCATGTGGAGTACGAGACGGACAATCGTCATTATGCTCACGTGGACTGTCCGGGTCATGCGGATTATGTGAAGAACATGATTACGGGTGCGGCGCAGATGGACGGGGCGATATTGGTGGTGAGTGCGGCGGATGGTCCGATGCCTCAGACACGGGAGCACGTGTTGTTGGCGCGTCAGGTGAACGTGCCGGCGGTTGTGGTATTTTTGAACAAGGTGGATTTGGTGGACGACCCGGAGATTTTGGAGTTGGTGGACATGGAGGTTCGGGAGTTGTTGTCGAAGTATGAGTTTCCGGGGGATGACATTCCGGTGGTTCGTGGGAGTGCGAAGGAGGCGTCGGAGTGTGGTTGTGGGAAGGAAGAGTGTGAGAAGTGCGGTTTTGTTTGGGAGTTGATGAAGGCGGTGGATGAGCATATACCGTTGCCGGTTCGGGATGTGGACAAGCCGTTTTTGATGCCGGTGGAGGATGTGTTTAGCATAACGGGTCGTGGGACGGTGGGGACGGGTCGAGTGGAGCGTGGTCGGGTAAAGGTTGGGGACACGATGGAGCGGGTTGGGATCAAGGAGACCCGTAAGACGGTAGTGACGGGCGTGGAGATGTTTCGGAAGATCATGGATGAGGCGGAGGCGGGCGACAACATTGGGTTGTTGTTGCGTGGGATGGAGAAGGACGAGTTGGAGCGGGGGATGGTGTTGGCGGCGCCGAGTTCGATTACGCCTCACACGAAGTTTCGGGGTGAGGTGTACATATTGACGAAGGAGGAGGGGGGTCGTCACACGCCGTTTTTTGATGGGTACCGTCCTCAGTTTTATTTTCGGACGACGGATGTGACGGGGGTGGCGCAGCTTCCCGAGGGGCGTGAGATGGTGATGCCGGGCGACAACGTGGAGTTGTCGGTGGAGTTGATCACGCCGATTGCGATGGAGAAGGAGTTGCGGTTTGCGATTCGCGAGGGAGGCCGGACCGTGGGCGCCGGGGTCATCTCCGAAGTGATCGAATAAACCCACCATCAAAAGGAATCAGGCAAGGGGGGAAGCCGCGACAGGGTCGTCCGGACATCGTTCCGGAAGCGGCGGGAATAGACCGGAGTTAGAGAAGGAGGTCAGGCGGTGCCTGGTCAGAAAATCCGAATCAGGTTAAAGGCCTACGACTACGCCATGCTGGATCAATCGGCGGGCGAGATCGTCCGGACGGCCAAGAGAACGGGGGCGACGGTGAGCGGCCCGGTGCCGCTTCCCACGTCTCGGCGGGTGTACACGGTGCTGAGATCCCCGCATGTGGACAAGAAATCCAGGGAGCAGTTCGAGGTTCGGACTCACAAGCGACTCATCGATATCCTGGAGTCGACGCCGCAAACCGTCGACGCGCTGATGAAGCTGGATCTTCCGGCGGGCGTGGATATCGAGATCCGGGTCTAGAGCCTATTCGGGATGGCATCACGTTCAAGTGAGAGTGCGGGTATGATCGGACTGATTGGCAAGAAGCTCGGGATGACGCAGGTGTTCACGGACAAGGGCCGCGTCATTCCTGTGACTGTAATCGAGGCGGGACCGTGCACGGTGGTGGATGTTCGGACACCGGAGAAACACGGATATTCGGCGATCCAGCTGGGATTCGACGATTGGACCAAGAAGCGGCCCAAGTCGATGCCCATCAAAGGCCAGTTCGATCGTGCGGGCGTTCCTCAGAAACGGCGGCTGAGGGAGTTCCGGGTGTCGGATTCGAGCGCGTACGGGGTCAAGCAGGACCTTACAGCGGACCTCTTCGCCGCCGGTGAAAAGGTGAAGGTCACCGGCGTGAGCAAGGGCAAGGGATTCGCCGGTGGCGTCCGCCGGTGGGGATTCAGCGGATTCGGGGATTCGCATGGAGCGAAGGGGAGTCGATCCCCGGGCGCCGTGGGAATGTGCGCGACTCCGGCCCGAACACCCAAGGGAATGAAGATGGCGGGCCGGATGGGCGGAAAACGGGTTACGGTCAAGAATCTGGAGGTTGTCGAAGTCGACGCCGAGAGAAACCTCCTGCTCGTTCGCGGTGCCGTCCCGGGTGTTCGGAGAGGGTACGTCTATATCGAGAAGCTCCGGGAATCGGCGAAGCCGGCAGTGGAGCCGGCAGCGGAACCCGCGGCGAAGTAGTCATCGGCAAGGAGAACAGGAATCGTGGCGAGCGTCTATTCCGTATCAGGTGAGGTCACCGGGTCGGTGGATCTTCCGGAGGCTGTGTTCGGTATCGAGCCGAACCATGATGTGCTCTGGGATTCGGTGAGGGCCTATCTGGCCAACCAGCGCCAGGGGTCGGCCTCCTCGCTCAGCCGGGGCGAGGTCAAGAAGAGCGGGGCGAAGCCGTGGCGGCAGAAGGGCACGGGACGGGCCAGGGCGGGGACCGCATCCTCTCCCATCTGGGTCGGGGGCGGGGTCATCTTCGGGCCGAAGCCCAAGAGCTATACGGCGGTGCTTCCGAAGAAGAAGAAACGCCTGGCCGTGCGGTCGGCCTTGAGCGGTAAAGCTCGAGACGGCGAGCTCATGGTCGTGGACGGGTTTTCCCTACCGGAGCCCAAGACCAAACGCGTCGTGGAAGTCCTGAAGAACCTTGACGTCTGGCCCAAGAAGTGTCTGCTGGTGACCCCGGCGTACAATGAATTACTCTGGCGGGCCGCCAACAATCTACCGGGCGTGCAGGTTCGGGCGGCGCGCGGGTTGACCCCCTACGAGATTCTGGATTGTGAGGTTTTGATCATGGATCGGGCCGCCGTGGACGTCCTGGGGGAGGTGCTGGGGGGATGAAGAGCGCGAGGTCCATTATTCAGAAGCCGCTCCTGACCGAGAAGGGAGCGAGACAGAAGACGGCGGACAACAAGTACAGCTTCGTCGTCGACCGGAACGCCAACAAGCTGGAAATCAAGAACGCCGTGGAAGAAATCTTCGGAGTTCAGGTCGAGCGCGTGTGGACGGCTTTGTTTCCAGGTAAGCGCGTTCGGCTGGGCGTCCATCTGGGAAGGCGACCGATGTGGAAGCGGGCCACGGTGAAGCTTCGGGCCGGCGACAGGATTGAGATCTTCGAAGAGGTCTAGGGCCCGGCGCTGCGGACCGGGCGGAGACTGCGGGTTTCGCCCCCACGAGGCGGCCCCGGTGTGAGGAGTTACAATGGGCATCAGGAAACTCAGACCCACAACGCCGACGGCACGACATACGAGCCGCTCCACGTTTGAGGAGATCACGCGGCGAAAGCCGGAGAAATCCCTTCTCAGGCCGAAGAAGCGGTCGGGGGGGCGGAACAACCAAGGTCGGATCACGATTTGGCAGCGCGGCGGCGGGCACAAGCGTCACATTCGGATAGTGGATTTCAAGCGAAACAAGGATGGCATTCCGGCCAAGGTGGCTGCGATCGAATACGATCCAAACCGGTCCGCCCACCTGGCGCTTCTTCACTACGTCGACGGGGAGAAGCGGTACATCCTGGCGCCGGCGGGGATCGTCGTGGGCGAGCGGATCATGTCGGGATCGGAAGCGGAAATCAAGGGCGGGAACTGTCTGCCGTTGTCCCGAATCCCGCTGGGGACCTTCGTTCATGCCGTAGAGCTGGTTCCGGGCAAGGGAGCACAGATGGCGCGCGCGGCGGGGGCCTACGTGCAGCTCACGGCGCGGGAAGGGAAATACGCGTATCTGCGATTGCCGTCGGGAGAAGTGCGGATCGTTCCCGTCGAATGCCGGGCCACCATCGGGCAGGTGGGGAACGTCGATCATGAAAACATCTCCCTGGGCAAGGCGGGGCGGAGCCGCTGGCTCGGTCGACGTCCCAATGTGCGGGGCGTCGCTATGAATCCGGTTGACCATCCGATGGGCGGCGGGGAGGGACGAACCTCGGGCGGGCGTCATCCGGTTACGCCCTGGGGGAAGAAAACCAAGGGTTTGAAAACGCGCAGGAAGAAACCATCTGATCAGTACATCGTGAAACGCCGGAAGTCGCGGCGTTAGGTCGGTAGCTCGGAGGTGTCGGTTTGTCCCGATCGTTGAAAAAGGGCCCATACATCGACCAGAAACTCTTGAAGCGAATCGTCCATATGAACCGTACGGGCGAGAAGCGAGTGATCCGGACGTGGGCTCGTAGGTCCACCATTTCTCCCGAGTTCGTGGGGCACACGCTGGCCATCCACAACGGGAACAAGTTCGTGCCGGTTTACATCTCGGAGAATATGGTCGGACACAAGTTGGGCGAGTTCTCGCCAACGCGCATGTTCAGGGGACACGGCGGGAAGGGCGCCAAGCAGGCGCGGTCCGCCGGAAGAGCGGGTGCGCTCAAGCCGGGCGGATAGCCCGCTCGTTTGAGGGTCGGCGGTTCGCGGTGAGCCGGACTTCCGGATGGGAGTCCTGGCCGGTGGGCCCGCCTTAGGGAAACCAACAGGGTGGAGAAAGGCCGAGAGCGGAAATGGAAGCAATAGCAAAGGCCAGATACGTGCGGATTTCACCGCGCAAGACGCGTCAGGTCGTCGACCTTGTCCGCGGGAGAGACGTGAACGAAGCGTACGCGATTCTGAAAGCCACGCCTCGAAGGGCCAGCCGGCTGGTTGAAAAGACGCTTCGCTCCGCGGTGGCCAATGCGCTGAACCGCGAAGAGGCCGAAGATCTGGATGTCGACAATCTGTCGATCGTGCGGGCAACCGTTGACGAGGGACCGATGCTGAAGAGGTTCCGGCCCCGGGCCATGGGGCGGGCCTCGAGAATCCGCCATCGAACGAGCCACATCACGATTGTTGTGGGGACTTCGTAAGCAGGACGCCCTCCGGGCGTGAAGCAGGATGGCGCTATGGATGCGCCGAAGGAGGTACGTGTGGGTCAGAAGACCAACCCGATCGGTCTGAGACTTGGAATCGTCAGGACGTGGGATTCCCGGTGGTTCGCGGGGCGAGAGTACGCCAACTTCCTGAAGGAAGATCTCTTCATTCGGAAGTACATCAAGGGACGGCTCACGCGCGCGGGGGTTTCCAAGGTCGTGATCGAGCGAGCGCCGAATAAGGTGACGGTTACCATTCACACGGCTCGCCCCGGAATGGTGATCGGTCGCAAAGGGGCGGAAGTGGATCAACTTCGCGATGAGCTCCAGCACCTCACGCACAAGGAGATCTATATCAATATTCAGGAGGTGCGGAAGCCCGAGATCGACGCGCAGCTCATCGCCGAGCATGTCGGCCAGCAGCTGGAGCAGCGGATCGCGTTTCGCAGGGCGATGAGGAAGGCGGTTGTCTCCGCCATGCGAATGGGCGCGCTCGGGATTCGTATCCAGTGCGGTGGACGTCTGGGTGGAGCGGAAATGGGCCGGAGTGAGCAGTACCGGGAGGGGCGGGTGCCTCTGCACACGCTCAGGGCTCATGTTGAATTCGCCCGGCATACGGCCCACACCACTTTCGGATGCGTCGGAGTCAAAGTGTGGGTATACCACGGAGAAGTGTTTGAGAAGCCGTGGATTCCCAAGGAACAATCTGAGAGAGGGATGGGGTAGAGCACCATGTTGATGCCCAAGAGGGTTAAGTACCGGAAGCAACACCGCGGCCGACGAAGGGGAAACGCCACACGGGGCAGCGAGCTGGCCTTTGGAGAAGTCGGACTGCAGGCGCTGGAGCCTGCGTGGATAACGGCCCGGCAGATCGAGGCCGCACGAGTTGCGGCCACGCGCCATGTTCGCCGCGGCGGGAAGATGTGGGTGCGAGTGTTCCCCGACAAGCCGATCACGCTGAAACCGGCCGAAACCCGCATGGGGAAGGGAAAGGGAACGCCCGAGTACTGGGTGGCGGTCGTCAAGCCCGGTCGTATCCTCTTTGAGATCGGGGGAGTTCCGCTGGACGTCAGCAAGAGGGCACTGCAACTCAGCGCAGCCAAGCTTCCAATCAAGACGCGATTCGTGGTGCGCGAAAACGTGGGTGCATAAAGATGAAACCTGAGAAGATGAGAGAGATGTCTGTGCCCGAGCTGGAACAGATGCTCCGGGACCTGGAGGAAGAGAGGTTCAACCTGGAGTTTCGGCTCTCGACACAGAATCCCGAGAACCCGCTGAGGATCCGTCTGGTGAGGCGGGAGATCGCGCGGATTCGAACCATTCTCCGGGAGAGCGAGCTGAAGATCCGGACACTGGGAGAGGCCGAGGCCGAGAAGAAGTCCTAGGGACAAATCCCCGGGGCGTGAGTGGAGTCGAGCATGGCGGGTCACAAGAAGACGCGGATGGGGGAAGTCGTCAGCGACAAGATGGACAAAACAATTGTCGTCAAAGTCGAGCGCCGGTTCTCGCATCCCGTGTACAGAAAAACGATCAAACGTAGCGTGCGGTTCAAGGCTCACGACGAGAACAACGAGTGCAAGGCCGGTGATCAGGTACGGGTGATCGAGACTCGTCCGATCAGCAAGGACAAGCGCTGGCGCGTGCTCGAGGTCGTCAAGAGAACCACGGATGTTTCCAAGGAAGAACTGGAAGAGGCTGGGGTCGACGATGATTAGACCGGAAACGAAACTGACGATTGCGGACAACACCGGCGCGCGCCGGGGGAAGTGTTTCCATGTCTTCGGCGGGAGCGGCCGACGCTACGCCCGGGTCGGGGATATCATCAAAGTATCGATCACGGATTGCATCCCCGGCGGCATCGTCAAGAAGGGTGAAGTGGCGAATGCGGTCGTCGTGAGAACCAAGAAGGAAATCCGGCGGCGGGACGGTTCTTATATCCGATTCGACCAAAACGCGGCGGTGCTCATCACAGAACAGAAGGAGCCGAGGGGAACCCGCATTTTTGGTCCGGTGGCTCGAGAGCTGCGCGAGAAGGGGTTCATGAAGATCGTGTCTCTGGCGCCTGAAGTGATCTAGGAGCCCGGGTGAAGGGACCCCGTGCGAATGCGAGGAAACGGGCAATGCATGTAGTCAAGGGTGATACGGTGATCGTGGTTTCGGGTGATGATCGAGGAAAGACCGGGCGGGTCCTCGCGGTATTTCCGAATAAGAAGCGGGTTCTCGTTGAGGGGGTCAACTTCGCGAAGAAACACAGCAAAGGATCCCAGCAGAATCCCCAGGGGGGCATCCAGGAGAAGGAGCTCCCGGTTCACATTTCCAATGTTCTCCCGATGTGCCAGCGCTGCGGGAAGGGTGTGCGGGTGCGGAAACTGAAGCTCGCCGACGGGAAGCGGGTACGGGCATGTGCAACGTGTGGTGAGGCGGTCGGGACGAAGTAAACCGATTCACGGCCGGCGGGGAACTCCCCGGCTTATCGAATCGAAGGCAGGCGAGAGATGAGCGTAAGGATGGAAGAAGCGTACGACCGGGAAGTGGCGCCGGAGCTGGTCAAGCAGTTCGGCTATAAGAACAAGTTCGAGGTTCCCCGGCTCGAGAAAATCATCGTCAACATGGGCACGGGAGACGCGCTCCAGAACGCCAAGTTGCAGGAATCCGCGGAACAGGATCTTGCCACGATTACGGGCCAGAAGGCGGCGGTCCGGCGAGCGAAGAAGTCGGTGGCATCTTTCAAGATCCGAGAAGGAATGGTCGTCGGGTGCTGCGTGACGCTGAGGCGGAGACGGATGTACGAGTTCTATGACCGTCTTGTGAATGCGGCGATTCCGAGGATTCGGGATTTCCGCGGCGTTCCGCCGAAATCCTTCGACGGGCGGGGAAACTACACCCTGGGAATTCGCGAACAGATTGTCTTTCCCGAGATCGATATCGACAAGGTCGAGAAGATCCGGGGAATGAATGTGACCATCGTAACCACAGCAAAGACCGACGAGGAAGCGATGGCTCTACTCCAGGCGATGGGCATGCCCTTCCGGAGACCGTAGAGCCGCAGAGGATTTTCCAGAGGGGGAAGGCGTGGCCAAGAAGGCACTTATTGAAAAGGCCAAGGGGCAGCCCAAATTCAAGGTGCGGCGGTACAACCGCTGTCACCGGTGCGGGCGTCCCAGGGCCTACATGCGTGACTTCGGTATCTGCCGAATCTGTTTCCGGGAGTTGGCCCTCGATGGGCAGATTCCCGGCGTGAGAAAGGCGAGCTGGTAGATCTCCTCTCCTATGGAGATTCACCGGGTGGACCTCCGGCGCATGAAGAGCTGAGGCTAGGCGGGAGAACCAGAAGATGACGATGACGGATCCGGTCGCGGACATGTTGACGCGTATTCGGAATGCTACGCAGGCCAAGAGGAAGAAGGTCGATGTCCCGGCGTCGAACTTGAAGAAAGCCATCGCGGAGTTACTTCTCAGAGAGAGATACATCAACCAGGTTCAGGTTCTTGAAGAAACGAGCCAGGGCACGATCCGTATCTCGCTCAAGTACACGGTGAAGGAGGAAAGCGCGATCGGCGGCCTGAAGCGTGTGTCCAAACCGGGCAGGCGTGTGTATGTGAACAAGGAGGAAATCCCCCGGGTGATGGGAGGACTGGGTACGGCGATCCTCTCGACGCCGAAGGGAGTCCTCACGGATAAGGAATCGAGGAAGCTGGGCGTGGGAGGGGAAGTGATCTGCTACATCTGGTAGCGGGCGGAAACATCCGTCCACGATCCGGCACATGAGACGTTTCACATCACGGTCCGAGAGATGCCGGCCTGAGTAAAGAGGGCGGCACAAGGGCAAGCGAGGCGAGCGATGTCGAGAGTCGGGAAGCAGCCGATCCCGATTCCCAAAGGGGTCAAGGTTCAGATCAACGGGAACGCGGTTGAGGTCTCGGGGGAAAAGGGGTCGCTCCGCCGAGAGTTCGACCGACGGGTATCGATTTCCGTCGAAGGCGATCAGATCAATGTCGTACGTCGAGGGGAGTCGAGAACGGATCGGGCATTTCACGGATTGAGCCGAGGCCTCCTGGCGGGCATGGTGGAGGGGGTCTCCCGCGGGTTCGTGAAACAGCTGGAGGTTCACGGCGTGGGGTACCGGGCCGAGATGAAGGGGAGCACGTTGACCCTGGACGTTCGAAAATCCCACATCATCCATTATCCCGTCCCCAAAGGGATCAAGGTGGAGACACCGGACCGTACCAAGATCGTCGTGTCGGGAATCGACAAGCAGGCCGTCGGTCAGGTGGCGGCGGACATCCGCAGGTTCAAGCCGCCCGAGCCGTATGGCGGTAAGGGGATTCGCTACGCAGGGGAGCAGGTGCGGCGGAAAGCCGGCAAGGCCGGAGCGGCGTAGCGGAGAGTCCGGAGCCGGATCATCAAGAAGGACTGAGTGACGATGTTGAAAAACTACCCGAGCAAGATGCGGAATCGGCTTCGCAGAAAGCGGAGAGTGCGCAAGAAGGTCCACGGGACGTCTGAGCGCCCCCGGCTTTCCGTATTCCGGAGCGGCAAGAACATCTACGCGCAAATCATCGACGACACGCAGGGACGGACGCTTGTCTCCGCTTCCAGTCTGGTGAAGGAGATTCGCGAGAATCCGGCGGGCGGCTCTTCGGACGGTCCATCGGGCGGCGGCGAGACGTACGGGATCCCAAAAGCCGTGGGGCTTCTGCTTGCGAAGCGAGCTATGGAGAAGGGCGTGACCCAGGTGTGTTTTGATCGGGGTTCCTATCTCTACCACGGCCGGGTGAAGGCTCTTGCAGAGGCCTGCAGAGAGGGCGGCCTCGTTTTCTGACGGGAGGCACTTTGCGTAGGAGAGAATCTACGGCGAGCAAGTCGGAGTTTATCGAGAAGGTCATCCATATCAACCGGGTGGCGAAGGTGGTTAAGGGAGGGCGTCGATTCAGCTTCAACGCGCTGGTTGCGGTCGGAGACGGCAACGGGCGTGTCGGTGTAGGTCTGGGCAAAGCCCGCGAGGTCGCCGAGGCGATTCGCAAAGGGACCGAAGCCGCGAAGAAGAGTTTCATCAACGTTCCCCTTCTTGGCGGCACGATCCCGCACGAGATTCTCGGCCGGTCGGGCTCGGGTCGGGTGGTCTTGAGACCCGCATCCCCCGGAACCGGGATCATCGCCGGCGGAGCCGTGCGCGCGGTGATGGAAGCTGCGGGCGTGAGAGACGTGCTGACCAAGTGCCTGGGAACCAACAATCCGCACAATGTCGTGAAAGCAACCATGAACGGGATTTCCCGCCTTAAACGCGCGGCCGACGTTGCCCAGATTCGTGGAATGAGCGTGCGGGAAGTGTTGGGGATTGAGGACACGGCCGGAAAGGAATCGTGAGATGGCGCGCTATCTGAGAATCACACAAAAGAGGAGCGCGATCCGCCGGCAGGAACGACAGAAACGAACGATTCGTGCCTTGGGGATCCACCGTCTCCACGAGTCAGTTGAACACAGAGATAGCCCCCAGATCCGAGGGATGGTCGACAGTGTTCGCCATCTTGTCGAGATCGAGGAATTGGAGAAGGAGGACTCGTGAGACTCAGCGATATTCAACGGACGGACAGCGCTTTCAAGAAGCGCAAGCGAGTCGGACGAGGTCCGGGTTCAGGACATGGGAAGACCAGTTGCCGGGGCCACAAAGGCCAGAAGCAAAGGGCCAAGGTCCACCGCTGGTCTGAAGGTGGACAGATGCCGCTTCAGCGGAGGCTGCCGAAGCGGGGATTCCACAATCGGTTCACCACCAAGTTCCAGGTGCTGAACCTGAAGGATCTCGAACGGTTCCCGGGCGATCAGAAGATCGACCCCGGGGTGCTGGAGAGCGCAGGTCTGGTGAAGCTTTCCAAGGGACCGATCAAGGTCTTGGCCGGAGGGGACATCTCCCGGCCTCTGGAAATCCTGGTCCACGCCGCCAGCAGGAAGGCCCGCGACAAGATCGAGGCGGCGGGCGGAAAGCTGGAATTGATTCAGGGAACGAGCGAGAGAGCGGCTCACGGAGCGGCTCACGGAGCGGCGCGGTAGCCCGGTAACTTCGACCACAGCCTGTAGGAAGGACAATGATACAGAGTCTACAGAGCATCTTTAAGATTCCCGAGTTGAGGCGCAAGGTTCTCTTCACCCTGTTGATGCTGATCATCTACCGAGTGGGAGGACACGTTCCTACGCCGGGCGTGGACGGACATGCCCTGGCGCAGGCCTTTGCCCAGGCCCGGGGAACGCTGCTGGGATTGTACGACATGTTCGTCGGGGGGGCGTTCGCGAAGGCGTCCGTGTTCGCTCTTGGCATCATGCCGTATATCAGCGCGTCGATCATTCTCCAGCTGCTGACGGCCGTCATTCCCTACTTCGAGAAGCTGCAGAAGGAGGGAGAAGAGGGACGTAAGAAGATCACCCAGTATACTCGCTACGGGACGGTATTTCTCTCCGTGGTCCAGGCGTACGGGATCAGCATTTTCCTCGAGAATTTCAACATGGGCGGGGGCGTGGCCGTGGTCCCGAGCCCGGGTCTGGCTTTCCGGCTACTGACGGTGTTGACTCTGACCTCGGGGACCATTTTCGTGATGTGGCTGGGAGAGCGAATTTCCGAGCGCGGGATCGGAAACGGAATCTCGCTCATCATTTTCATCGGAATCGTAGCCCGAAACCCCAACGATCTGCTTCAGAGCATTCGGGCGCTCCAGACCGGAGCTCTCGGCTACGCGCAGGCGGGAATGCTGGTCGTGATCATGCTGTTGGTGACCGCGGCGGTGATTGCGATCACCCAGGGACAGCGGCGAATTCCGGTCCAGTATGCTAAGCGGATCATTGGACGGAAGGTCTACGGCGGTCAAAGCACGCACATCCCGCTCCGAGTGAACACGGCGGGCGTGATTCCCATCATCTTCGCCCAGTCGGTGATCATGTTCCCGGGAACGATCGCCACGTTCTTCCGGGGAAGTGATCTGGCACAGCGGCTGAATGAGATGTTCTCGCCGAGCTCCATCGTATACAACGTGGTTTATGGCCTCGTCATCGTTTTCTTTACATACTTCTATACGGCGATCATCTTCAACCCGGTCGATCTGGCTGACAACATGAAGAAATACGGTGGGTTCGTGCCCGGGATCCGGCCGGGACAGAAAACGGCGGAGTATATCGACCGAATCCTCACCCGGATTACCTTGCCCGGAGCGGTGTTCCTGGCGTTGATCGCCATCCTGCCGTCCTTCTTGATCCAGCATTTCAAGGCGCCCTTCTACTTCGGTGGGACGGGGCTCTTGATCATTGTGGGGGTGGCGCTGGATACGCTGCAGCAGATTGAGTCACACCTGTTGATGCGGCATTACGACGGTTTCATGAAGGGCTCAAAGTTGAGGGGTAGACGATAGAGGGAGCGAACAAGGATGCGACTGGTCCTGCTGGGGGCGCCGGGTGCGGGAAAAGGGACGCAGGCCAAACTCATCGAGAAGCAATGGGGGGTCCGGCAACTGTCGACCGGCGACATCCTTCGCTCGGCCGTTGAGAAGGAAACGGAGTTGGGCCAAACGGCCCGGCGGTACATGGACACCGGGCGGCTCCTCCCGGACGAGGTGATGCTCGACCTGATTCGGGAGGTCCTCGGATCCTTGGAGTACGGCGGGGGATTCATCCTGGATGGATTCCCGAGGACCATCACCCAGGCGGAGGGCCTGGATCGCCTTCTTGGCGAAATGGGCCTGGCGCTGGACGAAGTTCTCAGTATCGAGGTTCCGGACGAGGCGATCGTCAACCGGTTGGGAAAGCGCCGGACGTGTGAGGACTGCGGGGAGCTCTTCAACTTGGATACGCGCCCCCCGAAGCAACCGGGGGTCTGCGATCGCTGCGGCGGCCGCCTGAGTCGACGGGAGGACGATGGTCCGGAGACGGTCGGCCGGCGCCTGGAGGTCTATCACAGGGAAACGGAGCCGCTCAAGGCGTACTACGCCGAGCGGGGTCTGCTTCGGGCGGTGAACGGGGATCGCGACGTTGAGCGGATCTACGGGGAGATTGTGGGGGGATGGGACTCCCGGCCTTCTTGACCGGCTTCGCTCTGGGGAGTGGGAGTGAGTTCACGAACGGCACGGAGCGTGAAGACGGAAGACGAAATCGCGCTCATGCGGGACGCCGGGAGAATCCTCGGCGGGGCGTTGGGGATGATCGAACCTTTCATCGTCCCGGGCGTGACCACGGGGGAACTGGAACGGAGGATCGACGAGTACATTCGAGAGCAAGGCGCGGTGGCGGCGTTTCGGGGGTACCAGGGTTTCCCTGGAAGCATCTGCGCTTCCGTGAACCACGAGGTCGTTCACGGAATCCCCGGCGGCCGGGTCCTGGTTGAGGGAGACATCTTGGGTATCGACGTGGGGGTCCTCAAGGACGCCTACTACTCGGATGGCGCCCGGACGTTTCCCGTCGGAGAAATCTCGGCCGACGCCAGGCACCTGCTTGAGGTGACAGAGAAGGCGCTCGGCAGGGGCATCGGGGAAGCGCGGTCGGGAAACCGGTTGTCCGATATCTCCCACGCCGTCGAAGTGACGGTGAAGGCGGGCGGCTACTCGGTGGTTCGGTCGCTGGTGGGCCACGGGATCGGCCGGAACATGCACGAGGAGCCCCAGGTCCCGAATTTCGGCCCTCCGGGGCGCGGCGTAAGGCTCAAGAAAGGAATGACCCTGGCGATCGAACCCATGGTCAACGCGGGCGGGCCGGATGTGGTTACGCTCGACGACAACTGGACGGTGGTCACAAAGGACGGATCTCTCTCGGCGCACTTCGAGCACACGGTAGTGATCGGGGACGACGGGGCGGAGATCCTTACGGGCACTCCCCGGCAAAGGGGAAAACGACCCAAGAGGTAGGACGATCTCTGTGGCAAAGGAAGAAGGCATACAGGTAGAAGGTACGGTGGTCGAGCCGCTGCCCAACGCCAGCTTTCGGGTGGAGCTGGAGAACGGTCATCTGATCCTGGCGCACATCTCGGGCAAGATGCGGATGAATTTCATCAAGATCCTGCCCGGCGACAAGGTGACGGTCGAACTGTCTCCGTACGATTTGAGCCGCGGCCGAATCGTCTACCGTTACAAGTAGCGTCGTTGCGGGGTCCGGAGACGCGGAACGGAAGTGGTGGATATGAAAGTGCGAACGTCGGTCAAGAAGATCTGTGAGCGGTGCAAGATCATCAAGAGGAAAGGCGTTGTGAGGGTGATCTGCACCAACCCGAGGCATAAGCAGAGACAAAGGTAGAACGGACGCCCGGGGCGCCGGTTCTACCGGGAGGCTTGGCACGTGGCGAGAATCGCTGGAGTTGATCTTCCCGCGGAGAAGCGGGTCGATATCGCGTTGACCTACATTCACGGAATCGGCCACAGCTCGGCGCGGAAGATCCTGGAGAAGACGGGAATCGACGGGTCGATGAAATCCAAGGCCCTTACCGAGGAGGACACGATCAAGCTCCGTGGCGTGATCGAGTCCGAGTTCAAGGTGGAGGGAAGCCTGCGCAGCGAGGTCAGCGGGAACATCAAGCGCTTGATGGATATCGGCTGCTACCGGGGGTTCCGGCACCGGCGCGGGCTGCCGGCCAGAGGTCAAAGAACGCACACCAACGCCCGCACCCGGAAGGGCCCGAAGAAGGGTTCGGGGGCGGTTCGGAGGAAGCGCTAGCGGCTCGCCGCCGCTGAACGCGGAGGCCCGGGTGGGTCTCAAACCCGTATCTGGAGGTTTCATTGGCTGCTGAGAAGAAGGCGAGGCGCGGCCGGAAGAAGGACAAGCGAGTCGAGGCGAACGGGGTTGCTCACATCCAGTCGACCTTCAACAACACGATCGTGACCATTACGGACACGAAGGGCAACGTCGTTTCCTGGGCCAGCGCCGGGAAGGTCGGATTCAAGGGATCGAGGAAGAGCACGCCGTTCGCTGCGCAGCTTGCGGCCGAACAGTCGGCGAAGGAAGCATTGTCGCTGGGGATGAAGAAGGTGGAGGTGCGGGTCCGCGGCCCCGGATCGGGTCGTGAAGCGGCGATCCGCTCCCTTCAGGCGGCGGGCCTGGATGTTTCCGCGATTCGAGACGTCACGCCCATTCCTCACAACGGGTGTCGGCCGCCGAAGCGCCGGCGCGTGTAGGTTGAGTCTCGGCGGGAAGCCGGGATGTCGGAGGGTTTATTGAATGGCACGTGAAACGGGAGGCAAGTGCAAGCTCTGTCGGCGGGAGGGGACGAAGCTCTTTCTCAAGGGTGATCGCTGCTTCAGCACCCGGTGTCCGATGGAGGGCCGGAAGCAGAGCGCGCCCGGCCAGCATGGAGCCCGGATGAGGCGGAAAGTGTCCGAGTACGGGCTGCAGCTCAGAGAGAAACAGAAGGTCCGGCGGATGTACGGTGTCTTTGAGCGCCAGTTCCGGAACTACTACAAGAAGGCCGCCAGGCAGAAGGGCGTGACGGGAGAGAACCTGCTCCAGCTGCTGGAGCGGAGATTGGACAACGTGGTATATCGCCTCGGGTTCGCTCCCTCGAGAGCTTCGGCTCGGCAGCTGGTCAATCATCGGCACATTCTTGTCAACGGGCGTCCGGTTAACATCGCGTCGTTTTCCGTCGCAATGGGGGACGTGATCGAGGTCAAGGAGAAGAGCCGGGGCATGGAACTCGTGAAGTACTCTCTTGAGAAACAGAAACAGCGAGAGGCGGTTCCGTGGCTCGATCTTCAGGCGAGGGACGTGCGTGGGGTGGTGAGGGAACTGCCGAGTCGGGATACCGTTACGGTTCCCGTTGACGAACAGGCGATCGTCGAGTTGTACTCCAAGTAGGGGGAAAGTTTTACTATTCCTGTGGTCGGCCGGGGAATCGGATTCCGGACATTGGGCGCATCGGCTCGAGGAAAGATGGCCCGGCCCGTCACGAAGGGAGTAGCCTGCCCATGAAGTGGAAAGCTCTGACTATGCCGAAGAAGGTCGAGGTGAATGAGGAAACCCTCACAGCGACCTACGGGAAGTTTACAGCGGAGCCGTTGGAGAGGGGGTTCGGCGCCACCCTCGGGAACGCCCTTCGCCGGGTTCTCTTGTCCTCGCTCCAGGGCGCTGCAGTGACGGCTGTTCGTTTCGACGGTGCGCTGCACGAGTTCACGACGATCAAGGGCTCGGGAGAAGCGAAGGAGAAGGGAACCGACTCTTCCGCCGTGCTCGAGGACGTGAGCGAGATCATTCTGAACCTGAAGCAAATGCGAATGAAGCTCCACGCCGACCACTCCCGCACGATCCGGATGGAAATCAAAGGGGCCAAGAACGTGACGGCGGCGGATTTTGAGGGGGACGCGGACGTCGAGATCCTGAACCCGGATCTTCACATCGCAACGCTGGGCAAGGGCGGCCAGCTGAAAATGGAAGTGGAGATCGGCTGCGGGCGGGGATACGTTCCCGCCGAACAACAGCAGCAGGTGGAGCGACCGATCGGCGTGATTCCGGTGGATTCGATTTTCACTCCCGTGAGGCACGTGAATTACACGGTCGGCGATACGCGGGTCGGCCAGCGGACCGACTACGACAAGCTGGATCTGGAGATCTGGACGGACGGATCCCTTTCGCCTCAAGATGCGATGTCGATGGCGGCCCGGATTCTGAAGGATCATCTGGCGTTCTTCATTCAGTTCGAAGAAGAGCCCGAGGAAGAACACGAAGAAGAAGTGGATGAGGAAGTCGAGAGGATTCGGGATCTGCTCTCCAGAAGCGTGGACGAACTGGAGCTCTCCGTGAGGTCTTCCAATTGCCTGACGGCGGCCAGCATCCGGACCATCGGTCAGCTGGTCCAGAAGACCGAGCCGGAGATGCTGAAGTACCGGAACTTCGGCCGGAAGTCCCTCAAGGAAATATCCGACATTCTGGGGAACATGGGCCTGCAGTTCGGGATGGACATCTCGAAGTACTTCCCGGAAGGAACGGCGAGTCCGGAGGACGCCGGGGAGGAGCAGGAAGAAGCGGTAGCCGAGATCGAAGGATAGCACAATGAAGCACGGCAAAGACGGACGCAAACTGAGCCGGACGGCAAGCCACCGGAAGGCGATGTTCGGGAACATGATGACGTCGTTGATCATGGAGGAACGGATCACGACGACCGACGCCAAGGCGAAGGAAGGCCGGCGGTTGATCGACCGGCTGATCACGCTGGGCAAGCGCGGGGATCTCCATGCGCGGCGAGTCGCGGCTAAGACGGTGCACGACAAACGGGCCGTCAAGAAGCTGTTCGACGAGGTTGCCCCACGGTACGAGAATCGCCAGGGAGGGTATTCCCGGGTGTTGAAGGTAGGCCCGAGGAAGGGCGACAACGCACCGATGTCGATTCTCGAGCTGGTGGAACGCAAGGTGAAAAAGGCGCCGAAGCCGGAGGAAGGCAAGAAGCGCGGCCGGAAGAAGAAACAGGCCGAAGAGGAAGAAGCGGTGGAAGAATAAGGCCGTAAATCGCAAAGCGATAATCGTAAATGGTTCTCGGAAAAGAACGTGATGGAAAGGCGGGCGGCCCAGCGGGCCGCCCGTTTACTTTCAGTTGGGAACGGGCCTTGCGCTGCGGCAAAGGTTCGGCGTCTCTCGGCCACCGCGTGAATGGGGGATGAGGGTTGTCGAGGAAGGTGACGGCTCGCGACGTTGGAAGACCCCACGCTGCGGCCTTCGATCCGGCGAACCTTCACCGCATCCGGCCCGATGGCTGGGTTTCCGACTTTCAACTCTCGACTTTCGACTCTCTGCAGTATGGGCCTTGCGCTGCGGCAAAGGTTCGGCGTCTCTCGGCCACCGCGTGAATGGGGGATGAGGGTTGTCGAGGAAGGTGACGGCTCGCGACGTTGGAAGACCCCACGCTGCGGCCTTCGATCCGGCGAACCTTCACCGCATCCGGCCCGATGGCTGCTGATTTGGGACGGCCGTCTTGCGCCCAGCGGGCGCCCGAAGGGCCCTCTGTGTGCTCCGTACCCTTGTGTGGTGAAAGCCGTCTGGCTTTTGCCTTGTTCAAGTGGCCGGTAGGGTCGTATCATGTAGGATCGATGGATCGAATTCTCCAGAGGGAACAGGCATGCTGAGTCCGGAGCTGATATCGAGGCTGACAGACATCGTCGGTGGCGATCACGTTCTAGACGGAACGGAGGATCTGCTGGCGCGGGCGGATCGGGCGGCGGAGGTCGACGTCGTCGTTGAGCCGGAGAACGAGAGGCAGACGGCAGAGGTGCTGCAGCTGGCCTCGAAGGAAGGCGTGCCGGTTGTGCCTCGAGGCTCGGGAACAGGGCCGTCCGGTGGATCGACCGCTCGCGAGGGTCAGGTGGTCCTCTCCACGGCCCGGATGAACCGGATTCTGTCCATTTCCTCGGATGACCTGATCGCCGTGGTCGAGCCGGGTGTGAAGCTGGACGATCTCCATCGGGCCGTGGAGGAGCGGGGGCTCTTCTATCCGCCGGATGCGGCGGTCGATCGGGCGGCGACCCTGGGAGGGACGATTGGGGAGTCCACCAGCGGACTGAGGGCGCTCAAGTATGGAGGCACGCGGAACTACGTGATGGGGATGAAAATCGCGCTCCCGTCGGGCGAGATCCTCCGGACCGGAGCGACGACGCTCAAGTGTGTCACGGGCTACGACCTGGCGCGTCTGTTCACCGGCTCGCGGGGGACGCTCGGGGTGTGTGTCGAGATCTACCTGAAGCTTCTGCCGCTCCCCGAAGCCAGAGCGACCACGGTGGCCGTGTTCAACCGCGCGCGGGACGCGGCCGAAGCATCCTTCAACATCCTCGAAAAGGGAATCGGCGTCTCGGTCCTCGAACTCATGGATCGAACCACGCTTCGCGCTCTGGCGGCACAGGGCCGGAGTCCCTTCCCGAACGACGCCGGAGCCGTTCTCCTGATGGAAACGGACGGGACCGCGGCTTCGGCCGGGACCCGGGCGGTTGAAGCGGCGAAGGTGTGTCGCGCGTGCGGCGCCGTGGACATGAGAAAAGCGGAGACGCCGCGCGCGGCCGATGTGCTCTGGAAAGCCCGCCGGTCGGCGTACCCGGTGCTTTCGAAGATGAAGCCCGCAACCGTGCTGGAGGAGGTGCGGGTTCCCCGATCGGGCGTGGCGGACCTCGTCGGAGCGTTGATGGCCCTGGTGGAGATCGAGGGTGTCTCCATGGCCGTTTTTGGCCATGTGGGCGAGGGACGCATCCATCCGGCGATTTCGGCGGACATGGGAGACGAGCAAGAGATAGACCGCATCGAGAGAACGCTGGGCAAGATCGCGTGGGAACTTCATTCCCTCGGGGGGCGGTTCGGACCCGAACGGGGTATGGGTCTGGGAGGTACGTCCTTCGCCAGGAGGAACATCTCAAGCGAGAGCCCGGATCTGGCAAGACGTGTGAAGGAAGCCTTCGATCCCAAGGGAATCATGAATCCACAAGTGCAGAGAGTTGAAAGTAGATAGTTGAGAGTAGATCAGCGACAGATAGTCTATGGTCGAAAGTAGAGAGTCGATCGATGAAAAGAGCGTCATAGAAAGATGGGAAGCAAGAGCAAGAGCCTAGAGAAGGTTGAGGAGGAAATCCGCCGGTGTTCCCGTTGCGGGAAGTGCCGCTCGGTCTGCCCGGTGTTCGCCGAGAGCCTGGCCGAGGCCGAAGTCGCGCGCGGGAAGATCGTACTCGCCGGAGCGGCCCTGGACGGGGAACTCGGCGTCTCCCGGACCCTCTCGAGGCGAATGACCCTCTGCCTCAACTGCAAGACCTGTGTGGAAAACTGCCCCGCCGAGGTACGCGCCGACGAGATCGTCCTTGCGGCCCGGAATTACCTCCACGAGAGCGGGAAGAACCCCTTCTTGAAACGGGCCTTCATCGATCAGGTGTGGACGCGGGGCCGCGTCTTTGCCCGGTTCGTTCAAACGGCCTCTCAACTCCAGCCGCTCCTCTTCAAACGGGACGAAAAGGGAGGCGGAGTATCGCGCTTTCCACTGGCCGGCGTTGATCCCGACCGGCGAATTCCCCTGTTTGAGCCCGAGTCGTTCCTGTCTCGAACGCCCGAAATCATCGTCCCCGATAAGAAACCGGACATGCGTGTGGGGCTTTTCCTCGGCTGCGCGACCAACTGGGTGTACCCGGAGATCGGGGAATCGGTTGTCCGCATTCTCCGTAACGCGGGCGTCGAGATCGTGATTCCCGGGGAGCAGGAATGCTGCGGCGTCCCGATGCTGAACGCGGGGGATTTCGGGAATGCACGGGACCAGATGAAGAAGAACCGGGCCGCCTTCGGGAAGCACAAGGTCGATGCGATCGTGACCGGCTGTGCCTCGTGCGGCCTGGCGCTCAAGAAGGAGATGGAGGAGGTTCTGGAGGACGGCGCGTACTTCCCAAACACACCGGTGTACGATTTCGCGGAGCTTCTGTCGGAGCGGTTCGAGAACTCGGACCCGTTGGACTCGTCGGACCCGTCCGAAGGCTCGGACGAGTCGGACGGGCCTGAGAATACTGTCCGAGTCACTTATCATGACCCGTGTCACCTGAACCGCGGGCAGGGGATCACGGATGAGCCCCGGCGGTTGATCCGATCTCTCCCGGGCGTCGAGTTGGTGGAGATGTCCGAGCCGGACCGGTGCTGCGGCGGGGGAGGGCTGTTCTCGCTCTCCCACTACGACGTGGCGCAGAAGATCGGCGCTCGCAAGGCCGAGATGATCGACCAAACCGGCGCGAATCTGGTGGTGACCTCGTGTCCTGCCTGCATGATTCAGCTCACGGACGCGCTGGCGCGCGCAGGGTCGGACGCCCGCGTCATCCACCTGGCAGAGCTCGTGGCGAAACGTCAAATGCCTTAGCCACAGATTACACAGATTCGAGAACCGAGAAGCCGTCCGCAGATTACGCAGATTACGCAGATGGGGATGAAGCGGAGTCTCGGGCTTGTGCCTGAGACTCCGAAGAGGACCGGGGTGTTCTCTGTGGTGGAGGTTTGTGGTTCCTTCCGATGTTCTTGTCCAAGCTCCACTATCGACTATCGACTCTCAACGATCTCGGGCCGGCACCGGCCGGCCCGTTACCGCCCAACGCCCGCACTCAGAACCCAGCACTCAGAACTAAGAACTCTCACTTCAGCAGCACCATCTTCCGCGTCTCTGCCGAGCGCCCGTCCAGGGTGAGCCGGTAGAAATACACCCCGCTTGCGACGGGGTGGCCGTTGTTGTCGGTGCCTTCCCATGTCGCGCGGTTCCAGCCGGCGGGTCGGTGCTCGTCCACCAGTGTCCGAACGAGGCGCCCGCCGACGTCGTAGACCCGAAGGCCGACGGAGCCCTCTCGTGGAATCGAGTACCGAATGTCGGTCGCCGGGTTGAAGGGATTGGGCGCGTTCTGGAGAAGCGTGAATGCGGGCCGAGCGGCTACGTCCCGATTCTCGACCGCGGCCAGGAGCGATACGTGGACCGTAAGCGAGATCCCGCCCGTCGTCCGAACGAACTCGCCCCCGGGTACGTAGAGATCGCTCTCGACATGCACCCGGCCCAGGCTGTCGTCGGCCGTGGGCGTTACGGTGATCTCCACCGCCCTCGCCTCGCCGGGTCCGAGGAGAATCGGAACACCTACCGGCTGATCGATCCCGACGGTCCATCCGGAAGCGCTCTCCTCCTTCTCGGTACGAAGGAGGATTTCCATTGCCGTCGGTTCCGGGTTCTCCATCCAGAAGTGCATCGAGACGGGGGACTCCGGCTCGGTCTCGAAATCGAAAGCGGCCAGGGCGGCGTAGTTGTTCTCCCCCTGGGGCCAGTCGCTCTCGGGCGGATCGCCCGGACAGTCCATCTCGCTCCAGATCGAGAAACGGGGCTCGCCGAATCCGTTGGCCGGTGGAGGCGTTGAGAGAAGCGGCCCGATCGTCAGCGTGTCTCCGGGCGCCAGCGTCGGAACCGGGATCTCTCCTGCGAGAAGATCGCCGGGCGCGCGCTCCGAACAGGTCGGATCGCCGTAGTAGATCCGGCAGAGAGTCCCCGCAGGGACAGGGTCCTGTCCGAAGTTGGCGACCGCCACGGAAATCTCATCGACGGATCCGCCCAAGCTGTGCAGGCGAACGCCGGACTCCCCCGCGCCGTCCCCCCACCAGTTCCCGCCGTACGGCCACCCGAAGTGCCCGGGATCGATGATGTCGAAGCACATGCCGACCAAGAGTCGGGTGTCGGTCCCCGCCCCACCGATCTGATCCGCGTAGCTCGCGGTGGACGTGGAGGAGACGGCGGGTGAGAGCGTTCCCCGGGCCGTGTAGTCGACGACCGGGTTGGCGACAAGTCCCCCGAGCGCCGGGCCCGTGAGCCTCCAGGTCGAGAAATCCCAATCGCCCGTCGCCGAGATGTTGGCAAGGTTGTGTGAGAGCGCCTCCCCGCCCTGACGCCCAAGGCACATGAGCTTCGTCAACTTTCCGGTTGCATTCGCCACCGGGTACAGGCCGTCGAGAGGCTCAGGACCCGGGTAGGTGACGAGAAGCGTCCCGTCGAACTTGCACAGGTGCCCGATGGTTTGCGGCCAGAGGAACATCACTTCCCACGGCGCGGCGAACACGAACCGCTTGCTCGTCCAGACCCGGTCCCAGAAATAGGACTGCGGAATCCACTGGGAGCGCGCGCTGCCTGGGTCATGGACCAGAAACGCCGGCGTCGGCGGGAGAATCGTGTTGCCGCCCTGCCCGCCGAGGTTGTCGTATCCCATGAGCAGGACGGCATGGCCGATCACGGTGTTTTCCGGAGGGCAGTTCTCAGGATCCATGAAGCCCTCGGAGCCGTCGTCGTAGAGGGAATCACAGTAGTCTTCGGGAGGATTGATGAGCGCAATGATTGGGTATCCGGATGCGAGAAGGGTCTCCAGGGTTCTCGGGTAGATGCCCGGCTCGACCGTGTCCCCGGGCGCAAGGTCCGTCCAGACACTGTCCACGACGGAGTATCCCAGATCGCGCCACGTATATCCCGCGGCTCCCGGTTGGCCCGGGCAGAGCGTATCTGGAGGTGAACACGGATTGCGCGTGTTCGTCACCGCCGTCGTCGCGCCGGAAAAATGTCCCGCCCGGCGGAGATCGCTGAGTGTGGTCCCAAGCCAGGTTCCGTTGGGGCAGTTCACGCGATCGTTGGTGTTGGCGACGGCCGCGATCTCCTCCTGTGGGTTGGGCATGACGTTGGCCGGAGGAAGATTGTCCCCGTGGCGGTCAAAGACCATATCGAGACAGGCCACCATGCATCGCCCGTTCGGCCGCGGCGGGCTGCAGGGCTCGTTCAACGGGTGGTTCGGGTTGGCGTAGGTATATTGCCCGTGGAAGGGAACGGCGGGCGGGTGCGCCCACACCCCGGCATCGTTCTCGGGATCCGTCACCAGTCCGGGTTTGATGAAGTCTGCCAGGTCCGGGTTCTGCATGCCCCAGATCGAGAAATCGTCGTACCACGCGTCGAGGTAGTTGTCCTGGGACCCGTTGTCCTCGAAGAAAAACTGGGAGGTCGGCTGCAGACCCGCCTGGTAGTCCACCGTCCCGATGAGCGTCCCGTTGACGAACACCCAGTACTTGCGGACGGAGGGCCGGCAGTGGACGGTGATCCATGCCCAGGCTTCGGCCGGAAGGCAGGATGAGACGGGGTCGGAGGAAAGCGGGTTACCCTCGAAGGAGTTGTCCCCGACCGGGTCGTAGAGGATGGGAAGCCAGGTCTGATCCAGGAGCAACCGGACGTGGCCGAATACGAAGAAACGATCCCAGTGGAAGTCGGACCACCGGAAGGCGACCTGGGCGGTGTAGTCGTGGTTGAAATCGATCGGAACGGTGCGAGACCACGCGCGCGCGTACTCGCCTTGGACGGAAGCCCCCGTGACCCCGAGGGAGTAGTCCCCCGAGTTCGCCGTCGTGTCGTCCACCTGGATGGACGCCACATTCTCATCGAGAGTCCAGCTCCGGGTGTCGCCGTCTTCGAAATCATCCCACCAGAGTTTCAGCGTGGCGGATTCCGCAGTTGAACAGAAGAAGATCGTCGCCAGGGCAATTATCCCGGCGGTACCGAAGTTCCATCCTCGTCTCTGGTTCATCGGGTTCCCCTCCTCGGGGTTTGCAGGGCCCCTCTTTCCGAGAGAGAGCGGACCTGCCATGGAGTCCGTGCGGGAACTCTGCAAGCCGGCTGCGAGGCTCCCGGCGATCGGGACCGAATGACTGCCGGGCGTGAGAGTCGCAGTGCGGGTTTCCGGGAGCGCTCGGGGTCCCGAATCTGCTGAATGGCCCCGGGAGAGTCCCCTACCTCTATCTCCGGTCAAAAGCGTGAATCTAACAAGAATTCTTTTGGGCGCCATAATGTTTTATTGGACAGAGCATTGCGCTTCCGGCGGGTCCGGGGTAACGGGAGCCCATCCCGCATCCGGCCGTTGAATAGCGGGCGGGTTCGCGTGTAGAATAGAAGCAACACGGAGGGCCGATGGAGTTGACGGATCAGGAGCTCATAGCCCGCTGTCAGCGGGGAGACCGCGGGGCCTTTGAGCCGTTGTTCAGGCGCTACAGAGACCAGGCTCACGGCTTTGCGCTTGGGCTGGTGGGATCCCCGGATGAAGCGCTCGATCTTACGCAGGAAGCGTTCGTCAGGGCCTATCGCGCGCTCAAGCGCTTCGAGCCGGGAGCCGCCTTCGAGCCCTGGTTCTTCCGGATTCTTCGAAACCTGTGTCTCAATGCTCTGAGAAGGAGAAAGACGTGGCAGATGGTGCCCTGGGAGGCCGTCGGAGATTTCCGGGCCGGCGGCGGAGAATCCCCGTCGGCTGCGGTCGAGCGCAAGGAACTCCAGGAGGCCGTCTGGCTGGCTCTCTCCGAGTTGTCCGAGGAACACAGGGAAATCATCGTTCTGAAGGACTTTCAGGATCGTTCGTACAAGGATATCGCCGGCATTCTGGACTGCCCCGTAGGGACCGTGATGTCGAGGCTCTACTACGCCCGGCAGGCGCTCAAAGTGAAACTGAACGGCCGTCTGTGAAGAAGGCGGGAACAGCATGAGTTGCGAGGACTACAGGGAACAGCTGATGGCATACCTCGACGGCGAACTCGGCGAGACCGAGCGGCTGGAGTTCACCGCCCACCTGGAGACGTGCGAGGCATGCCGGGAAGAACTTGAGAAACTCGAAACGCTCAAGGAGGTCTCGAGAGGCATGAAGCTCATCAAGCCGTCGGATGAGGTCTGGGATCGGCACTGGACCTGCATCTACAATCGAGTCGAACGCGGGGTCGCATGGATTTTCCTCTCCATCGGCGCCATCGTTCTGGGAATCTTCGCCGTCTGCCAGCTGTGTGCCGGCTTCTTCGTCGATCCGACCGTGAGCCTCTGGATCAAACTCGGAGTCGGCGCCCTTGTCGTGGGAGGCGTTACGCTCTTTGTCTCCGTAATTCGGGAACGAATCTCGACATACAAGGTAGATCCATATCGGGAGGTCAAGAGATGATTGTCGTGACCTGCGACGAAATCCCGGGCCACAAGATTGTCAAGACGGTTGGGCTTGTTCGGGGCAACACGGTCCGGGTGCGGCACATCGGGAGAGATCTGGCCGCGGCCTTCAAGACCGTGATCGGCGGTGAAGTGCAAGAGTACACGAAGCTGCTGGCCGAGGCCCGGGAACAGTCCGTCGGGCGGATGGTCAAGGAGGCCGAGGAGCTGGGCGCCAACGCGGTTGTGGCCGTTCGCTTCGGGACTTCCGAGGTGATGCAGCACGCGGCGGAAATCGTGGTGTATGGTACGGCCGTCGTGGTGGAATAGGGGCCTTGCCAGAGCGGGAGGGCGCGAGCGCGCGACAACCCCAACACCCCAGCCACAGATTGCACAGATTCAAACAGATTCGGAATCCCAACGCCGGCGGTGCAATGCCCCGCCGGCGTTCTTGGGAAACCCGATTTCGTCGTTATTTCGTCACTCGACACATGTCACTGGGGGTCTCCAAAGCTCTTCTCCGATCCCTATTCGCTATTTCCGATTTGCTATTTCCCATTCGCTGTCTTTCGCCGGTTGCGCATCGCATCGCCGGTATCGGGCGGAAATCGGAAATCGTGAATCGGAAATAGGAAATCGGGAAGTGGGGTCGGCGGGATACGCTTCTGGCCGTTTGCAGTCGCGCGGAACCTGTGATACTCTCCGTGTGTAGGTTCTACGTATTCGCGCCGATCCATTGAGAAACCCGAATGGAGGATTTCGCCCACCATGTCTGCTGCGTCCAAAGTCGCCGTACTCTTCACCCGGCCCGAGACGGTTCTCGAGGACTACACGCGCCTGCTCGAGCTGGCGGGCGCGAGGGAAGCGCTCAAACCGGATGCCACCACGATTCTCAAGGACAACATCTCGTGGCACTACCCCGCCCCCGGCGCGAACACCACACCCTGGCAGCTGGAGGGTACCGTTCGGGCCCTTCGGGCGAGCGGGTTCGATGACCTTGTGTGCGTCCAGAACAAGACGGTCGTCATCAACACCTTCAAGGGGGAGGACCTCAACCTCTACGTTCCCATTTTCAAAGCCTACGGCGTTCCGGTGCTCTACAACTTTCGGCCTCAAGACATGACCTGGGTCGATTTCGAGCCGAAGGCCGAGATGTTGGCGCTCAAGCACATCTACGAGGACGGGATCCGCATCCCCGACTACTTCATAGGCAAGAACATCGTTCACCTGCCGACGGTCAAATGCCACATCTACACGACCACCACCGGTGCGATGAAAAACGCCTTCGGCGGTCTTCTCTGCAACCGCCGGCACTACACCCACTCGTGGATCCACGAGACGCTGGTGGACCTGCTCTCGATTCAGAAGGAGATCCATCCCGGAATCTTCGCCGTGATGGACGGGACCACGGCTGGCAACGGCCCCGGCCCCCGGACCATGGACCCGCAAATCAAGAACGTGATCCTTGCCTCCGCCGACCAGGTGGCCATCGACGCCGTCGCCGCCAAGATGATGGGCATGGATCCGCTCTCCATCGGGTACATCCGTCTCGCCCACGAGAGAGGACTGGGCGTCGGGGACCCGCGGGATATCGAGATGGTCGGAGATGACGTCGGCGGCGAGAGCTGGGGTTTCCAGGTGGGCTACAACTTCCACCGCTTCCTGGGCTGGCTGTCGTGGTATGGTCCGACCAAGGCGCTCCAGAATCTCATCTTCCGGACGTGGCTGGTGAAGATTCCCATCTTCGTCTCCGAATTCAACCACGATTATATCCAGTGGCCTCTTCGAGACAGCCGGAAGTACAAGCACTGGCGCAAACATACTCTCTGGGGTCAGCTGTTTGACCGGTACTCCCGCGAGAAGACATTGGGGAAACCGGGCGACAGGCCGACAGGGTGACAAGGCGAGGGCGCGATGTCCTGAAACCCACAACCACAGATTCCACAGATTTGCACAGATCCAAACCCTATTTCCTACTTGCTACTCTCAAGGTTTTCTCTTCACATTGACGGTCTCCCCCGATCGTGGTATGATCCTTGGTCTTCTGTGATGTCTCCCGTATCCCCACCTGGAGGAGGTTTCGCATGTCTCGGTTTGCCGTGGTCCTTACGGTTGTTCTGCTCATCGCACTCGCCCCGGCCGCACTTCTTGCCCAGGGGGATTCGAAAGGCGCCATCTCGACGTCTCAGGCGAAAGCCCTGCGGTCGTCGTTTGCGATCGATCCCGAAACCCGCGCCATCATGAACGCCGTGGCCAACAACAAACTTCGCGAGGTGGCCCTCGACCAGGAAACGATGAAGGTTTCCGACATGTTCTTCTCCAACAAGATCGAGAGCGAAGGCATTACCGACCAGAACAGCACGGGCCGCTGCTGGATGTACGCCGGTTTCAACGTGCTTCGCCCGAAGGTGATCGAGAAATACAACCTCGGCGGGTTCGAATTCTCCCAGAACTATCTCTTCTTCTGGGACAAGCTCGAAAAAGCAAATCTGTTCCTCGAGGCGATGATCGAGCGCAGAGACCGGGACCTCGAAGATCGCGAAATCGACTGGCTTTGGCGGCATCCGCTGCCGGACGGCGGCCAGTGGAACGGGTTCGTGGAGCTCGTGAAGAAGTACGGCGTCGTTCCCAGCGCCGTCATGCCCGAGAACGAACAGAGCAAGGAATCGAGGGTCTGGAGCGGGCTCCTCTCTCGGAAGCTGAGAAAGGACGCCATCGAACTTCGCGAGATGCACGAGCGGGGCAAGAACCTCAAGGATCTCCGGGCGCGAAAAATGCAAATGTTGGAAGACGTCTATCGCGTCCTGGCCGTTTCTCTCGGCGACCCGCCCAGCGAATTCGTTTGGCGTTACGAGGACAAGGACGGCAACGTCAGCGAACCGAAACGCTACACGCCGAAAAAGTTCTACGAGGAAGTCGTCGGAAGCGATCTCGATGAATACGTCTATTTCTTGAATCATCCAACGCAGCCGTACGGCCGGATGTATGAGATCCAGTTCGACCGGGGCATGTGGGACAGGCCGAACATGGCGGTGGCAAACGTTTCGGCGGACGATCTCAAGGCCTACACGCTCAAATCGGTCCTCGACGGAGAGCCGGTGTGGTTCGGATGCGACGTCGGCAAGGAGCACCACCGGGACAAAGGAATCGGAATGATGGCTTCGGGTGTCTACCGGTATGACGCCGTCTACGGGGTGGATTTCTCGATGACCAAGGAGGAACGGATCCTCAGCCGGGACGGCGTGCCCTCACACGCCATGGTCCTCATGGGCGTCGACATGGACGGCGACAGGCCCGTCAAGTGGTTGGTGGAGAACAGCTGGGGAACCGACTACGGGGACGAGGGAATGTGGATGCTGTCCGATCGCTGGTTCGACGACTACGTGTACGGCGCCGTGGTGCACAAGGCATATGTGCCGAAGAAGGTCATCGATCTGCTGAAGACGAAGCCCGTTCTGCTCCCGCCGTGGGATCCGATGTTCGACGCGGCGATGTGGGAATAAGAACAGACGGCAATCCTGCGTTGTGCGAGCGAGGGGAGGGGCGCGGGAGGGGAGGGGATGATGTTTTCCGCACAGAGACGGGTGTTTCGAAAGTTCAAGAAGTGCTGCGATGGAAGGGCAGACCTTCGGAAGGAGATTGAGCGAGGATTTTTCCTCTTGCTGTCGGAGTACAACACCTCGATCCACGAGAATAGGTTCATTGTCGGGGGAGCCAGCGAACACATTCTTGAGGCGGCTCTGAGAGCCTGCGGCATCCATGCAACGAATGCGGGCATGGAGCATGATCGTATCGATCTCTTCATAGATGGAAAGGCGGGGTTCTCGGTCAAGTGTTCATTCACGGGGAAGCCCGACAACATTCGCTTGGTGAATGTACTGGGCGAGGCCAAGAAGGTAAGATGGTCTGAACCCACAGTATTCGTTCTTGCCGGAAAAGGCGTCGCGTATGCAGATCCAGAGGTTCTTAAGAAGGCCACCACGCGGGTTTCCGACGCGCTACTTCTCAAGCGGCGAGCCTTGAATGCGTTTCTCGAATCGCATCCGGATTGCCTGATACATCTCGACATCCCAACCAAGTCGCAACGCCGGTATAACACGAAGGTGGCAAGCGAGGCCGTCGCTCGCGAGATTCTCATGAGGAAGGAGTTCCGTCTCCTTTCCCCGCCGACGTAGAGCAAAGAAGAGGTCGTTGCACGTCCAGCACACGCTTCTAACGCGCATCATTACGGGCAGTTGTGGTGCTTCGATCACGGATGGTGGGCATGTCGAAAGGGGACGATACTTGCGGATTCTTGTGATTCGTGGTATTCTCTCTTAGTGCATACAATGCGGCACCATTGCGGCTCAAGAATCCGGGGAACAAGGAAGCCGATGGAACTCGATGTGATCCACCACGCCTCGTGTGAGAACCTGAGTGCACTCGACGATTCATCTGTCGCACTCACGGTCACGTCGCCCCCATACTGGAACGCCATTGACTACGATGTCCATTCGAGGGAGGGAAACCAGGCCGACTACCGTACTCGAAAATATTCAGAAGGGTACGAAGGCTACGATGAGTACCTGGACTGGATTGAGAGAATCTTCTGTGGACTGTTGTCGAAGACCGTCCCAGGTGGTTTCTGCGCCATAGCTATCGGGACGGTTCTCATGAATGGGCGTCAGTTCCCTGTTCCCATGGATTATGTCAGTCGATTGACGCACTCCGGCTGGGAATTCCACCAGGATATTGTCTGGCACAAATGCACCGGTGGAGTGAAGAGAGCCGGGGTCTTCATCCAGAAGCCGTACCCGGGCTACTACTATCCCAACATTATGACAGAGTACGTTCTTGTCTTCAGAAGACCCGGACCGCCGATGTATGTGGGACGCTCCTCGAAAGAGAAAGAGGACGCTCGGGTCGATGTGGATGAGGTCTTCACAAAAGAGGTAGCGAACAACGTTTGGCATATTGCCCCGGTCCCGCCGGGGCACCTCGATCATCCGTGTCCGTTCCCCGAAGAGATCCCGTATCGTCTGATTCAGGTTTATAGCTATCCGGGAAATGTGGTTCTTGATCCTTTTGCCGGATCTGGGCAGACATTGAAAGTCGCGCGATCGTTGGGAAGGTCATTCGTGGGCTATGAAACGAGCGAAGAGTACGTCCGGTACGCAGAGGGCCGCATTGATGAGCCCCTCGCCGTCCGTGCGGAGCAGCTCTACGCAAGGTTCGAGAAAGCGTTTCTGGGTTCCCCGGTTGGCCAAGGCTCTAGGCCTCCTTCGAGACGAACTCGACATGGGAGCGGACGACGCAAGACCGTTTCCCAAACCCAGACCGTGTTTCAGCTGAAGACTAAGTAGACATCGAGTCCCCCGATCTCTCGCTACAGCCCCGCCCACGGAGTGGTCGGATGAATAGAATTGTCTTACGTTGTCTTGTTACTGCAAGTTTCATGGTCAGCGGGTGTTCCAGCTGGGTGCCGCCTGTTGTTTGTCAAGAGGTCTCGGCAGTGAATCCCACGTTCACGATTCTGTTCGACAACGTTCCCCATACGGAAGGCTATCGAACGTCCTGGGGGTACGCCTGCCTCATCCGGGGGCTGGAAAAGACCATCCTTTTTGATACCGGCGGCGACGGACGTCTTCTCCTGGACAATATGGAACAAGCGGGCGTGGACCCCAGAGAGATCGACGTGATCGTGCTCTCCCACTTCCACGGGGACCACACGGGCGGGCTCCACGCGCTCCTCCCGCTGTGCGAGGACGTGGCCGTCTATCTTCCGGAGACGTTTCCCGAGGCTTTCAGGGATGAAGTGCGCGCCCAAGTCTCGGAACTGGTCGAGATTTCGGGCCCCGTTTCCATCGTCGATGGAGTGAAAACCACCGGGATCCTGGGCTACCAGATTCCGGAGCAATCGCTGGCGATTCGAATTCCCGAGGGCGTTGTCGTGGTGACCGGTTGCGCGCATCCCGGACTGGTGGGCATTTGCGAGAAGGCCCGAGAGATCACGCATCCCAAGCCGGTGTTCCTCATGGGCGGTTTTCACCTGAGGGGGTTCAGCAAGACGGAAGTGACGAATCTTGTGGAGTCCCTGGAGTCCGCCGGTGTTGCGGCCATGATGCCCAGTCACTGTACCGGCGGGACGGCGAGATATACGATCGAGAAGATGCTCGGCGACCGATGCCTGACCGGGGGTGCCGGGCGTGTGCTGACCATCAAGGACATCCGCTCGGCGCTCGAGACCCCTTGAGCAAAAGCCCGCTTTCCGCTACTCATCGTCCGACACGTACAGCGTCCGCGCCAGAAGGTCCGGATCGGTAATCGGCTCGCTGCACTGGTAGTTCTCGCAGAGGTAAACGGCCGGTTTCCCGTCCACGGTCCGCTTCCCTTCGGTCAGCGGGATCGTCCGCTCGGCCGGGCGGTCCGGGTGGACCAGGGCGAGCACGCGATTGGGAAGGTAGTGAGCCCAGACTTTCTCAACGAGGGCAAGGGTGTTCGCGTCGCTTGGGTCTCCGGCCACGGCGATTTCGTGGGTGGGGGAGAGGTAGTAATCGAGGGCCGAGAGCATGCCCGGATGCGCGGCCGGTACTTTCTCCATCAACCCCCATGCGGCTTCCAGGGAACGGAAGGCTTTCTCCAGGTGGGTCCTGGAGTCGAGGAGCACGCCCAGCCTCAGGAGGACGTGCGCGGCCAGGGTATTTCCGCAGGGGGTGGCACTGTCGTCGAACTCTTTGGGGCGGGCAAGGAGTTTCGGGTCCTCTTCGCCGTGGTAGAATCCGCCGTGGGCGTTGTCCCAGAAAAGGTCCATCATCCAATCCGTGAGCGAGATGGATTCCTCGAGCCACCGCACGTTGAAATCCGTCTCGTACAGATCCAAGAGCCCGGCGGCCAGTCCTGCGTAGTCCTCCAGAAATGCCTGTCGACCCGACGGCCCCTTTCGGTAGTAGCGAAGCAGCGTCCCATCGGAGGTCTTGAGATTCTGGAGTAGAAACCCGGCCGTCTGCTCGGCTGTCTTGAGATACCGGGGATCTCCGATGACCTGCGCTCCCCGAGTGAGCGCCGAAATCATGAGGCCGTTCCATGCCGTGACGATCTTATCGTCCACGGGCGGGCGAGGTCGGCTCTCGCGGCGCTTGAGCAGGGCCCTGCGCCAACCGTCGAACCTCTCAAAGAACGTTTCCCTCGGCATGTTGGCCTTGCGAGCCAGTCCGCCCATACCGCTCGAGCGGTGAAGTACACTCAATCCCTCTTCGAAGTCCCCGAATTCGGTGACACCGAAGAGATCGCAGAACAACCGGCCCTCTTCGGGCCCGAGCACGTCCAGGATCTCCTTTTCTCTCCACAAGTAATACGGGCCCTCGCGGCCTTCGGTCTCGGAGTCTTGCGACGCGAAGAACCCGCCCTCCGGGCTCTTCAACTCTCTCAGGACGTATGCCAGGGTTTCACCCGCCACCCGGATGTACGAGCGGTTTCCCATGATCAGATGCGCATCCAGATAGAGCGGGATCAGGAGAGCGTTGTCCGAGAGCATCTTCTCGAACGACGGGATGAGCCACCTCGCGTCGGTGGAGTATCGGTGAAAGCCCCCGCCGATCTGGTCGTACGTGCCGCCCCTGGACATGCCGTCGAGGGTCTTCTGAATTCGGAGAAGAAGGGCCGGTTCGCCCGTGCGGTGAAGGGTGCGGAACAGAAACGCCAGCGCCACGGATGGGGGAAACTTGGGAATTCCCCGAAGGCCGCCGAATCTTTCATCGAAGCGGTCGGCCAGACTCACCGCACCCCTTGCCAGGAGATCCTGACCGAGAGGGCCGGGTGACGGGGTCGGGTAGCAAACGCCTCTCACCTGGTTGCTGATGATGTCGGCGCTCAGATTGACCCGGTCCCGGTTCTCATGGAAGGTCTGGATGACCGTCTCCAGGGCCTGGCGGAACCCCGGAGTTCCCTGTTGAGATTCCGCCGGGAAGAAGGTTCCGCCGTAGAACGGGCGTCGATCCGGCATGAGGAACACCGTCAGCGGCCAGCCGGCGCGGCCCGTCATCAGCTGAACGGCCGCCAGGTAGATCTTTTCGATATCGGGGCGCTCTTCTCGGTCGACGAGAACGGAAATGAATTCCCGATTGATGATCTCGGCGAGTTCCTCGTTTCGGAACTGCTCCCGCTCGGCCAGATGGCACCAGTGACAGGCGGAGTAGCCGACGGAGAGGAACAGTGGCTTGTCCTCGGCCTCGGCCTTTCCGAAAGCCTCGGGGCCCCAGGGATACCAGTCGACGAGATCGTCGCCGTGCCTCAAGAGGAAGGGACTCCTCTCTTCCGAAAGTCGATTGATTTTCATTCCGATCCTCTCGCGTTTCAGGATGGTCCGCGCCGAATGTTCGCCCTCAGTCTAGAGGAGTTTGCCCGAAACGGCAAAGAGATTCCGCGGCCCGTTCCGGACGGGTTTCTCCCGGCGGTTGGCGTTGAACATCGCGGGGTTTAGCCCTAGAATTGGCCCGGAAGGCGAATTCGGAACCTCATCGAGTCTTGGAGGAAGGGCGGTCCTGGTGAATTCGAGACGAACCACGCTGGATGAAGACTGGCTGGCGCACGCGGCGAAGAATGCCGAAAGGATTGCCCGGGAGGCGGGCGCTCTCCTGCGGGAATCGATTGGCGTCGTGGAGCGTAGGGATTTCAAGCAGAAGCGCGAGCTGGTAACAGAAGCGGATCAGGCTTCGGAGGATCTGATCCTCGCGCAGCTTGGGCGTCACTTTTCCGGCCATTCCGTCGTGACCGAGGAGACCGGCGGTCATGAGACGGATTCCCCGTTCCGCTGGTGGGTGGATCCGCTGGACGGCACCAATAGCTTCGCGCACGGGCATCCACATTTCAGTATTTCCATGGCGCTGGAGCATGAAGGGGATGGGCTGGTTCTGGGAGTGGTCTACGATCCCATGCGGGACGAGAGCTATCTCACCTGGGATGGTGGCCCCTCGACGCTCAACGGGAAGCCCATACGCGTGTCCGACATCGGCGTGCTCGCCGAGTCTCTGGTGGCCACCGGGTTTCCGTACGACCGGGAGAAAGAGAACGAGAACAACTTGGCGGAATTCAACCGAATGATCCTGGCGATTCAGGGAATCCGGCGTGGGGGATCTGCGGCCCTGGATCTCTGCTACGTGGCCGCAGGGCGGCTGGACGCCTACTGGGAACTGAAGCTCAAGCCCTGGGACGTCGCAGCCGGAGGACTGATCGTTCAACGGGCCGGGGGGAGCGTCACCAATATCGGCTCGGACCTCTGGGATCACAGGGTCCATCACATTGCGGCCAGTAACGGCCGTGTCCACAGGGAGATGCAAGATATTCTGGCGGAGGCCGGAACCGCAGCGAAACGTCCGCAGCGCCGGGGAGAGTCGATGTAGAGGAACGGTGCCCGCGTTGCATCACTCCCCCAATAGCCCCCTGACGGGGGCTTCCTGCGCGCAGACAGGCAAGAGATGTCTTGATTTTTGCGTAAATAGGTGATACAATAGGCAGCTGGACATCGAAGGAACGAAGGATATGGCAACGGTCAGGTTTTGCATTCCGCGCACGCACTGAATCACTCTTTGCCTGGAGGTGTTCGGAAGAACCGGAAGAGTTGTTTGCAGCAAAGAATGGGCGTCATGAGCGACACGCGCTCGGTTGCCGTCCGCGGGAAGCCGCGGGCATGTTCTCTTGGCCAACCGGAACACGGTACGTCAACCGCCCGAGGGTGAAGCACCTGGAGTCGGCTCGTAGATCGGCATGCCGCCACCGGAACGGTTGTCTTCCTTAAGGAGGAGGTTTCGTGATGCGAAAGGCTATCGGTCTTGTTGGAGCGGTTCTGCTTCTGGCGAGTGTTCCGAGTGTGGTCTGGGCGGGGGCAAACCCGAACGTGAAGCTGGCGATGCACGTCGTCGCCTCCGATGATTTTCTCTATTGTACGGAGCTGACGCCTGCGACGACGCGGGACATTGATCCGAGCGTGACCTACGCCGAAATCGAGGGGCTGGCATTCGGGTACTCGTACGTCATGTTCTGCGCGTACGATTTCACGGCCATGTCGGGAGTGGAGTTCGCCGTCAGCGGATTCCCCACGGGGCGAGGAGCGCCTCCGGCGCCCGGCATGACCTACTGCCCCGACGGCGCCCTCGTTCTGGGCGATCCGTTCGCAGGTGGGGGCATCGTTTCGTGGGGCCTGGGCTCTTGCTGGGAATCGGCAAACGAGGGTCCCGTACTGCCCATCGGTTGGTTCACCACGGGCTGGGACCCCTATCTGGGGTTGCTGCCCGTGACGCTGGAATACGTTGCGTCCACCTACAGCGACGCGGGCAACCCGTTGAACTACGCCCAGGATTGCTCTGTGGATTTCCTGCAGGACGCGACGGTTAGGGAATACGGGGGCGTGATCGGCGGCGATGTCGTGCCCCAGGTGGAAGTCGTTTCTCCCAACGGCGGAGAGGTCCTGCCCGGCGGAACGACCCAGGACATCACCTGGTACAGCTACGGGCTTTCGGCGGTAGACGTGGAATACACCGTGAACGGGACGGACTGGCTGCCGGCGGGGCGATCCACGACCACCTACAACTTCGAGCTGAACACTTTCAGCTGGGCGGTCCCGGAGGAGAATTCGACCACCTGCAAGGTCCGGGTGAAGGATCCCGACGGTGATCCCGTGGATGAGAGCGACGAGTTCTTCGAGATCGCCACCGGCGCGGAAGAGACCATCACGGTCACGGCCCCCAACAACGGGGAGGCGCTGGCGGTGGGACAGAGCTACCCGATCGCCTGGACGTCGGAAGGCATCGACAACGTGCGCATCTGGTACGGGACTCCGGACGGGAAAGCCTGGACGCTGATTGTGGATTCGACGCCGGCCGCGCAGGGATTCTATATGTGGACGGTTCCGCACGATGTGGGTCAGTGGCACATGTACATCTGCGACGCGGAGGATGAGAATCCTTGTGACCAGACAGACCAGGAGTTCGCCATCTTCCAGCTCATCGATATCACGTCCCCGGTGGGCGGGGAAGAGTGGATGGTCGGGTCGCACCATGACATCACGTGGACCCATGTGGGTGTGGAGAGCCTCGGAATCGTCTACGGCGAAGCCGGGAACTGGACCACGGTCGTGAGTAGCATGCCCGCCACGGTCGGAACGTATGACTGGGAAATTCCGAACGACCCCGGAACCTGGAGCGTCGGGATCTACGACCTTGCCGACGGGAATCCGTTCTCCATCAGCAATACTTTCGAGATCTATACGCCGTCGGTGACGGTGACCTCTCCCAATGGTGGAGAACAGTGGCAGGTGGGGTCGGAGCAGCTGATCACGTGGGATTCTCGCGTGGATGGAACGATGATCACGCACGTTTCGATCGAGTATGCGAGTGATGTGGTGAAGCAGACGTGGCAGGAGGTTATTGCCTCGACCGAGAACGACGGGGAGTATCTCTGGACGGTTCCGAACGACAATTCTACGAATTGCGCCGTTCGAGTCTGCGTGCTGGATAGTCCCTTGGAGGCCTGCGACACGAGTGATGCTGTTTTTGAGATCTACCAGACGCTGGCGCTCACGGCTCCGACGGGCGGTGAGGAGTGGATGGTGGGGGGCGAACAAGACATCACGTGGACGTCGGGCGGCATCGAGAACGTCGACATCTACTACGGAGCCTACGACCTGAAGACCGGAGCCCCAACGCCGGCTTCCGTAGAGGAATACCTGATCGTCGCCGACTTCGACGCCTCGCTGGGAACCTACCCGTGGACGATTCCGGACAACCCCGGGTCCTGGCAGGTTCGCATCCTGGACTCCGAAGACGGAGTGCCGTTGGACACGGGCGGGTATTTCGAGATCTTCACGCCGACGGTCAGTGTGACGAGTCCGGACGGCGGAGAAGTCTGGTTGGTGGGCGATCCGTACGACATCACGTGGGAGTGGCGCGGTGACTTTGCGAACGTGAGCATCGAATACACGACGGACTGGGCGCCCGAGGACAAGACCACCTGGCAGGAAGTCATCGCAAGTACACCGAACGACGGTACGTACGAATGGACGGTTCCCAATACGCCCTCCGACGACTGCAAGGTCCGGGTGTGCGCACTCGGCACCACCGTCGAGGCCTGCGATGAGAGTGAATACGTGTTCGAGATTCAGGCCCAGGAATACGTGGAGGTCCTGACGCCCAACGGCGGCGAGGAGTGGCAGGTGGGGACGTGGCACAACGTCACCTGGACCTCCGTCGAGGTGGAGACCCTGACCATCTGGTACGGGGACGACTCTAAGGGCTGGACGCTGATCACATGGATCTTCAACCCCGCAGTGGGCTCCTACTCCTGGCTCGTGCCGAACGACCCGGGTCACTGGTACGTGAAGATCTGTGATTCGGACGATGACCCTTGTGATACGAGTGATAGCACGTTTGAGATCTTCGTGCCGTCGGTGACGGTGACGCAGCCCAACGGCGGTGAGGAATGGGTCGTGGATGATCAGGAGATGATCACCTGGACGTGGCGTGGCGAGTTCCCCGGCGTGTCGATCTATTACTCAACGGGGGAGCCCGGGAAGCAGGTGTGGACCCCGATCGAAGGCGTTACGCCGAACGATGGGTCATACGAATGGACGATACCGGACACGCCATCGACGACCTGCCTCGTGAGGGTCTGCCCGGAGATGGGCATCCGTGAGTTCGAAGGCTGTGACGAGAGCGACGATTTCTTCACGATTCGAGCGGCGGAGTACCTGGAGGTGGTCTTGCCGGTGGGCGGCGAGCGTTGGTTGGTGGGGACGCAGCAGACCATCGAGTGGGTGGCGGTGGAGGTGGAGAACATCGGCATTGTTTACGGGCAGTCGGGGAATTGGAAGACGATCGAGACGTCGGTGCCAGCGGGGAAAGGATCGTACCTGTGGACGATCCCGGACGATCCGGGGATCTGGCGGATTGGGATTTACGATGCGTCGGACGGGAACCCGGTGGGATTCAGCAATGATTTCGAGATTTACGATACCTACACCGTGTCGGGTTGTGTGGACTACATGCACAACGGAATTCCGGTTCCGGGGGCCGGGGTGTGGCTGGGCCGGCCGGAGAAGACGGAGACGATGACGGGTCCCGATGGGTGTTATGAGTTCACGGAGGTGGAAGGCAACGAGGACTACATGCTGGAGCCCTGGAAGGACAACGACGTTCCGCTCTTCACGGTGATGGGTTGGGATGCGGCGTTGTGCAACCGGGTGGCGCTGGGGTTGGAGATTCCACCTGTGGGCACCCGTTCGGCGAGTCATGCGGAGAGTCTCTCGTGCGACTTGAACCGGGACGGGCAGATCACCGAGGGCGATGCGGCGGCGATTGCGAACAAGGCCGCGGGGTTGGATTGGTGGAAGTCGGGGACGATTCCCCCCGAGTGGATCTTCGAGCCCCCGTATCGCGAGATCTTTGATTTGACCAGCGACATGACGGAAGAGAATTTCAGTGCGGTGCTGCTGGGTGATGTGGACGGGAACTGGGTGACGGGGTTGCGGGGAGCGAAGGGTGCGGAGCCTGCGAGCTACGAGGCGAAGGCGACCGTGGTGAACAACCAGCTGGAAGTGTACATCCGGTTGCGCCCGACGTTCGGGGTGGTGTCGATGGATTGTGCGTTCAGTTACGATCCGAGCATTCTCCAGGTGTCGAGTGCGGTGGTGAACTATGCGTTCATGTACTTCACCCCGGTGGTGGGGGTGCACAATGCGGACGGGTTGGTGTACCTGTGTGCGTATCGTCCGGATCCGAGCCGGGTCCAGGGTCGCGTGGTGACGGTGGTGTTCGACATTCTCAACACGCGCGGCGACGTTCCGTTCTGGGCACTGGAGTTGGAAGGGTTCTTCCTGAACGATCAGCCGGCGGTTGGGGATCCGCTGGATTACACGACGGCCTCGATAACGTCGCCGGGGTTCCTGGACGGCGGCATTCAGCCGAACCCGTTCAACCCGGAGACCTCAATCGGATTCTATCTGCCTCAGGGAGAGCCCAGGCCGGTGTCGCTGAAGATTTACAACCTTCAGGGTCAGTTGGTGCGGACGCTGGTGGATGAGGTGATGGACGCCGGCGAGCACACGGTGCAGTGGAACGGGACGAACGAGTTCGGCGTGGAGGTGGCGACGGGCGTGTTCTTCGCCGTTCTGGAAACCGGCGATATCCGCCAGACGAGAAAGCTCATGCTGCTTAAGTAGCTCGTCTATAGTGTTCTTAAGCCGAAGCCCCTGCCGCGCATGCGGCAGGGGCTTTCTCTTTGCACCCTATTTTCTATTTCCTACTTCCCATTCCCTGCTCTTGCAGCCCCTTCGGCTGCGGGAGCGTTAGGGGACATGACCCTGTTTCGGGCGAAGCCACGTAGCGCCGACGGCTGTACGAAACAGGGATCGTGTCCCCGGAAACGCTCAGGTGCGAAGCGCAGGGTGAGGCTACGACCAACGCGTTTCCGGCAGGAACCCTCTCCCACTGGGAGAGGGAAGGCTGTCGGTGCTCCGGCACCGACAGCAAGGGTGAGGGTACGCCAGCTCTCTTCTCCTCTCTCGGGCCGGCGTGAGCCGGCCCGCCCCGTTCGTCCTGAGCCTGTCGGACAGCCCTCACGCCGCCCCTGCGTTCGTCCTGAGCCTGTCGAAGGAGAACGCTGCGAACTCCGAACTATCCTATTGCCCACCATGCCCTGTTCCGTTAGAATAAGGTGTTTTCTATCAGGGAAGATTGCGGAATTCCCACGGTAGCTGCAGGCAGAGTCCGCGGCGAAGGGAGTGGCAGATGAGAATCGGAGTGCGTGCGGCGGCCGTTGCCGTCGCTCTTGCGGGTGCGGTCACGGGTCTCCGCCCGGAGCCCGCCCCGGCCGTATCGTGGACGATCGATCTGGAGTCGGGCGCCGTCTGGAGCGGGTACAACGACGTGAGGATCCCTCCCGAAACGGGCACCGAGTTCTCCCTCTCCGAGGACCTCCGGATCGACCCCGAGGCTTTCCTCCGTGTCCGCCTGGGGTGCGAGCTCCGTCCCCGGCATTATCTGAGCCTGCTCGTGGCCCCGCTCGAACTTTCCGCAGCCGGTTTTCGGAGCTCTCCCACGGTCTTCGAGGGCGTCGAGTTCCCCGCGGACACGCCTCTTGCCGGCACCTACCGCTTCGATTCCTACCGGCTCACCTACCGCTACGACCTGTCGGTCGGGGACCGCTTCAAGGCAGGGGTCGGTTTCACGGGCAAGATCCGCGACGCGGAGATCCGCCTCGAGGGGGGCGGACGCACCTCGGCCAAGACGAACACCGGCTTCGTTCCCCTGATTCATTTCCTCCTTCAGTGGAGGCCGGGCGGGGGGATGACGCTCCTTCTCGAGGGTGATGCCCTGGCCGCGCCCCAGGGGCGGGCCGAGGACGTGTTCCTCGGCGGCGCATACGTGCTCGGCCCGCACGTGCGGCTCCGGGCGGGCTACCGCTTCCTCGAGGGCGGCGCCGACGTGGAAGAGGTCTACAACTTCGCCTGGCTCCACTACGCCTCGGCCGGAGTGACGGTCTCCTTCTAGGGAATTCGGGCCCGGCTTAGACTTTTCGGGACAGAGCCCTATTAGATAGAATGCGTTGCTAGACTTGGGATGACGGCGTTGTGAAAGGCAGTTCTCTTCTGATTCGGGAGATGTCCCAGAAAACCACTGGCCCCGCGGATAGCCACCCCCGAAAGACAACAGCGGTCTTCCGAGCATTCCGCTCAGAAGACCGGATGGCGCAGTGTGACTTCTCTCATGGTAGTCAATCTGAGCGGAGGGTTTCCGTCTGCGTAGTGGTGAGCCGTCTCGGCGAGTGACCGAAGCTCCCGAGGTCCTCGCCGCGAACACGGCGGGGGCCTGCTGCTGTAACCCTATTCACTATTTACTATTTCCTATTTCCGATTCCCTGGCTTCTGCAGTTGCCTCGGCTGCGGGGCGGCGGGAGGGCCAGACCGCGGGTCTCCGCCTCTCGCCTCTCTCCTTATCCCCTCTCTCGGAGCGCCGTCAGGCGCTCCGCCCCGGATGTGCTTTTTCCTTGACTACCGAACAAGTGTTCGGTATACTGGGACATTGAGGATACGGCTGCACCGTGACGGTTTCCGTTCTCGGGGTTTCTTCCCGACCCTTCTTCGAGAACGAACCGCGACAATCGATTTCCGACTTACGGTCTTTGGGGGAAGCTATGGAGAAACTCACGGCCCGGCAGCAGGAAATTCTGAAATTCCTGATCTCGGTGGCTCGGGAGAAAGGCCGTTTCCCGTCCTACCGGGAAATCGGGCGCAGGTTCCGGCTGCGTTCGCCGGCGACGGTGAGCCAGCACCTTGAAGCTCTGGCGCGAAAAGGATACCTCCTCGGCGAAAAAACCGGTTGGGTCTTATCTCCCGAAATGCGGGAGGATCTGGGAATCCCCATTGTCGGAAGGGTGGCGGCCGGGGCGCCCATCACGGCGGTTGAGCATGTGGAGGGCCGGCTGAGCCTGGAGAACCACTATCCGCGGGATACGCATTTCATCGTTCGAGTTCAGGGCGACAGCATGATCGATGCCGGAATCCGGAATGGGGACTACGCCGTGGTCCGGGAACAGCCGACGGCGGACGACGGGCAGACGGTGGTGGCCTACGTGGGAGAAGACCAGGAAGTGACCGTAAAGGTGTTCCATCGGAAATCCCGCCACTTCGAGCTGAGGCCGAAGAATCCCCGCCACAAACCGATCACGATTTCCAGGAAAGACCCGTGGTTCAGAATCGGGGGGCGGGTGGTGGGGCTGGTGCGGGTGATGAGCGGATAGGTCCTGTATGTTCCAGGATCCATGGGATGATGATGCATATCGAGCAGATCAACGAGCCGGTGAAGGTCAGGGCCGATTTTCAGGGCGGCCGGATTCGGCCGCTCCGGTTCAAACGCCAAGGGCGGGAACACGTGGTCAAAACCGTCAATGCCTGTTGGGAGACGAGAGAAGGGCGACGGACGCTACATTATTTTTCCGTCACCATTGAGTCCGGAGACGTTTGCCAGCTGTATTTCAACAACGAGGAACTGGTCTGGTGGTTGGACTCTATCATGATGAGCTAGGCCGGGCGACTGCGAAACTCTCGAATCACCCGGGAGATCCCACGGACACTTCACACGTGCGATCCGGGCTTCGTTCATGATCCGGATGAACCCATGAAACGCTGCATTCTCTACCTGGATCTAGACGCGTTCTTCGCTTCGGTGGAGCAGCTCAAGACCCCGTCCCTTCGGGGAAAACCCGTAGTCGTCGGGACCGGTTGCATTGCCAGCTGCTCTTACGAAGCGCGTCGGTTCGGATTGTCGGCGGGCATGTCCATCCGGCAGGCCAGGCGGCTGTGTCCGGGTGCCGTGGTTCTTCCGGGCGATCAGCGCGCCTACCAGGCCTTCGGAGAGCGAGTGTTCGATTTGTGCAGGGACCTTTCGCCGGCCGTCGAGACGTACCTGGACGAAGCCTACTGTGATCTTACGGGAACGCTGCGCCTGAACGGCGATGCCCGGGGCGCGGCCCGGGAATTGAAGTCCCGAATCCGGGCGGAGACCGGTCTCTCGGCTACGGTGGGCATCGCCCGCAACCGCATGATTGCCCGACTGGCCGCGGGGTCCGTGAAACCCGACGGGTTGGGTGTGATCGAGCCGGGCTCCGAGGAAGCGTTCCTCGTCGGACGTCCGGTTCGCGACCTTCCGGGTGTGGGATGGAAGACGGCCCGACTTCTCTCGAAGCTCAACGTAGACACGGTGGCGGATCTTCGCGAGGTGCCGAGGTTTGCTCTTCGGCGGTTGCTGGGACGGCTGGGGGACGTCCTCTACGAACGTTGCCGGGGGCGGGACACGCGAGTCGTGGCCGAACGGGAGATCCCAAAGTCGATCTCGCGAGAGACCACGTTTCACCGACCGACGGCCGACGGTGCCGAAATCGGGGGCATGCTGTACTACCTCACCGAGCGCGCAGCACGATTCTTACGAACCCGGGGGCTCGAGGCGCGAACCGTGGCCGTGCGGATCCGGCATTCCGACCTGCGGGGGGCGGCGGCCTCCGAGACGCTGGCGCAACCGACCGCATTGGACCCTGTTCTGTTCCATCTCGCCGCCCGGCTCCTTCGAACGGTCTGGAAGCGCCGGGTCGGCTTGCGGCAGGTGGGCGTCCGGTTGGAGCGGGTGTCGCCGGCGGCACCTTCGCAAATGGATCTCCTGAATGAGGCGTCGGACGCGCGGCAACGGCGCATGGTCGACGGCCTCGACGGGATCCGGAGTCGCTACGGGCACTCGGCGGTCGTGGTCGGGCGCTCACTCCATCTCCTGGGAACGTTGAGGCAGAATCCCGATGGCTTCATCCTACGTACCCCTTCGCTTACAAAGTAACTACTCGTTGCTCTCGGGCGCGAGCCCCATCCGGGAACTCATGGACCGGGCCGCCGAACTGCGACTCGATACGGTCGCGCTCGCGGATCTTAACAACCTCTATGCCACTGTGCTGTTCCAGCGGGAGGCCCGCTCGAGGGGGCTCAAACCCGTTCTGGGCGTGACCCTGGAACACGACAGCGGGTCGGGAGTCCTCCTGGCGCGGAATCTGGAGGGCTACCGCAATCTCTGCCGCGTGGTCTCCCGCCGGCAGCTGGACCCTTCCTTTGATTTCGCTCTGTGCCTGTCGCGATTCCACGAGAACCTCCACATCCTGGTCGAGGATCCCGATCTTGCGGCCGCCGTGGCCGCCCGAACCGACACGGGCCGCGTATGGCTGGCGTTGGAAGAACCGGCCGCCTATCGAGGAGCGCGCGAGGCACTCCGCGGGACCGGCGTTCGTCCGGTCGCGGCGAGTCCCGTCTTGTTCGCCCGGCCGAGTGGTCACGGCCGGCACAAGGTGCTGAGGGCCATTCGGCTCAGAACAAATCTCTCACGACTCCGATCGCGGGATGTGTCCGGGCCGAAGGCATTTCTCCAGGATCCGAATTCGATGGCCGCGCGCTGGCGGGATTTGCCGGAGGCTCTCCGGAACACGCGTGCAATCGCGTCGGACTGCGAGCTCGAGATCCCGGGAGGTCGGTGGGTATTTCCCCGATCGAAAGACGGAGAGGGCGAGTCCCTGGCGACGCTTCGCAATCTGTGCCGCGAGGGGATCTTGCGGCGGTCTATGAATCCCGATGGACGCACGACCGAGCGTATGGAGCGGGAGCTGGGTGTGATCGAGACTCTCGGGTTCACCGGCTACTTCCTGATCGTGGGCGAGATCGTCCGGTTTGCGCGAAGCCGTGGGATTCCGACGGTCGGTCGGGGGTCGGGCGCCGGTTCTCTGGTTGCCTACCTTCTCGGGATCACCAACGTCGATCCCATGGCCCTGGGACTCTGCTTCGAGCGCTTTCTCCACGACAAGCGAGAGGACTGTCCGGATCTGGATATCGACCTGTGCTGGCGGGGCAGGGATGAAGTGATCGACCACGTCTATCGGGTGTACGGAAACGACCGGGTCGCGATGCTGTCCACGCACAACCGCTTCCATTCTCGGTCTGCGTTCCGCGAAGTCGCCAAGGTGTTCGGCCTGTCTCCGGAGGAAGTGACGCGCCTCGGCAAATGGTTGCGGCGGCGAGGAGGACTTGCAGAAGCCGCCGCGCGAGGACCGGGGATGGCGGCGAGCGGGGAGGAATGTCTTCCGACCATCCTTCGGGTGGCCCGTGAGATCGACGGATTTCCCCGGCATCTCGGAATCCACTCGGGAGGCGTCGTGATCGCGGATACGCGTCTCGATGATTACCTTGCGCTGGAGCGGACCGCGAAGGGGCGAGTCGTGACGCAACCCGACATGCGAGGCGTGGAGGCGCTGGGACTCGTGAAGATGGACCTTCTGGGCAATCGGGCGCTGAGTACCGTTCGAGACGCGGTGGATCTCGTCCACGCCCGGGGAGACGGGCGGATCGAAATGGGGCGCCTTCGAGATCACGACGAGTCGGCGGGTGACCTGCTCAGTCGAGGTGAGACCCTGGGATGCTTCCAGATTGAATCCCCCGGAATGCGGTCCCTGCTGGCGAAGCTCCGGGTCCGATCTCTTGGAGAAACCATTGCGGCCCTCTCGCTCATTCGACCCGGACCCGCCGGATCGGGGATGAAGAACGCGTACGTGCGACGCGCCGCCGGTCTCGAACCGATTCCCGGGGGCGATCCGAGGATCGCCCCCGTTCTCGCCGATACGTACGGCGTGATGCTGTACCAGGAGGACGTCATGCGAGTGGCGAGCCGGGTCACGGGCGTGTCGTTGGCGGAGGCGGATCTTCTCCGGCGGGCGATCGGCGGCGCGAGTTCACCGGGGGCCACAGAGGCTCTCGGCGAAGGCTTCGTCCGGTCCGCGGTGGCCAACGGTTTCGAGAAAGACACGGCTCACGAGATCTGGACGCGGCTGTCGCAGTTCAGCGCGTATTCCTTCTGCAAGGCCCACGCGTCGGGCTATGGAGCACTCGCGTACGACAGCGCATATCTCAAGGCGCACTACCCCGTCGAGTTTACGGTGGCCCTCATGAACAACCATCAGGGGATGTACCCGCGATGGGTTCATCTCGAGGAAGCTCGGCGAAGAGGCGTGACCATTCGGGGCCCCTGCGTGAATGTGTCGTGCAACGAGTTCACGGCGGAGGATGGATGTCTCCGGGTCGGGCTGAGTCAGGTCCGGAATCTCAACAAGGACGTCCGGGAGGGAATTCTGGCGTCACGGCGGCGGGACGGTCCCTTCGTGGACCTGGCGGATTTTCAGTCTCGTACGGACATGTCGCTACCGGAAGCGGAGGCACTGGTGTTAGCCGGGGCGTTGGACTTCACGGGGCAGAGGAGGCCCGAGCTTCTCTGGGAACTTCATACATCGCATCGGGTTCGGCAACGCACGCGAGAGATTCCGGTGCGGGGGGAACTCCTGGTGGAAGGACCGCCGCCCCTGGGTTTGCGGGAATTTCCACCGGGGCGCCGGGCGAGGTACGAATTCGAGGTTCTGGGGATCTCTCTTGCGGAGCATCCCCTGAGGTGGATCTGCCGGAACCTGGGGAGGGAGGGGTTAGTCCTCCCGGGGAGGCCCGCCATGGCGGCCGGCCGGCGCGTGAGAGCCGTGGGACTCCTCTCGACGATGCGGAGCGTGGAAACGAGGGGCGGAGCGCGAATGGCTTTCGTCACCCTGGACGATGAAACCGGTCCCTTTGAATGTGTGCTTTTCCCGAATGTCTACCGCCGGGAACGTGTGCATCTGGAGGGCTGGGGTCCCTACGAGGTTCAGGGCGTGGTAGAGGAGGAATTCGGCGTGCCCGCCCTCACCGTGGAGCGTCTGCAGCGGATTGAACAGCACTCTGCGAGGATCGTTCTGTAAGGAATCTCGTGGACGAATCTCGTGGACGAATCTCGTGGACGAATCTCGTGGACGAATCTCGTGGACGAATCCGGGAGACAGGTCACGCCGGCCGGCGGTTGCGGGAGGACCTTGAATATCCGCCGCCCGAGTGGCTGCAGACAGCGGTGCGTTCCTCACCGGCACGCGCGGCCGGTTTCTGGAACGAGTTCTTCTCAGAGAGAATCTGCCTGAGAGAGGTGGCCCATCGCTTGCCCTGGATGGGAGCGTGGCCGGCCCGATGTTGTCCGCCGGAGGATTCCCGTTTTGGGTTCCTCGGTTGGCCTGTGCCCCTGCGGGGCCGCGGTTTGGAACCGGAATGTGTTGTGCGGTTTGATGTTGGGGGTTTCCCGCCGCAGGTTTCTCGGGGACTGAGACTCAGCCGTCCCGGGGGAAGACCGATGAGCAGGCGCCGTCCGATCATTGGGTTGCCCGTTTTGAGGAAAGTGGGAGGGGTTCCACCCCTTTTGCCCTTCGCAGTACCTATCGGCACAATAGGGGGGGGGCTTTAGTGGCATTTGGGCTTGACTTCGCTTGGGGGCTTGGCTAGGGTAGAATAAATTCCAGAAGTGGGGATGGGCCGGTCAGCGTCAGGCCTTCCAGTGAGAACTCAGTTCTGCGTTTCTACCTAGACCCAAGGAGGAACCGATGGCGGGCAAGACGTTCAGGGGTTTTCTCGAAGGGTGGATTGGGGAGCAGGTGACAGTGATCAATCCCCAGAGCTACCGCAAGACGCCTCTCTCCGACGGTGTTGCGCTCGAGACATACACGGCGACAATCGCCGTTGTTGAAGACGACTATGTCGAGCTTTCTTTTGACGCCCGCAAGCGCAACCAGATGGAAAAAGTCCAGCAGATCGTGCCTTTTGCCGAAATCAAGCGGATTTCGACCTGGGGCGGAGAGAAGTTCCTCCAGCTGTAGAAGCGGTTTGAGAGAACGCAGACGGTCGGTCAGTCTCCAATGGTAGGAACGCCGGTTTGGGGCCTTCGCGCGAGTCCGAAAATTGCGCGAGGGCCGTTTCGCTCAGGGCTCGTCGAAGACCTCGCGCGGGATGTTCTCTTCCTCCTAGTCAAAGACCTTGTGCTGGATGTCCTCTTCCTCCTAGTCAAAGACCTTGTACTGGACGTCCTCCTCCTCGACCTCTTCGATTTCTTCGATCGGCTGGCCTCGGTACTCCCCGAGGAAGCTCAGATCGTCAACGTCGAAGGGTTCGACGCCCGACAGGACTTCCACTTCTCGGGCGACGATGTCCATCTCGTAGTCCGCCGGAAATGTCTTCTTGTCGAGCATCACCGTGTAGGTACCGGGCTTCACCTCCCCGAGGTAGTAGGATCCGTCCCGGTTGGTGATCGAGTTGCCCACGACCTTGCCGTTTGCATCCACAAGAAGGACCTTCACCCCCCAGATTCCCCGAAGTCCCGTTTTCTCTGAAGGAACCGAGATGTTGCCGGAAATGGACCCGAAGGCGGCGACCCCGAGGTTCACTTCCGTGTACAGCCCGGGCTTGATGAAAGCATCCTGGACGGCCTGGGTGGGTGTGTAGATCGCGGGCAGCGTTTCGGGTTCCAGGCGGACGCGCACTCGCTGTGTCCGCGCGGAACTGGAGAGAACGAATTGGCCGTTCCTACCGGACGAGGCGGAACTCCCCGCGTTGCTGACGATGTCGATGGCCTCGAGCCCGGGTTCTCCGGAATCGAGAAGACCGTTGGCGTTGAAATCGAGAAACACCTTTCCCTTGACGCCACCGCCGGCGGGATTCAGATGAGCGTCCCCGACCCAGAAAGGGCGGCGTTCGACAAACCCGAAGAGCCCCCGAATCTGAAGCCAGACGTTGAACACCCAGGACTCGCGGTAGTAGCGGCTTTCCAGAAGAATCCGGTTCCGCTGGCTGGCGTCCAGGGTGTATTCCAACCGGTTGTCGATGAACGGGTCCTTCTGCTGCCAGTCGAAGCCCAAGGAAGACCGCCACTGCCAGGATCGGCCGCCGATCCGACGGCGGGTGATGTCGAGGAAAGACCGATCCAGATTGGAGGATCTGCGATGGCCGAAGGACAGGCGCCACGTGCGGCCCAGCCTCCGGGCCAGCTCGATTCGCGACGTCCGGGGACCAATTGCACCCGACTGGCCCAGTCCCTGGCCCCGCAGCGTGTCTTCTCTCCTTCCGAGCTGGAAGTCATTGCCCAGCTGCACGGAACTCCGCAGGTTCCACTTGGGCAACAGGGCGGTGTCGAGCCCAACCGTCCAGATCTCCTGTGCCGGGAGGGAGCTCGACCACAGCCGGGTTCCGCCGAATGTAAACGACGACTTGGGAATCAGGGCTCGGGTGGTCCAGTAGGCGTGAGCGATCTTCAGAGACATCGTCTCATCGAGCGTGTCATACAGGTTGTCTTGAATGTGCGTCACTACGATCCCGGCCCGCTGGCCGGTTCCCAAGCGCCAGGACGCATTGAGATTCCCGCCGGCGCGGTCTCGAAGCAGGACGTTGCGGCCATCGAAGAAAACGGGGCTGTACCAGAACAGGCTCGGCCGAATGCTGAAACTGCGGTGCTGGTAGTCGGCGCCGAGCTTGTATGCCCAACCGGAAGCCGAGCCGTCGGAGTCATGGCTGCGTGCCGCCTCTCCGTTCACGAGAAGCCGCCCGGTGGGTTGCCAGACGAACCTGGGACCGAGGTGGAGGCTTCGGGATGGAACCCAGCTCAGATCCTGATCGTAGATGGCGAAGCTGTTGACCCTCATCGTTGAGAGGTGTTCCTGAAAAGCACCCGAGATCCCGACACTGAAGTTGGACCGCAGGCCGTAGAACATGCGGCCGCCCGCGAACGCTCCATCCGTCTCCCAGTGATCCCCGAGACCCCTGCGCCCGGTCCCGGTGCCCCCGAGGTATGAAACCGCCCCTTCGGGAAGGAGAAGATTGGTGCCGAGCACTTCGCGGGTCGTCTCCTCAATGCTGCCGTCCGGCAATGTGCTGACGATCCGAATCTCATTGAGTTGGCGAGTGAGGAGGTTCACGCCCTCAAAGCGGTAGAGCCCCATCCCGGGAGAAGCACTCTCAAACGGTTCGACTGTCTGAGATGATATCTCGCGGTCGTTGATGAACAGCGTCACAGAGGTCTCGAGAGGAGCGTATCCCTGGAAGACATGGGTCGGGAGGAAGGATTGCTGTCTGGCCGACCCGGTGGTCGGATCCTCCGACTGTCCGCCGCGGGCTCGGAGGAGTCCGTTCAGGCGCACGCCCAGCAGATCCACGGACGGGAACACCAGATCCGAAATGCCGAAATGACTGCTTCCCATGGAAATCTCGGAATGGTCGAACCATGTTGTCCAAGAGGCCTGGTCGAAGGAGATGTTGTTTGAGGATACGTATCGCTTCTGGCTGATTGAGGTTACCAGGTTGCCCCCGAGAACCTGGCCCCAGAGTTTCAAATGCGGCAACTTGAAACGATCGACCTGTTTCCCATAGGTCTCGGAACTGTAGGCGCGGGTTTGCATCTGGACCTCCGCGAAATTGAGGTCCGGCGCCGATAGCCGTTTGACTCTGGCGGGCGGCAAGTTCCCGGGTAGGTGGATCTCCGCGGGATGGGTACCGATCGTGAACAGCGAAGGCGTGGACGGATAGAATTGCTCGAATACCCTGAGCCTCTGGTCGGTGTAGAACACAAACTCGTAGGCCTGTTCGTCCCACTGGATGTCCAACCCAAGGAGTTCGCCCAGGACGTCCGCCGGAACATAAACCTCCGGGGATCTGGTGATGTCCGAAACGCCCACCCGAATCGCCACCGTCCGGGACTGCGTTCCCGACGTCACACTTTTCGTTTCGAAGTCGACGACGGCTTCGGCGGCACCCTCGGGGCGGAACATGAGTGACGTACCGGAGTGAGTCATCTCGATCGTGAGAATATCAAGAATTCGGAGCAGAGGAAGGAGGTGCTTGCCGTCCTCGGTGTAGATCACGTCGAGATCGGGGATTCGAAGCTGGTCCCGATGTCGTTCGCCTCGTAAGGTAAGGCCTACGACGACCGTTTCGACAACGGGACCCGTAATCTGAGCAAGAGCCGACCGGGTCTCGGAAAATGCGTCGGGAGGTTCGGATGCAAAGGTCGAGGTCGCAGGTGGGCACAAGAATCCTCCCACAACGAGAGACGATATGACGAAAAACCATCGTCCTCGCTCGAAGCAACCAGAGCCGTTCTGCCTCCGATCGGGCATTCGAGTCCGCTCCTCGATGCCGGGCCAGGCTCGGGACTAGGGTTGGAACCCGGGTTCTTCCTCCGGGCTCACGAGCGCAACCGATGTTTGCCCGGCGATGGTTTCCTCGATTCTTCTAGATGTGTACCGAACCCGGACCATGTACTCGTCGTCCAAGAATTCACCTTCGGCCAGCCGGACAAAAACTCTCTCTCCACCGGCGAGAATCGTGTCGTCGCCGATGAGACCTTCCGCAACCACTTCGTCCGAAGCGTTGAGCACTTCATATGTCCCTTTGATTCCGATCCTGCCGGTTCCGGTGTTTGCCAGATGGGCCGAGACCCTGATGCCCGTTTCCGTCTTCCAGGCACTGAGGTCTTGCAGTTGGACCTGGTAGGTGAGGGTCCCGACCTGGCCCACGATGGGAACCAGAATCGACGCCGTTACCTCCAGTCGGATGGTCCGGCCTTCCCCGTCGTCGGCCTCGGTGACCCGGCCTTCGAGCGGTTCAAACTCGATGTCCGCCCAGTACTCTCCGGGCGCGAGGTTTCTGGGCGCGATCACGGAGAGTCGAATGACTCTGCTCCCCTTGGGAGGAATGGTGAATTCCTTGGGATTGAGCTTCGTCCAGGACGCGAGAGAATGTTCGTCGGGCGGCAAGTGCTGAATTCCACCTTCCTTCGTGTACAGGAAATGCCTGACCTTGGCGCGATACCGCACCTCTTCGTCCGTCAAATTGGTGACGGTCAGGATCTCGGAGGGCCTCCCCCTGTCGAGGTTGAGCTCGACGTACGCCGGGTGGACTGAGAGCACCGCACTGGCCCGGCCGGTGGACAGCAGAACCACGGCCGCCAGAGCCAGAAGCCCCAACCCAAAGCCTCTACGCATCGATGGAACCTCCTACCTTCAGATGTCAGTCGTGCATCCCTAAATGTCCCAGCCCGCGGGACCCGGTCTTTCGGACGCGAGCCCCGCGGTGCTGGACTGGATGCTCCTACCTTCTAATTGTCCCCCTAAGGGGCAGGTAAGACAACCTCTGCGAGCATCTTCACCTTACCGGAGTATTCGCCGATGGGTTTTTCCGGATCGCCCTGTTCCCAGGTCACAACCATGTCCACTCGCTGGCTAAAATGGTTGTTCTGGGCGCTTTCAAAGACGATCTTCTCAGTTTCATACCCAGGGTAGTCCTCGATAGTGTGAAGACCGGTAAAATCAACCCGATTGTCCTCCCCGCCAATGGGCGATCCCATCTCGGCAATGAGCTCAATACCCGAGTTGAATTCGAAGGGAATTGGATCGACCTCCAGGTTGTCAGGATTGAAATCGGCGACATCCCCTTTGAACAGCTTGGTCGCCGCCGCCTGGAGCCTCACCTTCTGGGTATTGGCATCAATGTAGAATGGAATCGTCCCGGTGAACACACCTGTCTGGACGCTGCCCAAGTCGACAGAAGGCATCATGGCCATGATGCCGACATTGGCATCGACGTTGACGAAAACATGGCATACCGCGTGGCTTTCGTCAAGCGGCGGAACGCCCGTTTCACAGGTGGCCGCGGGGACAACCAGAAGCAGGAACGCTAGCGAGAGGAACGCACCTATTTTGATTTTTTGTGCCATGGTTCCCCCTAGTGTAAGAAATCAAGCGCTCTGCTTCAAAACACCTCTTCAATCGGCACAGAATTTCTCCGGCCGGGCCGGAGGCCCGACCGGGCGGGTTCAAACATCAGTCAAACCTCGCATTAGGTTGCCTAGTACGGAGGCAGAACGACGCCCGCGAACAGGGCGACAGCGCCACTGTACTCACCCATGGGCTTTTCGGGATCGTCCTGGATCCAGGTCACATACAGATCGACCAACTGACTGAAGTGGTTGTTCTGGGCGCTCTCGAACGTGACGTATTCGGTCGACCAGCCCGGGAACCCATTGATCACAGTCTGCTGGCTGTAGATGGCACGATGCGACGCTCCGCCAATCGGATTTCCATTGGCGGCAAAGATCTCGATACCCGCCGGTCCAAACTCATCGGCCTCCATAAAGAGGACAATAGGTTCGACCCAGAGGCTGTCGGGATCCGGATCGTTGCCCTTGTACAGATAACTTGCGGCCGCCTGGAGTCTCACCTGCTCGGTATTGGCGTCGATCTGGAACGGGATGATCCCGGTGAACGTACCCGTCTGCACGGTGCCGAGATCGAAGTAAGGCATCACGGGCATGACGCCAATGTTCGGATCGACATTCACAAATACGTGGCAGGAGGCATTGCTCTCCATGTCGCCATAGGCGAAGCCCGCCCAGGTCAACACAAGACTCGCAGCCGCCAACACGATCAATGTGCGCTTCATCACAAATCCTCCTCTACCAGATTATACTGCCGTATGTTGGTTTCTATGGTGCAACGTACTCAAATGCACACCTCTGACTCCGTGCCGATTGAGTCGGGTGTTTCCAACGGGAGGGCAACGGCTGCAGCGCTCTGTCCAGAGCCAAACCCGTACCTTCGCGGAAGGTAGGTTCACCAGGACCCTGAGGGCCAAGGTGTGGGTGCATTGCTGCCGACCGCCCTCCCACTACCCACCGTCCGAGACCATCCCTGAGGAAGACTCGGACGGCAAAAAGGTCAAATTTCCTCCCCCCTTTCGCAGGACCTCATGGTAAGGGTTGTGCTGCACTTGCCTCGAAGACCAACGTCATGCGGTACCTCCCCGCAGGGAGCGGCTCGTCGGCCTCAAGGCGAACCACTATGGGAATGTCCTCCAAAGATCCGGAGGATGGACTTTCAGGATTTGCCAGGACGATGGTGACGGGTTCTTCTCCGAGGGTGACATACCCGGCGACCGCCGGCTCCAGACCGGGAGCCAGCTCCTCCCCCGGGACATAGACGGCGATACCCGGGACCGGAAGATCCGTCAGGCCTTCTTCGTTGGACATCTCTCCGACCCTGGCGGAGGAAAGCCGCCAGGAAACATTGCCGCCCACAAGCAGCGAGGTCGAAGCCGTTTCATTGATGACGTCCCAATCCCCCGCCGCAAAAGACAAATCGATGTCCGCTATCCCCTCGGAAACGCGGACCCAACGAGACACCTCGAACTGGACCGTGACATGAATGCCCGCCGTAAGGGATTGTCCCTCCGGATCGACCAGACGAGCGATCAGGCTTGATCCGTAGACCCCGGACATCGAATTCACATCCAGTCCGTGTTCCAGGGCGGTGGCGACCTCTCTCCAGTCGACCTCGAGTTCCTGCCATTCGTTCGAACCCTCTCCCGACGCAACGGTGCTCGGCAAGAGAGAGAACAATTCGCCGGGAATCGGGGCAATCACCTCGGACGGATCCGGCGGGGGTAACTCGAGACCGTCGTTCAGGCGGCGGATCGGGCCGGCCAGGACAATCTCGATCCTCCAGTCCCCGCTGCTCAGAAGGCGAACGGTGGTTTTCCCCGGAGTCATCTCCGAATCGAGAGGATCTTCGGGGGACAGGAGCCCCAGATCACAGAGAGCGGGGTCGATGTCCAGTTTCGCCAGCCCCTGGGGATCCACCTGCGCCGGCAGTGTCGGCGGAGCAAGCAGGATGATCAGGCCGGTCAGGAAGAGCCACGAGAGCAGGGTGAGCGTGCCGGCGATGGGCGAACGGAATGCTCTCGACTCCTCGAGTCTTCTTTGCGCCTCCACCTTCCAGCGACCTCCCGTCGGGATTCTCTTTCGCTGAGCCCCATGGTGTTGCACTGGAACCCCCCACCCTCAGACCCGGTGAAAGAAAAGCCCCTCGCAGCGCATAGGCTTCCCTGCCCTAGGTACGCTGCTAGGGGCTTCTCGAACCTCTGATTCCATTCGACCGGCCGACGGTTCGGGCGAGACCCGATCACCGCCTACCGGTTCTACGTTCTATGTCCGCATCCTTCGGGCTTCTGGAGCCTCAATCTAGATGTCACAAACGGTGCCACACTTTCTGCAGCGGATCTTTGCTCGTCCCCAGACCCTGAGCCACAGCTCTTTCCATCGGATCTCCGCTCCTCCGAAACCCAGGCCTTTGGCGAGAAGAAGACCGCAGTTGGCGCACCGAATCTCCCGCGGGACCGTCTCATTCCCGACGGAAGCGTAGGGCGTTTCCTCCATTCTCATCCGTGTAGCCAAGGGCTCGCTTCTCATGAGTGCAGGATCCGGTCCTTTCGTTATATGGGTATGCGAGCATCATGCCACAGAATGTTCAGCCGAGCTCTGCGAACCGGAACGCGCCTTTCCCCTTCGGTTTCGTTCACGTTGGATCGCGGCCTGGCCAGGAATCTGACCGCAAGCACGTTACGTGACAGCCCGGCCAAGACACGGCCAACAACCGTTTCGCAGTTACCAGGCAACGGGTACCGTCGGATCCGTGCGGCTTGATCCATCGATTCACCGGGATCTGCACGACCTCGGGTTTCAAGACCAAGCGGAGAATCGATCATCGGGTCAACGTGTAATTGAAACTAAGGTGAGCCAATGACCCTGGTGACCAGAGATCTCACCTCCCGCAGTCGTCCGATCGCTACGAGTTCCTGGACAGAACGAGAGGAGTCTATCATAGGTGGCAATAGAAGTCAACGGGAAAAAGGAATCTATCAGCTATTCACTGTGCAAGGAACTGCTAAACGCTGAGTTTTCAATCGAGTGTAATGATTGTTGGTTATTGTATTACATGCCAACTATATGCAAAACGCCGCAATTCGCTGGGTGTGCGCGCGTATCTGCTTTGCCTCTCCCCGGTGGCAGCACACGCGAACAAAACGCGTCAAGTCGATTCTTGTGAACGGGATCTCGCCAGTGTGGTGAAACGTGGGACCCTTCAGAAGCCGCGGAAGGACGACATCGGTTGGAACATCAGATCATGTTCTCAAGAACCGACAGTTGGGTCCTGGTGCCAAGCACGATCAGGCGGTCGCCGGGATTGATGAGGCTGGAGGGCGAAGGGTTCAACTCGCTCTGTCCGGCGTGTCGTCGAATGCCCAGCACCATGGAACCCGACTTGGCTCGAATGTCCGCACCCTGAATCGTGAGACCCGCAAGGGGAGATCCTTCGCGAATAGGGAGATCTTGAATGCGGAGTTCGTCTTCGCCGCGGCGGGTGACGATGTCGAGAAAACCGGTGGTTGCCGGATGCAGCAACATGCTTGCGATGCGCGAGCCCGCGATTTGAAGCGGGCAGATCACTCCCTCGACGCCCGCTCGGCGGAGTTTCGCCTCGGTGGCTGCGTCGTTTGCCCGCGAAATGACGCGAATGTCGGGGTTCAGCGCACACGCGCTCATGGCAACGAACACGTTTTCAGCATCCGTGTCGGTGACGGCAATCAGACCCAGGGCCCGCGTCACGCCGGCGCGCCGCAGGACATCGTCGGAAGAAGCGTCGCCGATGACGTATGGCAGGGAGCGAGATTGGAGATCCGGTTCGAGGTCCGGGTTGTCGTCGATTACGACCACCGGCACGCTCTCCTTGAGAAACTCTTCCACCGCCCACTTGCCGACGCGCCCGTAGCCGCAGATCAGGTAGTGGTCCTTGATTCTTTCCAGAGAGTGGTTCATCTTCTTTCTCCTCCTGAGGCCGGCCATTTCCCCTTCCACCGTGAAAGCGACGATCCTCCGGACCAGGTAGGTCACCGCCCCGATTCCGAAGACAATGATCAGGATCGTCAGGACTCTGCCCGACGTGGACAGAGGGGAGACTTCCTTGAAGCCGACGGTGCTGAGGGTGATCACGACCTGGTAGAAGGACTCGAGGGGCGGCCACCCTTCCAGCTGTATGTAGCCGAGGGTGCCGACCAGAGTGATGGCCAGAAGCATGAGAAGGGGTGTTGCCAGAGGTCTCACGTGTGGCCTCGTTTCGTCCGGACGGACCAGAGAGGGAATGCAGAGCTCGTACGCTATGTCTACATCACCGGGACCGGGACGTCAAGCGCTTGGATGAATCGTCTATCGCGATCGTTGAACGCCATCCCGGAGGCAGTCTTTGGCAATGGCGCAGAGGCTGCACTTGGGTGACGTCGGGTGGCAGATCTCCTGGCCGTGGCGGACCATCAGGCCGTTGATTGCGATCCAGTGTTTTCGCGGCAGCACGCGCCCAAGGGCAATCTCTGTCTCCTCCGGCGTGTCCGACGCCACCCACCCCAGGCGATTGGAGATCCGGTGCACGTGGGTGTCTACGCAAATGGCGGGGGTCTGGAAGGCGCGGCCGAGAACCAGGTTGGCCGTCTTGCGCCCAACGCCGGGAAGGGCCGTGAGCTCTTCGATCGTGCCGGGCACGTGTCCAGCGTGCCGGTCGACGAGAATTTCCGAGATTTCCCGGATCGTCTTCCCCTTCTGCCGGTAGAACCCCGCGGGGTAGATGGTCCCGGCGATCGTTGACGCCGGGAGCCGGATCATGTCAGAGGGCGTGCGCGCCAGTTGGAAGAGCCGGTCGCCGGCCGGGGCGGTCACCTCGTCCTTGGTCCGCAGGGAGATCACACACGTGATCAGGGACCGGAAAGGATCCCGCGTTCCACAGGCCTTCGGGGTGGAGTAGAGGACGGAGAGCGTCCGGACGACACGCTCGATACTCCTGCGGCGCAGAAGGTCAAACGGATTGAAGAGCGGCTTGGTTCTGAGGTGGAAGAGATGAGTCTTGCACCTGCAGTCCGACGAACCGAAGCCCTCGATTCCGGTGGCGTCCGTGCAGACGGCCAGTCGGCGGGCGAGCCGGCACTCGGCGGTCCGGGAGTCCGTAGGGAACCGGAACACGCGATGCGCCTTGGCCGCGTCCGCCAGGACATCGATGTGCCAGCGCTTCTTCTTCTCGTGCGAGAGGTGCCGCCGGATGCGCGCGTCCAATCCGCCCATCGCCGAGCCCACGTAAAGGTAATAGCCGGCCGGAAATGACCGTTTTCGGCGGCCGATCTTGAGATCGCTCTCCTTCGCCAGCCGCAGGAGCAGGCAATAGACTCCCGGGTTCTTCGTCATTCTCCCTCCGGACGCGATAGAGTAGCAGGAATCGGACGATCTTCAAGCGGGGATTGGGGAACACCTGTCTCGATCCGAGTCCCCGAGCCGGGAGGGCGCTTCTGATCAGTGAGACTTCGCAGGCCCCCCACCTGCCGGGTGTCTCGATTCACCGGCGTTGCCGATGACAACATCCGCAACCCGCGATTCAGCGTTCGCAATCGCGGCAGAATACTCCCACCCCTCTCTTGACGCCGGAAAATCCCTGCGTAGAATGTATGGACGGCCCGGTGGCTCTCAGATGAAGGAGGAGGGAATGATTCCGGCAATTCTGCTGAGCGTTCTTCTCGCAACGTCGCCCGCGTCTGCGGCGGAGAATGTCCAGGTGAACACCATCGATCTCCTTCCGGCCGAGGACGAACTGCCCGGATGGGGACCGGGCGAGCGCCGCACGGTGTCGTCATCCAGGGGTCTCTATGACTACATGAACGGCGGGGCCGAGGTTTACCTGGACTACGGATTTCAGGATCTGGCGGTGGGAGAGTGGATCTCTCCCGGGGGCGATCCCCTCAAGGTCGAAGTCTACCGGATGGGGAGCGCGAAGAGCGCCTATGGAATGTTCACCCAGGATACCTGGGGGGAAGATACCGACGTCGGCCGGGGGGCCCAGATCCAGGGAGGGACCCTGAGGTTCTGGAAGGGCGAGTACTTCGTGCGCGTGTTCATGTGGAGAGGATACGAGGAATACTTGACGACGATTCGGGAGACGGGTCGATCGGTCGCCCGGAGGATCACGAGCGAAGAGGACGTGCCCGCGCTCGTTTCGCTTCTCCCGGTGAAGGGACGCGTCCCCGGGGGAGTTCACTTTTTCCACACGTCGTTGACCCTGAGCACGTTCTACTACCTTTCCGAGAAAAACCCGCTGGGGCTGTCCGATCTGACCGACGGGGTGATCGGAGAATATGAACTCGCGGGCGAGGGTCAGGTCTTCCTCGTCCTCGTATCCTATCCCGACGTGACGAGTGCGGCCGAGGCGTTGGAAGGTTTCCGGCGAGAAGCAGGGACCGGGGCCGACATCCTCACCGAGGGACAACGCGGGCGAGGCGCCGTGATCGTCGAGGACGAGGGCCTGTGGCGAAAGGCCGTGCAGCGGAACGCCTATCTGGCTCTCGCGTTGGACTGCCCGTCACGCGATTCATGCGGCGCGATGATCGCAACCCTCGAATCCCGCCTCGAGGGGTTCTCCGGGCGCAAGCCCGAAGCCGTGAAGGAAGCAGAGATCGATTGCACCGACTGACGACTCGAAGATCCACCGACGGGAGGAACCTTTTGCTAACAGGGAGCAGGCTTTTGGGGTGCGCCGTAGGGTTGATTCTGGCGGGGGGGTGCGGTTCCAGTGACTCGGGAGAGACCGAACTTGTTTTCAATCCGGGTGCGCTGACCTACGCTCGGCTCACCACAAACACGGCAAGCGATACGTATCCGGTATGGAATTCTGCCGGGGATCAGGTGGTGTTCATTTCCACTCGAACGGGCGATCCGGAAGTATGGATCTTGGGCTTGACCGATACGTCCCTCCGGCGGATTACCTCTGGGGAGCGATACATGGTATCTCGAGCCTCCTGGTCCCCCGACGGGGAGAGCGTCGTGTTCGCCGCGGATTTCGACGAGAGCGGTCCCCCGGCCGAGGCCAGTGTGAGGCTCTGGATCGTCGCGTATCTTTCGACGCTTCCCAACCTTCGGCAGCTGACCGAGGGAGCGGTCGTGGATTCCTGGCCGGCCTGGTCGCCCGACGGCGCAACCGTCCTCTTCTCGCGAGCCGACACGCTGCGCCTGATTCCCTCTGATGGGGGAGACGTCGAGAGCCTCGCGCTTGACGGTCTCGGCGGCGTTGCCCTGGAGGCGGTCTGGTCGCCGGACGGACAGAGAGTGGCCTACTCCATCTTCGACGGAACCGACTACAATGTATACGTTCAGAATGTGAACGACGGAACCCCGATCGCCGTCGCGACAACGGCGGCGAATGAAAGAAATCCCGCATGGTCACCCGGAGGCCGATACATCGCCTTCCAGTCCGACGCGGCCGGCAACTGGGACATCTGGGTCGTCGGTTCGGCAGGGGGATCACCGGAGAACCTGACCGGATCCTGCGTTCACCAGGATACGCAGCCCAGCTGGAGCCCGCTGGGCGGCCGCATTGTCTACTGCTCCGACCAGACGGGCAACGAGGACCTCTGGACCGTGGATGGCGTTCCATTCACGGACTAGCTGATCGGGCGACCAGACGGCGCGCTATCCCCAGTCACCGGACACTCGTCACTGGTCACCGGGTTTTCCGAGGCGTTTCTCCGAAGCTCTATTTCCGATTTCCCATTCGCTGTCATTCGCCGCGAATCCACGGGTTCGGGGGCCACTGGACGGAAATCGGAAGTCGTGAATCAGCAACGGGAAATAGGCGGATCCGGGGTTTGTCGCATTGTGAATCCGGGAGGGGGGTTGACGACCGGATTTCATGTGGTAGGCTGGATAACGAAAGCAGGTTCGCGCGAATCTGATTTGGAGGCCATCGAGGGGCGGATCTGCGTGTTCCTTGGTCTTTCCCCGCAGGAGGTGGCCGTCATGAAACGACGACTGTTCTCATCCGCCGCGTGTGCCCTGATGGTGGCCGGTGTCTGCTTCGCCGGGTGTTCCGACGACGATGGCGCCCGGCCCGCTGCGCCCGATCCGGGCGGGTCCAACCCGATCTCCGCCGCCGACGTGGATTCGCGGCTGGTGGACGCCGACACCCGATTCGCATTCCGTCTTTTGTCGGAGCTCACCGAGGACGGCGTCACCGAGAACGTTTTCATCTCTCCGCCCAGCATTGCCTTTGCGCTGACGATGACGCTCAACGGGGCCGGCGGGGACACCTATGACGGGATGGCCGAGGTGCTGGAGATCGACGAACTCACCCTGGATGAGATCAACGAGACCAACGCCACCCTCAAGGCATGGCTGGAACAGAACGACACCGAGGTTCAACTCAGCATAGCGAATTCCATCTGGGTGTGTGGCGGGGAATCCGTACTGCCCGATTTTCTGGAGAGATGCCGGGACTACTTCGCGGCCGAAGCCTCCACGCTCAATTGCGCCGAGCCGGCGGCTCCCGGTCAGATCAACGACTGGGTGAGCGAAGCGACCGAGGACAAGATCACGGAGATCATTCAAGAAATCGGGGCTAATACGGCGATGATCCTCGTCAACGCGATCTACTTCAAAGGAACCTGGACCTATCAGTTCGACGAGGCGGAGACCGCGGATCGTCTCTTCACGATGCCGGACGGCAGCCAGAAGATGCATCCCACGATGCACCAGTCTGCCGGCCTCGAGTACCTCTGGACCGAAGGATTCCAGGCCGTCCGCCTTCCGTACGGCGACGACCGGATGAGCATGTACGTCTTTCTGCCGCACGAAGCATCGAGTCTGGCTGCGTTTCTCGACGGGCTGAGTCCGGAGGCCTGGGAGAATTGGATGGCGGGGTTCGGTGAAACGGATGTGGACGTAGCGCTTCCGAAGTTCAAACTGGAATACGGGGTCCAGCTGAACGACGTTCTGAAATCTCTCGGGATGGATGTGGCATTCTCCGCCGACGCCGATTTCTCGCCGATGCTCGGCACGGGCGGGTACTGGATCGGTGAAGTCCTCCACAAGACGTTCGTGGAGGTGAACGAGGAAGGCACCGAGGCGGCCGCGGCGACCTCCGTGAGTATCGAATTCGAATCGGCGCCTCCGGCTGTGACGGTCGATCGGCCGTTCTTCTGCGTCATTCGGGATGACTTGACGGGAACCGTCCTCTTCATGGGAGCGATCGTGGAACCGGTGTTGTAGGGCGGGGGCGCGCGACGAACGGGATCCGGCGGATCTTCACCGCGGCCGGCCCGGGTTCGTGTGTTCCGGCTCTCGGCTTTCGGATCTCTCGCGCGGGCCTTTTGCCGCGGCAAAGGTCCGGCGTCTCTTGGCCACGAGCGTGAGTGAGGTATTGAATCGGCAAGGGGGGCGGCGATCTGCTCGGGCCGAAACGCCACGCTCGGGCCTTCGATCCGGCGGATCTTCACCGCGGCTGGCCCGATGGATGTGTTGTCGACTCTCAACTTTCGACTCTCGATTTTCTGCAGTGCGGGCCTTGCGCCGTGGCCTTCGATCCGGCGAACCTTCCCCGTCGCCGGCCCTGGGTCTGGGTTGTCCACTCTCGACTTTCAACTTTCTGCAATTCCGCGGCCGGCCGGGGTCAATGCAGAAAGCCGGGAGCTGGATCCGGCTGTGGCGCGACCGACTGGGGGGAGGTGTAGGATGAACCGGACAAAGAGACGGCACGGGTCGGGTTCGCCCCTCTTCTTGGCGGCGCTGGTGGCGCTTGTGGCTCTGGTCCCGTTGCCGGCCGCCGGAGAATCGCTCCAGCCCAACGACCCCGTCATCGCGGGCAACGGTCGGTTCGGATTCGACCTGCTGGAGCGACTCATCGAGGACGAGCCGTCCGAGAACGTTTTCATTTCTCCTGCCAGCATTTCCCTGGCGCTCACCATGACGCTCAACGGGGCGGAGGGCGAAACGTTCGATCAGATGGCGAACGTCCTGGGGCTCACGGGACTCGAGATCGAAGACATCAATTCGGTGAACGCCGATCTTCTTGAGATCGACTGGGCCCGCTACGGCATCGAGGATCTCTCCATCGTCAACTCTCTGTGGGCCGACCGGGGGTTTTCGTTTGAGCCGGGATTCATGAAGGTGAACCGGGACGTGTACGGGGCCCGGATCACGACTCTCGATCTTCAGGACCCGGAAACTCCGGAACGAATCAACGCCTGGGTCAGGGACGCAACGCGGGAGAGGATCGATCGGATTGTCGGCGTGATCCCGGATTTTGCCGTCCTCTATCTCATCAACGCGGTCTACTTCAAAGGAGCGTGGAAGGAACCCTTCGAAGAGAAGAACACCGAGGAAGAGGATTTCTTCCTGCTCGACGGGACGCCGACGAGAGTTCCGATGATGTTCAACTCCGGCTCCTACCGCTACCTGGATGGAGAGGGGTTCCAGGCCATCGCCCTGCCCTACGGCGTGGGCCGAATCTGCATGTATGTCCTTCTGCCGGACCGGGACGTGGGGCTGGCCGGATTTCTCGCGGGTCTCGACGGGGGGACCTGGGGGGAATGGATCGGCGAGCTCAGGAGTCGAGGACCCCGGGACGGTTCCCTCAAGATGCCGCGGTTCGAGCTGGAGTACGGCGTGAGTCTCGGTGATTTCCTGCAACCGATGGGAATGGCGGTCGCGTTCGATCCAGCCCGGGCGGATTTCTCCAGGATGATCCCCGAGCAGGTGTGGATCGACGAGGTCAAGCACAAGACCTATCTCAAGGTAAACGAGGAAGGAACCGAGGCCGCCGCCGTTACGTCGGTGGGAATCGCTCTGAGCATCATGCCCGAGCGCCGGGAGCCGTTCCGGATGGTGGTCAATCGCCCCTTCTTCGTGGCCGTCCGGGACAACGCCACGGGCTGGATCCTCTTCATGGGCGTGGTGGCCGACCCGAGGCCGTGAGATGGCGAATGGGCGAGTGGGCGAATGGGCGAGTGGGCGACGAAACAACGTCTGCTCGACCCGTTGATGCTCTGTAACGCCCTCCTTCCGAGAACGGATCAAGACGCACGAATCCCGCCCGATCCCAAAACCATTGCATAGGGCATGCGAGTCCGGTAAGGTGTTTCCACCGGCGAGACGGCGGAATCTCTGTCGGACTTCATCCGGGGGTCGGTCGTGACCGCAGGAGCCATCTTCACCCTTTTTGTCCTGCCCGGGCTCATCATCGCCGCGTCGATCGTTCTGGCCGCTCTCTTGAAAGAGAAGGGGGAGTAGGGTGGAGGGGACCGGGGCGGTGGGGGCCGACACGCAGGTCTACGTTGCATTCTCTCTGTACTTTCTCATCATCGTCGCCATCGGTGTCGTCGTCACGCGGTTCTCATCCGCCGGCATCGGCGAATACTTCCTGGCGAAGCGAAAAATGCACCCCGCGGTCGTAGCGCTTTCGGCCGTCACCTCGGGGCGTAGCTCCTGGTTGATCCTGGGCGTGACGGGGATGGCCTTCGCCCGGGGGATCTCGGCCGTGTGGGCCGTCGTCGGCTACATTGTCGTCGAGCTGTTCCTGTTTCTTTTCGTGGGCAAGCGGCTCCGGCGCTACACGGAACTGTTCGACGACATCACGATTCCGGATTTCCTCGAATCCCGCTTCAAGGATCGCGGTCACCTGCTCCGGGTGCTCTCGGCCGTGATCATTATCGTTTTCATGGTGGCCTACGTAGCGGCCCAGTTCAATGCCGGGGGCAAGGCCTTCGCGGCCAGCTTCGGGACGACGCCGTTCCAGGGGGTCCTGATTACGGCGGGGATCGTGCTCCTCTACACCATCCTGGGCGGCTACATGGCGGTGGCGCTGACCGACTTCGTCCAGGGGATCTTCATGATCATCGCGCTCGTGGTGGTGCCGGCGGTGGCGATCGTGGATCTGGGGGGTTTGGGGGCCGTCCTGGGGAATCTAGCGGGGCAGGACGCGGCGCTCATCGATCCGGTGTCGCTCGGGGCCGGTGCGCTCATCGGATTCCTGGGGATCGGGTTCGGGTCTCCGGGGAATCCGCACATTCTGGTCCGCTATATGTCCATCAAGGACCCGCGGCGGCTTCGGGCCTCGGCGTGGATCGGGACCCTGTGGAACGTCGTGATGGCGTGGGGGGCCGTCTTCATCGGTCTGGCCGGGCGCGCACTCTATACGTCCCGGGAGGCCCTCCCGCAGGCGGACACCGAATCGCTCTTCCCGTGTCTTTCCGCAGAATACCTGCCCCCGTTCCTGTTCGGACTGGTGCTGGCGGCCGTGTTCGCCGCCATCATGTCGACGGTCGATTCACAGCTTCTCGTGGCGGCTTCGGCCGTGGTTCGGGATCTCTTTCAGAAGGTGGCTCGCAAGGGGTCGGAGATGTCCCAGCGCGGGCTCGTGACTTTCAGCCGGATGGTGGTGATCGTCCTGGGTCTGGTTGCTCTGGTTCTGGGCGCCGTGGCCAAGAAGCTGGTCTTCTGGCTGGTGCTCTTCGCCTGGGCCGGATTGGGCGCGGCCTTCGGGCCTCCGATCATTCTGGCCCTCTTCTGGAAGCGGACGAGCAAGTGGGGTGTCGTGGCCGGTCTCCTGTCGGGTACGGTGCTCACCATCGTCTGGAACCAGACCCCGGCGCTCAAATCCCGCATGTACGAACTGGTCCCCGCGTTTCTGATCTCCGCCCTGCTGACCGTCGTCGTCAGTCTCCTCACTCGCCCGCCGGACGGCGCGGCCGAAGAGCTGAAGAGAATCTCCGGGCTCTATCGAAACTAGGTAGAGCTCCGTATCAACCTCGGGGCGCCTTCGCTTGTGCTTCCGACTGGATTCCTTTACCTGGATGTGTTATGATTTAGATCCTTCCGCCTGAAATAGACTGTTCTTGCCGCTTTGGACGCTGTCCAAGAGAGGCCGCTCATGGGTTCCGTAGCCGATCGCTCCCGGTGTCTTCCTCTTTTTCTGGTCTTTTTGTTGGGCACCGTATCCCAAGTGGTCGCAGGCGAATTGAGCCTGACCTTGGATTTCCCCGCGCCCACCGTCACCGAGATTGACGGTACCGTCCGGCTCGAGTTTCCGGAGACCTGGACCCATGGGGAGCCGGGAGCCCCGGCGCTTCCGTGGAGAGGGATTACGGTTCTTCTTCCTCCGGGAGAAGAGATCACGTCCGTCGACGTGCGTGGGGGCGAGCGGCAAACGATCGACGGGCGGTGGGTTGTGGCACCCGCCCAGCCGCAATACCCCTTGAGCCGGGAAGGTTCTGTGAGGCCGGTCGGATTCGACCCCGAGGTCTACGCATCCGATCGGATTTTCCCGGCGAATCCCATCGGACCGCACTCGACGCAGTTTCTCTCCGGTCACGGGATCGGGACTTTTTCTGTGTGCCCGGTCGAGTACATTCCCGCCGGGGGTAAGATTTCCTACTGGACGGGCCTCGAACTGCGGATCACGACACAATCCACCGCCCGAGCGCGGCGCTCGCTGGATGACTTGCTTCGATCGAGACCGAGGGACGAGCGTCGTATCCAGCGGCTGGTTGTAAATCCGGAATCGCTGGCGGGCTACCCCACCCGCACCGACGTGCGTCTCTCTCGAAGTCTTGTGGATCCCGCCGAGGACTACGAGTACGTCATCATCACCACGAGTACGTTCCAGTCCATCTTTCAAGATCTGGCCGCCTTCAAGACCGCGCGCGGTGTGCCGGCCACGATCGTCCTTCTGAGCGACATCTACGCCGAGTATTCGGGAGGGGATGATCCGGAGAAGATACGGGCCTTCATCATCGACGCCTATAACGGCTGGGGAACGGCGTACGTGCTTTTGGGCGGCGACGACGAGATTCTGCCTCACCGCGGGTTCTACGCAACGGCGTACAGCGACGTGGACGACGACATCCCGGCCGATCTTTACTACGGCGCCCTGGACGGCACATGGAACACGGACGGGGATTCGTACTGGGGCGAAGAGGGCGAGGAGGATCTCCTTCCCGAGGTTCATATTGGTCGGGCGACCGTCGATAACGCCGTCGAGGCGCAGAACTTCGTCGACAAGACAATCCAGTACCAGCAGGACCCGGTGGCCGAGGACTGCAATCGTGCGTTCCTGCTGAGCGAGATCCTCTGGGCCGACCCGACCTGGGGAGCGGACTACAAGGACGAGATTCGCTTCGGTTCCTCCGCCCACGGCTACACGACAGCGGGCTTCGCCGGAAGTGACTTCGAGGTCAGCACGTTGTACGACCGGGATCACGGTGAGTGGGAGAAGTCGGCCGCCATCGATTCTCTGAGTGCCGGAGTCAACCTCTGCAACCACCTGGGTCACTCCACCGTGACCTATGCCCTTCGAATGGTGATCAACGATGTCGACACCGAGTTCACCAACAACGGCTTGAACCACGGATTTTTCATCGTCTACTCGCAGGGTTGCTACTGCAATTCGTTCGACAACCGCACCGAGTATGGCCTGTACACGGTGGACGCCATCGGGGAACATTTCGTCACGGACGACAAGGCCGCCGTCGCCTTTGTGGGAAACACTCGCTACGGGTGGGGAATGCACGAAAGCACGAACGGATCCTCCCAGTATTTCGATCGCCAGTTCTTCGACGCCATCTTCGCGGAACAGATCACGCGAATCGGCGAGGCCAACGACGACTCAAAGACCGACAACATCCCCTTCATCACCTACGGCGCGAACCGGTGGTGTTTCTACGAATTATGCCTGCTGGGCGATCCGGAACTGGACATCTGGACGAGCGTCCCGACGAGCCTTTCCGTGGTTCATCCCGATTCGGCTCCGACCGGGCCGTCCTCCTTCACCGTGGCCGTGAGCTCCGCGAAAAGTCCCGTCGCGCAGGCGCAGGTCTGCCTGATGAAGCTCGGGGACGTCTATGAAGTGGGATGGACCGACGCAACCGGCCAGGTTGTCTTCACCCCCGCCCCGCAGTCGGTGGGATCGATGACGGTCACCGTCACGAAGCACGACTTCCTGCCCTATTCGGCGGCGGTGGATATCGTAGGGAATGTGCCGCCTTCGGCGCCTGAGGACCTGGCGGCGGTGCCGGGTGACGGGGAGGTCGAGCTCTCCTGGAGCGCCAACACCGAACCGGATCTCGCCGCCTACGTCATCTACCGATCGACGTCGCCCGACCCCACGGATTCTCTGGTCTCGATCCCGGCGCCGACCACGGAGTGGCTCGACGACGGGGTCGTGAACGACACCACCTACTACTACAGGGTGAGAGCGACGGATACAGCGGGGATGAAGAGCGACTACTCGGATCCGGTCCAGGCGACCCCCGCTACGCCGGTGTGGGTCCAGATCGCCCACACGGCCCTGGAGGACACGGAGGCGGCGGACGCTCCCTATCCCGTCGTGGCGACCATCACGACGCACGAGGCGCCGCTCGATCCCGATTCCCTCTTCGTCGTGTGGAACACGCAGGCTCGCAGCTGGGCGTGGGCCCTCATGGAATCCACGGGAGCGCCGGACGAATACATCGCACATATCCCACCACAGTACTGCGGCACCGGTGTCGACTACTACATCCTGGCCGTCGACTCCACGTACCATCGGGCGACGCATCCGGATGGCGCCCCGGACGTCTTTCATTCGTTTCTCGTCGACTTTGCCGTAATCCTGGAGGACGATTTCGAGACCGATCATGGCTGGGTGGCGGGTGCTCCGGGGGACAGTGCGGTCCTCGGGTTGTGGGAGCGGTGCAATCCGGAAGGAACCGAGGCACAGCCGGAGGATGATCATTCGCCCCCCCCGGGGATGTCGGCCTACATCACGGCGTGTGAGGACGGCTTCAGTCAGGGAAGTTACGACGTGGACGGAGGACGTACCACGCTCCTCTCACCGGTGTTCGATCTCTCCGAATACACGAGTGCCACCGTGAGCTATTACCGCTGGTACTCGAACGACACCGGCGTGGCGCCGGGATTGGATTTCTGGGTCGTGGAAATCACAGGCGATGGTTCCGAGTGGGTGGCTCTCGAGAATACCAATCAGAGCGATCGCAGCTGGGTGTGGATGGAATTCGATGTCGAAGACTACGTGGATCTGACGGATGCGGTTCAGCTACGGTTCGTGGCGGAGGATGCGGATGAAGGTTCCATCGTCGAGGCCGGCGTGGACGATTTTCGGATTACGGCCTGCCGTGGACTGGTTGATCTGCAATCTCCCGTCGTGGTCGTGTCGACCCCCAACGGCGGCGAGCAGATCCCAGGGGGAACCGGGAACCCCTACATGGTTCATTGGACGTGCTCCGACAATGTCGGAGTGACGTCGACGGAGATTGTCCTCTCCACCGACGGCGGGAGCACCTGGCCGCAGATGTTGGCGTCCGGGCGGCTGGAGTCCCCCTGGCCGTGGAGCGTGCCCGACGTGAATGAAGGCGCATGTCGAGTCAAGGTGATTTGCCGTGACGCGGCGGACAACGAGGGGATCGACGAGTCCGACGGGGATTTCGAGATCGTCGGCTCGACGGCGGTCGGGGCGCTCGCGTCCGGTGTACCGGAGGTGCGGCTCCGGCAGAACCGGCCGAATCCCTTCAATCCGGCTACAGAGATTGAGTTCGTCCTGCCCTCGCGCCAGAGCATTTCTCTCGAGGTCTATGGTGTGGACGGGCGCCGGGTGGCCGTCCTTGCAGGTGGTCTCTACGAAGCCGGGGATCACCGCGTGGTGTGGAGGGGCGAGGATGACGCGGGGAGGAAAGTCTCCACGGGTATCTACTTCTACCGCTTGATCACCGAGAAGAAGATCCTCGCACGGAAGATGGTTATGCTCGAGTGACGAGTGTGGCCGGATCGCACGATCCACGTTCGACGTTGTGAATCGACTCCCAATCGGATATTCTGATTCGTCGGCCGGAAGTGGACGGCCGTCCATGCGTCGCCGAATCGCCGGAGCGACGGGCCTATCGATGTGTTCCGCCGGATCGAGATCCGGCGTAAACCCGCCGAAGCAGGGAGGCCGGGTTGATTTTCGGCATCGGGATCGATACCATCGAGGTTTCGCGAATCGCCAAGCAGCTCTCGGAGGACGAGAGATTCACGCACCGCGTGTTCACCGAGGGGGAGATCGAATACTGCGAGGGCAAGAAACACGCGGCCGAGCATTACGCCGCTCGATTCGCGGCCAAGGAAGCGCTCCTCAAGGCCCTCGGCACCGGCCTCCGGGGCCCCATGAAGTGGACGGACATGGAGGTCTTCAAGGACGATGCCGGAAAGCCCGCGATCCGGGTCTCCGGTCACGTGAGGGAGCTCGTGGAGAAGAACGGGTCGTTTCGTATTCATGTATCACTCAGCCACATCAAAGACATGGCCTCGGCCGTGATCATCATAGAAATCCAAGGCGCGGCGGCCGGAGGATCGAAAACGTAAGGGAGGCCGAATGTCCAACATCGGTTCGTATGAAGAGCGGGCCAAGGATTTTGACTGGTCGCTGTCCGAGAAGGAACTCGGTTACCGGACGGGCGGTGTCATCAACATCGGCTGGCACTGCACCGACCGGATCTGCGAGATGGGCAAGGCCGACAAGCTCGCGCTCATCTGGGAAGGTCTGGGCGGCCGGACGAAGAACTACACCTTCAACGATATCCGTCTGGCGAGCAACACGATTGGAGCGTTCCTGAGACGCCTGGGAATCCGTGACGGCGATCGTGTGTGTCTCTTCATGGATCGCGTCCCTGAACTCTACCTGGGATTCCTGGGGATCCTCAAGATCGGCGCGATCGCGCAGCCGCTCTTTTCGGCTTTCGGCGATGAGTCACTCCTGGTGAGGCTTGACAACGCGGAAACCTCGGCCGTGCTCACTCAGAAGAAGCACGTCCGCAAGGTCAGGAAGATTCGAGATCAACTGCCTTCCCTCAAACACATCATCGTGGTCGATGCCGATGACCCCGGGGCGCTGAAGGACGGAGACGTCGCGTTCTCCCTCGAGTCGGAAGATCCCGTCGAACATCTGGAGATTCATCCCACGAAGGCCGAGAGTCCGTCGGTGCTGCACTATACGTCCGGAACGACGGGGCTTCCCAAGGGTGTGCAGCATGTACATTATTCCCTCATCGCCCAGTACATCACGGCCAAGTGGGTCCTGGATCTGACCGACGACGACATCTACTGGTGCACGGCGGATCCCGGGTGGGTGACCGGCACGTCCTACGGCATCATCGGCGTCTGGAGTCTCGGGTGCACCCAGTGCGTTCTCGACATGGGTTTCATGGCGGACGCCTGGTACACGTTCATCGAGAAGCATCGTGTCACCGTCTGGTATTCCGCTCCGACCGCCATTCGCTCGCTGATGAAGGCGGGAGAGGAACTCGCGAAGAAACACGATCTCTCTTCGCTCCGTCATCTCGTCAGCGTCGGTGAGCCCCTCAACGCCGAGGCCGTGATCTGGTCGGAGAAGGCTTACGGGCTTCCCTTCCACGATTCCTTCTGGCAGACCGAAACCGGAAGCATTATGATCAGTGTGTTTCCGGGCATGAAGGTCAAGCCCGGCTCGATGGGAAAGCCTTTCCCGGGGATCACGGCGACCGTGGTTGACCTCGAAACGTATGAGCCCATCACGGAACCGGGAACCACCGGACTCATTGCGTTCCGGCCCGGATGGCCTTCGATGATGCGGGGATACTGGCGGAACGAAGCCACCTATCGCGAGAAGTTCAGGAGCGGCTGGTATCTCTCGGGCGACCGCGCCCGGATCGACGCGGACGGCTACTACTGGTTTGTGGGGCGTGACGATGACGTCATCAACACCGCCGGACATCTGGTGAGTCCGTTTGAAGTGGAATCCGCTCTCCTGGAGCACGAGGCGGTGGCCGAGTCGGCCGTCGTCAGCAAGCCGTGCGAGATCAATATGGAAGTGGTGAAGGCCTTCATCACCCTGAAGCCGGGGCATGCGGCGGGTGACGACCTGGAGCTTTCGATCATGAACTTTGTGAGGAAGAAACTGTCGCCGCTTGCCATGCCGCAGGAGATCGAGTTCGCCGGCTCGCTCCCCAAGACCCGGAGCGGCAAGATCATGCGGAGGCTCCTGCGCGCCCGGGAATGGGGAGAGGAAATCGGCGATACCTCGACGGTTGAAGACGACTGATGGTTCTGCTAGAGTGTGAGTCCGTCAGATCGATTCGCAAACGCTAAGGAGCGCTCGAATGGACGAGATGCAAAGAGCCGTGCTCGACTACGTGAAGAATGAGTATCTTGAAGACGACGACGAGGAGATCACACCGGATACGCCTCTCATTTCCGGGGGCATTGTGGATTCCTTCTCGATGGTGTCGCTCAAGCGATTCCTCGAGAACAAGTACAAGATCTCCATTCCCGACGACAAGGCGACCCCGGACGCGTTCGATACCGTCGGCAAGATCTGCGAACTGGTAAAGGAGTTCGGAGGCCAGTAGGGCGGATGTGCCCGACGCGACATGTCCCTCACGGGTCCTGTCTCGAAGGTTGTTTCCTCGCACTCGCTCGACTCCGTCTTGCCGCGCGCGGCGAAGAGAGTCTCTGAGCCACCCGCTCGGGAATGGGGGAAGCCCTCACCGCAAAGGATTGAATTCCCCGGGGGTGCGGCGGAATCGCCGCGGGCCGCCCGGAATCAGGAGACCGACAATGGCTTTCAGTACCAAAGTCCGAACGACGTACCAGGAAGAGATCGAGAGTATTCGCAGGGGCGGGCTATTCAAGGAGGAGCGCCTCATTCATGCTCCACAGAACGCCGACATCGACGTGGAGTTTCCCGCAGGGTCCTCGCTGAAAAACGTGATCAACATGTGCGCCAACAACTATCTGGGGCTGTCGAGCCATCCGGATGTTGTCAAGGCGGCACATGAGGGACTCGACACGCGCGGCTACGGCATGTCGTCGGTCCGGTTTATCTGTGGGACCCAGGACATCCACCGCGACCTGGAAAAGCGGGTGACCGAGTTTCTGGGAACGGAGGACACGATCCTTTTTCCCTCCTGCATGGATGCGAACGCCGGCGTGTTCGAGGCCGTGCTCGGAGAGAGAGACGTCATGATCGCCGATCGACTCGTTCATGCGTCGATCATCGACGGGATGAGGCTCTGCAAGGCCCAGCAGGACACTTTCAAACACTCCAACATGCAGCATCTCGAGGAAAAGCTTCAGCTACATCAGGACAAACGCTTCAGGATGATCATCACCGATGGCGTTTTCTCCATGGACGGCGACACGGCCAAGCTGGATGAGATCGTGCGTCTGTCCGAGGCATACGATGCCATGGTGCTGGTGGATGACTCCCATGGCACGGGCTATGTTGGGAAGACCGGGCGCGGGGCTCATGAGAAGTGCGGGGTGATGGGTGAGATCGACCTCATTACGACGACCTTCGGCAAGGCGCTGGGGGGAGCCTCGGGTGGATGTGTCTCGGGCCGGAGAGAAATCGTCGATATGTGCAGGCAGCGGGCGCGTCCCTATCTGTTCTCGAACACGATGGCGCCCGTGATCGTCGCCGGAGTCCTGAAGGTCCTGGAGCTCCTCTCGGCGAGCACCGAGCGGCGCGACAAGCTCGAGACGAACACGGAATACTGGCGCAAGGGACTCACCGAGGCCGGGTTTGTCCTGAAGGAGGGGGATACGGCGATTGTCCCGGTGATGCTCTTCAATGCCAAGCTATCACAGGACATCTCGCGCGATCTGTACGCCGAAGGCGTGTATGCGGTGGGTTTCTTCTTCCCCGTGGTTCCCAAGGGCCAGGCGCGCATCCGGACACAGATTTCCGCGGCCCACGAGATGCACCACCTGGACAAAGCGCTCGAGGCCTTCAAGAAGGTCGGGAGGAAGTACGACATCCTGGGCAAGACCAAGGCCGAAATCGTCGAGATGTACGGATTGTAGAACGAAGACTCGCCACAGGTTTCTCAGATTCCACAGATGAGGTTCTTCCGGAGTCTCGGGTTTTGACCCGAGACTCCGAGTCGCTTGTCCTGTTTCCGGGCCGGGCCTTGCGCCGTGGCGAAGGCTCGGCGTCTCTCTGCCGCAGCGTGAATGGGGGATGATCATTGTCGAGGAGGGCGGAATCTCGAGGTGTTGAAAGATACCACGCTGCGGCTTTCGATCCGGCGAGCCTTCACCGCGGCCGGCCCAAGCACTGGGTGTTTCGGCTCTCGCCTTTTGGTCTTGCGCAGCAGTCTCTTTGTCGGCGGTTCCCCTTGTTACCGTGTCGTGCTCTCGCAGGGCCTACCACGTCGCGCTCACGCCCACGATGGGGAAGAAAGTGGTTCCCCAGTACCGGTAGGCGGTGTACTCGCCGGGACTGATTTCGAGTGCCGAACGCATGGCCACGTTGTCGCGGTCCAGGAGATTCAAGACGTCGACGAAAAAGGTAACCTCGCTGGTTTCCCGAATCAGCCGCTGTTGGATCTTCACGTCCAGCCGTTGAAACCGGGGGAGACGGAGAGCATTCACCTCGTGATCCTCGGGAAGACCCGAGTTGAGATCGAGCGGAGTGTAGGGCCGGCCGCTCAGGTCCTGCCAGGCGACGGAGATCGTCGTGGTCTCCAGAATCGGATAGCTGCAGCTCAGTCGCCAGGCCCTCGGCATGTCGAAGTCTCCGGGCCTCTCGACCGCCAGTGTCCCTTCCCTCTTGCGGATCTCGGCATGGCTGAAGGAGACCGAGAGGGAGAGCCCGCCGGGGTGTCGCCTGCGAAAGGCGATCTCATAGCCGAACCCGTCCCCGGCGCCTCCGCTTCCGACGCCGGATACCCCAAGCGAGTCCGACCACTGCCAGGTCGCGAGATTCCGGTATTGCCGCCTGAAGCCGTCCGCCTCCAACGCGGAGTAGTCCGCAAGGCGGATTTCCCCGTGGATGGACACCTGGTCCATTTCGACGGCGAGGGCTTCCTCCCAGGAGGCGGCGTAGCCCCGCATCAGCGCGCCCGGATCGACGGGAACGGTTGCGAAGTGACGGGTTTCCGTGAAGAGGAAAGGGGTCTGGTGCGACCGCCGGTAGCCGACGGCCAGTCTCCATCGGCGATGGAGTCCCAGGGTGAAGGATCCGTAAGCCTCCGGCTCCATCTGTTCCGTCCAGGGCTCGCGGGTGGTTCCCGCGCCGATGACCAACACACTCTGCTCGAGTAAAGATAGCCGGCCCTCAACGGAGAGCGCCGCGGGATAATCTCCGGCGCTTCCGCCGTAACCTTCGTATTCCAGCGCGCCGATCTGCCCGGCAACAAACAGGCCGGCCGGACCGGTCTCGGCCTCCAGTTCTCCGGAGAGGTACGTCCCCTCCAGCCGGTGCTCCCGCTCTTCCCCCCGTGAGGAGACATCGTCCCGCGAATGGAAGTACGAGTGGTGCATTCGGAGCCGGCCCGTCCACCCGCCCCGCGGGACCGTTAGGGTCGCGCCGGCAAGGACGGAGCGGGTCTGCCGAGAAGTCTCGATGTCCTCAAACGGAGAGCCGATCTCTTCGTCCGTCGCCCCGATGAGAAGGGCGGTCAGTTCGGTGGATCCTCCGGCGCCGACGGCCGTCCGGGCGAGAAGATCGCGGAAGGACTTGCTCTTCACGCCCGCCTGCTGGTAGACGGGCAGGTTGAAGAAGCTGGACTTGACGGATCCCATCATCGAGAAGGAAGACGTCATTCGCCGCGTTGCGGCCGCAGCCAGCGACGTGATATCGCAACGGAAGAAATTCCGATTCTCTTCCGCGCTCATGGGTGACATCAGAATGGTCCCCGAGAGATTGCCCCGGAAACGCAGGGGAGCTCCCCCGGGAATGAGAACCGTCTCGCGAAGCAGATCGTCGTAGATCAATCCGGCGAATCCGCCGTGGTGCGCGTAGTGGGCCATGGGGTAGCCGTCGAAGTAGACACGGTGTTCCTCGGGATCGCCGCCACGAATGGCGGCCCGGGAGTTGAAATCGATCCCGTCAAAGGCGACGCTCGGCTGGGATTGAATGGTCCGCAATGGATCGTTGGCGATGTTGCCGGCGCTCTCGATGATGAAGTCGTGCGTCAGGGCGGTCGAGCGAACGGGGAAGGAGACGTCCGCGATTTCCCCTCGAACCAGCACCTCGTCCAGGGCGTAGGACGTGGGCTGGAGGGTGACGATCACGGGAAGGGTTGTCGGCGGCCAGGTGATATCGATGGACCGGGCTGCGTACGAGATGTGCGTGAAGGCCAGGGTGTGGCGGCCCTCTTCCGGCTCGGGAATTCGAAACGTGCCGTCCTGTGCCGTCAAACGGGCAAAGGAGCCGTCCAGCCGGACCTCGACCAGGGGGATCGGCCGGCGGTTCTCGCGGTCCAGAACAAGGCCCGTGAGATCTGCGGCGGCGCAGGCGACCGGCACAGCGCCGACAACCAGAATCGCCGCGAGGATGGGTATCTTGATTCCGGGATGGGGACGCATGAATCCTCGAATGATGGGATGACTCGATTGCCCGACAGGACAATGTACCCATCCCGGTGTGTGAAGCCGATCGGTGTCGATCCGTCCTTCGTGATTATACCCTCTCACGGGACTTCAGTTCCGGCGGAGATGGTTTCTACACAAGAGGGGCGTCACCCAGTGTCTGTCCGGAAAGGTACGTATCGACGACTTTTTGAGCCACCGGGAGTGCGAATTCCGAGAAGAATCGCTTCACGGAGTCCGAATCGTAGGTGACCCGCCCGTTCTCGTCCTGATCGTTCTTGCTGAGGACACACTGGAGCTGCCCACGGCCCTCTTTCCACTCTTCGCCGAGGATCGCAAGGATCCCGGCCCCTTCCCGGACGTGGCGGACGGGGAGCCGAAGTTCGACGTCGTAGTCCGCCAGGAATCCAACGTACGCGTCCAGCGCGTCGGCGATCTGATTCAGCTTGATCCGGTTGTCGTGGTTTTCCCTCTCGCCGGAGATCACGGTGTCGGCCCCGACGCGCTTGGCGAGAGGAATCCGGAGTGCGTGAACATACAGGTGGCACCCCAAACAGGTCGTGGGCAGTCCGTAGCGGGCGGTATGGATCGACGCCGGGCGGCCGCAGAGCAACCACCAGAACCGGGGGGAGCCGAGGAACACCGGAGGACGAACGGTGATGCCCTCGGCCGAGAGCCGCCTCCGCAAATCTTCACATTTCCGGAGGGGAACCGCCCAGTCTCCGAATTCGGTGGCCGTGTAGGCGATCGTGGGGAGAATCGTCTGGATCGGCCGCTGCCGCACGGCCTCAAGAACGGCGGCCGCACTGTCTCTTCCGGCGATTTCGGCGATCACAACGCCTTCGCCCGCGGCTCGCGGTTCCAGAGTCTCGGGTGAGACGAGCCAAGCGGGAAACTCGTTCACCATTTCCGGTTTTCTCGCCAGAAGTGCGTTCAGCTTCGCCGCATTCATCTACGGGGTATCCTCCAGCCGAAGGGGCCGACGCGATCCGGGATAGTAGGGTTGGTCCTCGGGGGTATCCATCAGGCCGAGCATCTTGGCCCGGTCCAGGAAATTGAGAATTAGAAACATGAGCTCTCGGCCTCTTGCGAGTCCCAGGGCGCCGCCCGAGCACGCAATCTCGTCGAACTTCGACACCGCATCCCGGCGGGGATGTTTCCCGACCATCATCAGGGGAACGGTTTCGCCGCTGTGGATGAGAGGATCGGCACAGGGAGTGGAGTGGTCCGCCGTCACGACCAAGAGGGTTTCCGGGTCCGGAGCGATCTCCCGCACCGCAAACTCCATGGCGCGATCCAGCGCTTCGATGATCTTCTTCTTGTGAACCGGATCCTTGGTGTGGGCCGCTTCATCCGGTGCTTTGGTGTGGACGTGGATGAAGTCCGCGTCGGTCCGATCCCGGGCGATCTCCAGCCTTTCCCGCAAATCCCGACCGGGGTCCGGGGAGTCTTCCACCCGCTCGACACGGATTCCGATGTGCTCGCACAGCCCCCAATAGACGGGCCCGGAGGAAACGGAAAGGGGCCTGAGCCCCCACTTCTCCTCAAAGGGAGGGAGCCGTCGCTTTCTGCCGGGCCGCTGGGTGACCATGGCGTTGGCCTCGGGAAGGCCCCGCTCTCTCCGGCTCGCGTTGGTTGGGTGAGCGGACAATCGACGGTAGGCCCACTGCAGGTATGCTCGAAGCGCGCGGGCCGTGTCGTGTGCCTGTGGCGCCTCGGGGGTCGCGCCGACGGCTTCCACGGCGATAAGCGGGAGGCCCGCATACATGGAGTCGCTGTCGGTGACGGCGGGCGAGACCGAACCCGAGAGGGTCAGGACACCCTCGATCTTCTGCGTGGGGAAGAAGCGGATTCGAATGCCGCCCGATTCGAAGTCGCGAACGGCCTCCCGGAGCGGGGGAAGGAGCGATTCGTCGATATCGGCGCGCTCCCGCACGAGAATCAGGCGCCCGCCGTCTTCCCGAACCTGGCAGAAGTGGGCCAGGACCGCCACGTCCTCGTCCGACGTGTCGATCCCGTAGCCGATCGCCTCAAGGATCCCTCGGCCGGGGAACTCGGATCGGTCGTAGCCGAACATCAGGAAGTGCGCTTCCTCGCTGGGCAGGGGTTGGCCCTGGAGAGAGGCATGGTAGAGCCCGTTCATGCCCATCCCCGCCAGGCGGTCCAGGTTCGGCGTGCGCGCGGCCTGGAGGGGGGTCCGCCCATCGAGGACTTCGTACGCTCGATCGCCCAGGCCGTCCAGGATCACAAGGATGCAGCGCACAGACACACTCCCTGCGGCGGTTGTTCTTACTTCTTCTCTCGATGTGGACTTCGCACGGCCAACTGATCGACGACGGTCTCGACAAGTGCCTCGGCGCTGCGGATATCTTCAAGTCCCAGAACGCCCCCCACATAGGAGTGGAACTGAAATACCACCTTCCGGGCACCCGTCTTCGTCACGAGGATCTGGATGTCGGATTTCCGTCGATAGGAAGGACTCTGGCCGGCGGAGACCAGAAATTGTCGAAAGTCCTCGAAGGCCTTCGTCGCGGCTATCGAAGATTCGATATCGGCCAGGAACAAATGGTAGCGGTTTTCATCTCTCCGATACTCCAGCAGATGGCCGTTCTTCAGGAACGCGTGGCCGAGAAAATTGTCGGGCACAAAGCGCTCGCTTCTCTCGATTCGGCCCTCCTTGGGGAGAAAGCGGAAGAGCTCGGGCGGATCGAACCGGCCGGGGATGGACGCCGAGACGGCCCTTGCAAGATTCAGCAAGGCCTCTCCGGCTCCCTTCGAGGACCGCATGGATGAGAGTTTCACATAGTGGGGCCCCTTCCAGAAATTGAGGAAGTAGGCGCCCTGATAGCCGTCCACGTCGATGGCAATGGGGCGGTCGTCCGGGGATCGTTCGGCCGAGTAGATGCCGAAGGCGTGGTCCGGGCTCTCCATTCGGTAGATCTCGATGGTCAGCCGGGTGGAATCCTTCGTGGTTGTCCACTGCGATACCAGAAGTTGCTCGAATCCATACTGGAGATACGTATCGGCCGCACCGTTGATGTAATCCCAAAGGGTCCCGCGGCTGAAAAACAGGGGGGGTGAGGTGCGGGCACACCCGCCGAGTGCCCCCGGGTCCGGGAGCAAAGCTTCCAGCGCCGGCAGGTCCGGCCCGTCCTGCGGAGCTGCCCGGGCGCAAACCGCCTCCGGTCCCGCGGGAACGAAAGCGAAGCAGCACGGCATCACGATCCCAAAGAGCACCATCCTGAACCCGTTTACCATCGATACTCCTCATCCGGTGACCGGACACCATGAGGTCAGACGGCAAAGGCGTGGCTCTCGGCCAGAGACTGGAGACGCCGGGGAATGTCGATGCCTCGCCGGCAGGACGCCGTGCAGGACGGGCAGTCCCTGCACGCATCGAGCCCGCGCGCCTCGGGCAGAACCTCAAGCGTCGCCGCCGCCTGGGCGAGGTTCCCGTAGCCTTCCGTGTACATGTAGGCCCTCATCAGCGTCGGGATCTCGATCCGCTCTCGACACGAGGGCACGCATTCGCGGCAGCTCTGACAGTAGAAGGCCGGCGCCGAGAGCACCAGCTCCAGATCCCGTTTTTCCTGGTCCGAGAGCGCCAGATTGCTCATCACCGCGAGATCGGTCTCCAGCTGATCAAACGTCGTGATTCCGGGGATTGCCGCGGACACGTTCGTGTCGTTCAACACCCACTTGAGGGCGCCGGTGTGGTTCATGCCGGCCTTCTTCTCTTCACTCAGTCTACCGCCTCCCTGAGTTTTCATAGCGATGATGCCGACCCCGTTCTGATGGGCGTACTCGATTGCACGCGACGTCTCCTCCCTGTTCTCCTTCATGAAATTGTACGCCGTCTCGATCACGTCCACCACGCCGGTGTCGACGGCGGCGCGAATCACGTCGGGCTCGCGCCGATGTGTGGTGACTCCGATGAACCGGGTTCTTCCGGATGCCTTCGCTTTGACCAGGGAGTTCAACATCGGTTCATACGTCGCCATCTCAGGGCCATAGCAGTTGTGGAGGTACAGAATATCCACGTAATCGGTTCGGAGCCTCTTGAGGCTCGTAGCCAGCTGAGTGTCGAAGTTCTCTTGGGTCGCCCCCGCCGCCCGACCATCGCCATCGGTGAGGAACAGGCCCGCGTCCCGGTCGCGTGCGAAGTACATCTTCGTGGCAATGTGGACCTTGTCCCTCATTCCGGCGGTCTCCAGAACCTCACCGATCGCCTTCTCGCTGTTTCCCCGAAGGTAGACGTGCGCCGTATCGAGGTGGTTAACGCCCGCATCCAGCGCCCTGCGGATGAGGTCCAGGCTGTCGGTGTTCATGACGCCGAAGCTTACGATCGAGAATTTCAATCCCGTCCGGCCCAGCGGCCGGAACACGATCTCGGGCGTCCGGGTTCCGCCTTCCTTGCGCTCGCATCCGGCGAGGGCCGGCAGGCCTACGCCGGCCGAAAGAGCGCCGAGACAAGCGGTGCGAATGAATTGCCTGCGATCGATGCCTTGGGGTGTCATGGAATGCCCTCCATCTGCGAGGAGTGGAGCGAGAGCGTTTCTTCGAAGAGACTACGGGATGAACCCCCGGCGCGTCAAGCTGGGCAGGCTCGCTCGGAGCCGACGGCATCGACCGGACATCACCGAAAGCTGAAATCGAACAAGGGTGGGGAGGGCCTCCCGGTCCGGTCTCCGGGGTGCTCCGATGGGTGTGGGAGCGCGGGCGGGGCGACTTTCCCGAGATTGACAACGGTCACAACGCGCGGTAGTATACCGAATTGGTCTCGGATGACTCCCCGGATTCAAGTCGGCGTATTGCACTGCAAAACCACAGGATAGGAACAACTCATGGCGCGTCTGTTTGAATATCAGGGCAAGGAAATCCTCTCCCGGGGCAAGATCCCGGTGCCCACCGGCAAAGTGGCGAGAACGCCGGAGGAGGCGGCCGAAGCCGCGCGCGAAATCGGGAAACCGGTCATGGTCAAAGCCCAGGCCTGGGTGACGGGCCGGGCCGGCCTTGGTGGGATCAAGAAAGCCGACGGTCCCGACGAGGCCGAAGCGGCGGCCCAATCGATTCTCGGAATGGACCTCAAAGGATTCACGGTGCATGAGGTCCTGGTGGAGGAACAGATCTCGATCGCTCGTGAATTCTACGCCGGGATCATCATCGACGACGTCGCTCGTCAACCCGTCGTGATCGTCAGTTCGATGGGTGGAACAGGAATCGAGGAGATCGCCGAGGCGCATCCCGACAGAGTGGCCAAGCAGCACGTGGGCATCACCCGGGGACTCTCGGCCCACGAAGCCCGCAACCTCTGGCGCCGCGTGGGGATCTCGGGTCCACTCCAGATGAAGCTCGGCGCGCTACTCGTGGGTCTCTACAATACCTGCCGGACATACGAGGCGCGCTCCGGCGAGATCAACCCTCTCGTCGTCACCGCCGACGGCCGGGTGATGGCGGCCGACTCCCGTCTCACGATTGACGACTACGCCGTTTTCAGGCATCCGGATCTTGGGATCGAGATCGCGCGCGAGCTCGACCGACCGGCCACCGCCCTGGAGAAGATCGCGTACCAGGTCGAGGCGGGCGATTACCGGGGGACGTTCTACTTCATCCAGATGGCCCGGGGTTTCGGAAAGGGCGAGGGGTATATCGGTTTTCACGGCGCCGGCGGCGGCGGCTCCATGATGAGCATGGACGCGCTTCTCAAACGCGGCTATAAGATCGCCAACTTCACCGACACCAGCGGCAACCCTCCCTCGTCCAAGGTCTATCGCGCGGCCAAGATCATTCTCTCTCAGAAGGGGTTGGACGGCTACTTCGCGTCGGGGTCGGGGGTGGCCTCGCAGGAACAGTTCCACTCGGCCCGGGGGTTCGTAAAGGCCTTCCGGGAGGAGGGGCTCTCGATTCCGGCGGTCATCCGGTTGGGGGGGAACTTCGAGGAGAAGGCGATGGAGATCCTGGGCGCGCACGCGGCGGATCTCCCGGCGAAGGTCGAGGGATACGGGCGCGACGATTCTCCGGACTTCTGTGCGGAAAGACTGCAGATGTTGATCGAGGGGCAGAAGAAGGCGGGTCCCCGGCCCTTCACGCCGAGGGCGCGAACGCCTGCCGCCGAACCTTATTGCTTTGAGACGATTACGGGATCCATCGAGATCGATCACGCCCGGTGCAGGGGGTGCAAGGACGCACCGTGCGTGGCGGCGTGCGCAAAAGAAATCCTGAAGGTCGAAGATGGAGTTCCCGTCCTCGCCCAGGACCCCGAAATCGTCGGGAAGGGGCGGTGTACGGAATGCCTGGCGTGCGAAATCGCCTGCGAATGTTCGGGGAGCGGGGGTCTCTGGATCGATCTTCCCATCCCGGGTCTGGACGCTTTGAGAAACAAGAAACCCTAAGAAACGAGCGAGGGTAGATGTCGATTCTGATCGATCGGGAGAAACGGGTCCTCATCCAGGGCATCACGGGTCGCGAGGGCATGACGCGCGCGAAGCTGATGATGGACTACGGGACACAGGTGGTGGCCGGGTGCACGCCGGGGAAGAAGGGGGAAGAGGTCCACGGCGTTCCCGTCTATGACACGGTGGAAGAAGCCGTCGACGTCCAGGGCGCCATTGACGTCAGCGTGATCTTCGTTCCCGCGCCTCTCATTAAGGGCGCGGCGTTGGAAGCGATCGAAGCAGGAATCCGGCTCTTGGTCATCGTGCCGGATCGCGTCCCTATCTACGACGTGCTCGAGATTGCCGAACGGGCCCATGAGCGGGGCGCGAATTTTGTGGGCCCCAACACGCTGGGCGTAATCAGCCCCGGGAAGGCGGTGGCGGGGATGATTGGAGGGCGGGCGCAGACGGCCAACGAGTGGTTCAAGCCGGGGCCGATCGGGGTGTGCTCGCGCTCCGGGGGGATCACGTCGGCCATGTCTTACTACTTGACGCAGGCGGGGCTCGGGCAGACAACGTCCATCCATGTGGGGGGCGACGCCGTGGTCGGCCTCCCGCTCCATGACGTCGTCCGGCTGTTCGAGGACGACGAGGAAACGCGGCTCGTGGTCATGTTCGGTGAGATCGGGACCGCCCAGGAAGAGAAGGTGGCCGACCTCATCGAAGCGCGGAAGTTCACGAAGCCCTTGGTGGCTTTCATCGGCGGCAAGGCGGCCAAATCCGGTACGCGTTTTTCGCACGCGGGCGCCATTGTGGAGGGAACCCGGGGATCTCACGAGGGCAAGGTGACGCGCCTCAGGGACGTGGGTGCTCACGTGGTCGATTCCTTTGGCGACATTCCGGCGGTTGCGAAGCGGGTTCTTCAAGAAGCGGGGTAGCGGGTGCCTCCCCGCGGCGGCGGCCCGCCATACCTGGGAGAGAAGATGGGCGAGTATCATTGGAAAACGGCGGTCACGAAGATCGAACCCAACAAGGTGGGCCTGCGCGGCTATCCGCTGGACTCGCTGATCGGGAAGGTCAGCTTCGGCCGGGCCGTGTATCTGGCCATCAAGGGCGAACTGCCTCCGGAAAACGTGGGAACACTGATGGAAGCGATGCTCGTTTCCTCCATCGACCACGGCGCCACCCCGCCGTCCACGCTGGTTGCTCGATCGGTCGCGTCCTGCGGTTCGGCGCTTAATGCGGCCGTGGCCGCAGGCGTGCTGACGATTTCCAAACACCACGGCGGGGCCATCGAAAACTGCATGCGGGCACTTCTCGAGGCCGAGGAGAAGAAGAAATCGGGGCTTTCGATCGATGAGGCGGCTTCGCAGTTGGTCGAGGAGTACGCGTCGAAGAAGCGGCGGATCGCGGGCTACGGGCACCGGATTCACACGGAGGATCCTCGAACGGTTCGGCTCCTGTCGCTCGCGGGGGATCTGGGAATCGCCGGCGATTTCGTGGCATTGGCCCGGGCCGTGGCGGGCGCGATCGAGACGCGTTCGGGCAAGCACCTTCCGCTCAACGTGGACGGAGCCATCGCCACGCTGCTGTGTGAACTGGAATTCCCGCCCGAAATCGCCAACGGGTTCTTCATGATGGCGCGAATTCCGGGTCTCGTGGCCCACATTCTGGAAGAGACCACGCGGGAAAGGCCGATGCGCGTGATCCACCCGCGTGATCACGAGTACGATGGACCGGGGGAACGAGAACCATAGACCCGGGAACACGCACATTTCGTTATCCGGGCCGGGAGAGACAAGGCATGAAGAACGAGCTTCGAAAGCGAATCCCCGAATTTGATCTCATTCAAGACGAGGATCTTAGGGAAGCCACGCTCAATGTCTTCGAAAAGGCTCTCGCCGCGGGAGGATGGAGCGTGGACGACCTGGATCGCATTCCCTTCACGCTCTTGATCGAGGGAACGCCCGTGAGTTACTTGACTCACGTACGTGCGGTGACGAAGACGATGATCGACAACGCCAAGATCCTCCGCGACATGTACGGAGACCGAATCACGATCAACCACGACCATCTGGTGGCGGGCGGGCTTCTCCACGACATCGGCAAGCTGGTGGAGTACGAAGAGAAGAACGGCACGTTCGTCAAGAGCGGCTGCGGGGCGCTCCTGCGCCATCCCTTCTCGGGGGTGGGTCTCTGTTACGAGGCGGGGATCCCGACCGAGGTGCAGCACATGATTGCCTACCACTCCAAGGAAGGCGACCTGGGGAAGCGCACGGTGGAGGCCGTTATTCTCCACCATGCGGATTTCACGAACTTCGAGTGCTTGAAGGCGTAGGACAAATGGGAAAGACCTTTGCGCAAAAGGTCCTGGCCGCCAAGGCCGGGAAAGAGAACGTGTCGGTCGGAGAGATCGTGGATGTCTCTCCGGACGTGACTCTCTCCCACGACAACACGGCCGCGATCTCCAAGATTTTCGAGGGGATCGGGGTGGAAAAGATCTGGGATCCGTCGAAGCCTGTGATCGTTCTCGATCATTGCGTGCCCGCGGCCACGGACAAGTACGCGTCGAATCACAAGACGATTCGCGAATTCGTGGCGAAGCAGGGGATCGAGAACTTCCATGACATCAATGCCGGGGTCTGCCACCAGGTTCTGGCCGAACGGGGTCATGCGCTCCCCGGACGATTGATCTTGGGGAGTGATTCCCACACCACCAGCTACGGCGCGCTGGGCGCTTTCGCCGCCGGAATCGGGCGATCCGAAATGGCCGTGATCTTCGCCACGGGAAGTCTGTGGTTGAGGGTGCCGGAGACGCTCCGCCTCGGATTGGGAGGGGTCCTTCCGGAAGGCGTCGGACCCAAGGATGTGATTCTTCACGTGATTGGGCAGCTGGGCGCGGACGGCGCGCTCTATCGGGCGGTTGAATACGCCGGATCAGTAGTGGACGAGATGAGTGTCGGCGGGCGAATGACGCTCTGCAACATGGCCGCGGAGATGGGGGCAAAAATCGGCTACGTGGCGCCGGACGAGAAGACGTTCGGATGGTTGGAAGGCCGTGAGCAGGCGGACTACGAGACTGTGGCGTCGGACGACGACGCGGAGTTCGAACAGGTCCTCCGTTTTGATGTTTCGGATCTTCAGCCCCAGGTAGCGAAACCGCACACGGTGGACAACGTGTGCCGCGTGGGTGACGTCTCGGGAACCCGAATTCACCAGGCCCTGGTGGGGACCTGCACCAACGGCCGGCTGGAAGATCTCCAGGCGGTGTCCCGTATCCTGGCCGGCCGGAAGGTGCACCGGGCGGTGCGGCTCCTGATTTTTCCGGCGTCGATGGAGGTCTATCACGACGCGCTGGAGGGCGGTGTGTTATCGGATCTTCTGTGCGCCGGGGCGGTGATCATGAATCCGGGATGCGGGCCGTGCCTGGGCGCGCACGAGGGGGCGCTCGCCCCCGGGGAGGTCTGCCTCTCTACGGCCAACCGGAACTTCAGGGGGCGGATGGGGTGCCGCGAAGCCGACGTGTACCTGGCTTCGCCCGAGACCGTGGCCGCATCGGCCGTTACGGGGGAGATCACCGATCCGAGGGAGTTCTTGTAAGAATCGGGCCGGCGAGTGGGTCCGTGAAATCGCTGTCATCCGCGGTCGTGCGTCTGCCGGCCACCGGAAGCCGAGCGCTTGCAGGAGCGGGGCATGGAACTCAAGGGGCGAGTCTGGAAATACGGCAATGACGTCAATACCGACGTGATTTTTCCGGGGAAGTATACCTACACCGTCACGGACCCGAAGGAGATGGCCGAGCACGCGCTGGAGGATCTGGATCCCGATTTCGCACAAAACGTGAGACCGGGCGATCTGGTGGTGGCGGGCAGAAACTTCGGCTGCGGGAGCTCGCGGGAGCAGGCGGCGACCTGTCTCAGGCAAGCCGGCGTGGGTGCAGTGATCGCCGAGTCTTTCTCTCGGATTTTCTTCCGTAACGCCATCAACCAGGGATTGCCGGCCATCCAGTTCAAGGGGGCATTGGAAAAGATCGAGTCGGAAGAGGAAATCACCGTCGATCTGTCGAGGGGTGTGATCACGTCCAGGGCAGGCACGTTCGACTTTCCGCCATTCTCGAGGTTCGTGCAGGGGATCCTCGCCGACGGGGGACTGGTGGAACACACCAGAAAGACGTTGAATGACAAGAGCGCCGGGGCTCGATGAGATGACCGGGCGACAAGGCGACGCGACGATTGGCCGTCGACAGCCGACACCCGGAACGCAGACCCCGGAGCCCGCACAATGAGAAGGAGTGATACAGATGGCCAAGTACAGAATTGCGGATCTACCCGGAGACGGGGTCGGTAAGGATGTGATGGAAGCCACGCACATCGTACTGGATGCGCTTGGACTCGACGCCGAGTACATCCATGGAGACGTGGGCTGGGAGTTCTGGATCAAAGAGGCAAACCCGCTGCCCGATCGCACGATCGATCTTCTTCACAACGTCGATGCCTGCCTCTTCGGAGCGATTACGTCGAAGCCGAAGGAAGAGGCGGACGAGGAGCTGGATCCGAGCCTTCGGGGCAAGGGGCACGTGTACTTCAGCCCCATTGTTCGTATGCGGCAGGAGTTCAACCTTCACACGAACCTGAGACCGTGCAAGGCCTATCCCGGGAATCCGTTGAACTACAAAGACGACATCGACCTGGTCGTATTCCGAGAGAACACCGAAGGTCTTTACAGCGGTGTCGAATTTCATCCGGTGCCCGATGCGGTGCGCACATTGCTCTCGGACAACCACCCGAGAATGAAACGGTTCGAGAAGACGCCGAACGACGATCTGGCAATCTCGTGCCGCATCTTTACGCGCGCTGCCTGCCGGAACATTGCGCGCCAGGCCTTTGAATATGCCACGGCGCACGGGCGAACGTCGGTTACGGTGGTCGAGAAGCCCAACGTCATTCGCGAGACGTCGGGACTCATGATTCGCGAGGCCCGGAACGTCGCCAAGGAGTACCCGGGAGTCGAACTCTGGGAAGCCAACATCGATGCCATGTGCATGTGGCTCGTGAAGAACCCGCAGGACTACGATATCCTGGTGGCCACCAACATGTTCGGGGACATCATCTCCGATCTCTGTGCACAGCTGGTCGGGGGGTTGGGCTTTTCCCCGTCCGGAAACATCGGGGATCAACTGGCCGTGTTCGAGCCGACCCACGGTTCCGCCCCGAAGTACACCGGTATGTACAAAGTCAATCCGATAGCGATGATCCTTACGGCGAAGATGATGCTCGATTATCTGGGCGAGACGGACATGGCCGACCGACTGGAGGCGGCGGTGGCGACCGTGATCAAAGAGGGAAAGGTCCGAACCTACGATATGGGCGGGACGAGCACGACGCTCGACGTCGGAAAGGCGATTGCCGGGAAACTCTAGACCCGCCGGCGGGACATCCGCCGTCCGTCCAGGAGTGAAAGGCGCACATGGGACAAACGATCATCGAGAAGATTTTCGCGCGGCATACGTCGGATCCCGTAGAGCCGGGGAACATCATCTGGCTGGAGCTGGATGTGCGGACGGCGAGGGATTTCGGCGGAGCCAACGTCGTGGGGCATCTGGAGCGGGAGTATCCCGATGCCCCGGTGGGCGATCCGTCCCGCACGTTCTTCACCTTCGACTGCGTGGTGCCGGCCAACAACATCCCGTATGCGAACAACCAGCAGATCTGCCGAGACTTCGCGCGCGAGCACGGAATCCGGGTGTACGACGTCGACATGGGCATCGGCTCCCACGTCGTGATCGAGCAAGGTCTGGTCACCCCGGGTACGACGCTTGTCGGAACCGACAGCCATCTCAACATCCTGGGCGCGGTCGGCGCCTTTGGGCAGGGGATGGGGGATCAGGACATCGCATTTGCCTTCAAGACGGGAAAGACCTGGTACGAGGTGCCCGGGTCCATGCGGGTGCGGGTCAAGGGCCGGTTGGATCCACCGCTCACGGCCAAGGATCTCAACCTGGCCATCCTCGGCGCGATCGGATCCACCGGGGGGCTCGGACGCGCGATGGAGTTTTACGGTGAGGCCATCGACGATCTGAGTCTCGACGGCCGCATCACGCTGGCGAGCCAGGCGACGGAGATGGGGGCGGTGATTGCGCTCCTTCCCCCGAACGATCAGGTGCGGGAGTACTGCCGGGAGCGCTCGGGACGCGACGCCGAACCCATCCCGGCGGATGCGGACGCAGCATACGTCGAACATCTGGACATCGACATCGGCGGCCTCAAGCCTCTGGTCTCCCGGCCCGGGGCGCCACACGATGTGGTCGAGGCCGAGTCGGTGAAAGGCGTTCGGGTCGACTCGGTGTTCTTCGGGTCTTGCACCAATGGCCGCCTGGAGGATCTCGAGACGGCCGCTTCCATGTTGAAGGGGAAACGCGTGGCGCCGCACGTGATGGCCAAGGTGGTTCCGGCCACGCGCGAGGTGTACGGGGAGCTCCTGGGACGCGGACTCCTCGAGATCTTCTACGAGGCCGGGGTCATTGTAAGCAATCCGGGTTGCGGCGGATGCGCGTCCGGCCAGATCGGCATGACGGGGCGAGGCGAGGTCCAGGTCAGCACGTCCAATCGGAATTTCCGCGGAAAACAAGGCGCGGGCGAGACCTACCTGGCCGGTCCGCGGGTGGCGGCGGCGTCCGCTCTCGCCGGCGAGATCTGTGCTCCCGAATAGACGAGGATCGACATGGAGAAAGCCACGACGATGGGTGGAAGGATCTGGGTCCTCCGGGATTCGGATGGGCGGCCTATCGATGATATCGACACCGACATGATTTATCACAACGCCCACCTGGCGGTTACCGACATCCGGGACATGGGCCGGTACGCTTTCGGCAATCTGGAGGGATGGAATGAGTTTCCCTCAAAGATCAAAGAAGGAGACATCCTCATCGCGGGCCGGAATTTCGGTTCCGGGTCTTCCCGGCAGCAAGCGGTGGACTGCTTCGCTGCGCTTGGGGTGTCTCTTCTGATCGCGGAATCCTTTGGCGCCATCTATCGCAGGAACGCCATCAACTCCGGGTTTCCCGTCCTGGTGAGCCCGGGGATCCTGCACGAAGCGTTGGGGAAACTCGTCTCCGGCGAAACCGTGGACGTCGATCTCGAGACCGGCGAGATCCGGAAGGGTGGAGAACCGGTCGCCCGGGCGGAACCCTTTTCCGACGTTCAGCTCGAGATCTTCCAGGCCGGGGGGTTGTTCAACTACGCCCGGCGGCACAATCTCTGATGGCTTCGTCGTTGGTGGTGAGTTTCTCGAAACCGTCCTCCGTCACGAGGTAGGTGTTCTCCACACCTACGCCCCCGAGATCCGGAAGAAATACCTTGGGTTCTATGGCGATGGTCATCCCGGGTTCCAGCGGGACCTCGAATCGCGGGGCGATCACGGGCAGCTCGTCCAGCTCCAGGCCCACGCCGTGCCCGAAGAACCGAACGCGATTCTCCCCGTGTCCCATCAAGTAGGGAGCACACGGATGATCGCCGACATCGGCGATGATGTCCTCATAGATGTCGCTGCAGCGGACCCCGGGACGGAGACGGTCCTCGATCTTCCGCATGACGCCCAGGGCAAACTCGTGGGCCTCGGCCAGTTTCTCATCGACCGGGCCCAGGGAGAACATGCGTGTCTGGTCCACGTGGTAACCCGAATAGCCGGAAACGAAATCGATCATCACCGGGTCGTTGGGACCGATGACGCGGGAGCCCGCTCCCTGAGGCATCGCGGCGTAGAGACCCTGTGTGCCGACGGGCCCGTCGAAGGCGTGCGGGTAGGAGCCCACCGGGCCGGATGAGATCGGTCCATAGTGGAAGTCCGAGTTCCACTTGTGGATGCGAATCGTGCCCTGGTGCCCTTGTCTTCTCAGAACCGCCTCCAGCTCCGCAGACACGTCGATCTCCCGAAGGCCCACCCGGAGGATCTCGGGCACGCGATCGAACATGATCCGGAGCTGTCCGGCCGCCCTGCGCATGCGTTCGATTTCGTAGGCGGACTTGACCATACGAATGTCCCTGACCAGGCCGGATGCATCCACCCATTGAGTATCGGGAAACTGTTTGACCAGGCGCAGGTAGGTGGCCGCCGGTACGACATCCATCTCCAGGCCCACGGTGTTGAGCGGAACCTCGCCCGCGTCCGACAGCGCTTCCCGCAGGCGTGAGACGGATCGAAGCGGCTTGATGACGGGCAGCCGGCTCTCCTGTCGAGCTCTCGTCAGGCTCTTCCGGATGAGTAGAACGGGATCTCCGGATCTGGGAACCACGAGCGCGCCGTCCTGGGCGGTGCCGGAGAAGTAGAACAGATCGGCCACGAGAATGATGATTGCCGCATCCCACGACATGGCCGCCATTCTTTCCTGGAGTTTCACAATCCGCCGACCGAGTTCTTCCGCCGGTGTGAGGTCCATGCCACGCCATCCTTTCACTTGCGACGGTTCGAGTTGACAGCGAAGCCTAGCAGGAAGTCTCAACGCGGGTCAAGGAACTTGGCGGCCGCCGGCGGCCGTTCTCCGCTTTCCGTCGCCTTCCGCAAACTCTGCTCAGAAGATCGCAAAAAACACAATTCGGCCGGCGGCAGTCCGCAAGAATCCCAACAAAATGCTCAAGAAACAGCCTCGGGGCGTCGATCCTGTGGGCGTCGAAAGGGTCGCGCCCCAACAGGGATTCCGGGAAAGTGGCGCTCGTGCCCGGCCCGGCACATTTGAAGCGAGTGCCCGAGGGAATCGCGAAGGAGGAGGATGATGCGAACAGCTATGATTTTTCTGTCACTGACCGTAGTGCTTGCCGGACCCAGTCTTGCGGAACCGTTCAGCCACTACATCCATGCGGAGCACGGAATTGCCGCCCCCACCGGCCAGACGGCGGAGGACGAATGCAAACTGGGGTACTTCAACATCTGTTCCGGATGGGTGTACTGGTGGGCGGGTTACAACGGGACGGCCTGGGTCGATCTTGGAGCACCGGCGAAGATCGGTGTGTGCTTCGACTTGAGTGATTGCGAGGACGGCTGCGACGACTGCAACAGCCTGGGCGGGATCCTGTGGGCGTGGAACCGCCTGACCTGCTACGGGCGCATCGACGTGGAATTGTACTGTGCCGACGAGTCCTGCTGTCCGGTGGGCAGCCCCCTGGCCGGTTTCTACGACTATCATGTCGATCCGGCGGATCCGTTCCAGTATTTTGCTCTGGGTGATCTCGAACTTCCCTGCGACGGCTGCACATTCATCGCGATCGCCTCCGTGAAGACCCCTCGGGATTGCACCCCGTACTCGGACGCCAACGATCGGAACCGAACAGCGACCTGCGAGGCCGAGTGGCGCTGTTCGGGTCATTCATACATCTATCGCAGTTCGGTGGATTACTGCCAGGCGAAGGGGTCTCCTGAGCCGCTGACGATGGACTACGAGGGTGCCTGCGGGAACGACCGATTCTACACGGAGTGGATCGCTTACGCGTATGTCGGGTGCAGCGGCGCACTGGCCACGGAGAAGAACACCTGGTCGGAGCTCAAGAAGCTCTACCGGTAGTCACGGCTTCATTACAGATCCTCCAGGAGTTTCGGGCACAGGCTGGGACGTTTCCTCTGTGCCCGAAACTTTGGAGAAAGAGAGAAACGGAGAAGCGGGGCCCGGACCCCCGCACCGTGCGAAACCCGCAGTTGGGATCCAACCTCCATCTCCGCCTATGCGCATCTGGAAGCGTGCCCCTTCACCCCCTCCACCGGGGATCGGATTGTCTGCTGAGACCCGGTGGACGGCGTTATCCAGGTCTGTCTTCGGCTTTCGCCTCTCGGCAGTTGTCGTCTTGTCGCCGGGTGGCCCTGTTACCGTGCCGCCTTGTCGCCCGCGCGGATCCTGATCGCCTGCCCGCCGCCGGGAGCCAGGCGGAGGGTCAGCGTCGTCGATCGGTCCACCTTTTCCTCGTAGATGTCGATCGCCAGCGGATGGGTGTCCCAGTCGGCGTCGGCTGCATCGGCGTAGATCTCTGCGACGTACGTCCGCCCGGGATCGAGAAACGATAGGTCGGCCGCGAGCGTTCGCCCATTCTCATCCGTGAGGCTTCCGATGTACCAATCATCGCTCGAGCGGTCTTTTCGGGCGATGGTCACGTAATCTCCGATCTTGGCGTGGAGCACCCGGGTGTCTTCCCAATCGGTCGGAACGTCCTCGATGAACCGGAAAGCCGGGTGGCCCTCGTAGTTGTCCGGAAGGTCGGCCGCCATCTGGAGCGGCGAGTAGATGACGACGTAGAAGGCCAGCTGCTTGGCGAGCGTCGTGTTCGATCGATTCTCCGGTTTGTACTCGTCGAAGAAGAGGTCGAAGATGCCGGGTGTGAAATCGAACGGCCCGGCCAGGAGACGGGTGAAGGGAAGAATGGTCGCATGCTCGGGGGGATTGCCGCCGTCCCGGCTCCAGGCGTCGTACTCCATTCCCCGAGCGCCTTCTCGGGTCATCATGTTGGGGTACGTGCGCCGTATGCCCGTATCCTTGATGGGCTCGTGGACGTCCAGCATAATGTGGTGTCGGGCCGCCGCTTTGACCACTTTCCGATAGTGCTCCACCATATATTGCCCGTGGTGCCACTCGACGCCGTTCGTGCGCGTGCCGACGTATCCGGTTTTCACGATGTCGATCCCATAGCGGTCATAGAAATCGAAGGCGTCCTCCATCTGGCTCTCGTAGTTGTCGATGGCGGCGCCGTTCTCGTGATGGCCGATGATTCCGACGCCCCTGGAGGCCGCGTAGGCGGCCACCTCGAAGAGACTGAAATCCCGGTAGGGCTCGGTGAAGTTGAAGAGTTCTCCGTTCTGGATCCAGTTTCCGTCCCACCCGGTGTTCCAGCCCTCGATCAGCACTCCCCGAATGCCGTGCGCTGCGGCGAAGTCGATGTACTGTCTCGCGTTCTCGGTGGTGGCCCCATGCCTCGGTCCCGACCCCCAGGTGTACTTGCCGATGTGCATACCCCACCAGATGCCGACGTACTTTCCCGGCCGAACCCAGGACACGTCTCCGAGCGCGTTCGGCTCGTTGAGATTGAGGATGAGATACGAGGTGATGAGCCCGCCGGCGTCGGGGGCGATTTGAAGGGTTCTCCAGGGCGTCGCCATCGGCGTCCGCCCCTTCACTTTCACCCCGTCGGACCAGGGAACCAGATCACACTCGAGCGTAGTGCCGGTCGTTCGGACCAACGCCATGGCGGCGTAGTCCGTAAGAGCGGCCTCATGGATGGAGAGGAATAGATTCTCGCCGGCCTCCAGAGTCAGGGGCGAGTGGACCGCCCCGAGCTCGCTCACCGGCGAGCGCTCGTACAAGTACTCGTACCGATTGTCCATGAACGCCGGGATCCACCATGCCGCGTAATCCCCCGCCAGAGCGAACTCCGTCCGCTCATTCATGATCTCGATGGTTTGGAGGTGGGGCTGCCGCGGGAGCTCATAGCGAAATCCCACGCCGTCGTTGAACACGCGAAAGACGAGGTCCATTTGCCGGCCGGGAGGTTCCTGTTCCCGAAGGCGGACGCAGAGTTCGTTGTGAAGGTCCCGGATGTTCTTGACCTCGCCCCAGGGCTGCGTCCAGACCTCGTCGCTGGAGATTCTCTCCACGCCGTCGATATAAAAACCGCGATCGAGAGCCGGCACGCCCTTCAACACGAACCCGAGCCGCGACTTTCCGAGGATATCTCTTCCCTCCCGCGAGATCGTATAGAATGGGACGCCGTCGTCGAGCATGAACGCGATTTCGACTCGGCCGTCGGGCGAGGCGATGGTCTGCGTCTCCGCAACCGTTTCGGCCGGTACCGAAGGTGGAAAGACGAAGATCGGAGCCATGAGCATCCAGAACATGACCACTCGAAATGTCATCCGTGCCTCCTTGAATTCGTAGCCCGCGGACATGATAGTACGAATGGGTGAATGGGCGAAAGGGCGAATGGGCGGGACGCCCCGGTTTCCCGTGGACAGAATCGGAGTGCGCCCCCTACAATCCAGCCGGGCGGGCTTTCCCAATGGAGGATTCTGAGATGAGCCATCCGGTCCGGTGGATCATTCTGTTCTCTCTAATCACGGCCGTGATGGGCCCGGCGTTTCTTTCCGGTTGCGGCACGGGCGGCGACGATCGGCCTCTATCGATCTGGCACCAGATGGAGGGGGAGGGGAAGGACGTTCTTCAGATCCAGATCGAGCGATTCATGCGCTCGCACCCGGGCCGGGAAGTCACACAGCTCTACAAGGAAACCGAAGAGCTTCGAACCCACTTCCAGACGGCGGCCCTCGCCGGATCGGGCGCGGATCTCGTGTACGGTCCGGCGGATCAGGTCGGCCCCTTCGAAGCGATGGGCCTCATTCGCCCGCTGGAAGATCTGGTGGATCTGGATTCCTCCGATTGGGCCGAAGGAGCGCTGGTCACCTACCGCGGGCACCTCTACCAGATCGGCGATCGCGTGGGGAATCACGTCGCCTTGGTGTACAATCGCTCGCTGGTGTCAGAGCCGCCGAAGGATTCGGAGGCGCTCATCCGCATGGGCAGGGAGTTGACGCGCGATCCGGATGGGGACGGGAATCCCGATCGGTACGCTCTGGTCTGGAACTACAGCGAGCCTTTCTTTTTCATCCCTTTCCTGAGCGGTTTCGGGGGATGGGTGATGGATGCCGAGGCGCACCCCACGCTGGGGACCCCCGAGATGGAAGCCGCCCTCCGGTTCGCACATGATCTGCCGGCGCGCCACAAGATTGCCCCGCTGGATGCGGACCGCGAAACGGCCGATGCGCTTTTTAAGAGCGGCCGGGCGGCGATGATCATCAACGGGTCCTGGGCCTGGGGTGGGTACGGCAAGGCCGGAATCGATTATGGAGTGGCGCGAATTCCGATGATCAAGGAAACGGGCCTCTGGCCGGCCCCGATGGTGTCGGCCAAGGGATATTCGATCAACGTCAACGTTGAGGGAGAGAGGCTCGAGCGGGCTCTGGAACTTCTGGAATTCCTGACGAGCGAAGATGTCCAGCTCGAGTTCAGTCGCGTACTCCATACGATTCCCGCGCGAATCTCCGCGCGGCAGTCGCCCATTGTCACACAGGACGAGGTTCTTCGCCAATCACTCCATCAGTTGGAGGCCGGCCGGCCGATGCCCGTCGTGCCGGAGATGCGGGCAATCTGGGATGCCATGAGGCCCCAGTATCAGTCCGTGATGGCGGGGACGAAATCCCCGGCCGACGCGGCCCGCGATATGCAGGCGCTGGCGGAGCGGAAGATCGCGGAAATGAATGAGTAGGCGAGGGAGTGACAAGGAGACAAGCCGAGGGCCGGAGTGAGTGTTTTGGCTGGACGACGCATCCCATATCTCCTGATTGCGCCGGCCGCAATCGTTCTTCTCCTGGTGGTGCTTTATCCCTTCGGTTTCAACGTCGTCATCTCGTTCTCGAACATGAGCATGCGGCATTTTCGGGATTGGTCTCTGGTCGGCCTGGATCAGTACCGACGAGTCTTTGAAGATCCTGTATTCTACGGACTCCTGGGGAAGACGGCGCTCTGGACGGCCGTGAATCTGGTTGCTCACGTGTCTCTGGGCATCCTTCTGGCGATGGTGCTGAACCAGAATCTCAAGGGGCGGGCGGTGTTCCGAACGCTCCTGATCCTCCCGTGGGCGGTCCCGCAGTACATCACGGCGCTCACCTGGCGGGGTCTGTTCCATTCCGAATTCGGCGACATCAACCTCATGCTCACCCGATGGCTGCACCTTCCGCCCGTCAACTGGCTGAAGACCCTGCCGGGGAGCTTTACGGCGTGCGCCGTGACCAACATCTGGCTGGGGGTCCCCTTCATGATGATCGTGGCCCTTGGGGGACTGCAATCGATTCCGCGACAACTGTGGGAAGCGGCGGACGTGGACGGGGCGTCCGCCCTGCGCAAGTTCTTCCACATCACGCTGCCGCTCCTGAAGCCCGTTCTCATCCCCGCCGTCGTGCTGGGGACGATCTGGACCTTCAACAATCTCAATGTCGTATGGCTGGTGACCAACGGAGGCGAACCGGCGGATCAGATGCACATTCTGGTTTCCTACGTCTATCGATCGGCTTTCTTCCTGTACCGGTATGCGTACGCGGCCGCCCTATCGATGATCATCTTCCTGATTCTCCTGACGCTCGGGATGACGTTCCTCAAGCGCTCGCGGGTGGAAGCGGGAGGCGGGGTATAGATGAAACCCAAAGCGACGGTGCGCGCGTTTCTTTCGTACACGTTCCTGGCGGCGGCCAGCCTGGTGGCGGTGTACCCGGTTCTGAGGGTGGTCGGCGTCTCGCTTCGGCCGGGGGACCGGTTGTTGTCGACGTCCCTTCGCATCATTCCGGAGGGCGCCACCCTCGAGTCGTACCGGGTCCTGCTGTTGGAACAGCCGTTTCTTCGCTGGATGCTCAACAGCACGCTGGTTGCTCTGGCGGTTACCCTGGTGGGTGTATCGCTGGCTTCGGCCGCCGGATACGCTTTCTCCCGCTACCGGTTTCGAGGGCGGCAATCGGGACTGGCGGGGCTTCTCATCACTCAGATGTTTCCGATCACGATGCTCCTCCTGCCGCTCTATGTGATGCTCTCGAAGCTGGGGCTCGTGAACACGTTCGCCGGCCTCATCGTGGCCTACAGCGCGACGGCGATGCCCTTCTGCGTGTGGCAGATGAAGGGGTTCTACGACACGATTCCAACGAGCCTGGAAGAGGCGGCGGGCCTGGACGGCTGCACGGGGCCGTCCGCCTACTTCAGGGTCGTGTTGCCATTGACCCTTCCCGGGCTCGCCGTGACGTCGCTCTTCACTTTCATGACGGCCTGGTCCGAGTACCTGGTTGCCGCACAGCTGATTCACGATCAGGACCTCTTCACGCTTCCCCTTGGACTTAAGAACTTTCAGTCCAACATGACCACAGAATGGGGCCTCTACGCCGCCGGAGCCATGATCGTCTCCCTTCCGGCCATCGCCGTTTTCCTTGCCGTGAGTCGCTGGTTGGTCTCGGGGCTCACGCTCGGCTCTGTCAAGGGTTGAGCGAATTCGCCCGAGTGTTCCCTGCGATCTGATTGACATTGGTTTTCTGAAGTTGTATAATAACATTGCTTCCATTCAGTTATTGCGCATGGGCCGGGCGAAGGACGGGCCCATGAATCGCGTCGTGTATGTCCGGTGGTATTCCAGAATAAGGAGGTTGCGCGATGAAGAAGGGGATATTCTCGGTTGCGCTCCTGGGGCTTCTGCTTGTGGGCTGGGCCGGGCAGGTGGGCGCGTTCGGATTCGGCACGCCGGTCATGGACGGCCGCATCGACGCGATCTACGGTTCGGCCGAGGCGGTCGACCCTTCGGGAGACGGTAACGGAAACGCCAACATGGATCTTCTGGAGCTCTACGTCTGTAACGATGCGACTTATTGGTATTTCTTCTTCACGGTCAACGCCGATCTCGACGCAACACGGTGGGGCAAGTACCTGCTCTATATCGACACCACGAACGACACCACGGGCGCGTGGAAGGATGCCTGGGGACGGTCGACCTACGCGGATGAGCCCCACGAGCCCGAGTTCTCGATCAACTCCTGGGTGGACAACCGGCCGTACTTGGCGGAACACGCCCAGTTCTGGGCCTGGGACCAGGGAACCCATACGTGGTCGGAGTCGGGCGACGCGGATGGGGTGGCCATCAACGACAGCACGGTGAGCGGAATCGAATGGAAAATCGCAAAGACGAGACTCGGCTCGCCGAGCACCCTCTGGTGCGAGGTCTGGTGTACGGGGGGCGGCGATACGGACCCCGCGCAGGATACCGTGAACGATCCGGCCGGGGATTGGGATGCGGTCAACTGGAGCGACCCGGCCTACATCTGGGTCTCGACGGAGGTGGCCGAGGCCGCAGGTTCGGACCTGACGCCTCCCACGGTGATCGATGTATGTTCGGAAAACAGTACGGTGACTGTGGAATTCAGCGAGCCCGTAGACCCGACCACGGCTGAGACGCCGGGAAACTACCATTTTATCGGAGCCATTGTCGCACAGACTGCAACTCTGACAGCGGACCCGTCCATCGTCGAGGTCACGGTTTCGCCGGCTCCCAACCTGGGTACCTGTTACGTGATGACCGTGCTTAATGTCGAAGATCTGGCGAACAATGTGATCGTTGACGACGGCGTGGGGAATAAGGGCTACTTCTGCCTGATGGAGCTCGTCTTCATGGTCCACATGAATGAGCGGCTGAAGCAGGTGAGCTTCCCGGTCGACACCGTATCGGTTGAGGGGGGTATCGTCCCGCTGACGTGGGATCCGGTGTGTGATCACCTGTGTTATGATGATGGCGTTCCGCCGGACGCGGCCGCGGGCGACAGCATCTTCACCCGGGCGATTCAGTTCTGTTTCGGAGGGTTCGCCTGCGGGGACGAGCTCCCGTTGGAATACGAGTTCCGGCATCAGTGCTCGACGGCCGAGGGGATTCACCACTACTACAACACGCCGGGCCTCCAGTGCGGCGTGGGGCGGGACACGGCTGACGTGTGGTGGATGGACGAGGATCCGACGGTCTTCACCACCGTTCCGATTGCGGTCCACTTCTCGGTGGACATGAACCGTACGAATCCGCTGCCGACGGGCACCGACTCGGTGATGCTCGCCGGTTCGGAGCTGCCGCTCAACTGGAATATTCCTTCGGGTCTTCTGCTTGCCGACGACGGGAATCCCCCGGACGATACGGCGAGTGACCTGATCTACGGCGGCGAGGTCGTGTTCCCGACCGGGACGCGCAAGAACGTCCAGTACAAGTATCAGTACAATCAAGATCCGGACTACTGGGAATACCTCGGCGACAACCGGACGTTCTACCTGGACGACGCCGTGTATTCCGTGGGCAATCCCCTGGTGCTGGATCTGGATCTCTTCGCCTTCAAGTGGATCACCTCGAGGGACGTGAAAGTTCGGTTCCGGGTGGACGCCAGCGCGAAGGTCCCGACGCCTTCGGACACCGTTTCCATCAACGGTTCCGTCGGGCCGCTCACGTGGGACATTCCGTCGGTGAACGAGATGCTGGACGACGGGGTCCCGCCGGACGATACGGGCGGAGACTTCACGTACACACTGGACGTGATTTTCCCCGAATCGTCGTCGGTGTATCTCGACTACAAGTATCTGTTTAACAGCGCCTACGAGTGCACGACCGGCGGCGTCAACCGTAATCTCACGATCGACCACTACAACTACTCGACGACGACGCCGCAGATCCTGGACGTGGTGGTCTTCGACGTCTGCATGGCGGGCGTGTTGGACGAGCGTCCGGGATTCGTGGCGAAGACGCTTCCGCTGGAGAACTACCCGAACCCGTTCAACCCCAAAACCACGATCAGCTTCTCGATTCCAAGGGCCGGCCACGTAGAGATGTCCATCTTCGACGTGGCGGGACGGAGGGTGGCGGGTCTGATCTCGGGAACCATGGAGGCGGGTGAACACACGGTGGCCTGGGACGGGACGGACCTGGGCGGCGCGCGTGCATCGAGCGGCGTTTACTTCTGCGTGTTGAAGACGGCGGAAGGTCAGGCGACGCGAAAGGTGGTTATGATCAAGTAGTGCGATCTGCCGAGTCGAACGTAAGCGGGGCGGGAGAAATCCCGCCCCGCTTTTTTGGGAGGATCAAGAGCCTCATCTGCAGATTCAAGATCAAGATCCTTAGCCACAGATTTCACGGATTACACAGATAAGAAGCGGGTGAGGCCGTGTGGATTCGAACCTACAATCCGAATCCACACCAGGCGATAGGCCTGCCCACAGCACGCCGTCGCCTGGGATGCCCGCTCCACAACTGCAGCACAGGCACTCATCTGGTGATGGGGCCGGCCCGCCGTGTGAGGGGATCCGGCTTTCGGATCTCTCTCGCGGGCCTTTTGCCGCGGCAAAGGTCCGGCGTCTCTTGGCCACGAGCGTGAGTGAGGTATTGAATCGGTAAGGAGGGCGGGGATTTGCTCGGGCCGAAACGCCACGCTCGGGCCTTCGATCCGGCGGACCTTCACCGCGGCCGGCCCGGGGCTGGTGTGTTCCGGTTTTCGACTCTCAACTGTCGACTGTCAACTTTCTGGGGTACGGGCTTTGCGCTCCGGGAAGGGTTCGGCGTCGTCCGGGCCACGGCGGAAGGGGGGACTCCGATCATTGAGGAACGTGGCGACTTCATGTCAGAATGACTGGCCCACGCTCAGATAGTACTCCGTCCCGATTCCCCAACGCTCGGTGAGGCTTCGTGCGACTTCGGCCCGGAGCACGCCGAACGGCGTGATGATTCTCAATCCCCCGCCCGCACCCGCGGCCCAGTCGTCCCGGTGCGGATGCGAGTTGAACAGGATCCCCTGGTCGCAGAACAGAACCCCCCGCAGGCGCCGCCCGAGGGGGAAACGAAATTCCTGGCCGAGCTCCACGAGCTTGCGTCCTCCATTTGCGTTTCCCCGTGAATCGGTCGGACCTAGAGAATGTCTCGGGTATCCGCGCACGGAGCGGTCCCCGCCCAGGAAGTAGCGCTCGTTGATGGGGATGATCCCTCCCGTGTGTAGAGGGGTCAAGGCCCCCAGGCGAAAACTCGAGGCCAGAACGACTCCGGTCGGGAGGGGAATGAAATGCCGCCAGAACACGTTTCCTCGAAGGAACTGATTCGTGCCGCCCAGAAACGTTCCGGCGTATTCGGCTTCGATCCGAAGGAAGAACCCCCGGGTCGTATTGAACAGATCATCACGCATCTTCCAGGAAACGGCGGTGCCGAGGACACTGGTTCGGTTCCGGCGATCCCGGACGACCAACGACGATCCGACCCGGAGCAGCGTCGTTCGCCGCAGGCGGTAGCCGCCCTCCAGTTCCACTCGCTGGCGCAGCGCTTTCGTCAGAAGCAAACCGCCTTCGACGGTCTCGGCTAAAAACTCCGCCTCGTCGCGCCAGCGATACACGGCGGCCGCGTTGGCTGCGATTCGGCGGCCCAGAAACCAAGGCTCCGAAACCAGAAGCTCGGACCGGCGCACCTTCCGGCTGATCTTCCCCTCGAGATTGCAGCGGATTCCCCGGCCCAGAATGTTGCTCCGCCGGACGCCGCCCACGATCCGAGCCTGGTCGAAGCGCCCGTACCCCACGCCCGCCGAGAGCTCCCACCGCGGTTTTTCCCCCGCCAGGACCAGCACTTCTTTCTCGGCTCTACCCACGTCGGCTTCTGCGGGCTGAATCCATACCCACTCGAAGAGTCCCGTATTGTACAGGTTGGACTGAGAGCGGCCCCAACGGTGAAGATCAAAGCGATCGCCCGCATGGAACTCGAGCTCCCGAAGAACGGTGGATGGCTTCGTCCTCGCAACACCGCGAATCGTGATTCTCGATACCGACGCCGGGGCCCCTTCCGTGATCCGGTAGAGAAGCGAAACCGTATGAGACCGCGAATCCGCCGAAAGATCCGGGGAGAGGTGCGCGTCCAGGTAACCGCGAGCGGCGTATTGATCCAGGATCGCTCGTTCGTCGACGGTGAGCCAGGCGGGCCGGTAGTACTGACCTTTGCGAAGCTTCAAGGACGCCGTGAGGGTGTCGACGGGCAGAACCCGGGCGCCCTCAACACGCACGTCGGAGATCGTCCACCGCGGGCCTTCGGTGATCGCGATTCGCAACCGGACGGACGCGCTGTCGGGAGCATAGACGGGTGGATAGGAGAGCACCTGGACGTTCAGGAATCCTTGGGACAGATAGAACGCCGCCAGATTGTCCAGATCTCGTGAGAAGTCATCGGGGGAGAAGGGCGGGTGTGAGAAGAGGGTGGCCTCTCGGGTTCGCATGAGATGGGTCAGCGTCGACCGCCGGAAAGTCTCGACTCCCTCGAAGTCGATGGCCCTCACGCAGGATCGAGTTTCCGCGGAGGCCTGCATCCACAGTGCCAGCACGGCGGCCGCCGCGATCAAACCACGTTTCATCATGAAACCCGCTCCAGGCTACCGGAATCTCACCTTGAAACGCAGATCCATTCCGGAATCTCCCGTTTGGTCGTTCTCGGACTCCAGGGAAAAATGATCGGTCAATCGAAGATCCAGACGAACCCGATACGCCCCCGAATGCCACATGGGGGATGAATAGGAAAGAGTCGCGCGGCCGCCCACCCGCTTGGCGATCTCCATCTCCGACTGGCCGCGGGCCATATCCCGGGCCGTCGGCACCCGCACCTCATCCAGTCCGAGGAGACTGCGGGCTCGGCTTTCCGCCACGCCCACGATGCGGTTGGCACCGACCTCGACGGCTCTCAGCAGAAAGACTTGCTGCGACCAGTAGGACCCCTCATGGCCCTCTACGTATTCCTCCGCGAAGGCGGAGAGCGGAGTACCGAGGGCCAGAAGGTTCTCGATGTCCTGGCGGTCGAGCGCCGGCGAGGAAGAGAGAACCGGCTTTGCCCGGCTCGCCGGGCCGGTCACGTTGAACTGCACGCCGTACTCCGTGCCCGCGTTGGAGACAATGGAAGTCCTGGCGGAGAGGTCGATCACGGGATCCATAACGGTAGAGTCGAGGAAACTGGCGTGGCAAAAGGACACCGAAAGATCCCGGCCCAGGTACTCGATCGTTCCCGTCTCGCCGGTAAGAGAACCGGAGAAGAGAGGTCTCGAGCGGCTGCCGTGGACCGTGATGTGAAGCCGCAGATGAGCGTCGGAAAGCACCCACTCCCGAACGCCGCCCAGCTCGTCCTCGTGGGACCACCACAGGCTATCCGGAGACAGAGTGCCGTCCATCTCCACGAGAATGTTTCCATTCTGCCCGGGATTCAGGAATCCAGAGAACGTGACCTCTCCGGAAATGGATCCGCCGCGAAGGAGCCTCGCGGGTTCGGGAAGAAAACGGGTCAACCGATCGACGGGGACGGATCGCAGCTGCGCCTGGCCGCGCCAGAGAAGATCGGGCCCGGGCTCCTTACAGCAGGTGACCTCGAGCGTGTTGTCGAAGAGCAGAGTGTGCACGCAGACCGGCCCGCCGAGCGGGGCGTGGAACGTGCGCGAGGTGTCCGCGGATGGGGGAGCCTGTGTTGCCAGGACTCCCCCCGGTTCGCACACACCGGTGAGAAGAGCCGCTAACACGGCAACGGCGGGCGCCAGTCGATGACTCCGGGCCCTACATCTCGATGGTCTCGTGGGGATGCGGCACGACGACCTCATGAATCCCCTCTTTCTCGAGGTGCCCTGCGAGCGCGAGGGACTGCTGTTCTTCCCCGTGTACCAGGATGAACTTCTTGCAGCGCGGCGACGCCTGTTTGGCGTAGGCGATGAGATCCTTGCGGTCGGCATGGGCGCTGAAGCTGTCCAACACGACGACCTCGGCTTTCAGGCGGTATTCTCTGCGGAAAATCTTGACCGTCGGTCGGCGTTCGACGATGCGGCGGCCCAGGGTGTTGTCCGCCATGAAGCCGACGACGAGGACCGTGTTTCGGGGATCCTCAACGTTATTCTTAAGATGGTGGAGAATGCGCCCGGCTTCGCACATGCCCGAAGCGGAGATGATGATCATGGGATAACGCTGCCCGTGGATCTTCTTGGACTCTTCGACCTTCCGAACGTACGTGAGGTTCGGAAACTGAAACGGGTTCTGATCGTTGGCCAGCATGTCGGCGGTTTCCTGATCGTAGTACTCGCTGTGGATGCGGAAGATCTCGGTGACGTTCACCGCGAGAGGGCTGTCCACGTAGATTGGAATCTCGGCGATTTTCCTCTCGTCGAGGAGGCGACGGAGCGTGTGGAGAAGCTCCTGGGTCCGTTCGAGAGCGAAAGAGGGGATAATGACCTTGCCGCCGCGGGCGGCCGTCCGGTTGACCACGTCGGCGAGATGATCGGCCGCGCTCTCGATAGGCTCGTGCTCGCGGTCGCCATAGGTGCTCTCCATGATCATTGCGTCGGCATCGTTGATTCGTGTGGGATCCGCGAGAATCGGGAGGTCGTCACGGCCGAGATCGACGATGTACGCAAGCCGGCGGGTGGTCCCGTTCTCCGTCACGTCGAGAGCGGGGAGTGCGGAACCAAGCACATGGCCTGCATCGTAGAAGGTGACGGCGATGTCGGGAGTGATCTGGATTTTCCGTCTATAATGAACGCCCACAAAAAGCTCCATCGCCGCCTCTGCATCGGGGGTCGTGTACAGGGGCGTGATCTCCTCCTCTCCCTCCCGGCGTTTTCGGTTGAGATACTCGGCGTCCTGTTCCTGGATGTGGGCGCTGTCCCGAAGCATCACGGCACAGAGGTTGCGGGTGGCCGTGGTCGCATAGATGTTCTGACGAAACCCCTGTCTGACCAAGCCGGGAATATTGCCCGAATGGTCAATGTGCGCATGGGAGAGAACCAGCGCGTCCAGGTCCTCAACGGCGAAAGGGAAATTTTGGTTCTGTTCCCAGAAATCCTTGCGCCGTCCCTGAAAGAGGCCGCAGTCGATCATGACCCGGCTCTGGTCGGTCTCGATAATGTGTTTGGATCCGGTCACCGATCGAACGGCGCCGTGCGTGTGGATCTTCATTCCAGGCTCCTCCTCTCGGGTGTGATCCTTCATATTGCGTCCGATGAACGACAAAGTCAACCCACGACGAGGCGGCCCGGTGCAGAAGGCCCGGATGTGGGGGCCGCGCGGCACATGAAACTCGGCTCGGACGCTTGTTCCGCGTTGACAACACGGGCATAAGAGATTAACGATATATGGATGTCGGATAAGCAGGAGGCGGCTTGTGGACGTCAAAGCCTGGGATCCATGGGAACAATTCGAGCGGATCCAGAAGGAAATCAATCGCACGCTGGACGAGTTCTGCGGGCAAGTTCAATTGGGACCGGAGAGCCGGAACATTCGTTTCGTCCCTCTGGTGGATCTCTGGGAGGCGGACGCGGAATTCGTCATCGTCGTCGGACTCCCCGGAGTCCTGGAGGAGGACGTCGATGTTTCCATTTCCCAGGACAGTCTGATTATTCGGGGGGCGAGGATGGAGGTCCCCAGGGGGCGGAGAGTCGTCGGTGAGTGGCGCTGGGGAGAATTCGAGAGACGTCTGGTTCTTCCTGCACCGGTCGAGCCGTCCACGATCCGGGCGACTTTCTCGGAGGGAATGCTGGAAATCCACCTTGGTAAGAAGGGGTCGTAAGGAAAGATGGCGAAGCGAGACTACTACGAGGTCCTGGGTGTGTCGAAGGATGCAACCACGGATCAAATCAAAAAGGCCTACCGGAAGCTCGCTCTGAAGCATCATCCGGATAAGAACCCCGGGGATAAGACGGCGGAGGGGAAGTTCAAGGAAGCCGCGGACGCGTACGCCGTGCTGAGCGATTCCGAGAAACGGAAGGTATACGATCGGCGCGGTTGGCGCGGCATGGAGGACATGGGGTTCCACGGTTTCCAGTCGACCGACGACATCAACTCCGCCTTCGGGGATATTTTCGCGGAATTCTTCGGCCAGCGTTTTCACCGGGCCCGGCGGGGTCCCGAGCGGGGGAGAGACCTCCGCTACAAGGTCCAACTGGGTTTTTCGGAAGCCGCTCTCGGAACCAAGAGGGCGATCTCGCTGGAGGTGGCCCAGGCCTGCCGGTCCTGTGGAGGCTCGGGGGCGAAGCCGGGTACCCAGACCCGGATCTGCCCCACATGCGGAGGGTCCGGGCAGGTTTCTCAGAAGGGGGGCCAGTTCGGAGGACTCTTCTCGGTCGGCACCGTGTGTCCGGCGTGCGGGGGATCCGGGCAGGTGGGCGAGCTCTGCACCGGATGTTCTGGACGGGGACACGTGGCCGGGAAACGGACCCTTTCGGTGAACTTCCCCGCCGGAGTGGATGACGGTTCAAGGCTCAGGCTCTCGGGCCAGGGCGAAGCCGGCGTGCGAGGCGGTCCGCCCGGCAATCTCTACCTGGAAGTGGAGGTGGTGCCCGATCCCCGCTTCCGGCGGGAGGGCCTCGATATCCATCTCGATGCGGACGTTCCCTTTGTGGCAGCGGCGCTCGGCGGGAAGGTGGAGGTTTCGACTCTCCGTAAGCGAGCCCGGCTGGCCATCCCCAAGGGGACGCAGGGCGGGTCCGTCCTCAGAATGAAGGGAAGCGGAATTCACACGCCCGACGGAAAGAAGGGCGACCAGCTCGTCCACGTGAGGATCACCATTCCGCAGAAGCTTACGCCCAAGCAGGAACAGATCCTGCGCGAATTCGAAGAGCCCTAGTGCCCGCCCCAAGACCATCTATCCGCAGATTACGCGGATGGAGGAGCTTGAACCCATAGCCACAGATTACACAGATTTCACGGATGGGCAGTGTGTGGAGGCAAGATGTTGCCTCCACGGGGGAGGAACAAGATCACACTCGGTCCGCAGATTACGCAGATTACGCGGATGGAGAACTTGGCTCTTGCCTGAGGGGCCCTCTCACTACGGAACGACCTCGACCCGAATGAGGTTGGTGGTTCCCGGTGTCCCGATCGGCAGGCCGGCGGTGATCACGACGACGTCGCCCGCCGTCACCGAGCCGGTCTCCTTCGCCGCGCCGATGGAATCCGCGACGACCTCGTCGCTGCCGGCCGACGGCGGGAGGGTCCTAGCCGCAACGCCCCAGGAGAGATTCAGCGCATGCACGGTCTCGGGGTGCGGCGAGAAGGCCAGGATGGGCTGCTTCGGCCGGTGGCGCGCGACCAGCCGGGCCGTCGATCCGGATTCGGTCGGTACGATGATGGCGGCCGCCTTCAGTGTGTCCGCCAGGTAGCAGACGGCTCCGCTGATCGCGTGAGGCACGCCGGGCGTCGTGTGCTCGAGCCCCAGCACGGAATCGCATGACAGATCACGCTCCGCCTCCATGGCGATACGACCCAGAGTTTCTACGGCGCGGTCGGGATATGTCCCCACGGCGGTTTCCTCTGAGAGCATCACGGCATCGGTCCCGTCAAGAACGGCGTTGGCGACGTCCGCAGCCTCGGCCCTCGTTGGCCGTGGGCTCTCCACCATGGAGGTCAGCATCTGGGTGGCGGTGATTACGGGCCGGCCCAGCATTCGCGCCTTATGGATGATGGATTTCTGAATGTGGGGCACCCGTTCGAGTGGAATCTCCACTCCCAGGTCGCCCCTGGCCACCATGCAGCCGTCGCTCTCGGCAAGGATGTCCTCAATGTTCTCGAGAGCCTCGTGCTTCTCGATCTTGGCAATGACCGGGATCCGAGCCCCGTGGGACCGGACGATCTCACGAACCTCCCGGACGTCGTCCGGCTTGCGCACGAAGGAAAGAGCGATCAGATCCACGCCCTCTGTGATCCCGAACTCGAGATCGACCCGGTCTTTCTCCGTCAGCGCCGGAGCGGACAGGGTGCCGCTCGGTAGATTGATCCCCTTGTGGGAGGTCAGGGTTCCGCCCACGAGCACGCGGCAATGGACGTCCGTGTCGGATATCTCCTGCACCTCGAGTTCGATGAGGCCGTCCGCCAGAAGGATGGGAGATCCGGCGGCGACCTCCTGCGGAAGCGCCGCGTAGGAGATAGACACCTCGCTACGGTTGCCCGGGACGGCCCGCGTTGTGAGCGTGAATGCCTGACCGGACTCGAGGTCGATGGATCCCTCGCCCACCTCGCCAACTCGGATCTTGGGCCCTCCGAGGTCCTGCAGGATCGCCACGGTCCGGCCCGTGTCTCTCTCGATGTCCCTCAGGATTCGAATCCGCTCCGCGTGTTCCTCGTGAGACCCGTGGGAGAAGTTCAGCCGGGCGACGTCCATACCGACTTCCACGAGACGCCGGATGTCCTGCGGCGACCGGGTCGCCGGGCCCAGCGTGCAGACGAGTTTGGTTCGGCGCATGGCGATGGCCCCTTTTCTCACCCCGGTGTCTTCTGACCCCCGGGCGGGCGTTCTAGGTGAGGTCTATTTCCATCATTCGGTAGTCGAGTCGGCGCATTCCCAGATTCTCGTACACCTTTTCGGCCGCCTCATTCTCCAGATGGACGTAAAGCCTGAGTCCGCAGACGTCGTTCCTCGCCCTGGCCATTCTCATGACGTGTTGGTAGAGGGCCCGAAAGACTCCACGCTTCCTCATCGCCGGCCGCACGTACACGCTCTGGAGCCACCAGAAGTAGGCGTTTCTCCAATCGCTCCATTCGGAGGTCACGAGCAGTTGGCCGATCGCCATATCGGGAATCTCCGCCAGGAGATAGAATCCGCGAGTCGAATCGAGAAGAACCGCCTTCACTCCATCTTGGAGGACATCGAGATCCAAACGCAAGCCTTCCGACTCGTCGGCGAGGTTTGAGTTGAAATCCACGATCTGATCCATATCCCCGGGGCCGGCGGGCCGAATTCGAATCTCCATCGGACCGTGTTCCTCGTTCATTGTCTCCCCCCTAGGGTCCGCCGCGATTTCGTTGCACGAACGAAGCCTGCACCGCCCGACCGTCCGAGGCCAAGTCAAGGGCCACACATCGGATCCGCCCCTGAATCCAGATGGGGTTCAGCTGAACGGAGTGCTGGATGATGCTGTAGACGGGTTCCCGGTCCTTGAATTGCCTTCTCGGTGTGCCAACAAGAAAGGTTTCCTTGTTTCCTCACATGCCGGTTCCCATCGGACCCCAGTTCTCGATCACGGTGACCCGCTTTTCCTCTTCGGAGCATTCTCTTCGGAACCTGCAGGGTAGCAGAAAGCGTGGGGCCGTGCCAGTGAAGAACTTTCCGCTTGCGGTTCTAAACTCGAAAGGTGTCTTAGGGGCAAGGATCCGTTCGCGATCCAGAAATCCGCGAGAAGGCCCGAGTACGAAAGCACTCGGGCCCTCGATTCAACTCCTGTCGCGCGTCGGCGCTACTGTCCCAACGCGAACCTCGCACCGCCGGTAATGAAGAAGTAGTTGGCTCCGCCGTTGACGTCGTATCCAACGCGGGTTACGAAATCTACTCCGGGGCTGACGGCCACGGCAGCTCCGCCGCCGAAGCGAATTCCGAATTCCATCTCGGTCTCGCTGTTGTCTTGCGTCATCATCGTACCGGAGAAGGGATCCGTGTAGGAATACTCGCCCGAGGCTCGAGCGACGTGCAATCCCAACGCACCGAAGCCGAAGGGCGTGATTGTGCCGGGAACCGGGAAATCGTACCGGACGCCGCCCAGGATTCCAATATTCGTATACCGAAACTCGCTGGTGGAACCATACATACCGAAATCGTAGCTCTTGGTCCAGAAATCCACCCCGCCCTCGAGCGCCAGGCTCGGGACGATTTCGCCCAGGTCCATCAGGGCGCCGAGGATGAATGTGCTGCCCATATCATCTTCGGGACTCACCAATCCGGCGTTGACTTCGAGTCCGCGCGGGCCGATGGCCGTTGCCTCACTCGAGCCGTAGCCGATCAAGAGAAGAGCGAACAACACGACAACCGAACAACGAGCTGCTTTTCCCATGAACTCCTCCTTCTGCTAACCACTCTGTGGGTCCAAGAACCCCCTGTGAACATCGGTACCCACGGACTTCGCCACAGTTCCTACAATGCGCCGGAGCATACCATATTCTGCCGGCGATGTCATGCGTCTTGTCGGGTTCTTGCATGAGGGGAGGACGGGGATGGGGGGCGGGATGTTAGCTTGTGTTCGAGGGGCGGCATGGTATCATCCCAGGACGCGGCCGGGTGCCCCGTACGCAGTTCCGGCCGGGTCTACCTCGAAGTGCCCGGAGGCCGTTCCGGGTGCACCCACGGAGGATTCGGTGGAACGCACGTCACTTGAAAGCCGGGATCCGAAGGGTGGTCCGGCGGGCGCCGGTTTCTGGATCACCACCGCGCTGCTTTCCGGAGCGGGTTCCATGGCCGCCGTCCGGTTCGCCACGCCTCTGACCGTGGACGAGAAATCCACGGCGGCCCTGATGTTCTTCGTTCTGCCGGCGGTTCTCATTTTCCTCCTGAGCGCTATCCATCGGCATGTCGGAACGGCCCTGGCGGTCTTACTCCCATTTGTATGGTTGGCGGCGGCGCGGGACGCGTCGGACGGCTTGTTCCTCTGGCTGGTTCCGATCCTGACGTCGGGTTTGATCCTGCTTGCCGGATGGCGTGCCGGCGGAAGGACCGTGAAGGTGGTTCCACCGGCCGCCTCTCTTGTCGTCGGATTGGCCGTCCTGATGTGGCCGGCTCCCGTCCGCCCTGCGGACGGAACGCGTGTTCTTCTGATCGGTATTGACGGAGCGACCTGGGCGGTGATCGACCCTCTGGTGCGGGAGGGGAAGATGCCGAACCTCGAGGGCTGCCTGGACGGCGGTCATCGGGCCAGACTCCGTACCCTGCCCTCGATGTTCTCGCCCCAGGTCTGGAGCACACTGGCGACCGGTTGTCCTCCCTCGATCCACGGCATCGAAGGATTCGACAACCTGCAGCAGGACTTCAGGGTCGGCCGGATCTGGGATCAGCTGAGAGCGGAGGGAAGGTCCTTCGGATTGTCGGGATGGTACTTCACCTGGCCGCCTCCTTCGGACCTTGGGGAGCGGGATTTCGTCATCCCGAGCACGCTGGCTCCCGATTCCCGGGCGTTTCCCCCAGAATACGGGTTCTACTGGCGGATCTGGGCGCGCGAGGTGTCGTGGCGACAAGAAAGCGTGTCGTACCTGGACATGGGTCTGAACGCGTTTCGACTCGGCGTTCGGCTGTCCACGCTGCGGGGGGCCGTGGTGGACGTAGCGGGGCGCCGTTTCGGGAATAGAACGCCTCTCGACCAGGCGTGGCGGAGCCGGAGGTTATCGGCCGCGCTGCAGGGGGACATCTTTGCGGGACTGGTCCGCTCCCGCCGACCCGAATTCGCCGCCATTCTTTTCAATCAGGTGGACAAGACCTCGCATTTGTACTGGAAGTTCCTGCGGCCCGATTCATTCCCCGAGGTTACCGAGGCCCAAGCCGAACGGTACGGCCTGGCGATTCACCAACTCTATATGGAAATTGACCGAAACCTCGGGAAGATCCTGAGGTCCGCCCCGACGGATGTGAGCGTCGTGATCGTTTCGGATCACGGCTTCCAGGCCATGGCCAGCAGAACGGCCGGACAATACTGTCGCATCCGGACGGAAAACGTGATTGCGGCGCTGGGCGCGACCGCTGACGTGTTCGGGACGAATCTGGATCAAAGAGTCTATCTCCGGGCGACAAGCACGTTGGAAGAGGAGCGCGAGCGGGTTCTGGCGGAGGTGGGTGGCGCACTTCGGGAAACCAGGGTTTCCGGAGAAACGAAACCCCTGTTCGAAGTCACGCGAGACGGCGGGACCCTGGTGGTCGGGATTGCTCCTCGGGATGCGGTTCCGATGGAGGCGGCCATCATACTGCAGGGCGAGAAACACCCCTTCAGAAGCCTGATCCGGGCCTCTGCGGTGGCCCGGTTCTCGGGCGTGCACGACGTCGACGGGATCTTCGTGCTATCCGGGCCCCTGGCATCGAACGCCGTCTTGTCGGACTCTCTGAACGTAGTCGACGTGGCCCCGACGGTTGCGGGGCTCCTGGGACTCCCGGTTTCCCCGGTGTGGACCGGTCGGCCCGCGTTGACCGGCCTCTCCGTTTCCGATCTGGGTGTGACCGAGTATCCCCTTCCCGGCCAGTCAGGGACTCCCCCTCCGGAGAAGAACCAGGAGCTGAGGGAGAAGCTCAAGGCCATCGGGTACCTGGAGTAACACGGACGATCCACGAGCTTTCGCTCTATGACCGGCGGCGCGCCCTCGTTGAGATCGTGGACGCGCCGAATGTGACCCCGGCGCGGCGGGAGCCGACGGATGGGGTGTGACTGCGGATGGAATCACGCAACCGCGAACGGACGGGAGGGAGAGACACGGGAATGAAAGTCATCGCCTTCAACGGCAGCGCGCGCAGAGATGGAAACACGGCGATTCTCGTCAATCATGTGTTTCGCGAGCTGGAGACCGAAGGGATCGAAACCGAGATGGTGCAGCTCTCGAAAGCGCCCATTCATGGCTGCATCGCCTGCTACGAGTGTACCGTCAATAAAGACAGGCGCTGCGCCGTGACGAAAGATGCCGGGAACGAATACATTGAGAAAATGCTGGAGGCCGACGGCATCATCCTGGCCTCTCCGGTGTACTTCACCGATGTATCGGCGGAAATGAAGGCGCTCATCGACCGCGCCGGCTTTGTCGCCAGGGCGAACGACCATATGTTTCGCAGGAAGATCGGCGCCGCCGTGGTGGCCGCCCGGAGGGGAGGGCAGATTCACACCTTCGATACGCTGAACCATTTCTTCCTGATCGGGCAGATGGTCGTCCCTGGGTCCATCTACTGGAATTTCGGACTAGGTCGAGACAAAGGAGACGTCGAGAACGATCCCGAGGGTCTGGAAACCATGAAGATTCTCGGCCAGAACATGGCCTGGCTGCTGAAAAAACTGAACCGGTAGGGGGCCGTTGGAGAACCTCCTCGCCCTCGACGCGGCCCGTCGGAACGGTCCGTCTGGGATAGGGTGACGGACTCACGGTCTTGACGGGCTCTTGGCCGGCGTTGTTTCCTCCAAAGCCAAGGGGGCGATTCGGGAACCGCCCCCATCGGCTTCAAGGAAGACCTTCGTGGAAGTACGGGACCGCCGCGCGTCGGAGCGAGTCGTTCGGCGAGTGTTACAGAGTCCTTTTCCATACGAAGCACCGGGAAACGGAGGGGCACCTCTGTCCCGTGTTCGCGGTCCTGGTCTGCTCCCTCACTCCTCTGCGCGGCGGCCCGCCTGTCACTCTCAAGTATCGTCCACGCGGCCCCAAACCGCATCGGCGAGAACTACGGTTTTCCGTCCTTCAAAGGAACGGTTTCGGGGCATCGTTTCTGCGCTCTGGACGGATGCGCCGTACGACAAATGTCGTACGCTCCCGCCGGCGGGAAGGTTGCACGCCTTTCGGGGACCTGCTATCCTGGCCCTAGGTGCGCGAAAGCGGCTCCCATTCCCGGAGGTTCTTGGATGCGAGAGATTCCCACGTGCTCCGATCTTGCTGCCCTCTTGAACCGGCGGAGCGCGGGAATTCTCACGGCGTGGACCAACAGGGTTCGTTCCATGCCGGACAGTCACTATCGGCAACGCTCGCGGGAGGAAGTCCGTTCGTGGCTGGCGGGTGGGCTGACCGCAGTCGCGAAGGCATTCGCCGGTGGAACCGCGGACCCTCTGGCATTGCACGTGAAGGAAGTCAGCCGAGTACGAGGCCGTTTGGGTTTCGACATCAGCGAGGTCATTGAAGCCTTGCTACAGCTGAAGGAGGTTGCTCTACCCTTCGTCCTCGACGAGTATGCGGGAGATATGAAGAGAACCGGCGAGGTGATTCATGCTCTCGACCTCGTTCTTCGGACCATGATCGGTATGTTTGCCTCACTCTATGCGCAGGGGATGCTGCAAACACAGGAGGCCGAAGACCGGCAGAAAATCGCTCAGGATCTCCATGATTCCGTCACGCAGTCGCTCTATGGGCTCACGCTTCACGCGGAAGCGGCCAAACGCCAGCTGGATGAGGGAAACACCGAGGGCACCGGCGCGCATCTCGGGGAACTCCAGAACGCAGCGCTGGATGCCCTGAAGGAGATGCGACTTCTGATCTTCGAGCTTCGCCCTCGTGCTCTCGAGAAGGAGGGGTTGGCGGCCGCGCTGCGGGCTCGCTTGGCCGCCGTTGAGGGCCGGGCCGGTCTCACGACCGAATTCACGTCTGAGCTGGCCGGTCGCCTGCCGTCCAATATCGAGAAGGGACTGCACGGCATTGCCCAGGAAGCGCTCAATAACATACTGAAACACGCGAGGGCCTCGCAAATCTCGGTCCGACTCAAGCCGTCGAGTTTGGGGGTCATCCTGCAGATCGAAGACAACGGCCACGGGTTCTCCGTTGCGGAGGGACGCGATAGGGGAGGGTTGGGTTTGCGAGGCATGGAAGAGCGGGCCGCCGAGATCAGCGCACGGTTCTCAGTCTGGAGTGAACCCGGGAAAGGTACGCGCATTACGGTAAGCGTACCCGTACCCTGAGGATCTTTGGAATCCTGTGGAGCTCCGACAGCTGGGGGCGGACGGTCGGCCGCATGAGATTCGCCGGATTCACGGTTGCCGTTGTTCCAGGCTCCGACGCGGGGGCGCGAAGGGTTTTCGTGGGCCGCCCGGGCAATGCACGCGCCCTTCTCGATGATTCGCGTCTCCCTCCGGCAAGGGCAGACAGTCTGGATTTGTAGATTCCGGCCCACATGGGAGGATGTGAAAGATGTCCGGCGAGACCATCACGGTGCTCATCGTGGATGATCATGAGATCGTGCGAAGCGGACTCCGCGCGCTCCTGGATACGGAGGACGGAATCGAGGTTGTGGGAGAAGCCGCGACCGGGAAAGACGCCGTGGAAGAGACCGAGCGCCTCAAACCCACCGTCGTCCTCATGGATCTGGTCATGCCGGAGATGGACGGCGTCTCCGCGATTCGTGAAATTCGCTCTCGCTGGAAGGACAGCCACATTCTCGTACTCACCAGCTTTGGGAGCGACAGCAAGCTGTTCCCGGCGGTCAAAGCCGGGGCTCTGGGGTACCTGCTGAAAGACACCAGTCCCCGGGATCTCGTGAAGGCAATTCGCCGGGCGGCGGAGGGGGAGTCTTCTCTGAATCCCACAATCGCCCGGCGGTTGCTCCGGGAATTCTCGCAGGAATCCGATCTCGTTTCCCCGACCGAACCCTTGACCGATCGCGAAGTCGAAGTCCTCCGCCTGATTGCGCGCGGTTTCTCCAACGAGAACATCGCACAGTCCCTCTTTATCAGCGATGCCACCGTCCGGACCCACGTAAGCAACATCCTCTCCAAACTCAACCTCACGAACCGGACCCAGGCCGCGCTGTATGCTCTCCGGGAAGGGTTGGCCTCGCTCGACGATATCGGTACGGCGGGCTAGAGAGCGAACATCCGAAAATGGAGCTCGGGACGAAGCGTTGGGAGCGTCCGGGCGCCCCTCTCCATCATTCGTCGTACGAGAACAGGCGTCGGAATCCCTCTTCCGGACTAGGAAAAACCATCCTGCGGGCCGATGTGGAAATATCGATCTCCTGAGATAGTGGAGGTTGTCGCTTGCGCCGTCGGTTCGAGCGGCGTGCATGGTCGGTGGTTCAATCGGATCTACGCGAAACGAGTTACCGGGCTCTCCATCAGGTGTCGCAGGGAACCAGAGGGGGTTACCACTTCACGCTTTGTTGTGGCGTGGTCCTCGTTTCTCGTGAGAAACGAGGGCAGAAGCCGGAGAGCCCGGTTGTTCTTTCTGCCCAGGGGGGCATCGGGCCTGCATTTCATGCAGGCCCGATGCCATGTCCGGGTTTCATCTCGAGTGTCAATCCGTGACATCTGTGGCCGAGGCTTTTTGTTTCGGCCGTCTCCCCGCCAGCTTCGCCACCACGAAACCCAGCACGAACCCGATCAAAAGGTTGACCAGCACGAGGACCACCAGAGACATCTCGATTTCCCAGAACAGCAGCTGAAACTGCGTCGGATCCGTGTTCTGGAGCAGGATCACCAGCGCCAGAATGGTCACGATCAGTAGAATGATGACTTTAGGTTTCATCGTACGTCTCCCCGCGCAATTCGTGAGACTTCGATAATCGTCGGAATCCGATTCCAATGTATATGGCTAGCACGATCCATATGAGGACCAGGGCTAGATTGAACATGGCGAACTGTCCTGTTCTGAAAGCGAGCCACGTGGTCCCCAGGTAGACGACGAGGGCGGACAGAACATCGCCGGCACGGTGGAACAGAGTATCGATCGCCTGTTTCGCCTTGTACTTCTGTTCCCGGGTCGTGGGCAGAAACAGCACGCCCCGAAGCGTATTCTGAAGTGAGTAATCCGTGGCGTTCTCGGCGGTCTTGATGGCCCGGATCACCGCCAAGACCGGATAGACCGCCATCATCAGGTAGCCGCCCAGCGCGATCAAGGGAAGGACCAGAAGAGCGATCCGAACGCCCACGTACTTGATAATCCGGGACACGAGAAGCAGTTGGATCGCGAGGCCGACAGCGTTCACGATCTGGTAGAAATCCGAGTAGAATTTCCCGATGAAGGCCGTTTCGCTGAGGCCGGGGTCCAGGGCGATGGCCTCGGCCGCCGCACGCGTGATCACCCGGCCGAGGATGTACTCCCCCGTCGTGTTCACCCAGTTGAGGAAGAGGATCATGAGGGCGATAAGGAGAAGATATCGATTCCGGAACACGAGACTGTAGGCGCCCTCCGTGCCTATGGGTTCTTCGATCTCGCGGGCGGCATCCGCCGGACCCTGCTTCTGCCGGCGGGTCTCGCGCGTATCGATGACGTTCGTAATGAGCAGGCTCAAGACCAGTATCGCCGCGGCAAGAAGAAGCAGCTGGTAGGGCCCGATCGGCTCCATCAGCCTTCCGGCGATGGTGGGCCCCACGACGGCCCCGGCCGAGGCGCCGAAGGCGACAATGGCGAACAGGCGTTTCCCCTGCTCGGGGGTATAGAGATCATTGGCGAAAGACCAGAATTGCGCCGGGACGGAGACGTTGAAGATCCCGATCCACAGAAAGAAAGCGACGCCCAGCGGGATGTCGAATCGAGCCAGAAGATAAAAGACCGGGAGGCAGGCGACGAAGAACAGGGTGACCAAATTGATCAGGCGGCGCCGGGGCATGCGGCTGGCCAGAGCTGCGTACAGGGGAACGAACCCCAGAAGGAGGATCGCCTGTCCGGCGGACATGTACGCTTTGAGCTCGGCACCGCCTCCGGCGAGAATCAGGGCCTCCCGGACGGGCTTCATGATGTAGTACGAGGTCAGAATAAGAAAGATGTTGAGGGTCAGAAGAAGGGCGGTCGGGCCTTCCCCGCCGCGGACGCCAGCGAAAAGCCCGAGGAACCGCTCCAGTCCACTCCTCGATTTCTCGTTCATCGGCTTTCTCCCTACGGCTCCTGCCCGACGCGTTCTACCGGTCCAGAGCAATGATGTCCCTGCGGGCCCGAGAGAGGTAGACCCGCACCGGAGAGCTCCATCTCCGACCCCGGTTTACCTGGCACTCGACGGCAAGGAAAGGATACTCGCTGGGACCGGCATCGTCCAGAACGCTTCTCGCTTCAGGCCCGTCTGCCGGGATGACCGTCTCCTCCAACGCAAACCAATCCGTCCAGCCGCCGTTTGACCGATCCACACGGGCCGCCGCCAGCCGGACGCGATACCCGGCCCGGGTTCCCGGATAGATCCCCCGCTCCGCGCCCAGATCATGAAACTCAATCCGGTTCCCGGAATAGACGAAGAAATCCAGGGGCGCGACCCGGTCGAAGAAATAGCGGGCGATCTTGTCCCGACGCTCTCCCAGGACGCGCGCCACGTAGCGTGTGGCTTCGGGGTTTCGGAAGCCGGCCTGCTCGACGATGGCCCGGAGATGTCCATCGGTGAAGGCGGAGATGATCTTGGCGGCCCAATATCCGTCCCGGTCCGTCAGGTTGGCGAAAGCCGAGTTGGGCTGGACGGGTTTGAACCCGGTGAGTTCGAACTCTCGACTTTCCAGATACCCAACTTCATCGACACCCTCGGGGCGCTTCAGACGTCGCCAGGGATCCTCGTAAAGCCCGAGGGCCAGAGCGCGGTGTACCATAGCCTCAGGATCGAACGTGTACTCGTAGTTGTACCGTGGGATCAGCCCCTTGGCGCCGGCGCCCAGCGTGCTGGCGAAATCAATCAGATGGTGACGGACGTAGCCGGTGCCGCCGTCCCCTACGAACGTATCCAGCGAGTTGTGCTGTTTGGTGTCATGGTGACCGAGCCAGGCGGAAAAGACGGCCAGTCCTCTCAGCTCGCGGCGATCTTCGTGACGAACAAGGTCGTTGGGATCATCCTTCCGGCGGCCGTGGTAGTCGAAGGGGCCGATCGGCGTTCCCTCGAGATACTTGCTCGAGATGGCGTGGATCCTGCCGTCGGGAAGGCGGTCCACCTTGGTGAAAATCCTGCCCAGATCGTCCTCCGTCATGGAGCGCCGGGAACCATCCTCCGTCTTGATCTTGACATCCTCGCCCAGGACGAGATCGTTGCGATCGAAGATCACCACGGCGTCGTCGGGGACGTTGTATCCGGCGGCGTAGAGGATCCGGTCACAGATGACCCCGGCTCCCGTCGTCATTCCCAGATGACCGGGCGGGTCAAACTTGATGAGATAGGCACCGCCGCGGGCGTCCCGAATCGAGAATCCGGGCGTCACGCCCTGGGTTTTCGCGCTGACGACAGTCCACTTCCCTGTGCGATCCGGACCCGACCCGGTGCCCGCACCTCGGGCGACCCTCTCGGGCGACAGGGGAAACAGGCCGATCCGGTTCGTGAACCATGTGGAATTCGGCACCTCGTCCAGCGTGTTGACGTTGGCCGCCGCCGCTACGGGATCCCCACCGAAGACGGTACCCACCCTGCGGATCAGCCGTCCGGGATGGGTCAGCCGCTGGATCGGCAGGACAAGGGAGTCGTCGACGTAGTCCCAGATCAGGTTGGGATCGCGCTCGCGCGGCTCGGGAATCGGACGACGGTCATCCTCGTACCACACCACGGGCCCATCCACGAGCGGCTGAGGGAATCCCGCCGCGGGTAGGAGAACTGCCAGAAGAATCACAACGGCAAAGATGCGTCTATTGTGCATCGATCACACACCGATTCCGAGAGCCTGGAGCCGAAATTCAACTGCGGTGGCCCGGGTCACCCGCGCTACCGCAAAGCCACCTGGTCGCGTCCATGAATCAGCCCGTACTTGGCGAACTGAAAGATCTGATCCGCACTCGCCCGAACCACCATCTCCTCGTCGCTCCACCCGATTTCCAGTCGGCCATGAAATCCGCCACGAGAGGCAAGGCGGACGCCGAAACCGTAGGAAGACGTGAGATGACCCGTCGAAAGTTCGTCCGCGTCGTTGAACACCTGTCCCACATCTGAAAAGAGATACGTGTCCGCGCCGATTCCATCGGCGTCCGTGAGTGCCCAGAGGGGCCAACGATATTCCACCGAAACGCCCGTAATGCCCCGCCCGCGCCACCGGAAATTCCTGAAGCCCCGGAACACATCGGGGTCGTCGTTGGTCAAGTGTCTCTGGAACGGAAGCTCGTCCCATTCGGCCGTCTTGATCCAGGTTACATACTCCCGGAAGGCCAGTCCCTGTTTTGAATTCCAGAGGGGGAGGAACTGCTCGAGATCGCCCCGGAAAGTCCAGAAGGAGGCGTTTCCATCCTGGACTTCCTCAAAATAGGATGCCTTGAATCGCTGAATTCCACCCTCCAATGGCCGCCCCGTCTCCCGGGTCGTGTCCCGGGTCAGGCCAAGACTCAGCGTGATTCCTTTGGAGCGCTCTCCGTATCCGAGAGGCGCCGATGCGAAGCGGTCTGGAATCGAAGCATTGTCCGCGTCTCCCGGAGCACGTGCGCCTATGGCGGAGTAGAGCGCCAGGGCTTCGGCCTCGAACCCCAGGGCCGTCCCGCGGCGAACACTCAGCCCCGCCCAGCCCGCCTCCTGTGTGTAAAACGATTCGTTCGCCTCCAGGGCCCCGGGCCCGGTTCCGAAGTACCGCGCGTTGGGGCGCAGTTTGTAGCCCACGCCGACGACGTAGCCGGTGGCCTCACCCTCGCGGATGTGAATCCCGAGAGACCCCCAGTGAGTGCCGGTCGTGGTTGATCTCCAGCGGAGTTTGAGACGACTGCCGGGAGCCGTGAATTGATCGTTGGACAGTGTGAACCCACCGCCCAGCCCCGACAGTCCGTCGAACTGAAAACGAGGTCCAATCCGGTAGGAACCGATCTGAATGTTCGCCAGTTGGAGAGCTCTCCCCAGCCAGCGGTGCTCGTCCATATAGATGACGGACACCTTGACGCCCGTGGTGAGAATATTGAAAGGAACACCCACGATTCGGTAGGGAGCGAGTAGAACGTGCTCCCAGACAGCTTTCGATCGCGGCCGGATCATGACGGTAACGGAATCACCCGTGGACGGGATCTCTCCCCAGTAGCTCGATCCGGATCCGTCGGCCTTCGCTCTGCTGGAACGGGAAGGGTCGGCGTGTGCGGCGGTCGCTGAGGTGTCCCCCGGACGGATTCCGGTGAACGCCACGATCATCAAAAGCAGGATCGAGATACGGAGCGCTGCGGATTGTCCGAACCCGGCGGACGAAGCAATTGCCAGGCCAGTCCTGAGCATGTATCTTGACATACAGTCGGGACCTTGGTTACTCAGTTGCCCGCGCGCCCCGCATCGCAGACATCGCGATCGAAGCGGCTGGAGACGCGCGAATGAGGGGTACGTTATGCATACTACCTGGAAGCGACGATCCAGAGCAATAGACTTCTCGGTGGTCGTCTTGGGCGCGTTGCTCAGTCTCGCCTTCACCTGGCCGTGGGATTCCCTTCGGATCTGGCCGGAAACCTCTGACATTCCCGTGGCTCCCCTCGACCACGCGACCCTGGAGGACCGACTGCAGCATCTCAGTTGGGATATCAACGCCGGTTACCGATTCGTCGTGTATGGGGACCAACGACCCCTGGCGGATCGAGATTGGCGGAGACTGGTCGCACACGTCGCCGTCATGAGACAGATCGATGAGCGATTGCTCTTCATTCTCGACACGGGAGATATTGTGGGAGACGGCGCGCACGGCGATCAGTTTGCTATGCTCCGGGATATCCTCAGCCCCGTGAGCGACCTGCCGTACCTGGTGGCCGTAGGAAATCACGAGCTCGAAAGCAACCGGCCCTGCCCTGCCCGCGCGAACACGGCCACGTTTCTCAGCTATCTTTCTTCCGACTTCTCGGTGGACCAGATGTACTACCGGAAGGATATCGGGCCGGTACGATTTCTCTTTCTTGATACTACAGACCTGCTCCGGGGCGACTCGGGCAAACTCAAGAGCCCTGCCTGCCCGGCCGAGGACAGTCGGGCCGAGGCACAAATGGCCTGGCTGATCGAACAACTGGAAAACGATGACCGAGGGCCCGATGCGACCACCGTCGTCGGGATGCACTGCCCGTTTGTCCAGTCCTCCAAGAAACATCGCCGAGATGCCGTTACCCTCTGGCACTATGTTTATGCGGGGCGGACGCTCCCGGATATCCTCCTCGACGGCGGGGTCGACCTCGTCCTGGTCGGCAATACGCATACCTACGAGCGGTTTCTGCTGGGACGCACCGATGGGAGACAGATGCACCACGTCAATCTTTCCGGCCGCCCGCGGACCAACATCCACCTGTTTCGGGACTGGACCCGGTGGCCCCGGGACATCTCCGGGAAGGAGAGGGAATGGCTCTCCAAGAGGGGGTGGGGAGATCTGGGGGGCTGGAAGATTGTCCAGGAAGAGGTCATGCTGGATGACGCTGCGAACCAGTTCGCGCTGATCCATGTGGATTCCGGCGGAGGATTGACCCTGGAGATGTTCTACCTGGATGCGGACGAACCATCCGGGCTTCGACGGACTCGGGGGGTTCGCATCAAGTGAAAGCGAAAGGCGGTGGGACGATGTGTCCATCGGATTCGGTCATGCATTCTCGTTTGCGGCCGCCCTCGGATCTCTCCGAGATCCCAATCCCTCCAGAGTTGGACGATATTGTACTGAGATGTCTGGAAAAGAAGGCCGAGGATCGGTTTCAGAGCGTCTCGGATCTGGAAGCGACGCTTCGGGATCTTTTCTTCGAAGATCCTTGGGACCGGGCTCGGGCGCGTGAATGGTGGCAGCTTCACGGCGGTATGGAAAGTCCGTCGAACGCGGATATCGAATGAATCCCTTGCGCACTCTGGGTCATTGGCTCGACATTCGGCCGGGCGAGGTCCGGCCGGCCGGGCTCTCGGTTCTCGGAGCCTTCTTCGTGATGGCCTTCATCACGCTCGCCCGAGCGCTTCGTGAGGCCGTATATCTGACGACCTTTGAAGTACGAACCCTTCCCTACATCACGGCGGCCTTTGTCATCCTTAGTTTCCCGGCCGTTGGCCTGTTCACGCGCCTTCTCTCCTGTCGCCCTCCGCGGCGAGTCATGTGGCTCGTGGTCCTGATCCTCATTGGCGGACTCCTGGGAATCTGGCCCTTTGCGTCCGGCGGTGAAGGGACGTCGTTCAGAGTAACAGTGGTTGTGTTCTACCTGTGGACCGGCTTGGGAGGGCTCCTGGTAACCTCGGGATTCTGGATCATCACGTCGGAGTGTTTCGCTGTACGGGGCGCGAAGCGGCTTTTCGGTCTCATCGGTGCCGGAGGAACGGCCGGCGTGATGGTGATGGGTATCTCGTTAAACTGGATTACCGAGCAACTGGCTCTCATCTGGCTGCTTCCCGTGCTCGGGGGGCTGCTTGCACTCTTCCTCGTGGTACAGTTGTTTCTGCCGCCGCCCCAGAGCACCCGAGAAGGGTGTGAGGAGGAAGCCGCCTCGGACCGGACGTCTCTTCCCGAAACACTAGGCCTGGTCTGGAGATCTCCGCACCTGCGTACAATTGCGATCGTCGTCTTCGTGGCCGCCGCGGCGAGCGCCATCGTCGACTACCAGTTCAAGGAGCTGGCGCGGTTACGGATCGACAACGACGCGGAGCTGGCCGGTTTCTTCGGCGCCTTCTACGGATGGACGGGAGGGATCGCGCTGGTGATACAGCTCATCGGGGCCGCACGCATTATGGCCCTTGCCGGAATCGGCTCGGGTCTCTCGATTCTTGCACTGTGCCTCCTGCTGGGGTCAGGCGGGCTTTTGATCCTACCGGCTCTCGCTCTGGCCACGCTGGTTCGCGGCGCCGACAATGCCCTCCGGAAAGCCGTACACAGGCCATTGATCGAATTTCTCTATGTTCCGATTCCGACCATGCTCCGGCGCAAAACGAAGACGTTCATCGATTCCATTGTGGACAGTGCGGCCGAAGGGTTCGGCGCCGCGGTGGTGCTTCTGTGGGTGACCCTTCCGGGCCTTCCATCGAGGTACCTGTCCGTCTTCGCGGTTTTGCTGGCGGGGTGCTTCCTGTATTTCTGCAGGACCATGGGACGTGAGTACTTCAAGACGATTGTGGCGCAGCTTAAGCAAGGAGACGCGGTCGCCGAGGGGATGCTGGACGAGGCAAGAGGACGAGAGAGAGACCTGCTGGGCGCGACGTGGACTCAGATGGACGCCCGTTCGCTGATCACGGAAGGGGGACTCCGGGCGGAAGATATCGAGAAGCTCGTGGCGCCGGAAGGCGACGGGGCAAAGGAGAGGGTCCGTCCCGATGTGCTCGAGCCATTGACGTCCGCCCACGCGGAAACGGTCCTTCAGGCCTCGGGGGAAGCCACTGAGGGGGGGGCGGAGGACCTGCACGCGCTGGTCCGCCTGCTGGCGAGGGATGCCGTTTCGAGGCGGGCGACCGAGGTACTCGTAGGAATGGGAGAGGCGGCCGTTCCGGTGCTGGCACAGTTCATCCGAGACGAGAGCGGCGATTTCGTGATCCGGCGGCGGATTCCTCGGGTCTTGGCCGAGGCAGGGGGAACCAACGCGGACGACGCGCTTCTGGATTCCTTGGTAGCCGTTCGATTCGAGATTCGATATCGGGCGGCCATTGCCCTGATCAAGAGACGGAAGCATGGTCTTCCGGAATCGAACCGGGGGCGGGCCGCGAGAATATGGAGCGCGATTCGAAAGGAAATCAGCCGGGGGCGTCCCGTGTGGGAGCTCCAGAAGCTGCTGGACGGGTTCGAATCGACCGAAGATGATCTTGTTGTTGCCCGCGTGGGAATTCGGGGAGAACTCAGCCTGGAGCACACGTTTCGCATGTTGAGTCTTGTTCTGGATCCGGAGCCGGTGGTTGCCGCCTTTCACGGAATCGTTCTGGAAGACGAGAACCTCAAGAGCTATGCGCTCGAATACCTGGAGCAGGCGCTGCCCGCCGACGTGCGCCGGAGGCTGTGGTTGTTCATCGGAGACGTCAGTGAGTACCAGAAAGAAAAAGCGCGAAGACCGATGGGCGAAGTTGTCAATGATCTGATGACGACGCGAGCGACGCTCTTTGCCGGGGAGAAGGAGCGGGAAGCGTTGAGGAAAATGCTGGAAGACAAGGAGTGAGATGCAAAGCGAGAGGGATGGATTGCCTTCTGAAAAGGGAAAGTCCCCTGAGAGGGCCACTCGTACGATCTGTGACCGGGGTTGTCGCTTTGTCACTCGGTGGTCGCGACGCTACCTTCGGCTTCGTCGGCGATGGCACGGACCATGTCGCTGAAGATGAATCTGTGGATGGGATAAAGGAGGTGCCAGTAGAGGAGTCCGGCCAGGCCTCGAGGTGCGAACAGGGCCGTCTGAATCAGCCGCGCCCCACCGCGTTCCGGCATGACTTCCCACTGCATCCAAGCTCTTCCGGGAACTTTCATTTCCGCGCGGAGACGAAGCATGGTGTAGTAGGAAACGGCCTCCACGCGCCAGAAATCCAGTGATTCGCCGGGCAACAAGTCCTGAGGATCCCGTCTTCCGCGGCGAAGGCCCGGACCCCCGACCAGCTTATCCAGCCACCCGCGAATTTCCCAGACCCAGTTCCAGGCCAGCCAGCCCTTGTCCCCTCCGAGGCTCGTGAAAACGTTGAAGACGTGTTCGGGCGGCGCTCCCACGTGCACGGTACGAACCTCGCGTATCATTCCCTCCAGATCCCTCAGCTCGTAGGTCGGCGCGCCCCCGAGGGAACTGCTCCAGCGGGTTTCCACTTCCCCGCGCCGGATCCGCCAGAGCGCCAGCTCGACCGCCTCGCGGTAGGACATGGGTGTGATCTCCGGGAATCGCTCGCGGGCACGGGACGTGTCGGCAAGCACCGGCGTCACCACGCCCTCAATGAGGGGAACGGCCAGGCGGTTCGGAATGGGCGTTACCAGGCCGACCCATCGTGCCGCGAGAGTGGGGGCGAGGATGGAGGTGGGAAGGATCACTCTCCGGTATCTGCGGATTTCCGCGTAGACCGTCAGCATGCGGCCGAAGGGAAGCGGAGCCGCCCCCACATCCACGATGCCGGCGGGCCCGCGATTTAGTGCCAGGAGGAGGTAGTTGATGATGTCCCGAATCGAAATCGGCTGTACCTCGTTTCTCATCCATTTGGGTGCAATCATGAAGGGAAGTCGTTCGACGAGATACCGAACCATCTCGAAAGAGGCCGAGCCGGAACCAATAATGGGTCCGGCCCGGAAAATCGTAATGGGAAGCGCGCTCTGCAGAATGTCACCCACCTCAGCGCGGCTCTTCAGGTGGGCCGAGACATGTTCGCCCCTTGGGAGCAGTCCTCCGAGATAGATGACCTTGGAAATGCCGGAGGCCGCGTCGGCGAAGTTGAGGGCCGCCCGGCGGTCGAGATCTTCGAACGCCTTCCCCGCATACATGGAATGGACCAGATAGTACGCAGCCTCGATCCCCTCCAGGGCGGGGGGCAATGAACTCGGCTGCAGAAGATCGCCCTCGAAGACCTCAACGTCGCGTTCCCAGGGGCGCCGTGCAATGCGGGTCGGATCCCGTACGAGGACACGGACGGTGTGGCCCCTCTCCAACAGTCGGGGAATCAGCCTGCCGCCGATGTACCCGGTGGCTCCGGTAACCAGTACGCGCATGCTCAATCCACATCATTGCAGAGAATGGGCGAACGGACGGCAGCGGCTTCTGCGGTCCGTGTCCTGTCCCACCTTCGCTTGTACGGTATTCGAGACCGGCTGGCAAGTTGTATTCATGGCCTGCGGCCACCGAACGGCCTTTACAAGCAGGCGCACCGGCTGCTAGCATGTCCTCCAGCCGTCCAGGATAAGTCCGGGAGAGACTGGAATGACGCCCGCAATGCGAGTGAGAAAAGCCGAGAGAGCATCGTCCTCCGGAGTCGGTACGGCGGTCCCCGTGTCAACGGGCCTTCCGCAGGACATGATCGAGGAATCATCGAAGCGATTGGGCATCGCGGCCCTCATCTACGCCGTCACCTTTTCGTTGGCCTACTACGGCTCCGCGTTTCCCGTCTGGATCAGGCTGGGGACGGTTGGGGAGAATCTCCTCGCGATGCAATCAATGGTCGCCATGATTTCCATCGTGGCGTCGCTCGTCATCTTCGCCCTCTCGCTGAATGTCAAGGTCTGCCCCGAGGTCCATCTCAACCTGGGATTGGTGTACCTGGTTGTCGGGTCCTTCGGGATTTCGGTGACCGAGTTCTGGGGCGTGTTTCCCGAGTGGAGTCCTCAACTCCTCGAGAGCATTCGCTTCTTCGGGATCCCCTGGGAGTGTGTGTGGATCATCATCTTCCCGATCGTCGCGCCGAACCGGCCCACACGGACTCTTATTGCTTCACTGGCCGCCGCCTCCACAGGTCTCGTGGTCACGTTTCTCTCGAAGTCTTACGGGGGAACGAGTCCGGATGCGCCCTACATGTTCTTCGTTCGCTATTTTCTGTTCTCGACGTACCTGTGCGCCTTCCTTGCGTATTTCGTCAGTACCGGTATTCAGAAACTGGGCAGGAACATTCGGGAGGCTCGGGAGATCGGGAGCTACCGACTGGTCAAGCCGTTGGGCCGTGGTGGAATGGGAGAGGTCTGGCGAGCGCGTCACCGAATGCTTGCGCGGCCGGCGGCCATCAAGCTGATCCGCCCCGAAGTCCTGGGGTCCGATGAAACGATGCGAAAGACCTTGCTTCGCCGGTTTGAGAGAGAGGCACAGGCGACCGCATCGCTCGAATCCTATCATACGATCGATGTCTATGACTTTGGCGTCACCGACAACGGATCCTTCTATTATGTGATGGAGCTTCTCGACGGGATGGATCTGGATTCCCTCGTGAAGCGATTCGGACCGATTTCTGCCGAGCGGGCGATTCACTTCACTCGCCAGGTGTGCCACTCGCTGATGGATGCCCACGAGAACGGAATGGTCCACCGGGACATCAAACCGGGGAACGTCTTCGTTTGCCGTCTCGGCCCGGATCATGATTTCATCAAGGTCCTCGACTTCGGTCTGGTGAAGTCCTACAGCGATCCCCGAGAGGGAGACACGCAGCTCACGGTTCAGGGCCTAGCTCCCGGAACCCCGGGGTTCATGGCGCCGGAGATGGCCATGGGCAAGGGAAACGTGGACGGGCGGTCCGACATCTATGCCCTGGGATGCGTCGCCTACTGGCTGGTGACGGGTGAACTGGTCTTCGAGGGAGATACGCCGCTGGCCGCAGTGCTCCATCACGTGCAAACGGATCCGATCCCGCCATCCCAGAGAACGGAAATGGAGATTCCCGAGTCCCTAGAGCGCGTCATTCTCTCGTGTCTCGAAAAAGACCCGGCCAAGCGTCCCCAGAGTGCACGCGAACTCGATGCCCGGCTCACACAGTGCGAAACGATGCGGGCCTGGACGCGAGAAATGGCCGAAGAGTGGTGGACACTTCATCTGCCTCGAACGAAGACAGTCGATGAAAACGGCGACGAATCCGAGGCAGAAAGTGTGACACCGGCCGAGCGGTGACAGGGCGAAAGAGTTGCGGCTGGCAAGTTGAGGGCGCGAACGCATGGAGGGATGGGGGAGTTCCGGTCCCGCTCGAAGTGTACTCAGTGGATTTTTTCGAAGACCAAGCAGGCGAGATTCATCAGGGATCTGATCCCGAGGGCGGTTGCGGTGCGATCGTAGCCCCGGGCCAGCTGTTTGAGGAGCGGCTGGGGCAGGTAGGACTCGATTCCCGAGTGGAAGGTCACCTCGACCCGGCTCAGTCCGGCAGATTCGAAGGTCTCGACCAGTTCGTCGACGGATCCGTACGCGAAGTGGGTTTCCCATGCTTCATCTCCACGAATCACTCGGTGGAGCCACAGCGGTGTGTGCCGCGTCACCAGGGCCACGGGCGAGGAGGGATTCGAAACAGACGTCACGAATCGGCACGAAGGTTTCAGAATTCGGTGGATCTCGTGGGCGGCCCGGTCGATATCGGGCACGTGTTCCAGTACGAAATTCGCGAAGGCCGCGGCATAGGTTTCCGAAGGGATCGGGCTCATGTCTTCCGCTGCGCAGCGAAAACAGCGATCCACGGAAGGATGATCGATCTCGCAGGGCTCCACGTCCGCACGATCACAAACGAAGCGGCATTCGGCCGCGGCCAGCTGCTGCTCGATGGATGGATTGCGGCCCGCGCCCACGTTTAGGATGCGGGGCGGGTGCGCGCGCTCCCCTTCCGGATTCCTGAGAATCCCGACAAGGTGTTCGACGAGACGCGCTTCGGCGGCGGTCGATTGCATGACGAATGCTCCTCCGGCACGGCGACGTTAGCAGGTGAGAGGAGCGGATGTCAACCGGCCGGAGCAGATCCGGAACCCGAGAAAAGATCCCGGTTGTTCCCCGGCGAGGCCGACGAGGGCGGAAAGAGGAAGCGGTTGGCTCCTATTCGATGTACCCGAGGCTCTCCAGCTGCGCGCGAATGGCGGCGTGATCTTCCTCCACATCGAAAATCCGGTGGCGTGTGAATCGGACCCGCACCTGCTGGCCGGGATGGCGGACGGCGGCCCGACCTCGATTCTTGACCTCGACCGCACGCACCGTCAGCCCGGCGATGTCGATCTCCTGTTCGTACCGATCGCCGCGGTAGCGGATTTCACGCACAACGCCGTCCAGGCCATCGATGGCAACACCGCTGGTCAGCTCCACGTCTTCGGGGCGGACCAGCATGACCACTTCGCCGTCGGGGAGAGACGTCCGAACCGGCGTCATGTGGGCGCGGTTGGCGCCCAGCCAGAGAACGCCCTCGTGCACGTATCCTTCGATGACGTTGACGTTTCCGATGAAGCTGGCAACGAATTTGTTGCTCGGGTGATCATAGATCTCTTCAGCGGTTCCGATCTGGTCGACGCGTCCCCGGTTGATCACGACGATTTGATCGGAGATCTCGATGGCTTCCTCTTGGTCGTGAGTGACGAAAATCGTGGTTGTCCGGAACTCGCTGTGCAGCTGGCGGAGCTGGGTGGCTAGGTTTCGGCGCACTTTTGCATCCAGCGCGCCGAAAGGCTCATCCAGAAGCAAGACGCGAGGACGGGGGGCGAGCGCCCGGGCGAGGGCGACGCGTTGGCGCTGGCCGCCCGAGAGCTGCGACGGGTAGCGGTCCTCGTACCCTCGAAGCTGAACCAGATCCAGAAGCTCCAGAACCCGCTCGCGGACGTTGCGGCGTGCCCACTTGCGGATGTCGAGACCGAAGGCGATGTTCTTCTCCACGGTCGCGTGCTTGAAGAGAGCGTAGTGCTGAAATACGAAGCCGACCCCGCGCTGGTGGACGGGGTGGCCGGTGACGACCTGCCCATCAAGGAGGACCTCTCCGGTGTCCGGTTCCTCGAGTCCCGCGATGATTCGAAGAATCGTACTCTTGCCGGATCCACTCGGACCCAACAGGGCGACCAGATGTCCCCTCGGGACGGCAAAGGTGACGTTATCCGCCGCAAGGTGACCTTCCTGCTCCCCTCGCGAGGGAGGAAACCGCTTGGAGACGTCTTTGACGAGAATGCCCATCGTGGCTCTCCATCCCGGCGGGATGCCGGTACAGGGCCGTTCTATGTTCTCCCGGCCTCGACCCTTTTCTTCATCAACTCCATGAACACAAGTAGACAGAAGGACGCGATCGCGAGAACCAACGAGGCGGCGAACGCTCCCGCGTAGTGAAAGTCCGTGAACTCCTGGTGGATGTGGAGCGTGGCGGTCTGCGTCTTGCCGATGATGCTACCGCTCACCACCAGCACGGCGCCGAACTCGCCGAGGGCTCGAGCCACGGTGAGCGTGACGCCGTACGCCAGTCCCCAGCGAATCGAGGGGAGGGTGACTTGCCAGAATGTCTGCCACGCGTTGGCACCGAGTGTCCGGGCGGCTTCCTCCTGTTCGAGACCGCACTCCCGGAGAACCGGCACGACCTGCCGGGTGACGAAGGGCAGAGTAACGAAAATCGTTGCGAGCACCATCCCCGGGAGCGCGAATACGATGCGGATCCCGCCCGACTCGAACCAGCGCCCCAACCACCCGTCCGATCCGAAGAGAACGATGAACATCACGCCCGCCACGACGGGCGACACCGAAAACGGCAAGTCGACGATGCCCTCGAGAAGGAGCTTGCCGCAGAATCGTTGACGGGCCAACACGAGGGCCAAGATCGTCCCGAACACGGTGTTGATCAACACCGAGGCGACGGTGATACCGAGCGTCAGCGAGAATGCATGTCGAGCTGCGGGAGCCCCCAGGGCCTCCATCGACGCCGAGAGTCCTTCCTGCCAGGCCCCCCGCACCAGCGTCCCGATGGGAAGGAGGATCAGGACGGCGAACCACGCCACAACGGCGAAAATCAAGATCCCCCTCGCCCGGGGAATCCGCCGCGCGAACGCCGCCACCCACGGACGCAGCGCGTACACCCTGGACTCACTCCCCCGGGAAGGGGTATCGACACTACTCATCGCGCTTCCTCCCCAAGCGTTGAAGCAGGTTCAGGGCGATCAGCACGATCAGGGAACCGGCCAGCAGGATCACCGACACCCCGAGGGCACCCAACGGATTGTCGCTCTCCACCTCGCCGTAGATGAATACGGAGGCCACCTGGGTTCTCATCGGGATGTTGCCGGCCACCATGACGACCGATCCGAACTCTCCGAGCGCACGACTGAACGAGAGGGCGGCGCCGGTGAGTACGGCCGGAAAAATGGAGGGCAGGATGACCTTTCTGAACACGGTCCACCGGCGAGCGCCCAACGTGGCCGCCGCTTCCTCCATGTCCCTGTCGAGTTCCATGAGGACGGGCTGGACGGCGCGAACGACGAAAGGAGACGTGACGAAGAGAAGCGCGAGGACAATGCCGGGTTTCGCATAGATCACCTCAACGCCGTGTGCGGAGAGGAAAGTCCCGATGGAGCTCTGCGGCCCATAGAGAACGACCAGCATCAGCCCGGTCACGACGGTCGGGATGGCAAAGGGCAAATCGATCAGGGCATTGACCACCGATTGCGCGGGAAACCGGTACCGCACGAGTACCCATGCCGTAAGGGTCCCCATCAACACGTTGATGATCATCATGGCCGCCGCCATCATGAGCGTCAGCCGAAGGGAGAACAGCGCCTCGGGCCTCGTCATCTCCTCCCAGACGCGGTGAAGGCCGCCGCCGCACGCCCGTGTGGTCAAGGCGACGATTGGCAGTGCCACGAACAGGCCGATGTAACCGAGGGAGATTCCCCTGAGGGCAAGATCCGAATGCTGCAGCCACCGGGGCCGTTTCCCGGCTCCGCCGGGCTCTCGGATCGCGTGAGAAGACACCGTGCTATTCCTCCGCGAGTTCTTGGGTGATCCGGGTCCAGATTCCGCCGCGACCATAGATGTCTTTCCTCACCTGGGTCCAGCCGCCCAGGTAATCGATGTCGAACAACAGGGGTGGGTCGGGATAGATCTCCGAGAATTCCTTGAGAATCTCGGGATGTGCCGGCCGGAAGCCGTATCGCGCATAGGCGCGTTGCGCTTCATCCGTGTGACAGAATAGGACGAAGGCTTCGGCCAGTTCCCGGACCCCGTGTCTGTCGGCGTTCTTGTCGACAACGGCAATGGGGTTCTCGATGAGAATGGTTGATTCCGGAATCAGTAGAGGGAACTCTCTACCCTGAATCCTCCGAAGAAGGATTTCGTTCTCGTAGGTAAGAATGGCGTCGCCGACGCCGCGTTCGAAAGTCGTCACGGACAGCCGTCCCGACTTATCCATGACTTTGACTCTCCTCTGGATGCGTTTGAGCAGATCCCGGGCAAAGCCGGGATCGGCTCGGCCGGTTTTCTTCTCGGACATCTTCAGGCCCGCGCCGTAGATTGCGTTGACGCACCACATGGCACCGCCCGATGTCTTGGGATTGGGATAGAGGACCTCTATGTCCTCGCGCGTCAGGTCCTCCCAGCCCTGGATGTTCTTGGGATTTCCGGCACGGCATCCGATGGCGACGACGGAGCGAGTGACGAATCCCCGCCATGGCCGATTCTTCCAGTCGTGGTTGATAAGACCGGCGGCCGCGATCTTGTCCACGTCCCCCTCGAGGGAAAGGGCGACGACGTCCGCCTCGAATCCTCCGAGGACGGCGCGGGTCTGAGCACCGGAGGCCTCGTAGGATTGCTGAACCGTGACTTCTCTGCCGGTTGTTTCCCGCCAGTGGTTCTGAAACGCCGGGATGATTTCCTTCTCGTACGCTTCCTTCGGAACCGTGTAGGCGGCCAGCACCAGGGTATCGGAATGCGTCACATTCTCATTTCCCTTCTTCCCACAACCCCAGAACCCGATGGCCAGAAAAAGGGTCAGGATCATCGAAAACCATTGAAGTCCGATGCCGCCCGTTCGATGCATGGCGAGCTCCTCCCTGGTCGGTGTTCGTGAACGGCCACGACACTCTAATTACACTCTAATTGTAGTACAAAAATGGCCGGCGGTCAAGCCGATTCTCTGCTCACTCGCCGGCGAGGGGCTATAACCATTTGTCATAATGTCGGTTAAGGAAAGAAGATTCTTGAGCGGAATCGGCCTGGTCACTCCCGGGAGCGTGAACGTAGAAGCCGCGAGCCGGCGGGAATGCGGGGTGTCGCTCTCGAAACGGAGGACGGCCTGTGGTGGGCATCTCGGGTTTCGGGCCGCTCCCACGACTGTGGAGAGGTGCTAGAATTTGGTGCCGAAAGCGATGGCGAAGGAATCTTCGGACCTGCGGAGATCGACCTCACCCCCACCCATGCCCGCCGGGGAAGCGCCCGGGATGATGGATTCACCACCCTCCACGGTCTGCTCGAAACCATGCATGTATGCGAGCGAGATCTCCGCGCCGCCGGGAGTTCGCCAGGTGATGCCAAGGGTGGCGTGGTCTTCGACAACGGCGGGGGTGAGGATGTTGAGGAGAGTCTCCGATTCGGGGATCGGCTGCTCGCCATGGCTGAAGCCGCCCCTCAGGACGAACGTGCGGGTGGCTTCCAGGGCGATGCCGAGCTTGTAGACCGTCGTGTTTTTCCATCCGAAGCCCGCGCCGTTCTCGTGTCCGAGCAGCGCCTGATCCAGGTTCGGTGGCATGGGGTTGCCGATTGCCCCGATGTCGGCGTAGCGGATATGGGAGACATCAAAGGCGAGAACGGCCCTTTCTCCCGCAGCAACAGCTACGCCTGCGCTCACGGCAGACGGCACGTCCAAATCTCCCTCTTCTGCAAGGAGCCCCCTGTACTCGTCGATTTCTCCCATGTATGTTCGGCTCTGGTACGCAACTGCAACGTTGATGATCGGGCCCACTCGGGTGAGCCAGCCCACCCGGAATCCAACACCGGCCGACGAGCTGTGATTGTTGTCGGTAACGCTCCCGGGATGAATCGAGGTCACCGCACGGTCGAAGTTCTCGAGGCCCGTGGCCTCAAAGCGCTGCCAGGCGAGAGTCATTCCCAGCCCGAGGGAATGACTGCGACCGATTCTCACGGCGATGCAGGGGACAATGAATATCCGGTCTAGGTCCATCCCCGCGGGGGTCGTACCGAAAAGTCCGACGGGCGTGCCGTAGGATGTGTTCATTCCGCACTGGCCGTAAAGGGTCAGGCCCAGGGCGATGCGTTCACCGAATGTCTTGTTGAAACCCAATTCCGGAATGAAAACACCCCGCTTGTCGTCGGCATCGTACATCATGTTCACGAGAGGATCCAGATTGCCGGACACCCGGCTTCTGCGATCGGGTCGGAGCCAGTCCACCCCCACATCCAGGCGGTTCTCCAAGAAGGCCAGGGTGGCGGGATTGTAGCTTCCGGCAAGTGCGTCCTGAGGATATGCAAGCGTCGCTCCACCCATCCCCTCGGCCTTGATCCCCACACCGTGGGGACAATGCCCATGGATGGCAAACGCCGGGGCGGCGACCGGCGCCAGCAGGAATAGGGCCAGAGCGACGATCCGATGGCGTCCCATACGCACTCTCCTTAGGTTCCGGAAGATTGCCCGCCGGTACATAATATGGATGGCGCAATGCTCGACGACGTTAGGGCTCCCTGTCCTCCATGTCAAGCAACACAGGGGGAGGGAGACACAAATATCCTCGGGCGGTTTCCCTCCCCGTGACGGCAACGCCGGGTCAGTGTCGTGGCCCAGAAGACGTGTCTTGCCGTCTCGGCGGCCCTCGTGGTCCCCCGCTTCGTTGTTCCTCCCTGACGCATCGCATGGATACGCCATCGTTGTCTCGCCTTGCCGGGAACCGCGATGACTCACTGAGCTCACCCAGCTCCTTCCGGGTCACGACACTCGTATACGGGCGTGCACCAGGCCCTGTATTTCGGAATCTTCCCCTGGACCGTATCCAGATAAAGCCGCCTCATCTTCATCGCAATCTCGCCCGGTTTCCCCGTCCCGACGGCGCGATGATCGACTTCCACGACGGGCACGACGCTGGCGCCGGTGCCCACGATGAAGGCATCCTCCGCGATGTAAAGTTCGGAGCGGTCGATCGAGCGCTCAACCACGGGGATCCCGAGGTCCCGAGCGAACTCGATGATTATCGCTCGTGTGATGCCCGCAAGAATGTCGTCGGTTTCGGGTGCCGTGATGAGCGCTCCGCCGCGCAGAATGAACAGGTTGGCTGCACTGGCCTCGGAGACGTGGCCGTTTCCGGACAACATGAGGGCGTCGTCAAACCCCTTGCGATGGGCCTCGGTCTTGGCCAGGGCGGAGTTGACGTAGGCGCCGTTGATTTTCCCGCGCGCGGGGATTGAATTGTCGTCGATTCGGCGCCAGGAAGAGACCGTCAGCCGGGCGCCTTTGGGCGCGGGGATGTACTCTCCGAAGGGAATCGCAAAGATGGCACATTCGCTGTCGAGGTCGTGCAGGCGAACACCGACCTCGAGGCTGGACTTGTAGGCGACGGGGCGAATGTACACATCCGTCTCAAACTTCTCGCGTCGCAACAGTTCGAGGGTGATCTCGGAAAGCCCTTCGGGGTCGTACGGCAGGTCGATCCACAGGATCTTGCAGTTCCGGAGGAATCGCTCGTAGTGCTCTCGAAGATGGAAGGCGTACAGTTGCTTCTCCGGGTCGTTCCAGTACGCTCGAATGCCCTCGAAAACCCCGGTGCCGTAGTGAAGGGCCGACGTCATGATACTGATGCGCGCCTCCTCGATGGGTACAATGTCCCCCTCAAAAAACGCGTATCGATTCCGGGTCGCCATTTTGTTTCCACCTCCTGAATCACACCATTCTCGGAAACAGGGGAAGCTGCAGTCTTTCACCGGTCTCCTGCGCCGTCCTGGATTCTTCGGAGGACTCTGCCGGCGCGTCCTCGGTAAGGATTGACACCGGCTCCTCGGCCAATCGGTACACAAGCGAAGTGAACTCGGCGTCCCGCGGACGGATTCTCCGAATCATCTCGAACAGCCTCTCGGTTGTCTTCATCATCTTTCTGGACCTCATACGAGAGGGGACGCCGGGGCCTCCCTCTGCGCTCGCTTCTCTACGCTTTTCCTCCTGAGGCGACGGATGGCCAGTCCGAGTTTCTTGATCGCCGCAGTAAGAACCTCGGGCTTCTGAGAGGTAAAGGTCAACCGTATGTGATCCTGGCCGCGCCCGTCGGGATAGAAAACCTCTCCGCTCAGGAATGAAATCCCCTCACGGAGACCCTCGCGTAGAAGTTCCTTAGCGGCGAAGTTCCGGGGCAGACGGCACCAAATGTAATACCCGCCTTTGGGAAGGGTGAATGAAAGATCGGGACAGTAACGCCTGAGTGCTCGTGCCGCAGCATCGCGCCGGAGACGGTATTCACGGCACACGGTCTCGAGGTGGCCTTGCAGGAGGCCCTGATGGAGATACCGGTAGATCACCGCCTGTGCGAGGGAGTTCGTGAAGATGTCGAGCAGGTGCTTTGCCGGAACCAGCTGGTCCACTACGCGCCTGGGCGCCGCCAGCCAACCGACCCGAAGACCCGGGAAGAGGGTCTTGGTGAAAGTGCTGAGGTGAATCACGTAGTCGTGCGTATCGAGGTCTTTCAACGTGGGAAGAGTCTCCCCGTCGTACCGCAATTCGCGGTAGGGATCGTCTTCGACCACCGGAATTCGATAGCGGTAGGCGAGATCCAGCAGCCGTCGCCTCCGTTCAAGATTCAGGATGGCCCCCGTGGGGTTCTGGAAGGTCGGCAGGGTATAGATGAACTTAGGCTGGGTTCGCGAAAGAGAATTCTCCAGCATCTCGAGGTCCATGCCCTCCTCGTCCGCGGGAATGCCGATGATCCTGGCTCCGGCTGCGCGGAAAGCCTGGATTGCTCCAAGGTACGTAGGCGCCTCTACGACCACGAAGTCGCCCGGCTCGACAAACGCGCGGGCGGTCAGGTAGAGACCCTGGGTTGAACCCGTGAGAATCATGATTTCCCCGGGCGAGGTGCCCACCTGTTCCGCCAGGAGGCGCCGGAGAGGTGCGTATCCCTGAAGGCTGCACCATTGGAGCAGAGTCCGACCTTCTTCGGCCAGAACGTCGCGCGTGATTTGTGTGATGGAGTCGACGGGGTAGAGGTCGGGTCCGGGTAAGCCGGCGGCCAGGGATATGAGCCCGTCCCGGTCAAACAGTCGGGAGGTCTCTCGAAGCTCGACCTCGAGGGATTCTGCCCTCGGCGCGAACAGCATGCCCCAGGGCGGGGAAGAGACGGGGATCGACCGCCCCTGTTCGGCCGATCGCACCGTCGTCCCCCGCCCCACGTGGCTCTCCACCAACGCCTCGGACCACAGGTTCTCGTAGGCCTGGACGACTGTGCTCCGGTTGACACCCAGGGTCCGGGCCAGTTTCCGGGTGGGGGGAAGCCGCCCGCCTTCCGGAATCGCCCCCCTGAGAATCAGCTCCTTGATACGGTGGGCAATCTGCAGGTGAAGAGGCGTACGGCTTCTGCGATCGAGAGTGATCTGCATTCCCCCTCCTTATTGGCTCCATCCAATAATCAGTATATCCACTATTGATGTGGCTACAAGGGCCAATTGGTCGGAATAGTAGCCAACCAATGTGGGCCCATCGGCAGCGAACCCCGGTCCATGTCCGGGCAATGCAAAAGGCTGTGATTCGGAGCCGACAACGAGTATTCTGGCGTCATCAACCTAGATGGGGGCATCAACTCTCTTACCCCTGCAGTTCGAGAACGGCATGTGCCTCGATCGACGGGAGGAAATGAGGCTGCAGTATGACTGACCCTCCAGCTCGGAACTCAGATTCCTCCGGTGATCTTGTCACCGTACTCCGCACGGCAAACTCGGCGGCGATCGTAGTCGCCAGAATGATCCTGGAATCCGAGGGAATTCGTTGCCATGCGAAGGGGGAGGGGTTGCGAGATCTTACGGGCCTTGCTCGCCTGACGACCGCCTTTGATCCTTCTTTCGGGGCCATGGAGCTCCAGGTGCACGCACGGGACGCCGAGGACGCACACGCCCTCCTGGCGGAGCTCCATAAGGGTGCGTCTTCGGACACGTGAGCCGGCACCGGGGTCCTCTTCGACAATGCTCTCAACGCCAATCCCGGTCGCGTGGCGGACGGAGAAACGAAGAGGGGAGAATCTGGGGACCCGCCGTTCCGACTCGAACAGATTCTCGGATGTGTCAATATGACCCACGCGGGCCCGACGCGAAGCGCGCCTCGAGCGAATCCCACACATGCGAACGGTCCGGATGTCGACTAGATTCGGACGTGGAATCTCACTGGACGGATTTCTGAATCATATGGCGAGGTTGGAGTTAGGGCATTCATGCGGATCGTCTGCCGGATCGCTTTCGCCCATTTCCCCTTCATCCCCCGCGGTTTCAGATCAATGACGGGGCGAGGTATATTCCTTGCTTTGGATCGGGAATGACACCGCCCGCATTGCCTGGAACTTCCCCTGCGCGGAGGACACGCCGATGACCGGACGATGGACGATCTTTGCAATCGCAGCCGCACTCCATGTTCTTCCCCTCCCCTCACTCGCCGCTCCGGCCGACACGCTCTGGCAGAAGGCCGTTGCTGTCTCGAAGTCCAACTACAAATGGATGCCGGGAACCATTCATGAACGCGAAGACATATACGACAAGAAGGGCAATCTCAAGGATACCGGTGAGCGGACGTATCGCTTTCTGCTCAAGGAAGATCATCTGGATGTCGAGCTGGTCTCGGCGACAAAGAACGGGAAAGACGCACTTGAGGATGCGGCGAAGGAATTCGAGAAGGAAAAAGAGGATCTCCTCGGTGAGGATCGCGAGGGCGATCCCTTCCACTCGGACAACCAGGACGCCATCAATCTTCACCGCCTGGACCGCACCGAATTCCTGGACGGAGTGTCGTGCGTAGTGTTCGAGTACGAGATCGAGAGGAAGGGCAGGGCATGGTCCGGTACGGCGTGGCTCGATGACCGGACCGGCGCTCCGCTCAGAACCTGCATCCGTCCCGTCAAGTTTCCCCATAAGATCAAGAAAGTGGAGTTCTCCGAGCTACGGATCACGACCTACTTCAAGATCGACGGCGATGGGCGGTGGGTGTCGGACCGCATGGTGACCGACGGCCGGTTCAAGGTGAAACCCATCCCCTTCTACACGTTCAAGGGCCGCTTCGAAGAGACGACCCTCCTTTCGGACCACTGGTTGTTTGAGAGGGGTGACTAGCCTGGATGATTCAGGAATCCCTGCTGCGAGGGTCTCAGGATGTGCCTGGACTGCAGATCATTCGCGCGACGCCGGCGGTTCGTATCTTTCGTAGTATCCCAGAATCTCACCCCCGGCATCTCGGACGGCGCGCATGTAAATCCGGTGCTCTTCGTTGTCGGTGATCAGGCGTTCCTCCTCACCGCTCCGCATGCCTTGAAGGATTTCAAGAATCATGGCCTGGGATTGTGCGTTGTGGCAATCCATGATGGAGCGGCCGATGAGGTTTTCCCCATCCTCGTAGTGCGCGATGGCGGCTCTGTTCATGTAACGAATGATGTGATCCGTGTCCGCGAAAACCAACGGGTCCTTGAGACTATCCAGAATCGAAGCCATGAGTGTCACGTCAATCATCGGACTCCCCTTCGCGAGACATAGAACGCCAGGGCGAGGTTGCAGACTGCACAGCTCAACCATTCCAGAATGACAGTAGCACCAAAAGGATGGCCAATCAATAAGGGCTACCCGTTGAGGGTGAACATCACGGGTATGGTAATTCGCAAATCCACGGCTCGTCCGTCTCGCGTTGCGGGTTCGAATGTCCATTGGCCGACCGCCTCCACGGCACTTTCACCGAGGGACGGATAGTCGATAACGCCGCGCTGCAATTCGACCTCGACGGGTTCTCCTATGGCCGACACGAGCACATCAATCAGGATCTTCCCCTCGACGCCGGCCGATCGGGCATCTTCGGGGTACTCGGGGAGAACGTACGAGCCCGGAATGAGCGCCGGCAGCGTGAGGCGGTGTTTTGCTTCGGGGGTGGCAAGAGGAACAAGCGGGAGGAAGGAAAGTGACACGACGAGTGCGATTCCGAGACACAGGGCGAGGCGATGCCGGGTCATCGTGACATAACGCGCATGCTCATCGAGCCGGAGGAATCGCCGGCGGATCAGTGAAGGAGCGCCCGAACCGAGTGCCACGGGGGAACCGATTGGAAGCAGTCCAATTCTGAGCGTTCGCGCCAGCGCCTGGGCGTAGACCGCCGGCCGGATTCCGGCACTCACCGCGGCTTCATCGCAGGCCATCTCCCCCGAGGCCTTCAACCGGCTCAAGAGCGGCCAGAGCAGGGGGTAGAAAAAGAACAGGGTCAGAGCGCATCTCTGCACGATCAATCGGAGTGGATCCATCCGTCGCCGGTGTTCATTCTCGTGCAGTAGAATCGCTCGAAGCTCGCCGGTGTTCAGGTTGCGAATCATGGTCTCGGAGACGACGATTCGCGGACGGACGAGACCGATGAGCGACGGTATCGAAACGGCCCGGGAAACTCGAATTGCACTCCCGGGAATGCCGGTTCCCGAGAGTGCTCTCTGCAACCGGCCGGATACCCAAGCATCGGACTCACCGATCGGGATCGCCCTGCGGAGCGCTGCGGGCGGCCGTTGGCGAATCCACCGAAGGCCGAAGCAGAGGGCCCCCAGCGTCCAGAGAACGGTGAGGATCCCGTAGAATCCGGGGCCGACACCCGGATGAGACCGGGCATGGGCCACAAGGATGGAGGGATCCAGAATGAAAGACGCCTTTCCGAGCCACACGGAAAGAGTTGCCGAGGGATCGCCGGAGACGAAAATCTCACTCATCAACGGGGCGAGCGTCCGCTCGCCGAGAGGCCCCAGAACAGGGAGCGGAAGGAAGAACTTGGCCAGTCCGGTCCACCAGAGGACATTGACGAGTCGAGCGGGCGCGCCGCGCATGGCCGAGCCAAGTGCGAACAGGGGAACGAGAACGAGGGTCGTCTGCCAGAGGTGGGCGGCGACGGCCAGCCAGAAGGGCTCCAGAAGTGAGCTGCCGGGTATCACGCACACCTCCTCGCTATGGCTCCGTCTCTTCTTCCGTCTCGAGGGGTCCACGGCCGGCCCGCGTCTCAATCTCGCGAAGGTCCTCGAGGCTGACCGCGTTCATGTCGGCCAGATGAGCGACCAGCGGTGCGGCGGCCCCGTCGAAAGCCACGTCCAGGAACCTTCGAATCTCCTTCCGGATCATCTGGGGAACGGACACGCTCGGGCGGTAAACCCACGCCCGGCCGTCCTTTCGCACTCGCTCGATGGCGCCCTTCTCGGCCAGCCGTTCCACGATCTTCTTGACGGTGGAGTAGGTGGGCGGATCGGAAAGATCGTCGGAGATGTTCCGAACGGTGGCTTCGCCGCGGCCCCAGAGCTTGCGGAGGCACTGGAGTTCAAAACGGGAAAGGTCGGGAAGCCCACTCATAGCGCATTCTCTTTTCGGAGTGGAGTCGCGAATCACGTATCCCATCTATACGACAGTTGTCGCACTTTGTCAAGGGGCCGGGAAGGACAAGAGCACAATCCATCCGCAGATTACACAGATTACGCAAATTGGCAATGCGTTGAGGCAAGCCCTTGCCTCAACGTGAGCGTACTGAGGGTAATATAGCCACGGCCGTGTTGACTACTGTGCTTGAGCATGCTTTCCCAGGCAATCTCCGTGTGTGTGGGCACATCGCCTGGGTGTGGATTCGAATCACGGATTCGAATCCACAGATCCCTTCCGCCTTGAATCTGCGTCATCTGTGAAATCTGTGGCTGGCGCTCTTGATCTTGAATCTGCGTCATCTGGGGAAAGGGATCTGTCTCTTACTTCTCCTTCCTGCATTTCTTGTCATCGAGGACGAACTTGATCGGGACCGTAACCTCGATCTCGATGGCCTTCCCGTCCTTCGTTGCCGGCACGAAGGTCCACTGGCGGACGGCGGAGACGGCGCTCCGATCCATCGACGGACATTCCTCGATTCCTTCCTTCACCGTGACGGCGGCCACCTGTCCGTGCTTGTTCACCAGGACGTCGACGAGGACGGTGCCCTCGATTCCGGCCTTACGGGCGTCCTCCGGGTATTCCGGCAAGATGTAGGACCCGGGGATGATCTGCGGCATTGTGACATCTTCCTCAAGAGCTCGAGCGGACGAAGCACTGCCCGCGACGGCAATGACCGCAACCGCAACAGCTCCGACGACGGCCAACTGACGCTTTCCCATGGTATTGTACCTCCCTGGCTGCAGTGACCGGCTGGCTTGCGACCGGCCCGGCGGTGTTTGCCGGTCACCGTTCAACAATTGCTACACTTGTCACATTTAATATATGACAAATGTCGCAGATCGTCAAGGGGGAAACTGCAGGGGTGGGGATTGGGGAGGATAGGTCCTATGTGTCCTATAGGACCTATTGAACTGCAGTTACAGCAGTTCCCCCAGCGCTCGAGCGAGATTTTCATACTCCTCGGGCGAGTTGTAGATCTGTGAGGAAATTCGAAGAACTCTCCTTGGAGGCTTGGGCCAGGTGAAGATGGGGATTTCAATTTGATACCGGTCGAAGAGCTCCCGGTGGATGAGATCGTGACCACCAAGGCCGCCCGTTGTCGAGTCCTCGGCGTCCGGAAGAGGAAAGGAGGCGATCGACCCGATCATCTCTTCAGGGCAGGGAGGAGGGATCCTTAATGCCTCACAGACCTTCCGCCTGGCGGACAGAGCGGTCCGGCGGTTGTGCTCCATGAGGTCGGGCCATCCACCGGGTAGAAGGGATCCCATGAACCGGATGGCCTCGGGCACCGAGAGATAGGCCGTTGGATCCGATGACCCCACCCAGTCGAACTCGAGAAAGTACCTCGATCGATCCTGTCTGGGTGAGTTCGCCCCGTGGCTGATGACCAGGGGGCGGATGACGTTCCGCCAGTCCTCGGAAACCCACAGGAAGGCGGACCCCTTGGGGGCGCACAACCACTTGTGGCAATTCCCCGTGTAGAAATCGGCCCCGATGGCCCGGATGTCGAGCGGGACCATGCCGGGACCGTGGGCACCGTCGATGAAAATGGGAATTCCGCGGGCCCTCATCTCTCGAACGATCGTCGAGATCGGAAGAACCAGGGCCGTGGCGCTCGTGATGTGGTCGATCAGACAGAAGCGAGTGCGATCGGTCACTTGAGCAAGAACCGCTTCGACCGCGTCATCCGAAGAGATCAAGGGGAAGGGAATCTCAGCGACTCTGACTTCTGCCCCGCTAAGGGCGGCGGCGTGGTCGAGAGCATTCCGGACGGCGTTGTATTCATGATCCGTTACCAGTAACTCATCACCGGGTTTGAAGTTCAGGGAGCGAAGCACGGTGTTGGTTGCCGTGGTGGCATTGGTGACGAAGACCAGCCCCGCCGGATCGGCTCCGACGAATTGCGCGAGCGTCCGGCGAGCCTCATCGAGCAGCTCCTCGAGCTCGTGAACGAAGAACCGGACGGGCTCCACTTCCATCCGTTGCCGCAGCGCGCGCTGGCACTTAAGGACCGGCTTCGGGCACGCACCGAAGCTTCCATGGTTGAGGTGAGCAACCTCGGGATTAAGTGACCAGTACTCTCGTACGTTCATGACGGAGCCTCGGAACATGAAGGGGGGGGACCCCACAGCGTATTCCAGTTTGGGGACTGCGAAAAGAGAAAAATCGGCGGCGGTTCGACGGTGCGTTGACGTTCCGGGGTTCCCTGAGTAGACTGAGAATCAGAGATGCAACTTCCGGACGGGGTCGAAAGCGAATGAGTTTGCCGAAGTCTATCATGCTGTGCATGGCCGCGCTGGCTCTGGGTATCGCCGCCGGCTGCATTCTGGATCCGGATTCGGTGAATCACCCGCCCGTGATCCGCTCTCTCACGGCGGATCCGTCCTCCGTTTTGACGGATAGTACAGCGATGGTCACCGTCGATGCGTCGGATCCCGACGGGGACCGGCTGGAGTACCGGTGGCAGGCCTCGGGGGGGAACTTCTCCGGTGCATCGGATCTGGCTTCCGTGCTCTGGACGGCGCCCGAAAGCGCGGGAGCCTGCACGGTCACCGTCTTCGTCGGCGACGGGAAACTCGAGACTCGAGGCGATCTCGAAATTACCGTGACGGAGTGGGAACCGGAGGAAGAGCAGACCTACACCTACGAAATCGTCAACCGCTATCCGCACGACCCCGGCGCGTACACACAGGGACTGATCTTCCACGACGGATTCCTCTATGAGGGAACCGGACTCACGGGAAGTTCGTCTCTCCGGAAGGTGGACCTGGAAACCGGAGACGTCCTGCAGCAGCGGGATCTCCCGCGGCCGCACTTCGGCGAAGGAATCACGCTCTTCGGTGATCGGATCCTGCAGCTGACCTGGCAGTCATACGTGGGTTTCATCTACGATTGGGCCAGCTTTGATTCCCTGGGCCAGTTCACGTACCCGACGCAAGGGTGGGGGCTCACGCACGACGGCACGCGCCTCATCATGAGCGATGGAAACCCAAAGCTCTACTTCCTGAATCCGGATACCTTCGAGCGGATCGGCGAAGTGGACGTATTCTCGGACGCGGGACCCGTGCGGCGAATCAACGAGCTGGAGTACATCGAGGGCGAGGTGTGGGCCAACGTGTACCTGACGGATCGTATCGCGCGGATCAATCCGGCGACGGGGCGCGTCACAGGCTGGATCGAGCTTCAGGGCCTACTCACTCCGGAAGAGGCGGGACCCGCGAACGTCCTCAACGGTATTGCCTGGGACGAAGAGAATGAACGGCTCTTCGTGACCGGCAAGTGGTGGCCGTGGGTGTTTGAGATTGAGATCCGGCTTGTAGAGTGAGGGGTGAAGGGTGAAGGGTGGATAGGTCCTATAGGACCCATAGGACCTATCCCCTCCCCGCCCTACCGCCCCCTCAGCCACTCCTCCATTTCCCTCGCGTTCTTTGAAAGACTCCACCGCCCGTTGGCGAAGGCGCCGTAGTCCGCGCCGCCCATGGCGGAGGCGAAGCGAGTGGAGTTGGCGTAGAAGAGCCACTGCTCGACCCACATCTTCTCGATGGGTTCATCGAACGGGTTACCGCCCTGTACGGGGCCTTCGGCCAGACCCCGCGTCCACGCCTCGGACAGAATCTTCGTGGCCGTCAGTGTCATCTCATTCGCCGTCTCGATCACATGATGCAAGCGCGCAAACTGCGGTTCCACCCACCCGGAGGCGTGGCAGGTGAGACACACTTGCTGAAGACGCCCGCGCCGCGCGTCCATCTCGTCCTGTCCGATCAGGAATTCGGCGGCCGGTTGGCCCGTCAGTGCCGTTGGGAGCGGCAGGCCTCCGGCGTTTCGAATGCCGCTCGTGCTGGGTGAGAGAGGATGTGGGTGCGCGTAGGGGAGACCGAAAATCCGCCACTCGAGCCGATCATTCATCCGGTGCGTCCTCTGGGCGATGACCTGCCCGTCTTCAGTCGCCAGAAGACTCGCGTGACACGCGGCGCAGGTCGGCGCCGAGAAATCCCTTCCCGGAACCCAGGGCACGCTTCCGAACTCCCACTCCGTCTTGTGCGACGCGTAAAGATTCCCGTGCTTGCTGACGGCGTAGACCTTGTAGGCGGGAACGTCGGGGCCCTTGTGGCATTCCGAACAGGTCGCCGGTTTCCTCGCTACGTCGATGGAAAACCGGTGCCGCGTATGGCAGGAGGCGCAGCATCCCAGGCTGCCGTCGGGGTTCACCCGTCCCACGCCCTGATTGGGCCATCCGGAGAGAACCGGGAACTCCAGGTCTCCGATGTCCGTTTCCAACGTTCGAGTTCCGGTCACCTCGACGCGAGTGCCGTGACAATAGAAGCACGATTCTGCATTCGTGAGATCATCCGGGCGACCCGCGACGAGCCCTTCGCCGTCGAAGTGCTGAATCCCGTTGATTGTGCCGACCAGCGCCATGTAGAGACTGTTGTCGGCCAGATTGCCGTACGCGTGGCTCATCAGGTTCATCGAGTACTCGTCGGCCTCGACCCTGTGGCAGGTTGCGCAGTCCGTCGGAGTGACCACCACATGGATGTCGGCGTCCATGTGCTCAAACGTGTCGGCATGCTTCTCGGGATGGAGCATGTGGCACTCGGCACAGCCGACGGAGGACTCCAATAGCTCGTCAGGAATGTTTTCCGCTGAAACCCGCCGTTCCACAGCTTCCTTCACCAGCGCCTCGGCTACGGTGGTTTGGGCGTGTCGCGATTTCAGCCAGTCGGATACGATGCCGGGCGTGGCCAGGGAATGGCAATCCACGCAGGTTTCCGTCGCTTCGCTGGGACTCGTTGCAGAATCCCCGCGTGGCGAGGATTGAGCGTAGACGAATCCTCCGGGGAGGACTCCGGCCGTGAGTGCCGTGAGGGCGAGTGAGAAGAAGAGTGTTCTCAATACCGTCGAGGGCGACATCGTGACACCTCCAGGGTTCCGGGAACCGAGAATCTGAGAACTTCGACTCCGCACCGTCAGATTCTACAGGTTGCCCGAGTTTCAGATCAATAGAGGAAGTCGATGCCTTTGCATACCGGCGGTCGCGCAAGGGCGTGCCGGTTCCGAATCTCGAGTTTCTGGTTTTGCATCCCCTTGCGCATCCGTGTGTGGGAGGATCTCGATTGGCGTTCCGTGAGTAAAACCCGCATCGGGCATGACCGGGGGAAATCCTTGACGTGTCACCGAGTCTTGACATCGGCCGCTCGTCGTGGTAGAATTGTTTTCAAGGTAGGATCCGGAGGGATCGTTTCGTACGCGAACGGGAAGGACGACAGGTAAACGTGATGAACCGGACCTCGAACCCCAGATGCTTCGCTCTGCTGGAGATGTACTGCCGGCTGACGCGATATTGGTCCTGGTGGTGGTATTCCATCATCCCCACTAGGATAGTGGTATCTGCGGTTCCCATCGATTCCGGTTAGACCTCCGAAACAGAGCCGACGCCAGAGCCCACTATCCATTCGATAGTGGGTTTCTTTTTTGGCCCGAGGGTTCGGGCCGAGAGCATGGGAGACGGAATGTTCACACCGACACGGGAAGAGTTCGTAAGACTCGCGAAGGAGGGAAAAAAAGTACCCGTCCGCAGGACCATCCCGGCGGATCTGGAGACGCCGGTCTCCGCGTTTCTCAAGCTCAAGTCGCGCGGGGCGGCGTTCCTTCTGGAGAGTGTGGAGCAGGGTATTCAGATGGGCCGGTATTCCTTCATCGGGATCTCGCCGCATACGAGCATTGCTCTCCGGAATGACACGGTCGAGATTCGTAAGGGGCGGGAATCCATCCGTGCAGACGTGAACCAGAACGACCCCTTTGCGATCGTGCGGAAGGAACTGGCCGCTTCGGGGGTATCGCTGGAGGAGCACCTGCCTGGACCGTTTGCGGGCGCCGTGGGGTACATCTCCTACGATGTGATTCGGTATTTTGAGAGGATTCCCATGCCCGCCGGCACCGGTTCGGAATTCCCCGACTTTCAGTTTCTGTTTCCCGAGACCGTGGCCGTGTTCGATCACGTCCGGAGCGAAATCGAGATTCTGACTCTTCCGCCGGACTGGGACCCCGAGGGCGCCTATACGGCGGCTCAAGAACAGATCGAATCCCTGGTCGCCGCGCTTGGATCCTCGCTGGATCTGCGGAGGGGACCAGAGACGGCCGTCGACCGGCCGCCGGCGGGCTTCAACATGGCGAAGGATGCATTCGAGGAGAGAGTCCTCCGGGCCAAGGAGCACATCCTCGCCGGGGATGCCTTCCAGATCGTGCTCTCCCAGCGCCTTCGAGGCGAGACGACCGTCCGGCCGTTTCAGATCTACCGGGCGCTTCGAATCCTCAATCCCTCTCCCTACATGTTCTTTGTCGATTTCGGTGAGTTCCAGCTGATCGGGTCGTCCCCGGAAGTGCTGGTCAAACTCGACGGGCGGAAGGCCACACTCTGCCCCATCGCCGGTACCCGGCCGCGGGGAAACACGCCGGCCGAGGATGACGCACTGGAGGAAGAGCTTGTCTCCAACGAGAAGGAGAGAGCGGAGCACACGATGCTGGTCGATCTCGGCCGCAACGATCTGGGGAGAGTCTGTGAGCTGGGAAGCGTCCGAATGGAGTCCCTTATGCACGTGGAGAAATACTCTCATGTGATGCATCTGGTCTCACAAGTGACCGGGACGCTCCGAGCGGAACTGGATATGTTCGAGTTACTGAAGGCGACGTTTCCCGCCGGGACGGTCACCGGCGCCCCCAAGATTCGGGCGATGGAGATTGTCAGCGATCTCGAAGATGAGCGCCGGGGGCCCTATGCGGGGGCCGTCGGTTACTTTGGAAAACAGGGGGACATGGACATGTGCATCGCCATTCGAACGCTCGTGGTTCGGGGGCCGGAGTACTTTGCCCAGGCGGGAGCCGGGATCGTGGCCGACTCCGACCCGGCCGGCGAGTATCAGGAGACGCTGGACAAAATCCGGGCGCTGACGCAGGCCATTTCCATCGCGGAGGAAGGTTTCTAACCTGGATGGGGCGCGAGCCGTGGATTCCGGCTTCGTGCGCCCGCAGGCCGGAGCAATGGAACGACGGAGCCAGTGGACGATGTTCCTTCAGGTCGATGCCGGGAAAGGGTTCCTACGATGCATCTCTTGATCGACAACTACGATTCTTTCACCTTCAACGTCGTCCAGGCTCTGGGTCAATTGGGCGCGGACGTCCGCGTGTACCGCAATGATCGGATCACCGTCGAGGACGCCGCCGCACTCTCTCCCGAGTCACTCATCATCTCCCCGGGGCCCGGAACGCCGAAGGATGCCGGAATCTCCAAGGCGCTGATCGAGCACTTCGCCGGGACGATTCCCGTTCTCGGAATTTGCCTGGGCCACCAGTGCATCGTGGAGGTCTTCGGCGGTGTGGTGGAGCGGGCGGGGCGCGTGATGCACGGCAAGGTGTCCAATGTCTATCATGACGGAAGAACGCTCTACGAGGGACTGACGAATCCCTTCAACGCCACCCGGTATCACTCCCTCATCGCTCGGGAGGATGCCCTGCCCGCCTCGCTCGAGGTGTCGGCGTACACATCCGGGGGAGAGATCATGGGCGTCCGGTTGAAGGAGGGGCACGTCGAAGGTGTTCAGTTTCATCCGGAATCGATCCTGACTCCCGAGGGCCGACGGCTGCTCTCCAATTTTCTTGAAACCACTCACTCCCGCAGGAGCTGATCATGGCAACTCCGATTCTTGAGAAGCTCATCCGCAAGGAGGACCTGTCCGCCGATGAGGCGCGAAGCCTCATGAGTGACATCATGTCGGGCCGTTTGGACGAGGCGCGAATGGCGGCCATTCTAACCGCCCTTCGAATGAAAGGCGAGACGGTGGAGGAAATCGCCGGCTTCGCATCGGTGATGCGGGCGAATGCCGTTCACATTCAGCCCGCGCGCAGGGGATTGATCGACACCTGCGGAACGGGAGGAGACGCTCGGCACACCTTCAACATCTCGACGGCCGCGGCCCTTGTATCGGCGGCGATGGGCATTCCCGTGGCGAAGCACGGCAACCGCGCCGTTTCCTCCAGATGCGGAAGCGCCGATGTGCTGGAAGCCCTCGGCGTCAACATCCAGCTGACGGCGGACGGCGCCTCCCGCCTCATCGACCGGGTGGGTATCGGGTTTCTCTTCGCCCCGCAGCACCACCCGGCGATGAGGCACGCCGCGCCCGTCCGCAGGCAGATGGGAGTCCGGACCGTCTTCAACCTGCTCGGTCCGCTTACGAATCCGGCGGGAGTCAAACGTCAGCTGATCGGAGTCTTCGACGGCGCGTTGACCGAAGTCGTCTGCCGCGTGCTCGAAACTCTGGGATCCGAGAAGGCTTTCGTCGTACACGGCCTGGACGGCACGGATGAAGTTTCCCTTTCGGGCGCCACTCGAGTGAGCGTGCTCGACGGGGGAAGAGTCCGGACGTTTCAGTTCACGCCGGAAGAGGCGGGGATCGCTCGTTCGGACGTATCGGACATCGGGGGCGGTTCTCCCGAGGAAAACGCCTCCCACGTTCGGGACATTCTCAATGGAGACGGAGGCGCCCGGCGGGATGCCGTGCTGTTGAACGCCGGATTCGCCGCCCTCCTGGGCGACCGCGCGGCAACCGTGCGTGAGGGCGTGCGAGTGGCGAAGCGCGCGATTGATTCCGGAAGGGCCCGGGAGCTGCTGGAGGATCTGTGCAGGGTATCGCACTCGATCGCGAGGGAGGCCGCATGAATCGCTTCCTGGATGAAGTCCTGAGGCGGAAACGGGAAGAAGTGGCTGCGAAGACTCGTTCGTATCGCATCAATGATCTTGAATGCCGCGCTTGTAGGCACGCCGTGAGGGACTTTCGGGCGACGCTCACCGGCGGCGGGACCCGTCGGGGAACCCCGGGCGCGGTGATCATCGCGGAGATCAAGAAGAAGTCCCCCACGGTGGCCCGGTTTCTCCAGAACGGGGATCCCGAGAGGCTGGCGAGGATTTATGAGACGAACGGCGCGGCCGCAATTTCGGTGGTTGTCGATGAATGGAATTTCGGAACCTCCCTCTGCGATGTGGACAGAATCCGGAGAGTCACGCGGCTTCCGATCCTGGCGAAGGATTTCGCGATCGACGGGTCCCAGCTCCTGGAGGCAAGAGCGGCTGGAGCGGACGCCGTTCTCCTGATTGCGCGAATTCTCTCGGGCGCAATGCTGTCCCATCTCCTAGGTCTCTCTCGGCGGCTGGGAATGTCGGCGCTCGTGGAGTGTCATGACGAAGCGGACGTGAAAAAGGCCGTTGAATCAGGGGCCGCCATCATCGGTATCAACAATCGTGATCTCGGGAGTCTTGCCGTTTCGCTCCAGACCACGCGTCGGCTTCTCCCGCGGATTCCCGAGAACGTGATTCGAGTGTCCGAGAGCGGAATCACAAGCCGCGAGGACATCGATGCCCTCCGGTCTCTTGGAGTGAATGCGTTTCTGGTGGGTAGCGCACTTCTCCATTCACATGATCCGGGGCGGTTCTTGCGGAATCTCCTCGCCCCGGCGGAGCAACGGAAGGGAGGCGCCGTCGAATGATCCACGCGCGAGTCAAGGTTTGCGGGATCACGACGGTAAGCGACGCGGCGGCATGCCTGGCGGCCGGCGCCGACCACCTGGGTGTGATCTTCGCACGGAGCACCCGGAGGGTCGCACCCGAACGAGCGAAGGAGATTCGGGAGGCGGTACCGGATGCCAGCCTGGTCGGGGTCTTTGCGGGGGAGACCGTGGATCGGGTGGCCGACGTGGCGCGAGTCGCAGGTCTGGACATGATTCAGCTCCACGGAGGGGAGTCGCCCGCTTACTGCGAAGCGGTGGCAGACGCCGTCTCGACACCCATCATGAAAGTGCTGGCCCCCGGGCACGCCGCGGATCCGGAAGAGCTGGGACGGTACCGAACGGCCTGCTTCTTCCTCTTCGACATGGACAAGCGGAGTTCCAACGGAATCGGCGCGATGCGGAAGCTGTGGGCCCAGGCGGCTCGGGCGGCCCGGCGGGGCCGGCGCGTGTTCCTCGCCGGAGGGCTGACCCCGCTGAACGTTTGGGAGGCCGTCCACCAGACGGCGCCATACGGTGTGGATGTTTGCCGAGGCGTCGAGCGAGCGCCCGGGGTCAAGGACGTCGATGCGCTCATGCGCTTCATCGCGGAGGTCAGACGATGAATTCCTCTGGCAAAGGGCGCTTCGGCGTGTTTGGAGGCCGATACGTTCCGGAAACCCTGATCCCCTGTCTCCTTGAGCTCGAGGAATGCTACGAGGCGGCCCGGGCCGACCTTACGTTCCATGCCGAGTTCGAGCGGCTTCTCCGAACGTATTCGGGGAGACCCACTCCCCTGTACTTCGCCGCGAACCTGAGCCAGCACTACGGGGGTTCGGCGCGAATCTATCTGAAGCGTGAAGACCTCAACCACACGGGCGCGCATAAGATCAACAACTGTCTGGGACAGATTCTTCTGGCGAAGAGAATGGGGAAGCGCCGCATCGTGGCCGAAACCGGGGCCGGGCAACACGGCGTCGCCACCGCAACCGTGGCGGCTCTCTTCCGGATGGAGTGTGTCGTTTACATGGGGGAGGTGGATATCGAGCGCCAGAGGCCGAACGTCCTGAGAATGCAGCTTCTCGGGGCGGAGATCGTCCCCGTCGCTGCGGGAAGCCGAACCCTCAAAGACGCCACCAGCGAGGCAATTCGGGACTGGGTGACCCACGTTGGGCACACGCACTACATCCTGGGGTCCACGGTAGGGCCACACCCGTACCCGATGCTGGTAAAGGAGTTCCAGGCCGTGATCGGCCGGGAGGCACGGGCGCAAATTCTGCAGGCCGAGGGACGCTTGCCCTCGCACGTTGTCGCCTGCGTCGGCGGGGGCTCCAACGCGCTGGGAATCTTCTCGGCCTTCGTCGACGATGAGGTTCGCCTCGTCGGCGTAGAGGCCGGCGGATCCTCCCAAGGGCACGCCGCGACGATTTCGGAGGGAAGTCCGGGTGTTCTTCATGGGGCCTACAGCTATCTGCTCCAGGATTCGGACGGGCAGGTGGATCTTGCACACTCCATCGCTCCCGGACTCGACTATCCCGGTGTGGGCCCGGAGCACAGTTTTCTGAAAGACGCGGGGCGGGTGACGTACGATCGCGTCTCGGACGCGGAAGCCCTCGAGGGTTTCGCCGATCTGTCGAGACTCGAAGGAATCCTGCCGGCACTGGAGCCGAGCCATGCCGTGGCTTTCACGCGGAAGATCCTCTCGAAGGATGGTGAAGACGCGGACCTCGTGATCGTGAATCTTTCCGGCAGGGGCGACAAGGACATCGAAAGCATAGAGGAGCACCTACGGTCATGAATCTGACGGATCTCACCCGGTCCATTCGCGCCGACGGAGGCAAGGCGCTCGTGCCCTTTTTCACGGCGGGGTACCCGGATACGGAGACGTTTCTCCACCTCGTAACGTCGGCGTCCCGTTTGGGGTGCCCGGTGATCGAGATCGGTGTTCCCTTCTCGGACCCCATCGCCGACGGGCCCCTCATCCAGGAATCGTCCCGGCGGGCGCTCGAGAATGGAATGACGCTTCGAAAGGCTCTGGCGCTTGCCGAACGCGCATCCGCGGCCGTGTCCGCGGCGCTTGTACTCATGAGCTACGTCAATCCGGCTCTTCGGATGGGAATCGACCGCTTCGCCGAGAGCGCGCGAGCATCGGGTGTATCCGGAGTGATTCTCCCCGACGTTCCCATCGAGGAATCGGAGGAGATCCGCCTGCTCCTCGCCGAGCGCGGGGTCGCACTCATCGACCTGGTGGCCCCGACCTCCAGCGAGGCCCGGATTGAGCGAATCACGGCCTGCGCGAGCGGCTTTCTCTACCTGGTCTCCATCACCGGTGTCACGGGAATTCGATCCGCCCTCGCGGCGGATCTGGAGTCCTTCATCGGGCGCGTGCGGAAAGAGTCCGACCTTCCCCTCTACGTGGGATTTGGTGTTTCCACTCCCGATCAGGCCCGGGGCGTGGCAAGTCGCGCGGACGGCGTCATCGTGGGCAGCGCCCTCATTCGCATCATCCGTTCGGCGAAGACCGGAGAAGAAGCAGTAGCGGGAGTCGAGAGATTCATGAAGCAGATGAACCAAGCCGTGCAGGCACCAACGAGGAGATCGCCGTGATGATCGTTGTGATGAATGCGGACGCGACACTTTCGCAGGTGAGCCAGGTCATTCAGAGAATCGAGTCTCTGGGGATGACGCCTCACCCCTCGCGGGGTGAACATCAGACCGTCATTGGAATTGTCGGGATCATCGACGGGAGTCGGAAGGACGAACTCGACCATCTTGATCAGATGCCCGGGGTCGAGAAAACGATTCGAATCACACGGCCGTTCAAGCTGGTCAATCGCGAGTTCAAGGTGGAACCCACCGTCATCCGGGTCAACGGGCTCTCGATCGGCGGGGAGGATTTCGCCGTCATGGCGGGTCCCTGCGCGGTCGAGTCGGCCGAACAAATGCGGAGCACGGCCTGGGCGGTTCGCGGGGCGGGCGCGAGAATTCTGAGGGGAGGGGCTTTCAAACCGAGAACGTCCCCGTACAGCTTTCAGGGCCTGGGAGAGGAGGGCCTGAAGATCCTTCGCGCGGCCAAGCGGGAAACGGGACTTCCCGTCGTGACCGAGGTGGTCTCTCCGAAACTGGTGTCCCTGGTGTGCGAGTACGCCGACATTCTCCAGGTCGGGGCGCGTAACATGCAGAATTATGCTCTTCTGGAAGCAGTCGGGAAAGTCAGGAAGCCCGTTCTCCTGAAGCGCGGCATGATGTCCACGATCGAGGAACTCCTCCTGGCCGCCGAGTACATTGTCTCCAACGGAAACAAGGAGGTCATGCTCTGCGAGCGCGGAATCCGGACTTTTGAGACGGCGACACGGAGCACGCTGGATATTTCCGCGGTCCCGGTCATCAAACAGAGCAGCCACCTTCCCGTCATTGTCGATCCGAGCCATGCCACGGGCAAACGGTCCTACGTGGGGGCCGTGTCGAAGGCCGCGTTGGCCGCAGGAGCGGACGGCCTCATCGTGGAGGTGCACCCCTCGCCGGAAACGGCCGCCGTGGACGGCGCTCAGAGTCTGAGCTTCGATGAATTCCGGGAGATGATGGATGCGCTGAGACCCATTGCGACGGCCGTGGGGCGAAGGATCGTGGCAAAAGAGGAGGAAGAGGGAAGGGGAGAGCGAAAGGCGTCTGCATAGGAGCGATGGGGCTTCCCGAGGGACAGTCACCCCTTTTCGTCAACTATAGTGCATGTGAGATGCTGGATGAAAACAGGTGACTGTCCCTCCAGGGGGACACGCAGGGTGACGAGGGACTGGGGATAATGGACGTCATCATAGAAAAAGCCGAGAGACTCCGCGGCGCGATTCGGGTTCCGGGAGACAAGTCAATCGCTCATCGAGCGCTGATTCTGGGTGCGTTGGCGGACGGCGAGCAGGTGGTCGATGGTCTCCCGGACTCGCAGGACGTAAGGAGTACGGCCCGCTGTCTTCGCACCCTGGGTTGCCAAGTGGAGGAAGTCGGCGGCCTGGTCGTCGTGCGAGGGGAGAAATGGATCCACGGGCAGGTGTTGGATGCGGGGAACTCCGGGACTACGGCGCGGCTTCTTCCCGGTCTCATCGCGGGGAGGGGATTGGATTGCCGGATCGACGGCGACGAGTCCCTCCGCAGGCGCCCCATGAAGCGAATCGCCGAACCGCTGATGAAAATGGGCGCCGACGTTCGAACCCGTCCGGGAGGTGTCCTGCCGATGCATATCCGAGGCGGGAAACTGAAGGGAATCGTATATCGCCCGGAAGTGGCCAGCGCACAGGTCAAGAGCGCCGTCCTGATCGCCGGACTCCATGCCGATGGAGCCACGACGGTCATCGAGAAGGTCCCGACGCGGGACCACACGGAGAACCTGCTTTCGGCCATGGGAGCGGTGGTCGGAAGACACAACGGAGAGGTCCGAGTGGCGGGCGGTACGGGTCTCCAGGGAATCCGGATGACGATCCCCGGCGATGTCTCCTCGGCCCTCTTCTTTGTCGTGGCCGCTTCGCTGCTCTGCGGTTCTGAGATTCGGATCCGGGGCGTCGGCGTCAATCCGACACGGACGGGGGCTATTCGAATACTGGAGGAAATGGGAGCCGCGATCGAGTTCGATTCCGTGAGCACGCGCGCCGGCGAGCCTATCGCAGACGTCACCGTCCGGGCCGCGAGCCTCGGGGGAGTGAAGATCGGGGGAAAGATCATCCCGTCGCTCATCGACGAGCTGCCGGTGCTGGCCGTTGCGGCCACGCAGGCGCAAGGCGTGACGGAAGTCTGCGGCGCCGGGGAACTTCGGCACAAGGAATCGGACCGGATACGCACGGTGGCCGAGAATCTCGTCCGGCTCGGTGCGGATATCGAGGAGCTCGAGTACGGGTTCATCGTGCGGGGCCCCTGTTCTCTCCGGGGCTGTGCGGTTCGGTCCTTCGGAGACCATCGTATTGCCATGGCCATGGCGGTCGCCGGGCTCGTGGCCGAAGGGCGAACGACGATTGAGGGAAGCGAGGCGGTGGCGGTTTCGTATCCGAGATTCTTTTCGGATCTGTGGAAGATCGCGAAATGACAGGCGCGCCAGGGGACTGTCACTGTGTCGACTGTACCCTGGAGCACAGGCCAAATGACCGGGGCCGGGCGAAAGGGCGAATGGGAAAATGGGCGAAAGGGCGAGAGAGCGACGAGACATCTCGGCGAAGACCCGGGTCTACTGCCTGATCGGGGATCCGGTGGGGCATAGTCTGTCGCCGTTTATCATGAACCGGGCTTTCGAAAGGGCCGGGCTCGACGGTGTGTACGTGGCTCTTCGGGTTTCCCGGGAGGATCTCCCGGCGGCCGTGGCGGGGCTCAAGGCCGTGGGGGTCCGGGGAGCGAATGTGACCTATCCTCACAAGGAGGCCGTGCTCCGCTTCGCCGGTCACCGATCCCGGCGTGCGGAAATTCTCGGCGCCGCCAACACGCTCCATTTCACCGGTGAAGGCACTCGTGCCCACAACACCGATGCCCCGGGGGTTGCCCTCGCGCTCCGCAGATTCGGAGGCTCTTCGCTCGAGGGAGAACGAGTTACCATCTTCGGAGCCGGGGGCGCGGGGCGGGCGGCCGCACTGGGTGTTCTGGAGGCCGGTGCTTCTACGGTCGTCTTCTGTGAACGGTTTCCGGAGGTCGTGGAAGAGGGCGTCGATCGCCTGAAACGCCGGTTCCCCGACAGAAGTCTGTCGGTTCTGCCGATGACTGGCGGAGAGGCGGTTCGCCGGAAGAGCGCCGTCGCCGAATCGGATGTCCTTATCAATGCGACTCCCGTTGTGGCGGGAGACGACACGTCCGGGTCTCTGATTGCGGATTCCGGCACGATCCGTCCCGATCAGGTGTGTTTCGAATTCACGTATCACCCGCGTTCGACCGCGTTCATCGAGATTGCCGGAGCGCGGGGAGCGACGTGTCTGGACGGTCTCTGCCTGCTCGTCGCCCAGGCTCTGGAGAGTTTTCGGCGGTGGACGGGCCTGGAATTCGAGATGGAGGAGATGGCCCGAGCGCTGGCGGAGCACACGGGCTCACCGCTCGTCGGCGGAAAGGAGCCGGCATAGCGATGCCGCTACGCTTTCTGACAGCCGGAGATTCTCACGGCGAAGCCCTCATCGGAATCATCGAGGGGCTTCCCGCGGGCGTTCGCATTTCCGCGCGCGACATCCGGAGGCAACTTCTCCGGCGCTCGAAGTCCCACGGCCGCGGCGCCCGCCAGAAGATGGAGGGCGATCAGGTGGAGATCCTGAGCGGGCTCTGGAAGGGGCGGACCACGGGCGCTCCCCTTGCGCTTCGCATTCCGAATCTCGGCCGGAAGGGGGGCGGGGGGCTCTCGACGGTTCCCCGCCCGGGGCACGCGGATCTTGCCGGGTGCCAGAAGTATGGACTCCTCGAGATCACGCCCATCTCGGAGCGGGCCAGCGCCCGGAGCACGGCCATGCGGGCGGCCGTCGGAGCCGTGGCCCAGGCGGTCCTCGATCGATTCTCCGTGGGTGTTGTTTCTCATGTCCTCTCAATCGGCGAAGTGCGTGCGAGATCGATTCCGGATTCGCCGGATGAGATCAAATGCCGGGCGGCACGATCTCCGGTGTACTGTGCGGACCGAGAGGCCGGGCGCGGGATGATCGAAGCGATTGACGCGGCTCGGGACCGGGGACACTCGCTCGGCGGTTCCGTCGAGGTGCTGGCGACCGGGGTCCCGCCGGGACTGGGAAGCCACGTCGAATGGGACCGCAAGCTGGACGGTCGGCTTGCCGGGGCGTTCATGAGTATCCCGAGCGTCAAGGCGGTGGAAATCGGCCGAGGTCTGGAGACTCATCGCACGTGCGGGCAAGACGCGCAGGATGCCATCACCATTCGCCGCAGCGCGCCGGGACGATCCACGAATCGTGCGGGCGGCATCGAGGGAGGCATTTCAAACGGAGAGAACATCACCGCTCGTCTCTATGCCAAGCCCATTCCGACGGCCCCGAAACGTGTTCCCACGATGAACATGAAGACTCTGAGGGCAGCGAAGAGCCCGTACGTCCGCTCCGATGTGTGCGTCATCCCGGCTCTGGGAGTCATTGCCGAAATGGTGGCGGCCTGGGAAATCCTCCGGGCTTTCATGGAGAAATTCGGGGGCGATCACATCGACGAAACCGAGCGGAACTACGGAGGCTATCTGGCGGCTCTCCGAAAGAGGAATCGGAAGTGAAATCGAGCCGACCCCACACAGACGCACTCGGACCGAGACTACCGAGAGTCATCATCACCGGTTTCATGGGGACCGGGAAGACGAAGACTGCCCAAGCCCTGGCCGAGATTCTCGGGCTCGAATGCATCGATTCGGATCGCCTGATTGAGCAGATGGAAGGGATGACGGTCGCCAACATCTTCGCGAGGAAGGGCGAGCCACACTTTCGCCGGTTGGAAGAAGAGGTCTGTTTGAAGCTGGCCGGCCGGTCCGGCGTCGTGATCGCCACAGGCGGAGGCACTCTCGTCCATCGCAAGAACTTCGATGTTCTGTCTGCAGCCGGTCATCTGGTTCTCCTCGAGGCGAGCGCGGACGCCGTTCTCAAACGTGTCGGCGGAGACGGCGCCCGGCCCCTTCTCCGCGGGAGTGAGGGATCTGCGCCGAACCGTGCGGCGTTGAAAGAACGTATCCTGTCGATTCTCGAAGAGCGCCGTCCCGCCTACCACCGGATTTCTCACCGGGTCGATACCTCAACCATTTCGCCGGACGAAACGGCCTACAGGATTGCCGCCTCCATGGCGATCGCTTCCAAGAAAGTCGGAACGGCAGCGAGAATCGAGATTGGTCGTGGGCTCGTCTCGGCCCTCGGTCGCCGCCTCCAGGAGATGCATCTCGACTCGAGCGTATTCGTTCTGATTCCCGAAAACCTGCGGGAGCGGTTTCTGGCGCAGATTGCCGAATCGCTGAACTCAAGGTCCGTCGCCTGGCAGGAGGTCGTGATTCGCGACGGTGATGCCGGGAAAAACCTCGACCAGGCCGGCGAGGTGCTGGATCGGCTGGCATCCCTGGGCGCGGCGCGGGATTCGACGATTGTGGTGGTCGGGGGCGGAGTGGCCGGCGATCTGGGCGGGTTCGTTGCCTCTATCTACATGCGGGGCGTTCCGCTGGTCCACGTGCCGACGACACTCCTGGCCCAGGTGGACTCCAGTATCGGCGGCAAGGTGGGCGTCAACCATCCGAAAGCGAAGAATCTCATCGGGAGCTTTCATCCGCCCCGGCTGGTTCTCAGCGATCCCTGTGTGCTTCGAACGCTGCCGGCCGCGGAAATCTCCAACGGCATGGCCGAAGTCGTGAAGACGGCGATCCTGGGAGACGCGGATCTTTTTGATTTCATCGAGGGGCGGCTCACGGAAAGCCACCCGGATACCCTCCGGGATGTCGAGTTCCTCGAACGGTGTGTCCTAGACTCTGCATCGGTGAAGTCCGCAATCACCGAGCGGGATCCCTTCGAGAAAGACGAACGGCGGGTTCTCAACCTCGGACACACGCTGGGTCACGCCCTGGAGGCCATCGGCGGGTATCGGGGTCTGACCCACGGGCAGGCCGTCTCCGTCGGTCTCGTCGGGGCCATGCGGATCGCCGAAGCCCGTGGGCTCGTCAAATCAACTCTCGTCGAGCGAACGAGGAATGTCCTGGCAAACTGTGGCCTTCCGGTGGATCCCCCTCCCTTCGATGACGCGGCGTTTCTCGAGAGCCTTCATCTGGACAAGAAGAAACGGTCCGGGCGGCTTCACTTTGTGCTCCCGACCGGACTCGGATCGGTCACTGTCGTCAACGACGTCACCGAGGAAGAGGCACGGACGTCACTTCGGGGAGAGAGGTCATGAAGATTCTCGTGATTCACGGCCCGAACCTCAATCTCCTCGGGAAGCGAGAACCCGAACTTTACGGAACCGAGACGCTGGATGAAGTCGACGATCGAATCCGGAACTACGCGGGCGCGCGCGGGATCGACATCCGGATTTTCCAGAGCAATCACGAGGGGGGCATCATCGACCGCATCCATGAAGCGGCTGCGGAGGGTCCCGGCACGTGCGACGCGCTCATCATCAACCCCGGCGGATACACGCACTACAGCATTGCCATTCGGGACGCCATCGCCGCGGTGGATCTTCCCACGATAGAGGTCCACCTGAGTGACATCCGCAAACGGGAACCTTTCCGGCGCGAATCGGTCATTGCCCCCGTCTGCCGGCGGCAAATCACGGGTCTCGGCCCGGAAGGCTACCTCCGCGCCATCGATGCCCTGATCGAAGAAATCTGAACTGACAACTGCCTTCCGCAGATTACGCAGATTGCGCAGATGAGACCCTGTGGCCGGAAGTCCTGGGCCGAAAAGCTGCCCCAGGTCTCCCGGCCGGAGAGCATCACATCACCCCGTTACCCTGTCGCTTGTCCCTCGTCACCCGTTGTTGGAATTCTACAGCGCTGTTGCCCCACACTGTTGTCGTCAGCGTCATCGATACGTGTACTCGGGGTTTCGCATTCTTGTGTCGTTCCCAGGCGCATTCGTTGTCTGGCAAACTATATCGCCTGGGTGCGGATTCGGATCGTCGATCCGAATCCGCTTTGGGTACCCGCCTTCATCTGCGTAATCTGCGGAAGGCTCTTGCCTTTTCAGTGGCTCGGCAGGACCTTGGCTGCGCGGGAGAGGATGTCGGCGAACGCGGCGGGGTCGTCACTCTCAACGGCGCCGGTCAATTCCTCCAGCGCCGCGCCCAGCGCGGCGTAGACCTCGCCTCGGAAGGGATTCAGCCTCTGGATCGAGAAATAGAGATCCGGATCTTCTTCCAGAATCGACCGAGCCGTCAACGCCTGGCGCGAGAAGGTCGTTGACGCGGTGCGCGCCATCTCCTCGGGATCGAGACCCGAGTGCGAGAGAGAGTCGGCGAACAGCATGCCGGTCAGATGGGCGAGGCCCAGAAGCCACCCCATCAGGCGGTCGTGGTGCTCGAAGGGAAGGCTGACCAGATCCAGGTACGGATGAGCCATCAGATCGAGAATCGCCGATCGCTCGGCCGCCTCGTCGTCGATCACGGCATGAACCATCGTGAGCGGTTCAAAGATGTTCTTGCCGGGGCCGAACATGGGGTGGAGCGAGATGGCCGGGATGCCGGTGGCTCGAAAATTCGCCAGGGTTTCCCCGAGGTGGCTCTTGATCGAGGCGATTTCGACCACGGGTACGCGGATCGACGCCTCGGCCAGGGAAGCGAGCACATCCGCGGTCGCTTCCAGCGGGACAGAGACGATCACGGCGTCGAATGCGTCAAGGTCCGGAATGTCGCCCAGGCTCGCGTACCGGCCACCCCCGGGAACCCGGTCTTTCCATTTGGGATCCAGACCTGCGGCGTCGTGGCCCACGGTTTCGAGGAAGCGGCACAACCAGCCGCCCATAGCGCCCGCCGCTCCGAGCACGAGCACTCGGGCGCCGCCCCGGCCGTTCGACTCAAGGCGATCGCGATACTGCCGCTCTACGGACCCGCGGACGATCGCGGAAAAAATCGCTTCCATCACTTCGGGAGACGTTCCGCAAAGAACGGCGGCCTGGCGAGCGCGCTCGAGGACGCGCTCCTCAACCTCGCGCACCACGACCGGCTGCCCCTGCTGCGCCTTGAGAGCCCCGACCCGGGCCGCCAGGTGGAAGCGGCGCTTCAGGTTCTCGAGAAGATTCTGATCGAGATCGGCAATCTCTTGGCGAAGTCGTTCAATCTCGCCGCTCAACGCATTCTCCCTTTGGAACGACAGGGAAGCGGTCACCGTCTATTGGGCGGGGACTCATGGATTATTCGGGCTACAGCTTCTCCAGATACCGGTTGATCTCCCAATCGGTGACCTGGATGCGGTACTCCTCCCACTCCGCGCGCTTAGCTCGAGTGAAGGCTTCGAAGACGAGATCCCCCAGGGCGGACTTGATCACGTCGTCCTTCTCCGTCTCGTCAAGTGCCTCCTCAAGCGTGCCGGGCAGCCGCCGAATGCCGAGCTCCTCCAACCTCTTGAGACTGAACGTATACACGTCCTCTTCGACGGGCTCGGGCGCTTCGAGACCCCGCTCGATTCCGTCGAGGCCGGCGCCGAGCATGACGGCGAAGGCCAGATACGGATTGGCGCTGGGGTCGGGGCAGCGCAGCTCGGCCCGCACCGATTGCTCGCGACCCGCAAAGTAGCTGGGGACGCGGATCAATGCGGACCGGTTGATGCGCGCCCAGCACGCGTACACGGGCGCTTCGTATCCCGGAGTGAGTCTCTTGTACGAGTTCACCGTCGGGGCCACCACGGCGGCAAGCCCCCGGGCATGGGCCAGCTGTCCGGCGATGAAGCGATACGCGACGGAAGACAGGTGGTAGCGGTCCTCGGAGTCGAAGAAAGCGTTTCGCCCCTCTTCATCGAAGAAGCTCTGATGGACGTGCATCCCGGACCCGTTGATGCCAAAGATGGGTTTGGGCATGAAGGTCGCATAGAGGCCGTGGGACGCGGCGACCGCCTTGATCGTGTCGCGAAGCGTCATCACGCTGTCGGCGGACGTGAGCGCGTCGCCGTACCGGAAATCAATCTCGTGCTGGGCGGCGGCAACCTCGTGGTGTGCGCTTTCTCCTTCGAGGCCCAGGCCGGCCACTTTCCGCATGATGTCCGCGCGTACGGCGGAGGCGAGATCCCCCAAAGATGAATCGAAGTACCCGCCGACGTCGTGGGGTACCGGACGAAGAGGCATGCCGTCCGGCTTGTCATCGCTGTTCTTCTTGAACAAGAAGAACTCCAGCTCGGGGCCCGTGTTGTAGACGAAACCGAGGGCCCGGGCGCGCTCCACCGCTCTGCGCAGGACCTGGCGCGGATCTCCGGGGAACGGGGTTCCATCGGGCTGGTAGACGTCACAGATCAATCGGCCATGCTGCATCCCGGGCGCACCCCAGGGTTGCACGCAGTACGTATTGGGATCCGGGCGCAGCACCATGTCCGATTCGTGAATGCGGGCAAAACCCTCGATCGACGAACCGTCGAACCAGATGCCGCGATCGAGAGCTTCCTCGATCCTGGACGCGGGAATGGTCACGCTCTTCAACGTTCCCGGAACGTCCGTGAACTGAAGGTTCACGAACTCCACGCCCTCGGTACGAACGCGATCCACCAACTCCTTGCGATCCACTTCGGACTCGTTCGCTGATTTCTTCCGATCCATCGGCCTGTTCCTCCTCGCGACGCGGGAGTCCACACGGGTCACACGGGGGCGGGGAAAGGTTCACCGCCGGTCAATCCGACCGCGCGGTCATGATGGCACCCTCATGCTCGAGAAGCCACGTTTTTCTATCGGCACCGCCGCCGTATCCGCTGAGATTTCCGTCCGATCGAATGACCCGGTGGCAGGGGACGACGATGCTGACCGGGTTGGCTCCGTTTGCGGCCCCGACGGCCCGGTGTGCACCGGGCCGGTCCACCCGCCGGGCCAGCTCGCCGTATGAGATCGTGGTTCCCGGTGGAATCCTGCGGAGCTCATTCCAGACCGTCTCCTGAAACGGGGTGCCCCGGAGGCGAACCGGCAAGGCGTCCAGAGCGTCCAGCGTCCCCCGGAAGTATGCGTCCAGCGGCTTGACGAAGCTTTGGAGTCCGGAAGACTCCACACATTCGATCGGGCCCCAGCGTGCCTCGAGATCCTTGACGAGAGCGGGCCATTGTTCCCGGAATCCGAGACTGCAGAGCTCGCCATGGTTGACGGCCAGGCGGATCTCGCCAATGGGGGTTGTCGTCTTGGTGATTTCGAATCTTGTCATGTCCTCTCCTCAATCACAAAGAGTTTGTCCATAGATGCATCACAGCATACGCCCGCCAGGGACGCCAGGCTTCCGCCCGGCGCGCGACGGATGCGGCCGTCGGTACTCCGTCCTTCTCTCCAAGCGCACGCCGGATGCCGAGATCCGCGGATGGAAAAGCATCCGGTTCCGAGAAAGCCCGCATGGCGATGTACTCGGTGGTCCAGGCCCCGACGCCGGGGATCTCGCGCATCCGGTCCATGAGATCCTCGGCAGGAATCCCGGACTCAAGAACGATGTCTCCATCATATACCTTGCGAGCGAGGATTCGAATCGACTCCGCCCGCTGCCGCGGGACACCGCACGTTTCGATCCTCGCTTCGGCCAGGTCTTCCGGCCGCGGAAACAGATGGGTGATACCCGGGCCGTCACAAGCCGAAAGCCGTGTCCCGAACGCCTCCACCAGCCGGCCGGCAATAGTTGTAGCCCCTGCCACGGTGATCTGCTGGCCGAGGATGGCTCGAACCGAGAGTTCGAATCGATCCCAGGCTCCGGGAACGCGAATGCCCGGTCGCGTCCGGACACGTCGGGCAAGGATCGGATCCCGGGATAAATGGCGATTGATCTCCAGAGGATCCGCTCCAAGATCGAAGACCCGTCGGAGCCGTTCGACGATGGAAGCCAATCCCTTTGCCGTGGGGATCTTCAGGTTGACTCGAAGATACGGCTGTCCGGCAACCGGGCGCACCTCGATCTCACCCGGAAGTCCGTCGACGGTCACACTCCGGCGGTATCCATCCCGGCTCACGCTTTCGACGCCCGGAATCGTCCGTGGGCCTAGGAACGCGATGAGTCCGTCCCAATCGAAGGGAATTCGGAACGGGAGTCTCAGGCTGAGTCCGTTGCCATTGCCGCGTTGCTCCTGCTTCCAACCGCTCCCGCGAATCTCCGTGGGGCAGCGGCCAAACGTCGATTTCACGGCCTCATTGAACCTGCGGACGCTGCCGAAGCCCGAGGAAAACGCGATGTCCGACATAGGGAGATTCGTCTCGTCGATCAGCTTCCGGGCAAAATGGACCCGGCGGGTTTCCGCCACTCGCACGGGCGTGGCGCCGAGATGCTGGAGGAACAGCCGGCGGAGGTGTCGATCTCCGATCCCGAGCCGGTCGGCCAGATCCGCCACGCCGCCGTCGTCGAGCGCGCCTTCCGAAATGAGACGGAGCGCGCGCGACACGGTCGTCGACGTCCCGAGCCACGCGGGTGTTCCGGGCGATGTTTCCGGCCGGCAGCGCCGGCATGGCCGGAAGCCGGCCTCTTCGGCCGCGGCCGCGCACGCGAAAAACCGGACGTTCTCGCGCTTCGGCAGCCTTGCCGGACAGATCGGCCGGCAATACACGCCGGTCGTCATCACGGCCGTAAAGAAGCGCCCGTCAAATCGCGCGTCCTTACTCCGAAGAGCCTCGTAGCACAGATCCGCGTCGAGAGTCATGGGGTCAGTATACCCGATCCCGGTGAATCTGGCTGGCGATTTTCGGACATGACCTTCCGCCCGACTTTTCTCTGCTTGCCACGAAACGCCAACAAGCGCAAAATGGCAGCGACACGGAATTCAAACCCTTTCCACAGTCCGGCCGTCAAGATAGTGAAGGCCGGATCGGGCGCTCGGCCCGCATGAGAGCAGCGGGCTTACCGGGGGAGCATTCTTGGAGGAATCGAGGGAAGTCACTGAGAAGGTTTCCGTAAGTACTGAAGTGGATCCGGCCGTGCCCGGATTGGTTGCCCAAACGCAGCAAGGTGACCAGCGATCATTCGAACGGCTTTACCGCCTTCACGTGGGAATGGTATACGGCATCTGCCTTCGGCTCGTGGCCGACCCCGTTCGGGCGGAAACTTTGACCCAGGACGTGTTTGTGAGAATCTGGCGGAAAATCGGCACGTACCAAGGCCGGGGGGCGTTTGGAGCCTGGGTCCGGCGCGTGGCCGCCAACGTCGTCGTTGACGACCGGCGGTCGGAAGCGAGAGAGAGAGAATGGATAGAGCACGAAAGCGAAACATCCTCGACCGAGACGGCCGGGGAACGTACGGGACTCAGCACGGTAGCGGCGGGCCATGCATCCCCGGCGGACGTGGCCATCGATCTGGAGAGGGCCCTCGCCACGCTGCCCGCCGGCGCCCGGACCGCTTTTGTGCTTCACGACGTCTACGGCTACCGGCATCGGGAAATTGCGGAAATGACCGATGTCGCGTCTGGCACCGTAAAGGCCCAGCTGCATCGGGCCCGAAGGTTGCTGCGAGAATCCCTCGAAGGGTCAAGGGGGTGATGGACACATGAACCACGAGGAAGCGTGGAACCTTCTCAACGATTACGTTGATCATGATCTTCCGGAGCGCAGGGCGGCGGAGGTCGAGGCCCATCTTCGGGAATGTGAGACGTGTCGGCACGAGGTGGAGCAGCTGCGAGCCGTCATTGATGGAGCGGGAGCGCTTCCGCGCGCGATAGCGCCCGAGCGGGATCTCTGGACGGGTATCTCGACGAGAATCCGGCCAGAACGAGCCACCGTTTCGGGGGTCTTCGGCCGCTTTCGCAAGCTTCTGGAGCCCTGGCCGAGATGGTGGCCGGCGGTGATTCCAGCGGCAGCCGTGTTGCTGCTGGTTGTCGTCCTTGGCGATCGAGGCCCGAGCTCTCGGGGACCCGTCTCGGACGTTGCCGAGGGGCCGGGGCCCGATCCCGTCCCAACGGTGGTGATCGGGGCGCTCGAAGCCGAATCCCGGCAAGGCAATCTGGAACTGGCTCAATACGCGGAGCGGGCCGGCGGAATCGAGAATATTCCGATCCTGGGGCTCATCGTTGAAAACGTGCGCATCATCGATCGGAGCATCACCGAGTTGAAGGATGTCTGGGAAGCGAACCCCGACAGCCCGCGGGCCGCACGAATGCTGGCGGCCGCCTACCAGGCCAAGATGATGCTTCTGGGCCGGGCCAGCCGATTGGCGGCGGAGGCACAAACGTGAATGGAAGACGAACGGACCGTGAACTTCAGAGAACCGAACAGCATGGAGGAGTGATGAAGAGAAGAATGAATCTCGGGCGCGGGATCCCGCTGGTGGCGTTTCTGATGATTCTAATGCTGGCCGCCCCGGTTGTGGGCCAGGAGAAAATCGACGAGACTCGGGATCTCAACAAGAATGCCACCGTGAAGATCACAAACGTGTCGGGATCGGTTTCGGTGGTCGGATGGGACAAGGGTAAGGTCCAGATCAAGGGCATTCTGGGTGAGGGAACGGAGCGGCTCGCCGTCGAGGGAGACAAGAATCGGTTGGAAATTCGCGTGGTCCTTCCCAAGCACGCCAGGAACGTCGACGAAACGCACCTGGAAATCCGTCTTCCGAAAGCCTGCCGGATGGACGTATCAACGGTGAGCGCGGATATCACGGTGGAGGCATTCGAGGGACAGATGGATCTGGAGTCCGTGAGTGGTGACGTCCTGGCCGAGGGTGGCCCGGAGGCGGTGAGCGTGGGAACCGTAAGCGGTGAAATTGACCTTCGTTCGAAATCGCAGGAGGTCGACATCGAGAGCGTCAGCGGTGACGTCGAAGTCGCGATGTCGGGTGGCAGAATCGACGCCGAGACGGTCAGCGGCGATCTTCGAGTGGTCGGGGCCGAGTTTCGATCCGCGAGCATGACCTCTGTCTCCGGAGACATTGACTTCGATGGTGGTTTCAAGGATGGCGGGTCCTTCTCGTTCAACTCCCACAGTGGAGACATCCTGCTTTCGCTGTCGGGCAAGATCAGCGCGGAATTCGACATTTCCACCTTCAGCGGCGACATCTGCAGCGACTTCGGTTCGAAGGGCTCATGGAAGAGCGAGTTCGGTCCCGGCGAGGGGCTTGAGTTTACGGTTGGTTCCGGGGATGCGGATGTGGAAATCGAAACGTTCAGTGGAGACGTGGAGATCGAGAAGAAGTAGATCGCGCGACGGATGGTATCGAACGAAAGAAAAGGGCGGGTCCAAGACCCGCCCTTTCGATTTTCAGAAGTTCCACCAGATCGCACCACAAAACCTACAAGGACACAGAGAGGATCTGAAGAGCCTTCGCCAGGAAGCGCACGAAGCGAGAATGCTCGGGGCAATGCAAGCATCGCCCCGAATTCGCCGACGCGATCCGTGATCTCTGTGGTTCCGGGATGCGCGTCTTCTTACGTTCTGCTAGAAAGCTCCCCATTCCTGCTTGCCGGGAACGTAGTAGCTGGGACAAACCAGGCGGAAGATTCGGACGATTCTCCGAGCTCTCGCCAGTTCGCCTTCGCTCTGGGTGCGCATCTCCTCGAGCCGGTTGCCGAAAACCTCATCGAAATACTCCTGAGCCGCCTGTCGCCGCTCCGCTTCGGAACCGTACTGGTTTCTGAGGGTCGCCAGCTCGCCGGCATCCAGCCAGTATCCTCCACACTGAGGGCACTCGTCCACCTGGATGTCCCGCTTGGGGCTGAAGAAATGGCGCATCATGACGATGTCTTCGCACTTCGGGCAATACCGTCTCTCGTCATGATCGATGTGGATCGTCTCGTCCCTCACGATGTCCAGCAGGAGAGCGTCCGCGTCCTCATCGGGTTCGTCGAACTTCTGCAATTCGAAATGATCGAACCAGATTCCCGCGCAGCCGCCGTCACAGACGTCGACCGTAACGCCTCCGGTCACCACCTGCGTGAGCTCGTTTCCACAAGTCGGGCAGTGCATGGTATCCTCTCTGTTTTGAACCCAGCGGAACTCAGGGTCGGTTTGGTCACTCCATGCATCGGCACGGCCGCGGCGTTTCTGCACCTCCGGATGAACCGAAATCAAAGCAGAATGGCATACCGTCGGCTGTTCCCGGACAATTTGGATTCCACTTTGCTATCAGCCGAGAAACTTGGCCATGTAGGCGAATTGCGGTGAAAACCGGCCGTTCCAGAGGATCACGGGTCGGCGGATGGGGTCCGGGAGGCGAACGCCTTCGAATGGACTCGTCAGATCGGCGGCCGATATGGCGGGGATGTACTCCCCGAGGGCTCGGCCGAAGCTCGTGGACGCGTCCCGGGGAAGCTCGCACGAGTGATTACCGCCCGTCTCGCCGTCTCAATGCCAGTGGACGCGGTACGCCACCAGCCGATGTCCTCCCGAGGTGATGTTGTCGGGAACGTAGATTTCCTCGATGGGTTCGAGGCGCGGGCCGAGCGTTTTCAGGATGTTGGGATACCAGTTGGGAAAGACGGCGATGCCGGCCGGTTGACGTTCTGAGATCACGCGCAGCAGTGTAGCCTCTCTCGGCGGGTTCTCCATGCCTCGAAGAGGAAACAGGGCCTCCTGCACCTCCGGACTCACGATCCCCACGAGGTCCAGCACGCGGAGATCCGTTAGATAGGCGAGCGCGCCCACGTCGTTGGCCGCCACCCAGCTTTCGGGCGGAAGCCGTCGCTCCAGCCGCGTTGCCATGCCCACCTGCATCGAGTTGATATCTCGAACATTGTGGGCGTACAGATCCGCGTGGCCCACACACTGGACCGTGTTCCAGATCACGAGTAGAGCAAGGACCGCTGATCCGGCTCGAGATCCCCATCCCCGTCCCCCCATTCCGCCCGTACGAATCGATGTGAGCCCCCAGGTTCCGATGATTGCGAGAAACGGAAGCGCGGGGTACACGTATCGCCCGTAGTTTCCGGGGAGTATGGCGAAGAGGTAGTTCCGGCCCATGAGTGAGTAGGAGAGAATCAGTGCAAATGGAAACAGGAGTCCGGGAAGAAGTGTAAGCCACGTCGTTCTCTCCCCAGGCCCGCTCTCCGCTGTTTGCCCTCCGGATGACAGCATCCCGCCGAGCTTCCAGATTGCTCCGATCAGGAACAGAACACAGAGCGGTGCTGCGATTTGCCACACGAGATGGAGACTCCTCGCAGCGTATGCGAAGTCGGGTAGACCGACGAAGGCGCTCGTCGTCTTCGCGTAGAAGGTCCCGGGCAATGGCCGACCCGACACGATGAGACAGTAGACGGGCCATGGAGCACACAGGGCCGCCGTGATGATCAGGTTTCTTGCAGCCTTCCGCGGTCTGGACGTCAGCCCCAGAAGTACCGCGAACAACAGGCCCTCGGGCCTGGCAAGGACCGCCAGTCCGGCCGGGATTCCCCAGGTAGAGAGGCGGGGCGACCGGCGCCGCGCGCGGGCATGCATGGCCCAGGCGGAGAGGAGTAGTGCCGTGAAGAGGGGAACCTCCATCGCTCCCGCGGCGGACCACACCATTGCCGGAGATGCCGCGACAAGGAGCCCTGCGGCACAGGGCCCCCAGAGCCCCGCGGAGACACCGGCGTCCCGCGCACGAAGTTCGGCCGTCACCCAGGCCGCGGCAAGTCCGGCGCCGCCCAGGACGACGGCCGCCAGAATCCACGGCCAGGTGTTGTGGACCGGCCCGAACAGGAAGCCGGCTGTCAGAAGCAGCGCCCAGAGCGGAGATGTTGCCCCCGTGCTGGCCTGACCCGGGTTCACGCCGAATCCATGTCCCTCGGCCAGATGCCGGGCAAACGCGAGGTGAATCCAAGAATCGTCCAGCGGATACCCGGGACCCGCGGAAAATCGGAAGAAGAAAACCCCGATGAGGGCGACCAGTACGATGGCCGCACCCGTGGCAACCGTCCCATGGCGGATCCAGGACGATGCTTCGAACGGGCCCGAGTTCCGGTTGCTCAATGCGGTGCCTCCCTCAATACTCTCCATCCGCCCAGCTCCGCCATTTCCGCTCGCAGCGGATGATTTCTTCGTTCGTCAGCGGCGGCTGCCGCTCGTGAATCTTCACCCCCCCCGGGACGACGGGTTCCACATTGACCCGGAAGCATCGCAGGTATTCTTCCGGAGCAAATCGCTCGTGGGCCATCACTCTCTCTTCCCCGACGTGGGAGCGGGCGACGCTGCGAGCAACTACGTAGTCATTCAGACCGAAGAGATCGACAATCGCCACGTTGGGCAGGACCCACCCCGGCACGCCGACGGTGCGAGCGGCGAATACCGGATGGCCGGTCCACGGAGTCTTTTCCCCAAACTCGCGGGTCGGAAAAATCCGCAGTTGATGCCGGTGGAAAATCTTGTGCTCCTGATGGCGCATGCACACCCGGTGGGTGATGAGCCAATGCTGCAGCCAATCGAATGCGCGTGCGTAACCCCTCAAAGGTTGGGGAAACCGGTCGGCCACCGGGCGGATCATGACGTGCGTTTCTTCTCGACTCTCCAGCCCGCGTGTCTCCGCCCAATGCGCCCAAGGTATGGGATAGGATAAGAGGACAAACAGGACCATGCACAGAACGGCCGGCCACCTCCGCCGGAAAATGCGGTCCGCGAACCAGGCGCCGGAAATGAAAAGAAGAAGAATCAGATGACTGTACACCCGGTATTCGAAGTGATCGCCTCCCACCATGAAGGTGTAGTAGAGAAAGTGCCCCGTCAGAACGGCGACGGCGATTGCCGGCCCGATGGGGACTCGAAGGGAGCGCGGTTCGGTTGATCGCCGGGCGGGGCCCGGGCGGTCCCTCGCCCTTTTCACAAGCCAGACCAGGAACAGACACAGCCAGACCCAGATCGCATACTCGAGAATGAAGGAAGCCGCGTACCGGACGCCGCTCTCCGGCCACGCCGCCACCTGCTTGGCGTGGTAGGTGTTGGGAAGCCAGGCGCCGTAGTAGAGTTTGCGCCAGATGAAATGGGCGGGGACGGCGAAGCCGGGAACCGCCGAGAGCAAATCCCTCGACGTCAGGGAGCCCGAAAGCCTCCCGATCAGGAAGGCCAGCCCCGTGCCGAGGACCACCAGGATGCCGTCGGGGCGCGTGAAGTAGACGAGGGTCGCCGTCGCAGCAGCCGTGAACACCCACCGTCCCCGTTTCCTGGAAGGAAAGACCATCACGAAGATCCATGCCGTGAACAGGAAATTGAACATCGCCGTCTCGAGTCCGGAGCTGGTCCAGGCAAGAAACGTACGATTGGTCACGGTTCCCAGGAGGGCGACGAGGATCAACGGAGCGCCGTCCCGCGTTCCGCGACGGTGACCCGCCATTCGAACTCCCATCCGAGCGCCGGTGCCGAGGGTCAGAGCGGCCAGGACGAGGGATAGACCGTTGGCGGATTCCGGCGGCGACACCCGAAAGATGCGCCAGACGGCCTCCAGCAAGACGAGCCATGAGAAGCTCGTGTATCCTTCCACGGGTCGAAAGGGCGGTGGATTCCACGTGTAGCCGAATCCCAGGAGATGGTTGTTGATGTAGCGGAACGTAATGTAGGCGTCGTCGGTCAAGAACCAGAAGATTCGCCAACCCGCATAGAGGAGCAGCAGAACGATCGGCATGGCGACCCAGAACACCCATGAATGTCCCGGGTGCGACTCCGGAATCCCCAGGCGATCGCCGGCGGGCGGAAGACCGTTCTGCTTTCCGAGCCCCCATTCGAGCTTCATCACCCCACCCGCCCTACTGCAGATAGCCCAGGGACCGGAGACTTTCTCGCACTCCTCGGGGAATCGGGCCCGAGGCTTCCACCTCGAGACGGTTCCATGCGTTCCAGTATTCCTCCGCCAGGGAGCGGTATTCTTCGACACCCTCGACGCCGGAGTGGATGAGGTTTCTCGTTTCCCCGGGATCGTCCTCCAGGTCGTAGATTTCCTCGGACGCGGGCATCAGCAGCTGGTCGCCGAACCAGCGCGATGTTCGAATGTACTTGTGTCCGGCCGTACGGATGCAGAGCAGGCGCTTCCCGCCGGCGATCTCACCCCGGAAGATCGCGGAAACGACAGGACCGCGGAGAGGGTCCTCGGGAGCATCCAGGCAACGCGCCTTCAACGATTCTCCGTCGGTTGGACGAGCCCGCTCGATTCCCAGATAGTCCAGAACCGTAGGAGCGATGTCGATCAGCTGGGCTACTCCAAGGCGTCTCTCTCCGGCGTACGATCCGCCCGGAAACCGGAAGATGAGCGGGACCTTGAGAGACGGGTCATACAGGCAGACGCTGTGATCGAAGTAGTAATCGTGTTCGGTCAAGCTCTCGCCGTGATCCGCAGTGAAGACTACGAGCGTGCGTTCACGAAGGCCGAGGCGTTCCACCTCGGACAGCAGTCTCCCCATCTGTTCGTCCGCATAGGAAACCTCGCCGGCGTAGAGTGCCTTGACATGTTCAAGATCGCGCGGACTTTCGATCACGCGCGCCTTCTCTTCGATAGACAGACCGTACCACCGGCCGTCGGCGTCCCCGGCGTAGTCCGGGTCGTAGAGCCGGTTGTACGGTGGGGGTGGGGTGTAGGGTCCGTGCGGATCGAAGAGGTGGAGCCAGAGGAAGAAGGGCGCCTCGGCGTTGGCCGCGAGCCACCGGTTTGCCGCATCGACGGCGTGCGCCGCGGGTCGCTCCGTCCGGGGGGTATACCCGTGGGGCAGAAAGCGCACGTGGCGCGAAAGACGGAAGAAGAGATTCGCGAAGCTCCCGGCCAGGCACGGTTCGGGAATCGCCCACAGCGGGCTGAAATCGTCGTCGTACACCTGGAACCGATCGACGAGGCAGGAAGTCTGGCGCTTCAGGGTGATGCCGCTCACGAACGCCGCGGTCCGGTACCCCCGGTCTGCAAGGATGTCGGCCAGACTCTCAATGCCGGGGCGGAGCGCCATCGGTTCGTTCAGAAGCACGCCGTGATGAGCGGGGTGGAGCCCGGTCAGGATGCTCGTATGGGAAGGGTTGGTCAGGGGAATCGGGCAGATCGTATTTTCGAACAGCACGCCCTCTTCCGCCAGCCGATCGACGTTGGGCGTCTGGATCATCTCATTTCCGTAGCACCCCAGGTGATCGTCTCGGAGTGTATCGACGGTGATGAGAAGGATGTTGGGCCCTTCGGCGGTGGGATGCCCGCGCTGCAAAGGTCGAACGAACCCGTTCACCCCGAGAAGAACCAGAACCAGCGCCGAGCCTGCAAGTCCCCACCTGCGAAATCTCCGTGACCGCGGAATGAGGAAGCCGAGCAAAGCCAGAACCGCCGCCGGCAGAAACACCCAGGCTCCCACCGGCCGGATGCCGTGAGCGAGGGGCCCGCGTATCATGATCCAACAGGCGAACCCGAACAAGCCGACCGAGTTCAGAAATCCCCAGAACGAAGTCCCGTGGAGCCACGGTTGGCTTCTGGCGAGCCGGGCGAAAACAAAGAACACGATCGCGGCGGCGGCGACGGCCAGGACCGCACGCAGGTACGAATCCTGAATCAGGAGAATCCAGACGCAGACGGAGAGGGAGAACGAGACAGGTTGAATCGATGCATCGATCTCCTGGCGGCGGGAGGAGCCCGGAAGAAACCGTGCAAGCCGGAAGGCCAGGGCGGCGACGAGGCCCGCCAGGGCGGCGACGTACCAGTTCACGGCCATGATCAGGATTTCGGAGGTCAACGGGAGGGCGGCATAGCCACCCGTTCCCAGCGTATCGACGACGCCGAAAGCTCCACCGACGAGCGCGCCGGCACAAAGCGATCGAAGGAAGGGGTGAAGGGTATGATTCTGGTTCTCCAGTGTGCTCAGCACGCGCCCTCCTTGGTGATCCACCTCGTAGGAGACCAGATGCCGAGGGTCCTGTCAAGGCCATGCTGTGTCCTGCCCTGGCCGCGTATTGCCCTGAAATGCAACCCTCGAAACCCCCGATGTGCTCCTCGGCACAAGAATGCTTCTTGCTCCTCCTCAGCTAAAGTTGCATTTACGGACAACCGATCCTTCGGGGCGAGGTCGATGCGGCCCGTCATCCAGAGGAGAGAGCCCCGGAATGGAAACCCGTCGAAGTCAGCTGAAGCGTTGGCCCGGGCAGCTATCCAATACCACGGAAGAGATCTCCGAAGCCGAAAAAGATCGGGAATTGCGGGACCTCATTCGCGAAACGGAGAGATTGAAAGAGCGGATCGTTCGAGGCCCCGACGCCATCTCCCGGGATCTCCCGCCGGAATCCGGCGGCGAACCCGGGCTATCGGTTATCCGCTCTCCGGGTGCGCCGAACGCGGGAATCTTCGCCCCGATCACGGCGTGGATCCCCGATGCGGCCCGATCGTGGGGGGACCAACTGCAGATGAGCAAAACGCTCCGAAAGGTATGTGATGGCTTTCGAAGCGGATTGCGGGAGGGTCTGAGCGCCCTTCGCCTCTATCGGATGAGGGACGCCGTGTTGGAGAATCTCAAGTCGGTTTCCAATAGAGGAGATTCCGGAATCTCGGCGCGTTCGAGTTCTAGCGAGGAAACGCATCGCTCCGTCTTGGGCCGGACTCGATCCCGCTGGGCCGACATGAAATAGGCCATGCTCCTCGTGCCACCGCCGCGCGGTAACCGCGGATTACACCTGAAACTACTCCAGCAGAATACCTTTTTCGTACGTCGCCGACCAGATGTACCAGAAAGTGTCGAGTCCGGTGAGTCTCCTATTTCAGCAGCGTCATTTTCTTTGTGTCGGTGAAGTCCCCGGCCCGGAGCTGGCAGAAGTACGTGCCGGTGGCAACGGGGCGCCCACCCGAGTCTTTGCCGTCCCACGCGATCACGTGCTCCCCCGAGCCCAGACGGCGATCGACGAGGGTTACAACCATCTTTCCCGACACGTCAAAGAGATCCAGTCGAACGTCGGACGCGACGGGCAAACGAAACCGAATCCGGGTTGTCGGATTGAAAGGATTGGGGTGGTTTTGTTCCAGGAGGAAGGCCCGTGAAGCCGAAACTCGACCATCGCTCGTGACACGGGTCGTCGGGCTCCATCCCGATGCCCTTGCCATCATCCACCAGAACCCTTTCCCCTTCTGGTAGCAATTGAAGCAGTGGGAATGAGCGCAGCTGCAGGTGGCGCAGGGATTCGAAGAACACCAGACGGAGCACCACCCGCAGGCATCCGTCTCGTCCGGGTAGTAGTTCCCGTCGGGATCCCAGCTCTCGATGTCCGCGAAATCAAACAGGACCTTGTCGTACAGGGAACAGTAGGCCCGGATCTGATTGTTGCGCGCGTAGAGATTCCCGCCGATGCCGGTTCCGTCCAGATGACCGGTCATGTAGATGAAAAGAACATCCGAATAATCCGTCTCCAGCTGATCCATGGCGTCGAGGTACGTGTTGATGCCCGCTTCCGTGTTGTCCGAGCAGCCTCCGCACCAGGACCACATCACGACATTGCAGTCCGGGTGAGCGTCGAGATAGTCTCGCGTCGGTTGAACCCAGGAGACGTCTCCATTGTGCCCGAGATCGTCACCGTACTCGGTGAAGGGGGGCTCGGAGTAGAGAGGATCCTCGGCGTAGAGAAGATCGAGCCCGGTCATGATCTGACTGCCGTGGGAGGTGTGCCCGTAGTAGAAGTTATAGGTCGTCTGGATGGATTCGATGACGGACAAAGGAATGAGGTCGAACTCGGCGACCCCCGCATGGTCCGCAATGATGGCCTGGGCACCGGCGGTGCAGGGCACAACAAGCAGACTCAGGCATAGCGCTTCAGCGAACAGTCGGCTCATGATGGAAGGCTCCTTTTTGAATCGGCAGGCCGGAAGGGCCTGCCGAGATTCGCTACGCTTATCTTTGACTACGATTATACGCCCTCACCGGCAGGATTTCAAGAGAGGGTTCGGTGGCTTCGGCAGAGATGCGGCGGGCCCTGTCCGCGGTTGGCCGATACTCGCGCTTGCTGGCGTACGGTGGGCGGTTCTTCGGGAGGGCCCAAGGGGAAAAGACGTCGCCCCCCGACGGTTGAGCCTACGATTCGGCTCGGCGCCGGAGGGCGTTACGAACGGCAGCTGTCAGGCTTACCTCCAACGAGACTTGGCCTCGCTCCAGCTCTTGGGCGACACCGAGCTCGCCCCCGTGATGTTGAAGGTGTCCGCTGCGGTCACGGAGCCTCCCCCGTTGCCGAGGGTGCCGGTGATCTTGACGTAGTACTTTCCCTGAGGAACCTGATTGAAGTGGTAGTCGATCTGTGGCCAGCAATCCAATACGGATGAATCGGGATCAATCGTCCACATGGCCCAGAGCACGTTGAGCGGGAAGATCAGCGTGTCGGTGGACGCTTCCCAGACCGACCATCCCGGAAGGTTGTTGATCCAAACGACGGAATCACTGTGATTGGTGATCGTGAACCAGACGGTGTCTCCCGAACAGTAGGTTGCAGCGTCGGTCTCGATCGTCAAATCGCTCCTTGACGATATCGCCGCCGTACCCGCCAGGAGACCACAGGCCACAGCCACAGCCAGGCACAAACGCGTAGCCATCCTCATCGGTTTCACCTCCTCGATCTCCGGATCGATAGTGGTCTCTTGGAATAGAAACTGCTCAAAGGCCGAATTCCCGGTCGATTCTCATTCGCGAGGTTACAAGAGATCTTGGGCAACCCAACCTTTCTTCATGTTAGATTAAGTTTACTATATGTGTGGGTCAAAGTCAAGATCCGGATGTGCCGGCAGAGAGAATTCCCTGTCTCCGGGGGCGTTTCCACATTCCCGCAGAAGGCCGCGGGAGAGGCTCGATCTACCTGTTGTGGGGGGGGGAAGCGTGACATGTGTTCCAAAAAAGTGCGGGAGGCACCGGGTGTCACTTGGCTGCAGCGAGATCGCGCTCTCTCGCCATCAGTTCTCCTCTCTAGTCTTGTATCAGTTTCTCAAACCTCTCGTGTCCCCGGAGCGGATCCCAGCGGGGTTCCGCTCGAATCTGCGCAGCCGAGATCGGGGCCGGAATCGTCAACAGGTGCTCCAACTGATCCATGGCCAGGTCGTATTCACCCACTGTCGTGTAGATCCATGCCAGATGGAGCAGGTTGTAGGGCGCCCGCGACGCATCTTTCGACAGGGGCAGGAGTTCGAGGGACAGGCGGCCCTCCCGAACGGCGTCCTGCTTTCGGCCCAACCCGGCATACACCAGTCCCAGTGTGCTGTGGAGCCGAGCGTCATCCGGCCGGCTCTCGATTCGACTTTCGAGATAGACCCGGGCTGAGTCGTAGTACGTGAACGCCAGATCCTTCTTTCCGAGCCTGTCGTACATCCAGCCGCGCAACCCCGAGGTGGGATAGACGAGGTAGTGGTTTTCGATCGTCTCTTCCGTCGACGACGACAGACGCTCCAACGCGGCTTCATAGTCGCGGTCCATGGAGTCCAACTGGAACAGGAGGAAACTGAGGAGATCGCCGGTCATCTCCAGTCCGCCGGGAATCTTCTTAAGCACGGCACGAGCGGCGGCCGTGTCGCCCGTCCATCGAACGTTCAGCAAAGCCTTCCAACCGTAGGGAAACGGCCATTCGGGACGCAACGCAATGGCCCGATCCAGATGGCGTTCGGCCTCCTCGTACTGCCGGAGACTCATATGAGTTCCGGCCAATTCATACCCTCTCAACCACGAGAGAGGATCAAGATCAAGAGACATCTCCAGGTTCTTCAGGGCCGCCTCAAACCTGCCCTGGCGCCGTTGGACGTAGGCGACGGCACTGAGGGTTTCGGCATTGTTAGGTTGCAATTCTCTGGCCCTGCCGAATTCGTCGAGCGCGTTGTCATAGTCCAGAAGGCACCAGTAATAGTAGTACCCCATGGCCAGGTGCGGCTCGGGAGCCCCGGGAGCGAGCTCGAGCGCTCTTATTGCCGACGTCCGGGCTGCATCCTGAGCCTTTGGAGTTCTCTCGTGATCGAACCAGTACATCAGAGATCGCGTATGGGATCTCAGAGCCCAAGCCTCAGCGAAAGTGGAATCTTGTTCAATTGCGCTATTGCACAGCGCCAGGGCCGTCCTCTGGTCGTCGACGCCGTAGCTCCGATTCGCGTAATCCTGTGCGCGCAGATAGTAGTCATAGGCCTTGAGATTGTCGGTCGGCCGGGCTTCGACGACTTGCCTTTCCAGACCGAGCAGCGTGATCCCGAGCGCTTCGGCAACCTTCCCGGCGATGTCGGACTGGACTTGGAAGATATCGGAGATGTCCATCTGGTAGACGTGGGCCCAGAGATGCGTCGCATCCGACACGCGGATGAGCTGAGGGGTGACGCGGATTCGACTCGGCCCATCGGCCATGTGCTGCCACCGGATGGTTCCCTCGAGGATGTAGCCGACGCCAAGCTCTTGGCCGATCACCGGGATGACCTTGCCGGTATCCTTATACTGCATCGCACTGGTGCGCGCGATGACGCCAAGCTCGCGGATTCCTGCGAGACGGGCCGTGATCTCCTCGGTGATCCCATCCGCGAAGTAGTCGTCCTCGGGCGCTCCGAGGTTTTCGAAGGGGAGAACCGCCAGCATCTTTCTCTCCGCAACAGGTTCGTCTCTGGTCGTGGAGAGGACGCGGGGGAGGATGATGGCGGCAGCAGCTCCGAGGACTGCAACAACTCCGATCCAGGTCCACCATGCTCCTCGGCGGCCCGCGCGCGTCTCGAAAGCGCCAAGGCCGGTCCTCGAGGAAAACGGCGTCGTCCCGGTCGAGAAGGCCCGAAGATCCGCGATGAGATCCGTTGCCGCCGGGTATCGTTCGGCGGGAGCCTTCTTCAAGCATCTTTCGAGGATGCTGTCGATTCCCATCGCCTCTTCATCGTGAGCGTCACCCGGAGGTTCGGGGTCCTCGTTGAGGATGGAATAGACGACGGCCTGCTCGTAATCCCCTCGAAACGGTCGACGGCCGGTTGCCATTTCGTAGAACATCACGCCGAGTGACCAGATGTCCGTCCGGTGGTCGACCTCATCACCGCGGGTCTGCTCCGGAGACATGTAGGCCACCGTGCCGAGGGTCGTGCCTTCCTGGGTCAAATCCGGGACACCGCCGGATTTCGCCAGGCCGAAGTCCATGATCTTCGCCCGGCCCTTCGGTGTGATCATGATGTTGGCAGGCTTGATGTCGCGATGAATGATGCCGTGTTCATGCGCCTCTTGAAGACCTTCGGCAACCTGGAGGACGATGCCCGCGGCTTCGTCGGCGCCCAGCGGGCCTGCCTTGATCTTGTCCTTGAGTGTCTGACCCTCGATGTAGGCCATCGCAATGAAGAGCTGATCATCCGCCTCATTGATTTCGTAGATGGTACAGATGTTCGGATGGTCGAGGGCGGATGCGGCGCGGGCCTCGTGGATGAAGCGCTGCTTGGCGTCGGGATCGGCCGTGAGGTCGGGCGGCAGGAACTTGAGCGCCACGGTGCGGTCCAGCTTGGTATCCTGGGCCTTGTACACCACGCCCATGCCACCCTTGCCGAGCTCTTCGAGGATCTTGTAGTGAGAGATGGTTTTACCGATCATGAGATCCTCACCCAACCCCTGGAACCACAGATTTCACGAATTCAACAGATACGAAACGCCGGTTTCTTTCTCACTGTCGGGCAATAACCCGACAGTGAGACAAACCCATGCGTGCTCATCTGCGTTGTCTGCGGCTACTGTGTTGTGACCCTCTCTCGCCATTCTCCAATACTCGATCACTCCGCTCCCGCAGTTCTCTCGCCCCCGCGCCTCACTCGATGAACCCCGTCCTCCTCAGGAGATCATCGAAGCGAGGATCCGGGCGGAGGCTGTCAAGGACGGGGTCGGTCTTCAGGAATACGATGTGTGCATTACGGCCTTCATAGGCCTTCTCCAACCACTCGAATGCCTGGTCTGTCTCACCAAGGGAAGCGTAGATCTCAGCGATCTTGTAGGCCGAATCGAACACCTCGCCTGGATGGCTCACGAGATCATCGAGGATCTCCTTTGCCCTTGGGTGATCACCGGACTCTGCAAAGACGCAGGCGAGCAGGGATCGGGCCCAGCTGTCTCCGAGGCGCTCGGCCTCCCGGAATTCGCGAATCGCCTTGTCGTAAGCCTGAGTTTCCAGGAAGGCCCTGCCAAGCAACTGGTGGGCATCCGGTACGCTCGGATCCAGGCGGATCACCTCTTGTGCCAGCGAGATTGCACGGTCGTACTGCCGGGCGGCGTAGTATCGCCTCACCATAACGACGCTGGTGGAGGTGGAGAGTGGGTCAAGATCGCGCGCATGCTTGGTCGCCTGAATCGCCTCCTCGTGTCGCCCCATGATCATCAGGTATCCGCCGTACGCGGCGTGCGCCAGTGCGTACCCAGGATTGACGTCTATCGCCTCTAGCGCCGCGGTCTCCACCGCGTCCCAGTCCCAATCGAAGAACTTGACGAATGCCAGGATGATGTGGGCTTCTGCGACGCTGTTGTCGATCTCAAGGGCCTTCTCCGCCTCCGCCCGCGCAAGTTCATATCCCTCCTCCGGGGACATCCAGCCGAGGGTGGCAAGCAAATCGTAGGCATGGGCCAACGCGGCGTGAGCCAAGGCGTACTCTGGGTCGGTTTCGACGGCTCGCTGCAGGTACTCGATTCCCGTTCGGATGGACCCCTCCGTCCAACGGTTGATGTGGTACCGTCCCCGGAGATATGCCTCATGCGCCTCGGGATCCACTGCTTGCGCCGTCTCAAGCCTTACCTGCTCCTCCGGGGTGACAACGACCCGGATCTCACGGGCGATCGAGCGCGCCACTTCTCGCTGAAGGGTTAGGATGTCCCGCATTTCACGTTCGTGCGCTTCGGCCCAGAGATGCTTGTCGGTCTTTGCCTCGATCAACTGGGCAGTGATCCTCACGCGGTCTTCTGCTTGAACGACCGACCCCTCTACGACGGCATCGACGCTCAGTTCGCGAGCGATCTCGGGGAGCGGTTTGGATGCGCCCTTGTACTGCATCACCGAGGTACGGGAGATGACGCGCAGGGCCTTGATCTTCGAGAGCTCCGTGATGAGCGCCTCGGTCATCCCATCGGCGAAGTATTCCTGCTCGAGATCCCCGGAGAGGTTGTCCAGCGGGAGGACGGCGACAGACCGGATGGCGCCGGCCTTATGACCGGAATCCAGATCCGACAAGAGACGGCTCGCGATGAAAGCCAGAACGACAACGAGAAGCACGGACGGAGCCAAGACCATGGCTACTCGTCGAAGACCTCGGCGTCTGCCGCTCGGTCCCGCCGGCAACGGTGTCTCCATCCGGCCCTTGAGCCCCCGGAGATCGCGGACCACCTCGCTCGTGCTCGAGTAGCGCTCTTCCGGGTCGCGGGCCAGCGCTCTGAGGATGGTGCGATCCAGCCCGGAGGGCACGTTGTCTCGGAGAGTCATGGGTGGGAGCGGGTCCTCGTTGAGGATCGCATAGATGACCGCTTGTTCGTAGTCGCCCTTGAACGGTCTCTGCCCGGTCGCCATCTCATAGAGCACCACCCCGAGAGACCAGATGTCGGTGCGGTAGTCGACCGCATCTCCCCTGGCCTGCTCGGGAGACATGTATGCCACGGTCCCCAGTGTCGTGCCCGGTGCGGTCGTCGTCAGTCTCGCCGATTTCGCCACGCCGAAGTCCATGATCTTGGCCTGTCCTTCGGAGGTGATGATGATGTTGGCCGGTTTGATGTCTCGGTGGACGATGCCCTTCCCATGGGCGGCGCCCAGACCGGACGCGATCTGCGAGCCAATGGAAATCACTTCATCGATCTCAAGCCGGCCGGCCTCGATTCTCTCCTTGAGCGTCTGTCCCTCCACGTATGCCATGGCGATGAAGGTCTGGTCGTCGGTGTGATCGATCTCGAAGATGGTGCAGATGTTGGTGTGGTCCAGAGCGGCCGCCGCCTTGGCTTCGTGCTCGAAGCGCTTGCGGACATCCTCGTCTCGAACCAGGTCGGGCGGCAGGAACTTGAGCGCCACGGTGCGGTCCAGCTTGGTATCCCGGGCCTTGTACACCACGCCCATGCCACCCTTGCCGAGCTCTTCGAGGATCTTGTAGTGAGAGATGGTTCTGCCGATCATAGGACACCTACTTCAACTGCAACCACAGATTGCACAGATTCCACAGAGAGACGAAACCAGTACGAGGGGGAGTCCTTTCTGAGTCTTGGGCTCGCACCCGAGACTCAGAAAACCCGATCCATGAAATCCGTGCAATCTGTGGTTGCCAGGCTCTGATCCTGCCGCGCCGTTACCCCGATACTCCACTGCTCCGTTACCGCGGTTCACTCCACCGCTTACTCACGGAACTGCGCTTCCAATTCCTCGAACCAGTTGAACACCAGGATCAAGTCCATCGACGCCTCATGCTGCGGATTCTCGACCATCAGGAAGCGCCCATCGGACGCGACGTCGTAGCTAATGAGAGAGATCGGGTTCCGAAAGTGGTCACTCTCAAACAGCAACACCGGCTGACTAGCTCGGAAGTCCGGTTGGGTCTGAACCTCAACGGCCATCAGCTCGCTGCCGTTTCGGTAAAACAGTTCCGAACCATCGCTGGACCAGCGCGGATCCGAGCCGCCATCCGTTGAGACCGGAGTTACACCGCCGGGCTCCGGGAAGGGTCTCACGAAGACCTCGCTCCGTCCCGAGGCATCGGACGTGTAGGCGAACCATTTGCCTCCGGGGTGGACACGAGGATCCAACTCGTCTCCTGTCTCAGAAAGCAGAAGCCGGGGGTGGTCGCGATCTTCCAGGGAGAGGAGCCAGAGGTTCGTCCCCGTCAGCGGATTATCTCTCGTGAAGAGAAGGTGCTTGCCATCCGGGGACCAGGCGCCCGCAACCTCGTCGACGGCAGGACGGTGGAGCAACTGCTCTGGTTGATGCCGATCCACCGGCACGCGGAAGATGGTGAATGGCCCGTGTCTGAAGGACGTAAACGCCAGCCAGTCACCGTCCGGTGACCAAATGGGCCCGAAGTTGCTACTCTCAAAGGTCAATTGTCTTGTGGTCCCACTTCCGAACTCATGGACCCAGAGGTTGTAAGATCCGCCCTCGTGCTTGGTCAAGGCCAGGCGTTTCTCATCCGGCGACAAACAGGGCTCCGCGTACGACCCCGGAGGCAATGAGAGGGGTTCGATGTTGCCTTGGCGATCCACCCACACCAGCCGGCGTTCGATGAGCCAGTCGGTGCCCCGGGCATAGCAGAGCAACCCATTCTGTGATACGGAGAAGTCCGCGTATCCACTGCCGTCATCGTGACTGAGATTCTCCAGAACCGGAGTGTGGGGCTCGCCGATCGTGAGTGTTGCCGGGTCGAAGGGTACGGCAATCAACGTCCCCGACTGGGCGTACAGCAGATGGCCGGTGGGCGAGTAGCGACCGTACGTTCCGCCTGTTACAAGGCACCGCTGTTCCCCGGACTTTCGAGACAACACCGCCACCCGGCTGTCATTGATACTGGTGTGCCAGATCGTGAAGAGCACGGCTTCGCCACCCGGCAGAATCTCGGGCCACATGTGAGCGTACTCCCCAGCCTCGGAATTCGGAACCGTCACCCGTATCGGTTCTCCTCCGGCGGCATTGATCTTCCAGAGACCCTCACTCCACGAGCGGGCAAAGAATATCATACCCTCCGGGCCCCAGCATCCTGCCGAAGTCTGTGCCTCACAGAGCGTGATCGGCTTGCCTCCACCGAGGTGTAGCTTCCTGAGCCTATTGCCCGCAAAGAAACCGATCCACTGGCCGTCAGGTGAGAAGAAGGGACCTCCGGCACCCTCCGTTCCTGGCAGTGTTCGTGTCTCGAGCTGATCCAGTTCGCGGAGGAACAGATACCTGGTTCCATTGACCTCGGCCGAGTAAACAAGCCGTCTTCCATCGGGCGAAAGCGCTGCTCGATCTTCACTAGCGAAAGATGAGGAGGCGTCGGCAGGAAACGTCATGACCAGGCGAACCGTCGGATAGTCCGGCGCAGCTGTCGGTTGGATCAGGTGTCTCAAGCCGGCCCCGACCGTGAACGCGCCGACCAGCAGAATTGCTGCAATACCCCAAGAGATCGTCCGACGTGAGCGAGCGGGTGCCGGGAAAGGCCCACGGCGCATGGTCGAAGCTGCAATTCGAGACGCGCCCATCCCTTCAGGATCAACGGACCTCAGGTCCACCGGCATCTCGTCCACGTGCTGGTAACGATCGGCGGGATCCTTTGCCAACAGCTTCCAGACGATCCGCTCCAGCTCCATGGGCACGCCCGTGCGAAGCGCCGTCAGAGGTTCCGGATCCTCACTCAGAATGGAATACATCACCGCCTGCTCATAGTCTCCCCTGAAGGGAAGTTGCCCGACGGTCATTTCATAGAGGACGACCCCCAGGGACCAGATGTCCGTTCGGTAATCGACGTCCTCTCCCTGGGTTTGCTCGGGTGACATGTAGTGGAACGTCCCGAGCGTCGTGTGGTCCTTTGTCAATCTTGTTTGAGTGGAGGACCGGGCCAGGCCGAAATCCATGATCTTGGCCCGGCCTTTTGGGGTGACCATGATGTTGGCGGATTTGATGTCCCGGTGGACGATTCCCTTGTCGTGTGCTTCGTGAAGGCCCTGGGCAACCTGGGTGGCGATGTCGATGATTTCGCGCAGCTTCATGGGACCGGAACCGATCCTGTCCTTGAGGTTCTCGCCCTCCACGTATTCCATGGAAATGAAGATCTGGTCCTCGGTTTCCCCAATCTCGTGGATGGTGCAGATGTTTGGATGGCTCAGTCCGGCGGCCGCCTGGGCCTCGCGGGCAATACGATGCCGGGCTTCGGAATCGGCCGTCAGGGTGGGTGAGAGGAACTTGAGCGCCACGGTGCGTTTGAGCTTGGTGTCTTCGGCCTTGTACACCACGCCCATCCCGCCCTTGCCGAGCTCTTCGAGGATTTTGTAATGGCTGATCGTCCTTCCGATCATGAATTCTCTCCGGAGTACTCCTCGATCAGTCGTCTAAATCTCGGATGATCCCGTAACGGATCCACCGTCGGTGTGATCTTGAGTACCGTGACAGAGATCGCCGAGGGAACGGACAGAAGATGTTCAATGTGACCCAAGGCAAGGTCATGCTCGCCGAGCATAATATAGACCGTAGCCAGATCCCACTCCCGGTTGGCGGATCGAATCGCATCGTTGGCGTGGAGCTCCAATCCCCTCTTTGCCTCGCGAAGGGCATCTTCTCTGTGCCCAAGCCCGGCATGGGCCAAGGCGAGGGCGCTATGGGCCGAGCCATCCTCCGGATGTTCCTGAAGAAACTCCATCATCCCGAGTCTGGCGGTATTGTAGGAGTCGCGTGCCTGTACCGTCTCGCCCATCCATCGGTAGGCGTGACCTTCCAGCAATGAGGGATGGGTGACCTCGGTTGCCCATCCGGCGGGTTCGTAGGGCATTCGGGAAACCGCGTGCAAACTGCCTTGGTAGTCTCTTTCATACATGCATTGGTAAAACTTCTGAAGAAGAATCGCTGGAGATGTCTGATCGGGTGCGGATTCCAGAATCGCCCTGCTTTCTTGCAGATCCCCGGTCCACATGTAGACGTTTCGGGCCTTGATGAAGTACGACGCGACCTGTTCGGGATCCAGTGAGAGGGATCTGTCAAGGTGACGCTCCGCCTCGGCATACTGCCGGAGGAAACCGTAGCTGATTCCCAGCTGCATGGGGAACCAGAAGTTTGCGGGATCCAGTTTCGCTGCTTCTTCGAGATGGCCAATTGCTTCGAGCCAGAGTCCCTGGCGCCGCCAGATATAAGCGATCGTTTCCAAAAGACGCGGATGATTCGGTAGACCCTCCGCTGCAATGGCAAGCTCCTTCAGCGCTCGATCGTAATCGAAGAAACACGTGTAGTAGTACCCGCCAAGGGCTTGGTGGCCTTCGGGCAGATCTGGCTGAAGCTCGAGGGATCGCTCGGCCGCGGCCCTGGATTTTTCCCGGCGCTCGTCCGTCTTGTCGAATCCCCAGAAGTAGAACTCGCTGTGGACTTCTGCCAGCTTCGCGAACGCCAGGGCAAATGAGGGGTCCAGATGGACGGCTTGCTGGAGCAACGTTTCTGCTTTGCTCCACCTATCCTCCAGAGACCCAGCTTGGTTAACGTGGGCCAGGCCGCGCAGGTAGGCCTCGTACGCGAGAAGATTCTCTGTCGGCCTTGCTTCTACGGCATCACGCTCGCTCTCCAGCATCGTGATCCCGAGCTGGTGGATGATCCGCTCGGCGATATCGGACTGAACCACGAAGATATCCTCCAACACGCGATCATACGTCTCTGCCCAGAGATGCGTGTCATCGGATACCTGAATCAGCTGCGGGGTGACGCGCACTCGGCTCCCGCCGGGAGAGTTCTTATTCCAGCGGACGGTCCCCTCGAGGATATAGTCCACCCCGAGATCTTCGCCGATTTGCCGGAGCGTCTTGCCGACGCGGTCATACTGGAGGGCGCTTGTTCGCGAGATGACACCCAGTCCGCTCACGACGGCAAGGCGAGATGTGATCTCCTCCGTCATCCCGGCCGCGAAGTACTCGTCCTCCGGAGCTCCGAGATTCTCAAAGGGAAGGACGACCAGCATCTTCCTCTCGTCAGAGGCACGTTGCTCGGGGGATGGGAGGTAGTGGGGGAGGACTAGAGCGGCCAGTGCGATAAGAAGGGCAACGATGGCCAGCCAGGACCACCGCATCAGGCCACCGCCCCGCGTGGGCTGTGGGACTGCCGAGATGGCCGTTGCGGTGGTCGTGAGATCGCTCCGAGCCTGCCGGAGATCCGTCACGAGATCGGCCACGCCCTGATATCTCTGCCCCGCGTCCTTACGGAGGCACTTGGTGATGATTCTCTCCAGTTCCATCGGGATGCCCGTGCGAAGACCTGTCACGGGTTCAGGTTCTTCGTTCAAGATCGAGTAGATCACCGCCTGCTCATAATCGCCCTTGAAGGGACGCTGCCCGGTGATCATCTCGAAGAGGACGGCGCCCAGAGACCAGACATCCGTGCGCGGATCAACGTCTTTTCCACGAGCCTGCTCGGGCGCCATGTAGGCAAACGTCCCGAGAGTGGTGTCCGCCCTCGTGAGGGCCGTCTGTCCCCGAGACTTGGCCAACCCGAAGTCCATGATCTTGGCCTGGCCCCTGGGCGTGATCATGATGTTGGCGGGTTTGATGTCGCGGTGGACGATGCCCTTCTCGTGCGCTTCCCGAAGACCCTCCGCAACTTGAGAGGCGATGCGGACGGCTTCGTCCAACTTCATGGGACCGCTTGCGATCATATCTCTGAGACTCTGTCCCTCAACCAGCTCCATGGCGATGAAGGTTTGTCCCTCACCTTCATCGATCTCGTAGATGGTGCAGATGTGGGGATGGTTGAGAGCGGCCGCGGACCTGGCCTCGTGGACGAAGCGGGCCTTGTCCTCTTCGCCGTCCAGAGTCTGAGGAGGGAGGAACTTGAGCGCAACGGTGCGATCGAGCTTCGTGTCCCGGGCCTTGTACACCACACCCATGCCGCCGCGGCCGAGCTCTTCGAGGATTTTGTAGTGGCTGATGGTTTTTCCAATCATGGGATGTCTACCTGCTATTGTAGGAGCCGAATCCGTTCGGCGATATGGACCTGCCGGCCGCCGGCCTTCCCGGTCCATCGGGGAAAGGATTCCCCTCATACAACAGCTATGATTCCGTCTCGCAGTCTCGCCGTCCCAGGGCCTCCGGCTTACCCGGTCGCCTCGCTTCGAAGCCCCTCCAGCCGGTTCTTCGCGTCCTCAACTTCCGCTATGCCGGGATCCGCATCCTTCCAGAGCGAGAGGAACTCGGTGTACTTTTCGACGGCCTCCGCCTTCCAGCCCGAACGCTCGTAAGCGCGTCCCAGGAGGTAGTGGGCTTTCACCCACCAGATGGGCCAGGCGATACCCGCGTAGTCGTAGCGGGACAGAGTGCTCTCCAACTGATCGACCGCGTCCCCCGGCCGGCCGGCGGCCAGAAGGGCCTCAGCCAGTCGGCACCGGACGTCTAGAGGGGTGGACTCCCGAGAAGGCAGGGCGGTGCCCCGCTCCAGATATGCGGTAGCACTGTCCGGTGCCCCTTTCATCAGAGCCACAGTCCCCAGGCCCCACCAGTAGTGACGCAACAGCCGCGCCGGCGACGCGCCGAGCGCCGCTCTCATCGACTCAAGTTCCTCCTCTGCGGCTGGAATACCTCCCCTTGCAGCCAGAACGCACGACCGGTGTTGCCACCAGACAGCGAGATCTTCGGGAGCCCCTTCTTTCAGAGTTCTCATTCCAGTCTCGAGTTCATTCAGGGCAGGATCGAAGAGACCCTTCTCCCACTGTATCATCGCCTTGGCCAGGTGCTTCTCCGCACTTCTCGCCGTGTACTCTTCCATTCTGTCCGCGGCAATCCCATCGTCCAGAATCTGAAGCGCCTGTTCCCATCGACCCTGGATCATGGGGATCCGGGCCAGCCATCTCCTTCCGTTCGAGCGAGCTTGCGGGTCCGAGGAAGATACCATCCTTCGGTAGCATAACTCGGCCTCCGAGTACAGCCCCTTCAGAAGATACATCTTCCCGAGCTTCCCCAGCGCCCCGTAGAAATCAGATTTCTTCTTCAGCGCCGTTTGATATGACTCGATGGCCTGGTCGATTCGTCCGCTGTACGCGTACAGATCACCCCTCGTATCGTACGGATTGGGTTCCTCTGGTGCCATGGAGATGTATTGGTTGATTGCCCAGATAGACTTCTCGGGATCTCCCAGTTTCTCGTACGCGTATGCGAGCATGTTGTAGGCTTCTTCGTAGAGGGGATCGATCTCAATGGCCCTGGTGAATGCATGGACCCCCTCTCCCGGTTGTCCGGTATACAAGAGATAGAGAACCCCCAGCCAGAAGAAGGCTTCCTTATCGCTGGGATACCTTTCGCTGATCTGCCGGAGCTCGCCGACAGCGCGCGGGTAATCTCCTTGTATGAACCCCGCAACACCATGAATGAACAACCGCTCTCTCTCGCTGACGCGGTCCGAGTACTCCACCGCCCTGGATATTCGTGCTCTGCCTTGTGCGGGTGAAGTCCCGTAGACCGTCTCGATGAAACCCAGGCGAAGGTTGGCCATGGCGAAAGTAGAATCAAGTGCCAGCGCCTCTTTGAGACTGTTCTGGGCTTCTGACCAGTAGACTTTGTAGAAGAAGTCTACTCCATCCAGGTAGTGACGGTATGCCTCCGGGGAATGAGTTGTGACCTCTGCAACCGGGCGGTCCGGTTCCGCCTGCGCGGCCACCGGCAAAGAGAGATCCCTCTTCACTTCGACCGTCAGCCGGTCCACGAGACTGAAGATCCGCTCGCCCGGAGCTCCCTCGATCCGCTGCGATGCGTGGACTTCACCTGTTTCGACATCCACGAGCTGAGATGTCATGACCGTCTGAGGTTCCATCTGGAGGATACTCCCAAGGAGCATCCACCGTGCGCGCGCTTCGGCGGCAACTCGGGACGCAACATCCCGATCGACCGCCTTCACGCCTTCTCTTCCAAGCCGCTTGAGAATGTCATACAGCCTCTGGCTAGATACGACGCGGACATACCGGGATTCGGAAAGATCGGTGATCAGAAGATTGGCGACGATCTCTCCCAGTTTCTGGGAATCCGCCGGATCCGCCAGGTTGTCGAAGTACATGACGGCAAGCGTGTTCTCCTGAGCGACTGCGGGGGCCTGCCGGCCGATCTGGATTCGGATGCCGAGCAGGATCACGACGGCGACGACCAGTGCCAGACCGGCGGCCAATAGGATCGGGCGGCGCTTGCGAGCCGATCGCTGTCTTATGGACGCGGGTGCGGGTTCCGATCGGAGATTGCGGAGATCCACGAGAAGATCGTCTGCGTCCCGATAGCGTTTTCCCGTTTCCTTGCCGAGCGCCTTGAGGATGATCCTCTCCAGCTCCAAGGGAACACCGGTCCGCAATCCGGTGACGGGCTCGGGATTCTCATTGAGAATGGAGTAGATCACGGCCTGTTCGTAATCGCCCTTGAACGGACGCTGCCCGGTGATCATCTCAAAGAGAACGACGCCGATGGACCAGATGTCCGTCCGATGGTCGACATCCTCGCCGCGCGCCTGCTCGGGAGACATGTACTGGATGGTCCCGAGGGTCGAGGCCTCGGTGGTGAGCTTCGTTACGCCTCTCAGTTTGGCCAGGCCGAAGTCGAGAATCCGAACCCGGCCGTCACGGTCGATGAGAAGATTCTCGGGCTTGACGTCGCGGTGGACGATCTCCGCCTGGTGAGCCTTGCCGAGGCCGTCGGCCACCTGGCAGACGATATCCAGTGCTTTTTCGAGGGGCAGGGGACCTCGATCGATGAGATCGCGGACCGACTCACCCTCGACGAATTCCATGGAAATGAAGGTCTGTCCCTCGTGTTCACCGATCTCGTAGATGGTGACGATCCGCGGATGATTGAGGGCGGCCGCCGCCTTGGCTTCCTGGACGAAACGCGCCTTGGCTTCCTCGTCGCGAGTCAGGTCCGACGGCAGGAACTTCAGGACCACAGTGCGATCCAGCTTCGTGTCCCGGGCCTTGTAAACCACACCCATGCCGCCGCGGCCGAGCTCTTCGAGGATCTTGTAGTGAGAGATCGTTCTTCCGATCATGGGCTCCCCGGGTCAATCGTATCGGCGAATGGGCGACGAACACGGACCAGTAAGGACGGACACGGACGTCGCCTTGTCGCGCCTTCGGGTTTCCCTGTCATGCTCTTCTACGAGATCTATTTTCTATTGTCTACTTCTCTATTCTCTGTAACAGGAGGGAGCCCCATTCTCTCGACCATCCCTGCGAATCTCGGATCGGTGCGCAGCGACTCCAGCCGGGGATGAACCCGGAGCATCGGAAGATGCGTTGACCTTTCCCGGTAGGCTTTCTCGAGCCACTCAAAGGCCTCGTCCTTCTCCCCGAGCGCGGCGTACACCCCTGCAATCACGATGGGTGAAACATACCTCTCTTTCGAGAGGGCGAGCATCTCATCAAGCGTCTCCCTGGCTTCCTCGATATGGCCTGCAGCGGCGTGGGCCTCGGCGAGGTACGCCACGGCGGCGGTGTGCCTTCCAGACAGCTCGGTCGCTTTCTCGATCTCGGTGAACGCCTCCTCCAACCTGCCCATCCTGAGGTACGATGATCCCAGGGACATGTGGGCAAGGGGGGACGCCGGATCGAGCTCAACCGCCTCCATCGCGTGCTCCAACGCCTCTTCCCATCGTCCGGCGAACAACAGTACGGCCGACGTGTTGAGGCGAGCCGTGACGGACAGAGGGTCCAGCTCAACGGCCCGCTCCGCCTCTCGAACCGCCTCTTCGTGACGTCCCATGGACGACAGGTACATCGCGTACCAGTGACGCACGGACGAATCGTTGGGATCGAGGTCAATACTCCGCCGGAACTCCTCGTCGGCGCGTGCCCAGTCCCATTCGTGGAGAAATGCCACATCGGCGAGAAGGGCATGTGCGAAGGCAACCGTTTCATCGATGGCCAGGGCTTTCTTCGCTTCCGCCTTCACCCTGGGCCAGGCCTCCTGTGGATCCATGGCGCCGAGGCTGGCCAGGGCATCGTACGCGTTCGCCAGCCCTGCATAGGCAAGGGCGTACTCCGGCTCGACGGTGATCACCCGCTCGTAGTACTCAATGGCTTTGTTTGTGCTCTCCACCGTGAGTCGGTTTGCGTAGAAGCGGCCTCGGAGATAGGCCTCGTGGGCCTCGGGATCGATGGGGCGAGCGCCGGCCAGCCGGGTTTCCTCCTCCGGTGTCAGAGTGATCCGAATCTCCTTTGCGACGGCGCGAGCGACCTCCTTCTGAAGCGCGAGGATGTCCCGGAGCTCCCGGTTGTAGCTCTCCGCCCAGAGGTGCCGATCGGTCTCGGCTTCGATCAGCTGGGCCGTGATTCGAATCCGGTCGCCGGCCAGCATGGCGGACCCTTCGACCACGGCATCCACGTTCAGGTCCCCTGCGATGGCCGGCAACGACTTGTCCGTATCCTTGTACCGCATAATCGACGTTCGGGAAATCACGCTCAGGGCCTTGATCTTTGACAGCTCCGTGATGAGAGCCTCCGTCATTCCGTCGACGAAGTACTCCTGGTCGGGGTCCCCGGACAGGTTCTCGAGGGGCAGGACGGCGAGGGACTGGATGGCCCCGGTCTCGCTTGTCGGAGAGGATGATCGATCCGTTCGGAGAACCACTACCCCCGCGATCCCGATGGAAACGATGACGACCAAGGCCGTCAGGAACGGAATCCACCGGCGCCATGAACCCTTCCGCAAGCGATCCGTCGGCGGGGCCGCATCCGTGCGGTCCTTGAGTGCCTGCAGATCCCGGATCATCTCGCGTGTACTGGAGTAACGCTTGTCGAGATTCTTGGCCAGCGCTCTCAGAATGATCCGGTCCAGTCCCGAGGGAACGTCTCCACGAAGAGTCATCGGAGGGAGAGGATCCTCATTCACGATGGCGTAGATAATGGCCTGCTCATAGTCTCCCTTGAAGGGTCTCTGCCCCGTGACCATTTCGTAGAGAACCACACCGAGGGACCAGATGTCCGTCCGGTAGTCGACGTCGTCGCCCCTGGCCTGCTCCGGGGACATGTACGAAACGGTACCCAGAGTGCTGCCCGTCTGCGTCGTTGTCAGGCGCGCCGATTTCGCCACGCCGAAGTCCATGATCTTGGCCTGGCCCTCGGGCGTGACCATGATGTTGGCGGGCTTGATATCGCGATGGGCGATTCCCTTTCCGTGAGCGACGCCCAAACCCGACGCAACCTGAATTGCGAGGGAGATGAGCTCCTTGATCTCGAGCGGGCCCGCCTCGTGTCTTTCCTTGAGGGTCTGTCCCTCGACATAGGCCATGGCGATGAAGGTCTGATCGTCGACCTCGTCGATTTCAAAGATGGTGCAGATATTGGCGTGATCCAGGACTGCGGCGGCTTTGGCCTCGTGCTCGAAGCGCTTACGGATGTCCTCGTCGCGAACCAGATCGGGAGGGAGGAACTTGAGCGCAACGGCGCGTTCGAGCTTGGTGTCCTCGGCTTTGTAGACCACACCCATGCCGCCTTCACCGAGCTTCTCGAGGATCTTGTAGTGAGAGATGGTTCCGCCGATCATGGGACCCCCGGATCAATCGAATGGGCGAAAGGGCGAAAGGGCGACGAACACAGACAGACATGGACATCGCAGTGTCGGCATGGATTCGCCGTCTCGCCGTCCCCTTGTGTCGCTGTCCTGGGTTCGCCTTGTCGCCGGGTCGCCTTGTCGCTCGGTCGCGATCGGTGTAATCTGTGGCTCCCAGATTTGGACCTTGCGCGCCCTCTAACGTCTCTTGATCACCACAAGCGTCATGTCATCAAACTGCGGATGATCGCCCGTGTGTTTACCGACGTCCGCCACGATCTTCTCCACGAGTTCCTCGGCGGACTCCTCGGAGCTGTTTGCGATCAGGGTGGCCAGCCTTTCTTCCGTGTAGGGTTCGTCCCTTTCGTTTGCGGCGTCGGTGATTCCATCGGAGAACACCACCATCGTATCTCCCGGCTGCAGTGGGACGTGGGCTTCCTCGTAGGCGCACTCCTCCAGGAAGCTGAGGATGAGCCCCCCGGCTTCGAGTCGATGGAGCATCTGACCGCGGGTGCGGTGGAAAGGTCTCTCGTGCCCGGCGCTGCAATAGGAGAGGCGGTGGTTCTCGATGTCGAGGACACCGTAGAAGAGCGTGGCGAACTTTTCCGGATCCGTGCTCTGGAAGAGTAGCGTGTTCGCCCGTTCGAGACACTGGCACGGGGTCAGGGTGGAGAGGGTCAGTCCCCGAATCGTCGCCTGGAGGTTCGCCATCAACAGAGCGGCCGGAAGCCCTTTGCCGGAGACGTCTCCCAGGCAGAAAGCCATCCGGTTCTCGTCGAGAAGGAGGAAATCGAAATAATCGCCCCCCACGTCCTGCGCCGGAATACTGATGCCTGCGACTTGATACCCCGGGAGATCCGGAGACACCTTGGGCAGCAGCCTGTGCTGAATCTCGGAGGCGACGCGGATTTCTTCCCTCATCCTGAGAAGTGCCTGCTCCTCCTCATAAAGACGGGCGTTTTCCACGACCTGGGCGGACTGGGTTGCGAGGATTGCGAGGAGTCGCTGGTCTTCGTCGCTGAACCCGCCCCCGCCCTTCTTGTTGTATACGCTGAGAACACCGATCAACCTCGACTTCGCCAGGAGGGGGACTGCGAGAAGCGTTTGGGTGGACTCGTCCCAGTCCACACCCCGGAATCGGACGTCGTTCTCAGGGTCGTTGACGAGGAGAGGTTTCTTGTTGATGTGCATCCAGCCGAGGATGCACTGGTCCAGGTGGAACGGCTGGCCCTGGACGGAGGTGACCATGGTCCGGACCAGCGTCTTCATGGGCTGGCTGGCCTTCTCGTCGACCAGCGTGATCACTCCCTGCTCCGCGCGAACCGCCCGGAGCGAGCGGTGGATGATCGCACCCATGATATCCTGGGAGCTGGAGGAACCGCTGATCTCTCTGGCGAGATCGTTGAGGATGGTCAACTCATCGACGGCTCGGCGAAGCCGACGGTTCTCTTCCGCCAGAAACTCGGGCCGTGCATCGGGGTTGCTGTCGGGCGCCAAGGAATTTCCTCCGTTTGCCGTGGGGAGGACGAACTTACCTGTTCTCGATTCTAACCGCCCGCGGCGCGGAGGCCAAGACGAAAGTCCGAATCCGCCCCTCGAGAAGAGTCCCAACGTCTTCTGCGTCAGTAATTTCCGACGTCTTGCACTATTAGACAATCGGCTCCGTGCCCGGCGCCACAGGAGCTACATTTTGCCATTCCATTTGACAAGGATGCCTAGAGTGTGGTAGAGTGGGTGAGTATGGTTCATGAGCTTTGGGCCGCGCGGCGCCTGGGTGGGGAATGCCGAGGCTCGCCGAGCGGTTGCGGTGTATTCACTTCATCGGAAAAGGAGGAGAGGACCATGGGAATCAGCTATCGGTTTGCACTGTGGACGGTCGTCGCGCTCCTTGCGATTCCGGCCGTGGCCGGAGCACAGCGCGGCGGCGACCGTCAGGATCTCGCCCCGTTGGACGCCACGATCACCCTGGGCCGGAGTCCGGAACCCCCCGACTGTGCTCAGCCGCAGGATGATGTGGACATCTGGTGGGACATTACGTACAGCACCACCCCCTCTGCGGTGATCTATACCCTTGTGGATCCGGACAGCGCTGTGATCGACAGCACATACTATCCCGGGGATACGGGTGTGACCATCAACCGGCAGTGGACGGTGCCGCTGAATCCGGTAATCGGGAAGTACTGGGTGCGGGTGGAGTTCTGGTCGATGAGTTCCGGACACGAGGCTACCGCCGAGGTCAGCTTCTACGTATGCGACGGCATCGGAAGCATCTGCGCTCAGAAGGTGGTGGACGCCAACTGTGACGGTGTGGCGCAGGCCGGCGAGGAGTATCAGGGTTGGTGGATCTGCATCGATACGCCCTGGGGAGACACTTTCTGTGATACGACCGACGCGACCGGGGTGGTCTGCTGGGACAAGCTCCCGCTTGGCTTGTACACGGTGTATGAGAACATTTCCCCGCCCTGGGTATCGATCTTTCCCGAGAGTCGTGACGCCCTTCTCGATGACAACAATCCCTCCTGGAGCGGCGCGTTCTTCAATGTGAACTACGATGAGTGCTTTGGCGCCTGCTGCAAGTGTGACGGCCAGTGTGTGGAGGTGACGCCCGCCGAGTGCAACCAGTTCCTGGGCGCCATCTTCATGGGTCTGGGTACGCACTGTGACCAGGTGACGTGCGGTGAGCCGAGCGCCGTCGAGAAGACGACCTGGGGCGCCATAAAGGACAACTACCGCTAGATATCGACCCCCTCAAGATTCGAGTGGAGGGCTGGAAGGCCCGGGCGTACGTGCCCGGGCCTTCGCTTGTTTGCGCTCTCCCCTTGGGTCCAAGGGCGAGAATCGGGGACTCTGCGAGCTCCCCGGGGACATCCTCCGAATCCGGAAAGTTAGACCTCAAGCCCCGTCGCCTTCTTCCCGATATGTCCTAACAAGATGAACAACGACTCGGCACGTCCTGCGCAGGGCCGGGTCTTGTCACACCTTAGGAATGCAGGCGGGCTTCATGCGCTGCCCGGCCTGTCCGTAGGTTCCGTACGGATCGAACCGGCGGGACCCGTCCTTTCACCTCAGACAGAGGGGGGAGAAGTTATGTGGTCTTGGAATCGGATCGGACTCTGGGCCGCGCTGATCGCCGTCGTCGTCACCTCGTTCCCCGCGGTGGCCTCAGCGGTGAACTACCTGCCCACCGGTGAGCGGGAAGCCATCATCAGCATGGGCCGGAACCCCGAACCGCCCGAATGCGCCGGGTGGCAAGATGTCGTCGACATCTGGTGGAACATCACGTACAGCACGACTCCGAACTACGTCTACTACAAGCTGACGGATCCGAACGGAGTGACGGTCGAGGACTCAACGTATGCCGACTCGTCCGGAGTCAGCGTCACACGCAGCTGGACGGTTCCGAATTTCCCGGTTGATGGGAAGTACTGGATCCGTGTCGAGTACTGGTCGAAGCAGGCCGGACACGAGGCGACCGCCGAGGTGAGCTTCTACGTCTGTTCGGGCATCGGTGAGATCTGTGCCCAGAAATGGAAAGACGCAAACTGTGACGGCGAGGGAGGTGCCGGGGACCTTCCGTTGTCGGGTTGGTGGTTGTGTATCACAACTCCGTTGGGGGATACTTTCTGCGACACGACGGATGCCAATGGACAGGTGTGCTGGACCAAGCTCCCTCTGGGGACGTACACGGTGTTCGATCCGCCGGTGACGGGTTGGGTCCCACTCTTCGCCCCTTCTCGTGAAGCGGTCCTTACGGAGAACGATCCGACCTGGTCTGGTGCCTTCTTCAACGTCCACTATGACGAGTGCTACGGCGCCTGCTGCAAGTGCGACGGCGAGTGTGTGGAGGTGACGCCGGAAGAGTGTGACCGGATCGGCTACGAGTTCATGGGCCTGGGTACCCACTGCGATCAGGTAGAGTGCGGTGCTCCGAGCGCCACGAAGAAGAGCACGTGGAGCAAGATCAAGAACAGCTTCCGGAAGTAGCGGGTTCGACGCATACGTCTTCGAACGACAAGGGTCCGGGCATTGCCCGGACCCTTTCTCTTGTCCGGGCGCGTGACGGACCCGTTCGTGCTCGACGACGCATCGAAACGGCGGCTTGCGCATTGGCCCGAAGCATGGTAGGTTCCGGCCGGATCCTCTTGGGACGAGGGCGAGTGGGCAAGGCGAGCACCATCTGATCCGATTGCAGGGGGGGTGGGAGATGTCGGCGGCAGCGAAACTGGATGTCGAGCGAGTTCTGCCCGAGCGGTCCGATGCCGTAGTCTTTCGGTTGTCGGGCAAGCTCACGGACACGAAGGAATCCTATGCGTTTCTGGAACAGGTGCGAGGAGAGATCAAGAAGGGCGTCTCTCTGGTTCTCCTCAACCTGGAACGAATCGAGTATCTCTCCAGCGCCGGAGTGGGGATTCTGGCGGCCTGTTACACGTCGGCCAAGAATGCCGGAGGGCGGATGGCGGTTGCGGCGGTCTCCGACGCCGCCCGGAAGATCCTGGAAATCGTGTGCCTCTGGGAGGCTCTGGAACGGTATCCCTCAGAGGAACAGGCGTTGAAGGCAAACCCGGAATAGCGAAAACGGCGTCCAGCCGAGTTTTCCTTGTTATATATGAACAGAATCCGGAAACCAAGCCCGTTTCCCGGAGCCAGGCGATGGGAAGAAAGAAGGGAAACTCCGACATGCTCATTCCGACACTGATCATGGGCGCACTTGCGGCGGTGCTCCTGTACCTGGGGTATCGCGGTGGGGAGGGCGCCCACCTGACAGGACTGCGGGCCGGGTTGAAAATGATCACGGGAATCCTGCCTCTCCTGGCCTGTGCCTTTGTCGTGGCCGGGATGGTGCCCATTCTCCTTCCAGCGGATGTCCTGTCCAGGTGGGTGGGCGCGGAATCCGGTCTCCGGGGCGTTCTTGTCGGGACCGTGGCGGGCGGCCTGGCGCCCGGAGGTCCGTACGTCAGCCTGCCCATAGTGGCAGGGCTCCTGCGATCCGGCGCGGGCGTGGGAACGATGGTCGCCTTCCTGACGGGTTGGTCCCTATGGGCGATCGGTCGATTGCCCATGGAGATCGGGATCCTGGGTTGGCGGTTCACGGCCATTCGGCTGGTGTGCACCTTCTTCTTCCCGCCGATTGCAGGACTCATCGCCCAGCTGTTCTTCGGCGGCACCCGCACCCTCTGACCGGCAGCCAGCACGAGCGACCGCCGGGGGAAACCCCCGGCGATTTCGCATGCTGGCGGAGAGCCGAGATCCGAAAGCCGAATGCCGGGAAGGCAAAGACCAAAGGGCAAGAGCTGACAACGATCTCGGCTCGGTCGGCTGTCGGCTCTCGTTTTTGGACGTGCGCCGTCGATGGATTCGATCCCAAAGGGCCGATGATCCGGGTTGTGCCTTTCGGTGGGCCCGGGCGGACTGCAGATGAACATCCTTTTCGTCACCGACATCCACGGGTCCCTCTGGAAGTACGACCGCGTGTTCGAGATCGCCCGGTTGACCGGGGTCGATGCGGTGGTGAACGGCGGGGATATGTTTCCCCACGCGCGGGATCCATCCACGCAGCACGAGTTCATTCGAGAGTTCATGGATGGGCATCTGTCTCGGTACGATTCGGCCGGAATTCTCTATCTCTGCTATCCGGGCAATGACGATCTGAAGGTTCACGATCCTCTTTTCGAGGAGATCTGCGAACGGCACCCAACCGCCTTCCTCCTGGCACAGAAGAAAGTTGAGATCGAGGGGATTGAGTTCATTGGGATGAACTGGGTCGTCGACTATCCCTTCGCGCTCAAGGATCGATGCCGGAAGGACACGGGCGAGTACGTGTTCCAACCTCAGCTGGGCACGGCCCGCCTGTCTGCACCGGGGGGCTGGCGGGAGATCGAGGATTGGCCCGGTTTCGCGGCCTCCCTGCCGACGATCGAAGAGGAAATGAACCGGCTTCCACGCCCTGCGGATATGTCCGGCACGATCTACGTCATTCACATGCCTCCGCTCGGACTCGGGCTGGACGAATGCGCCGGTGGAGCCCGGGTCGGATCTCGGGCCATCCACGATTTCCTGTCGAAACGCCAACCGAGACTCTCGCTGCACGGGCATATCCACGAGTCCCCGGAGGTCTCGGGCAGGTGGCGGGCTCGCCTGGGCGACACCGTGTGCGTCCAGCCCGGCCAGAGGACGGACCTCGTCTATGTAACCATTGATCTGTCAACGATGAACCTCGTCCGAAGGGTGGAGTCCCGAGGATCCCGCCGGTAGCGAGCGGCTCGCTCCCCACGGGAATCTCCGGTTCTCTTTGAGCGTTAGCGGACGACAAACGCTTGACTTTCGGCTTCGCCTGCGAGTAAAGTGCAAGGTTATGCTCAACGGGGACTCGCGTCCCGTGGCAATCTCGAAGATCCGCAATCGGGCAGATCCAGGAACCCCTAGAAACCGGAGGAGGCACATGAGCAATCCGGCAATCGAGAAGGCGAAGGACCACTTTGCGAATCTGATCGAGGCACAGCTTACCCGCATAGAGAAAATGAAGAAAGGTGAGCAGAAGACCGACTACTCCAAGATCAAGCCCGTGATCGTCGGCATCCTCGGGGGCGACGGAATCGGCCCGTACATCGCGGCCGAGGCCAAGCGGGTCCTCGAAGTCGTGATGGAGGACGAGCTCAAGGCGGGCAAAGTGGAATTCCGGGATATCGAGGGGCTGACCATCGAGCGCCGCGCCGAAGAGAATGCCCCCATTCCCCCGGCTGTCCTGGAGGAAATCAAGCAGTGCCACGTCACCCTCAAGGGCCCGACCACCACGCCTCGCAAGGGAGATCCCTGGCCGAATATCGAGAGCGCCAACGTCGCAATGCGTAAAGAGTTGGATCTCTTCGCCAACGTACGGCCGGTTCGGGTTCCAAAGGAGGGCATCGACTGGATGTTCTTCCGGGAGAACACGGAGGGCGCCTACGCCCTGGGCAGCAACGGAATCGATGTGACGGACGATCTGGCCATTGATTTCACCGTCACGACGACCCAGGGATCCGAGCGACTGATCCGTCTCGCTTTCGACTATGCCAAGAGAAACAACATCAACAAGGTCACGGTCGTCACCAAGGCCAACGTGGTGAAGACGACCGACGGGAAGTTCCTCAAGATGGCGGAACAGATCGCCAAGGACTACCCGGAGGTGGAATGGGATGATTGGTACATCGACATCATGACCGCCAAGCTGGTGGATCCGAAGCGCCGGACGCAGTTCCGGGTGGTCGCTCTTCCGAACCTGTACGGCGACATCCTGACCGACGAAGCCGCCGAGTTTCAGGGGGGCGTCGGCACGGCCGGCTCTGCGAACATCGGCAACAAGTACTCCATGTTCGAGGCCATTCACGGCTCGGCCCCCCGGATGGTGAAGGAGGGTCGGGCTCAGTACGCCGATCCCTGCAGTATGATCAAGGCCGGGGCGCTGCTCATCGACCATATCGGGTATCCCGATCGGGCGAAGAAACTGGAAATGGCGCTCGATGTCTGTGGCCAGCATGAGAAGAAGCTGGTGATGACCGGCCGGGATACCGGCGCCACGGGCCGCGACTACTGCGACTACCTTCTGGAGACCATGAACGATCCGGATCTCGAGAAGAAATGGCAGGCGCACCAGTAGAGCCCGAATGGGCGAATGGGGGAATGGGCGAAAATCCCAAACCCTAAGCCGCAGATTTCACAGATTCGAAGCGGGGAAGACGATCGGGATGCAGCATGCTGCATCCCGATTTCATTTGTGCAATCTGTGGTTGCCGGGGCGTGAGGGTGCTCGGGCCCTTGACACGGGTGCCTCCAGGAAGTACCGTACGTCATCGGCATTGGCCTGGTAACGGGTACCAGAGGTGGCACGGATGGGCAACGACGAGATCGCAGAGAAGATCCTGACACTCAAGGAGGAGCGCGAGGCTCTGATTCTGGCGCACAACTACCAGCGGCCCGAGGTCCAGGACGTCGGGGATTTCCGAGGAGATTCACTGGGGCTCAGCCGGCAGGCCTCGGAAATCAAACCCAAGGTCATCGTCTTCTGCGGTGTCCACTTCATGGCCGAGACGGCCGCCATTCTCTCTCCCGGCAGCACGGTTCTCCTGCCGGATCTCGAAGCGGGCTGTCCCATGGCCGACATGATGACGCCCGAGGACGTGGAACAGATGAAGCGGGAACACCCGAACGCGGCCGTGGTCACCTACATCAACTCCAGCGCCGAGGTCAAGGCCGTGTCGGACGCGTGCTGCACGTCGGCCAACGCCCGGAAGGTGATCGAATCTTTTCCGGCCGGGCAGGAGATCCTCTTCGGTCCGGATCAGTATTTGGGGCACTACGTTTCGACGCAGACCGATCGCACGATCCATCTCTGGCGGGGATACTGCCCGTCGCACATGAAGATCCTGCCGGAGGACGTCGAGCGGGCCAGGGAGGAGCACCCCGGGGCCGAAGTCATGGTCCATCCGGAGAGCACGCCCGACGTCATCGAACGGGCGGACGCCGTCCTCGGAACGGCGGGGATGATCCGGCGCGCGCGAGAATCGAATGCAACGGAGTTCATCGTTGGAACGGAAGTGGGTATGGTGTATCGACTCGAGCGGGACGTGCCGGGCAAGAGGTTCTTCCCGGCCTCTCGTCGGGCTCTCTGTCCCAACATGAAGAGAATCACCCTCGAAAAAGTTCTCTGGTCCCTCGAAGAGCTCGAACCACGCATCATCGTAGATCCGGACATCGCCGGGCAGGCCAAGAAGGCTGTGGATCGCATGCTGGCCGCCGTGTAGGCCTGGACTATGCACGAAGGCCACGGCGGAGAAACAGAGAAGCAGATGGCGGAGAACGGCATTATGCGGGAAACGCGGTACACTCTGTTTCGGTCGGGTTCTCAGTTTCTCCGCTTCTCTATTTGATGGTCTCCCTGAGAGCCAGTTCTCGCAAATAGCACGCTGCTGGAACCCATGTTCCTCGTTCCCCCCAGGTCTGGCAAGTAGTTCTTGAATTGAGTAGTCTGTCCCGAAATGGCCGAGTAGTCTGTCCCGAAATGGCCGGGCTTGAGATTCCCCTCGGCAGACCTCTCGACCACGGAAGCATTGCCGTAACATCAAAGCGCGCAGATAGTCCCGCTAATGAGCAGTCTGTCCCCGAATGCCCAAGTCCTACTTGTTTTTCGTGTACCGGGGATCCCCCTCATACCCAAGCGCCGCCCAATCGATACGCCCCTGCCCGTTCTTGACGTGGCAGTCCTTGCAGCCCAAGGCGTCCGCCGCCGGGGCGACCATATGGTTGATCTTCCAGAACGACTCGGTCTCGGCAAAGCCGACCTCGCCGCTGAACTCCCTGCCGACCGGCTTCATGCCTTGCGCTGCGGCGGCGTTCCAGTCCCAGGTCGTCCAGAACCCGGTTTTGCCGAACAGCTTCGGTACGACGAGCTCATTTGTCTGCGTGTCGTACGGCTGTTTGCCGCGCATCACCTTGAAGGGGTAGATCTTTGAGGTACCATCGCCGCGCTCGCCCACGGGGCGGTTCAGCTGCGTGATCTCATCCGGATGGATCACGTCTCCTATCATATATTGCGCGCTGGAACCGGCGTACCACAGGTACGTCGGGACGACATTCTTCTCCCACTTGAAGTGGCCCTTCTTCTTGTTGAACTCCTTCATGCCGTACTCGTCGGTCACGACTTCGGCATCGGTGCCGGCCGTCGACCAGTCCCACCACATTTTCGTCGGGTTCGCCCGGGCGAAGGCGGGGATGTGACACGTCTGGCATGCGACCGCCTCGGCGTGCCGGTTCGGCATTTTCTTCTCGTGTGCTTCTTCTCCGTGGCAGCCTGTGCACTCCAGGTGGTTCGTGCCGCCCGGTGAGGCGAACATCGCATTGCCCGCGATGTCGTGATCGCTGGTCGTATGGCAATCCACACAGGTGAAGTCCTGGCCCTCTTCGCTCATGTGTACATCCAGCGCAAGCGCCGGCCTGGCCAAGGCGTCATCCATGTCCCCGTGCTTGACGTTGTTGCCCCCGCCGCCCTGGAAGTGACAGGCGCCGCAGCTCGCGCGGCTGGGCCTGTCGACTGCCCTGGCGATCTCGGCCAGGTCCAACGGTTCCCAGGTCGTGCCCTGCCAGGTCTTGGCCTCGTAGACGGGGTGGCCGGCGCCGGTAGGGAACTTCTTGTACCTGCCGGTCGTATCGTGGCAGATCAGGCAGTCGACCTTAGTGGCGTCGCCGAAGTCGAAGGAGTCGTCTTCCCAGCCGTAGCCGGCGTGGCAGCTGGTGCACCGGGGCCAGTTCGAGGCGACCGCGACGCAGAAGTTGTTGATGAGGTTCTTCTTGCCGACGGGCCGCTGGCCCTTGCGGCCGAGGTCCTGCATCGGCCCCCAGGTCCAGTGGGCCGTCTTCATGAAATCATACGCGGCGTTTTCATGGCACTCGAGGCAAGCGGCCGTCACGCTCGGGCCGTCGGCGAATGGGCCGGCCATGTCCTGGTGCTCCTCGACGAGGGCGTGGGCCGCGAGGGGCAACCACAGAGCCAATCCGGCAGCTAACAGGAGTCGGGAGGTCGTGTGCATAGATTCACCCACTGGATCGAAGTTATGTCGCAGGCAGCCGTCCTGGTCGGCGCCCATCAAGAAAACGATTCCTGCGAAATGATAGCCCAGATGTCATCCGGATTCCTACCGGGAATCGCGACCCAGAAGCAGAAATCTGGGAGTACAGGCGGTCTGTGGATTTCGGAAAGCAGCTGGTTCGGCTGGGCGACGAGTTCCCCAGATGATGGGAGGTCCAATGAAGACAGCGGGGAAAAAGAGAACCATCAGTAGTCAGGTCGCAGAAAAGAACCGAAAACAGATTGCAACATTCTGATCGGGCATTCCTTATCTCCGCCAAGAGTCAACGATCGGAATCACCATCCGCACTCGGCCGTTGAGACCTCGATCTCGGGTTGGAGCTCGACCGTGGCCCGGAGAGAATTGGACACCAGACACTTCCGCTCTGCCTCCTCCAGTGCCGACGCGGCCTTCTTTCGATCTTCCTCGGACGCCACCTGCACCTTCGGACGGACGACGATCTTCTGAAACCGAAGGCTCCCCTCCTCAAACACGACGGTACCCTCGGCATCGCTCTCATACCTTGACAGGACAATGCGCTCCCTGCCGACGTAGTAGAGGAACGTGGTCATCACGCATGAGTTGACCGAGGCCACCAGCAAGTCCTCCGGACTCCACACACCCTCCGGACCCCGGAACTCCGGCGGTGGTGCTACGGGCAGGGGCGGCTTTCCGCCTGCCGTCAGAGTTCCCCTATTGCTGTTCTCCCACCGGAGCGTGACCCCAAAGCGCCACGTTCTCGACCTTGCTCGGCCTTCTGCCATTCTGTCGTTCCTCCTCCCACTCTTGATTGCCGGTGATCGTCGGACCACAGAACCCGGCACTTTCCTGAAACTACGGACCGAAATCAGTGATGTGTCCCCAGATTGCCTGCAGAGTAGGTCTTCCGGGACGTAGGTAGCTTTATTAGCTTATTGTGGATCTTTTCGGCACCCTCTGTCCAGGTCTGATTGGCAAGGAAGGCTCTCTTCGATCCGGCAAACGGAGGCTGAAACCGTCGGCGGGCTGAAGCCAATCGATCACGTGTTTCGGGGACGCGTGTTTCAGGGAAACGTATTTCAGGGACGGACTACGAAACTCAGCAACTGATTTGGACGTAATGGAATAGGCCATCACTGAGAGCAGGAAGTGGCCAGGAGGATCTTGACTGAGCAGAAAACCCTGGGGTACTGTTGAGTCCAGCCAGACATGTCAGAGAGCGACCGGCGGGGCTCCGGGTCACGGAGTCCGAGGACTGTCCGCCGGTCGCTCTTTCTTGTCAAGCACGCAAGAAGAGTCACGCGGGGGAGAGGGGAGTGGGAGGATGGCGCGTGTGGTGGTCCCGGATTGCCCGCATCATGTGACACAGCGAGGATCTTGCAGTACGCGTCTCGCCTCGCACTTCCAACGCCTTTCTCCGAGAACCATTTACCATTTACCATTTACGATTCCCTTGCCGCAGGTCCTTCGGGCCCCAGCATGGAAACCCATTTCCCATTTCCGATTTCCAAGTCCCGAGTCCCTTGTCACTCGCCCTCGTCACTCGCCCTTCAACTCAGAACCCAGAACTCTCAGAACTCAGAACGGGAAGTGATCCGGCAGGGAAACGCTTGTGAAAATCCCGCGGCGCGTGTAGCATCGCAAGGGATCCGATCTGAGCCCGAAGCCCCGCTCCTGCCGGCATTGGTGGGCTGAACGCATCGACGCTCCATCGACCTGTAATGGCTCAGGACACGTTCACACATGACGGTTTTGGCTGCTCCGGTGCTGAACCACCGGGGCAGCCGGCTTCTGTGAAATCTGTGCGCCGCCCCATGGGCGGCCAATCTGTGGCTTGCTCTTCCCTTCTTTGGCGAATCAAGGCTAACTCCTCAACCCCAAGGCCGTCGATGCTCTCCTTCAAAGACATTCATCTTCGCTACGCGGGCGCTTCGATCCTGGACGGTGTCACCGGGAATCTGGACCGGGGCGAGCGGGTCGGCCTGGTCGGTCCCAACGGTGTGGGCAAGAGCACGCTGCTTCGAATCCTTGTGGGCGGGCAACACTCGGAGAGCGGAGAGATTCGAATGCCGAACCTCTTCCGCGTGGGCTACCTGCCCCAGGGGGGTGTCGAGGGCGGTTCCAAGACCTGTCTCGAAGAGGCGCTGGAGGCCTGTGGGGAACTGGCGGAGATCGAGGACGAGTTGTCGGGCCTCACCCGCCGGCTCGCGCAGGTCCCCGAGGGAGAGCTCATTCCCAAGGATCTCTTGGCCCGGTACGGAGATCTGGAGCACCAATTCCACCATCGCGGCGGCTACGAGGGCGAATCGGCGGTCCTGAAGGTTCTGGACGGGCTCGGCATTCGAAGGACCCATTGGGACAAGACGACCTCGAGCCTGAGCGGAGGCCAGCGCATGAGACTGGCCCTGGCCAAGCTCATTCTGCTGGAGCACGATCTGCTCTTTCTGGACGAGCCCACCAACCACCTGGACATTCGGGCCATCGAGTGGCTCGAGGAATACCTGGCCGCCTCGCCGGCGGGCCAGATCATCGTCTCCCACGACCGGCGGTTTCTGGACCGTCTGGTTTCCGAAATCTGGGAGCTGAATCACGGCGCCCTCACCCGGTACCGGGGCGACTACTCGCACTACCTGGAGGCGAGGAAAGGGCGGGTCGAGCTGCAGATCAAGCGCCGAGAGGAAGTGCTCGCGGAGCGCCGGCGCTTGCAGGACTTCATCGATCGCAACCGCTCCCGGAAAGACCGCGCGAAGCAGGTCCAGGGACGCATCAAGATGCTGAGGAAGCTGGAGGAGGTTCCCCTACCCCCCGAACCCGCCGAGAGCACGTTTTGCCTGAGGGAGGCGCCCGCGGGCGACCGAATCGTCGCAAACATGGAGAAAGTGGGGAAGTCGTACGGCGAGGACCCGGTGTTCCGGGGGCTGGATCTGACAATCGAACGCGGCGACCGAATCGCGGTCCTGGGTCCGAACGGAGCGGGCAAATCGACCCTCCTCAAGATCCTCACGGGTCGGGAGCCGCCCACGGAGGGAAGTTGCTGGATGAGTCGGCGAAACGTGGTCCGCTCCTACTCCCAGGACGAGGCCGAGGCACTCCGGGGCAGGAACACGGTCCTGGCGGAGGTCGAGGCGGCTGCGTCGGTGGAGATGGTTTCTCGGGTTCGGTCCCTGCTGGCGAGGTTTCTTTTCTGCGGCGACGATGTGTTCAAGCCGCTGGACGCCCTGAGTGGCGGGGAGAGGAGCCGTCTGGCCATGGCGAAACTCATGGTGGAGCCCGTGAACTTCCTCATCCTGGATGAGCCCACCAACCATCTGGACCAGGACGGGCAAGCCGTCCTCACCGAGGCCATCGAACGGTATGGGGGCACCCTCGTCTTCGTATCCCACGACCGCTACTTCGTCGACCACCTGGCCAATCGGGTGCTGGAAATCGATGGGGGGCAGGCGCGGACATTCCTGGGAAACTACTCCGACTACCGGCACGTCCTGCAGCGGGAGGCGGAGTGTCGGGAGCAGGCCCGTCCTTCGGTCGTCGAACCGCCGCCGGACCCCAGACCCCGCCCGCCCGGCAAGATTCCGCGAACGATGTCCAAAGAACGCGAGAAACGGCGAGTGAAGATCGAACAAGAAATCGAAACGGTGGAGGCGCGTCTCCAGGCTCTGGCCGCGATGCTCGGCAGCCCCGCCGTGTTCCGCTCGGCACAACTGTCCCGCGAAATTGTGGAGGAACAGCGGGGATTGAAAGCAAGACTGCCGGATCTTTACGAACAGTGGGAGAATCTGTCCGAGGAATAAGCGCGGAAGGCCTGATTTACGCTTGATTTCAAGCGCGAATGGGTGTACACTAGTTCCATATTTGGATAGGAGCTGCGTCCGGGGAGCCGGGCGTTTTCGCTTTATATGAGGAGACTAGCGAACATCGGTTGCCCGACCGGTTCCGGTCGGGCCGAAGTGTTCCTGGGAGAGTGGTCTCGATGAGAAAGTCTCTGATGATCCGAGCGGCCGTCGCCGGTGTTCTGGCGGCCGGGGTCCTGGCCGGGATTCCCGGATTCGCCCAAGAGGCGAGTTTGGAGTCCACCAACGGGAAGGATCTGGCGGACATTCGGGAACGTGGAGTTCTCCGGCTGATCACCCGGAACAGTCCGAATACCTACTTCCTCTATCGTGGGGAACAGATGGGTTTCGAATTCGACCTGGCCGAAGGATTCGCCTCCTGGCTGGGGGTGGGCATCGAGACGGTCGTGCCGCCGCTCGACGAGGACCCTCTCGACTGGCTGAGGGACGGTCGGGGAGATCTAGTGGGTGCGTCCCTCATGGCGGGCGACGGTGTCCTGCCGGGTGTCGTGATTTCGAACCCGTACAAGTGGGTATCGAGAGTCATCCTGGTCCGGGACGACTGCAATTCCATTCACAGTCCGGAGGACCTGCTGGGGCGGACGGTTCGGGTGGCGGAGGGAAGCCGGCACTACTGGTTGCTGCGGGCACTCGAGCTGCGGTTGGGCGGCCTGATCGGTATCGAGTCTGTGCCGGCCGGGGAGGAAACCGGACGGATTCTGGACGATCTCTCCCATGGGCTCGTGGACGCAGCGGTCGCGGAGACCGACGTCGCCATGCTCGCCATGAGTTTTCATGGGAATCTCAAGATTGCCTGTGTGCTGGAACCCTCCAGGCCCGTGGGATGGGGACTCCGCGTCGATTCGAGCGATCTGCTCGCGGCGGCGGACGAGTTCCTTGAGGACATCCGGGGGACTTTCTTCTTCAACCATCTCAAACAACGCTACTACGACACGGGAAACGAGTATCGGTGGTTTCGGGAGTCCGTGTTCGGCGCCTGGCAGTCGGGCCGTCTCTCCCGCTTCGACGACCACATTCAGAAACACGCCAGCGCCTTCGGAATGGACTGGTTGCTGATCGCGGCTGTCATCTACGAGGAATCGAGCTTTGACCCGACGGCCACCAGCACGGCGGGTGCCCGCGGGCTCCTGCAGATCATGCCCGCCACGGGAGCCGCTCTCGGCCTGACGGATCCGCATGATCCCGATGAGAACATCCTTGCCGGGGTCCGGTATCTCAAGGACCAGTGCGAGCGGTTCCACGACGTGCCCGCCGCCGAGGATCAGCTTCGGTTCGCCCTGGCCAGCTACAACGTCGGCATGGGTCACGTTCGAGATGCCCAGAGATTGACGTCCGACATGGGACTGGACCCCCATGCGTGGGAATCGGTGGCGCCGGTTCTGGAGCAGCTGTCCCGGCGTGAGTTCTACGAACAGGCGCAGCACGGATATTGCAGAGGTCGGGACGCCGTGCGCTACGTGGAGGACGTTCTCCGCACGTGGGAGATCTACAGCGACTATCTCAGACGGCAGGACGGCGCTGGGGATCGGGAAGTTGCGGTTTCCTGGAAGGACGGGGTGTCTCAGGAGTGCCTGTCCGCGCTCTCCGTCTCCAAGGAGGAGTCCGGAGCGTAGGACATCGCCCCCCGGCGAGCGTGGTCCCAGCCGTCCCCGGCTTCCCCGTAGGTCGCCCCCGGTTCCATCCGGAAGCCTCCCCCAAGGTCGAATACCGGCGGTTCAGGCCGCGAGAGCCGGAGCGCGCACGTCTCTTCTCGAAGGGTGTCCGACGGACCGGCGGAAGGCACCTCGACAGGCGGCATCTCGGGCACCCTGGCGAGAGGCGTAGGGTTCAACAGAGACAGGAAGAATGACAAGAACAGCGTGATCATACCAGTTTCCCCTCCCTTCAGCTTATCGGCTTATCCCGCGCCTCCTTTAGCCCGCACTTCTCACCAGACGCGTCCGTCTCTCCCGCAGGTTTTCCCGAGCCACTCTGACCTGCGGGGTTATTTTGTCGACGCGGGCAACCCACTCTGTCATATTGATACATCTGTAGGATTTCCGTGAGGTTCCAAAGGTTCCAGGTCCTTCGGTGTTGTCGGGCGGTATCTATGTGGAAGCATCGGACAACCGACGATGGCGCGACCGTCATCGCCCTGGTCGGCGGCGTCGGCCAGGGGAAGACAACTCTCTGGCGCAGACTTGGGGGCCGGCAGGCCCGTACATTCCTTCTCGGGGATTCCGGGACTCAGATCCCGGCGGTGGAGATCAGCGACGGCAAGCGCGTGTTCCAGCTGGTTGACACACCGGGGATCGAGGGGTTGAGCGGGGGATCCAGGATCGACCTGCTCGTGTGGGATCTCTTGCTCGACCCCCGCGTCGGGAGCGTCGGGCTTGTTGCGGGTGGGCGCGATCTTCGTCGCGGCATCCTTCTGGCGCTTCAGCTCACTGAACTCGACAAGCCTCTGGTGTTCAACATCAACTCGGCCGATGAGGCTCGTCAGGCGGGCATCCACGTCGATCGGAAAAGACTGGAGGACATTCTCGGCGTCCGGGTCGTGGAAACCGTGGCCACCGAGGGCGAGGGGGTTCGAGCTCTCGGGAAAGCGCTCACCGCGGCCGGCATCCCCAAGCGAACTCTCGCGTACCATCCCGACATCGAGGACGGCATTACTCGACTCTCGGCACTCATTCCCGACAAGGCCGTTCCCAAACGCGCCGTTGCGATTCGAATTCTCGAGTCCCCGGACATTCTTCGAGAACTCGAGGCAAAAGGATGGGGATCCGGTTTCGCGGCTCGTTGTGAGTCGGTGGTGAGTTCGGTGCAGGAGCATTTCTCCCGGGCGCTCTCCGTCGTGATGGCCGGCGCACGCATCCGCCATGCCGAAGCCATCCTGGACGACGTGGTCTCCGTGTCGCCGCCCCGGAGGCTGCCTCTGGCCGAGCGTCTCGGGCGCTGGGCGCGCCATCCCGCCAGCGGGGTTCCTATGGGAATCCTGGTCATCGCTCTGCTATACCTGTTTGTGGGGAAGGTGGGCGCTCAATGGTTGGTCGGGTGCATTGAAGGCGGGCTCTTTCAGGATCGGTTGATTCCCTGGACGGAGCAGTTACTCCGGCCGATTCCCTGGCGATTCGCAAGAGACGCCGTAGTGGGGGATTTCGGGCTCGTGAGCGTTGGGCTGACACTGGCGTTTGGAATCGTGATGCCGGTGCTCGTGACGTTTTTCCTGGCGTTTAATCTTCTGGAAGATTCCGGATACCTTGCGCGGCTGTCGATCCTCCTGGACCAAGGCCTGAGAAAAATCGGTCTGGGCGGCAAGGGTTTGTTCCCACTGGTGATGGGCTTCAGCTGCATTACCATGGCGCTTCTTACGACACGCGTTCTCGGAACCCGAAAGGAACGCATCATCGCCAGTCTCCTCCTGATTCTCGGGCTGCCCTGTGCTCCGCTCCTCTCGGTGATGCTGGTGGTCCTGGCGCCCATGCCGTGGACGGCTCCGGTCTTCGTCTTCGGCGTGATTTTCCTCCAGATCGTGGTCATCGGCCACATCGCTGCAAGAGTTCTTCCCGGCGAGCAATCGGATTTCATTTTCGCTGTTCCGCCGATGCGCATTCCGAAGCTGAGCGCCATTGTGAGAAAAACAGCGATCCGATCTTGGTGGTTCGTGGTAGAGGCGGTTCCGTTCTTCCTGGTCGCAACATTTGCCCTGTTCGTGCTGGAGGAGCTGGGGGGACTGCGGCTCGTCGAGCGCGCCACTCGACCGGTCGTCCATGGATTCCTCGTCCTGCCGGAGGAGACGGTGGACGTTTTCATCATGACCCTCATTCGGCGAGAGGCGGGCGCCGCGCTCCTCAAGCAGTTGTCCGACGGACATCTCTTCACAAATCTTCAAGTCGTGATTACGATTCTCGTAATGACGTTTTTCAGCCCCTGTGTCAACGCGCTGCTGGTTCTATTCAAGGAAAGAGGATTCCGAACCGGACTGGCCATTATCGGGTTTGTGATGCCCTATTCCGTGGCGCTCGGAGGATTCCTGCATTGGGTTCTCCGGTCCCTGGGCGTCACCTTCAGGTGAGGCGTACGATGAACAACCGAGAAATCGAGGAAGTCCTGGAAGCCGTCTGGACGGCCGAGGAGGCCGGGAACCCGGCGTATGAGGAGGTTGCCCACCGGTGTCACGTTCCCATCACCGAGGAGCAAGTCCGGGAACTGGAGAACCTGGGCTATCTGGAGTGCCGAAAAAGCGGGCTGGTTCTGACCGAGTCCGGTCGATCCCGCGCAGCGGCCGTGATCCGGCGGCACCGACTGGCGGAGAGGCTTCTCACGGATGTTCTCAACATGGGGGTGGAGGAGGCGGAGGCCTCGGCCTGCGAATACGAGCACGCGCTGGTTCCAGAGGTTACCGAGAGCATCTGCACCCTGCTGGGGCACCCGCGGACGTGCCCCCACGGGAGTTTCATCCCCGAGGGACCGTGCTGCCGCGAGGCCCGTAGCGTGATTCACGGTGTGGCAATCCCCATGACTCGCCTGGCCGTCGGCCAGCGGGGACGGGTTGCCTATCTGAGGTCCGGCTCCCACGAGAGACTGTCCCGCCTGCTTTCCCTGGGGATTTCCCCCGGGACCCTGCTGGAGCTGGAGCAGGTCACTCCTGCCTTCGTGGTGCGGCTGGGAACGGAGGAAACGGAGATCGCCCTGGAGCAGAACGTCGCCGAGGATATCTTTGTCTGGAGCGGCGAGGTCCGCCCCACGCCCGCCGGGAAGTTCGGCGGACGGAAGAAACGACGCTTCGGCTTCGGGCGAGGGCGGAGAAGAGGTCAGGCGGGCGAGTCGTCTCCGGGATAGACCCGATCCTCCAACTCGGCAATGAACTTGTCCGCTTCCAAGGCGGCCATGCAGCCGGAGCCGGCGGCCGTCACCGCCTGGCGGAAGATGGGGTCCTGAACGTCGCCTGCGGCAAAGACGCCGCGAACACTGGTCCTCGTCCGGGCATCGGTCTTGACATAGCCTTCGCCATCGAGGTCGAGCTGACCCCGGAAAACGGCCGTATTGGGATCGTGCCCGATCGCCGCGAAGAACCCCTCGATCTCAAGCTCCGAGACCTTGCCCGAAGGAAGATGCTTGACCTTCACTCCTGTTACGGCCTGGTCGTTGCCTAGGATTTCTTCGACGACGGACTCCATCACGGGCGTAATCCTGCTGTTGGCGCGAACCCTATCCTGAAGCACGGGGCTGCCGCGGAACTGATCCCTCCGGTGAATCAGATGAACGGAAGACGCCACTTTGGCGAGGATGAGGGTTTCCTCCAGCGCCGAGTCGCCGCCGCCCACGACCGCAACGGGACGGCCCTTGAAAAAGAAGGCGTCGCACGTCGCGCAATAGGAAACGCCCTTTCCGATGAAGGTGTCCTCTCCCTTGACCCCCAGCTTCCGGGCACTGGCCCCCGTGGCCACGATCACGGCCTTGCTCTCATAGGTTCCCGCCGCCGTCCTGACGGTGAAGGGGGACGACCCGAACCTCACTTCGGTGACCTCTTCCACTCGGATGTCCGTGCCGAAACGCTCGCACTGCGCTTTCATGAGGTTCATCAGCTCGGGTCCCAGGATGCCCTGCGGGAAGCCCGGGAAATTCTCTACCGTGTCCGTGATGGTGAGCTGACCTCCCATCTGCATACCGGTGAAGAGAAGAGGATGAAGTTCCGCTCGGGCGCAATAGACGGCGGCCGTGTATCCGGCCGGGCCGCTGCCGATGATGATCACCGAATGCATGCAACAAACCTCCTATGTCAAGAACGCGTATCTCAGCGCGAAGAGAAGAGCCAAAACGTAGATCAGGGGGCTCGTTTTTCGCGCCTGCCCGGAAAGGATCTTTAGAATCGCGTAGGACACCAGCCCCAACGCCAGCCCATCGGAGATGCTGAAAAAGAGAGGCATCCCGATCATGGTCAGAAAAGCCGGAATCGTTTCGCTGGGTTCGTCCAGCGGGACATGCCGAATGCTCCCCAGCATCAAACTCCCGACGATGATGAGCACGGGCGCCGTGACCGGATAGAGAAAGGCGCCGTCGCCGATTTCGATCCCCCCCCCGATCATTTTCACCAGGGGATGGAAAAAGAGGGCGATGAGGAAGAGTGTTCCGGTGACCAGGTTGGAGAGCCCGGTTCGGCTTCCCTCGGCCACGCCCGCCGCACTCTCAATATAGCTCGTCACCGTGGAGGTCCCGAGCAGCGCTCCGACGGTGGTCCCCGTGGCGTCGGCGAAGAGCGCGCGTTCCGAACGGGGGAGATCTCCGTTTCTCATGAGACCCGCCTGCTGGGCCACGCCCACCAGCGTCCCGACGGTGTCGAAGATATCGAGGTACAGAAAGACGATGACCACCGTCACCAGGCTCAGGTCGAAGAGCCCGGAGAAGTCGAGTTTGAGAAACGTCGGGCCGAGCGACGGTGGAGGCGACGCCACCCCCTGGAACCGGACGAGACCAAGAACCAGTCCCAGAATCGCGGAGAGGGCGATTCCCCAGAGAAGCGCGCCTCGAACCCTGCGCGCCATAAGGGTCGAGGTCACCAGGAGACCGAAGAGGCTGAGGAGTACGGGCCGACTGCCCAAATTGCCCAACCCGACCATCGTTCCGGGGTTGGCGACCACCAGTCCCGCCCACTGGAGTCCCACGAAGGCGATCAGCAGTCCGATCCCGACGGCAATGGCGCTCTGAAGCGATCTCGGAATGGCGCGCAGGATGAATGATCGAAATCGGAACACCGAGAGCAACATGAAGATGGCCCCGGCGGTGAAGACCGCCGCCAGCGCCTTCTGCCAGGGGACGCCCATGGCCAGACACACGGTGAAAGTGAAGTAGAAATTGTGTCCCATGGCGGGGGCCAGCGCCACGGGATAGTTGGCGAGGAAGGCCATCGCGAAGCAGGCGACGGCGCTGGCGATGCAGGTGGCCACCATGACGGCGCCGAAATCCATTCCCGCCGCCGACAAAACGGCGGGCTGCACGAAGATGATATAGGCCATCGTCGCAAAAGTGGTCGCGCCGCCCACGATCTCCGAACGGAGCGTGGTGCCGTGCTCGCGCAGATGGAAGAGCCGTTCCAGCATGGACCGTCTCCACATTGGCCTTGAGGGTTCGGGCGACCGATACTCTAGCAGAGCATACGGGCGCTGGCAAGCGGTACGTGGGGGAGCGCCGGAGGGAGAACATCTCAAGATTGGCGGTGCCTAACCGGCAAGTCGTTGACATCCGGCTCTTTGATCCAGCGAATAGGCAATGCATTGACATCCACCTCCTTCCCAGGCTAGATTCGACTCTGACGGTTGACTGGTAGAGAGTATCTCTGGGGAGACTCCTGTCGTATGCGCTTCTTCTTCACGAGAAAGATCCTCTTCGTCTGGCTTGGGCTTCTGATCTGGCTCGTCGTCGAGCGCGTCACGGAAATCCCCGGGCTCGGCCGGGCAAGCGAAGTTCTGAATCTGGCGTTTCTCGGTTGGATGTTCTTGCAGTCTCGAAGGATCTTCCAGTGGAGCCAGGACCTCTCCGTTCGGCGGAGGCTTTCCGTTCTGGCCCAAGTCGGCGCGCTTCTGTTCATTACGGGAGTCCTCCTCGTTGTGCTCATTACCGAACCCGCCGGAGAAGGAGCGGCGGCCGAGGTCGAATTCACGGGCCGTTTTCCGCTTCCGCTCGCGCTCCTCGAAGGTTTGCTTGTATTTCTGATGGGATGCGCGGCCGTGATTCTGGCGAGTCTGGTGTTCTATGAGGCGGGGACCGTAAGGACGATCTGGACGGTCGCCGCGTGCGGGATTATGCTTGTCGGCGGCTCCGTTCTGCCGGCCGACCAGGGATGGACCTGGCTGATTCCGCTTGGGATCATCATCTCGGCCTCGACGCCGTGGAGGGACGAGCTCGGCGGGCGGGCGAGGATCGCCGTCTTCTTCGGCGGATTCCTGGCGATTCTCCTGGCGGCGGTCTTTCAGTCCCGAATCAGATTCGGGGAAACCGAGCAGGTTTTCCTGAACACGCTTCGGGGACACGCGGGAATACTGACGGTCGGTTTCCTTCGGGCCGTGCTGATCCTGTTCCTGTCTCACGCCCTCGTCTTTCAGGCGAAGACTCTCTTTTCGCCTGTGACTCGGCTTGCCGCCGTTCGGGGAGGTCTTCGGACGAAGCTGTTCTTCTTCTATGTTCTGGCGGGAGCCGTACCCCTGATTCTGATGATCCTCATCCTTTCGATCGGCTTCTACATTGTACTCGGCGGCTACCGGGCCTCTCTGGGAAAGAGAATCGTTGCGGAATCGACCGAATCGTGTGCGGAGTGGGCCGAATCGATCGCGGAGGATTCTCGAATTCTCCAGTGGGCGTCCCGGCGCCCCGTGTCCGTGGACTCGGTATCCGTCGATCCCGCACTGTCCGAACTCCTGACGCACATCCTGGAGGGGCAAGATTCGGATTTGCAGGGGCGCTATGTTCTCGTTCAGGTAGAGACGGCATCCTCCCGCTGGGTCGCCTGCAGTGAAACGACCCCGGAGGCCAGGTGGGCGGGGTATCCGTTGCCCGCATGGTCGGCGAATATAACTCGAGTCGGACTCGTGGCGGAGCCGGACGGGGTGTGGAGCCGTGCGGTAGCGGGGCGGATCCTCAAGGGGGCGACGCTGGTCGTCGAGGCCGGAGCGCCGCTCGATCAGACGTTTCTGGAAGAAATGAAGAGCCTCACCGGAGTGGATTTCGAACTCACCAACGGGTACTGGATGCAGGTCACGGTCGCCCGTCGACAGATCTCCACGTCCCGGGCCAAGATGCCGGAAGACATTGCGCCGGAATGGCGGTCGATCTCCACGGCGCCCTCGGCGGAAGCCGCGTCCGGATTCCTGGACCGGCGTCTGTACTTCGGGGGGGCCTTCCTCTCGGAGATTGACTGGTCAACGGGAGAGACGCTGGAGAAGGTGGCCGGTATGCTCCTGGTCCGGACGTCCATTCGAAATCTGTATCAGGTCCTTTTTGCCCCCGAGAACACCATCAACGTACTGCTCCTGGTGATCGTGGGAATTCTGGCGGGTCTGTTTCTGGTGATCATCCTCGTGGCTTCGGGGGTTGGCATTCGCGTGGTTCATAACATTACGCGATCCGTCGGGGCGCTCAAGAAGGGGACCCAGCGCGTGCGCGCCGGAGATTTCGACTACCGCATTCATGTGACGTCGCGCGATGAATTCGAAGACCTGGCGGACTCCTTCAACGTGATGAGCGCCGAGATCCGGCGGATGTTGGCCGCGGTCAAGGAGAAGGAAAGACTCGAGTCCGAGCTGCGGATCGCCCGGAGCATTCAGCAAAGACTTCTGCCGCAGGATTCTCCCGAACTCCTGGGGTACGAGATCTGCGGGCGGTCCACGTCCGCAAGAGAAGTGGGCGGCGACTACTTCGACTACCTGATGTTTGGAAGCGCTTCTCTCGGCTTGGCCGTCGGCGACGTGTCGGGCAAGGGGATCACGGCCGCGCTCCTGATGGCGAACCTCCAGGCAAGCCTTCGCGCGTTTGCGCGAGAGCCCTCGGGCATCGCCGGCGTGATGGAGGCTCTCAACATCCAGTTGCACAAGACGACGAGTCCCGAAATGTACGCGACTTTCTTCTACGGAATTCTGGACTCGGGCAACGGGGTGTTCTCCTTTGCCAATGCCGGTCACAATCCGCCGCTCCTGGTGAGGGCGGACGGTCGGATCGATCTGCTGGACGCGGGCGGTTTGCCACTCGGAATGATGGAAGGATTTCCCTACGAAGAGGCGAAAACGGATCTCGCGCCGGGAGACGTCCTCGTTCTCTACACGGATGGTGTGACGGAAGCCGAAAAGGCCGACGGCGAACAGCTCGGCGACGAGCTGTTCCGGGACGTGGTCGTGTCCAATCGGCACCTGGGTGCTCGGGAGCTGCAGGAACGCATTCACGAAACCGTCCGCGAATTCACCGCCGGTCACGACCAGTCGGACGATCTGACGTTGATCACACTGAAGGTGTTGGAGAAAGGGGACGTAGAGACCGGGGAGGACGGGTAAAGGGCAAACCCCTCTATCCGCAGATTACGCAGATGGGCATTGTGTTGAGACAAGTTCTTGTCTCAACGAGGGGAGCGTTCGTCTGACTGAGTCTCTCCGCTGGAGTGTTTGAGGGGGCGTTTCCAGGCGTTACCTGCTTCGAATCTGCGTAATCTGCGGAAGGTTGTTGTCTTGTCAACGCGAGCGGCTGCGGGGATCGAATACGTCGCGGAGTCCCTCACCCAGCAAATTGAACGAAATTACCGTAATCACTACGGCGAGTCCCGGGAAGGTGGCGATCCACCAGGCGTCGAGGAGCATATCCCGACCGCCGGCGATCATGTTTCCCCAGCTGGCTGTCGGAGGCTGCACGCCTAGGCCGAGGAAGCTCAGGCCCGCTTCCATGAGGATCGTGTCGGCCATCGCCAGTGTGGCGGCGACGATGATGGGGCCGACGGCGTTGGGCAGGATGTGGTAGAACAAGATCCGCCCGTGTCCGAATCCGAGTGCCCGTCCGGCCTCGACAAACGTCTGCTCGCGAAGCGTCAGAACCTGCCCCCGAACGAGACGTGACACCCCCATCCAGCCCGTCAATCCCAGTACGACGACCAGAAGCCAGATCGAGGGTCGAAACACGGCGGCCAGGACAAGAAGAAGGACCAGGCGGGGGAAAGCCATCAGCAGGTCCACGCCCCGCATGAGGACCGCATCCAGCCGCCCGCCGAAGTACCCGGCAATCGCGCCCACGAGAGTCCCAAGGCCGATGGCCAGGGCCACCGAAGCCAACGAGATTCCGAGGGAGATTCGAGCGCCGTAAAGGACGCGCGAGAGGACGTCCCGGCCGAACTTGTCCGTTCCCAGAAGATGATTGGACGTGGGAGCAGAGTAGCGATTGGTTACGATATCGATCTGCTCATTCGGGTCGTGGGGGGCCAGGACAGGGTTGAGGAGCGCGATCACGCACAGAATTCCCACGAGCACCAGCCCGACGCGCCCCGTTCCGCTTCCGGCAATCCGGCGAAATGCCCCGGGGTGCCCGGCCGGCATCGCATATGCGCGCGTGGCCATGCTCAAGCCCTCCTCGCCGCGTACCGAATGCGGGGGTCGACCAGGCAATACAGCACGTCCGCCAGCAGGTTCCCCAGGATCACCATCACTCCGAAGAGAAACGTGTTGGCCATCACCACCGGATAGTCGCGCTGGAGGATGGCGGTGACGATCACGCGCCCCATCCCGGGCCAGGAAAATACGGTCTCGACCAGAACCGCGCCGCTGAAGAGAAACGGCAGGTAGAGCCCGAGGAGCGTGATCACGGGAATCAGGGCGTTGCGAAGCGCATGCTTCCAGATGACACTGCGTTCGGGGAGACCCTTGGCTCGAGCAGTACGGATGTAATCCTGGCCGAGGACGTCGAGCATGCTCCCCCGGGCGAATCGCGCGATTCCGGCCGCTCCCCCCAGTCCCAGGGCCAGACTCGGCAGAATCAGATGCCGAAACCGATCGACGATTCGTCCCCAGAGGGAAAGCGACGCGTGATCGACCGACACGGCCTGTGCCGCGGGGAGGATCGGCAGGAGCTCCGAAAACAACAGGATCAACATCAGCGCGAGCCAGAACGTCGGAACCGAGTAGAAAAAGAGGGACACGAGGGTCGTCGTGTGATCGGTGAAGGTTCCCCGGCGGATGGCGGATACCGTGCCGACCGCCACACCGGCGACGAACATGATGACGAGAGAAGCCAGCGACAGGACAACCGTGTTGGGCAGTGCGGAGGCCAGGATGTCGGCCACCGGGCGGTGCTGCGTGAGCGAGTGGCCGAAACGACCGGTCAGGAAGGACCCCAGCCAACGGACGTACTGAAGATGGAGCGGTTGATCCAACCCCAGGTTGTGACGGATGCTGTCCTGAATCTCGACGTCGACGTCGGGATTGATGTAGAGGGCGGTCGGATCCCCGGGTGCCAGGTGGAGGATGACAAAGACGATGGTCGAGATCCCCAGCAGCAGGGGGATCGCCAACAGGATCCGTCTCAGGAGGTAGGATGCCATAGGCTTCGCCGGAAAATCACCAGTTCGAGTATCGCTGTTCCTCGACGGGTACCCACCATCGATCGAGATAGGTGTCCCAGGAATAGGTTGTCGGATGGACGTTCCGAACCCGCTTGTCGACGGCCGTCATCTCGTCGGTGACGAAGAGGAACGCGTAGGGTGCGTCATCGACGATGATCCGCTGAGCTTCGCTCCAGAGGGCGGCCGCCTTGTCTCGATCCATTTCCACCCGGGCGTGGTCGATCAAGCGGTCCACGGCCGGATTCGAGTAGCTGCCAAGGTTGTATCGATCCTGGATGGACTTGGAGTGCCAGATGGTGGTGAGATCCACCTTGATGGCGGATACCCAGGCCGACACCGCGGCCTGGAAGTCTTTCTTTCGGGTCAGTCTTTCGACGAACACGGTCCACTCGATCAGCCTCGGGGTCACCTTGACGCCGATCCGGCCGAGGTCGTCCTGAACAACGACGGTGATGTCGGCGCGGATCTGGTTGTCTCCGTTGGTGATGATCTCGAATTCGAACCGGCGGCCGTCCCTGTCCAGCCATCCGTCGCCGTCGCGGTCTATCCAACCTTCCTCGGCGAGAATTCGGCGAGCCTGATCCGGGTTGAACTCGATCTGCGGGAGGTCCGGATTGTGCGCCCAGAGAAAGGAGGGTAGCGGTCCGAGAGCCGGTTGCCCCATTCCTTCCAGAAGGGAGTCAATCAGCTTCTGCCGGTCGATGGCCATGGTCAGGGCGCGCCGGACGTTCCTCGAAGCAAAGAGAGGGTCGGCGATCTGCCAGCAGACGAAGTGATAGACGCGTGAGGGGTAGCTGTGGACATTCACGTTTGCCATTTTACGCACGCGGGATTTCTGCTCCGCGGGGACCACCGGCCAGAGGTCAATCTGCCCGTTCCCCAACTGGGTGGCCAGGCTGGTGGCGTCTGGAATGATCTTCCAGACCAGCCGGTCCAGATACGGCCGGCCGAGAAAGTAATCCTCGTTGGCAACGAGCTCGATGGTCTGCTGGGGAATCCACTTCGCGAATCGGAACGGACCGTTCCCTATCGGGTTTCGGTTGAACTCCGCCCGGTTCATCTCCGCCGGCGGGACGGATTCAAGGATGTGTTTTGGGAGAGGGCGGAAGATCCACGCGTCGATGAACTGGTCCGGATACGTCTGGGTGAAATGGAACCGGACGGTGAACGAATCGACCGCCGTTACCGATTCGATGTCTTCGAGCCAGCGGATCGTCTTGTAACCGGCTTCTTCGTTCGAGTACAGATCGAATGAAAACGCGACGTCGTGCGCCGTGAACTTGACCCCATCATGCCAGGTCACGTCATCGCGAAGATGGAACGTCAGGGTCTTCCGGTCCTCGGAGAACTCCCAGCGGGACGCCAGCCATGGATCGAAGTCCTTCATGTTGGGTTGGATGCGGGCCAACTGACAGAACAGTTGGCCATAGACATCGGAGCCGGTGTTGGCCGCAGAGACGAGTGGATTCAACGCATCCGCGTCCGCCTCCGTGCCGACAACCAGACAATCCCCGTACTCCGGCGCGCCGTCTTCTTCGGCCGGTTCGGCCCGGTCTTGCGATCGTTGACATGAAGGGGTAAGCGCGAGCATCAACAGGCAGATCAAGCAGATACGCAGCACGGGACCTCCGCTGAAAGGCAGGGGCCATTCGGTTCCTCTCCGCCGTTGTGTCGGCGTTCAACGCACTCTAGCACCGGGCGGCGGAGGTGTCAACAAGGCGACAAGATGAACCGCCACCCACAGACTGCGCAGTTCGCCTCTCCCCTCTCTGCCGTCTGGGCCTTTTGCCACGGGAAAGGTTCGGCGTCTCTCCTCCACGACGAGAATGGGGGATTCTGATCAATGAGGAGGGTGACTACCCGCGGCTTTGGAAGACCCCTCGCCCTGTCGTCATTCCGGCGAACCTTCCCCGCGGCCGGCCCGGGGATAGTGCCTTCCGGCTTTCGGCTCTCGGCCTTCGCTTCTTTGCCCCATCTTCGTCACCTTGCCGGGACGCCGGGCGGTATATGGGCAATCTGAAGATGGCGCGGTTACCGACTCTCGACAAATGCTCGTTCTTGTTCGTCTTCCCGGGATTCTCGGATGCGCATGTGCCTTGACCCACTCACGGCCGTCCACTAGAGTCATCCCCGGAGGACTCTGATGGCAAATGCAAAACCACCTCTCCTTCTCCATGTCTGTTGCGGGCCCTGCTCAACGGCGGTGATCCAGAGACTGCAGCCTCGGTTTGACGTCACGCTCTTCTTCGCCAATGCCAATCTCCATCCGGAAGATGAACACGACCGGCGTCTCGAAGCGGCGCGGCAGGTGGCCGCGAAGCTCGAACTCCCGTTGGTTGAGGCGAAGGACGACCACAGCCTATGGCTCCAAGCCGTCCAGGGGATGGAGTGGGAGAAGGAGGGCGGAGCTCGATGTGACGTCTGTTTTCGCTTCCGGCTCGAGCAGACGGCCCGGGAAGCCGACGCGCGCGGCATGGACTACTTCGCCACCACCCTCACGATCAGCCCGCACAAGGATGCCAAGCGAATCGGCGAGATCGGCCGGCGCGCCACCATGAATCGCAAGGTGGTCTTTCTCAATGAGGATTTCAAAAAGCGGGATGGGTTTCGGAAATCCGTTCAGATGAGTCGCGAGATGGGACTGTACAGGCAGAAGTACTGCGGGTGTGAGTTCAGTTTCAAAAACAGAAGACAGAAAACGGACAATACAGAGTAGATCTCGGAGAAGGGTACTGTAGGTAAAGGTCGTCGTTCACGAGATGTCATCCTTCCTGCGCCCGCAGGAAGGACTTTCCCATCTGCAGGCCGTGCATGACGTTCACCGAACGATCTTTCCCGGATGTAACCATTGATCATTTCAAGCGATAGGCGGAATCGGACGTCGCTGTGCCCCGCCTGGCGCAGTGCTTGCTCATGATTACCTCGGGGAAATCCATACGGGTCAGTACGCGCGTGGAATCGAGAGGAGCAGACCGGAATGACGATGAAACAGAAAATAGCGGTGGTGGCATACCCGCTGGGCCGGGTGGGATCGTCCGCCATGATGGGACTGCTCGACATCGCCGGCGTGAACGTCGGCTCGAAGGACCGGCTCTCGGGAGCGAGTTGGATGAATCCGAAGGGATTCTTCGAACTCCCCGCCCAGGAAGAGTTTCTGAGGAAAATCTATGCCGCAGTCTATCCTCACGTTGCGCTGCCGCCTACCCTCGACATGCTGGACCGAATCGGCCGGGAGCACGCGAGCGAGTACCTGGATCTTCTCGTCGAGGCGTTGGGCGATCGATTTCCCATAGGAGTGAAATCGCAATGGTTCTTGACCCTTCCGTTCCTCGGCGAATTCATGGATCGGTACGATATTCGGGTTCTCGTGATGGAGCGGAATCGGGAGGATCAGGTTCACTCGCTTCTCCGGGTTTACGAGCGCACGGATTTGCCTGTTCTCCGGGCCGCCACGCCCGAGTTCGTCTCTATCTACATTCAGGCCTGGAGCGATCTCGGAGAACAGATCCTGAGAATGCATTCGTTCCCGTCGCTGCCCGTGTCCTTCGACGCTCTTCTCAGCCGGCCACTCGTGGCGATGGAGCGGATTGCCGCGTTTCTCGAGATCCCCTGTCCGCCGGAAGATGCGATCACGGACTGGTTGGATGTGAAACTGCAGAGAAGTAGAAAATAGAAAATAGACAATAGATCTCGGAGAAGAGCACTGTGAGTACGAAGACGGGGACCGCCTCCGGCGGTCCCCGCTCAACGTGAATCTCAGAAATCCGTGCAATCTGTGGTTGCGTTTGACTCTCGCTCCCTACAGACAGCCTCCCATGTAGTACAGTAATCCAAGACCGAACATCTGGATCATCGCGTCGCTCGTCATCGGGCCGCCCGGGAGTGCGATGAGACCGTTCAGTTCCTCCGGATGCCAGGTCCAGTTCTCCTCGGTTTCCGCCCAGAAGATCCCGTATGCCGTATCGCCACAGGCCTGAATCGTGTATTCCGGCAGAATGGCCTTGAAATCCTCGATGGGGTCGTCAAACAGCACGCCGAGATTGACGAGCAGGGTATCCGGGACCTCGTCATTGTCGAAGTCATCAATCATCGGCAGCGGGTTGTCCATCATGTCGTCCATCATCGCGGGCATGTTCTCCAGCGTGTCCCGCTGGCCCTCGGTCATCGCCACCCACAGGCCGAACTCCTCGCCGGGGAACAGAAGGCGGACGAAGTCGTTCGTCTGGTCGTCCACCTCGGCGTCGAGTAGAACCGCCCCCACACTCGCTTCATCCGCTCCGGCATCCATTGCCCCGCGGGCCGTCGTGAGAGCTCCCGCATTGGTCAGCGTCAGGAAATCCGAGTCCTGCGCGAGGGCGGCCGCCACGTCCTCCCCCTCCAGGGATCCGATGTCCAGATTGTAGGCGTCAAGGCCAAGGAGAAGAGCTCGAATGAAATGAAGCGGAGACTCGGCGAAGTGAATGTCGGTGACGTCGATCTCCAGCGTGTCCATTCCATAACCCTCCGGCATCGGAATCAACCACTCGAAATCGGCGTGGCCCTCGACGGCATTGAAGTAGTCGATGGAGACCTGGATTTCAGCTAGGAGCAGATCCAGGAACATCCCCATGTCGGTTTGCATCTCGCCCGTGAGCGAGCCGAAAATGGCGCGGCCGGCGCCCGCCGCCGGACCGCGTCCCCCTCCAAAACCGAGGTTCTTCCAGGGCAACGTCCCCTTCAGGAGTTCATCGATTCCCAAGGTGTCGATCAGGTCTGCGATCATCGGGTGATTGGGCAGTCTCAGGACGTTCATCGCGCCGGCTCCCGCCCGGGCTTGCATGTTGTTGGGATCCAGGCGGACAGCCTCCTCAAACAGATCGTACGCCGCCGTGAAATCCATGTCGCCGTTCAATGCATCCATGGCGGCGAATGTTCCGAGATCCACCTTGTCCGCCGACGCCTGGGGATCCACTCGGGTTGTCTCTTCTTCGTCATCCCCACAGCCCGCGAACACCAGAGGCAACGCGAGCGCGAGCACCAATATCAGAATCTTCTTCATCTTTCCCGACCTCCTCCTGAACGGTCTCCTTGGCACCGGCTTGTCGTCGTACGCCTTCATCCATTCAACCAGTCTCGGCTTCCCGTGGCGGATTGTCAAGCCCATTGCGATTCGACTTGTCTTGACGCTCGTGAAGGCGATTGCTAGAGTCGGACCCGGTTTTGGAGCTCCGGCGAGTTGAACTCATCATTCAGGTGCACGGGAGGACGGATAAAGCGTGCGAGAACAACGGGCTCGTCTACTGGAAGTCCTGAAGCAGCGGTCACTCTTCTGGGGGGAATTCAAGCTCTCGGCCGGCGGCACGAGCCGCTACTACATCGACGCCAAGAGGACCCTCATGGACGCGGAAGGGGCCCACCTGGTTTCCCAACTCCTGTTGTCGAAGATTGAGGAGATCGGGGCCAACGCGATCGGGGGGCCGTCTATCGGAGCCGATTTCATTGTCCCGGCCGTGGCCGCCTGGAGCTTTCAACAGGGCCGGCCCATCGATGCCTTCGTCGTCCGCAAAGAACCCAAGAAACACGGTCAGAGGCGTCTCATCGAAGGCAACCTTCCGGATGGCGCGAGAGCGGTTCTGGTCGACGACGTGATTACTACGGGGGGCTCGATCATTCGGGCCACCCGGGCGGTGGAGGAGGAAGGGGGAAAAGTACTCAAGGTGCTCTGTCTCGTAGACCGTAAGGAGGGTGGGGCGGAGAACCTGGCGGCCGAAGGCATTCCTCTGGAAGGCATTTTTCGGATCGACGACGTGTTGGGCTGACCTCCCTCGAGGACCTCGATTCCGGGCGGCGGAGAGAACAGGCGGTAGGCGTCCATGCAAAAATCCTCTGCGAGTTACCGCATGTTGATGGGTGTCCTGATCGGGGCCGCATCCGTTGCTGTCGTCGTTCTGTTCACGGATCATCTGTTCCTCAAATCGACGTTCGACAGCTTCGAAGCGGGCAGCTACGACCTTCGTTTCCGCTACCGCTCCCGCGTGTTCAAGATGCACAGCCTGAGCGATGTCGTGATTGTGGATATCGACCAACGGAGCATCTACAACCTCGGGCGAATTCACCAGTGGCCCCGGTGGTACCACGCCCAGGTGATCGATTTCGTTTCCTCCGGAGGGGCTAAGGCCATCGGGTTCGACATGCTCTTCGATCCCGACCGGGACCGCTCCGCCGACGAGCTTCTCATCGAATCGACCCGCGCCTCGGGGATTGCCCATCATGCCATTTCGTTCTCCCCCGCGGATTCGCTCAACTGGCTTCCCCGAATGGAGTCCGAGCCCGAGGGATTCGACGTCGAACCGTTTGTCTTTCGGTTCGACGCGGATGTGAGGGAACACTTCCTGACGCTGGAGCGCTTCGACAACGAACTGGTCGATCTCCTGAACGCCAGCCGGGGAACCGGGTTCGTCAATGTCGAGCCGGACGCGGACGGCGTGGTCCGGAGAATCCGGCTGTTCATCAATTTCGCCGACCGAACCTATCCGAGTCTGGGTTTCGAGATTGCACTGGCCTGGCTGGGAGTGGACAAGGGCGACGTCGAGGTGAAGCCCGGTGAACGCATTTCCTTCTGGGCGGTGGGGCCCGGAGATACGGTGGAGACGGAGTACGCGATTCCCATTGATGACGAGGGCCGCGTGCTCGTCGATTACCGGGGGAAATTCAACACCTTTCGCTATGTGCCCTACTACGACGTCTATAAGAAGAGGCTGCCGGCCCAGATCTTTAAGGACAAGATCGTGCTCGTGGGATCCAGTCTGCCCGCGCTGGCGGATCTCAAGTCCGTGCCCGTACAGGAGCTGTTTCCCGGAGTCGAGATCCAGGCCAACCTCGTCCACAACATTCTCCATCGCAATTTCGTTCGGGTAGCCGGACGAAACCTGTCCCTCGCGATTCTATTGGGCCTCAGCCTTCTTGTCGGCGTCGTTTGCCTGATGGAGCGCTTCCGCTCCCTGATCCTCTCGAGTTTGTTCTTGACGGCATGCGCGGCCGGCTATACGTTGATCGCCTTCAAACTGTTCCTCGGTCTGAGCATCCCGCCGGTCGGAATTTCCGTGGAGCCGGGGATGACCATACCGATGGTTCGGCCCCTGGTCACGATGGGTCTTGCCTTCCTGATGGTGGTCAGCTACCGGTACCAGACAGAAGAACGGGCGAAGAAACAGATGAAAGGGTATTTCGCCCAGTACGTGGACGCGAAGGTCGTCGATGAGATCACGAAATCGCCCGACAAGATTCGCCTCGGCGGCGAGAAGCGGGAGGTTTCCCTGCTCTTCGCCGACATTCGAGCTTTCACCACTTTTTCGGAACGACTGGCTCCCGAGGAGGTGGCTCGATTTCTGAACAAGTATCTAACTCTCATGACGGGAGTGATTACCCATCGGGGAGGGATGCTCGACAAGTACATCGGCGATGCGATCGTGGCGGTCTTCGGGGCCCCGCTTCCAAACTACGATCACGCACGGGATGCCTGCCTGGCCGCGGTAGAGATGATCGAGAAGCTGGAAGAGCTTCGAACAAGCGAAGAGTCCCCCTGGGACAGGATCAACATCGGGGTCGGGATCAATACGGGAGAGGCCACGGTGGGGAACATGGGATCCGACTACCTCTTCGATTACACGGCGATCGGGGATAACGTTAATCTCGCCTCCCGGTTGGAGGGGCTCAACAAGTTCTATGGAACGCAGATCCTCGTTTCCGAAACGACCCGCCGGGCGGCGGGCGGCGCCATCGAGGCCCGCGATCTGGATCGGATCGGAGTCAAAGGGCGCGTCGGCAGTGTACGGGTCTTCCAGGTGTTGGCGAGCGACGAGGCCCGCGAACGAATCGCGTGGTCGACCCCCGTGTTTGAGGGGGCGCTGGACGCCTACCGCCGCGGGGAATGGGATCGGGCGATTTCGGAATTCGAGAAGGCACTCGAAATCGAAGGGCCGGGTCCCTGTCGCCTGTTCGTGAGCCGGTGCCGGTTCCTCAAGGAACATCCACCGGAGGGAGAGTGGGACGGATGCTGGAAAATGGACGAGAAATGATGAAACCCGGAACTCACGCCAACGGGGGGAGGCATTAGATGCGAATACTTACTCTGTGGGTCGTTTTCGTTGCCTTTGGGCTGGCTTCGATCTCGATGGCCCACGCGGATCGGACGGCGACGGTTGAGTTCTACATCGGGGACCTGCATTACGCGCTGCCCCCGGACACGGTCTTCGCTCCGGCGTCGCTCGGGCAGATGTTCCAGGAGGGGGCCTACCTCAGGACCGGCCTGGAATCCCGGGCGGAGGTTCGGCTGGACGACGGAACGCTTCTTCGAATGCAGGAGAACACCCTCATTCAACTGTACGCGGCACTCCCGGAGACCCTTCAGCTATCGGCGACGACCGTGGGGTTGGAGAGCGGTTCGATCTACGTGGTGAAGGGGCGCGTCATGGGCGGAGAGGCATTCCAGGTCCGCACCCCCATCGCCGTGGCGGCCATTCGAGGCACTGAATTCTGGGACCGGTTCTTCGGGGGAGAGAACGAGATTCAGGTCCTGAGGGGCGCCGTGGATTTCCAGTCCCTTCTGGACGGGCGGAGCGTCCAGGTCCTGCGCGGGCAGGCGGCCCGCATCATCGGGATGTTCGCGCCCGCCGTGAGGGAGTTGACCAACCAGGAGCTGGGAGATCTTCTCGGCCTGTCCGATGCCGATGCATTCAAGGGCGGAGCCCCGCCCACGGGGCCCGAGGGTGTCCCGGGTGAGCCCGAAGGAACCGGCGAAGGCGCACAGGGCGCGGAAGAAACCGGCAAGGTGGAAGCACCGGAACGCTACGAACCCCGGACAGGCAAAGCCGGGGTGGGCTACGGCGCCAGTATCGGCGCGGTCGTGATCGACGGTCAACTTGTGAACATGATCGGGTTCCGTCCCGAATTCACGATCGGCAAGATGGGCGTCGGCCTCGATCTGTCCCTGTACCTGGACGCGGACGGGAACATCCTGGACGAATACTGGGATGATCCCGAGGACTACATCGACAAGATCTACTACATCCGCTACGCCCACAAAGGGGACCCCTTCTACCTTCGAGCCGGTGCACTCGAGGAAGTCAACCTCGGATACGGACTTGTGATGCGGGATTATTCCAACATCATGGAGTATCCGAGTACGATTCGAGTCGGGGCCGAGCTGGGGCTGAACCGCCGCCAGTTCGTCGTAGAGGCGATGTTCGCCAATTTCCGGGAGCTGGCCGATCCTGGCGTCGTCGGTGGGCGAGTGGCTTACCGGCCGCTGCTCCAGACGGACCTCCCGCTGGTGAGAAACCTGGAGGTGGGCGCAACGGCCGCCGTCGACGGCAACCAGTATGCGGGTGTCGAGTGTGAACTGGACGCCACGCTTCCGGATTCCCTCTACGCGGATCGGGAAGCCGTGGTTTGGGGAATCGACGCCGGTGTGCCGGTTCTTCGGGGCGGTTTCGTGGACGTCGACGTCTACGCGCAATTTGCCCAGATCGACGGCTACGGGAAGGGCGTCACCGTTCCGGGCATTCGTGCGGCGGCCGGACCCGTCCGGGCCGAATTCGAGTACTGCATTTTCGGCAAACAGTTCATCTCCGATTACTTCAACCGCACCTATGACCTAGAGAGGGCGCAGAGCCTGGGCGTCGCGAATCCGTTCGCATCCAAGGGATACATGGCGAAGAAGGAATTCCTGGCCCCCGAGAACGACCCCGAAGGCCGTTTCCAGGACAGCAAGCAGGGATGGTACGGCGGGTTGGGTGTGAACCTGCTCGATTTTGTGGACGTGTGGGGCAGCGTTCAGCTGCTCGGTTCGGGAGATACGGCGGACCAATCCGGGTACCTCGAGGGAATGCTGAATACCTCGTGGATTCCGAAGATTTCGCTGCTCTCGGCGTACGCGCAGCAGACGCACGTGAAGGACCTGTTCGAGTTCGAGCGGGGTGCGTCGACCGCGTATGGACTCAACCTCGGGTACGAGATTGTCCCCGGTGCGTCCATCATCGTTAGCATTCGGGGTACGTATGCGGATACGGACGGCGATGGCGTGCTGGAGGCGGTGCGGACGACGCAGGTTGAAACCGCCGTCCGGTTCTAACCCGGGAGAAGAATCGGCAATACCACGGGGGGGCCGTGAGGCCCCCCCGTTCGCGTTCCCGGGTGGCGAAGCGGAGAAGCAGGTCCTCAGAAACGGCATTGTGGGAGACACGACTGAGTCGGCCTGTTCCCCTCCCCCCCTCCACTCAGGGGCCGGCGCACGACCGGCTCGCCGCCGAACGCTTGCGGCTCCCGGCAAGCTGCAATATGCAATCTCTCGCTCCGGTTCTTCAAACTTCGAACAGGTTGTTCCATACCGAAGATCAGGCCCAGTGGTCATTTCGAGGCTCCTCGTCCGCCTCCGGCCTTCCCGGCACGAGGATTGCTGTCCAGTTGAGTTTGCGAAGGTACGGAACTCTCTCGTCTCCGGTTCCTCTGGGCCCGGGAGTGGAGGAAGAACATGCAGAAGATCAAGATTCTGGTGGTCGAGGACGAAAAGGCGCTCGTCAAGAGTTTCCGGCTGGCTCTTGAGGCGGGAGGGTTTGAGGTCGCGACAGCCGAGAGCGGTCTCGAGTGTCTCCGGCAAGTTCGGAGCGAGTGTCCGGACATTCTGGTCTTGGACGTCATGCTTCCGGAACTGGACGGATTCAAGGTCTGCCGGCTTCTGAAATTCAACCGGGCGACCAGCCACATGCCGATCATCCTGTGTACGGCTCGGGGCTCGGAAGCGGATCGCAGACGAGGGCGCGCGGCCGGTGCGGACGCGTATCTCGTCAAGCCGTTTGAGATGAAGGACTTGCTGGAGATGGTCCAAGGTCTGATCTCCCGTCCGGTTCTGACAGGCACCTGAGACGATCAAGAGACCGACCCCTGGGAGACGGCCGGCCGTCGTCCGAAGGGGGCGGGCCGGCCGTCGTCCGTATGCGATAGAGAGCCCATGGCAGCCCGCACCCTTTTGCTCCCGGGGATTGCACTTTGCAATCCTCCCCGAACCCGGAACTCCGCCCATTCCATCCGCCTTCTGCCGCAGATCCGCAGTTTTTCCTAACCTGTGCCCCCGCAGGGTCCGATGCAAGTATAGGCCTACGCTTTGCTCTATCCGGGCGAGGATGTTCACGATCCTGCAAAGCGAGAGCGGAGGTGGACGGTGGAAAGAGAAAAACGCAAGGTCCTGGTGGTCGAGGATGAACCGACGATCGCCAAGACCGTTCGTCTTGCACTGGAGGCGGAAGGCTTTGAGGTGTTCGTGGCCGAAGACGGCCTCGAGGCGTTGAAGATGGTTCGAAACGATTCTCCGGATTTGATTCTCCTGGACGTGATGCTCCCGAAATTCGACGGTTTCAAGGTCTGCCGGCTTCTGAAATTCGACAAGAACACAGGTCATATTCCCATTGTCCTGAGCAGCGCGAGAAACTCGGATGCGGATCTGGAACGCGGCCGGAAGGCGGGAGCAGACGAGTATATCGCCAAGCCCTTCGATCTGGAGCAACTCGTGCAGATCGTCAGGACCCGCATTCGGCAGGCCTTGAGCTCGACCAACTGACGACGAGACCCCCCGCTGCGTATTGCGACATCCAGACACTCGTGAGCGGTCGGTCATGTGACGGCGGGGCAGGAGGGAAACCTCGGGAGGCCGGGCTATGAGTCAACGGATCTTTGAACACCTCGACATCGAAGCGGATTTGATCGGCGCCGGAATCGTGTCACCCGAGGAAGTCGGCCGGTCCGGGGAAAATGCGGTCGAAATCACGGAACGCCTGCTCCGGGAAAACCGCGTCAGCAAAGACGCCCTCCTGGAGCTGGTAGCGCTCAAGATGGGCGTCCCCTATATGGACGTCTCGGGGTACTCCGTCGACCCGGATGTGCTCAACCTGGTTTCCCCAAAGACCGCGCGAAAACACCAGGTGGTGCCTCTCTTCCGCTTCGACGACGTTTTGAGCGTGGCGATTGCGGATCCCCAGGACGTGAGCGCTCTGGATGCGGTGCAGCACGAATCGGGTTGCGACATCGAGCCGGTCCTCTCCACTCCCGAGGCCATTTCTCATCTGATCGACGATCGCTACGGAAGGGGAGACACCGGACAGGAGGCCCTCGACCTTCTGTCCCACGAAGCGCTTCCCGATGGTGCAGGACTCTCGGGAAGTTCGATGCCGGACTTCCAGGAGCAAGACCTCGCCGATGCGCCCGTGGTCAGGATCGTGGATCTGCTCCTCCAACGCGCCCTGGCCGAAGAAGCCAGCGACGTCCACATCGAGCCGGGTAACAAATCGCTGAGAATTCGATTCCGCGTGGATGGTCGTTTGCGGGAAATGCCGACGCCCAACTGGCAGCTCTTCCCTCCCATCGTTTCGAGAATCAAGATTCTGGCCGACATGGATATCTCCGAAAAGCGTTTGCCACAGGACGGCCGGTTCGAATTCCGGAGCGAAATGGGTGCAGCCGACATTCGAGTGTCGACCTACCCCAGCACATCCGGGGAAAGCGTGGTCCTGCGAATCTTGGACAAGGCCCGGCATCTTCTGGGATTGGAAGATCTGGGATTCGAGGGGAACAACCTGGCGCGCTATGAGAAGATGATCAAGAAGCCGTACGGGATTTTCCTGGTTACCGGCCCGACGGGGAGCGGGAAGACGACCACGCTCTACGCCACGCTGGCGTCCATCAAGTCGCCCGAGAAGAACATCATGACGCTCGAAGATCCGGTGGAGTATCGGCTTCAGAACGTCCGGCAGACGCAGGTGAACGCCAAGGCGGGACTCACCTTCGCCAACGGCCTGAGAGCCATCCTGCGCCAGGACCCCGACATTCTCATGGTCGGCGAGATCCGAGACCGCGAAACGTTGGAGATGGCGATCCGCTCTGCGATGACGGGGCATCTGGTCCTGAGTACGCTTCACACGAACGATGCCCCTTCCGGCCTCGTCCGGCTGGCCGATATGGGAGCGCAACCGTTTCTCGTAGCCACCACCGTCAACGGTCTCATGGCGCAGCGGTTGGTGCGCAGACTGTGTCCGGACTGCAAGGTCGCGTACGATCCGGCGGCCTACCAACTCGAAGAACTTCGCCAGGAGGGCTGGGACTTCGCCGGGCCTTTTTACCGGGGGGAGGGCTGTAAGTCTTGCCGGGGCACGGGATACAAGGGGCGAGTCGGCATTTTTGAGCTCATGATTCTGACCGAAGAGGTCGAAAGATTGATAGTAGACAGAGCGCCGGCGTCGGCAATTGCCAAGGTTGCCAAGCTTCAGGGAATGAAGCCGTTGAGAGACGCCGCCCTCGGCAAAATTGCCGAGGGCGTTACATCCGTCGAGGAGGTTCTGGAGGTGACCACCTCCACGACCTTCTAGCCGAGCGGTTCATGGCGACATATACCTATTGGGGTCTCTACCCCAATGGCCAGAAGGTCCAGGGCGAAATCGAGGCGGAAGATCGCGGAGCGGTCGTCCGCCAATTGACGCAAAGTGATGTCGTCGTCACCGGGATTCGGAAGAGGGGAATACCTCTTCTGGAGAGATTGGGGCTCGACCGCCGCAGGCTCAGCACTCAGAAGGTCATCTTCTTTGCCCGGTCTCTGGCGATCCTTCATCGATCCGGCGTGGCGCTGGCGTCCTCCCTGGAGCTCGTCGCCTCTCAGGCAACCGAGGAGCGGGAGAGAAGGGCCATCGAGGCCGTCCGTTTCAGGGTCCTGAAGGGGAGTAGCCTGGCCGAAGCGCTTTCGGGTCAGTCGCCCGCGTTTCCGGAGATCCTGTCCGGTGCGGTGGAAGTGGGAGAAGCGGCCGGCGCGCTGGACAAGACCCTGATCTCGGCCGCGGATCTTCTGGAGAGAGACGAGGAAGCGCGGCAGGCACTCAAGTCGGCGCTTCGCTATCCGGTGTTTGTCGTGGGATCGGTCGGGGTCGCCCTGGTCGTGCTGTTGACGCTGGTGGTTCCGAAGTTCGCGCAATCCTACACGGAAATGGGGGCCGCGTTGCCCCTGCCGACCGTGATCTTGATCGGGATCAGCGATGCCGTCATGAAGTACTGGTACTACCCCGTCTCCGTCCTCGCCGTGCTGGGGGTGATGGTGTACCGGCTGTACCGAACAGGAATGGGCCGGCGGCAGATCGAGAGCATCGTTCTGAAGTTTCCGCTGCTCGGTGCCCTGACGGTTAAGTCCCTGACGTCGAGAACGTGCGAAATCCTAAAAGTGCTGTCTGAGGCGGGACTGCCGGTTCTGAACGCGCTCGAAATGAGCGCGAGAACGATCGGCAACAGTATCGTGGCCGGCGAACTCATGGACGTTCGCAGTGCCGTGGCAGAGGGGAGTGACCTGGCCAGTAGATTTCGCAGTAGTGAGTTTTTTCCTCCCCTGACGGGGGAGTTGATTTCCGTGGGTGAACGCTCCGGAGCCATGGAGGAGATGTTGGGGGCGGCCGCCGACTACTACCGCCAGGAAGCCGAACGCGAGCGCAAGAAATTGACGGCGTTGATCGAGCCTGCGCTGACAGTCTGTTTGGGAATGCTCGTTCTCGGGATCGCCCTGGCCATCTTTCTTCCCATGTGGGATTCGGTTTCACTCTATCGAGGAGGTTGAACCATGAGGTTCAGGAGATTCTCGGACCGCCGGGGTTTCACACTCATCGAGCTGGTCATGATCATTGTCGTGATCGGAATCCTGGCCGCTGTGGCCGTGCCCAAGTACGCGAACCTCTCGAGCGACGCCGAGCGGGCCACCTGCCACGGCAAACAGGGCGCGATTCATGCGGCGATCGCGGTCAGGTACGCGACTTCCCGTCAGCTGCCCGACTCTCTCGCCACGGATATGTTCGCGAGTGGAACGATCCCGACCTGTCCGGGCAGCGGTGCCATCACCTACACCCCGTCGGGGGATTCGACCTACGCGCTGACGTGCTCGGTCCACGGCAACCCGGACTACTAGGCGGGGAGTGAATGAACACACAGAAGTCAAGAACGAGACAGGCCTGCGCGCGCAAACCCTCCGGTTTCACCCTCGTGGAGCTGGTCATGGTGATCGCGCTTGTGGGGGTGATCGCGGCGGTAGCCGTTCCAAAAATTTCCGGGGTTGTGGAGGAGGCAAAACGGGCCGCGACCCTGGAGGAGATGCGGACGCTCCGGAGGGCCATCATCGGTGACGACGCCAGCGTCTCGGCCGGGCATCCCGTCTCCCGGGGCTACGAGGGAGATGTAGGCGCGCTTCCCTCGTCGCTCGCGGACCTCGCGACGAAGCCCGGCGGAGTGCCGGCGTGGAACCGCTACACCCAGACGGGATGGAACGGCCCGTACATCGACTCGGGCGGAGGATATCTGTCGGACGCCTGGGGAACCGCATATACGTATAATGCCGGCCAACGCGCGATTACGAGCTCGGCCGGCGGAGGAACGGCGATCACGGTGAATTTCTGAGCGGGGGGCGCTCGGAGACGGGGCGCCTTCATCCGGCGACAAACACACCGGAGTCTGATCGAGATGAAGAGAACCGAGAGAACCGGTCGGCGCGGGCAATCAGGCTTCACGCTGCTCGAGATGGTGATGGTAATCGTCATCATCGGAATCCTGGGTACGGTGGCCGTTCGGAGCGCCGACCTGGCTCTCGACCGCAATCGGTACTACAGCACCCTCGAGGAAATGAAGCAGCTGGGACACGCGGTCGCCGGCAATCCGGATCTGGTCAGCGCCGGGACGAGAACGGATTTCGGATACATCGGGGACATGGGCAGCGTGCCCGCCAATCTGGACGCCCTGATCACGGATCAGGGCGGTACCTGGGACGGCCCATACGTGGTCAACTCGGTGCAGGAAGATGCCACCGGCTACAAGACAGACAGCTGGGCCCAGGCGTACACGTTTCCGGTGAGCGGTTCGCACGTCACGATCTCTTCCTCGGGGGGCGGCCAGAGCATCACGTACCAGTTCGCCCCATCCGACGCCAGCCTCATCTCGAACACGGTAACGGGGACGATTACGGATTGGAACGGTTCCAATCCGACCACCTCGGATCTCTCGAACATCACCGTGACGGTTCACCATCCGAGCGGAGGGTCGATGACCAGCGCGAGCGCCACCCCCAGCGCGGGCGGCGTTTTCTCCATCAGTGGAATTCCCATCGGTATTCACAGAGTCGTAGCGACGCATTCCGTGCTCGCCGACTCGTCGGTGAAACTGGTGACGGTTACGCCGGGCGGAAGCGCCAGCGCCAGTCTTCGGTTCAACGCCACGCTCCCGGGTACCGGCGGCAGCGGTGGGGGCGGCGGCGGGGGGGCGAGCGAGCTGGCCTACGTCATCGGCTCAGCGGCGACATTCGGTTCGGGGGACCGCAGCCTGGAATTCCAGATCGAGAACATCAGCGGCAGTGCGATTACCGTCACCAGCCTGACCGCCGTCTATTCTCATAACCCAAATGTATGGTACGAGCAGGTCAACTGGGGCGGTTCCACGATCTGGAGTGGTACCACACCGAGGAGTGGAAGTGGGGATGTCACCACCTTCAGTTCCGCGCAGAGTGTTGCTTCGAGCGCCGTGGTTACGGTCCAGCTGCTGAATTTCAAGAACCATCAGAGTGGAGCCGGAGGGTCCTACAAGAGCGTTACCAGCACGACCTTTCAGATATCGTTCAGCGACGGTTCGCAGATTACCTTCACGGCACCGTAGTGGGAATGGATGGAATGGGAACAGCCGATCGCACAACGTCGAAACCGAACCTCGATCGGGGCAAGAACCATAACACGCTTCGGTCCAACCTGCGGGACATGGCTTTCCCGATGAGGGCTCTCAAGCCCAAGACGGTGGTTGGGATCGATATCGGGTCCGGCGCGATCAAGGCCGTGCGGCTCGCCGTTGGAAACGGGGAGTACCGGGTTCTTGACTGGTCCATTCGGGTCTCGAGCCCCGCCCACCGGACCGGAAAACAGGATACGATCCGCCGGGCAGTGATGGAAGCGTTGTCGGACGTGGGCGGGCCCGGCGACCATCTGGCCATCAATCTCTCGGGGCCGGAAGCGAGGATTCATCAGGTTCATCTTCCAGAGATTCCCGGCAAGGACCTTGCCAGAGCCGTGGAGTGGCAGGTTCAGAAGGACCTGGGGGGCGAGACGACGGACGCCAGAGTGGCATTCACTGTTCTCAGGCGCATGTCTGATATCCCCGACAAGCCACTGGAGATTCTGGCGGCGTCCGTCCCACAGTCTACCCTGAACGGCCTGTTCGACGTGCTGGGGCAACTCCGCGTCCACGGGGTCGGGACGACGGCGCTGTCCTACGGCAATCTTCTTTCGATCATTCCGGAGGGCAAAACACATCGGGGCTTCGCCGTCGTGGACGTCGGGGGCGACGGTACCTGGATCTGCATCTTCCGGCGGGGCGCGATGATCTATGCACGGCGGGTCGGCGTAGCGGGCAACCTGTTCACTCAGGCGTTGACCCAGCCGGTTCAGACCCCCGACGGTCCTCTGCGTTACTCCGCCGAGGAAGCAGAGGAGGCCAAGAGAAACAAGGTTCTGAATCTCACCGATCCGGCGGGGCCGGGGAAGACGCCCGACTACTTCTCGGTTCTCGTGCGGCCGGCCGTCGAACGGCTCTCTGCGGAGGTTGAGCGAACGCTCGTACATTTCGTCAACGCCAGCAGCGGCGAACCCATCGAGCGGGTCTATCTGGCGGGCGGGGGATCTCTGATCGGGGGACTGCCCGAGGCGATGAGCGCCCGGCTCGGATTGCCCGTGGAGCGGTTGGATCTCGGCAAGATTCCGGCATCGGAGTCCAAGCCGATGGGAGAACACGCCCTGTGCCTGGCCGCGGCCATCGGTGCGGCCCTGGGATGGGCGAGCGACATCAATCTGATCCCCGTTTCCCGAAGAATGACGCGTTCGACCGCCCTCGGCCTGGCCGTTCTCTTCTGGGTGGCCACGGCGCTCATGGTTAGCGTCCCCGCGCTGACGTGTATCACGGGAATCACGGCGGGCCGCCTGTCGGCGGATCTCGCACGGGCTCGCGCTGGGTTCAAGTCCGTCGGAGCCCAACAGGCCCGACTGAGCCAGATCAATGAGAGTCGGAGTCGAGTGGAATCGAAGCAGGGTTTGGTTTCGCTTCTGCCCGGGGAACGAACGATCGCTCCGCAAATCCTCAAGGACCTCCCCCATCGGCTGCCCAAGGGTGTGATTCTCAACTCGCTGCGGCTGGATCACGAATCGGTGGGTCTGGAGTCGGATGTCGAGGTTCCCGCCCGGCAGATTCTTGTGTCGGGAGAGGTTCACGGTCGCGCGGAGGGACTGGAGGCGACGCTCCTCGATTTCCTGCTGAAGATTCGGGAATCACCTTTCTACGATGCTCCGGTCGTTGTCCGAAAGGAACGGATCTTCCGCGGGGAGGAAAGCGCACTCGCGTTCGAGATCGTGTGCGTGCTGAACTAGGATGAAGCCAGTTGCTCTCGGAGTGCCGGGATGAAGGACCTGCTGTTCAAGCACAGCTGGAACGGGCTTCTGTACTGTGGGGGATGCCTCGCCGTCTGCGCCGTTTGGGCGCTGATCTACGGAATTCCGCGCGTCGGCGAAATACGCTCGAACCGCTTAGAGTTGAAGGAAGCGAAAACGACGTATGCTCAACTGCTGAGGGTCGCCGACAGTTTTCCACGGGAGCTGGAAGCTCTGAGCGACGAAGAGGAAAGACTCGAAAACACACTGGCTGCCCTCCCCCGAGAAGAAGACATCCCGGCGGTCACGCGGTCTTTCACCGAGAGAGCGGTGTCCAACGGGTTGGACGTCGTCGCCGCGGATCTTGAGATCGGAACGATCTTCGGATCCAATCGTGTGAAGGAAGAGTCCCGAATCTCCATCGTCCCCTTCACGCTGGTTGTTCAGGGACGGTACCGGAACATCGGGCGTTTTCTGGAGGACATGGCGGAGCGGGGTGTCTACGTCGAATGCAAGTCTCTGGTCATCAGCCGTATTCCGGATGTCCAGGGCATCGTCGAAGCCACGATTTCACTGAACCTGTATGCCTTTGCAGGCCGGCCCTCCAGAGAGACATGTGAGGCCGATGAGAGCGGCCAACGTGCAGGGGCAGACGGATGGACCGGGGTGAACATGCCCCGGCCCGGCGGGGCCTGAGATGGAAGGAGACGCAGGTTGAAGAAGAGTGGATCCTGGAACACCCGGCGCGTCGGGATCGCTGCCATCTTTGCCCTGACCCTTCTCTACGGGGCCAATGAATTGTTGAGGGGCGGCTCTCCGAGAGACGGCGGGACGATGGCGGCGAAGTCGGCCCAAGCGGCGACCATGACGATGCAGGCGCCGGGAGGTGTCGAGGAGCATAAGACGCTCGCGCGCTCCACCGGCCCCTGTGCGGCGGCTCTTCAAGAGGCCGAACGCTGGCGCACAAGGCGCTGGGAGGGTGTGGATCTCTTCTCCGGCAAGAGCTGGATCTACAGTGAAGAGGTGAAGCCGCCGGTCCAGATCCCGGCGGCGGGCGATACCGTACTTCAGGCAACCTCCTACTCGTCCGACGGTTGGCGTGCCGTGATTGGCGGAAAAGTCCTTCGGGTGGGCGACGACTTATTGGGCGGAACCGTCGTCTCCATTTCCGAGGGCACGGTCGTGGTTCGCGGGACGGGTTGGGAAAAGGTCCTTCGATTCTCTAAAATGTGAGGGTACCCAGACGTGCGAATCCTTGTGGCGAGTATGAGTGTGGCGCTTCTGCTGATTCTCCCGCTGGAGTCTGCAGTGGAAGCCCAGGGAACGGCGAACGCCCCGCGCGGTCTCAACGACCGGCCCGTGTCGCTGGATCTCCGAGACATGGACCTGCGCACGGCTCTCAATCTGGTAGCGGAACAGAACGGGCTCAACATCGTGTCGGGCAACGAGGTGGTCGGAGAGGTGACGGGTCACTTCGATCGGGTCCCGGTGAACGAAGTCCTGGACGCGCTCCTCCGAGCCTGCGGCTACCGGTATGATACCGTCGGCGACATCATTGTCGTCACCGCGACGGAGGAGCATGCCACTCGGTGGGGCGACACTCGGGTGATTCAGCTTCACCACGCGGACGGGAAGCGGGTCCGGACCGCCGTATCGAAGCTGCTCTCCCCCCGGGGATCCATCCAGCTGTACCCGGAGAAGGAGGAAAAGCAAGAGATCCGGATCGTCGAGGAAGAGGGAGGACCGGAAGCCACCGTTCTCATCGTGCACGATGAAAGGGCGCGCGTGGAGCAGATTGCCTCGGTCGTAGCCACCCTGGACAAGGCACCGAAGCAACTGATGATCGAAGTCCGGTTGGTGGAAACCGTAATCGGCAACAGCCTCGATGTCGGATTCGACTGGAACGCCGAGGCCTCCATCGACGGGAACCCGGCGCCACAGGTGCTTCCGCTGGACCGAGATCGCTTCACCTTCGGCACGTTGTCCCTCGCCGAGTTTCAGGTGGTTCTGAAGACTCTCGACGAAGACAACAACTCCAAACTGATTTCCAACCCGAAAATCACAACCGAGGACAACCGCGAAGCGAAGATCAGCGTGGGCACGGTGGTGCCGGTGCGGACGGTGAGCCGATTCAGCGAGGCCGGGATCACGCAGGATCTGCTGACGTATGAGGACAAGGAGATCAATATCGAGCTCTCCGTCACCCCGCATGTTTCGGGAGACGGTCTCATCACCCTCATGGTTGAGCCTAAGGTGCAGGACATCATCGGCTGGACCGGGGAGTATGACGATCAGCCGATCACCTCCAAGCGGGAGCTCTCCACCCGGGTTACGGTTCGGGACGGAGAGACCATCGCGATGGGAGGATTGATCAAGGAATCCAAGATCGAGACCATCCGGCGGCTGTGGCTCTTCGGGCGAATTCCCCTTCTCGGCCGCCTCTTCTCGAACACCGTGAGCACAAAGGAGACGACCGATATGCTGATTTTCATCACACCGCACATACTCAACTAGCGAAACGGCGGCGCGGTTTCTCCGAGGACCTACGGACGGGGGCGATCAACACGATCGCCCCCGGTGCCTTGTCCCCTAGTTGCTTGTCACTTCGTCACTTGCCTCTGTCACGGCAGGTCGTGGCCGTTTTCGGTCGCCGATATTCTCCAGAATACCTTGACGCTACCCACCGAGAAGGAGGCCCCCCTTGACAGAATCCGAATGTGATGTGATATTTGTCACATGAGATGAACATCACATTCTCGCTATGGAGGTTCCTATGGCTCTCGGTAGATGGTCTCCGATGGTACTTCTTCTCACGCTCCTGCTGCTCCCCGGTCGGGTACCGGCGTCCGACGACCTTCCTCTCAAGGTCACCCGCCTCAACGATCGCGTGGTCACCGTCAGCGCAATGACCGGAAACTCGACCACTGTCGGCATCGCGTCCGAGAAGGGACTGGTCCTTATCGATGCCATGTGGTCTCCCGGCATCGCGTCCGAGGTCCGGAAGATCGTCGCAAAGGCATTGGGACGCGATGATTTCGCCTACCTTGTCCTCTCCTGCGACGACATCCTCCTGACCGGCGGAGGAGAGGCTTTTGCGGATATCGATATCATCGCCCATGAACGCTGCCTGGAATCGCTGGAGAGGCGGCGGGGCACTCTTGATGAGCTTCTGGCGAGAAGAGAGAGCGAGTTCCGTGAACGGGTGGAGCGAACGGAAGCGCGGCTGGCGTCGCCCGATTTGGATCCGGAAGATGTGGAGTTCGACCGGAACTGGTTGGATCTGTGTCGGCGAATTGCCGGCGACCTGGCCGAGGGCTACGAGATGGTCCTGCCGAACGTCACCTTCCGGGATCGGTTGACTCTCGATCTCGGCGACCTGACTCTCCGTCTGTTCTACTTCGGCCGGGCTACGAACGAAGGCGACCTCGTGATTCACGTTCCCGAAGTGGGACTCGTCATGCTCGGGGACATTTTTCATTTCGGGCACATGTTGGCGAGGGATAGCGATCCGGACATCGACCGGTGGCTGGAGATTCTGGATAATCTCCTGGACGGGGAGGGCCCCGTCGTCCACGTTATCCGCAGCAATGCGCCCGGTCCGTGGACCCGGGAGAGACTGGCCTCTCACCGGGACTTCATTCGGGATATTGCCGACAAAGTGGACAGCGCGGACGCTGCCGGATGGAGTCTTGAAGAGACGATGGATCGCCTTGCCGCATTGGAAAACGAATTCCCATACGTGACCACATGGGAGGATTACTCGGAAGACTGGGACGCCATTCTCCGGAATGACCTACGACTCCTGGTCGGAGAGATCTGGAAACAGTCTCACACGTCGGCGGCGAGTGTGATTGCCGATAGGTTGGACGAGTCAGGCATCGAGGAAGCCAGGGCAGCGCTGCACGTGCTGCGCTCCGGTTCCGGAAACGAGGTGTACTTCCTTGAGAGTGAGTTCAACTCCCTCGGATACCGCTTGCTCGGCGAAGAGAGGGTCGATGAGGCCGTGGCGATATTCCAGATGGCCGTGGACCTCTACCCGGAATCATCCAACGTCTACGACAGCCTGGGCGAAGCGTACATGGTCGCGGGGGAGACGGCCCCCGCCATTTGGAACTACCGGAAGTCCCTGGAGCTGGACGCGGAAAACAGCAACGCCGCTGAGATGCTCCGGAGGCTGGAGGAGCAGGCAGAATCCTCCCCGCCACGGGAATGAGCTTGACGGAAAGAGGGCTCCCAGAAAGTGTCACGGAAGCATCTTATTGGTATCGCGTCCCCGGAACGCCTGCGTCCCCGGAATGCCGGGTCCTCGCTTGCTGCTAATCTCGTGACGGTCGCACCGGCACGAGGTGTCTAACGACCAAGCTCACCGGCAGCAATGGAGCGCAGCGGAATTGCTGTCCGGTGAAGCGAATTGTCAGCGATTCCTTTTGCTCAAGTAGACGGCACTCTGACCATCTGCTTCTGTTCCATGTGTAAAACTCAGAATGGAGTATCCGGATTCAGCGAGGATAGAAAACAAATAGTCCTTGTTGTATCTCACAATATGGAGGGGGCCAGAGCACTTTAAGCGATAGTTCTCTGGATTGATCGAGATATCGGGGACATCCTCCTCAACGAAGGTTGTAAAGAACACTTTGCCTCTGTCATCGAGAATACGTGAAAAATCTTTGAGATAAGCTCTCGTGTACTCCTCGGTTGTATGAGAAAACACGGAGAACAGATAGACTATGTCAACGCTCTTTGACTCTATGTCAAAACGAAAAGCATGGTCTATCCTAGGACCATTCATGTTGTATCTTTCATTGTGGAGGTTCAAATGTCTGAATTTGAAAGAAGGGTGATTTCGCTCGATATAGCGCTTGCACCAATCAATAGACCTTCGGTCAACGTCTATTCCTATGTAGTTAGCCTCACCAATTACACGAAGAATGCCGATCGGTAGGCGCCCTTGGCCACAGCCTACGTCCAATATCCGGCTTTCTTGAGTACATTGAAAATGGTCAATCAAGCGAGCAGCTTCTTTTTCGACGGATTCTAAGTAGAAGTCATCATCTGCGAATTCAGAGCCACAGAATCGTCTGTCTGGTGACGGAATAATGCTTCCGGACACTTTGACGTATTCCTTTCTTAGCAAAATCTTCCTGATTGCCTTACGGATGATGTCTGCTATGCGAGTCATGGCTTGCTCCGCTGTTGAATGGCTAACAGTGAGTGGAGTGACCAGTACAAGACTCCCCGGGGCCGGGGCCATTTGCTTTTCGTGCTTTTCGGGACTGCTTTTCGGGACAGAGCCCTAGTCGGAATATCTCTATGTTCTACAGGATCAATGGGGGACAGCCACCCATTCTGATCCGCCATTTCACACCTTGATACTTTCGGATCCTTATTCTCGAACGACGGCACGAGAAACGCAAGACCCGAGTGACACCAGTCCGAGCGCTGCAGCCCCTCCAACCCGAGCGTCCAGCCCAGAATCCGTGAGGGTTCAGGCCCAAAGGGCAATCTCTAGCGCCCAGTTTGCAGACACCCCCCCCGATGCCGGCAGCCGCAAAGGGCAAACGAGGCGTCGTCCAGGTTCCCGGACGGCACCACAATCCCCGGGTATTTCAGGGAGGGTATTTCAGGGACAGACTACGGGTATTTCAGGGACAGACTACGAAACTCAGCAAGCGGTTGGGGCGTAATGGATTAGGCCATCGGTGAGAACAGGAAGTGGCCAGGAGGATCTTGACTGAGCAAGACGCCTCAAGGTACTCCTGAGTCGAGCCAGACAGACCAGAGAGCGACCGGCGGGGCTCCGCGTCACGGAGTCCGAGGACTGTCCGCCGGCCGGCCGCTTTTTTCGTCAAGCACCCAAGAAGAGTCACGCGGAGGAGAGGGGAGTGGGTGGATGGCGCGTGGGGCTCGGACTGGTCTGCCTGGCTTCGGGAGGAGGACGGCAGGCAGATGATCAAGACCATCCGCCGACATACGCACACCGGCCGGCCTTGCGGGGGGAATGAGTTCGTGGAGCACCTGGAGACGATACTCGGCAGATCGCTCAGGCCACAGAAGCGGGGCCCTAAGGTACAGTCGGACAAATAGTTAGGCTAATTCGTAGTCTGCCCCTAAAATGCCCCTACGTCTGGGTTCATCGTCTCGGCCGGAGCGGCTCCCAGCTGGCTCAAGCGCTGGGCGTCAGCCCGCCCTGGATCTCCGTTGCTGCACGGCGGATCGAAGCGAATCCTCCGCCCGAATCAGACATAGACAGATGGTGCCGCAAAGATGCAGAATAAGCTAATAAAGCTAACAACGTCCCCGAAAGCCCCTCAGCCGGAGAGCCCGGAGAAGGAGGTCGTGCGTCGCGGTGTTGCATGGATACTTGTTGAAGAGGCCATGCCTTTGTATGGCAGCGTGGCAGATGGCCGCGCGGGTGCCTTGCCGGGGCAAGAGGTGGCACTCTCACAGAACTATCCCAATCCATTCAACCCGCTGACCGCGATCTGCTACGTACTACCTCGGGGTCTGCAGGTCAAGATTGGAGTCTATGACGTGCGTGGCCGCTTGGTGGCCTCTTTGGTTGACGCGTACCAAGACGCTGGCGAACACACGGCGGTCTGGGTTGCCGACCGCTGTCCAAGTGGAGTATACTTCTATAGGCTAGAGGCTGGGGCGCGTGTGATCACAAGGAAGATGGTTCTTCTCAAGTAAGTTGGGACAAAGGGGCTAGCATCTTGCAGCGTGAAGGCGTCGGAACGGTTCAGGTCCAGCGAGGGCGACGTGCTGCAAGTACCACCAGCATTTGGCTTGCTATTCGCGGTGCCAGGGGCGGAGTGAGACGAATGCGTAGACCCGGGTCTTTCAGCTACATCTTCCCAGCCGCAACGGGGATGGGAGTGTTGTTACTTGCACTGGGTTGTTCAGATGACACTCCTACCTATCCGGTGCCCACACCCAGCTACAACACCATCAACAGCTTTCCAGCGTGGTCCCCGGATGGTTCCAGGATTCTGTACGAGAGCAGAGGAATATCGGGAGTCAGCGACGGAGCCTATGTTTTTGATCCTGATTCGGCAGGCTTGTGGATCATCAATGCCGACGGGACCGATCCTCGCCTCTTGCTTCAGGCCTGGGGTGTCTATGCCGACTGGTCGCCGGGCGGCGAGTGGATAGCCTTCGAGGCGGACAAACAGATACACAAGGGGAGGTTTGTTGGCAGCGAGTTGGATACGACTAGTCTTGTACAGCTGACTTCCGAAGGGCGTAACTACTTCCCCACCTGGAGCCCGGATGGAGAGTGGATTTCGTATGATTCGGATTCCTCCGATCCTCAGGCACCATACCAAATCTGGAAAATGCGAAGTGACGGAACGGATAGGGTCAATGTCAGCCACTCCAGCGCCCGAATGCCTGATTGGTCGCCGGATGGGCAGTGGATCGTACACATGCGGTATGTAGACTTGGATGGCGAGATCTTCTCCATGGACGCTTCCGGAGACAGTCTCGTTCAGCTTACGGCCAATCGCCGCTCTGTCAGGCACCCCAAGTACTCCCCTGATGGGACACTGATTGCATTCCAGTCAGACGGTGGAATCTGGGTCATGGGCGCGGATGGGGATGCTCCCCGCAAGATTGCCAACGGCTACGAGCCTTCATGGTCCCCGAACGGAGAGAAGATCGCCTTTTCGAGACCAAGTGATGACCCCAAGCTGAACGGTACGATCTGGATCATGAATGCGGATGGAACGAATCTGAGACAGCTGACCCCAGGCTTGCCCTGAGGAAGACCGTAGTTCAGGATGGGAACTGGCAAGGAAGGTAAGTTCGTTGTATCTCGCACGTGCCTCGGTTTGCCACCTAGTCGCGCGAGTCGCCAGCTACATTCAGCTGTTTCTCCCCGACATTCACCTGCCCTGCTTGCTCGATCTTGATCGTAATCGGCGAAGTTTTCATTTCCCGTAGGGCCTGGAGGTTCCGGAGGAAGAGGTCGTTGGCCTTCGCCACGTACGGCTGCACGTACCGCACGAGGATCTCAGAATTCGACGACTGCCCATTTGCGGTGTATCCGTGTAACGCCGTCGCGGCTCGAATGTACTGGTAGTAGCTGAGCACAAGCGCGTCGACGACCAGGAACTCGGCAGCGGTCGAGATGCGGTACTCCCTGATGAGCCGATCCCGGATGGGCCGGAGTATCGTCAGAAACGCTTGCTCCCCCCTTTGGCTGTCTCCGTTGTTCTCGGCTGTGAGTGGATGCCGCAGGAGGAATGCGTCGTCGACGAGGAATCGGGGGATCTTGCCTAGAACAGCGATTGGAACCGCGACTCGGCGTGGAGGGATTCCAGATCGGGATCGGTTTTCATGTAGGAGAGATCGGTGAAGCCGTGCTCGACGGCTTTGGCGAGCCAGTCGATGGCTTCGTCCTTCCGGTTCATCCGGGCGTGGATGCAGGCGATGTTGTAGTAGGCGTCCACGGCGGCCGGGTCGAGTTCGACCGCGCGCCCGTACCAGCGGAGGGCTTCGTCGGGCTTGCCCATGCGGGCGAGCGTGTGGGCCAGATAGAAAGGAGGATCGGGGTTGAGCGGCTGGAGGGCGGCCAGCCGCTCCAGGTGGACGATGCTCTCCTCGGCGTTTCCCGTGTCCCTCAGCACCTGAATGAGGTGTGAGAGGAACGTCGTATTGTCGGGATCACCCCTCAGGGCCTCTTCGAGAACCACTCGCGCGCGCTCGGGCCGGCCCCGGGCCGTCTCGAGATCGACGATTCCGAGTACGGCCTCCTCCAGACCCGGGGAGGCGGCAAGCGCGGCCCGGTAGGCCCGGAGGACGGCGTCGGCATCCCCGCCGAACGCGTGCGCCCGCGCCAGCCCCAGATGCGCGACGTCGTAGCCGGGATCGATCCGCAGCGCTTCCTCGAACGCCCCAATCGCCTCGGGAATCCTCTCCAACCGGGCATAGGCGGTGCCGAGGTTTGCGTGTCGTACAGGGCTCTGCGGCTCCAGTTCCACGGCGCGGCGAAGGGCGGCCAGGGCATCCTCGGAGTTTCCGGCCTCCAGGAGGTTCCACGCGACACGGGTCTTATGGCTGGCGAGTTGACGGAGATTGAAGGCCTCCATCTCATCTTTGGGGTTGGGTAGAACTTCCGCCTCGATCTCGGGAGTATCACGCATCCCGGCGAGGTATCCCAGCGATTCCAGTCGCTCTCTGGTGGCCTCATCCCGGGGCGTTTCCGGGGCCCGGTACCGCTCGTCGGTGGGAAACGAGCTCAGGAGTTCGTCGAGGCGTTTCGCCAGCGACTCTTCGATGGGTAACCCCGAGCCGGCCAGGTTGGACGTCTCGCCCGGGTCCTCGACGAGATGGTATAGCTCGGGTTTGGGTGCCCGAATGTACTTCCAACCGTCCTTGCGAATCCCCGCCAGATCGCTCCAGCCGTAACTCAATCGGGGACGGTACGTCTCGCAGTACATCTCCCCGACGCCGTCGGGCGTGCGGCCCTCGAAGAAGGGGCGAAGATCGGCGCCCTGAAACGCCTCGGGCATCTCGACCCCCACAAGAGAGAGAATGGAGGGCGCCACGTCCACCAAGCACACCTGATCCGGAATCCGCAGGCCGGCGGGACAAACGCCCGGACAGTTGAAGATGAGAGGGACTCGGAGCGTCGAGTCGTAAATCAGGAGCCCGTGTTGACCCTCGTTGTGCTCCATGAGTCCCTCACCATGGTCGGCCGTCAGAACGATGAGGGTCCGCCCCGGAATGTTGAAAGTCCCGATTCCACGCATAAGAAACTCGATCTGGTAATCGGTATATGCGATCTCTCCATCATACGCATTCCCGGCGTAGAGCGAGTCAAAGGGGGGCGGCGGATCGTAGTAGGCATGGGGGTCGAAGTAATGAAGCATCACGAAGAAACGGCTCCGCTTGTTCTTCCTGATCCACCCGAGGGCATTGCGGCTGACCACCTCCGCCCGGCGTCGCGTCATCCGGATCTCTTCGGCCAGAGGAAGATATTCGGGGTTGTTGGTTGTATAGAGGCCCTCGAAATGGTCGTCATACGTGGTGAAACCCTGGCCCAGGCCATAAACGGAGTCCATCACGGCAGAGCCGAGAAACGCTGCCGTCCGGAAGCCTTTGCCCTCCAGAACCTCGGCCAGGGTGAGCATTTCCTCGGAGAGAGAGTACAGCCCGTTGTCCCGGACGCCGTGGGTTGGGGGAAACGTCGAGGTCAGAAGCGAGGAGAAGGCGGGGGACGTCACCGGTACCGGGGTCACCGCTTGCTCGAAGACGGTCCCGTGCCTCGCCAGGTCGTCGATCATCGGCGTGCGGATGGCCTCGTGGCCGTAGCAGCCCAGGTGGTCCGGCCGGAGCGTGTCGACAACGATGAGAATCAGGTTGGTGACTTCACTCTCGGGCCGCGGTCGGCCACACCCGCCGGCCCCGAGGACGAAAAGCAGCAGGAGCAGGACGGGGAGCCCCGTTGTCTCGATCCGGTGCATCATGATTCCCTTTTCCCCTCGATCGAATGGTCGCCTTCGAAGTGCACTCGCAGTATAGAACAGCCTCCGGGCCCATTCAAGGGGTTCACCGAACAGGTCTTCATAGAGGCTGAGATTGACTCCGAATCCGGGACGTGCTTGAATGTCGGCTTGGGGCCTCTGCTTGATTCCGGAACATGAAACGTATGGTGCCCGGCGACGTTCGCCGGGGGTGGAAACGCAGGGGCATTCTGGAGATCGAGGGTCGGCAGAGTTGTCGAACTGGATGGCGGCATTTCGAGACGGATTTCCCTCAGAATGCGTACGCTCGGGGGTTGCGTTGTCTACGCTCACCACCTGGCGCGTGGGCGGGCCGGTCGAGCTGCTCGTGCGGGCGGGGGGGGCGGACGATGCCGAGCGGGCGGTGCACATGGCTCGAGACGCGGGCGTCGCCTGCCGGGTGGTGGGGTGGGGGTCGAATCTCCTCGCGAGCGATGGTGGCATCAAGGGTGTGGTGATTCGCCCGGCCGCCGGGTTCAACGCCGTGCGTTTTGAGGAAACCCGGATTGTTGCGGAATCCGGATGCGGACTCTCGAGGCTGGCCGGGGAAGCGGCGCTCAGAGGATTGGCCGGTCTTGAGTTCGCCGTCGGCATTCCCGGTACCATCGGAGGAGCCGTGGCCGTTAACGCCGGCGCCGAAGGCTCCGAAGTATCCCGCATCGTGGAAACCATCACCGTACTGCGCCGTTCGGGAATTCGGGAGATCCGAAGCCGAGAAGACCTTCAGTTTAGCTACCGGCACTCTCGGCTCCTGAACGAGCCGGCCATGGTGCTGGAGGTTGCTCTGGCACTTCGAAGAGAGGATCCCGAGGAGGTCCGGAGGAGAACTCAGGAGTTCCTGGCGAAGCGGGCGCGGCAGCCGAAGGGACCATCCGCCGGCTCGGTGTTCCGGAATCCCGAGGGAGATTTCGCCGGGCGCCTGCTGGACCGGGTGGGGGCAAAGGGAATGAGGGTCGGAGGCGCTTCGGTCCCGCGCAAGCACGCGAATTTCATCCTCACCGAGACGGGGGCATCCGCCGCGAATGTCCTGGATCTCATGAGATTGCTGCAGGAGAGGGTCGTTGAGGAAACGGGAATCCTCCTTCTTCCCGAGGTTGTGTTCGCGGGGTTTAGCGAAGAAGATCGTTCGCTTCCAAAAGGTGCACGATTGCTTCGGGAGATGTCCTGAGAGGGTCAGCTCTCTTTTTGAAAGACGATTCTTCCCCCAACGATGGTCATCACGACTTCGGTTTCCAGAAGTTCACCGGTGGGGATTTCCATCACGGGTCTCGAGAGAACGACGAGATCCGCCAGCTTGCCCTCCTCGATGGAACCCTTGATGTCTTCTTCAAAGGACGCGTAGGCCGAGCCCAGAGTGTAGGCCCGAAGAGCCTCCTCCAGGGTGATGCATTGGTCCGGATACCAGCCTCCCGGAGGATGGCCTTCGGCATCCTGCCGCGTCACGGCGGCGTAGAGTCCGAGAAGCGGGTCCAGATGTTCAATGGGCCAGTCGGTCCCGAAAGCCAGATCGGTCCCGCAATCGAGCAGAGACCGCCAGGCGTACGCGCCCCTCACCCGCACCGGTCCGAGCCGGTCCTCGGCCCAACGCATGTCGGACGTGCAGTGAGTGGGCTGCATCGAAGCGATGATCCCCAGCTCGACGAAACGGGGAATGTCCTCCGGTGCAAGCACCTGGGCATGCTCGACGCGGTGACGGGAATCCGGGCGGGGAGAGGAAAGCGTGGCCTTCTCGATCGCGTCCAGAACCACGCGGTTGCCGCGATCCCCGATCGCGTGAATCGCCACCTGCAAGGACGAACGGTGCGCTTCGCCGACCAGCTTTCCTAGCGTTTCAGCAGGCGTGACCAGCATGCCTCTGGAGGTGGGATGGTCCTGGTAGGGCTTGAGAAGGGCAGCCGTGGCGGCGCCCAGAGCTCCGTCGGAGTACATTTTCACGGGGCCGACGCGAAGCCATGTATCCTGAAACCGGGATCGGTCCCATCCGGAGGGCAGACTATCCCGTCCTTCCTCCACCAGTGGGGACGCGCCGATTCGAACCGTGAGCTCACCGCGGTTTCGAAGATCCTCCCAGACGGCCATCGTCTCCAGAGATGTGCCCATGTCCTGGACGCTGGTCACGCCGAGCCGCGCCGCCTCCGACAGGGCCGCCCGGGCCGCACGGCGGCGTTCCTCCGGGGAACGTTCCGGGATGACGTCCTTGACCAGATCGCAGGCGTTTTCCTTGAGGATGCCGGTTGGAACGCCGCCGGCGTCCCGGGCGATTTCGCCCCCCTCGGGGTCCGGCGTGTTTCGAGCGATGCCGGCGGCCTCGAGTGCGGCCGAATTGACCCATGCTGCGTGCCCGCAGACCCGACGGAGGTACACGGGATTTCGGGGTGCCCAGTTGTCCAGCGGTTCCCGGGTCGGCCAGCGGCCGCCGGGAAACAAGGTGTGGTCCCATCCCCGCCCGCGAATCCACGATCCTTCCGGCAGCGCTCTCGCCTCGGATCGAATCCGGCGCTCAATCTCCTCCATTCGGGCTACACCCCTGAGATCGACCTCCGTGAGGGAGAATCCGCCCGACTCGAAGTGCAGGTGCGCGTCGTTGAAACCGGGAACGACCGTTTTCCCGCGTAGATCCAGAATCCGGGTCCGGTCTCGGGCGTGGGCCAGAACTTCCCTGTTGGACCCGACGCGCTGAATCCGATCGCCGCGAATCGCAATGGCGCCGGCGATCGAGTTGGACGAATCGAGAGTCACCACTTTGGCGTTGACGAGGATCAAATCGGCCTCCGGGGCTCTGGAATCGGAGCATCCGACGCTCATACACATCGACAGCAGGGCGGCCGGGACGGCCAGGCTCGCCGCAGTGCTTCGAGTCATGTCGTGCCTCCCGGGAGAACGGATGAACATGCGTGCCTGGGAGCGGGCGCACACGGAACGAAGCCGCGGAGCCGCCAAGCCGCGCAACGCACAGCCCTGCGCAAGCGTAGCGCCATGGATCTCGCGGAAGATCGGCCAGTTGCAGCCGGGCTATCGACTCTTGGGCGCAGGCAGAACGTCTTCGTGCCGGATCCAGTCCTCCACGCCGTAGGTCCTGACTTCTCCGGGAGCCTCCCGGACGACGACCGTTTCGACTCCGGCGTTGATGATGACGCGAGTGCACAGTCTGCAGGGCTTGGCACTGTAGACCTCGTCGCCCGTTTCATGCTCGGTGCCGGCCAGGTAGAGGGTGCCGCCCATGATTTCCTCGCGGGACGCATGGATGATGGCGTTCATCTCCGCGTGGACGGACCGACAGAGCTCGTAGCGTTCTCCGGCGGGAATCCGGGCCTGTTGGCGGGCACAGCGCCCGATGTCGATGCAGTTCTTCTGGCCCCGAGGCGCGCCCGAGTACCCCGTGCTCACGATATGGTCCCGATTGACGATAACGGCGCCGTAGTTTCGGCGGAGGCACGTGCCCCGCCTGGAGACCTCGAGGGCGATCGAGAGATAGTACTCATCCTTGGACGGACGGTGATTCTCCATGAGGATTCCCTCCGTCCCAATTCGTAGCAGAAGAACGCGATGTGTGAAAGCAGAAAGCGCATGTGCGACAAAGTGCGGGCCTATTCGGGCATGCGATGGTCAAGGGTGGTGACGAGCATGCGGTGGATCCAGCCGCGAGTGCCGTCCCTTGTCTCCACCCAGAACCACTCTCCGTCCCTCTCCAGGGCCTCGAGCGACTGGCCTTTCCTGACCTGGCCGATGAGGGAGCTCTCGGTTGTCGGAGCGGAACGAAGATTGCAGACGGGTTTGATTACGAAGATGTTTCCCATACTCGACGGGGCTTCGCTCACGGGGGTCAGGTAGTAGAGACGATGCTGCCGGTTTTCCCCCTCGGGACGCGTGATGCGGTCCATGCTCGGAAGGTACCGGCCGTCGTGGTCGGGGTGGCGGTTCGAGTTGAACAGCACGAACAGGCGTTTCGGAGCCGTCTCCGCATCGATCTCAATACGATAGGCCCCGATCGAGTCGGAGCGCGTGAACCCGAGTGGGTGCTCATCTCCGACGGGAAACAGATAGACGCTGATTCCTTCCGCAGGCCGGTTCTCATCGTCGTAGATGGTGCCCTCGAGAATGTACGCGGGTTGGGGCTCCGGGGAGGGCGGGGGAGGAGGCGGCGGACCTCCACACCCGGCGAACAACGCCGCCCCGAACGCCACCAGAAGGAATGCCCTCATCTTCTTCTCCATGCTCGGCATCGTGTTCTTTGTCCTGGAAGGATAGGGATCTCGTTTGGAAAGTCCAGAAGGATCTCGCCTGGAAAGTCCGGCCCGTATTCCTCATGGGACTCCCGCGCGGTGTTTCCGATCAAGAGGCGCCCGTCCTGAAAGAACGCGGGGCGCCCGGCAGGCCGCCCCGCTGCTTGTGAGATCCATTCGGGATTCTGCCAGCCTCACTCCCCGGCGCGAACGTGCGACTACAGGAGGCCGACCACGAGCGACAAATCCGACATTCCCTCGGCCTCATTCAGATCCCTCAGGGAGGGATGCAGCGTGTAGAGGCCCTCGCGATTCTCGGCCAGAAGTTCCACGGCGCAGAGACGCTTGAGCGACGACTTGAGGGCAAACCCTCTTCGCCCGCCGACGTGGCGGCGGAAGATCTTGCCCAGCTGCGAGATGGACGCCTCACCGAGATTCACGACCAGCGCGAACACGTCCCGATCGTCGGGCTTGAGATCGTCGGTGAGGAAGATTTCAAGCTGTTCCTCGAGATCCCGGCTCAAGGCAAGGCGGCCGGTTTCGAACGCCCGGGTTACCTGACCGTACTCCCGAAGTTCGTTCTCGATCTCTCTTCGGCTGAGTCCCATCACGCGAGCGTACCGCGGGTCGCCGCGGTCGATGTTGAACTCGGAAACCATCCGCCTGCGGTCCCGCATGATTCGCTCGGTGGCTCTGGGAATGTCCTTTCGCGCGATCACGGTGGTTCCGTGCCTCTGGTATCCCGCCGGCAAGTAGTCGAGGGCTTCCCTCGTGCCGATCTTGATCTCGCTTCGAAGCTTCTCAAGCCACGTTTCCAGGATGATCTCGGTCTGAATGCTGCGCGACGGCAGATACCATTCGCCGGTCTCGATAGCCTGTTCCTCCACCAGACCCAGCTCCACCAGCCTTCCCAAAGCGCCGTCCAGATCGTAGGTCCGCCAGGGGTTACCCTCCGGGATCTCCGAGAGGAAGGCCGCCAGCTGAACCCGCGTCAGCCCCGAGAAATAGAGGATTAGCTTGTACACCATCTCCTCCATGGAATCCGGGGCGTCGCCGTTGGCGCAGATCTTCAGGTACCGTTGGTAGTCCCTTTGGTTGATGCTGTCGGCCGTGGGCGGAAATCCCAGTTTCATGTCGCGAAATCGCTCGACCGCCTGCTTCAGTTTCTTCGCCCTCCGGCGAAATTTCCACTCGGCCAGACCCATCCAATCCTCATAGCCCGGGTGACTTGAACCGATGCCGAGGAGTTCCAGCGTCCGAATGCGGTTCTGGTACTCCGTCGTGTTCTTCACGCCGAGGGGAATCGCCTGGCGGATGAAGCGATCCTCGGGGAGGTACAGGTACCGAAGCCGGAAGAAACGGAAGATTTCCTCGTCGCAGAGGCCGGGAACCGCCTCTCGTATGGCGTCTTCCCATTTCGAGAAGCGCGAGGCGATTCGCTTGTGACTCCACTTCTCGAGTCGGGACGCATCCAGGCCGTCGATACCGGAGACGTGACGGGCTTTCTCCAGAAGCGATCGCTTCCCGATGCGCTCAACGGCCGCACGGGCTCTTCTTCGCAGCGGATCATCGTTGTCTTGGCCCGGGGCCAGTCTGAGATACGAGGGCCGAAAGAATCTCAACGGCGCGACGTCCTCCAGGTGCACTCCAGCCGCCTCTGACTCTTCTTCAAAGATCGCCGTCCACCTCTCCAACGTCTCGATGATTCTGTCAGGGCTGTATCGGTTGGAAAGCCACGTTCTACTCGACAGGAACTCGTCGAGCCATTCCTGGACCTCTTTCTTGGACATCTCAAATCACCGCCCTTCACTCGGTCTTGCTTCGGGCCGCCCCGGAGCTCCCTTCGAGGTCTCAGCCCTACGTGGATTCTTCATGGACCACCTGCTCAGTCGCCTCGAGACTCGTGGTTTCCAGGTACGACTGAATCATCGTTTGCATCTCTTTCCACACCTCTCTCACCCGGCAGGTTTCAATCCAGGCACACGTCGGGTGCGGGCCGAGGCACTCGCTGACGGCCATCGGGCCCTCCAGCGCACACATGACGTCGAGAATCGTGATCTCGCACGCCGGGCGGGCGAGGCGCACACCGCCGTCCTGCCCTCGCCGAGAGGCCAGAAGGCCTGCTCGTACAAGGTCTTGCACCATCTTGGCAAGGAATCGACAGGGGATCTCCTGTGCCCGTCCGATCTCATCCACGGAGCAGTACTTACCAGCGGACTGGCCGGCGATGTAGTGGAGTGCCCGGATTCCGTAGCAGACCTTGCGTGTCAGCCGCATGGCTTCTCCTTGGGAGATGAAATCATTTATTAAGGACAAAACAGGTCTTTTTGATCCTCTTAGTGAATATAAGGTCTCCGGGCACCCTTGTCAACAGCTGATTTCGCGGATGGCCACCGCCGCCCTTTGTCGTGGATCGGGGGACCCTTCCTGCTTGGTTCTCGGTCGGCGACCGGACCGGATTCCACCGATGGCCCGGATTCACTCGCCGCCCGGTAGCTCGTCCCGTTGATCCGCTCGGCTCGTTCGGAAGCCAGAAAGCGGTTGACTTGGCATCGCGGTTCTGGTAGCGTATTGAAGGTTGTTCCGTGTGAGGGTGGGGAGGTTCATGTGCGCGAGGGACGGGATGATGTCGGGATGTCGAGCGGGGGCGTCTGGTCGGGCGCAGGTCGAAAACTCATTCCTGTTTGCTGTTGGCTCCGGTGGAGGTCGTTGGGGCGGGAGGGGTCTATCCGGGCCGCTTTTTCCTTTCGTGCCCATTACAGAATTGGTCGAGCCGGTGGGGTCGAGGCCATTCCCTGCCGGGACTCTCTCTCCCTGATCCGGGGAGAGGAGGCTGTGCTTGAGCGTTGTTAGGGGGGGACATGGCAGAGATGGAAGGTAACTTTCCCAAGTGTATGAAGTGCAACAAGGGCGTGTTGATTCCGCTTTCCGACTATGGCCGGGACGGTGCTCCGATCACATACAAGGCATGGGTCTGCACCGATCCGGAATGTGGCTTCAACCTGCGAATCGACAACGGCGAAATCAGCCTGGGCAAGGCGGTCGGCCACTCGCTCAAGTAAGCCGGGGATTCGTCGCTCTCTTCCCGCCGCTGGGCCGTGCGGCCGCGGTTGAATCGCCAGGCCCCCTTCGATTGCGGTGCGATCCGCCGGTTGTAGGCCCGTGAGGTCAGCGGAATATCGGCGTGTCGGCGCGTTCGCCGGCGAAGCCATCGAAAGCGGAACCGCAGATTCCTCCCCTCCGAGCGTACGGTGGTTTTCTCCGGGAGCGGTCGATGATTCGAGCCGTCATTTTCGACCTGGACAACACAATCACCGATTTCATGAAGATGAAGCAGCAGGCTGTCGAGGCGGCTGTCGAGGCGATGATCGATGCCGGTCTCGATCTGCCCCGGGAATCGGTCGAGCAGAAGCTCTACGACATCTACGAAGTGGAAGGCATCGAGTACCAGAAAGTCTTCGATCAATTCCTTCAGAATGAACTCGGCCGGATCGATCACCGCATTCTGGCCGCCGGAATCGTTGCCTACCGGCGGGCGCGGGAGGCGGTGCTCGTTCCTTATCCCCATCTCAACCTGGTTCTTATTGAATTGGCCAAGCGGGGCATCCAGCTCGGTGTGATCTCGGATGCGCCGGCTCTCCAGGCCTGGCTTCGGCTCTGCTACCTCAAGCTGCATCAGATTTTCGATTTCGTCATCACCTTCGAGGACACGGGCGAGCAGAAACCCTCGCCGGCGCCCTTCAAGCGGGCTCTTGACATCTTGAAGGTCGAGCCCGGAGAAGTGCTGATGGTGGGCGACTGGCCGGAGAGAGACATGGTCGGCGCGACCAAGGTGGGAATGAAGACCGTGTTCGCCCGCTACGGCGATACCTTCGGAACCGTCAGTTCGGGAGCCGACTACGAGATCGACGACCTCGGGCAACTGCTCAAGATCGTCGAGCATGAGAACGCGGAGATTGAGACATGAAAGTCTCCACCGCCGGAGAAATGCAGTCGATTGACGCCCGGGCCATTCGCGGAATGGGGATTCCCGGACTCGATCTCATGGAGCGGGCCGGCCGGGCGGTTGCCCGGGTGACCGAAGAGATCCTGGGCGGCGCGGCGGGCAGAAAGGTGTTGATCTGCTGCGGCCGGGGAAACAATGGGGGGGACGGATTCGTCGCCGCGAGACTCCTGAAGGAGAAGGGCGCCGATGCTCGGGTGATTCTGCTGGCGGATCCGGAGACGTTGACGGGAGACGCGGCGGTCAACCGGCGTCGGGCTCTGGATGCAACGGTTCCCGTTCAGACGGTCCTCGACACGGGGGCGGTCGAAGCTCGTGCCAAAGACGTCTCCGAAGCCGATGTCGTGATCGACGCAATTCTCGGAACAGGAATCTCGGGGGAACCTCGGGGACTGGCGCGGGATGCGATCGATGCCATCAACGAACACGCCCGAGCCGTAGTGGCGGTGGACGCCCCGTCGGGACTGGACGGCGACACGGGGCAGGTCCTCGGTACGGTGGTGGATGCCGACGTCACGGTGACCTTCGGGTTGCCGAAGCGGGGGCATTTTCTGATGCCGGGGCGCGAGTCCGTGGGGGAACTGGCGGTCGCCGATATCGGCTTTCCCGATTCAGCGATCGACGAGGAAGGAATCCGGGTCGAGACCTTCGACCGGATTGAAGCGTGGGACCTTCTTCCCGAGCGCGCTCTGGACGCGCACAAGTGGACGTGCGGACACGTGGTGCTGGTGGCCGGTTCGGTGGGAATGACGGGAGCCGCCGCGCTCGCCTCGGAAGCCGCTCTACGCGTGGGTGCGGGGCTGACCACCCTGGCCTGCCCGAAGAGTCTCAATCCGATTCTGGAAATCAAGCTGACGGAGACGATGACCCGGCCGATGCCGGAGACGGAGGACGGATCCTTTTCGGGCTATGCGGAGGCTCCCATCCTGGAGATGCTCGAGCGGGCGGCCGCAGTGGTTCTCGGCCCCGGAATCTCGCAGGTCCCGGAGACCGCGAGCCTGGTTCGGTCCCTGGTGCCGAAGATAGCGCAACCACTCATCATCGATGCGGACGGATTGAACGCTTTCGCCGGGACGGAATCTCTGAAACATGTCCCCGGAGGGGTTCGCGTCCTGACACCCCATCTTGGGGAACTCTGCCGCATCGTATCGGCTGAGCCGGAAGAGATCACGAAGGACCGGATCGAGGCCGTCCGGCGGTACGCGAAGGAACTCGACGCCGTCCTCTTGCTGAAAGGGTTCCCAACGCTCATCGCCAATCCGACCGGGGACGTGAGCATCAACCTCACGGGATCCAACGCACTGGCCACGGCGGGCTCCGGGGACGTTCTCACGGGGACGATTGGGGGTTTTCTGGCCCAGGGGCTGGATCCCTACTCCGCCGCCCGCCTGGGCGCGCACGTCCACGGCGCCGCGGGCGATCTTGCGGCCGAGGCGCTCGGATTTCGTTCCGTCATCGCCGGCGATGTGCTGGAACTTCTTCCGCAGGTGATTATGGATCTCGAAGAGGTGGAGGAAGAGGACGACACACTCAGGTGGTTGATGTAAAAGAAAAGCCAACAGCAAAATCCAGCCACAGATTGCACAGATTCACACAGATTCAGAGCGGGCAAGACTTTCGGGGCGATGCGGCTCGCATCGCCCCGAGTTCATCCACTCAATCCATGCAAGCTGTGGTTGCGAAGTTCTGGGTCTTGCCCGCAGTCCCGCCGGTGTGTCGCCTTGTCACGGTCTCAACAAATCCTCATGCGCGAGGAACTCGTAGATCGTCTCCGCAGCCAGTCTGTGCGCCACAGGGGTCCAGTGCGGATACCCGGTCCAGTAGAGGGAATCGGGGCTCAGGGCCGAGCGGAAGACAGGAAGCAAATCGATGGTCGGAATCCCCACGCGGGATAAGATCGGGACCAGCTCCCGCTGCGGGCGATCGAGATCGTACTCTCCCGGAGACAGATTCAGGAGTTCAACGGTCTTTGCCCATTCGTTCTCAAGGATCTGGCGCTTCGTCGGCACAAGGGCAATCACCGTTCTTGCGCCCAGCTTGTCCGCCCGGTCTCGGATTTCACCCAGCATCATCTCCGTCCCCGACCACTCGGCGTCCGATATTCCATCGGAACGATAGACGGGCGTTTCTCTCCGGGCCAGCTGGACAAAGCGCGTGATCTGCTCGTCATCGGGGGATTCGCCGTACCGCTCGAAAGTGGATTTCCAGGCGGCCATTTTCGGCGCGTCCGGGTCCGCACCGCCGGGCCCGCCACCGCGGATCCTGTGATAGGCCCGCCTCAGGCCGTGGTACAGATAGCTCTTCTTCTGAAGAAACCCTTTGCCGGGAACCGGAAGCCCGATCTCCTGCCCGTACTCGCGGATGTCGTCCGCTACGTAGAGTCCGACCAGTACCAGGTCCGGATCCAACGCCTCTCCGAGCTTCGCAAGAAGGCAGGATTCCTGTTCCAGATTGTATCCGGGAATTCCGGCGTTGATGGCGTGAACCACGGTGCTCGAAGAGGAGGCGGACTCGATCGTCTTTTCCAGTTGCTTCAGGTAAGTATCCCCGACGGCAACGGGAAGCGCGGCGGTGAAAGTGTCACCCAATCCCACAATCCGGAATTCTCTGCTTCGTTTTGACGCAACCTCCCGGCCCCTGAGACCCAGGCTGTTGATATCGACCACCACCCGGTCTCCCACCGGATTCTGGAGGTCGGCCACGGCATGGGGCTTCAACGTATAGCCGGTCGCCGGATCGAATGCGACGAGTGGATTCGACTTCGAGTCCAGCAGCTTATCCTGCATTCCCCGCGAAACCCATTCCGCCACGAACACCAGGATGACAAGCGCCAGAAGCCAGCCACCGATCTGGCGGAGGCGTTTGGCGTGTCTCTTCTTCATTGCCATTTCGACTGTTCTCCTTAGAAACAAGTGTGGTCGACGTCAATCTTATGCAGGGTACTTTGGAAACAGGCCCGTGTCAACCGTCGAACTAGGATTGAGAGGACGGGCAAGTTGTGCTAGTCTCATGGGGACGCGTTCTCTGTGGGGACCGACATCATGAACATCCTTGGCATTTCCTGTTACTACCATGACAGCGCCGCCTGTCTGGTTCGGGACGGGGACATCGTCGCCGCCGCGCAGGAGGAGCGCTTCACCCGGAAGAAGCACGACCCCGCCTTCCCCGCCCACGCCATTGCCTACTGTCTCAAAGAGGGAAGGATCTCGTCCAAAAACCTGAACCTGGTCGCCTTCTACGAGAAACCTCTGATCAAGTTCGAGCGGATTTTGGAGACGCATCTCGCCCGGGCGCCGCTGGGTCTCAGATCCTTCCTGATGGCGATGCCGCTCTGGATTACCCAGAGGCTCTGGATGCCGGATCTCATCCGCAGAGCGATCGACTACGACGGGACCATCATCTACCCCGAGCACCACGAATCTCACGCCGCGTCCGCGTTCTTCCCATCTCCGTTCCGGGAAGCCGCGTTCCTAACCTCCGACGGGGTTGGCGAATGGACCAGCAGTTCCTTCGGCACTGGAGCGGGAAACCGGATCGAGATCCATTCCGAACAGCACTTCCCGCATTCGCTCGGGATGCTCTACTCCGCCTTCACCTACTACACGGGATTCCGCGTCAACTCGGGGGAGTACAAGGTGATGGGGCTCGCGCCCTACGGTGAACCGAAGTACGTGAAGACGATTCTGGATCATCTCGTGGACCTGAAGGAGGACGGATCGTTCCGGCTCAACATGGACTATTTCGGCTACTGCGCGGGGCTGCGAATGACCAACGGGGAGTTCGACAGGCTCTTCGGGGGCTCCCCGCGTGAGCCCGAGTCGACCCTCACCCAACGAGAGATGGACCTGGCCCGCTCCGTCCAGGACGTGACCGAGGAGATCATGATGAGGACGGCCGGGCACGTCCATAGCGTGACCGGCCGGAATCACCTCTGCCTGGCCGGCGGCGTGGCTCTTAACTGCGTGGCGAATGGGCGGATCTTCCGGGAAGGCCCCTTCGAGGATATCTGGATCCAACCGGCCGCGGGCGACGCGGGAGGGGCACTCGGCGCGGCCCTCTTCGCGTGGTATCAGTACCTGGGAAACGAACGCGTAGTCGACGGGACGCGGGATTTCCAATGCGGATCGTACCTGGGGCCCGCCTACGGGGAAGAGGAAATCCGGCGTTTCCTCGAAGAGAACCGTCTGCCGCACCGGGAGTTGGGGCCCTCCGGCGTGCCGGCCGCCGTTGCCGATCTCATCCTGGCGCAGAACGTCGTGGGATGGTTCTCGGGCCGAATGGAATTCGGGCCCAGGGCGCTCGGCGGCCGCTCGATCCTGGGCGATGCGCGCTCTCCCGAGATGCAGAAGATCATGAATCTCAAGATCAAGTATCGCGAGAGTTTCCGGCCTTTCGCCCCGTCGGTTTTGGCGGAGCGGGTTTCGGACTACTTCGAGATCGACCGGGAGAGCCCGTACATGCTGCTGGTCGCGCAGGTTGCGGGAGACAAGCTTCACCGGATCGAAGAAGGACAGCGGGGTCTTCAAGGACTCGAGCGGCTGAACGTGGTGCGCTCCGAGGTTCCGGCGATTACGCACGTGGACTGCTCGGCTCGACTCCAGTCCGTCAGCGAGCGGGACAACCCGGAGTACCACGCCGTCATCAAGAGTGTGGAAGACAAGTGCGGATGCCCCGTCATTATCAACACGTCCTTCAACGTGCGGGGAGAGCCGATCGTGTGCGCGCCGCTGGACGCGTACAAGTGCTTCATGAGAACGGAGATGGACTATCTGGTTCTGGGCCGCTTTCTCCTGGACAAGAGGGAGCAGCCGGACTTTCACGATGACATCGACTGGCAGGAGACCTATGAGCTGGATTAGCGACGTACGATCGAAGCTGGGGAGCCTGGATCAGTCGAGGCGGGCGCTCGTCCGGTTCGGGCGGACGATGTGCGTCGCGCTCATCGTGATCGGCGCGATCGTGTTCCTCTTCGGTTCGTATCCCGAGCGGGGCTACTGGCCGGCGGGCGTCGGGGTCGTCTTCTTCCTGTTTTCGTGGGTTGCTCCGGAAGCGCTCAAGCCTGTGCACAAGGGATGGATGACGCTCGCGTTCGCGCTCGGCTGGATCATGTCTCGGGTGATTCTGACAGTTTTCTTCTTCATAGCGATCACGCCGGTCGGGTTGATCCTGAGGCTTCTGGGGAAGAATCCCCTCCACGCTCGAGCGGTGAACGACAGCTACTGGATTCGAAGAGACGAGAAGCCGAGAGACGCGAGGGACTACGAGAGACTGTTCTAGAGGAACGAGGAGATGAGCAAGCTCGCAATCATGCTCGAATTCTGGCGCTTCCTCAGACACCGGAAGAAATGGTGGCTGGGACCGATCATCGTGGTCCTGGTGCTTCTCGGCGCGCTGCTGGTGCTGACGGAAACCAGCGCCGTCGCACCGTTTATTTACACCCTGTTCTAGAAGGTCAACGGCAACCACAGACCCAAGATCACAAGCCTTCCGCAGATTCCGCAGATACATGCGGGTAAAGCTTTCGGGGCGATGCGAATCGCATCGCACCGAAAGTCTCACCTGCTCTACATCTGTGCTAATCTGTGCAATCTGTGGCTAAGGATTGCGGGTTTGCCCGTTGACTTTCCTTCCCTCCCGCGCTACGCGTTAACCATGAACGATGACCGAACCGTCAAAGGCTTCGGCGAATTTCGACTGATTGACCGGATTCGCGAGAAGATCCCGCCCCCGCCGGATTCCGAGGTGGGCATCGGCGACGACGCGGCCGTACTCTCGCTGAGAGCGGGCGATGTTCTTCTGACCACGGATGCCTTCGTCCAGGGCGTTCACTTCGATCCCGCGATCACCAACTGGTATCAAATCGGGGCTCGAATGGTGACCGCCGCAGTGAGTGACGTGGCCGCAATGGGGGGCACGCCGCGCCATGTCGTGGTGGCGCTCTGTATCCCTCCGGAGTTTTCCCTCCGAGCATTCGATGCGCTGACGGACGGACTGATCGACTCCTCGGGAATCTACGGCGCGGTCCTGATGGGCGGAGACACCGTGAGCACCACCGGTCCGTTGGTGGTCGCCGTCAGCGTCACGGGACTCCCGGCGGCCAGACCCGTCCTTCGCTCCGGAGCGAGCGTGGGCGACATCCTGAGTGTGACGGGGCGCCTGGGCGGCTCGGCCGCGGGGCTTTTGGTATTGAGAGACGAGTCGCTGTTGGCGGAGTTCCCGGAGGCGGCGGCCCGCCATTTGGAACCCGCCGCGCGGGTCCGGGAGGGAGAACTGCTGGCCTCCAGCGGTCTGGTGTCCTCCATGATTGACATCAGCGACGGGCTTGCGGCGGAAATCCACCATCTTGCCGAATCGAGCGGCGTGGGCTTCATTGTTCAAGCCGGCGGCATTCCTCTTTTCGAGGGTCTGGGCGAGCTGGCGGAACGCCTCGGCAAGAATCCCGTCGAGATTGCCCTCTCAAGCGGTGAGGAATTCGAACTCCTGTTCACTCTGTCGGTCGAGGATCCGGGAGAAGTGGATCGGCTCTTCCAGTATCTCCGCTCGAAGACCGGAATCGAGATCACGCCGATCGGTGAAGTCCGACCGCCGTCCGAGGGGATCGCAATGGTCATGCCGGACGGGAGCCGGAACGTTTTGCCGGCTAAGGGATTCGACCACTTCTAGAGATCAAGAGCCGACCACGGAGCTCGCAGTTTCGAACCCAAATACCTTTCCGCAGATTCGCTACGTGTTGAGGCAATCTCTTGCCTCAATCGGGGCAAGAAGTCCATGGCCGTCCGTGCAATCTGTGGTTGCCGGGGTGAGTCTCCCGTGAGCCATCCGACACCAGACCGCGTCTCTTTTCCCGCTTGACCTTCACCTCTCTCTCGGCTAGAATCCGCAACTCTGACGGATTCAGGGGCCGGCCGAGCAAGCCGTCGGTACCGGACACGTTCCCGGTGTGCGAAGCCGAGAGGGCCGCGCGGGGTGCACAAGCGGAATGGGGAAAAGTACGACCTGATTCGGCAGGTGGGTCTCCTGACCGCCGTTCCCTTCGTGCTGGCAGTGGCACCCCTCATCGGCTACTTCTTCGGCGCGTTCCTCGACCGTAAGCTCGGCACCAGCCCCGTATTCATGATCGTTCTCATCGTCCTCGGCTTCATCGCGGGCGCGCGCCAGGTCTATCGCCTGGTCCGGCTGGCGTCCCGGGACGCGGAGGAGGGCGAAGATGGGAAATCGGGATAGCGCGGAGGCGAAGATGAATCTGGGATTCATTCGCCGATCGATCGAAACCGCCCTGGTTCTCACCGGGCTTTCCTTCCTCGTGCTCGTGGCGCTCGGCCGATCCGGATGGGCGTGGAGCATGGGGTTGGGTTCCGTCTGGGCCTGTCTCAACTGGTTGCTCATCTCGGCCCTGGTTCGGATCCTCCTCGTGAGGGACAGGAAGCTCTCGGGGCGGTCGAAGGTTCGCGTCGCCCTCTTGATGCTGGTCAAGTTTCCCCTTCTCTACGGAGCCGGCTATCTTCTGCTCCGTCAGGGGCTGCCCGTTCTGGGTCTTCTTTCCGGTTTCTGGATCATTCTCGGCGTCGTGATTGCGAAGGCCGCGGGACGGCTGATCATGGGAATGGATCCCGTCCCTCAATCGGGCCCGGCGTGCAGGCGCGGGGGCGAATCAGCATGATTCCAGCAGTGGTGCTTGCAGCCGCGCAGCACGCGACCGAACACGCCACGGAGCACGCCGCGGAACATGCCGCATCGGCGGAGCACGCGGCCGAGGCACACGCATCCGGTGCTCCCGAGCTTCCCAACTTCATCACGGTTCTCCATCACTACTTCTCCGACATTCCCTTCGTCCAGTGGCTCCATCACTGGGAAAACGTGGTTTTTGCCTGGGGGATGTTGCTCCTGATGTGCGTGGTGGCCACACGTGCGGCGAGGCGGGCCGATATGGTTCCGGGAGGACTCCAGAACTTCGTCGAGATGATTGTCGAGACGCTGGACAGCTTTGTCTCGGGTGTCCTCGGAAAGCACGGGAGGCAGTTCACCCCGTTTCTCGGAACGCTCTTCGTCTACATTCTCCTGATGAATTTTCTCGGGCTGTTTCCCGTCATGAAATCGCCCACGTCATCCATAAATACGACGGTGGCGCTGGCGATCTGTGTCTTTCTCTACGTTCAGTACACGGGCATTCGGCGGCTCGGCATCGTCGGGTATCTCGATCATCTCTGCGGACAGCCCCGGGACCTGGTGGCCATCATCATGGTCCCGCTGATGCTGCCGCTTCACATCATGGAAGAGCTGGCGAAGCCTCTCAGTCTCAGCCTTCGACTCTTCGGCAATGTGACGGGGGAGGATGTGCTCATCGCCATCTTCGTCGGTCTGGGGGTGGCGTCTCTGGGATTTCTGCACCTGCCGATCGGGCTGCCGCTGCAGGTCCCTTTCATCTTCCTGGCACTTCTGACCAGCACGATACAGGCGCTGGTGTTCACGTTGTTGAGTACGGTGTATTTCTCCATGATGCTCCCACACGAAGAGCATGAGGACTCGCATTCCACCGCGTGCCCGGCGCCGCATGCGGTGCAGGATGCCAACTAACCTACGGAAGGGAGGTTCGGGATGGACTACCAGACCGCGCTGAGCTTCGCTCTGCCGATCGGGCTGGGGATTGCGGCGGTGGGCTCCGGGCTTGGACTGGGCCGTGCGGTGTCGGCCGCCATGGAAGCCATGGGCCGGCAGCCGGAGGCCTCGGGTAAGATTCAGGCGGGGATGATCATCGGGTGCGCGCTGATCGAGGCGCTCACCATCTACGCTCTCGTGACCGTGTTCGTTCTCCAGGGGAAGATCGGCTAAGGTGGCGGCTTTGTGAGGTTGGGCCCGGGGCATGATTCGGGCTCGGCCGACAGCCGTTGTCTGGACGGGAGCGTGACGTATGCATCCGGAATTGGGTCAGATCGTCACCCAGATCATCGGGTTCGTCGTGGCCCTGTGGATCCTGAAGCGGTATGCCTGGAAGCCGATACTCCACATGCTGGAAGAGAGGCGGAACGCCATTCAGGAAGAGATGGACCAGACCGCCGCGGATCGCCAGGAAGCCGCGAGAACCCTGGCCGGCTACCAGGAGAAGATGAAGGACATCGACTCCGAGGCGAGAGCCAAGATCCAGGAAGCCGTGCGGGAAGGCCAGGCGGTGGCAGCGGAAATCAAGGATTCCGCCCGCAAGGAAGCCCAGGCGTTCGTGGATCGAGCCACGGAAGAGATCGACCGGGAGAGGGCGAAGGCGAAAATCGAACTCAAGCGCGATGTGGTCGACCTGAGTCTCCGGGCCGCGGAGAAACTCCTGGGGGAGACCCTGGACGAGGAGAAGAACCGGCGCATGGTCGATGCCTTCATCGATGAGCTCGGTGGGATGAAATAGTCATGGGCAGTACCTTCATAGTCAAGCTCGGTGGGATGAAATAGTCATGGGCGGTACCTTCATAGTCAAGCTCGGTGGGATGAAATAGTCATGGGCAGTACCTTCATAGTCAAGCTCGGTGGGATGAAATGAACATGGTCGATGTTTTCCTGGTCAAGGTCGGGGGAATGAAATGATCGATGCCACGGTCGGCCGCAGATACGCCCGCGCGCTCTTCATGGCCGCGCGCGAGGCCAAGGCGGTGGACCCGGTCGAGGAAGACCTGATTGCCCTCCGGGACGTCTGGGAGAAACACCCCGGGATGGCCAGATTCCTCGAGAGCCCCGATATGCAGATCGAGGAGAAAGAGCGGTTCCTGGACCGCGTGTTTCCCGAGGGATTGGCCGAGCTCGTTCGGAGATTCCTCGTCTTCCTGCTGGAAAAGAAGCGGATCGAGTTTTTTCCGGATGTGGTGGTCGAGTTTCGCCAGATTGCCGAAGAGTACCGGGGACGGTGGGAAGCTCATGTGACAGCGAGGGAGGCGTTGACCGATCCGCAGCGCGAGAAACTGACGCGCGAGCTCGGCCGGCTGACCGGCAAGGAGATCCGTCTCGTGGAGAAGATCGATCCGGGCGTGATCGGCGGACTCCGGGTGCGCATGAGAGACCGCGTCATCGATCGAACGGTTCGATCCGAACTCGTGCAGCTCAGGGAACAGCTTCTTGCGACGCGCCTTCTGGCGTCGTAGGACCATCCGACATAGACGGACCATCATGTTCTACTCGGCGCGGCCGTTTGCGCCACAGTTCTGAGGAGAAGAGGGAATGACCCTTAGACCGGAAGAAGTCAGTTCCGTTCTCCAGGCAGAGTTACAGAGGTACGAATCCAGACTGGAGATGAAGAGTGTCGGCAAGGTCCTTCAAGTGGGGGACGGGATTGCCCGGGTATGGGGCCTGGAGGAAGTGATGGCCTCGGAGCTGGTCAAGTTTCCCGGGGACGTTACAGGGATGGTGTTGAACCTCGAGGAGGACAGCGTGGGCGTTGTCCTCTTCGGTTCGGACGAGAAGATCCGCGAAGGCGATGAGGTCCGCCGGACGGGCCGGGTTGCCGAGGTTCCCGTTGGAGAGGGAATGCTGGGCCGCGTGGTCAATGCGCTCGGGGAGCCCCTGGACGGAAAGGGACCGATCCCGACGGAGAAGACCCGCGTTCTCGAAGGCCGTGCGCCCAACGTGGTTGAACGCCAGCCCGTCAAGGAACCCGTCCAGACGGGAATCAAGGCGATCGACTCGATGATCCCTATTGGCCGGGGGCAGCGGGAGCTCATCATCGGTGACCGCCAGACCGGAAAGACGGCCCTGGTCGTCGACACCATTCTCAACCAGAAGGACACGGACCTCTACTGCATCTACGTTGCCATCGGGCAGAAGGAATCCACTGTGGCGCAGGTGGTCAAGACCCTCGAGGACCACGGGGCCATGGAGTACACGACGGTCGTATCCGCCTCCGCCAGCGATCCGGCGCCCCTCCTCTACATCTCGCCCTACTCGGGGTGTGCGATGGGAGAGGAGTTCCTGTACAACGGCAAACACGTGGCCGTCTTCTACGACGATCTCTCGAAGCACGCCGCCGCGTACCGGCAGCTGGCGCTACTCCTCAGGCGCCCGCCGGGCCGCGAGGCATACCCGGGGGACGTGTTCTACCTCCATTCGAGGCTGTTGGAGCGAGCGGCCAAGCTCAACGACAATCTTGGAGGAGGATCCCTGACGGCCATTCCTATCATCGAAACGCAGGCCGGGGACATTTCCACCTACATTCCGACGAACGTGATTTCCATCACCGACGGACAGATCTTCCTGGTGACGGATCTCTTCTTTTCCGGGGTCCGTCCCGCGATCAATCCGGGGATCTCGGTGTCCCGGGTCGGCGGCAACGCGCAAACCAAAGCCATGAAATCCGTGGCGGGCAAGCTTCGACTGGATCTGGCGCAGTACCGGGAGCTGGCGGCCTTCGCCAAGTTCGGTTCCGATCTCGACAAGGCCACCCAGGCTCAGATCACGCGGGGCGAACGGATGGTGGAAGTGCTCAAGCAGGATCAGTACGTTCCGATGTCGCTGGAAGACCAGGTCATGATCATTTTCGCAGGTGTCCAGGGATACCTGGATGATGTACCCGTGGAGAGCGTTTCCGATTTCGAGGCGGGCATCTTGAAATACATGGCGTCGGAGTATCCCGAGGTCAAGCACGCTCTTGCCGAAAGTAGGGAGCTCTCCGACGAGACGGAGAGCAAGCTCCGGGAAGGCATCGATACATTCAAGGCCGAGTTCAAGAGGGAACAGGGTGGCCACACTTCGTGATATCCGGAGGCGGATCCGGTCCATCGAGAGCACGCAGAAGATCACGCGCGCTATGCAGATGGTGGCCGCGGCCAAGTTCAACCGAGCCCAGGGGGACGTCCGGACCTTGAGACCGTATGCCGAGGGGATGGAGACCCTGCTCGGGCACTTCCTCCGGTCCGGGCACGTCGTGGAGCATCCTCTCCTGGCTCGCGAGGAAGTGAAGCGGCGCGCCCTTGTCGTTGTGGCCTCAGACCGCGGTATGTGCGGGGCGTACAACTCGAACGTACTTCGGGCCGCCCTGGAGGAACTCGACCGCCCGGATTCCGGGGATGTGGCCGTGATCCCGCTGGGGAAACGAGCCTCCGACTTCTTCCACAAGCAAGCGTGGGCGATCCCGTATGACTCGCTGCTCGGAGATCGGCTCTTGAGATCGAAGGCCGAGGACCTTGCGCGAAACGTTGAGAGACTGTATGTCACGGATGAGGTGGACCAGGTGGATATTCTCTACACCCGCTTCATTTCCACCCTCAAGCGTGAAATCGTCGTGAGTTCGCTTCTGGGCATTCGTCTCGATGTGGAAGAGCACGCGGCCGGAGTTCCCTACCTGATCGAACCGTCCGTGGAAGAACTTCTGGCGGATCTCCTGCCCCGCGTACTGACGACCCGGATTACGGCGATGCTGGCGGAAGTTCTCGCTTCGGAACACAGCGCCCGAATGATCGCCATGCAATCGGCGACCGACAACGCCGAGGAGCTGATCGAGGAATTGACACTGATTCGAAATCGAATGCGGCAGTCCGCAATTACCAAAGAGCTGGCGGACATCGTTGGATCCGCCGAAGCGATGAAGTGAGAGGGCGACAGATGAATGAAGGCGAAGTAGCGCAGGTGATCGGTCCGACCGTCGACGTGAAATTCGAGCCGGGCAATCTACCGCAGATCTACAACGCGATCCATATCGAGGACCCCAAGCGGGACGCTCCCCTTACGGTGGAAGTCTCGATGCACCTGGGGGACAGCATTGTCCGCTGCGTGGCGATGGCCTCGACGGACGGCCTCGTTCGGGGCATGAAGGCGGTAGACACGGGTTCGCCCATCTCGGTGCCGGTGGGAAAGCAGATGCTGGGCCGCCTGGTCAATCTCCTCGGCCAGCCGATCGACTCGGACGAGCCGCTGGAGAACCCCGACAAGCGCTATCCGATTCACCGCGAGCCTCCGAGCTTCGAGGATCAGGACACCCGGACGGTTCTCTTTGAAACGGGCATCAAGGTGGTCGATCTTCTGGCGCCGTATCCGCGCGGAGGCAAGGTGGGCCTCTTCGGGGGCGCGGGAGTGGGAAAGACGGTCGTTGTCATGGAGCTCATTCGAAACATCGCGGCCGAGCACGGTGGTTTCTCCGTCTTCAGCGGCGTAGGCGAGCGGACTCGCGAAGGAAACGACCTCTGGCTCGAGATGCAGCACTCGGGCGTCCTGGACAAGACGGTGCTGGTCTTCGGTCAGATGAACGAGCCGCCGGGTGCTCGCCTCCGGGTGGGTCTGACCGGAGTGACACAGGCGGAGTACTTCCGGGACGAGGAGCATCAGGACGTTCTCCTCTTCATCGACAACATCTTCCGGTTCGTCCAGGCCGGGTCCGAGGTCTCGGCGCTTCTGGGGCGGATGCCTTCGGCCGTGGGCTATCAGCCCACCCTGGCGACGGAGATGGGAGAGCTGCAGGAGCGCATCACTTCGACTCGAGGAGGGTCCATTACCTCGGTGCAAGCGATCTTCGTGCCGGCGGACGACCTGACGGATCCTGCACCCGCTACCGCCTTCTCGCATCTGGACGCGACCACCGTTCTCTCCCGGCAGATCGCCGAGCTGGGAATCTATCCGGCGGTGGATCCCCTGGATTCGTCATCCCGGGTTCTGGATCCGAGAGTGGTGGGGGACGAGCACTACCAGATTGCCCGTCAAACGCAGACGATTCTCCAGCGTTACAAGGATCTTCAGGACATCATCGCCATTCTCGGGATGGATGAATTGTCAGACGAGGACAAGGTCATCGTATCGCGCGCCCGCAAGATTCAGAAATTCCTGTCGCAGCCCTTCTTCGTAGCCGAAGAGTTCACCGGGCGGGAGGGCCGCTACGTCAAGCTGGAGGATACCATTCGGGCTTTCAAGGAGCTGGTGGACGGCAAGCACGACGGCGTTCCCGAGCAGGCGTTCTATATGGTGGGTGGGATTGACGAAGCCCTTGAGAACGCGGAGGAGATTGAGAGAACGCACCAGGAAACATAGAACCAAAGAGAGGAAGAAGCTGAGACGCGGAGAAGCAGATTCCGGGCAGGGGCATCGGGCAAGCCTTACGGCGGTCGCGTTTCGGTCGGCTCTCGGCTATCGGGTTTCGCAGGCAGAGGAGAATTCCTCTTGGCAACGCTGTTTCACGTCAGTATCCTGACGGCGGATCAGAGGATCTTTGAAGGTGAGGCCACGTCTCTTGTCGCCCGCGGGCGGGATGGGTATTTCGGAATTCTGGCCCACCACGCGCCCCTGATCGCGTCGCTGATTCCGGGTAAGCTGACGCTGAAGGACGAGCGCGGGCGCCAGCAGTGTTTCTGCATGAGCAGCGGGCTGCTGGATGTCGCCGACAACCAGGTTACGATTCTTGTGCGTTCGGCGGAGCTGCCGGAGGACATCGACTACGCGCGTGCCTGCCGGGCGGAAGACCGGGCCCAGAAGCAACTGAATACTCTCCGGAGCGAAGGGATCGATCTGGACCGGTTTCTTCGAGCACTCCTTCGAGCCGTCAATCGGAAGAAGATCGCAGAGGAGTTCGGCCACGGCAAGCCACAGTCATGAAAGGCGAAAGACCCGCTCTGTTCACGTGGGCGACGTCAGAGTCGGCGCGGATGCACCGGTCGTGGTTGAGTCTATGACGAAGACCGACACGTGCGATATCGCCGCTACGATCGAGCAGATCCAACGCCTGGCCGGCATCGGATGCGAACTTGCCAGAATCGCCGTCCCGGACAAGGAGGCGGCTTCTTGTTTCGGAAAGATCCGAGCGAAGTCTCCGATCCCGCTGGTCCCGGACATTCATTTCGACTACCGGCTCGCGCTTCAGGTTCTCGATGAGGGAGCCGACGGTGTTCGCATCAACCCCGGGAATCTCGGCGGCAAGGTACCGCTGGAAAGGGTGGCACGGGCCGCGCTGGACCGAGGGGTGTCGCTCCGCGTTGGGGTCAATGCCGGGTCCCTCGAGAAAACCGTCTACGTCAAACACGGCGGGGCGACGGCTCTTGCCCTCTCCAAATCGGCGGTCGTGTACGTACGGTGGCTCGAAGAACTGGGTTTCGAGAATTTGATCCTTTCCGCCAAATCCAACAGCGTCCCGGTCACAATCGAGGCGTACCGCATCCTGGCGCAGGTCACGGACTACCCTCTGCACATCGGGATCACCGAAGCCGGTCTGGCCACGGCAGGCATCATCAAGTCGGCTGTCGGACTTGGAATTCTCCTCTTCGAGGGCATCGGAGACTGCCTGCGCGTTTCCCTCACGGGGCCGCCGGAGGATGAAGTACGGGTTGGGTATGAGATCCTCAAATCGCTGGGGATGAGACAGAAGGGTCCCATGCTGATCTCATGCCCCACGTGCGGGCGCTGCCGTGTGGACCTGCGTTCCGTGGCCGAGGCCGTCGACCTCGCGCTTCATGCCCTCGACCAGCCGGTCACCGTGGCCGTGATGGGCTGTGAGGTCAACGGCCCGGGCGAAGCCCGGGAGGCCGATGTCGGCCTCGCCTGCGGGCAGAAAGGCGGTCTCATCTTCCGCAGGGGCGAGGTCGTTCGGAAGGTGAAGGACGGCGAGATGGTGGATGCGCTGATGTCGGAAGTGCGGTCGTTTCTGGATACCGACGAGTAGCGAGGAACAGATACTCCGGTAACCACAGATTTCACGGATTGCACAGAACCTATCTGGGGACGGCGCCTGGCGCCGTCCCCAGATTTCGCATTGTGGTTGAGAATCTGTGGAATCTGTGGCCGGGCTTGTGATTTTCGAGCTCAGGTTTCCTGCACCCCGGTGGATTGCCTGTGCGCACTCATCAGCGCGCGGAGGTTGCGGCCGATGACGGGTTCATCGTCCTGGATGTTCAGCACTTCGAGTTTCTTCCGGATCGAATCCCACACGGGTCCCGCCCTGTCGCTGCCCTCCTTCAGAATCGCCTGAGTCTCTTCGGCGTCGAAAGACACCTCCGCCGGTTCAAAACGGAGAAGCCCCCGATTTTCCGGACACACTTGCTGGCATTTCAGGCAACCGACCAGACAATGGTGGACGGAAGGGAGAAGCCATGACGGCCAAGGACCGAAGGCTTCGCCGTGAAAGGTCAGACAACGTTCCGCCCGGAGCATGAAGCGCCCCTCGGGGATGGCCCCCGTAGGGCAGGCCTCGCGGCAAAGACCGCAATCTTGGCACTCCGGCATCGGGTCGGGACCATCGTCCGGGACCCAAGGCGCTCCGTCAAGATCCACGTCGGTCACGAAGCCGATCAGCTGGTGATAGCTGCCGAGCCCTCGAACGTAGGTGAGATTGTTGAGGCCGTATTTCGCCAGACCCAGACGTGCGGCCAGGGATTTGAGCGGGGCTCTGAGCAATGTGACCTGCGGAGTCTCGCCCGGCAAGAAATCCAGGAGCTCGTTCAGGAACCTGGCCGGGAGTTGATCGTACGCCACGTAGGTCGGGGGAAGGACCGCCTCGAAGGGACCTTCTTCAAGAGTGAAGACGACCCGGTGGGCGGGGCGTGGGACGGCCACCACGATGACTGTTTTCGATCCGGGCGGACACATCCACGCTATGCGGCAGAGTCGGGCCAGCCGGGTGTGGTAGAAGCCGGGGTCGAACTCCCCCCTCGATCGCCGGCGCTCGATGTCGGAGAGAACACCTTGCAGAATCGAAACGCTTCCCCAGGAGACCGAGCCCCCCAGGTTTTCCGCCCATTTGCTGAGTTCCGTGTTTGCCACGCGTGCTCTCAAGGTACAATCTCGCCTCCAATCGGGGATTCCCTATGGAAAGCATACCCACGTCTGGAGATTCCGCAAGGGGGTGGACCGCGAAAC